>JAZSKR010000014.1:0-242653 GCA_045534955.1 Bacteroidaceae bacterium
AACCCATTACCTTTGCAACCAGCTCTGGTTGCATACGAATCAAGTCAACCACAAGTCAACCTATAGCAGTAATAAGAATAACCAGAGTCAACTTCTATCAGGAATAAGACAATCCGAGTCAACCTTTTTTAGGGAAACGCACTTTGCAACGGTTTTGCAGCGCCATATCCTTGCGCTGCCGTAATGTACCATCTACTTTTGTCGCAAAATCAAATCAGTATGAAAGTGACAAAAGCAATAATGGTCCTCCTGCCGCTGGTTTTCTGCCAGTGCGCATCGTATAGACTATATCAAGAAGAATGGTACCTGAATGGTGAACTGGATGAACGTACCACATACAAATATGATGACGGTCAGTTGTCATCTCAAGTAGGTGTGATTTATCAATACTATAATGGAACCACCATTAGATCGTTTTCTACAATAGATTATCAGGTTATGAAAACTGCCAGTGGCATTGATTCATTAGAGATCCGTTATAACACAATCGGTGATACGACTGTATTAGTCCGCTCATTCAATCAGCAAGGTGTAATACAATCAAAAAAATTATATCGCTGTAAGCTGGATGGCCGGGATTTAATATCTGAAACATATTATAACTCAAAAGGCCAGATGGTCACAGACAGCACTGGTGATAGGCAGTGTTATTATTATTATGATTCACTGAACAGATATGTAGGATATAGGAACAATTACAAACAAATAACGCATAATTACACTATTCTTCCTTTAAAAAATGAACCGGTAGTTGATATAGTATTAAACAAATCGGAAGGTGATACTATTCTGTACTCTTGGGATGGTAAGTATACGACAAAAACCGTGATTCGTTGGACAAGACCGGACAGCACATGGAGAGTAATATCCAAGACTGTTTATGAACCGGATGAAAAGGGCAGGATAGTATCAGATTCAGCTTTCCATTATAAGCAGACTATGGAATACGTCTTTGACAGCAAAGGACGTATTAGAAGAAAGTATGTTTTTAATCATTATTGTCTCGATGATGTTGATTCCATAGAGTATACAGATTCAAGAGCGGAATATAAATATGACAGGAAGGAGCGCCCTGTAAAGGCTGTAGCACGTGCTCTTGAATACCCCAATAATATACTTGCCAAAACGGTATGGCGCTACCATTGCGGTCATCGGACCAAAACAGTAATTTACAGATATGACAACGGCCGTAAGAGATTTAATTTCGTAAAGACATATAAATACGGCCTCTTAAATGGCAAACTGGAGAAAGAATCAGAGTATAATAACAGACTCAGGCTTAATCCTGTCAGCAAATATATCCGTAAATATAAAAGAATACCCCTTCGCCAAAGTGTCCCACAGCAACCCGCGTGAGAGCGTATTCTCGCTAGGGTCTGTGTGGGACACAGCCTTATCTAGGGGGGGTGTTCCACGCTCATCGGCCCCAGAAGCACTCAGGAGCCACACTGCTGTGGGACACTTTGGCGGAATTATCACAATGAAGAAAAAGTGACACATTCGCATTTTTTTATTACCTTTGCACCACAGAAAGATAAAGGTGATGAAAATCAGGGAGGTAATTGATGCCCTTGAGAGTTTCGCGCCTCTGCCACTGCAGGATGATTACGATAATTCAGGCTTGCAGGTTGGAACTACAGAGACCGAAGTTTCAGGGGTTTTATTGTGTCTGGACGTGACCCGTCAAGTGGTTGACGAGGCCATCAACAACGGATGCAATATGATTATTTCGCACCATCCGCTGCTGTTCCGTCCGCTCAAACGTCTTACCGATGACAGCATAGGAAGCATCGTGATGAGCGCCGTACGTGTGGGTATTACCATCTACGCCAGCCACACCAACCTGGACAACGCCAGCAAGGGCGTAAACATGCGTATAGCAAACGTTCTGGGACTGACCGATGTCAAACCTCTGGATGAGCAGCCCGACGGTAACGGCGCAGGTATTATCGGCCGATTCCCTAAGCAAATGACAGAGAATCAGTTGCTGTCTTTGGTTAAAGAGAAGTTCGGAGTAACATGCATCAGACACAACGGAGAACTTGGCCGCCCGATAAAACGTATGGCTGTATGCGGGGGATCCGGCGCATTCCTGACCGACAAGGCAGTAGAGCAGGGTGCTGATGCATTCATGACCGGCGAGATAGGGTATCACCGTTTCTTTGGTTATGACGGCACCATCAAACTGATTGAGGCCGGACACTTTGAGAGCGAGCAGTTCACGGTTGACCTGATTGCCGACATCCTTAAGGAGGCATTCCCGGAACTGAGAGTGCTCAAGACTGCAAACAAGACGAATCCGATAAATTATTACATATAACTATGGCAACAAACACTAAGAAAGACCCCAGCGAGTACTCTGTAGAGGAGAAACTCCAGTCACTGTATCAGCTGCAGACCATGCTGACCGAGATTGACAAGATCAAGACACTGCGCGGCGAACTGCCTCTTGAGGTTCAGGACCTTGAGGATGAGATTGCCGGCCTGACCACACGTATCGAGAAGGCCAGTGCCGATGTAGTTGAAATGAGCAAGGGCGTTGCTGAGAACAAGAACACCATCGAGGTTTCAAAGCAGGCTGTAAACAAGTATCAGGAGCAGCAGGACCACGTTAGCAATAACCGTGAGTTTGATTCTCTCAACAAGGAGATTGAGTTCAAGAACCTGGAGATTGAACTGGCCGAGAAGCGTATCCGTGAGTTCACAAACGCCATCAACGCCAAGAAGGAGGAGATTGAGAACAACCGCGCTCTGGTTGCCGAGAAGCAGCAGGACCTGGAGGTCAAGAAGTCAGAACTTCAGGAGATCATTGAGGAGAACCGCCAGGAGGAGGAGCGTCTGCGCGAGAAGTGCAAGAATCTGGAACTCAACATCGAGCCCCGTCTGCTCCAGTCATTCAAGCGTATCCGTAACAATACACGCAACGGTCTTGGTATCGTATATGTACAGCGTGAGTCATGCGGCGGTTGCTTCAACAAGATTCCGCCTCAGCGTCAGCTGGATATCCGCATGCGTAAGAAAATCATCGTTTGCGAGTATTGCGGACGTATTATGATTGATCCCGAACTGGCAGGCGTTAAGGAGGAGGCCAAGAAGGTTGAGGCTCCCAAGCGTCGTACCCGCAAGGCTGCAGCCGACGAGGAATAATCTTATAAATCAGAATAGTTTGGAATATCCTGCAGGAAGGTATACTTCCCTGTGGGATATTCCATTTTTACGCAGTAGTGTTTGAGGCCGTTGCTGACTATGAGGTAATCTACATGGAGAACCAGGTTGTAGCGGGCTATCTGGTCGAATACCTTTTGGGTAATGGCCACAGTGGGGCGTTTGTATTCCACTATTACTTTGGGCTGACCGGCTTTATCATATACCACAGAGTCACATCTGCGGCTCATTCCGCTTAGGGTTATGGCCTGCTCGTTTGCAATATGGGATTGTGGATATCCTTTGTAGTTAGTAAGATATGATACAAATGCCTGACGGACATGTTCCTCGGGAGTGAGAGGGGTCCAGAGCTTGCGAATAGGGTCCCAAACGGCTGTTTTTCCAGCCTGTTCGGATATTTTCGGCTCAAAAGGTGGCAAATTCAAATTATCAGTCATATATTTGTAAAACACAGCGAATTTAATAATAAGGATTTGAAATGGCAACAGCAGGAACAGCATATCGCCAGGTTCTAAAGGAACTTGAACAAGGAAAATACAAGCCTGTATATTACCTGATGGGTGAAGAAGCGTTCTTTATTGATTCCATAGCCGACTACATCAGGGAGCATGCTCTGCCCGAGGAGGCCAGGGATTTCAATCAGTTGGTCCTTTACGGAAACGAGACCTCCATGAATGAGGTCATACAGCGCGCCAGGGCATATCCTATGGGTTCTGACCGTCAGGTAATCATCGTAAAGGAGGCTCAGCACCTCATGAAGAAGGATTCCGAGTCAGGTGGAAGCGCATCGGACATACTGAGTGTATACCTGCAGCAGCCGCAACCAAGCACAGTGCTGGTTTTCTGCCATAAAAACGGTTCTCTGGATAGGCGCAAGAAGATTGTAGCTGTGATAGAGAAGGTTGGGGTACTGTTTGAATCCAAGAAGGTGAAGGATGATGATTTGCCTCAGTTTGTAGAGGAATTCCTGAGCGAGCATGCACTCAAGATGTCCTCCAAAGGCATTTCCATGATGAGTGAATCTGTGGGAGCGGATCTGTGCCGCATGAACGGAGAACTTGAAAAACTGATTACAGCATTGCCTGAGGGCGTAAAAGAGATTACTCCGGAGTTCATAGAGGAGCATGTGGGTATAAGTAAGGATTACAATATATTTGAATTCCGCGACGCCATAATCAATAAGAATATCCTTAAGGCAAACAAGATAGCCGCATATTACGAGAGCAACCCCAAAACTTATCCCATACAACTGGTTACAGCGGCAATATTTCCGTATTTCTCAAATCTGATGCTTGCATTTTATGCCCCGGACAAGACAGACAGCGGTATTGCCGAACAGTTAGACCTCAGAAGCACATGGGGGGTGAGGGACTACACAACCGGCATGCGCAACTATACGGCTACGCAGACTATGCAGATTATTAGCACCATACGCAGGTATGACGCAAAGTCTAAAGGTGTTGATTCTACAGCCAATACGGGAGAGGGACTACTCAAGGAACTGTTGTATATGATACTTCACTGACATTTTCAAAATTCCGATATTTCAGGGAAGAGTGCAGATTTGTTTCAAATTTTAAAATCTCGCGCACCAATTGTATAAAAGGCCATCCAAAAGATGGTCTTTTATTTTTGTTAACAAATACATTTGTATTATCAGCGATAGAATTTACAATTGTAACACCAATATATCGGCGCGCGAATAGCAATTGGTCCATTCGGGAAGACGGTTATTCGGATACCGGTCATAATCCCTTTCAGCTATTATACAAAATGCTATACATTTTGATTAATATATCATAACTCACTATAAATGAGGATAATTATCCCTTCTAACCTAAATCATTAAAACAAGAAATCCCGTCTTTATATACAAATCACCGCAAATCAAACAAATTAAAGGTAAATGAATTGTTTATATGATTAAATATCAGTATATTATAATAATAATCTAAAGTAAATTCCAATCACTGGGTTGCGCATAAGCCTGATATCGGCGGATCTCATCAGGGTACAGGTGACAAATGTTTGATGTTTACAAATGTTGCATACAAAAGTGTGACACAAATTATTATTGCAAATATCAAAAATGATTGATACATTTGTAACGAACATCAAAAAAGACCAGATTTCCTATGAGGGAGAGACTTGAAGAACTGATGCAACTGTTGAATCTGAATCCGACACAGTTTGCAAGCGCCATCGGAGTACAGCGCGCAACACTCCAGCATATTCTAAGCGGCAGAAATGAACCCAGCCTAAAGATTATAATGGCTATTCATACCAGTTTTCCTGATGTTGAACTGGAATGGCTTCTTAACGGTAAGGGATCGGCCATTCCTCAATTGCAGCAGAACGAGCCGGTCAAAGACGATTATCCCCTTCTGCCAGGCATGGAGACTATGTTTTTTCCGGATGATGTACGGAAATCTCCCGAAAATTCAAATCTCAAGGGGGAAGAAAACCTTCCAAAACCGCGTAAAAGACGCGCCAGCAGGGATTCTGAGGCTGTTCTGGATGCTGTAAATTCATCGGCAGGAAAGAGAATAAGAGAGGTGGTTGTATTCTTTTCTGACGGTACGTATCAGAAATTTTTATCGGATTTTAAAAATTAATACGGTTTTTTTGATTTTTTAGAATTTGGTGATTATATTTGCTGATACAAGATTAAACCAATTACAGCTATGAAAAAATATCTATTTGTTTTAACTATCGCAGTGTTTGCACTGGTAGGTTGCCGTAGCAGCAAGCAGGCCGCAAAAGAAAGATCTAACAATGAGGTTTGGCAGACATTACTTGTAAAACAGCTTGATGCAACGGTTGAGGATCAAATCATTACTGTAAAATACAATAATGGTACCACCTTATGTTATAAGATTCTGGATAACTTTGGTAACGTAACCCTTACATGGGACAGAACCAACGGCAGAAAGAACTTTGATGACGGTCCCAGTACATACAAGGGAGATATAAGCATACCTTCATTTATCACTACAGGACAGAACGACGATTTCACCTTCCGTGTAATGGAAATTGATCAGAATGCGTTCTACGGTTGCTCCGAAGTTACTTCTATTGATATTCCGTACAGCGTTCTTCGCATCGTGGACGGTGCATTCAAGGGTTGCTCCGGCATAAAGAAATTCACTGTAAATGAGAACAATCAGTCCTACAAGGATGTTGACGGCATCCTGTTCAGTAAGGACAACAAGATGCTTATCAAGTATCCTGCCAAGAAGGAGACTGCCGAGTATGTTATATCAGAAGAGGTGGCTATCATATGTACAGAGGCATTCATGGACAATGCATTCCTCAGGAAAGTATCTGTAGGTAACTTTGTGACCGCCATCAGTGACAACTCGTTCAAGAACTGCTCAGCCCTTGAGGAGGTTGAGTTGGGAGGCAATGTAAGAATCATAGGTGCCGAGTCATTCAAGAACTGCCCCAAACTGATGCTTGTAAATGCTCATGGTATGTGGCCGGCTCACTGTCCCAACGTATTTGACGATGCCGCCAAGCAGAACGCCAAGCTCTACGTGCCCAGAGGTCAGGTTATGAACTACAAGAGACGTCTGGAGTGGCGCGATTTCAAGAACGTTCAGGAATACTGATTAATTGAACCTATAACTAACCTGGTGCAGCCTTTTGGGGTTGCACCTTTTTTTGTACCTTCGCAGTGCTATTTTACAACGTATGAAGAAATTCCAGACAGATATGACGGTGGCCGATAACCGAATGGTCGGCCCATGCGCCACACTGCTTACATTGCAATATCCCGGCGATTTGCCTGACATGATTGCCGGACAGTTTGCCGAACTCCAGGTTCCGTCGGCCAAGGTGCTGCTGCGCAGACCTATTTCCATACACGCCATAGACCGCACAAACAATCTTGTTGAATTCCTGATACAGATTGTGGGTGAGGGTACGCAGTCTCTTGCCGATGCCAAGTCAGGTGATAAGATTAACGTGATGCTGCCGCTTGGCAACGGATTCAATTACCGAAGCACCCATGTATCCAAGCCTCTGCTGATTGGCGGAGGAGTTGGCGTGGCGCCTCTGCTGTTCCTGGGACAGGAGTTTGCCGATCATGGCATCAGACCTACATTCCTGTTTGGAGGCCGCAGTGAATCACTGATACTGCGTAAGGAGGAGTTCCTCAAGTACGGTGACCTGTTCATGACTACCGAGGACGGATCGGCCGGCGAGAAGGGTTTTGTAACCAATCACAGCCTGCTTATGGACAGCGAGGCATTTGACCGCATATACGCCTGCGGCCCCACGCCTATGCTTAAGGCTGTGGCCCGATGGGCACAGGAGCATGAGATGGCCTGTGAGGTATCTCTGGAGCATAAGATGGCTTGCGGAATAGGAGCCTGCCTGTGCTGTGTTGAGGATACGGCCGATCAGGGCAACGTGTGTGTTTGTAAAGAGGGTCCGGTTTTTGAAATTGACAGACTGAAATGGTTCAACTGAATACTAAGATAGGTTCACTGGAACTCAAGAATCCGGTGATGACGGCATCGGGCACGTTCGGATACGGTACTGAGTATGCCGATTTTATGGATATCAGCCGTCTGGGTGCCATTATTGTAAAAGGTACTACTCTCAATCCGCGTCAGGGTAATCCTTATCCGCGTATGGCGGAGACTCCATCGGGTATGCTCAATGCCGTAGGTCTCCAGAACAAGGGCGTGGATTACTTTGTTGACCACATCTATCCTGAGGTTAGAAAAATCCAGACAAATATTATAGTTAACGTTTCCGGATCCTGTATTGATGATTATGTGCAGACTGCCGGCATTATCAATACTCTTGATGACATACCGGCCATTGAGCTCAATATCTCCTGTCCTAATGTAAAGCAGGGTGGTATGGCGTTCGGCGTTAATCCGGATAGCGCTGCACAGGTTGTGGCTGCTGTTCGCAAGGCTTATGATAAGACTCTGATTGTCAAGCTTTCACCAAACGTTACTGATATTACTGAGATTGCCCGTGCTGTGGAGGGTGCGGGGGCTGACAGCGTATCGCTTATCAATACTATGCTGGGTATGGCTATCGATGCTGAGAAGCGTAAGCCTATTCTTTCTACCGTTACCGGCGGCATGAGTGGTCCGGCTGTAAAGCCTGTTGCGCTGCGTATGGTGTGGCAGACGGCTAAGGCGGTAAAAATTCCTGTCATCGGACTGGGTGGTATCTGCTCGGCTACTGATGCAATAGAGTTCCTGCTTGCGGGCGCATCGGCTATTCAGATTGGTACCGCAAATTTCATCGACCCCTCCATCTCTGAGAAAGTTATCGACGGCATTCAGGATTATCTTGAACGTCATAATTTCACCTCCGTTCAAGAAATAATTGGAGCTTTAGAATAGTTTTTGGGAAACTTTTGGGGTATTGACGTCAAAACTACGCGCTTCGCGCTATCCCTCCCATCCCTAATAAGACGCTCTGAAAGACGTGAGTAAACTCCCATCTTCCAGAGCATCTTCTTAGTGACGGGCCCCTCCCGTTCACAAGCCCACGGGCGGCCATGGTTTTGCCTGTCAATACCCCAAAAGTTTCGCTCGCTTAGCTGGGTTACTGCAAAAGGTCTGGCCTTAACTTTTTGGTTCTTTCCATGGATTGTTGGAATTCCCAGTCATCGATTAGGGCTTGGTTGCCGGATAGGAGGACGTCGGGGACTCGCCAGCCTTTGTAGTCGGCGGGACGGGTGTAGACGGGTGGAGCCAGGAGGTTGTCCTGGAAACAGTCGGATAGGGCGGACTGCTCATCGGAGAGGACGCCTGGGATTAGGCGTACTATGCTGTCGGTCATTACGGCGGCGGCCAGTTCTCCTCCGGTCAGGACGTAGTCTCCGATGCTTATCTCGCGGGTTATCAGGTGTTCGCGGATGCGGTAATCGATTCCTTTGTAGTGGCCGCACAGAATGATTATGTTGTTTAGCAGGGATAGGCTGTTGGCGGTTTTTTGGTTGAACTGCTCTCCGTCGGGTGATGTGTATATTACCTCATCGTAGTCACGCTGTGACTTAAGGTCGGTTATGAGACGGTCAATGGGTTCTATCTTCATTACAAGGCCGGCACAGCCTCCAAATGGGTAGTCATCGGTCTTGTGGTGCTTATCGGTGGTGTAGTCCCTTATGTCGTGCAGATGTATCTCGGCAAGACCGGCTTTCTGGGCGCGTGCCATCATTGAGCAGTTAAAGAAACCCTCAAGCATATCGGGAAATACTGTCAGTATATCTATACGCATAAATATGTACTCTAAACGCCTGCAAAATTACAAAATTATGCGTAAATTCGCGGTCTGAAAACTGCACTTTCAAGACAGGGTATAAAAATGAGTGAAACCGAACGGATAATAGAGCTGCGCGAGTTGTTGCATAAATACAACAACCTGTACTATGTGCAGAACGCTCCCGTCATATCCGATATCGAGTTTGATAAACTTATGCATGAGCTCATTGACCTGGAAGAGCGTCATCCTGAACTTTACGATCCCAATTCTCCCACACAGCGTGTAGGCAGCGACCTGAGCAAGGGTTTTGAGCAGGCCGAGCACCGTTATCCCATGCTGTCGTTGGACAACACATACAGCGAGCAGGAGGTGAGGGATTTCTTTCAGCGTGTTAGCGGCCTCCTTAACGAGCCGTTTGAGATATGCTGTGAGCTTAAGTATGACGGTCTTTCAATATCCCTGATTTATGAGGACGGCAAGCTGGTTCAGGCTGTAACCCGCGGTGACGGCGTCAAGGGCGATATTGTGACCGATAACGTTCGCACTATCAAATCAGTGCCTCTGGTGCTGCAGAAAGGCAGTTATCCCCGCAATTTTGAGATTCGTGGTGAGGTTCTGATGCCCTGGACATCGTTTGAGCGCCTTAATGCCGAGCGTGAGCAGCAGGAGGAACCTCTGTTTGCCAACCCGCGCAATGCCGCATCGGGCACACTCAAACTGCAGAACCCGCAGGAGGTGTCACGCCGCCAGTTGGATTCATACCTCTATTATCTGCTGGGTGAGCAGTTACCCTGTGACGGCCATTATGAGAACATGATGGAGGCACAGAAATGGGGATTCAAGGTATCGGACCACATGAAGAAATGCACCACTATCGATGAGGTGCTTGACTATATAAACTATTGGGACACAGAGCGTAAGAACCTGCCGGTTGCAACTGATGGCATTGTGCTCAAGGTTAATTCGTTAAGACAGCAGCGCAACCTGGGATTCAAAGCCAAGTCACCGCGCTGGGCAATTGCATACAAGTTCCAGGCTGAGAGGCAACTGACACGCCTTAACAGCGTATCGTACCAGGTGGGTCGTACAGGTGCCGTGACTCCGGTTGCCAACCTTGACCCCGTACAGCTGTCAGGAACGATTGTAAAGCGCGCCACACTGCATAACGCCGATATTATCAAGGGTTTGGACCTGCATATAGGCGATATGGTATATGTGGAGAAGGGTGGTGAGATTATCCCCAAAATTACGGCAGTAGACCTGGATTCTCGTTCCCTTCTGATGGGTGATCCGGTTAAGTTTGCCGATGTATGCCCGGAGTGCGGCACCAAACTGATCCGTTACGAGGGTGAGGCCGCATACTATTGCCCCAATGCCATAAGCTGTCCGCCCCAGATAAAGGGCCGTATTGAGCACTTTGTGAGCCGAAAGGCCATGAATATAGACGGTCTTGGAACCGAGACCATCGACCTTTTCTACCAGGCAGGCCTGATAAAGGATATCGCTGACCTTTATACACTTAAGGCAATGGACATATGCCGTCTGGAGGGACTGGGCGAGAAATCGGCCGTAAGCATTGTGCACGGCATAGAGGACTCCAAGAAAGTTCCGTTTGAGCGGGTTTTGTTTGCCATAGGAATCCGGTTTGTAGGCGAGACCGTGGCCAAGATACTGGCACGGGCATTTAAATCAATGGAGGCGCTTGAGAACGCCACTGTGGAACAACTCACTGCAGTCAACGAGATCGGCACCAAGATTGCACAGAGCATTGTCTCTTTCTTTGCCGATGAGCGCAGCCGCGCACTGGTTAACCGTCTCAAGGAGTTTGGCTTGCAGATGGAACTGGCACAGGAGGAGCAGGAGGGTGGATCGGACTTGCTCAAAGACAAGATAATCGTGATAAGCGGTGTGTTCAACCACCACTCACGCGATGAATACAAGGCGCTCATTGAGCGTCACGGAGGCAAGAACTCCGGCAGCATATCGGCCAAGACATCATTTGTGCTGGCCGGTGACAATATGGGACCCGCCAAACGTGAAAAGGCGCAGGAGCTTGGCGTAAGGCTGGTCTCGGAGACTGAGTTTTTGGAAATGATTAATGAAAAACCTTCAATAACAACCAATGAATTACTCATACCCTTTTAAGGGATTGGGCGTTGCCCTAGTTACACCTTTCAAAAATGACGGTCAGATAGATTTTGACAGTCTTGCCAGGATAGTGGAGAACCTTATAGCCGGAGGAACCGATCATTTGTGTGTACTTGGAACCACAGCCGAGACCCCGACACTCTCTGAGGCCGAGCGCCTGCAGGTGATAAAGTTCGTGATAAAGCAGAATGCCGGACGTATACCTATTATGGTAGGATGCAGCAGCAACTGCACTGCCACTGTACTGGAAAACATACACAACTATGAACTGGAGGGCGTGGATGCCATACTGACTGCCGTTCCTTTCTATAACAAACCTTCACAGGAGGGCATCTATCGCCATTTTGCAGAGATTGCCAAAGCATCGGCCAAACCTATAATACTCTATAATGTTCCCGGTAGAGCTGGAGTCAATATGACCGCACAGACCACACTCCGCATTGCAAGGGAGTTCAAGAACGTGATAGGTATCAAGGAGGCATCGGGCAATATGGAGCAGGTTAAGGAGATAATTGCAGGCGCACCTGAGGGTTTCCATGTAATCATTGGTGATGACAGCCTGGCTATGGAGGCTATCCGCTGCGGTGCATCGGGCGTTATCTCGGTGATAGGCAATGCGATACCCAAACGATTCGGGGACCTGATACACCTTACCATGCAGGAGCGTTATGCCGATGCGGAGCAGATACAGAAACAACTCTCACCGCTGTACGGGCTTATTTTCCGTGAGGGAAGCCCCTGCGGAGTAAAGGCTCTCATGTCAAGCCGCGGAGAACTTGAGAACGTGATGCGTCTGCCGCTTGTCCCTGTAAGTGAGGCTCTTAACCAGGAGATTATCAAAGGATTTGCAGATATAGAGGGATGAGGGTATTCTGGCGTCATATAATTGTTCTGACTGCATTGATCGCTATCACACTGTCATGTAAACAGAATAATAATGCACCTGAGACTGAACAGGAGGAGACCGCAGAACCCGTACCGGAGCCGTTAATCCGTTGGGGAATCAACATAGACAGTCTGGATGTCGAGGATGGAGTGATAGGGCGCAATGAACTGCTCTCTACCATACTTTACAGATATGATGTTTCGTCACAAACCATTTACCATTTGGAAAAGGCATCACAGGAGACCTGGAGCGTACGCAAGATGCAGTCGGGCAAGCCGTATCACGTAGTCCGTGACCGCGATTCGGTTGCCACTGCCAGGTACTTTGTCTATGACATAAACAAGACCGATTACGCCGTCTACTCGCTCACTGACAGCATATTCAGCTACACCGGTACAATAGATGTAGATACCGTTCTTAACTATATTAGCGGCAGCATAGAGTCATCTCTCTGGAACGCAATGATCGATCAGGGAGCCGCCCCGGATCTGGCCGGAATGCTGGCCGATATCTACTCTTGGACCATAGACTTCTTTGGAATCCAGAGGCGTGACTCATTCTCCGTCTATTATCAGGAGATGTTTGCCGACAGCGTACGTGTGGCCACAGGCAATATTCTTGCAGCCAATTTCATAACATCGGGAACAGACCACTACGCTTTCCGCTATGTATATCACAATGAGCGCGGCGAGTATTTTGACGAGAACGGAACCAGTCTTAGGCGCGCTTTCCTTAAGGCTCCGCTCAGTTACACCCGCATCAGCTCAAAGTTCTCAAACGCCCGTCTGCATCCTATCAAGAAGATTGTACGCGCCCATCACGGCGTAGATTACGCCGCTCCGTCGGGCACACCGGTATATTCAGTAGGTGACGGCGTGGTTACAGCCCGTGCCTGGGACAGCAAGGGTGGCGGCAACTATATCAAGATAAAGCACAACTCCACGTATACCACCGAATACATGCACCTGCGCGGTTTTGCCAAAGGCATAGCAGTAGGCACTCACGTATCGCAGGGCCAGCTGATAGGTTATGTAGGCATGACCGGTACGGCAACCGGTCCTCATCTGGATTACCGCGTATTCAAGAACGGCACTGCCATTGACCCGTTGCGCATGGATCTGCCGGCTGTTGATCCCATTGCACCCGATGATATGCCGCAGTATCTCAAGGCTGTAAGCGGCTACATGAAGATGGTTGGTCTGGCCGTTGCGGACAGCATCACGAATGATACCATAACAATCACAGCATCAAATGATTAAAAACATCATATTCGACTACGGAAACGTCCTTGTAGACTGGAATCCGGCATATCTTTTCCTGCCCGTTTTTAACGGTGATGAGGATAAGTGCCGATACTTTACAAGTCACATCTGCAACCGTGAATGGTTCACACGTATGGACCGGGGCGAGGATATGGACGTATGTGTTGAAGAACTCCAAGCTCAACATCCGGAGTATGCCGATGACATAGCGCTGTTCCGCGACCGCTGGTTCGATATGTGTAACGGTGACATTCCCGGCATGTTGGAGATTATTCAGGACCTCAAACAGAACGGTTACGGCATTTACGGCCTTACCAACTGGCCGGCCGCCACATTTACCGAGGCCCGCCGCCGTTTCAAGACCATCGGAAGCATTGACAACTACGTAGTTTCAAGCTCCGTCCACCTTGCAAAACCCGAACCGGCCATCTATCAGTTGCTTCTTTCACGGTATAATCTTAATCCTTGTGAGTGCATATTTATTGATGACCGCAAGGATAATGTGGATGCAGCTATCAGTTTGGGAATGAGCGGAATAGTGTATCCCGGCACCGCCCATGCTCTGCGTCATGAATTAACAAAAATCCTTTCCTCTTGGACAGTTTGCTAGGTTATCTTATTTTGTCTAAGAAAAACTTGAAATAATTGCAGAACAAAAAAGAATTCGTATTTTTGCATCAGAAAAGACCTGTGCAACATGAAGTCTTAAGTTCCTACTTGAGCGGATTAGTAGTGTTGGCGGGGCTTTTTCTTTTTTTATAGGGCCGTCTCAGTTCTTATGACGGAACTCTGCAGCAAGAAACTTCCAATGACGATATGGGATAATCCAGCGGTCTCTGGCACGGTCAGGGAGCGTGGTTTTTGTTACATCAAAATCTGGAATCCCGTCCGCATCTTTGATGAGGGTAAGGATGTGCTGGAAGAGTTCTTCCTTGGCCTTTGTTTTATTACCGGGTTCGGTCTGCCCTTCAGGAATCTCAAGATGCTTCTTGTTTAAATGGAATGACATCGCACCTAGTACAATATCCATGCACTGCTGGATAGCATGCTTCTTTGAGTCAATCTCAGATATGTCGTCAGGTCGGATGACTATCTTTGCTTGGAGGAATTGTCTTAGGTTCTGCAGATATACAATATGTGCCTTGAATGCGTCATTTTCCTGCGTAGAGGAAGGGAGCTTGTCGAAATAGAGCTTTAGATATACTGTTTCATCATGATCTCCATCATGATATACCAGACCAAAAGCATGTTTGATAAACTGGTAGTAGAGGAGATGGTATCTGTTGGCAATCTGGTCCTGATGAAAAGCCTCTCCACCATGGTGGGTTTCCTGGAACATGATACGGAGTTTAACCTTATTCTGCTTGATGAAAAAGAAGAAGGTGTCCATCATTTGTTTGTATTTTCCCAGATAACCTGCAGAGGTTTTTGTCCACTTGATTTCTCCAAATAGGTTTAGTTCCTGCTTCTTGGCTTCAAGGGCAGAATTCACCTCGAAAAAATTCTTATTGGTAACAAGGGCTCCACCGAAGAAGTCGGAGAAGAATTCTCCCTTAGAGACAGATTCGTCACTGTATATTATGTATTCCATGGAATATGATTATTATTTTAGGATACAAAGTTAACAATATGTATGCATCGTCGAAATGATTTTGACTGAATTGTTACATTTTTTAAACAAAAAAGAAGAGACTCTCATACAGTCTTTTTGCTAGATTGCCTATTATTCTTTTAAGCTGATTCCAGATTTTGTAAAACTATCCTTTTGCACTTCAATAATGCATAATACGATTGGTAAATTTGCAAATCGTATTATTCTTATTATATTTGTTCCGTAATTCTTGGTTTTTAAGGTTAATCCTGTTGCAGAATTATGGAATTTAAGACTAAAACAAAATTCGTCAGCCCTGATAGGGTGACGGTTGAAACGCCACAAGGTGACCGTTTCACGCTGGGACTCTCCGGAGTAATCCCATTTGAGTTACAGGAGCAGCATTGTCAAATTATTGCTGCACTCTTTGACAGATACTACCAAGGTGATCCTGAAGTAATTATGGGGCCAATACTTCGTGGTATGTACCAATACAACTGTTGGGCGAGTATTTTCTGGTATGGGCCTGACCGTGGTGATGAACGAGAGCGCTTTGGTGCCAAAATCAAGAGCCTTAGATTGGAACGCAGATTAGAAGCTCAAGAAGTAGCCAAACTGGCCGATATTGATGCTTCTAATTTAAGTCGCATTGAAAAAGGGAAGTATTCACCAGGTCTTGATATTCTGTGTAGGATAGCAGCTGCTATGGATTGTCACATAGACATTGTACCCAATGGCAACGCAATAAAGAGGGTTGGCCACATTATTCCCGAAGTACATAAAAAATGGATGATTACTGCGAAACGCAGTACTTTCAGACTTGCTGAATGCCTGGAGAAATATGGTGAATACCATTGGCAGCAGAGCCGCTATAATGTCAATATTGGTGATATCATATATGTTTATGTTTCGGAAGACCGTGAAATCAGATATAAGATGGAGGTCGAAGAAATAAACATCCGATATGATCATTGGATGGTTAAGGAAGAGGAGTTCTGGGTAGACAAGGATAGAATCAACCAGAGCGAGAGCGAAACAAAATACGCCAGACTACGCCTGGTAGCAAAGACAAAGCCAGGTACACTTACAGAAGAAAAGCTGATGAAACATGGATTTCTCCGTGCTCCACTAGGCACGAAGGAACTGGATGGAGGACTTCTGAAATTCATAGAAAGGAGATTCTGATTATGGGAGCTTTCTTGACTTATGCACTGGATGAAGGTGGAGCCTCCGTCCATGTTGATGCCGTCGCTAAAGGCTTGAAATGTGGTTGTCGCTGCCCAAACTGTAATGGGCTACTCTATGCCAAAAATGGCGGAATGGTACGTGAGCACCATTTTGCACATGCGAAAGGGCTTGAATGTGAAGGTGCATACGAAAGCATGCTACACATTTTAGCAAAAGAAATACTCCAGGAATCTGGTAGTATTATGTTGCCATATAGCGAGAGTTCTTACTTTCCTTCTGGTTCAGTTCAGATTCATCACGTTGAAATTGAAAAATGGGATGAACAATATAGAATAAGGCCTGACGCAGAAGCCATTATGGAAAATGGTGAACGCCTTCTTATTGAATTCTACGTTAATCACAAGGTCGATGGTAAAAAGCGTAAGATAATAGTTGACAACCATCTTAAATGTTTAGAAATAGACATCAATTACCAGTCTCTTGATAAAGCTGAACTGAAAGACTTCCTTATAAATTCAACTGAGGACCGCGAGTGGATAATCCCCAAGGTACATATCCCCAAGAACGATGACTCCTGGAATAGTTATGGACGTAATCCTAAGTTTGATAAGATCAGAAATATGCTTAAGGAAGTGTTTGAAACGAAGACTCTTATTATATATCCGTTTTGGAATCAGGGTTATGACCTAAAACAAATAAAATATGATATCTGTGAGGTCAACACCAAATATAGAGGCATAAAAGCCGACCTCCTGTTATATAGAAGTCAAGAAGAAGACAAAGGACAAATCTGTATATGTATTCGTGGCCGATGCCGGAACTACAATAGCAAACTGCCATCTGGAGTTAGAATAATTGATATTATTATAAGGAACAACGCCAGAATGGATTATTTAAAAGCGGGATATATTATCAATGAGTATCAATATGGAATCGATATAGAATTCTATGGTTTTAGGGAAAAATAATTGGTACTTTTGTATAATGTTGAACCAATGCAGTTTAGAATAATATGCAATCATCCCATGCATTTATCCTAATCAAGGGGGAACCCAAAGGTCTTCAGATTGAGAAAATCAGTTTGGAGAATAAAGGCTTGTATGCTGTAAAGTTCAAGAATAGCCCACAGACATTCCATTACCGATATAATGATGTGGTTATTCTTAATAATGCTGTGTGGCATGACCCTATGCAGATTAGGGTTCTTGTTGGCGGGCACCAGGAATGGGGCATAACAGATGTATTCTCATATACACGTGGGTTCAAGATATATTGGCGTATAACTTACAAGAGCGGTTATACAAGAGATTTGATGCCCGGAACGGTAGAACTGATACATTCATGTTTGAGTGATGACAAAGCCAGGAATGTGTTTGAATATCTTAAACGTATTGCTCAGACAAACGAACTTGGTAAGGATGAAGAGCATGGAGGTATCTTGCCTTCTCTCTATGACAGTATAGACTTTGTTCCTGAGAGTTTGGCAGCTGCTCCATATCTGGCTCCTTCACGCCATTTTGTAAAAAAGCATAATTCCGGAAGGTTGATTTTTCCATTTGGATGTAATGCAAGCCAGGAACATGCTGTTGCAGCTGCTTTTGAGGAACAGATAAGCGTGATACAGGGTCCTCCTGGAACAGGTAAGACGCAGACCATACTTAATATTATTGCCAATCTATTGCTACAGGGAAAAACAGCCATAGTGGTATCAAACAACAACTCAGCAACGACTAATGTACAGGAAAAACTACAGAAATATGGGCTTGATTTTATTGTTGCGCCGTTGGGAAAGAGGGAAAACAAGGAGGAGTTCATCAAAACTCAGCCAAAGGTTCCAGAAGAGCTAAAAACGTGGAAGCTGACAAAGAATGAATCCGATGATAAGAAGCAAATTATATCCGACACTCTTATGAGGTTGAGAGAAGTTTATGCTCTACAAGAAGAGTTGGCTACAACCAAACAGGAGATTAAGGACATAGGAATAGAATGGGAACATTTCAAACAGGACAACCACATTGAAGACGACACCTATACACCCAAGGACGGCATAAATTCCAAGCAGCTAATGAGGCTCTGGTTTAACTTTCAGGTTTATGCTGACGGTGATGCACCAGCAACAGGTTTATGGAGAAGACTGATGGAACGCTTGAGATTGGCCTGGTTGAATTTTAAGAGGAAACATATTCTTGGCATACAGTCTCCTTTTAACTTGGTTGACATTTCGTCCATTGTTGAGGAACTACAAGCGTTATACTATCAGGTGCGCCTTAAGGAACTATCCGATCAAATCACTCATACAGAAAAACAACTTGCCACATTGGATGCAAAGACCTTGAATGAAAGACTCTCCACATTCTCCATGCAGGTTCTGAAAGATGTACTATACAGTAAGTATAACAAAGTTGAGCGATTTGTTTATACAACTGTGAATGAGATCCGGAAAAATGCTGATGAGTTTGTAAAACAATATCCTGTTGTACTCAGCACCACATTCTCCGCACGGACGGCCATTCCAGATATGGAATATGACTATCTGATAATGGATGAAGCATCACAGGTTTCTATCGAGACTGGAACTCTTGCTTTGACTTGTGCTAAGAATGCCGTGATAGTGGGTGATACTCTTCAGCTGCCCAATGTTATGAGTAATGAGGACAGGCTGAAACTAAATGGCATTTTCAATGAATACAAGGTTGCAATGGGATACAATTGCGCTGAAAACAGTTTCCTGCAGTCTGTATGTAGAATCCTTCCTAATGTAAAGCAAACGCTTCTCAGGGAACATTATCGTTGTCACCCAAAGATTATAAACTTCTGTAACCAACGCTATTATGGAGGCAATCTGCTAATAATGACTCAGGATCATGATGAAGATAATGTGATGATGGCAATTAGGACTGCACCCGGTCACCATGCACGCGGCCATTATAATCAACGTGAGATAGATGTAGTTAAACAGGAGGTACTGCCTACATTAAAGAAGGGTACAGATGTTGGCATTATTACGCCATATAATCAGCAAGTGGATGAATTTAACGCTCAGTTACCTACGATTGAGACAGCCACCATCCATAAGTATCAGGGAAGGGAAAAGGACACTATCATTATGAGTGTGGTTGATGATCAGATAACTGAATTCAGCGATGATCCAAATCTTCTCAATGTAGCCATATCCAGAGCCAAGAAGAGCTTTTGTCTGGTGATATCCGGTAATGAGCAGGAGCACAAGGGCAATCTTACAGAACTGATTGATTACATAACCTACAACAATTTCCAGGTTACAGAGAGCAAGATTACCTCTATATTTGACTATCTATACAGCCAGTACACAAGTGAGCGATTGGCTTTCCTGTCAAAGCATAAGAACATATCTGAATACGACTCTGAGAACTTGACTTTTTCCTTGATTGAGAACATACTTAAGAAGAATCCGGAATACTCTTACCTGGGTGTTTTATGTCACACTCCCATAAGAACGTTTATCAAGGACTGGTCTCTTCTAAATGATGAAGAGCGCAAATACATATCACACTACAGCACACATGTTGATTTCCTTATAGTGAACCATGTGACCAGAAAGCCAGTGTTTGCAGTTGAAACGGACGGCTATAATTACCATAATGATGAGACAGTCCAGCACAAACGTGATTTAATGAAGAACCATATCCTTGAGGTTTACGGTATGCCATTGCTTAGACTTTCCACTACTGGCAGTGGCGAGAATGAAAAGATTCTTTCGTTCTTAAAACAACAGGCTTTATAATCTTTAGTAAAAAGGCTGGCTAAGTCGTTTCTTTATGATTGTCGGATTGAGAACTACTATTTTGCCAAAGTGTAACACAGTGACCTCCTCCAGATGTTATTAGCGGGGGGATACGTGTGGGACACGTGCTCTTAATGAGCTTGTGTAACACAGACGGGGCGTTTACAGGGCTTGTGGCGGAGGGAAGTGTGGGGCACTTTGGCAAAATGGAACGGTACAGCTCCGTCCACCTTGCAAAACCCGAACCGGCCATCTATCAGTTGCTTCTTTCAAGGTATAATCTTAATCCTTGTGAGTGCATATTTATTGATGACCGCAAGGATAATATAGATGCAGCTATTAGTTTGGGAATGAGCGGAATAGTATATCCCGGCACCGCTGACCGATTGTCAGGAATTTTGCAAAAGGCGTTGCAACCCGACAAAAAAAAAGTAGCAAAAACCTGCATTTTGTATTTTCCTTTTACATAACTTTGCAGCACAAATCAAGCAAAAAAGCATAATAATGACAATGAACGTATCATTTTGGTGGTGGCAGAACTCAGGATACATAAGATCGTGAGGTAGAAGCCATATATCCATAAATGAACATATAATACAAAGGCTCTTCGGTACTCACGAAGGGCCTTTTTTAGTTCCAACAATTCAAATTAAACGCAATGAATACTTATCAGATTGACAGCAACGGTTACTACGGAGAGTTTGGAGGTGCATACATCCCCGAGATACTCTACAAGACCGTGGAAACCCTGAAAGAGAGCTACCTGCCCATTATTGAGAGCGCGGAGTTCAAGAAAGAGTACCATGCACTGCTGCGTGACTATGTAAGCCGTCCAAGCCCGCTGTATTACGCATCACGTATGAGCCAGAAGTACGGATGTAAACTGTACCTGAAGCGTGAGGACCTGAACCACACCGGTGCCCATAAGATAAACAACTCAATAGGACAGATCCTGCTGGCCAAGCGCATGGGCAAGACCCGCATCATTGCAGAGACCGGTGCAGGACAGCACGGCGTAGCCACAGCAACCGTCTGCGCGCTCATGAATATGCCCTGCAGGGTTTATATGGGTGCGCTGGATGTGGAGCGCCAGGCAGTGAACGTGGAGCGCATGCGTATGCTGGGGGCCGAAGTGATGCCCGTTCACAGCGGCAACAAGACCCTCAAGGACGCCACAAACGAGGCAATCCGCGACTGGTGCTGTCATCCTGCCGATACATTCTATATCATTGGCAGTACCGTAGGTCCGCATCCTTATCCCGATATGGTGGCCCGTCTGCAGAGTGTGATATCGGCCGAAATCAAGGAGCAACTGATGGAGAAGGAGGGACGTGACTATCCCGACTATCTGATGGCCTGCGTAGGCGGAGGCAGCAACGCTGCAGGAACAATTTATCATTATATTGATGATGAGCGCGTTAAGCTGGTTTTGGGCGAGGCCGGAGGAATGGGAATTGAGACTCCGCAGACAGCCGCATCGATGGAGATAGGAACTCCCGGAATACTGCACGGCAGCCGTATCATGGTGATGCAGACCCCCGACGGTCAGATCATTGAGCCTTATTCGATATCGGCCGGACTGGATTATCCGGGCACAGGCCCCATACACTGCAACCTTTACAAGACCGGACGCGCCCAGGTAATGGCTGTAAATGACAGCGAGGCCCTTCAGGCTGCATTTGAGCTGACAAGGCTGGAGGGTATCATTCCGGCACTGGAGAGCAGCCACGCACTGGCCATGCTACCCAAGATGAAGTTCCGTAAAGACGATGTGGTTGTGCTTACCGTAAGCGGCCGCGGCGACAAAGACCTTACAACATACCTTAAACATAAAGATGAGATAGATTATGAAGCTATTTAAATACCTTACAGCCAGCCGTAAAGTGGCAGGTGACCTGCTCACTCCCGTAACGGCATACCTTAACGTACGTGACCTCTACTCACAGAGCGTACTCATGGAGAGTTCTGATTATCACGGCGTCGAGAATTCCAAGTCATTCATTGCCATCAATCCCGTTGCCACTGTCAGCATTGCCCATGGAGTAGGTACCATGCTTTTCCCTGATGGAACTACGCTGGAACACTCAATTGATGCCGATTATGATGCCGCACACCTTATAAATGACTTCCTGGGCCATTTCAGTATAGAAGGTGAGGGCAGCAACTACTGCGGTCTGTACGGATTCACCACATTCAACGCAGTACGCTACTTTGAGAACATAAACATCAAGGACGAGACCCAGAAGGAGAATGATGCGGCCGATATGCAGTACACGCTCTTTAAGAGCATCGCCGTATTTGACCATTTCAGCAATGAACTCACACTTATTGAGTTGCTGGGTGAAGGCGATAAGAGTTCACTTGACAAGTTTGAGCACAGCCTTAGTTCACATACATTCCGCACATTCGGATTCCGTGCCGTAGGCGATTGCACCAGCACCCTGACCGATGACGAGCACCGTGAGAACATACGCCGCGGAATTGCCCACTGCAAGCGCGGAGATGTGTTCCAGATTGTGCTCTCACGCCGTTTCAAGCAGTCTTATACTGGTGATGATTTCCAGTTGTACCGCGCCCTGAGGAGCATCAATCCCAGTCCGTACCTGTTCTATTTTGACTTTGGCGGGTTCCGCATCTTTGGTTCAAGTCCCGAGACTCACTGCCGCATTCAGGGCCGACAGGCATACATCGATCCCATTGCCGGAACCACCAAACGTACCGGAAATGCAGAGCAGGACCGCGAGAACGCCCTGTACCTTAAGAACGATCCCAAGGAGAATGCCGAGCACGTGATGCTGGTAGATCTGGCCCGCAACGACTTGAGCCGCAACTGCCATAACGTGCACATAGACTTCTACAAGGATATGCAATACTACAGCCATGTAATTCACCTGGTAAGCCGTGTATCGGGAGAGTTGGACAATGATGCCGATCCCGTAAAGGTATTCATTGACACTTTCCCGGCCGGCACACTGAGCGGTGCTCCCAAGGTACGAGCCATGCAGTTAATCAGTGAGTATGAGCCGCATAACCGCGGTGCATACGGCGGTTGCATCGGCTTTATAGGCTTTAACGGTGACCTGAACCAGGCCATCACCATACGCACCTTTGTGAGCCGTAACGGTGAACTCTGGTTCCAGGCCGGCGGCGGCATAGTTGCCAAGAGCGATGTGGAGTATGAATTACAGGAGGTTAACAACAAGCTGGGCGCCCTGCGCAAGGCTATCCTAATGGCAGAGAAGTTATGATAAAGACCGTAATAATAGACAATTATGACTCATTCACATACAATCTGAGCCACCTGCTTAAGGAACTCGGAGCAAGTGTGACAGTAGTACGTAATGACAAGTTCCGCATTGAGGATCTGGAGCAGTTTGACAAGATTGTCCTGTCACCGGGTCCCGGCATTCCCAGTGAGGCCGGACTTATGCCCGATGCCATCAAGGCTTATGCAGGACGCAAGCCTATACTGGGCATCTGTCTGGGACATCAGGCCATCGGTGAGGCATTCGGTGCCAAGTTGCTCAATATTGGTAATGTGGTACACGGAGTGGCTACTCCTGCACATCTCACGGCACAGGATTACCTGTTTGAGGGTCTTGCATCGGACCTTGAGGTAGGGCGTTACCACTCTTGGGTGGTCGATGACAAAGACCTTCCTGAATGCCTTGAGGTGACCAGCCGCAGCGATGACGGTTATATCATGTCTTTGAGACACCGCGAGTACGATATACGCGGAATTCAGTTTCACCCCGAGAGCGTACTGACTCCACAGGGTAAGATAATAATCAATAATTGGTTGAATAACAAATAAATAACATTGCTATATGAAACAGTATCTTTTAAAACTCATTGACGGAACCTCACTGACTCAGGAGGAGACACACAGCATCATGCTGAACATCATTGACGGTAAGTATAACGACCAGCAGATTGCAGCCCTGCTTATGGCCATTCAGACTCGTGGAGTGACTGTAGATGAACTCTTAGGCCTGCGCCAGGGACTGCTGGAGACTGGTAAGCACATTGACCTGGATCAGGAGAATACCCTTGACATTGTAGGTACAGGCGGTGACGGCAAGAATACATTCAATATAAGCACCTGCTCGGCATTCGTTATTGCTGGAGCCGGTTACAAGGTTACCAAGCACGGAAACGGTGGCAGCAGCAGTGTAAGCGGTGCCAGCAACGTTCTGCAGGAGCATGGAGTAAAGTTCACTGATAACCCTGATGTACTGCGCCGTTCGCTCGATGAGGCAGGTGTATGCTACTTCCACGCACCGCTGTTTGCATACGGAATGAAGTTTGTGGGACCCACCCGCAAGGCTCTGGCCATCCCAACATGTTTCAACCTGCTGGGACCGCTTGTAAATCCCTGCCATCCCAAGAACTCGCTGCACGGAACCGCCACACAGGCCCAGTTGCGTCTCTATGTCAACATCCATCAGCGCATTGGTGACAACTTTGGCGTGATTACCAGTTATGACGGCTACGATGAGATTTCACTTACCAGCGGATTCAAGGTGGTTACAAACTACTACGAGAAGGTTTATACCCCCAAGGATATGGGTCTGGATTACATTTCGCCCGAGGAGATTTTCGGCGGTGCAAGCATATCGGATGCATCGGCCATATTTGACAGAGTTCTGAACGGCACTTCAACCGCCGCACAGAAGAATGTGATTATTGCCAATGCAGCCTGCGGAATAGGTATCATGGACCGCAATATGAGCATTGAGGACAGTGTGGCAATGGCACGTGAGTCACTGGAGAGCGGCCGCGCCCTGCAGGCATTCCGTAAATTCGTAGAAGTCAATCAGTAATGGCCGATATACTACAGGAGATAGTTGCCCATAAGCGGGTGGAGTTGGAGCAGCAGAAACAGCTTGTTCCGCCCCGTGAACTCTACGCCCGTGTGGAACACCTTATGGCCGATGGCATCCAGGAACGCAGCATGAGCCGCGCCCTGGCCGACAGCCCTTACGGTATCATTGCGGAATTCAAGCGCAAGAGCCCCTCAAAAGGCTGGATTCATGAGGATGCCAAGCCTATGGATGTGGTACCCAAGTATGCTGCCGGCGGTGCATCGGCACTGAGTATACTCACTGACAGAGAGTATTTTGGCGGAACTCTGGATTTTATCCCGCAGGTGCGTGCATCGGTGGATATACCTATTCTACGCAAGGAGTTTATAGTCGATGAGTACCAGTTGTTTGAGGCACGCTCTGTAGGTGCCGATGCGGTTCTGCTGATTGCTGCAGACCTCAGCAAGGAGGAGTGCCGCACACTTACACGCACTGCGCACGACCTTAAACTTGAGGTGCTGCTGGAGATGCACAGCGAACAGGAACTTGACTATCTGGAGTGTGATCCCGATATGGCGGGCATAAACAACCGCAATCTGGGCACTTTCCATACCGATGTGGCTAACTCATTCCGCCTGGCAGAGAAAATGGCCACAGAGACCGTTAAAGTGAGCGAGAGTGGCATAAGCAATCCCGATACCGTGCGCCTTTTGCGTGCAGCCGGATTCCGCGGATTCCTTATGGGAGAGTGTTTCATGAAAGAGGCTGATCCGGGCCTGGCTCTTAAACAATTCATTGCAGCGATATGATTATCAAAGTCTGTGGAATGCGTGACGCTCAGAATATCCGGGAGGTAGAGAACCTGCGCCCTGATATGATGGGTTTTATGTGCTGGAACGGCAGCAAGCGCTACGTGAGCGCCCGGCCCGATTATCTGCCCGATGTATGCAGAGTAGGGGTCTTTGTAAATCCCACGGCCGATGAGGTGGTCCAAAAGGTCCGTGAACTGGGGCTTAACCGCATACAGCTGCACGGAACTGAGACGCCGGAATTGTGCCGCGCCATACATAAGGCCACGGGACTGCCCATAATGAAAGCCATCCAGGTGTCTCAGGCATCGGATTTTGAAGTCTGCAGTGCATTTGAGCGTGCCGACGGCGTGGATATGTTTCTGTTTGACACCAAAAGCAGCGGGTGGGGTGGCAGCGGCAAAAGTTTTGACTGGAGCCTGCTGGACAGTTATGACGGAAGCAACCCGTTCATCCTGGCCGGTGGCATCGGCCCCGGAGCCGAGGAGCGTCTTGTGGAGATAGAGCATCCCAAATTCCGAGGCATTGACCTGAACAGCCAATTTGAGGTTGAACCTGGTCTTAAAGAGATTAACAAACTGAGTGTATTTATCAATAACATACGTAATTATGAACAGAATAAATAAGTTGTTCGCCAATAAGAAAAACGGCATCCTGTCACTGTATTTCTGCGCCGGACACCCCACGCTTGACAGCACCGCGCAGATAATCCGCACACTTGAACAGAAAGGTGTCGATATGATAGAAGTAGGAATCCCGTTCAGCGACCCAATGGCCGACGGCCCCGTAATTCAGGACGCCGCCACCAAGGCCCTGCGCAACGGAATGACGCTCAGACTGCTGTTTGAGCAGCTATCCGACATCCGTAGGGACGTAAAGATGCCGCTGGTCTTTATGGGTTACCTCAACCCCATCTACCAGTACGGATTCGATGCGTTCTTTAAAAAGTGCAGCGAGATTGGCATAGACGGCGTGATAATTCCGGACCTGCCTTTCAACGACTACCTGAGCCAGGTAAAACCCGTGGCCGATAAGTACGACGTGCGTATCATCATGCTCATAACCCCCGAGACCAGCGACGAGCGCATCCGCTTTATCGATGACAACACCGACGGATTCATCTATATGGTGAGCTCTGCCGCCACCACCGGTGCACAGAAGGAGTTTGACCTTAAGAAACAGGAGTATTTCAACCACGTGAACGGAATGGGGCTCAAGCATCCGCGCATGATTGGCTTTGGAATCAGTAACAAGCAGACACTGGAGAGCGCTCAGGCAAATGCTGCAGGCTGCATTATAGGAAGTAAGTTTGTGCAGTTGCTGGAGGAGTTTGGTGATGCTAATCAGGCATTTGAGGCTTTGGATGAGGCTCTGCGGAAATAAAAACGTTATTTCTTGCAAAAAATAGGTCAAGAAGTGTGCGATTGTAGAAATAAAACAGTACCTTTGCACCGCTTTAAGAAATTAAAGCCAATCTAAAAGGATGGTTCCGTAGCTTAACTGAATAGAGCATCTGACTACGGATCAGAAGGTTCCGGGTTTGAATCCCGGCGGAATCACGACAAATCGGCCTCACATACAACTGTGGAGCCGATTTTTTTTTGCATTACATCATCACCTTTCACGAAAGCTGATGATTACGGGGCGGCTGATAAATGGCCGCAGCGCATTCATCAACCTCCCTTCTTAATTTACTGTATAAGATCGTTCAGACCTGTAAATTGGAATTTACCGTCCGAGCCTTTTCTTCATAATGGCAAACATATCTTTGTAGCGAAGGCCGATCATTCCCATAAGGGAGCGCTGCATGCAGGCAAAGCAGGCAATAAAGACAAAGGGACCGAAGGTGTAATCGTACCACGCTCCAAGATGATTCACGGCCAGATAGACAATTAGGGAGATTCCCGTAACCAGCTCAATCTCAGCGGTTACCAGTCCCGGAGTATAGGGTTTTTCACGCTGGAATATCTTGATGCCGACCACATGGATGATGCCTTCAAAGATGCAGAAGCTGGCCATTGCAACGGCAAACATCGGGATGCGGTCACCGAAGAAGAACGGGACGAGGGTAATGGTGAAAATAAACACCGCAGTGATAAGACGGCTTCCCAGTTTGGTTTCCTTGTCGATGTCCATTTGTAGTACATAACCTGAAATCAGGTCAAGGAACCCTCCGGGGAATCGGCCTTCTTCCCATTCGTGCAGGATGCAGAGGAAGGATACCCAGACGGCAAACTGCTGGATGACCGTAAGATTGTCCATAAACATGGCAACCAAGGTGATAAGCAACATGGCGATTACCGTGTAAATCTCCAGCGCATAGTGTTTCATAAAGTTTCCCATAATGTTATATCAGTTAATTCGGTTAATTCTTTCTGAACAGCGAAGCGATTCCGTGCCTGACTTCAAACTCTTCGGCCTGAAACTGCGCAAAGCCGAATGGTGTATCCTTTTTCCGGAAACTGAGGATGGGCAGTGCCATATACATCAGGACCATGAAGCGTTGCAAAGCGGGCACCTGATGCCCGTAAAGGCCTACGAAAAAAGCCAAGGCAACAAAGATTAGCCCGCCGATGGCGGCCCAGTACCTGCGATAAAACTTGAATGCGTGCAAAAACTATCTTTTGTTTCTTTTGCAAAGGTAGGACGGGAAGCATGTTTTCGATGTGCCCTTTTCTATGGAAAAATGTACGATTTCTATGATTATTTGTATATTTGCCTGGAAAATGCACGATAAAATGTCTCGAAAAATAACAAGCCTTGCTCCAGCCCATCTCAGAGAGCATGTTTCAGAGAACAGCGACATCTATGCTTCAGAGGATATCGCCATACTGCGCTCCCTCCGGCCACTTATGTTTTCATCGGCAGTTGACCTTATTCATACACCGCAATACGTAGAGCTTGGCCGCATTTTGCTTGTTACAGCTGGCAAGGCCGTCCACCAGATAAACCTGGTTCCTTTCGAGACGCAGCCGGGAGATGTCCTCGTGATTCCCCAGAACACATACATTAGCCTGTCGTCCCTGTCGGATGATTATGAGGGGCAGATGCTATCCTTCGGCCATCTTCCTGTCGATTTTGAGAAATGTGCCCATCTTAGGCTGAAGGAAGAGGATTTTCGGCGGATCCGGCATTACGTGGATCTTCTGTGGGAAACTGTGCATAGCAAGTTTGATAGAAAGAGCGTCGAGCATTTGGAGACTGCGCTCCTGTATGACCTCAAGAATATGCACATTAGCCAGACCGACAGTGCCCATTCCGAACTGTCTCGCAGCCAGCTTATCTTCCAACGGTTTATGGATGCCTTGGGACGCAAGAAATCACTTCCGCGCAGCGTAAAAGCTTATGCTGAAGAACTTTGCGTTTCACCGAACTATTTGTCGGCTATCGTCAAGCAGCAGAGCGGGCGCAGTGTAATGGACTGGCTCAATGATCACGCAATCCTGCGCATCCAGGTGCTTCTCAGGCACACGGATCTGTCCATCTATGAGGTGGCTGACCGGCTGGATTTCCAAAGCGCGACCTTCTTCAGCCGCTTTTTCAAGCGGGAGACGGGAATGACTCCAAGAGAGTACCGAAACAGCGCCAGATTGATATCCCGATAAATTAGAATTTACCAGATAAACGGAATCACTCTGTACTTAACTTTCTTCTTGTAATCCTTGTAACCCGCCAGCCCTTCCTCCAGAACCTTCTCCTCATTGTTTATCCGCTTGGCGATCAGCGGGATGTAAGCCAGCCCTGCCAGTAGTGCACAGACCAAGCCGGGAGAAATATCAGAAGTCCCAGGAGGATAACACCCAGGAAAAATTTTGCAAGTGCCTGTATCAGTAGATTCTTGTCCACAAGAGTCCAATTAATTTCGATATACAGAAACAAAGATACACAAAATACCAGACCTCCCACCATACAATAGAAAAGGCCGGTTCCTCAACCAGCCTTCTCAGTCCTTTTCCAATAATTGAAATATAAGGGGCCCGGTTTCACAACCAGCGCCTCTCTCTCCTTGTTTGCAGTAGCAAAGATAAGCAAAATCCATACATGTCAAATCCCATCGTTTGGCTTTATTTGCTTGTACAATGGGATTTAAATTTTGAAATCTCGCGCTATTATAGTACTATTGCATCAGACAATAGTTTCACTTTTAATTCAAACAGCTATGTTGTGGAATAAATTACATTTTGCCAATCAGCTCAGAGACCTTGGTGCAAAGCGTCGCTTCAACTTCCAGCAGAAAGGAATAGGTAATTATTACATTCACAAGTCAAAAGAAGATGATACCGCCGGTTCCCAGCCCGTCGATACCACAGTTCAAGATAAATAAGAATGAGCAGGTCATCCTGCCTGCTCATCCCCACCATAAAGGTGTCAATATATATACGTCTCCGGTATCTGTGTTCCTTTCCTTATTTTTCCTTCACATACCATTCGCCCTCATTCTTCACAGGCTCAGAGAGTAGGGTAAAGCACACCTTATCATCCCTGCGGATAGCATCCAGCTTATGTCCCTCCTTAGCGCAATGGAACCAGATGCGCCCGCCCCGTAATACAAAGTTCAAAGGGATGGCATACGGATATCCGTTATCCCCATGCACAGCAAGTACACCTCTCGGTGCCGTTTCCAACAACCTCAGACAGGCCTCATCCGAAGCCTGCTGCTTGAATCTCCTCATCGCTCTGGACCATCACCCACCGGCACCCGCATCGGACCAAAATCGCACGCTTTCAGATGAACAACGTAGGGTTATTTGATTATTTCTTCAAGTTTTGCTTTCAGTTCATCATCTTGCAAACCTGTAGCAATAATCTTGCCCTTTGGGGAAATGATAACAGTCTCCGGAATTGCTCTTACACCGTAAGCTACAGATGCGTCAGATTCCCATCCCTTAAGGTCAGACAGGTGGATCCAAGGAAGATTGTGACGTTTAATGGCATTCACCCAGGCATCGTGGTCGCTGTCAAGTGATAATCCTATAATCTGCAGACCTTGGTCTGAATATTTATTGTAAAGTTCTTTCATCATAGACATTGAACCAATGCAGGGTCCGCACCATGATGCCCAGAAATCCAACAATACATAATTGCCGTGGCCTATGTATTCAGACAGTTTGTGCATGTTGCCTTCCGTGTCTGCCAGTTCCAGATTGTGGTATTTCTGCCCTGGCAACCGCTTCTGCATTTCCCAGTAAACCTTCCAGACACGTTCCATCTCCGGATGGCTGGCAAATGCGTATTCCTGCTTCATGCACTCTTTCAGTTGCTCGTATGACATTTCGTAGCATTGGTTTAGCAGGGCCAGAGAATAAACAGGAATTACATTGTCCAGATTCTCAATTATAGTCTGCCACTCAAACTCCTCCACTTGTTTATTCAAAGTATTGTAGATGGTTTGATCCTCGTCAAACTGATGTGGTTCCATCAGGTGGTAAATGCTGTCTTCAGTAAGTTGATAGCGGTTGAACCGTTTGTTCAGATCTGAACCTTCCACAAAGGTATTCGTGTTGAAATCAACCACAACACGTGCAGGCTGGTTGTCAACAATAATCAGCATCCATCCATCATTTCCGTCCTCAATCTGAAGGAACTTATATAGCGGCTGGCGGACAGTGAAACTGAAGTGTCCGTCAGTAACCGGATATTTCTTGGTGTCGGTATAGGGGCGCACATCAAAATAGATGGAATCATCGGCTCCCGCACCAACTGTTCCTTCTATCACAAAATCGATGCTGTCACACTGCATCGGTGTAAAAACGTGCTTTTGAGCATCCTGTCTGTGGCAAGAAGCTACAGACATTGCAAACAAAGCAATATAGATAAAAGCTCTTTTAATCATTATGGTTCAAATACAATTCAGGTGCAAACATACAAAAAAACAAGCCAAAACCCCACGTTTTCAGATGAGCAACGTAGGCTTTTGAGTACCTTTGTAAAAACTCTAACACCATGCCCAAGTTTACCCCTAACGCCATCATCAAGGACTGCTGGTCCCCAATAGGAAACATAACCTTCTACCACCGGGGTGGCCAGTGCTTCTGGAAGCGCAAGGCCCGTCCCGTATTTCGTGGTACTCCAGCCCAGCTTGACCAGCAGCAGGTTCACCTTCGTGCCATCAGCGCCTGGCACAGGGATACGATACTATTGTGTCATTCGCTCTTAATCACATCTGCGGGGTTGAGCCGGCAGGCACGCTCCAGTTGGATTATGAGGGTGATGGCTGTAACGGCAAATACTATCAGCAGGGCAATGATATAGAGCCACACGGTAAGCGGTGCGCTCTCTATGAATGAGTGGGTGTATTCCCGTATGAGCAGAACCGTTACGGGGATGCTTATAGCGTATGATATAAGCATGATAATTAGTGAACGGCCGCCCAGCAGCAGGTAAAGGTCTGCTCTCTTGGCGCCGTGAACCTTGCGGACAGCGACTTCATGCATGCGTTGACGTATGTTGAAACCGGTTATTCCCAACAGTCCCAGCAGCGATATTATAATGGCGGCTATTGAGAATATTGTAAAGATGTCCATAACCTTGCGGTCCTCAGTATAAAGGTCATCCACATCCCGACGTAGCCAGCGGCATTGTATATCATCTATACCGCAAACATCGCTGATAACATCCTTCACTAAAGTCATAACGTGGGTCTGCATGCCGGAAACCGAACGGACTACAATATATTTGGTGCTCCTTGCCCTTATGCCAAACATATCAAACAGTCCCTCATCATTCTCAATTTCAAATATTATAGGAGTAACTCCCAGGGTCTTATGGCCTATATAGAACTGCTTAGCCTCTGCACAGACCGTGAAAGAGTAGTCATATATTACATTCAGATGGTCCTGCTGTTCTCCTGTTTCCAGATCCACATCTGTTCTGGCCAACTCCTGACCAATTGTCCTCATGTTGACATCGGGATATCCCATCAGCCTCATTGCTGAGCGGTTCAATGCCACTTTTCCGGTTCCGGAAAGAGATACAATCGCTCCATTGGGCAACTTGACCCCTTGGTTAGACCTGTCAGCCACCTCTACATCCAGACTACCGTCAACAATGTCAATACCGAACAGTTCAAACCAGCTGGCACTCACTTCATACTTGGTAAGCCTGAAATCACCCTGCTTATTCTCATTAGACCAGAGTTTGTTGGTGTTTCCGTTTGCATTGACACCTATTGGTATGTTGTTGGTGGGCAACGCACTGATAACAGCTTTGTCAGCTCTGATCCGGCTCAACAATTCTCTCAGGTCAGACTCTCCCTTTGCCGTATCGGTATAACCTATTACAGGGCTGTCTATGATAAGGATTTCATCAACGGGTATGCCCGTATCGCTGTTTGTCAGGAACATAAAGTGCGACCTTAACCATACAGAGCATACTATCAGGGTAAAAGTAATGAAATACTGGAATCCAAGTATCAGGTTCCTTATTCTTACCTCCTTTTTTGATGTTGAGCGCTCTGATATGATTCTATAGACCGGTTTGCGGCTGATAATATAATAAGGATATATCATTGCCGCCAGAGGTAACAGCACAACTATCCCAATGGTCAGGTAGATATCAAAGGCGGTAAACGGCACATCACAGCCCAGGTATTCAAGTGCTCTGCCTGATAAAGACAATACCAGGACCCACGCCAGGACAACCGCAGTTGCAGCCAGAATGAAATTCTCAGTCCACAGTTCACTGAACAGATGCCGGCGGCTCTGCCCGAACACCTTGCGTATCCCTTCTTCCCTTATCCTGTACTGCCAATAAACCAGAAACAGGTTAATGAAATTCAGCAACCCCACAATCAGTATCAGTATGTCTGTGCCCCAAAGGATGCGGCTTATGAAACGGTTTCCTGTGCTGAAAAGGTCATTCCCGTGTTTCTGGCTCTGATTTGATGAACGGTATTTGTAATATATTTCCTTCCAGCTATCAAAGTTGTGGCGGTAGTCGGAGTATTGCTTTTTATCGGCCTCCAGATTATTGGTGCATCTCTGTTTCAAAGCTTCAATATCATATCCTTTTGGTACACGAATCCAGGTCATTGCAGACCAAGACAGTTTTTTGGAATAGGGGACAATGACGCTGGGGTTAAGTATTGTCTTGAATGAGGGTGTCTCAATAATGCCGGCCACAGTATATTGGTACTCCGGTGATGTGATTTTTCCTGCCCGCATCTGTAAACTGCTTGACTGTATATAAAGAGTCATTCCTACAGGGTCTGTATCGCCAAACAGTATGTGCGCAAAGTCACGTGTTATCCAGCAGGCATCAGGGCGCTCCATAGCACTCCTGTCACCTGTAATGTCAAGCCTGAAGAAATTCCAGACATTAGGCTGCACTGATATTACGGGAGCCGATATCCAATCACCGTCACTCTTAACCTTCACAGCTCTGCTCCCGCTGAAAATGCATTGCTCCGTTACATGGTCAAGCAGACCTATGCCATCATCCTCTTTCAGAAACTCCAGGTCGTCAGGCATATATGTGCCCGATGTCTCATAATACTCCACAGGCACAATAACCGTTGACGGGTCTATGCAGTGGCTCTCTACCGTAGCCTCCCTGTAGAGGTACCGGGTAAGTATGATACAGCAGGCCAGACTAAGCGCAAGCCCTATCACGTTAATCAACGTAAAATGCTTCTGCCTACGCAGGAACCTGAACGCATATCGGAATGTATTCATCATATCAGTAATGATTAATGTCTGTTTTACTCACTCTTGATCACATCTGCGGGATTCTCGCGGGTGGCTTTCAGAACCCGGTGGCCTACTGTGAGACAGATTACCAGTGCCATTGCTGCAAGTATGGCGGCGTAAATCCACCAGCTTACTGTTGCTTGGCGCAGGAACTGCTGCTGCCAGTGGCGGATGACCAGATAACCAACCATGAATGCTGCTGCCGATGATATCGCAAAGACCGCTCCGTACTCTCTTGTAAAGATGCTAAGTATGTCTTTTACCTTTGCCCCGTGAACCTTACGCACAGCAATCTCACGCCTGCGCTCCTGGCAGGACAGTGTGATGATTGAGAAAATTCCGGAAACAGAAATCAGCAGGCAGACAAGTCCCAGTATCTCAATAAGCTTGGCCAGGTGTTGCTCGCTTTCCAAGTCTGCAAAGAAACTGTCTTCTGTAAAATCCAGCTTGTAGTCAAGTCCGGTTTCTGACATTATCCGCTCTATCTGTTGTTTCAGCTCATCTTTCATTCCGTGCTTGTAAGTCAGAGTGTATAGGGCCTGTGACCAACCGCTTCCCGATCTTGGCATAAGCCTGCGGTTACCCGGCGCACAGAGTATGTATTTGCCGGGCTCGGTGTTGAAGTTGTAAGGGTAAATGTCACTTACAATGGCAATCACGCGGAATGTATATGCTTTAAATCCGGTCTCTCCACCACTGGTAATAACCAATTGCCCGTTATCATCAATATAGCCCATGCCGGGATTATGGAACCTTCTGTTAATAGTTAGAGTAGGTTCATCGGCTATATCGCATAATCCTAACTCTTTCTGCAGGCTCCGCGTTATGGCAATCTCGTCATTTCCAAGCTTGCGGTCAGGTAAGGCTCCGTCCAGAATGTTCAGTGACATCAGTTCCAAAGCATCGCCCTCCAGAACATCCAGGATCTTTACATCACAATCTACTATGCCGTTTATAGATGACTCACCATGCCCATGAAAAATATCTTCTCCTGCTTCAAAAATGTTCCTGATATCTCCAATTCCATAGTATATGCTTTCAACTGCAGGAATGCTTGCCAGACTGTTGTTGAGCCCGTAGAGACCATCAAGCCTGCTTATGTAATCAGAGGCCAACTCATTACTGCTGAGACGGCTGTAACTGCGTTTTTCAACTTCATTCTCATCTTTTGGCGGATTCCAAACCGGTCCACCGTCAAAGCTGTCAGGCCATTGGTTGGCAGAATTGAAAATACTCAAAACGGCAGTGTCATTGATCTTTACACCCCAGTCATTGTTCCTCAAGAACCGAAACTGGTATATCATGGCGCTTACGGCAAAGACAAACAATACGCTTATGAATATCTGGATTCCGATACTCACGTTGCGGAACAGGTGGCTGCTTTTGCGGCTGATGGATATCTGCATGCTGCGGCGCCTTACAATGTATGTAGAAACGATGCATACTGCAACAGAAATTATGAACAGCAGAAGCATCAGCAGCAGGCTCCATCCAAATACATATTCACCTGTCATCTGGATATCGGTCATCTCCCTGAATGGTTTCAAGAAAAACAGCACCAGTATCAGGCCCAGTATCAGAGACGTTCCCAAAACCAAGGCATATTCAGTAAGCATCATGGCTATTATTGACAGGTTTGACGCCCCGTGAACCATTCTGAGCGCCATTTCACGCGCTCTGTTCCTGATCCTGTTAAGTGAGAACAGCATATAGTTCACTATGGCGCAAACCAGAAGCAACAGGCAGGCTGTGGCAAAGAGACCTGAATGGATGTACTGTATGTACATTCCGTTTTTCATGTTGTGGCGGTGAAACTCCTGAAGGGGTTGCAGTTCACGCCGGTAAGGGTTACGACCATATGATTGTGCTTTTATGGTTTGGTCCAGTTTGTCAGAAAACTCTTTGTAATCTATCCCTTTATGCAGTTTGATAATAACTTTGTTCTGCCAGTCTTCGGTCTGAACTGAATGGTAACTGGTCTCATGAGGTCTTATAAATGGAAAATCATGCCACATCAGGATATCAAACCTGAATATGGACGGACGTTTGAACGGCGCAATTACCGCACCTACAGTCTTGCCGTTACATTTCTTTCCAATAGGATTGTCATAGCCGTAAATCTTGTGTGCAAAGTTTTCTGTTACAGCTACAAAACTGCTGTCAGTCTTGAAACGGTCTGTTCCGGCTGCTATTTTGAAATCAAACATCTTAAAGAACGCCGTATCACCCCTTAGGGTTGTCACTCCCTTGCGTTCTTTGATAACATATTTGCATAATGACTCTATTCCAGGAATGTCCACCAGTTTCTCAAAATCATAACAACTCACATCACCCAGGGCATCATATCGGGTCCGGTCAGTTCCGTCAACTTCATATATTTCATTCATATAATAAAGCCGGTCGGCATCCTTGTGGAAAGTGTCGAATGAATTTTCAAAACGGATCCAGACGGTGGATAGGGTAAGGCAGACAAATCCCGCCGTCAGACCAAGAATGCTGACCGCGTTCTGGAGCGCATACTTGCGTATGTTCCTAAGGGCTATTGTAATGTAGTGTCTGAACATAATACTGTTGCTATTTCCAATAAAAATAGCATCATCGTTCACCAACCTCCAAGAAAAAAATGCAAAAACGCACTTTTCGGGCCAAAAGTGTCTAATTTTTGGACACTTTATATCAAAATATGTGATGCCTTATCAATAAAATTGGTTAAAGATTAAATCCTAAACAATCTTTTGAATAAGACATTGCTGTCGTAATGGAATAATAGGGCACTCCGAAAAGACCTGTGTCACAAAATTGACTACATTAGCCAAATAATAACCAATCAGTCAACAGTGATGAAACAAGCTCTTGATTTTCTTAAATCCAACAAGGACATAGCCCTTGCAACAGTAGGCCTAAATGGCCGTCCCATGATACGTGCTTTCCAGATCATGAAGGCCGATGGCCACACCCTGTACTTCGCCACCAACCCCCGCAAAGCCATCTGGCAGGAACTCCAGGCCAACCCCGCCATAGAGCTGCTGGCCCTAAAAGGCAACATATCAGTAAGAGTAGGGGGTGATGTCTCTTTCAGTGTCCCTGATGACCTGCAGCAGGAAATCTACAATACTAGCCCTGTGCTCCAGCGCCTGTATCCCGATTATCACTCCATGACATATTTCAGAATGGAGATAGAACACCTGGACTATTACGACCTCACGCCAACGCCACCCATCCTCCGTCACTATGATAAGGCCAGTGGCCAGTACCAGGACTTAGACCCATACCGCAAATAGGGGTTTATTATGACTTATGGAGCAGTATTTGTATCTAAAATACTTACAAATTTCCATTTGTCAGGAATAATCTATACCTTTAAACGAATGTTTAAAAAGGACTTTATATGAAAAAGAGTATCAAAATCTGGCTTGCCGTCACCGGCATCCTGCTGTTAGTATTGGGTGTAATCTGCATCTGTAATCCCGCTGAGACACTGTTTGCCAGTGCCTGGATGATAGGAGCGCTCACCCTTGCCTCCGGAATCTTCGGTCTGGCCTTCACCCTTGAGACCCAGGCCTTCATCCCCAACAGCGGCACCCGCATGCTCTCATCGCTGCTACAGCTGTTCCTGGGAATGTTCTTCCTGTTCCACAACGTAGCCCTCACGGCATAGCACCCGGCAACCCCGTAGGTCCTTGTCTTATTATTCAATCAAAACACAATGTCAAAAGTATTTGAGGAGAATGCCCAGAAGGCCATAAGTCTCTCTGAGGGCCTAAAGAAGCATTACTCACCAGAGCAGTGGATCCGCTTCGGCATACAGGACAAACGCTGATATTGCAGCAGTGAACGGAAAGAGGAGCTTTGATGGCTCCTCTTTTTGTTTCGACGCATTTATAAATCAAAGCCAATACCGACATAGAGACCATTTACAGCATCGCCTTCAGTAGTATCTTCTCCAAATCGTCTGGCACAAAGACACGGCCGCTGAAAGCCTTCTTTGCCTTGGTAGTGTATCGTTGGCGGCGTGTGTCGAGTAGCGTCCCAATAAGTATGCTCTCTAACATTGATTACATCTTCATAACCGTGCCGTTAGGGAGTATGCACAGCGTCTTTTCCCGGCCCGTCATCTCCTTATCCAGCTCAATCCGGTAATACTCTTTATTACCCTGCGGGGCTGTGTGCAGATACACGTTATCTATCTGCCAACTTCCGGTATTCTGTTCAGCGATACTTTTCATAACCTCATCGGGCACCTCACTAACAGCAATCTCCTTGCGTGTACTCTTCCATATCCCTTTCTTGCTGAACTGTGCCTCCATCTCGTGACGGTCATAGATAAACTCTACATTATACCCGTTCAGATGCTTTTCCCATTCCACCTCCGTGGCACCGCCGTACATCTCACTGAAAGCTTTGTCAACCACGGCAGGCGGTGTCTTGATGTCGCGTTCATGTGCTATTATGCATACGGCAATCACTATAGCAGCAGCCAAGACCCTGAATGTCCAATCCCAGAAGTTAGTTTTATCCTGTCTTTTCATATACAGCAAAAATAACCTCATCATATTAAGAAACTGTTAAGCTGATATTAAGAAAAGATTACATTAGCGTCACCACCATAGAGCGCACCCGTCTTTCACCGTAGCCTTTGGCCAAGCTTTCTTTACATTCTTAACGGTTGATGCCAGCCCGCTACCTTCATGGGTGGTGAACGGGATTACGTACAAAAGGGGACTGTCCCCTTTTGTATCATTTGTAGAGGAAACGGCGGATTGACATTTTTGGGGTTTTCTCAAACGGAACGGCCTGTACCTCAACCTTGGCCAACTGGCTGTATACGGGGAGCTGACGGTTTGATGCAAGACGGATGTTCTCCGGAATGGCATCCTTGGCCTCAGGATCCAGCAGAGCCTTGGCTATGGCCTGCTCATCGAGATATACCAGAGCCACCAGTTTGCCGCCACGGTCAACTACAACAGACTCAACAACATAATCCTGATTGTTAACAACGGCCTCAACCTCCTCGGGGTAGATATTCTGGCCCGATGGACCCAGAATCATGTTCTTGCTGCGGCCACGGATGAATATGTTGCCGTCGGCATCCATGATACCCAGATCGCCCGTCTTGAGCCAGCCGTCATCAGTAAAGGCATTGGCGGTAGCCTCGGGGTTGTTGTAATAACCTATGGTGATGTTCTCACCGCGGGCCTGAATCTCACCTACAGTGTGCTGAGGATCATCAGAGTCAATACGTACCTCTGCAACGTCTACCGGCTTACCGCATGATCCTGGCACGTATTTGGTCCAGTGCTCATAGGCCAGTAGGGGGCAGGCCTCAGTCATTCCGTAGCCAACCAGGTAGGGGAACTTTATCTTTTTGAATATGCGCTCAACCTCAGGATTGAGAGCGGCACCACCCATGATGAACTCCTCACAATTACCGCCGAAAGCGGATATAAGTCCATCTTTTATCTTCTTGTAAATGATGGAGTTAATGCCCGGTACCTTAAGCAGGAATTTTATGACCGGTTTATCTATCATGGGTTTGATCTTGGACTTGTAGATCTTCTCCATTACCAGGGGCACGGTAATGAGCAGGTAGGGCTTTACATCGGCAAAGGCTTTCATCAGGGCAGCCGGAGTGGGGGCCGCACCCAACCAGTAGATGGATGTGCCGTTGCTTAACGGATACAGGAACTCTATCACAAGGCCGTACATGTGTGCCATGGGCAGCATGGAGACCATCTTGTCGCCTGCGGGTACGTGACGCTGGCTGTAATCCACAATTGATGAGAAATTGCGGTAGGTAAGCATCACGCCTTTGGGATCACCCGTTGAGCCAGATGTGTAGTTGATGGTGGAAAGGTCATCCCAGTTATCGGTGGGGAATACCACATCGTCAGGACCGAAACCGCCGGGATACTTCTTGTCAAACAGCTCGTCAAGATGCTCAAAGGCATACTGTATCTTATCATCACTGCAGAACAGCAGCTTGAGTGCGTTTACATCAAACACCGCACGGACATTGGGCATCTTGGCACTGTCCATCTTTGCCCATCTGCCTGCATCAGTAAAGAGAATGATGCTCTCAGAGTGGTTGACCAGTCCCATTACGCTGTCGGGCTTGAAATCGGCCAGTATGGGCACTATCACAGTTCCGTACGTGTTTACTGCCAGGTAGGCGAATCCCCAGCGGGCGCCGTTCTGGGCGCACAGTGCTATATGGTCACCTTTCTTTATGCCGGCATATTCAAATACTATGTGAAAACGTGCTATGGAACGTGCCATCTGGGCGTATGTGAATGTCTCACCACCGATGTTGTTCAATGCGGGTTTGTCCCAGTACTTGCGTGTTGCGGCCTGAAGCCTCTCGAGATAATGTGGATATTTCTCCATATTGTCAGTTTGTTATATTGATTTGTTAATACTCTAGGAACCACTCGTTGGGCATCAGGATACCCATGGTAACACCAAACATCGAGGCATTGTTACTTGATGTGGAAAAGTCAACGAATGCATTCAGCGATATCTTCTGGTACTGAGCGACGAAATTGATTTCGCCCATAACCTGTGTACCACTCAGAGCCTTGCCATATGCGGCCATACCGTCAATGTTTATTATAGGTCTGGTAGGCTGGAACACGTATACCTCTGAACGCAGATGGAATATGCTGTTGATTATCCAAATAGGTTTGATACCGGCTGCAAAATATGAATTGGCCGAAAAATCCGGATCAAACACAAATTTGCTGTTTACCGTGGGGCGGAAATTGGCGGCTTGCATCACTGACGCCTGGTAATTGCTGGAGAAGTTCCTGGAGGAATAAAAGCCTTCAAGCAGTGTTCCCAGAGTGAAATGGCGCGTGAAATTAAAATAATGTTCCAGATGTGCCGATATCTGAAGCCAGGAACGGTCCACGGAATGATAATCGGGAGAGTAGATATTTTGTGGCCTGAACAGGTCATTCTCTGTGCCGATAAATGCACGGATAGTCTCCGAACGGCCGCTGGTGGGATATTGTATGGCATTCAGAGTGTTACCGGTAAACATAATTGAACCGCCGAAAATGTTATGACGGTTACAGTCATATTTGAAACTGCGGAAATTGATGTCGTTCTCCTGCGTATAGTAGTCCTTATGGTGCGCGGCACCGATAGAGAATACCGTTTTCCAGTTATTCAGAAAAGGACGGGAGAGTTTTACCTTACCGAAGAACTCAATTGTCTTGTTTAGAGCCGGATTGAACTTATCGGACGAGAATATGAACGCTCCGGACCGGAAATAGTTCATGTTGTTGTATCCGGTCTGTATTGAAAGTGACATAGGTATGGCGACAGCCATATCCACGCGTGTGGTCAATTGGGCATTGTTGTATGATCTTCCAAACTGTCCTTCAAGCAGATATGACTCAGACACCTCGCCGATATGGCTGTATGAAACAGATCCGTACAACTGGCTGGTTACAGAAGTTGAAAGACCTCCTCCGAAACTGAATGTAGGATGGTCATCCAACTTTACATTCAGGTTCAGGTTGAATGTTGAATCGGTCGGCGAGAAATCTGTATTGGGTATTATCTCACTGATGGCATCATCGGACAGAAGCTTGAAATAGCCGTACTTGAAATCTTCAAATGAAAATTCATTGTCAGCGGCATTGAGTTCCTTCTTTATGTAACGCTGCTGTGCCTGATTAACTCCCTTGACACTGATGTCACTGAAATAGAGGCGGGGAATACGGGTCTTGAACTCTTCACGCCGCGTCTGAACCACGGAGGTATCCCTGCGTGCGGTAGTTCTGGATTTGATGGAATCCATCAGAAGCATAGTGTTGCGGTATCCCAATGCCGATACCTCGTCAATCAGATGAAAATCCAGAAGTCCTACGCTTGTCAGGTCAAACTCCACCTTTACTCCAAGACTGGGGTCCAGGCTGTAATCACTCTTCTGGATGATCATGCTGGTTACCTGACCCATTATATCGAATTCGTCTGGAATCTCGACTTTATGCTCACCCGGAGCGACAGCCACCAGGCTTCCTATAATGAAGTCGGGGTGGAAGTCATTCACCATTACATCTACGGGGAAATTATCATAAATACCTCCGTCATAAGCAATTATGGAGTCAATCATTATCGGGCGGAACACAAACGGGAATGACATTGAAGCACGTACCGCATCGCCCAACGTACCTTTGGAAAGCACAATGGAGTTCTTGTTGAACACATCCGATGCAACTGCCCTGAAAGGCACAAACAGATTGTCAAAATTATTGCCGCAGGCGGCCGATGCACCCGAGAATATATCCAGGAATGCAAGATTCATCTGAAGGGGGTCCACAAGACTGTTGACGGTTGGACGTATAACCGTCATGGAGTCCCTGATGGCGACCTGAGCCGAGATGATTGAAGGGGTAGGCGGGTTCTGCTTGAAATAGAACTGATAATTCATATCCCTGGTACCCATGTACCAGTTCTTGAAATCATCGGAACTGATCAGCTGCTGCATCTCATCGGGAGAGTATCCCATGGCGTAGAGAGAGCCTATTACAGCACCCATGGATGTTCCTGCGATGTAATCGATGGGGATACCGTTCTCTTCAAGGGCCCGTATCACACCGATATGCGCCATTCCTTTGGCTCCACCGCCACTGAGCACGAGACCGACTTTCTGTGCCCCAACGGGTGCACATACTGTCAACAGCGTGGCAATCAGTACTATAAGAGCCCTTTTGATCATAACGGATAACCTCTTTTGCAAATATATGTAAAAAAAGGCACTGATGTACTCTCAGTGCCCTTTTTAATATAAAAAGTAACTTATCAGATAAGATCGACGCTACGACGTATGAAAGCTGCCAAAGCCTCACCTTTAAGCATTCCGTTCTGAAGCAGTGCCAGGTCAATGAGTTCGTGGACTATCTTATTACCTGCGGCATAGTCAGCATAAATGCCTGATATTGAGTTTTCTGCCTCGGTTATCTTAGAGTTGATATCCGTCATCTCATCCTTCTCAGCCTGAGGTACATCCTCATCCTTCTTACCCTCACGGGCCTTGCGGAGTTCAGCCTGACGCTCCTTGAGAGAGTTAAGCTTCTCATCCTCGGGCTTGATCTTGGCGTCACATGCTGCGCCGGCCTCCTCAAGAACCTTCTTTATAAGTTTATGGTCCTTATTCAGGATGACAGTGTACATATCGGGCATATCTCCGTAGAAATTCATTCCGGGCTGTATGGCGGCCATATCTTTCATTCGGCGCATATACTCGCTGCAGGTTACCATAACGGGCAGGGAAGACTCACCCAGGGACTGGGCATCGACATGGAAATCGGCCTTGTCAATCTTGGGCATCTGGCTGCTGAATATCTTGGTTATCATTCGCAACTGACCTGCGGGCAGGTCTACGGCCTTGTTGTCCTCCTTGGCGATCAGGTTGTCAATGGAATCGCTGTCAACCCTTTGGAAACGACTGTTATTGCCGAACTTCTGCTCCAGCATGCCTATTACAGGTACATCCAACTGGTTGTCCATGAGCAGGACGCTGTAGCCCTTGTTCTTGGCTGCTTCAATGTATCCGTACTGCTCCTCACGGTTGGTGGCGTACAGGTAGATAAGGTTCTTGTTCTTATCAGTCTGATTGGCCTCTATCAGCTTCTTGTACTCATCAAAAGTGAAATACTTGCCGTCAGTATCCTTAAAGAGGGCAACCTTCTCCATCTTGCTGTAGAAGTCCTCCTCGGTCAGCATTCCGTAGTTGATGAACAGCTTTACGTCATCCCATTTCTGCTCAAACTCCTTGCGGTCGTTCTTGAATATAGAACTCAGACGGTCGGCCACCTTCTTGGTGATGTAACCGGATATCTTCTTTACGTTGGAGTCACTCTGCAGATATGAACGGGATACGTTCAGTGGGATATCCGGAGAGTCTATCACGCCGTGGAGCAGGGTGAGAAAATCGGGTACAATTCCTTCTACTGAGTCTGTTACAAATACCTGGTTGCAGTATAGCTGAATGCGGTTTTTCTGCAGGTCCAGGTTGGTCTTAATCTTGGGGAAGTACAGAATACCGGTCAGGTGGAACGGGAAGTCCACATTAAGGTGTATCCAGAACAGAGGCTCGTCCTGCATGGGATAGAGTTCGCGGTAGAACGCCTTGTAATCCTCATCCTTGAGTTCGCTGGGAGTCTTGGTCCAGAGGGGTTCAACATTGTTGATAATGTTATCCTGGTCTGTCTCGACTTCCTTACCGTCTTTCCACTCTTTCTTTTTGCCGCAGGCAATCTGCACGGGCAGGAAACGGCAGTATTTCTTGAGCAGGCCCTGAATGGTTGTCTCCTGCAGGTATTCCTTGCTGTCATCATCCAGATAAAGTATGATATCGGTTCCACGTTCGGCCTTATCGGAATCTGTAAGCTCGAATTCGGGCGAACCGTCACAACTCCATTTTACGGCCTGCGAGCCCTCCTGATAGGATTTGGTTATGATTTCAACCTTCTTTGACACCATGAATGCCGAGTAGAAACCAAGTCCGAAATGGCCGATGATGGCGTTTGCGTCGTTCTTGTATTTCTCCAGGAAATCATTTGCGCCCGAGAAGGCTATCTGGTTGATGTACTTGTCTATCTCGGCTGCGGTCATGCCTATGCCACGGTCGCTTACGGTGATGGTGTCCTTGCCCACGGTTACGTGAACCGTCAGATCACCCATTTCACCCTTGAAATCGCCCTTGGAGGCCAGAGTCTTGAGTTTCTGGGTGGCATCTACTGCATTTGATACTATCTCGCGCAAGAATATCTCGCGGTCGCTGTACAGGAACTGTTTGATGATGGGGAATATGTTCTCAGTCGTTACCCCGATTGTACCTTTCTGCATAACTTATGTTGTTTTATCTGTTTTCTGCACGGTATAATACAACAAAAATGCCAGACGGGAATCCGACTGACATTTTGGCTGAACAGGAGTCTGTCTGTGACTCTCTGTCAAATCATTTTGCGCTTACTGCGGCTGTAAGGTCTGTCTTTTCGGGATTGACATCGACCGTAAGCAGTGATCCTTCGGGGCAATCGCCGTCAATCATCACCTCGGCAAGTTTATCCTCCACGTATGTCTGTATGGCACGCTTCAGGGGACGTGCACCGTATTCGCGGCTGTATCCCTTATCGGCCAGGAATTCCCTGGCTGAATCCGTCACAGACAGTGTGTAACCCATACCTTCCATGCGTTTTGTGAGTTGTGAGAGTTCAATACCCACTATCTGTCCAACGGCCTGACGGTCCAGTTGGTTGAAGGTTATGATCTCATCAATACGGTTGATGAACTCGGGAGCGAAAGACTTGTTGAGGGCCTTGCGGATGATATCCTGACGGGCCAGGTCGGTTCCGGCATCGGTAGTGCCGAATCCTATGCCGCGTCCGTACTCCTGAATCTGACGTGAGCCTAGGTTGGAGGTCATTATTATAATGGTGTTGCGGAAATCGACAGTACGGCTCTCGCTGTCTGTCAGACGTCCCTCATCCATAACCTGAAGCAGGATGTTGAATACGTCCTGATGCGCTTTCTCTATCTCATCCAGCAGGATGATGGAGTAGGGCTTGCGGCGTACTTTCTCGGTCAACTGGCCGCCGTCCTCATAACCTACGTATCCGGGAGGCGCTCCTACCAGGCGAGACACTGCGAACTTCTCCATGAATTCACTCATATCTACGCGGATAAGGGCGTCGGTTGTTCCGAACATCTGCTCGGCAAGTTCTTTAGCCAGCAGGGTCTTACCCACACCGGTCGGTCCGAGGAACAGGAATGAGCCTATGGGCTTGTTGGGATTTTTCAATCCTACGCGGCTGCGACGTATGGCTTTTGCCAGCAGATCTATAGCCGAATCCTGCGCTACGACTTTTGATTTGAGGGCAGGGGCCAATCCCTTCAGTCTTTCTCCCTCCTCACGTGCTATCTTCTGCACGGGAACACCGCTCATCATTGAAACCACCGTGGCGATACTCTCCTCATCAACGGTTTCACGATGACTCTTCAGCGACAATTCCCACTCCTTGCGCATCTGCTCGAGTTCTCCCTCCAGTACCTTCTCCTGGTCGCGGAAACGGGCGGCCAGTTCAAAATCCTGACGGGCCACCGCATCGTTCTTTCCTTCACGGGTAAAGTCAATCTGATGTTCCTTATCCTCAATCTCCTTGGGAACGGAGAGGTTAGAAAGATGGGTGCGGGAGCCGGCCTCGTCAAGTACGTCAATGGCCTTGTCGGGGAATGAGCGGTCCGTTATGTAACGCTGTGCAAGGGTTACGCAAGCCTTCAGGGCATCATCGGTGTAATTTACATTATGATGCTCCTCATACCGGTCCTTGATATTCTCAAGGATCTGGAGTGTCTCTTCGGCCGTAGTAGGTTCAACGAGTATCTTCTGGAAACGGCGCTCAAGGGCACCGTCCTTCTCGATGGACTTGCGGTACTCATCGACAGTGGTTGCGCCGATGCACTGGACCTCGCCGCGGGACAGGGCAGGCTTGAGCATATTGGCGGCATCCATTGAACCCGGAGCAGAGCCGGCACCTATTATGGTGTGTATCTCGTCGATGAACAGTATTATGTCAGGATTTTTCTTGAGTTCCTGAATGATGGAGCGCAATCTCTCCTCAAACTGTCCGCGGTATTTTGTACCTGCCACCACTGCCGCCATATCCAACGCGAGTATACGCTTGCCAAACAGCATGCGGGACACCTTGCGTTTTACAATGCGCTGTGAAAGACCTTCTACAATAGCCGATTTACCCACACCGGGCTCACCTATAAGGATGGGGTTGTTTTTCTTGCGGCGGGTAAGGATCTGAGCAAGACGCTCTATCTCTTTCTCGCGACCCACTACAGGATCCAGTTTGCCTTCAATGGCAGCCTGTGTCATATCGGTGCTGAAACTGTCCAGGACAGGCGTATTGCTGCCGGATCTGGCAGCCGCAACCGTTCTGGAAGGCTTCTGCTTACCGGAATCGGACGAGCCGGGTATTTCATCTTCATCATCATCCTCATCGTTGTCAAGTCCCATACCCATCTGAATCTCGGTAGAGGTTCCGTTGAGTTGCGCCTGAAGAGTGCGGTAATCAACATTGTAAAGTGAAAGTATGTTGGCAGCGGAACATGACCTGTCGCGGACAATGGCAAGCAGTAGATGTTCGGCCTCAACCTGTTCCTTCTTCTGGAGTCTGGCCTCAAGCATGCTGATACGCAGCAAACGGGTCACTGCCACAGACAGAGCGATTTTTTCAATTGGCACCTTGTCAGTACTACCGTCCTGAGGCATCTGAACGGATTCCAGACGCATACGCAGGTCCGAGAGGTCAACACCCATTTCGTTGAGTAACTGTATGGCTTTATTCTGTCCGTCCCTGATCATGCCGAGCAACAGATGCTCAGCCGTCACCTCGGAGTGGGTAAGGCGCTCAGCCTCCTCTTTGGAGAGTGATATTATGGTATTCAGTTTATCTGACAATCTGTATTCCATTCTGTTCTGATTAATTTGGCTACAAGTCCGATTCAATGCAAAGATAATCGGTTTTAAGCCGGTTCATACCTGTTTTTCCAATAAGATATCAACAAAACACATGCCACTTGTCCGGTTATGCCATAAAGTCCGGTCGTGGAGTACTAAAACTTATTAACACCTTATTAAAAATACGCGCGTAAAGTTGCCTATGAACTATTTTCTGAGTACCTTTGAAAGGTTTATGCCATAAGGCAGAAAAACTATTGTAAAAGACCTAAAAATCAGAAAAATTGGAAAACCAGGACAGAATTATCAGGGTGAACATTGAGGAGGAGATGAAGTCCTCATACATTGACTATTCAATGTCAGTCATCGTAGCCAGAGCTCTGCCGGATGCACGTGACGGACTCAAACCTGTGCACCGCCGCATACTGTACAGTATGATGCGCGACGGTAACACATCGGACAAGGGATACCGCAAATCGGCACGTACGGTAGGTGATGTGTTAGGACACTTCCATCCTCATGGTGACTCATCAGTATACGGCGCTCTTGTGCGTCTTGCACAGGAATGGGTAATGCGTTATCCTCTGGTTGACGGCCAGGGTAACTTCGGCTCGATAGACGGTGACAGCCCCGCTGCCATGCGTTATACCGAGGTACGTCTGCGCAAGATGGGCGAGGAGATGATGCAGGACATCAACAAGAATACCGTTGACTTCGTTCCCAACTATGACAACAAGGAAGAGGAGCCTACCGTTCTCCCCGCTACAATACCCAACCTGCTCGTAAACGGCTCATCCGGTATTGCAGTAGGTATGGCCACCAATATGCCGCCTCACAACCTTACAGAGGTTCTGAACGGCTGCATGGCCATGGTTGACAATCCTGACATAACCGTTGATGAGCTGATGCAGTTCATCAAGGCCCCTGATTTCCCCACAGGCGCTTATATATATGGTATAAGCGGAGTACGTGAGGCCTATGAGACAGGCCGCGGCCGCGTTATCATGCGTGCCAAGACCGAGATTGAGGCCGGCGAGCAGCATGACAAGATCGTCGTAACCGAGATTCCATACGGTGTAAACAAGGCAGAACTCATCAAGTTCATTGCAGAACTTGTAACAGATAAGAAGATTGAAGGTATCAGCAACGTAAATGACGAGTCTGACCGTGAGGGTATGCGTATCGTCATAGACGTTAAGCGTGACGCCAACGCCGGCGTGGTTCTGAACAAGCTGTTCAAAATGACAGCACTGCAGACGTCATTCGGCGTAAACAACATAGCCCTTGTAAAGGGACGTCCCAAATGCCTTAATCTGCGCGACCTGATAAAGTGCTTCATCGAGCACCGTCACGAGGTTGTGATACGCCGCACCAAGTTCGACCTTGAGGAGGCAAAGAAACGCGCCCATATACTGGAGGGTCTGATCATTGCATCGGACAATATCGATGAGGTTATCCAGATAATCAAGGCCGCAAAGACTCCCAATGACGCCATACAGAACCTGATGGACCGTTTCGGACTGGACGATATCCAGGCCAAGGCTATCGTGGATATGCGTCTGCGCCAGTTGACAGGACTCATGCAGGATCAGTTGCATGAGGAATACAATGAGGTTATGGCACGTATCCAGGAACTCCAGAGCATTCTGGATGATCCTGAGAAGTGCAAGCAGGTAATCAAGGATGAGATGCAGGCCATCATTGACAAATACGGTGACGAGCGCAAGACTGAGATAGTATATGCCAGCGAGGAGTTCAATCCCGAGGACTTCTATGCCGATGAGCCCATGATCATCACAATGTCACATCTGGGTTACATCAAGCGTACCGCCCTTACGGAGTACCGTCTGCAGGGCAGGGGTGGAGTAGGATCCCGCGGAAGCGACAAGCGCGACGAGGACTTCATAGAGCACATATTCACAGCCACCACCCACAATTACATACTCTTCTTTACCCAGAAGGGACGCTGCTACTGGCTCAAGGTATATGATATACCTGAGGGCGGCAAGACATCAAAGGGCCGTGCCATCCAGAATATGCTCAACATCGAGCCGGGTGATGCCATAAATGCCTATATAGCAATCAAGAACCTGGGCGATGCAGAGTTCACCTCCAACCATTACCTGGTATTCTGCACACAGAACGGTGTAATCAAGAAGACTATACTCCAGGATTACTCACGTCCGCGTCAGAACGGTATAAACGCCATCAACCTCAATGAGGGTGACAAGGTAATCAACGTACTGCTTACCGACGGCAACAAGGAGATTATCATAGCCAACCGCAACGGACGCGCCATACGCTTCAACGAGAGCACGGTTCGCAGCATGGGCCGTACATCGACCGGTGTACGCGGTATGACTCTTGATGAGGACGGCGATGATCAGGTCGTAGGTATGATAGCCGTTGACGAGCAGCCCGAGGAAACAATCATGGTGGTTTCAGAGCAGGGTTACGGTAAGCGCTCAGAGATTGAGGATTACCGCAAGACCAACCGTGGCGGTAAGGGCGTTAAGACGCTTAACATTACCGATAAGACCGGTAAACTCGTTTCAATTCAGGCTGTTACAGATGATAACGACCTGGTAATCATCAATAAATCAGGTATCACACTGCGCGTAAGCGTTGCCGATTTCCGAGTTATGGGACGTGCCACACAGGGTGTAAGGCTCATCAACCTTGAGAAGCGTAACGACCAGATCGGTTCAATCTGCAAGGTTGACAGTGAACCCGTTGAGGAAACTGTCGAGGGTGGGGAGGAAACCGCTCCTGAGGCACCTGTAAACGAGTAGTTTTAACAAGATAAATGAAATAATATATTAATAATGTAAAACCTTTAAACTTTGTTCTAATGAAAAAACTGATTTTTGTTTTGATTGCAGCTCTGGGAATGTCATGCACATCATACGCCCAGATGACTGAAAAGGAACTGAAGAAGGCTACCAAAGAAGCTCAGAAGCAGGTTAAGGAAGCCAAAAATGAATTTGAAAGAGATGACGTCCAGGACAAGAGGGGTGCCAAGCGCCTTATTGACCAGGCTATGAAGAATTCCCTGAATGAGAACTATGATCAGACATGGCTTGTTGCTGCCGATATCTACCAGCATTTCTATTATCAGGAGAATACCAAGTCATACACTCAGGCATACGACACTGTAGGTATGTACAAGTTGCTCACTGACTGGTATCGTTTCGCTATGATAGCCGATTCTCTCCAGCAGATACCGAATGCCAAGGGCAAGACATCCGATGAAGCCAGAAAGAAACATGCCGGCGAAATCCACAGAACCATGGGTGACCTGATTCGTGGCGGTATTTTCTATTTCAACGATCATCAGGATTACAACAAGGCGTATGAAATGTTTGACGCATATTTCACAGTAGCCAGCCATCCTATGGTAAAGGATATTGTCGAGGAAGATTCAAACTTCATCAAGAACAAGCCGATCTTCTCATATTATCCTGCACTTGCAGCATACAATCTTGAGAAGTGGGAGAACGTTCTGAAGTATGCTGAGGTTGCCACAGCCGACGAGGAGGTAGGAGAGACTGCCACTGAGATGCTGTGCGATGCCTACGGTAACCTTCAGGATACCGTTTCATGGCTTGAGACACTGAAGAAGGGTCTTGTAAAATACCCGACAGCTCAGTATTACTATGGTAAACTGCTCAACTACTACAACCTCAAGAACGATATGACCGAACTTGAGAACTTTGTAAATGAGATGGTTCAGATTGATCCCGAGAAAGCTTACAACTACTACGTTCTGGGTTATATAGCACAGCAGAACAAGGATTATGACGCTGCCATCAAGCAGTATGAGACCGCTATCGAGAAGGATGAGGCACTCTCTGACGCATATTTCAACCTGGGTCTCTGTGTCATGTTCCAGGCATCGGATTATATGGATTCAAAGAGCAACCTTGATTATCGTTCAAAGGCTTATAAGGATGCCGTTAAGGAGCAGAAAAACTACTACAAGAAGGCACTTCCGTACTTCCTTAAGTACAGAGAACTTGAGGCTTCTGCAACCGATAAGTGGGCAATTCCTCTGCAGACTATCTATTATCAGCTTGATATGTCCAAGGAACTAAACGAGATTGAGGCTCGCATGAAAGAAAAAGGATTGCTCTGATACAAATTGCATCAACAACAGGAAAGACCTCCGGAATCCGGGGGCCTTTCTTTTTTATTATCGGACAGTGGGGTGCGCTTCAATATTTCCTATTTAACATAATAGATATTATGCAAAAATAACATGATTAAATAATAAGGGGCGGTTTTGCCGCCCCCTGATGTTTTGTTTATCACTTCTTGCTCTCTGCTATAATCTCAAGAGCTCTATCCAGAACTGTCGTATCATCCAGGACAACGCATCCGCCGTTTGGTCCCGGCTCTATGTGGAAACCTACAGCTGAACCTTTCTTGTAGTCAGTACCTCCAAAGAAATTTCTTACTGTCTCTACATCGAGATTCAGCTCATCGGCAATTCTGTGAATACTGCCCTCCGGAAGTTGCGCCTTGATCTGGCGCAGTTCATTGAATGTGATTAATCTGGTCATAAGCTTAAAAATTAGGTAGTTTATCAAATCTGGTTACAAAAATTAAAATCTCACGCAATTCCCTGAGTTATACAGGAACCAATAAATATTACCGAATAAGTACCAAACAAGACGCACATGAACACAAACACGTCACTGCGCATGAATCCCGTCCTTGTATAAAGAAGACTTGAATCATGAACGTTGCGACGGCTGCGGTCCTTACGCGTTGTCATGTAATATATCCAGTACATTAAACTGCCGATAATACTGCCCACAATGGCGCCTACAAGAATATCTCCAGCAAAGTGAACGCCTAAGTAAGTTCTTATCAGTGAATTAATTATAGCCCAAATGCCAACAGACAGACTGAACCATCTGTCTCTTACAAGCCACATAAACAGCGATGCCAGGCCGAAAGAATTGGCCGCATGACCTGAGAAAAAGCCGTAAAGTCCTCCACGATAGCCGTTTACGGTATCCACCATATTTAATATATACGGATCACGCGTAGGTCTGAGTCTATGGAAAAGCGGCTTGCAAACCGATGATGACAATTGGTCGCACAAAAGTACGGTGACTGCCACCAGCAGCAATACAAGCAGTAATTTCTTGGGATTTATATTCCTGATTAACAGTAAGATAGCAAACAAGGCAAGCGGAATCCAAACTATGGCTGAAGTATATATATTGGCCACCCCATCCCAGAACAGGGATTCGCTGCCATTAATTGACAGCGTGGCCAATCTGTCTGTCTCTATGAGACCCTGTAATTCAGTCATTCATATTCCTTTAAATAATTTCCATAACATCTACCGGTATCCAGCCTGTGTTTCCGTCCTCAAGTCTTATCTCAACCCACTCTTTCATGGAAGAATCAAGTATCTTAACCTTACGTCCCTCATGAATAATGAACAGGTCTGTACCGGCGCTGGTGGGTGTGCTCTTGACCGTAACACTGGGCGACATGATAATTGCGGTGTTACGCTCACGGATATTTCCCATCTGCGTTGTAGCGAAGATAAAAGATAAAATGGACAAAAGCAAGAAAAAGACGCTAAAAGAAAAAGATATTTTCCTTAATCCTGATTTCTTTGAGAACAGCAATACTCCTATCAGTAATATTGTCAGTGCAAACAGGATTACAGTCATCACAGCCCATCCGTTTACATCAAGAACTGCCAGGAGTTTCTTAAACCATACCACTATAAACAACTGATTTACAGCATTTACCTTATCGACTGTTTTAGTACGGGCAAGATCCAGATTGAATCTGACATCGGGATCTGACGGGTCCAGAAGATAGGCTCGCTCATAATAAAGTATAGCCTTGGCTATCTCATCGCGTTTGAGCCAGCAGTTACCCAGATTCATATATAAGGTGGCATTAACGCCTTGGTTCTCAATTACTGACTGATATATATCAATAGCAGTCAGGTAATCGCCCTGAATATATGCGCTGTCGGCATCGGCCAATGTATAAGCCCTGTCCACTGCTGTGGAATCGGCCACGATTCTGGTCATTCCGCTCTCATCTTCCTGTGCATATGCCACAATAGGAAGAACTGTCAATATGAGTGCAATTATCTTCTTCATAATACTCTGATCATTTGATGGTGTTTTCAATCTGACTTATCACATGTGCAGCCTCTTCATAGAGACGGTCCATGCGGCCTGTATCGTCACCGGGAGCATAACGGGCGAACTCACAGTCATCCATAAGGCCAATCACCTGCCTTACAGGTTCATCGGGCACATTCCTGCGCTTAAGTTCTGCCTCTATATTGTCTTTGGAGAGTTCGGCTACCGGAATTGACAGTTTATCGCCGAAATAACCCTGCAGAGCACGCATCATCTCATCATAGAACTGATCCTTACGGTTATCCTTCATCAGTTTACGTGCCACCTTAAGGCGTTTCGTGGCAACAGAATTGGCTTTTCCTGCACGCACCTTGGCAATATTCGCATTATCGGCCACACGCTTTCTGGAGATAGCCGCTATTACCGCAAGAATTACTACCGGCAAAGCCAGGCAGAGCCAGAACAGCGCCGAACCATAGAAGTTTGAACTGTCGGACTTGAGTCTGAGCGGTGTCGCATGGAAACGGACATCCTGTCCCACAAACTTGAGGTCCTCCTTGCTTACATATGAGACAGAGCCCTGAGAGTCACCTCCACCCTGCCCTTTGGCTACGTTAAGGGTGTATTCATCGGTCTTTACGGTCTTGTATGAGCCGCTCTTGGGATCAAAATACTGGAACTCCAGCGCCGGAATGGTATACTGGCCGGCATGACGCGGAATTATCAGATACTCATACACTTTATTACCGGTCTGACGACCACCCTTGATAGTGTATTTGTTATCTACCTTGGGGTCATAGATATCAAAATCCTGGGGGAACTTTATCTCCGGCGTCTTGACCAGTTTCAGGTTTCCGGTACCGGACAGTATCACTCTTACCGTTACGGCATCATTGGCTGTAACATCTGTACTGCTTATGGTGGAACTGATGCTGAAATCACCCACTCCGCCATAGAAAGCGCTTGTCTTACCCTGCGGCAGAGGTTTGACGTTAATCTTAATACTGCGTGATGTAAGGTCCTTCTTTACCTCTACGTATCTGGTAGAGTTGAAGAACATGTCAAATATGTCTCCGCTGTTGTTTTCAACGCGCTGTGCAATGGTTCCTTCAAACGGAGTTGACGGTATCTCCAACTCGCCCGAATGTTGAGGGAACAGTACGTACTGGGCCCAGACCATAGTCTGATAGTTACGCCCGTTATAATGTTCCAGATTAAACTCCTTGTTCTGCGGAAGTTCCACCTCCTGAACATGACAGTTCTTCAGGTCAGGCATCTTGTTGCTCATGGTCTGGAGGTCCACTGAAGGCAGCTTGTATATCTTATATGTCAGCAGAACAGCCTCCTGTTCATAAACGGTGGTTTTATCTACGGTTGCAAGCATGAACAGATCATCAGCTCCTACAGATCCGGCAGACTGCTGACGGCCGGCCTGGTTACTCCCCTGCCCCTGACCGCCCTGGGCTTGCTGGACCTGATCCGGCGGCAGCACCCTGATGGTAAGTTTATTTGAGGTTATCTGTTTGCCTCCTGCCTTTATCGTTGCACCGTCCAGTTCAACATCACCTTCTTCGGTCGCTACTGCAGTAAATGTATAAGTTACAGTGGTATTGTTGGTTACCTGGCCGTTAATAATAGTGGTACTGGACGAGGTAGAAGTTGCCGGACCTGTAAGGACCTGAATATTCTTCATATCCGGAGCACGGAACTCCTTAACGTCGCGTGTATCAACCTTATATGTTATCCTGAAGCGTTCACCCACCACTACGGCCTTGGGAGCCTGAGCGGTAAAGGTTACATCCTGGGCAACGACTCTCACTGCAGCCAACAGAATCAGCGCTGCCGCAATAAACAGTCCTTTTGTCTTGTTGAGTATATTCATATTACCAATCTTTTTCCAACGGTTTCTTGGGCTGAGCCTGTATAAGTTGCTCCTGCACCCGTTCCTGAACTTCTTTCTCATCCTGCATTGCAGCCTCCAGAATCTGCTCGGCATTCTCCTTTGACATATCCTGTTCCTGCTGCTGTTGCTGTTGTTGTTCCTGCTGCTGTTGCTCCTGCTGCTGTTGTTCCTGCTGATCCTGTTCCTGCTGCTGTTCCTGCTGTTGCTGGTCCTGCTGCTGATTCTGCTGTTGCTGTTGTTGCTGCTGCTGGAGCATACGCTGTGCCAATATCATATTATAGCGGGTCTCATCATCCTGAGGATTGTTTCTGAGCGCCTGCTTATAGGATTCCACTGCTTTGTCATACTGCTCACACATATGATATACCACTCCGGTATTGTGATAAGTCTTGGCCAGGTCCTGTTTGCAACGGTCAAGTTCCTTCTTTGAAGCCGACGGGTCATCCATAAGTTCTCTCTTCTTACCTTCAAGGACATTCGCCATCTTGCGGTATTGCTCTATGGCTTCATTGGGCTTCTGCTGAGCGGTATATGCATTTCCAAGATTGTAGTATCCCTCGTTGAGTTCAGGATTCATGTCCAAAGCCTTGAGATAATTCTCCTCGGCTTTTATGAAAAGGCTGTCCTCAAACATACGGTTGCCCTTGCGTACGAACGAACGGTCCGAACGCTGTGCGTAAGCACCTGCAACGGATGCGGTCAAAAGGCAGAACAACAATATCTTTCTCATTTTACTTTCTCCTCATCAATATTGAACAGACTGAAATTCCTGAGTCTGGGATTACGGCTCTCACAGATAAATATCTCAACGAGCAGTATTACCAGTATCATCCAGGCAATTATTGCAAACTGTTCATCATATTCTGTATAAACTGTGGTTTCGACATCGGCCTTGGCCAACTTGTCAATCTCCTTCTGCAGGGCTTTCTCGGCTGCATTGGAGTTATCCACATAGAAATACGCTCCCTTACCTGCAGCAGCGATGTTACGGCACATCTCCTCATCCAGACGTGTAACCACTACATTGCCTTCGCGGTCCTTGCGGAACTCACCTCTCCGGTCACCAGGTATAGGCGATCCAGACGGCAGTCCTACTCCCATCACATATACAATATAACCCTTCTCGGCAGCAGCCTGGGCGGCCTCAACAGCACCGCCTTCATGGTTCTCGCCATCTGTTATGACTATGATGGCCTTACCCACCCCTTCGCTGGGCGTGAAACTGCGGGTGGCAAGTTCTATGGCAGCCCTTATATCGGTTCCCTGACGGTTTATCAGCGCCGGAGATATTGCATTCAGGAATACTTTGGCCGATATAAAATCACTTGTTATGGGCAATTGTACGAAAGCGTCGCCAGCAAATACTATCAGACCCACCTTGTCATCCTTGAACTGGTCAACCAGATTGGATATGATGCGCTTGGATTTTTCAAGTCTGTTGGGGGCTACGTCATCGGCCAGCATGGAATTGGATATATCCAATGCTATGACGGTCTCTATTCCCCTGCGTGTTACCGTCTCCTGTCTGGAACCGAACTGCGGTCTGGCCAGAAGGAAGCAGCATAAGGTGTAGGCTGCAAAAAGCAACCAGAACTTGATATTGGGACGACCGGCCGATGCATCGGGCATAAGGCGGGACAGGAGTTCCCTGTCACCATACTCCTGCAGTTTACGGCGACGGTTTATGTTGGAGAACACATGCAATGCCACCAGAACCGGAACCAGTACCAGCAGATAGAGATATTCGGGATTTGCGAATTTGAACATAGTGACTCCTTTTTATGGTATAGTACGCAAAACGGTCTGCTTAAGCAGGATGGACAGCAGCAGGCACAGCAGCAATGCAAGCGCCAGCGGCTGATACTCCTCCTGGTTCTTGCTGAACTCCTTAACCTGAAGTTTGGTTCTCTCCAGCTTGTCTATCTCCTCATATACTTCCTTCAGTTTACTGTTACTGGTAGCACGGTAATACTGACCGCTTGCAGTCTGGGCAATCTGACGGAGTACATTCTCATCAATCTCGACAGCTACATTTATATACTGTTTGCCGAATGCTCCCTGAACAGGATACGGAGCGGTGCCGTTTGTACCGACTCCGATGGTATAAACCCTTATGCCGAAACTCTTGGCCATCTCGGCTGCAGTCATGGGCGATACCTCTCCGCGGTTGTTGGATCCGTCGGTAAGCAGTATGATAACCTTTGACTTAGCCTGACTGTCCTTGAGACGGCTGATAGCATTGGCCAGACCCATTCCTATTGCCGTTCCGTCCTCTATGATACCCTTGGCGGCTATATCGCTGCTTACGTTCTGGAACATATTCAGCAACACGGTGTGGTCAACCGTCATCGGACATTGGGTGAAAGCCTCTCCGGCAAATATGGTAAGACCGATGTTGTCATTGGGACGTCCGTTGATGAACTCCGATGCAACCTGCTTGGCGGCCTCTATACGATTGGGCTTAAGATCCTCGGCAAGCATACTGGTGGAGACATCGACAGCCAGCATTATATCGATACCTTCTATCTCCGTATCCTGCCATCGGTCCGTGGTCTGAGGACGGGCAAGTATCAGTGACAGCAGGACAATTGCCGCCATGTCAAGGATGAATGGAACGTGTATCAGGTAATATTTCCAGCTTTTTCTCATGCCGCCGTACATAGAGAGTGTCGGTACGGACATCGTGGCACGCCTTCTGTTTGCTCTCAGGACATACCATATCACACACGGTATGACCAGAAGCATCAGAAGGAGATATGCGCTGTTTGCAAATGTCATGACTCTTGTTTTTTAGAAAAACAGATAATACAATTTCAATACCGCCAGCACAAAGAACACCGTTCCGGCCAGAGTTAAGGCGACTCCTGCTGCCAGCAGCAATGCCCTGGCTCCCTTGCTGCGTTTAACCTCAATGACCGTCTCTTCTTCCTTGGGCTGCAATTCATCGGGCGATACCTCTATCTTGGTGTCATTGACAAATTCCATTGCATTGACAAGATTACGGTCATTCTCGTTCAGCATCGGTTTGAACTTGGCGAACTTGACCATATCGGCTGTAGAGAACAAGTCGCGCAGTTCACTCAGAGACTCCCTGTCACGACTCTCCTCGAGACGTTCCATGATCTCATATGAAGTCATCTCCGTAGCATTGAAGCCGAACCTGTCGTTGATATACTCACGCAGGATATCGGTCAATTGGGTATAATAGGCTTTGGAATCCTCGTTATGAGGTCCTCCAGACTGTCTTAACTCTTCTATCTCGGAGATGGCACGTATATGTGCAGGCACCTTGGGTTCAATCTTTATTCTCCTGATTATGGGCTTGTCGTCACGATACCTGACAATAAGATACAATGCAACTATTATGGCCAATGCCGCCAACAGCCAGTAAAATGCCAGACCTTTTACCTCATACATCTTAACCGGAGTCTTCATGTTCTCCTTGGGGCCGAATATCTGTTTGGCGTTCTCCTCAGGGATATCATATGACATGAATGCCAGAGCCAGACGGTTGGACTGATACTCCTGACCGTCTACTGTAACGGGTATGTACGGGATATAGATAAGAGCCGAATCAAAGCAAGTTACGGTATAGTGGCGAGAAATGACCATCCGCTGGTTTGAGTTGATGTATTGGGTATCGGTAACAACCGGCGGAATAATCTCAAGACCTTTTACAATGGTGTCACGGTATGCGGGGAAAGAAACAGTCTCTCCGGCATCACACGTAACCTCCACATGCAATCCGGTCTGCTGCCCTACCCACATCATCATTGAGTCCAGTTCGGCCTTTACAATGACGTTCTGGGCCGATATCAGTGATAACGGATACAGACTCAACAAGAACAGAAATATGACGATTCTTTTCATTTAACGCTCAATTACGCTTTGCGAAAAGTCCCATAAGGGCTTTTACATAATCCTGGTCGGTTCTTACGGATACCGAATCCACACTGCTGCGCGTAAGACAGTCCTGTATACGTGCAGTGTTGTCCTCAAACCATTGACGGTGAGCCTTACGGACAGCAGCCGATGAGGTATCGATATACATGTCCTGCCCGCTCTCGGCATCGGTCAGTCTCATGAGTCCCACATCGGGCAGTTCCTCCATACGCCTGTCATATACGCGTATGGCCACTACGTCATGCTTGCGGTTTGCTATCGTGAGCGCATTCCTGTAATCATGCTGATCAATGAAATCGCTCAGCAGGAAAGCAGTACAGCGTTTCTTTACGGCTCCGGTAAGAAATTCCAACGGAACGGTTATATCTGTGGATTTGCTCTCAGGCTCGTAGTTAAGGAGTTCACGGATAAGGTAGAGTATGTGTTTGCGGCCTTTCTTGGGCGGTATGAACTTCTCTATCCTGTCACTGAAGAACAGCAGTCCCACCTTATCGTTATTCTCTATAGCGGCAAATGCGAGCGTGGCTGCTATCTCCGTAACCATCTCACGCTTCATCATGACCTGTGTACCGAAATTAAGACTGTCCGACACATCTACCATGAGCATGACAGTGAGTTCACGCTCCTCCTCAAAAACCTTTGAGTAGGGTTTGTTCATGCGGGCGGTAACATTCCAGTCTATATCACGGGGCTCGTCACCGTACTGATACTCGCGCACCTCGCTGAATGCCATACCGCGTCCTTTAAAGGCTGTATGGTATTGACCGGCAAAAATGTTACTGGACAGACCACGGGTCTTAATCTCAATTTTCCGGACCTTAGATATCAGTTCATTTGTTTCCATACCAAACTGATTATAAGGCAGTTGAATCAAGGCACTTCAACCTTGTTCAGAATGCGGCTGACAAGTTCGTCCTGTGATACATTGGTAGCCTCGGCCTCATATGTAAGACCGATGCGGTGACGCAATACATCATGTGCGATGGCACGTACATCCTCCGGTACTACATAACCGCGACGCTTGATGAATGCATATGAACGGGCTGCAAGAGCCAGATTGATTGATGCACGGGGTGATCCGCCGAACGATATGAGTTCCTTTACTTCTTTAAGACCGTATTTCTCCGGATAACGGGTAGCAAATACTATATCAGCTATGTACTGCTCTATCTTCTCGTCCAGATAGACCATGTCAACCACCTTGCGTGCCTCGATGATGTCATCGGTGCTCATTACAGGTTTTACGGTTCCTATCTCATGATGTATCTGCTGATGGATAATCTTTTTCTCCTCCTCAATCTTGGGATAATCAATAACGGCCTTGAGCATAAAACGGTCCACCTGGGCCTCGGGCAGAGGATATGTACCCTCCTGCTCTATAGGGTTCTGTGTGGCCATTACCAGGAAAGGTTTGGGGAGTTTGAATGTCTCGCCGCCAAGTGTTACCTGACGCTCCTGCATGGCCTCGAGCAGAGCACTCTGGACCTTGGCCGGAGCACGGTTAATCTCATCGGCCAATATAAAGTTGGCGAATACAGGTCCTTTCTTGGGAAGGAAAGTCTCATCCTTCTGGCTGTAGATCATTGTACCTACCACATCGGCAGGCAACAGGTCCGGGGTAAACTGTATGCGGTTGAAACTGGCATCAATCAGTGATGCAAGAGTCTTGATGGCAAGTGTCTTGGCCAGGCCGGGAACGCCCTCCAGCAATATGTGGCCGTCAGAAAGAAGGCCTATCAGCAATGATTCAACCAGATGTTTCTGTCCTACGATAACCTGATCCATACCGGCCATCAGGTTGGTAACGAATGCGCTCTGTTTCTCAATGCGCTCATTCAGTTCCCTAATGTCAACGTTTTCACTCATAAGATTGTATTTATCAGTTAGTCAGTCCGTGCCCGGACCCTCAGGGTTCAGGCACGACCCAAATATATGACTATTAATCAGCCGTTATAGGCTAAAAAGGTTTAAATAGTATTGCTTTTATGATACCGTTAAACTTTATTGTCATTTGTTTGCCAGTTCAGGTACTTTTACCTTGAAGCCTACGGGCATTTTCTTGAATGACCTTGACTTAAGACCGTTGTACTTTGCAATATACGGCCACAGTTTCTTGGTGCCGTAGTACTGCTGTGAAATGGTGGTGAGCATATCGCCCTTAACCATTGTGTGGGTAGCCTTGGTTCCAACGATCTTGTAGTTTACGGTGTCTGCTATGGTAAATAGCGGCAGAGCCTTGTCCTGATCAGCCTTGGTGAGTGTGAACTTGGCGGGTTCCTTCTGGACAGGCTGAGCTGCGGGCTTTTTCTCAGGTGCAGGCTGTACAGCAGCGGGTGCCGGAGCCTTCTCGTTGACCTCCTTATCTGCATCCTTCAGTGCCTTACCGCCTATCAGCGGCCATAGCAAGAATATGATCAGTGCCAGTACCAAAACGATAGAAAGGATCCAGATAAGCACCTTAATTCCGCCCTTACCCTCTTTCTTTTCTGTCTCATTAACCTGAGGCATAGCCTCGTTCTCAATCTCGTTCATGTTATTTTCTTCCATATCTGTATTTGTTTTAGTTATTATTTCGGTGGGTTGAGGCTCAGACGGCTGCTCGTTGTCCATATCTGTAAGTTGGGCAGCCTGCTGCTCCGTTATTTCAACCGTGTCAAACGCTGCAAACGGTTTGTTTATACGGTCTTTCAAATCAGCATCCGGTATGAATGAGATTTTCTGGTGTCCGTCAATAGTAAAACGCTCTCCTGTATTTACATTCACACTCTCGCGGTCTTCCATCTGAACCAGTTTGAATGTTCCAAGTCCTTTAACCTTGACAAGACCTTCGGAAAGCACATTCTGTGATATGATGTCAAAGAAGTTCTTTACGAACTGTTCCGATGCGGCTTTTGACATTCCGCCAGCCTGTGACAACAGGTCCGCAAGCTGTGAAAGATTAATCTTGTTATCCATAGCCGTACCTTATTTGAGTTTCTCCTTAAGAATTGAACTTGGCTTGTATGTCAGTACAAGTTTGGGTGGAACCAGCATACGCACGCCGGTTGTCGGATTGACCGATACACGCTCGTTCTTTTTCTTTACTTCAAGAACGCCGAATCCGGAAAGACTCACGGAATCGCCGTTCTGCCAAAGGTCCTCCATGACACCGATAAGTGTCTGGATCTGCTGCGCAGCCTGCTCGGCCGACATCTGGCATTTGCCGGACAATTCTGTCAAAAACTGCTTGTTGTTCATTTATCGGTTAGTTTGGTTATTTATTTCACTACTCCGTACAGGTCAAAGGCATCGGCCTCTGTAACCTTTACATTCACGAATTGGCCTATCGGAAGTTCCCTGTCGGCCTTTATCAGCACCTCGGGATCAACCTCCGGAGAATCAAACTCAGTGCGTCCCACGTAATAATCACCCTCCAGGCGGTCAATCATAGTCTTGAAGGTCTTACCCACCTTGGCCTCACTTATTGAAGCCGATATCTCCTGCTGTACGCGCATGAGGCGTGACAGGCGGGCCTGCTTGATTTCATCGGTGATATCGTCCTTATAGTGCAGAGCCGAGTATGTTCCGTCCACCTCACAGTAAGCGAACGCTCCCATACGCTCAAATCGCTGTTCCTTGACAAAATCCACCAACTGGGCATAATCATCGTCGGTTTCACCGGGAAATCCCACCATGAGCGTGGTACGCAGATGTATTCCGGGAACTTCTTCACGTATGCGGGCTAGGAACTCACGGGTCTGCTGAGCCGTAATGTTGCGATGCATACGCTTCAGTACGGGGTCGCTGATATGCTGCAGGGCTATGTCCATGTACTTGCACACGTTCTCACGCTCACGCATTACAGGAAGCAGGTCAAACGGGAAGTTGTTGGGATAGCCGTAATGAAGTCGCAGCCACTCCACTCCGGGAAGGTCGGACAGACGCTGTACCAGTTCTGCAAGCGTAGGCTTATGGGCGATGTCTGTACCGTAATATGTAAGGTCCTGTGCTATCAGTTGTATCTCCTTCACGCCCTTAGCCACCAGTTTGCGGGCCTCATCCAGGATATCCTCCTGGCTGCGTGAACGGTATTTGCCGGTCATAAGGGGTATTGCGCAGTATGCGCAGCCGCGGTTGCAGCCTTCGGCAATCTTGAGGTATGCGTAATGTGACGGTGTGGTGATGATACGCTCATTCTCGTATTCACCGTGCCATTTGCGGCCCATCTCCTTAAGAATGCCGCCCCAGTCAAATTTACCGTACCAACCGTCAACCTCCGGTATCTCGGCCATCAGTTCCTTGTGGAATTTCTGAGACAGGCAGCCCATGACGTATAACTTGCCTATCTTTCCGGCTTTTTTAAGTTCAGTGCACTCCAGAATCATGTTGATTGATTCCTCCTGCGCATCGCCTATAAAACCGCAAGTATTGATGACCACCGTCTCAGCGCTGACCTTGTCCGGATCATGCCTGACCTTGAGGCCCTCTGCTCTAAACTGAGCTATAAGTTTCTCAGAATCAACAAGATTCTTGGAGCAGCCTAAAGTAATTATGTCAACGCTGTTATGACGCATCTTATTCGGCATTGAATAGTGAATCAACAAATTCGGTCTTGTTGAACACCTGCAAATTGTCTATACCCTCGCCCAGTCCGACGTACTTTACGGGCACCTTGAACTGGTCAGAAATACCTATTACGACACCACCCTTGGCAGTTCCGTCAAGTTTGGTGATGGCCAACTGTGTGACATGTGTTGCCAGGGTGAACTGTCTGGCCTGCTCAAAGGCGTTCTGACCGGTGGATCCGTCCAGAACCAGCAGAACATCATCAGGAGCACCGTCTACAACCTTGTTCATCACGTTGCGGATCTTGGTAAGCTCGTTCATCAGACCTACCTTGTTGTGCAGACGGCCGGCAGTATCAATCAGTACCACATCTACATCATTTGCTACAGCCGAACTCAATGTATCGTATGCCACTGATGCCGGATCAGAGCCCATTTCCTGCCTGATTACCGGAACATCCACCCTGCGTCCCCACTCCTGCAACTGTTCTATTGCCGCGGCACGGAATGTATCGGCAGCGCCAAGCATGACCTTGAGGCCGCGTTTCTTGAACTGATAGGCAAGTTTACCGATTGTGGTGGTCTTACCCACTCCGTTCACGCCAACCACAAGCACAACGTAAGGCTTGCGGCCATTGGGAACACTGAAGGGTTCCTGTTCATCGTCAGGATTATTCTCCACCAGAAGGGCCGATATCTCATCACGCAGTATGGAGTTGAGTTCGGACGTACCCATGTACTTGTCACGGGCCACACGCTCCTGAATGCGCTTTACGATCTTGAGAGTGGTCTCTACGCCCACATCGGATGTAATGAGCACCTCCTCAAGATTATCCAGCACCTCATCGTCAACGACCGATTTACCTGCAACGGCGCGGGCTATCTTGGAGAATACAGAGGTCTTGGTCTTTTCAAGACCTTTGTCAAGGACCTCTTTCTTATCTTTTGAGAAGAATGAAAACAAACCCATAAAAAACATTGATGAATACGGAGGTTTTTAGCCGTACCCATTCTGCAAAATTATATAAATAAGGTGGAATAAACAATACCGACAAAAAAAAGAAGAGCGACTTAAAAAGCCACTCTTCAATATTTTTTTGTAAAGTATCCGTTTACTTGATAGCGTCCTTAAGCTGCTCGTCTGAAACGATCTGCTCGGTGAACATGTATGCACCGGTCTTAGGTGACTTAACCATCTTAATGACCTTGGCCATTGAGACCTTACCCTGACGCAGGGTAGCAACTACTTTCTTTGCCATGGTTTAAAATGTATTACTTGATCTCACGATGGATTGTCATCCTCTTGAGAATGGGGTTATACTTCTTAAGTTCCAGTCTCTCAGGAGTGTTCTTCCTGTTCTTGGTGGTAATGTAACGGGAAGTGCCCGGCATACCGCTGTCTTTGTGCTCAGTGCATTCAAGGATAACCTGAACTCTGTTGCCTTTTACTTTCTTTGCCATAGTAGTATGAACTCCTTTCTGTTATTACGCAATGATTCTGATGTCTTTCCAATCGCAATAACCGTTAGCGACTGCCTCCTTGAGGGCGGCATCAAGACCTTTCTTGTTAATGATTCTCAGGCCGGCAGCACTGAGTTTGAGGCTGATCCAGCAGTTCTCCTCTACATAGAAGAACTTCTTAGTGAACAGGTTAACATCAAATGTCCTCTTGGTTCTGCGCTTTGAGTGAGACACATTGTTGCCAACCATTGCCTTCTTTCCGGTGATCTGACAAATTCTTGACATATCTATCTGTTTTTATTCGTTTTTTGCTGTATTCTCAAAACAGGGTGCAAAATAACACATTTTATTTCATTCCGCCAAACAAAACAACCTTTTTTTATGTTAAAGACGGGTATTGGAGTATATAGGAACGTCAATTCCGCAGAAATCCTTGTCCAAATACTTGAAATAGCCCGTGCAGGCTATCATGGCGGCATTATCGGTAGTGTATGAGAACGGCGGAATATATACCTTCCAACGGTAGCGGCGCGCATGATCCTGGAATGCCTCGCGCAGTCCCGTGTTGGCCGATACCCCACCCGCCACCGCAATGCGGTTAATGCCGGTATCCTTGGCTGCCTGACGCAGTTTCTTCATCAGTATCTCAACGATGGTACGCTCAAGCGATGCGCACAGATCCTCCTTGTGATGCTCTATGAAATCCGGATCCTCCTTAACCCAGTCACGCAGATTGTACAGGAACGATGTCTTGAGTCCGCTGAAACTGTAGTTGTAACCGGGGATATTGGGCTTGCTGAACGTATATGCCTTGGGGTTTCCCTGACGTGCCAGACGGTCTATTATCGGGCCTCCGGGATAGCCGAATCCCATCACCTTGGAGCACTTGTCCATAGCCTCGCCGGCGGCATCATCGATGGTCTGTCCCAAAATCTCCATTTTATTGTATGATTCAACCTTGACAATCTGTGAGTTACCGCCCGAAACCAGCAAACACAGAAACGGGAACTCAGGAGCATTGGACTCCTCGCCCGGTTTGCGGATGAAATGGGCCAGAATGTGCCCCTGCAGATGGTTCACCTCAATCATGGGAATGTTCAGCGAACGGGCAAAGCCTTTGGCGAACGATACACCCACCAGAAGTGAACCCATAAGTCCGGGACCGCGAGTAAATGCCACCGCGCTGAGCTGTCCGGCATCAATTCCGGCCCTTTTCAACGCAGTATCCACCACTGGAACGATGTTCTGCTGATGAGCGCGACTGGCAAGTTCCGGAACAACTCCGCCGTACTCCTCATGAACCTTCTGGCTGGCCACCACATTTGACAGAAGTTCACCGTTGCAGATCACTGCAGCCGACGTATCATCGCATGATGACTCAATACCTAGTATATAAACGTTATTATTATTCATTAGCCCACTTTTTTGCTTTCGGTCTGCAAAGTTACCACAAATATTCTCTTATTTTGCACCAATTTGATTACTTACCATTTTTCATACCTATGATTTGGAACCAGAAACTGGAATGTATGTCACGCGACGAGATGCGTGAACTGCAGAGTGAGAAACTCAAAAAGATTGTAGCACACGCTTACAAGAACTCGCCTTTTTACAAGAAAAGATTCGATGAACACGGAGTTCACCCTGATGACATTAAAACCATTGATGACATCGTCAAGTTGCCTTTTACAGTAAAACAGGACCTGCGTGACAACTATCCTTTCGGAATGATGTGCGTACCTATGACAGAAATCCTGAGACTTCACGCCTCATCCGGCACCACCGGTAAGCCCATCGTGGTAGGCTACACACAAAAAGACCTGGACAACTGGTCTGAAGCAGTTGCCCGCTGCCTTTCCGCATTCGGACTCGGAAGCGATGATATGGTCCAGATTTCATACGGTTACGGCCTTTTCACCGGCGGTCTGGGTGCACATGACGGCGTCACCAAGATTGGCGGTACCGTTATTCCCACAAGTAGCGGAAACACACAGAAACAGCTCCAGCTCATGCAGGATTTCGGTGCGACTGCAGTAGCCTGCACCCCCTCCTACGCCCTCTATATGGCCGAAGAGATCCGCAAGCAGGGACTTGATATCAATAACTTCAAACTCAAGGTCGGTATTTTCGGAGCAGAGCCCTGGACCGAGGCCATGCGTAAGGAACTTGAGGACAAACTGCATATCAAAGCATTTGACATATACGGACTGACCGAAATCAGCGGTCCCGGTGTAGGCGGCGAATGCGAGTGCCAGAACGGTACCCACCTCTGGGAGGACCTCTATTATCCCGAGATCATCGATCCGGTAACCCTGCAGCCTGTTGAGCCCGGCCAGAAGGGTGAACTTGTATTCACCACCCTCGATAAGTGGGGAATGCCGATGATCCGTTACCGCACACGTGACCTCACCTACCTCAATTATGACAAGTGCGAGTGCGGCCGTACCGCAGTCCGCATGGGTAAGATCCTGGGCCGTAGCGACGACATGATGATCATACGCGGCGTCAACGTATTCCCGTCACAGGTTGAATCCATCCTGCTTGAGTTCCCCGAGTACGAGCCCTACTTCCTCATCGAGGTGGACCGTGTAAACAATACCGATACATTCGACATCCAGGTTGAGGTTAAGCCGGAGTTCTATACTGATCAGGTCAATGAACTGGTACGTCTTCGCCAGCGCCTGACTTCACGTATCCAGAGTGTCATCGGCATCCAGCCCAATATCAAGATCGTACAACCCGGAACAATAGAGCGTTCAACCGGCAAGGCAAAACGCGCCATTGACCATCGTAAATTTGAATAACCTTAATACTTCCCGACTATGCTTATCAGACAGATTTCAGTTTTCCTGGAGAATGAGAAGGGAAAATTCGCCGAGATAGCAAGGCTGCTCGGTAACAACGGCATCAACATGAAGGCTTTCACCGTGTCTGAGTCTCAGGATTTCGGTATAGCCCGTATAATAGTGGAGCGTGACCAGATTGAGCGCGCATTCAACCTGATCAAGGCAAACTCATACGCCGTTACAATGACTCACGTAGTTTATCTGGAATGCGCTCACAAGCCCGGTGCCATGGCTGAGGCTATGGAGCGTCTTTCGGCTGCCGGAATCTCTGTTGAGTACATGTACGCGTTCGCTGACTCATCATCAGAGTTCTCACGCGTCATCATCCGTCCGGACAACACTGAACTTGCAAACCAGATAATCCAGGAGTTGCAATAATTATTATCCGGGTGTTTGGAGTACCTGTTTTTTGTGTATTTTTGCACCCGAATTAAGGAAAGATGCCAGAGTGATCGAATGGACCGGACTCGAAATCCGGCGTACGGCCTAGCCGTACCGTGGGTTTGAATCCCACTCTTTCCGCAAATAAGGTCGCCATTTGGCGACCTTATTTTGTGGGATAAGATGATTCTTAATTATTATAGACCTATACCTTTTATTGGTTCTCCACCACCCGGACTATATTGTACGCGGAAACTAAAAATTACAGGAATCATATCAAATAAAAGGCCACCCATCCTAAAGACAACTCCATATGAGAATCTGTCAGCACCATGACCATCTTTAAGTTTAGTTGTCTTTTCTTCCTTTTCACCTCCAATACTACTGTTATCAATAGATACGGTAGCCGCTCCAAATAATGCATACTGAGCGAAACAGCCCCATCCTACGAATAAACTCGAATTTCCTAACCTATGATAAACCATTGCGGGCATAGCTATTCCCACTTTCCAACTGGATGTATGAGTAAATGTGAGATCATAACCATATCTTTGGGTTATACTCGAACCAAAAGTTTCAAAATATAAATCCGTTGGCAATACTAAGGAACTTTTGTCTGACAGTTTTATGTAATGCGATGGACCTGCTCCAAAAGCCAAGCCCCATGGTCTGTGTTGTCCTTCGGGTTTTGATTTATACAACACATTAAACCACGCATCTATGTCAAGATCCAGATTATCAGTCTTTTGCGACTCTTCTGGGTCTCTGACAGTTAATCCTTTAGTCGAAGTCGGAGTCTCATTATCAAGATACTGATTAGACTTCTGTTGATCAGGCATGTTTATAGATTCAGACGGTACTTCTTTGGTGACTTCTACAACTTCTTGTTCAACAGTTTCATTCTTTTTCCTGTTCGGTATGTTAAGCACTTGGCCGGTATAAACATAATTTTTCAATGAAGGATTGAGACTTGTCAGGTCATCCTTGCTTATTCCGTATTGCTCGCATATACTGGTTATCGTCTCACCCGTTTTTACAGTGTGAGTCAAACTTTCCTGCGCTAAAACATTCAGTAATACGAACAGAAATAGTCCGACACAAATCAATCTTTTATTCATATCAGTTATTTAATGGTTATCAAAAGTGGTTTAACGGCTTACTCTCCCACTCGGATTTGACGATTGTTACACCGTTCAGCATTGCCTCATGGCGGATTTCAGCCATTTTTTTCTGATTATTGTTGATTTGAGAATACAAGCTCAAATTGACACCGCCCGGTGCGTGAGAATCAGCATAAACTCTTGTTTCTTTAGTATCTTCCTTTATTGCTACGCCACCAACAGCAACAACACTATTAAAACCATTTTTTACAAGTTTCTCATAGAAATCATAATCAGCCTGGTAATCATTTGTTTTTGTCGTCATCGTAATCTGATCATCAGTTCCATTTTCGTCTTCATCGGAACTATTAACCACGACCCCATATTTCATCAATCTGTAATCATAAAAGAACTTTTGAATCTCCTGTTGGCTTGGATTGATTCCATAACTCTGTTTGTATTTATTTACGAAACTGGCCTGTAGTTTTGACTGGTCGTCTATCGAACTGGGTTCGACACCATTTTCCATCAGAACGCTACTGGTAATTAATGATAATTCATTAGTCTTGTTTATTTCCCTCATGGAACTTTCCAGAAGTTGGTTGCTATATGCTTGTAATGCAGCAGTTTCCGGATATTGTGATGAAGAAAACGTATTTGGCATAGAGCTATATGTTGACTGATAAACAGGATTGTATCCATAAGGCTGTTGAGCTGAACTCATCTGCTTGGTTTCAGAAACGGCCACTGCAGTACCTGCAACTGCTAATGCCAAACCTGCAGCAACGCTCCATGCCCGTTGTGTTTTTTCTCTTTGTAATTGCTCAGATTCAATGTACAATTCTCTGGCCCTCTCCTTTGAATCGCCATTTGGATAAAGAGTGTAGCTGGTATAAAAATTTTCCCTTGCCTGTTTATATTTACCACGATTATAGAAGCATGCTCCTATGTTGAAATATGCATCAGCATCTTTGCTGTTAAGCTCAATGACTTTCGAATAGTATCTCTCTGCTTCTATATAATCTTCCCTTTCAAAAGCAGAAGAAGCCTGTTCCCAGTAATGATTAATTATTTTCTGATTCTCCAAGTAATTTGACAGTTCTTTCAAACTTTTATCCAGGTCCGCTATCAAATCTGATGTATTCGTTTTTTCAGGCTGAAGGTTAGTGTTCGATTCACTTGAAATAACGGATTGGGGTGCTTCCTTTTGAGGTATACTTAATGGAAGCCCCACATGAATATATCCTCTTGTGGCCGGATTAGCATCAAACAACTGGTCGACTGTTATATTATATTTATTAGCAATGCTTTGCGGCGTTTCGCCTCTTCTTACTACATGCTGAGTTTGCGCCGAAGACAATAAACAGACGCAGGATAGTATAAATAGAATTACATGTTTTTTCATAGCTGAACTATTAAATATTGAGTCAGGCTCCAGAACTTTCCCGGGTCATTTACTTTAAGAATATATGTATTCCCATTCTTAATAACTTCGTATGAATCCTCCGGCATAGGTGATAATACCTTAAAGGATTCTTCAAATGAAATCTCCTGGAAATAACGCATATCAACCTCATCGAACCGAGTTATATCTACTTCCGAGTAATTTATCTTGCTTGAAAGTAGTCTACGGCTGAGTATGCCCATTGCCTGTAATTCCTTTTTAGAAGCAGCCAATACATACCCAGTGTTCATAATCTTATCTGTGTTTTCCAATAACACGTTTTGCTTGTCAATCATTTCATTTGCATCATCAAGATCTTTCTGGATTGTTTTTTCACGGGATTTGAGAGTTTTGATTTGCTTGTTTTTATCCTCTATTTCAAGTTTCATTTGTTTGATTTGCTTGTCTTTCTCATCAATCTGAGCATATAAATGCTTTATAAGAACAATATAAGTATTGGTTGAATCTCGTGATGCCCTCAACGAGGATTCCAGATTTTCTATTCTCTCTCTGACGACGGATTACATCTTCCAACAAATTCAAGTTGTTCTTTATTTCATTTGTTTTGAGAAGAACGCCCTCAGGTGTACGGTTCAGTGTGTATATGCCTTCGGCCTCTTTGATGCTATCCAATGACGAAGCGATTACTTCCATAAAATTGTTCATTTCCGACGCTGCGGAATCACGCTCGGATAGTAATAAAATCAACGCATCTCGTTCTTGGGTAAGTGATTCGATTTGCGAAGTTTGATTATTACAGGATATGAGATAAAACGTGGATACCCATATCACGAACAAATACTTGGCTTTCATTGACATGTTAGTTTGCTATGTTGGTTATTAAATGCAAATATATCAATTTAATACAATAATCATTTCGCATGCCGAAAAAAAACAGCCAAACCCGGATCTGAAACTAGGCATAACTATTCTTAACTAAACTTGTTAATAAAGGGATGATTCGGGTAGTAATTTAATTCGGATAGAAATTGTAATTTTGCGGCCAGAATACTAAACACATTTACTCGATAGCAAATGGGCGGATTTTTTGGAGTCGTCTCTAAGCAGAGATGCATCAATGATCTTTTTTACGGAACTGACTATCAGTCACATCTTGGAACAAGCCGCGCCGGTATGGTAACCTTTCACCCTGATCTGGGATTCAAGCGCAGCATACATAACCTTGAAAACGATTACTTCAGGAGCAAGTTTGAATGTGAACTTGACCGTTTCTGCGGCGGCAGCGGTATAGGCGTAATTAGTGATACTGATGCACAGCCTATGCTAATGAACAGCCATTTGGGCCGGTTTGCCCTGGTTACTGTGGCTAAAATCAACAATAAGGAAGAAATATGTGACAAGCTGCTTGCCGAGAACATGCACCTGAGCGAGTTCAGCAGCGGTAAGATAAATATCACAGAACTTATTGCACTGCTCATCATAAAAGGTAAGGATTACGTTGACGGCATTGAGAATGTCTATAAGACAATCAAAGGATCCTGCTCCATGCTGCTTCTTACAGAACAGGGTATCATTGCCGCCCGTGACTCATGGGGACGCACTCCTATCGCTTTGGGTCAGAAAGACGGAGCGATAGCCGTTACAACCGAGACTACGGCATTCCCCAATCTGGGATATGAGACAAAGCTGCATATGGGCCCTGGCCAGATAATCCATATTACCGAGAACGGCTATGAGGAACTGCGCAAGCCCAACAAAAAGAACCAGATATGCTCTTTCCTTTGGGTTTATTACGGATTCCCCACCAGTTGCTATGAGGGCCGAAATGCAGAGGATGTACGTAACGAACTGGGACGCGTTATGGGACGCGATGATGATGTCGAGGTTGATGGTGCCTGCGGTATTCCGGATAGTGGCTTAGGTATGGCTGTAGGTTATGCCGAGGGTCACAAATGCCCCTATGTGAGGGCTGTAGCCAAGTATACTCCCACATGGCCACGTTCTTTCATGCCTACCGATCAGGAGAGACGTAACCTTGTGGCCAAGATGAAACTTATCTCCAACAAGGACATACTAAACGGCAAGCGTCTGGTGTTCTGCGATGACAGTATAGTACGCGGCACACAGCTCAAGGATAATTCACGCGACTTCTATGCTTCGGGCGTAAAGGCTGCACATATGAGAATCTCATGCCCGCCGCTTATCTACAGCTGCCCGTTTGTAAACTTCTCGGCCAGCAAGAATGACCTGGAACTGATTACACGTCGTATCATTCAGGACTTTGAGGGTGAGAATCCCAGTCAGGAGACACTCAAAAAGTATGCTACCACGGGTACGCCCGAATATGATAAGATGGTTCAGGAGATAGCTAAGCGTTTACAGCTTACCACGTTGAAATTCAGTTCGTTGGAGGCGCTGGTTAAAGCAATCGGTCTACCCAAGGAGAGCATCTGCACACACTGCTTTGACGGCAGTTCCTTCTACACTTTGGAGGAAGAAAACAAACAGTAATAATCAGAGCATATTTTCCAGGACGGCAACCGCATGGGTTATGTCGTCCTGGAATTTTTTATGGTCTTTGAGATAGTCGGCACGACCACCGGATAAAAGTGACAGCAATTCGGGGTTTATCCGGTCGGCATAATCCCCTATTATCATCTCTATGTCATCCTTCTGCCAGTCTAGCGTAGAGTGTTCATACACCCTCAGTTTCTGGTGCAGAAAGGCATAGGCCGTCTCTATGCTGTCTTTAGTTATCATATCCTATTGGACGGAACTGTTTCTGTTCTTCACTGTATACGTATCCGGCATCGGCCAGATAACTTTTAAGTTCTTCAGGCTCTCGGTCAAAATTGATGCACAATGACTCTAATGAATCAAATTCATCATCTCTGAGGAGCATATTGATGCTCGATACAAGTATCGCGGGTTCTTTAGGCAGGTATTCCATTATTCTGATATCAATTCTTTAAACTTGCGCATACCGGCTGTAGCCACATCCTTTATGTGCACCACTCCGCTAACGTGAGCGGCGGCGGCAGGATCGGGATCAACCATATAAATCTTGCATTCTGAAGGAGCGTACTGATAGAGTCCGGCTGCAGGATATACCTGCATGGAGGTACCTACGATAAGCAGGATATCGGCCTTGCTCACTGCCTCGGCGGCTTTCTGCAGATTGGGCACCTGCTCTCCGAACCAGACTATATGAGGCCTCAACTGGGTATTATGGGGACCGCCCTTATCACCAAGATTTATTGCCTTATATCCTATGTCCTGGACATAGCGCTCGCTCCACCAGTCCATATCGGTATAGGTATCCTCGGGACGTACCTTGGTAAGTTCACCGTGCAGGTGAATGATATTGCTGCTGCCGGCACGCTCATGCAGGTTGTCCACATTCTGGGTGACTACAGTCACTTCAAAATCCTTCTCGAGTTCTGCAACGATACGGTGAGCTTCATTGGGCTCAACGGTAGCCAACTGGGCTCGGCGCTCGTTATAGAAACGCAGCACACGTTCGGGATTGCGATACCAGCCGTCAATAGTGGCTACAGCCTCTACCGGCTCATTATCCCACAGACCGTTTCCGCCACGGAATGTGGATATACCGCTCTCGGCACTGATGCCGGAGCCACTCAGAACTACTATCTTTTTCATTTTACGATGTTCATTTCATCAAGCAGATAACTGGCGCCGCCAAACTTGTCCATCATCCAAAGTACATAGCGTATGTCAACGCAGATGCAGCGCTGCAATTCAGGCTCAAATATCACGTCACCGCTCATGGCCTCCCAGTTGCCGTCAAATGCAAGGCCGATAAGATTACCCTCTGCATCCATTACGGGGCTGCCTGAGTTGCCTCCGGTTATATCCAGATTAGTTATGAAGCATGTGGGAACCTCACCGTCAGGACCTGCATACTGACCAAAGTCACGCTTCTGATACAGTTCTTTCTGGCGGGCCGGCACACGGAACTCATAGTTGGTGGGATCCTCCTTGTCTATCACACCCTTCATATTGGTGTAGAAGTCATAATGCTTGCCCTCCTTGGTGGTATAACCCTGAACGATTCCGTATGTGAGACGGCAGGTAGAGTTGGCATCAGGATATGACTTGGCACCCTTGGTCCACTCCATCAGTCCTGCTGTGAACAGGTTTGATGCGGAGTCGCGCAATGCGGCAGCCTCATATGAGTAAGAGGTGTTAATTCGGCGGCGTGCAGCGCCAAACTGTTCATTAAGTTCTTTTGCGGGATCCAGAGAAAGATCCTGACCGTCAAAAGATGCCAGTCTCTCAGGACTGGTATATGCACTGTAATTGAATATGTTGTCAATATTCAGCAATGAGAGGTCAAGCGAATCCTTGGGACTGGCATTGTCAGTGTAGAACTTAACCATGGCCTTTGTTATGTCACGGTCCAAAGAAGGACTGTAGTTGCGGTAGAATGACTCACGGTCAGCACCGTTCATCTGCGCAATACGGAGCAACTCTATATTACCCAGACTCTCGCTGAATACGGCATTACGCAGGTTGTACTCGGTATTCTTCTTTACATTCTCCTCAATGACATCAATTACGTTTCCGTACTTGGCCTGACGTTTGGGTTTGGCGTTTACCCAGGCCATGAAATCGGCCTCCTTCTGACGCTGGCGGCCAATTACGTCAAGGTTCTCAAAGCACTCCTTCATACCCTGCCATTTCTTCCAGCCGTTGGCCGATGAGGCATATTTGTTGGCATACTGGAGTCCTATGGTATCATTGGAGCGCATGCCCTGCCACATCACGTCCTGACGTGCGGTACGGGCTGCAATGCGTACATCCTGCACCTCCATCATCTGCTCCAGTTGGGCTGCGGTCTGGAATCGCTGGGTACGGCCGGGATAACCCATAATCATGGCAAAATCGCCCTCCTCAATACCCTTGAGCGATATGCTCAGGAACTGCTTGGGACGCAGAGGAACATTATCCTCGCTGTAATCGGCAGGCTCTCCGTCAGGACCGGTATATACGCGGAACATGCTGAAATCACAGGTATGACGGGGCCACATCCAGTTATCAGTCTCACCGCCGAACTTTCCGGCCGATGCAGGAGGAGCGCCTACGAACCTTACGTCACGATAAACCTTGTTTACTATGATATAGCGCTGGTTTCCGTTATAGAAATCTGTAATCTGCACCTGGCAGTCATGATTCTCCTCACGCAGTTTAGACATGAGTGTGTTTACCTTATCCTGTTTCATGCCGGTGATATCGGTCATGCTCTGAAGGAATGTTACCGTAAGACCGGGAACGGGAATCTCCTCCTCAAGGCTCATTGCCCAATAACCGTCCTCCAGATAGTTATGCTCCGGAGTTGAAAGCCCCTGAATGCTTGAGTATCCGCAGTGGTGATTGGTTACCAACAGGCCCTTCTCCGAAATGATTTCGGCGGTACAGCCACCCCCAAAATGTACTACGGCATCCTTTATGGAGGCCTTCTTCTCATTATAGATATCTGTTGCCTTGATTTTCAGGCCCAACTTCTTCATGTCGGCCTGATTCATCTTCTTTAGCGTTGGCAGCATCCACATACCTTCATCGGCACGGACCGATGAAAACGCCAGCACGGCGGCAAGCAATATTGAAATCTTTCTCATGTCTTTTTGTTTTTTATTCCGATTTGATGCAAATTTAGCATTTTCCCGTATCTTTACGTCTGGCTATCTGTATTCTTTGTAATGAAAAGTATAACACATAATATCCTTTATGCGTTTATAGGTGCGTTTATTTGCCTTACAGGCACTCTGAATGCACATGCACAGCATTCGCAAACACTCAGATGCGACACTTACAGTTTCGTTGAACGTGATACGTTCCTCTGCCTTGATGTTTACAAACCGGATACTCCAAGGGCCGATAAGGCCGCGGTGCTGATGGTGTTCGGTGGAGGATTCTTTAGTGGAGAGCGTAACAACGCTCAGATGAAAAGATGGGCAGGCGCTCTCATTGAACAAGGCTTTACGGTCATTTCAATAGATTACAGGCTCGGATTCAAGGACAGTGCCATGGTGGCAAGTCACAGCAGACTGCTCAAACTACCGGATCTTTTCATGTACTGCATTGACATAGCAGTTCAGGATTGCGCCGATGCTGTTGCATGGGTCTGCTCAAATGCAGGAATGCTGGACATAGATCCGTCCAAACTGATTCTTACAGGCAGTTCTGCCGGTGCAATAACCATCCTTCAACTGGATTATTACAGAGCCAATTCCATGTCGGGCGCATCGGCCCTGCCCGCCGGCTGGAAACCTGCAGCGGTAATACCCTATTCGGGCGGTGTGATGTGCCGTGACAGCAAACTCAAATACGCTACTGATCCGGCTCCTACCATGCTGTTGCACGGAACCAAGGACAGGATCGTGACATATAAGAGTCTGGGACTCCCGTTCGGCAAGAAGATGCACGGCGGCAAGAAGATGGACAAGGCACTGAACAGTCAGGATATCCCTCACTGGTTCATCAGGTTTGACGGTATCGGCCATGAGGTTGCCGATTGGCTTCCCGGTTCGGTTGATCTGTTCTGCACGTTCGTGGATCTGACTTTTGCCGGCAGAATCACCACTCTTGATGCCACCATGACAGACTCAGGACTCAAACCTGTAGCATGGGCACAGATGAATATGTTCCGGCTTTATGGAGGAAAACGTAAATAAACCTTACAATATCAATCAATTATGAAAATTGGAATTATAGGAGCCGGCTGGATTGCCGACAAGATGGCTGAGACACTTACCGGCCTGGACAATTCAATGAAATATGCAATCGCAGCACGTGATCTTGGACGCGCTCAGGAATTTGCCCGCCACTGGGGTTTTGAGAAAGCCTACGGATCATATAAGGAGATGGTAGAGGACCCCGAGGTTGACCTGGTATATGTTGCCACCCCCCACTCCCACCACTTTGAGCATGCCAGCATGGCTATTAATGCCGGCAAGCCCGTACTCTGCGAGAAGGCCTTCACAGCCAATGCACGCGAGGCCGATGCCCTGCTCAACCTGGCTCACAAGAAAGGCATATTCATAACCGAGGCAATCTGGACCCGCTATATGCCGCTGTCCATGAAGGTAAAGGAACTGCTTGACAGCGGAGCCATCGGTAAGCCTCGTCTGCTTAACGCCAGCCTATGCTATATGATGGAGTTCAAGGAGCGAATCCTGCGTCCCGACCTTTGCGGTGGCGCACTTCTGGACCTTGGAGTATACAGCATCAATTTCTGTCGTATGTACTTTGGCGCCGATATAATCAACGAGACGTCCAACTGCATAAAGAGCGATACCGGAATGGATATGCACAACTCCATCAGTTGGTCATACCGCGACGGCAGGATTGCCAATATACAGTCCAGTACATTATGTCTGTGCGGCCGTCTGGGTCAGATATGCGGTACTGAGGGTTATCTTATTGTTGATAACATAAACTGCCCCGAGCGTATAACCGTCTATAACGACTACAAACCTGTGGCTGTGTTTGACAAACCCGCCAATCAGATTACCGGTTATGAGTATCAGGTACTGGCTTGCAGGGAAGCACTTAAGAACGGTTGGCTTGAATCTCCTTATATGCCACACCAGGAAACCCTTGACATTATGAAAGTCATGGATTCACTGAGGCAGAAATGGGGTGTAAAGTATCCGATGGATTAAACCTTCTCCTCACCTATCATTATAAGACGATACAAGTTGCAGCCTATAAAGTTGCCTAAGACCAGGCAAACATAGAGCAGCAGCACGCTCCATATATTGTCTTTAATGAAGCCGAAAGGAACGGTCAGATAGTAAAAAGCATCGGCTATACAGTGCGGGAATCCGCACAGGATGAACATGGGTACTGCAAAAAGCAGTGGCAGCCACTGGTTACGGCGGGCAAAAGTTACGGCGGTTGTCATAAGGAATCCGCAACCTATAGCCAGCAGGCCGGCACGTACGGGACCTATCGCCAATCGGCCTTCAAGAATCTTCTGGGCAGACTCCTGCAGAGGCATAGGTGATACCCTGGCCAGCAGTGATACCAGCAGGCAGCCTACAATATTACCCAGCAGGATAAGCAAAAGGTCACCCACCTCACCCTTGACTATGAATCCGGCAGTACCGGTATAGAGTTTAAGCTTGTAGCAGACTACGGTGATAAGACCGAATGCGAACATCACGGCGCCTACAACGCCACCTAATGCAAGAAAGCCGAATCCCGCAATTCCGATGCAGATTCCGGCCAGAACTGAAGACTTGAATATTGTAACTATCTTTCCCATAGCGCAAAGATATAAAAATAGTACAAAAGGGGTCTGTCCCCTTTTGTACTATTTTTTTAGATGTACTCGTCTATGCGCTTGATGGCAAGGCCGTCTATGCCGATCTTACAGAATGCGTAAATGAATGCGCTGGCCTGACGGGCGTTGGTGATGAGCGGGATGTTGAAATCAACCGCCGTACGACGTATCAGGTAACCGTTCTGCAACTCACGCGGAGTATTGTTCTTGGGTATGTTGATAGCCAGGTCAATTTTGCCGCTGCGCATATAGTCAATAACGTTGGGCTTCTCGTCCGAATCCGGCCAGTGAAGCACCTCCTTTACCTTTATGCCGTTCTCCTCAAGGAAATGGGCTGTACCGCTTGTAGCATAAAGGTTGTAACCGTAATCATACAGTATGCGGGCAGCATCCAGCAGGTCAATCTTGGACTTGGTGGGACCCGATGACAGCAGGATGCCCTTCTCCTTGGACGGAACGCGTGTTCCAACCGATATCATACTCTTAAGCAGAGCCTCATGGTAGTTGTCACCGATGCAGGCAACCTCACCGGTAGAGGCCATATCAACGCCCAGTATGGGATCGGCCTTGAGCAGACGGGCAAACGAGAACTGTGAGCACTTTACGCCCACGTAGTCTATATCGGCAAACGTCTTGCCGAACGGCTCCACCTCCTTGCCCAACATAATCTCTGTAGCCATACCGATGAAGTTGAACTTGGTTATCTTGCTCACAAAGGGGAACGAACGTGAGGCACGCAGGTTACACTCAATAACCTTGATGCTGTTCTCCTTGGCCAGGAACTGGATATTGAACGGGCCCGATATATTCAGGGCCGATGCAATCTTCTTGGATATCTTCTTTATCTGACGTATGGTCTCGTAGTAGAGTTTCTGAGCAGGGAACACAACCGTTGCGTCACCTGAATGAACTCCGGCAAACTCAATGTGCTCACTGATTGCGTAGCACTTGATTACACCGTTCTGGGCCACAGCATCAATCTCAACCTCCTTGGCACGCTGCAGGAACTCGGTAACCACAACGGGATGCTCCTGACTAACTACAGCGGCGTTATTGAGCGCTGTCTCCAACTCTGCACGGTCACTTACCACACGCATGGCAGCACCCGACAGCACGTATGACGGACGGATAAGCACGGGCAGACCCACCTCATCCACAAAACTCCAGATATCATCCATGCTGGTAAGCTCTTTCCAGCGCGGCTGGTCAATACCCAGCGAGTCACACATCTCGGAGAACTTCTGACGGTCCTCGGCCATATCTATGCTTTTGGCCGATGTACCCAAAATGTTGATTCCCTCATGGTCCAGCAGCAGAGCCAGGTTGTTTGGAATCTGACCACCAGTAGATACTATCACGCCCTTGGGAACCTCCATATCACAGATGTCAAGCACACGTTCCAGTGTAAGCTCGTCAAAGAACAGACGGTCACAGGTATCGTAATCGGTACTTACTGTCTCAGGGTTGTAGTTTATCATCACTGAGCGGTAGCCCATCTCCTGGATCTTCTTTACGGCTGCCACACCGCACCAGTCAAACTCCACGCTGGAGCCAATGCGGTATGCACCGCTACCCAGTACAATCACCGACTTACCGTCCTGCTCAAACGTAACATCGTTCTCCGTTCCGTTATATGTGATATAGAGGTAGTTGGTGAATGCAGGATACTCGCCTGCCAACGTATCAATCTGCTTTACCACCGGCAGGATACCCAGTCCCTTGCGGTATTTACGTACTGCAGCCTGTTTCTCGTGAGGATTAAGTTTATCACCCGAAATGGTAAGTTTACCAATCTGATAATCACTGAATCCCATGCACTTGGCCTCGCGCAGCAGATCCTCACATATATTCTTTAAATCACCGGCCTCGGAGAGCTGTTCCTTGATGCGGTGTATGTTGTAGAGACGCCACAGGAACCACTTGTCTATCTTGGTAAGGTCATGCAGTTTATCTACGGTATAACCCTGGTCAAAAGCCTGCTCAATGGCCGGCAGACGGCGGTCAGTAGGATTCACCAGCTCGGCCTCGATATCGGGCACATGAACGTTGTTGCACACGAATCCGTGCAGCCCCTGACCTATCATACGCATACCCTTCTGGATTGCCTCCTCAAAGGTGCGGCCAATGGACATGATCTCACCCACGGACTTCATGCTGGAGCCAATCAGACGGGATACGCCCTCAAACTTACCCAGATCCCAACGCGGTATCTTACAAACCACATAGTCCAGGGCGGGCTCAAAGCAGGCCGATGTAACCTTGGTCACGGAGTTGGGAATCTCATCCAAGCCATATCCCAGACCCAGTTTTGCAGCCACAAAAGCCAATGGATAACCGGTAGCCTTTGATGCCAGGGCCGATGAGCGGCTAAGACGTGCGTTGACCTCAATCACACGGTAATCGTCAGAGTTGGGGTCCAGAGCATACTGTACGTTGCACTCTCCCACTATACCCACGTGGCGGATGATATCGATTGCTATACGGCGCAGTTTATGGTACTCATGGTCGCTCAGAGTCTGTGACGGAGCCACAACCACGCTCTCACCGGTATGGATACCCAGCGGGTCGAAGTTCTCCATGTTGCACACGGTGATGCAGTTGTCATAGCGGTCACGCACCACCTCATACTCTATCTCCTTCCAGCCCTTGAGTGACTCCTCGACCAGAATCTGGGGAGAATATGAGAATGCCGATGCGGCAACTTTCTTAAGTTCCTCGTCATTGGAGCAGAAACCGGAACCCAGACCGCCCAGCGTATAGGCGGCACGTACGATAACGGGATAACCTATCTCCTTGACAACCTTAAGTGCCTCCTCCATATTGTTTACAGCCTCGCTGCGCGGGGTCTTGACGCCTATGGAGCGCATCATATCGGCAAAGAGTTCACGGTCCTCGGTGTTGATGATAGCCTGAACCGGAGTTCCCAACACCTTGATGCCGTATTTCTCCAGAATGCCGCTCTTGTAGAGTTCCACGCCGCAGTTAAGGGCGGTCTGGCCACCGAAGGCCAGCATTATGCCGTCGGGGTGCTCCTTCTGGATAACCTTCTCCACAAACGCGGGAGTGATGGGCAGGTAATAGATGGCATCGGCCACACCCTCGGAAGTCTGGACTGTGGCGATATTGGGGTTTATAAGAATGGTGTATTTGCCGTCCTCACGCAGAGCCTTCAGGGCCTGCGAACCGGAATAGTCAAACTCACCTGACTGACCTATCTTGAGTGCTCCCGATCCGAGCACAAGTACTCTCTTCACATCTTCCATAGCATCATTCATTTCTTAGAGTATTGTATTATATTCTCCACAAACATACCGAACAGATTACCCGTATCGGTAGGTCCGCTTGATGCCTCAGGATGGAATTGGGTTGAGAAGAAGGGCTTGCTCTTATGCTTAATGCCCTCATTCGTGCCGTCGTTCAGGTTCTCGAACATACGTTCCCAATCAGCGGGCAGTGTGCTGTCATCAATAGCAAAACCGTGGTTCTGTGATGTCACAAAGCACTTATGGGTGCCGGGGATACGTACAGTCTGGTTGTGTCCGCGGTGTCCGTATTTGAGTTTGTAGGTCTTGGCGCCTGCTGCAAGTGCCAGCAGCTGGTTTCCAAGGCAGATTCCCATGATAGGCTTGTCCTGCTGCAGAGCCTTACGTATATTGGCTATTGTCTCAGTGCACATGGCGGGGTCACCGGGGCCGTTTGATATGAACAGACCGTCATAATCCTCACCGCTGAAATCATAGTTCCAGGGCACACGCTTGATCTGGACGTTATAGTCAAGCAGACAGCGCAGGATGTTGTTCTTCATGCCGCAATCCACCATAAGCACCTTGTACTTGCCGTTTCCGTAGTACTTTATATCGGGGCATGAAACCTGGGCTACCAAATTATCCTTGTTGGGGTCGTAGAACGGGATATCCTCATCGCCGAACACTATCTTGCCCAGCATGGCGCCTTTCTCGCGCAGACGCTTGGTAAGAGCTCTTGTATCAATGCCGTATATACCCGGAACCTCCCACTTCTTAAGCCATTCACCCAGACTCTTGGCCGAGTCCCAATGGCTGTATTCGGCCGAGTACTGAGAAATGACAAGAGCCGAACACTGAATTCTGTCCGACTCATAGAACTTGGAAATACCATTGACAACCTCATCACCGGGAACTCCGTAATTGCCTATCAAAGGGAATGTAGGCACCAGGATCTGTCCCTTGTATGACGGGTCGCTAAGACTCTCCGGATAACCGGTCATGGCTGTGTAGAAGACCAACTCGCCCGATACGGACTTCTCGTAGCCGAACGAGCGGCCACGGTACCGGGTTCCGTCTTCAAGAATTAGAACTGCTTCTCTGTCCATCTATATCTATTACAATATCTTCTTTATTCTCTCCATTGCCTCTATGGTACGCTGTCGGTCTGCAAACGATGTTATGCGGAACCAACCTTCGCCGGCCGGGCCGAAACCCGATCCCGGGGTAACCACTACCCCCGCCTCTCCAAGCAGCCTGTCAAAGAACTCCCACGAACTGATGCCGCCGGGAGTCTGTGCCCAGATATAGGGAGCGTTCTCGCCGCCCAGGGCTTTCAGGCCTGCCTCATTAAGGCTCTGACGAATTATGCGTGCCGTTTCAAGGTAATAATCTATTGTGAAACGTATCTGTTTCTGACCCTCAGGTGTGTAGACAGCCAGCGCTCCGCACTGTGATATGTAAGATGCGCCGTTGAACTTGCAACTCTGCCTGCGCTCCCACATTCCGTTCAGTGCAATCTTTCCGCCGTTACCGTCACTTACCTCAAGCTCACGTGGCACCACCGTATAACCGCATCGTACACCAGTGAATCCCGCTGTCTTTGAAAAACTGCGGAACTCAATTGCGCACTTCTTGGCTCCCTCAATCTCGTAGATTGAATGGGGAATTAGGGGATCACGGATGAATGCTTCATAAGCGGAGTCGTACATAATCAGAGAACCGTTCTCCAAGGCATAATCGACCCACTTCTTGAGCTTACTGCGGGTAATAACTGCACCCGTCGGATTATTCGGGTAGCAAAGGTACACAATATCCAGTTTTTCTGTAGGGATATCGCCCGTAAATCCGTTCTCTTCATTGCAAATAATGTACTTTATGTTGAAACCGCGCATCAGGTTGGTATCAACATACACCGGATATACAGGATCGGTAATGCCGACCAGGTTATCGGACGACAGGATATCACCTATGTTTCCCGTATCACTCTTGGCACCGTCATTCACAAAGATATCCTCGGCCGAGAGTTCTACGCCAAGGGGTGCATAATCACCTTTTACTATAGCCTCCCTGAGCCACTGGTAACCGCGCTCGGGACCGTAGCCGTGGAATGTGGCCTTATCGGCACACTCGTCGACAGCCTTGTGCATGGCGTCAATCACTGCGGGAGCCAGCGGACGGGTCACGTCGCCTATTCCCATACGGATTATATCAGCTTCGGGGTGTTTCTCACTGAAAGCCGCAACCCTCTTGGCAATGTCAAGAAAGAGGTACCTCTGCGGCAGTTTTGAAAAGTTCAGATTAGCTTTAACCATTATTCTGTAACTGTTCCGTCAAATACAAATTCTGCGGCACCGGTCATAAGAACCTCCTTGGTTTCGGGATTCCACTGGACCGTAAGCGTACCGCCGTCCATTATCACATCACAACCGTCAGCATCAGTATATCCCTGCATGGCCGATGCCACCGCCGTAGCGCATGCACCCGTACCGCAGGCAAAGGTGATGCCGCTGCCGCGCTCCCATACACGCATACGTATATGTTTACGGTCCAGGACCTGTGCAAACTCAATGTTGGCACGGTCCGGGAACATACTGTGGTGTTCCATAAACGGCCCCACCTCATCAACACGGGCCTTCTCTGCATCCGTCACGAACATAACCAGATGCGGATTGCCCATATCAATTGCCGAGCATACGGTAGGACCTTCACCCACATTGAGGGTCTCGCCTACCAGCGTGCCTGATCCGTGGTTAACCTTAAGCGGCAGTCCCTGGCCCATGTTGACGGTCACAGTATCAACCGTTCCGTCCTGACCAAGGTGCAGTTTGAGTATCTTAATGCCTGAAAGGGTCTCAAGCCTGATCTCAGTCTTATCGGTCAAACCCTTGTCATGAAGGTATTTGCCTACACAACGCGCACCGTTTCCGCACATGCGTGCCTCAGAGCCGTCAGCATTGAAAATCCTCATGCTGAAATCGGCAATGGCTGACTTACCTATCATAATAAGTCCGTCAGAGCCGATGCCCTTACGGCGGTCACTCCAGCGTATGGAGAACTGCTCGGGATTGCTTATGGGACACTCCATGACATTGACATAGATATAGTCATTGCCAAGGCCCTGCATCTTTGTGAAACGGATCACGCCCATATCATTTGTTCTTAAGGTATGCGTCAACCTGTGCGGCCACCTCACGTCCGCTTGCCAGAGCCCTTACAACCAGGCTGGCTCCGTTCTTGGCATCACCGGCCAGGAACACATTCTCAGCGTACTGAGGATGCTCGGGCTTGAGGAATCCCATAGCCAGCAGCACCATATCGCACTCAATTATCTCCTTGTTGCCTGTAGGTTTCATCTGGGGACGGCCGCCGTTAGGATCCGGTACCCAATCCACAGTCTCAACCTCAACGCCTTTCAGATTGCCCTTGCCGTCATCCAGGAACTTGTTGGATGTAAGGCACCAGCGGCGCTCGCAACCCTCCTCGTGACTGGTTGTGGTCTTAAGGATGTTGGGCCACTGCGGCCACGGTGTTGCGGGGTTGTAACCAACCGGGGGCTTGGGCATGATCTCAATCTGGGTAACGCTTACGGCACCCTGACGGTGACATGTTCCTATGCAGTCACTGCCGGTATCACCGCCGCCGATTACAAGAACCTTCTTGCCCTTGGCCGATACAGTTTCATCGGCACTGAACTCCTGTCCTGCCAGACGCAGGTTCTGCTGAGTCAGCATCTGAAGTGCAAAGTATACACCTTTGAGTTCACGTCCGGGAATCTTGAGGTCACGGGCGGTAGGTGTACCGTTGGATATGATGTATGCGTCAAAGCCCTCGGGCAGTTTACTGAGGTCAACGGGTGTGTTGAACTTGAACTTTATACCCTCCTGCTCCATGATCTCCATACGGCGGTCAATCACATACTTGTCAAGTTTGAAGTTAGGTATTCCGTAACGTACCAGACCACCTGCTGAAGGCATCTTGTCAAACAGGGTCACCTCATAACCCAGTGCGTTAAGACGTACTGAGGCACTCAGTCCTGCAGGTCCTGCACCGATTACGGCAACCTTCTTACCGTTACGCTCATATGTCTTGGGCTGGATATAACCCTCGCGGAAAGCATGCTCAATGATGGAGCACTCGTTCTCACGTATGGTTACGGGAGCGTCTATGCAAAGGTTCAGCGCGCAACTCTTCTCGCACAGAGCCGGGCAGATACGGCCCGTAAACTCGGGGAAGTCATTGGTGGCTGAAAGCAGCTTGTAAGCCAGTTCCCACTTTCCTTTATATACGGCATCCTGCCATTCCGGCTGCTTGTTGCCCAGCGGGCATGCCCAGTGGCAGAACGGTACGCCGCAGTCCATGCAGCGTGAAGCCTGCTGCTGACGGCTGCTGTCGTTCAGGGTCTGCTCCACCTCACTGAAATCAGCTATTCTCTCATGTATCGGCCTATGACCGGCTTCCTGTCTGGGAACGGTCAGAAAAGCTCTTGGATTTCCCATAGTAGTGTCACTTTTAAGATTTAATAATCACGCTGAACATTGTCAATCTTCTGCTGCAGCGCTTTCATCCTCTCCTCCTGCAGGATACGGCGGTACTCGATAGGAGTAACCTGTATGAATTCACCTACATACTGACTCCAGTTGTCCAGCATCTTCTTGGCCAGAGCCGAGCCCGTGTACTTGTAGTGTTTCTCTATCAGTCCGCGCAACTCGTCACGACCGGCCTTGTCATCAATCAGGTCAAGCTCAATCATATCCATGTTGCAGTAGTAGTCAAAGTTGTGGTTCTTGTCCCATACATAGGCAAGGCCGCCTGACATACCGGCTGCAAAGTTCCTGCCTGTGGTACCCAGAACAACCACGCGACCGCCGGTCATATACTCGCAGCAGTGGTCGCCTGCACCCTCAACTACGGCTGTGGCACCAGAGTTACGTACTGCAAAGCGCTCACCTGCACGACCGTTTATGAATATCTCGCCGCTGGTGGCACCATACAGGATTGTGTTACCTGCTATGATGTTCTCGGATGCGTCAAACTTGGATTCTGCAGGCGGGCATATGGCGATACGGCCACCGGAGAGACCCTTACCTACATAGTCATTGGCCTCACCTTCCAACTTGAAGTTGACACCCTTCATAAGGAATGCGCCGAAACTCTGTCCTGCAGATCCCTTGAAGCTGACGTTGACGGTATCATCGGCCAGACCGTCATGTCCGTACTTGCTTGCTATCACACCTGACAGCATTGCGCCTGCGGCACGGTCTGTGTTGATTATATCATATGAGAGTTCAACCTTGCTGCCGTTCTCAATAGCCTTGGCAGATTCCTTAAGAATCTTCTGGTCAAGCACCTGACTCAGGTCATGTATCTGATCCTTAACCTTGTAGAGGTCACCGTCAATCTTTGTAAGCAGGCGGCTGAAATCAAGGCCCTTGGTCTTATCGGTGAACTTGGCGGAATCAATCTCAATAAGGTCCGTACGGCCGATGATATCCTCAAACTTACGGAATCCCATCTGAGCCAGCAGTTCCCTTACGCCCTGAGCCATGAACATATAGTAGTTGATAAGGTACTGACTGTGACCGCGGAACTTGGCCCTCAGAGCCGGATCCTGTGTAGCAACACCTACAGGGCAGGCGTTGGTATGGCACTTACGCATAAGCAGGCATCCCAGAACAATCAACTGACCTGTTCCGAATCCGAACTCACCGGCACCCAGCAGAGCCATTGAAATGACGTCACGCGGGGTCTTTAACTGACCATCCACCTGAACCTCAATCTCACCGCGCAGACCGTTCAGAACCAGAGTCTGCTGTGTCTCGGCCAGTCCAATCTCGGGAGATATACCGGCATAACGGATTGAAGATGCGGGGGATGCACCTGTACCGCCCTCGGCTCCTGATATTACAACCAGGTCAGCCTTGGCCTTGGCTACACCGGCTGCGATGGTACCTACTCCGCTCTCGGCAACCAGCTTTACGCTTATCTTGGCCTTGGGGTTCACGTTGCGCAGGTCATAGATGAGCTGAGCCAAATCCTCGATCGAGTAGATGTCGTGATGAGGCGGAGGTGAAATAAGTGATATTCCGGGAATTGAGTTACGTGTACGGGCAATGATCTCGTTCACCTTGAATCCCGGCAACTGACCTCCCTCACCCGGCTTGGCTCCCTGTGCCACCTTGATCTGGATTTCCTGTGCGTTGACCAGATACTCGGCAGTGACACCGAATCGGCCCGATGCCACCTGCTTGATACGGCTGCTCAGCGATACGCCGTCCACATCTGTGTGGAAACGGTCGCTGTCCTCGCCGCCCTCACCGGTATTGCTGCGTGAATCAAGTGTGTTCAGGGCAATTGCGATAGCCTCGTGAGCCTCCTTGCTGATGGCACCGAATGACATGGCGGCACCGATAAAGCGCTTAACGATATTCTCAGCCGGCTCAACCTCATCAACGGGAATCGGGTTGGTCTTGAATTTAAAGTAGTTACGCAGGAACAGCGGCTCCTGACGGTCATCTACTATGGAGCAGAACTCCTGGAATTTCTTGTAGCTGCCCAGGCGGGTAGCAAGTTGCAATGTTGAAATGGCTTCGGGTGTCCATGCATGACGTATGCCGTCCTTGCGGAATGCGTACTGGCCGATGAACGGAAGCACGCCGTCGGGCTCGGCCTGGCCGAATCCCTGCTGCTGCATGCTTACAGCATCCTTGCAGATTCTGTCGAACGATACGCCTCCGATTGTGGATGCAGAGGTTCCGAAATACTTGGAAAGAACCTCCTGGCTTATACCTATAGATTCGAATATCTTGGCACCACGGTATGAACGTATGGTGCTGATACCCATCTTACTCAAAATTTTCTTGAGACCCTTGTCAACTGCCTTGATGTAGTTGTGCTGTGCGGTCTCATAGTCAAGTTGTATCTCACCCTTCTTGACCAGGTCATCGATGACTGCAAATGCCATGTAAGGGTTCACGGCACTTGCACCGTAGCCCATGAGCAGAGCCACATGCATAACCTCACGGATCTCGCCGCTCTCAACAATCAGAGCGGTCTGGACACGTTTCTGGATTGATACAAGATAATGGTGAATGGCGCTTACGGCAAGCAGTGAAGGAATGGCGGCGTGAGTATCGTCAATGCCGCGGTCACTCAGAATGATGTAGTTGATGCCTGCGTCAACAGACTTTTCGGCTTCATGGCAAAGATTTTCAATGGCATCGGCCATACCCTTGGCACCCTTTGATTTCTCAAACAGTATGGGCAGGACCTCGGTATTGAATCCCTTGTAACGGATGTTGCACAGGGTATCCAGTTCAGTGTTGGTAAGTACCGGCTGCGGCAGACGTACCATCTTGCAGTGACCCTCGCTGGGAGTAAGGATATTCATGCCGACTGCACCGATATACTCGGTAAGCGACATTACCAGTTCCTCACGTATGGGGTCTATAGGCGGGTTGGTAACCTGCGCAAACTGCTGTCGGAAATAGTTGAACAGCAACTGGGGACGCTCCGAGAGAGCAGCCAGCTGGGTGTCGTTACCCATTGATGAGAGAGGCTCCTGAGCCGTCTGGCACATGGGTACAATCACACGGTCAATATCCTCACGGGTAAAGTCAAATGCGCGCAGACGGCGGGCGTAATCCTTTACGTCATTTGCCGCCTTACGGCCGCTCTTGAGTTTGCCAAGTTCCACACGGCCGGCGCTGAGCCACTCGCCGTAGTTGAACTCACTGGCCAACTTATCCTTTACCTCATCGTTGCGGAATATCTGTCCGTTATCGGTATCTATAAGCAGTATCTTACCGGGCTGAAGTTTGCCTTTCTCCGTGATGGTGGCGGCATCCACATGAATGCAACCGGCCTCGGATGCCATTATGAGCATACCATCGGATGTGATAAGATAGCGTGACGGGCGCAGACCGTTGCGGTCCAGCATACCTCCGGCGTAACGGCCATCGGTAAAGAGCATTGCGGCGGGTCCGTCCCACGGCTCCATAAGTATTGAATGATACTCATAGAAAGCCTTGAGTTTGTCGCTTATGGGGTTTTTCTCATTGAAAGACTCAGGGATCATCATGGCCATTGCATGCGGCAGGCTCATACCTGAACGCACAAAGAATTCCAGCGCATTGTCAAACGATGCACTGTCGCTCATATCGGGCTGAACAATAGGATGAATGTCCGATACACTGCCAAGAGCCTCTGATGACAGAACGCTCTCACGGGCCTCCATCCAGCCGCGGTTACCGCGAATGGTATTGATCTCGCCGTTGTGAGCCAGCATTCTGAAAGGCTGGGCCAATGACCATGTAGGGAATGTGTTGGTGCTGAATCTGGAATGCACCATTGCAAGACCGCTGGTAAAGTTGGGACTGCTCAGGTCCGGATAGTACTCACGGAGTTGGGTCGATGTGAGCATACCTTTATATACCATGATGCGGCTTGACAGTGACACGACGTAGAAATCACGGTCACTTATGCGCTGCTCGGTATGCTTGCGGATCTTGTAGAGAAGTGTGTCAAGACCTTCAGTCTGGGTGGCACCGGTCACGAATATCTGTACTGTGCATGGCTCGGTTGCTCTTGCAGCCTCACCCAGGATATTGCTGTTTACCGGAACCTGACGCACGTTTGACAGTTCCAGACCCATCTTGGCGGTCTCCTCACGGATAATATCAAGGTACTGTTCCTGTTTTGACTTGTCCTGCGGCAGGAATACCAGTCCTGTACCGTAGTGAAGACGCTCCGGAACGGGAATACCCTGAAGCAGAATGAACTCATGAGGTATCTGGACCGTGATTCCGGCTCCGTCACCTGATTTATTGTCGGCTGCCTCGGCGCCGCGGTGCTTCATGTTCTCAAGCAGCGTCAGGGCCTCATCTACAAGCTGGTGCGTCTTGTTTCCCTTCAGATTGACCATCATGCCTATTCCGCAGGCATCATGCTCGCTCTGGGGATCATATAATCCCTGTGTCTTTTTCATCAGATATAACTATTGTAAAGTTAATGCAACGATTGGGGTTCTCAAAACAGATCTTCCCCCTTTCCGGGGAAGACCTGTAAGTAGGATTCTTTAGTTAATGAAGAGAAGCTCACGATACTTGGGTAGCGGCCACATATCGTTGTCCACAATCTCCTCAAGCTTGTCAATTGTCTTGCGGAGCGGGAACAGGCTCTCTGCAATCTCGTGATATGCAAGTGCCTTCTTGTACTCGTCCTCGATGGCGTTGGCCTTCTTGCGGGCCTCTACCATTGCGTCAACCTGCTGACGCAGATCAGTAACGAGTTCCGATATGTTGGTAACCAGACCCATGCTTACGCCTGCCATAGCCGAGTAGTTGTCGGCAAACACCTCCTTCATGGATGTGATATTCTTGAGCAGTTTGGTCTGATAAGCAAGTGCTGCGGGAATGATGTGGTTGATTGCCATACGTCCAATCACGCGGCCTTCAATCTGTACCTTCTTGGTATATGTCTCCCACTTGACCTCGTTGCGGGCCTCAAGTTCCTTCTCTGAGTAAACACCCAGTTTGGTAAAGAGATCGATAGCCTTCTTGGTTGTGAATGACTTGAACATCTTGGGAACGTTGGTCTCAACATCCAGACCGCGTTTCTTGGCTTCCTTCTTCCACTCATCGGTATAACCGTTGCCGTCAAAGCATACAACATCGATTATGCTCTTGATGATAGGCTTAAGGGTATCCATGAATGCTATGTTCATGGGCTTGCCGGCCTTCATAGCCTTGTCAACATCCTTCTTGAATGCAATCAGCTGCTCGGCAACTGCTGCGTTCAGGGTTGTCATGGCACCTGCGCAGTTGGCGCTTGAACCTACGGCACGGAACTCAAAACGGTTACCAGTGAATGCGAACGGTGATGTACGGTTACGGTCGGTGTTATCGACAAAGATCTCAGGTATCTCAACCAGACCCAGTGACTTGCCCTTCTTTCCGGCAATCTCGATGGGGGTATCGGACGGAACCTCAAGCAGTTTCTTCAGAACTGATGTCATGGTCTTGCCAAGGAAGGCCGATACGATTGCGGGAGGTGCCTCGTTGGCGCCCAGACGATGTGCGTTGGTTGCGGTTGCGATAGAAGCCTTGAGCAGGTCATTGTGCTTCTGAACGGCAGCCAGAACGTTTACAAAGAATGTAACGAACTGCAGGTTGCCCATGGCATCCTTACCGGGAGCCAGAAGCAGCGTGCCGGTATCGGTACCCAGTGACCAGTTGTTGTGCTTACCTGAACCGTTGATTCCGTCAAACGGCTTCTCGTGGAACAGAACCACGAATCCGTGCTTGCGGGCAATAGAGTTCATGGCGTTCATCATCTGCTGGTTCTGGTCGTTTGAGAGGTTGGTCTCACCGTAGATGGGAGCCAGCTCGAACTGGTTGGGAGCAACCTCGTTATGACGTGTCTTAAGCGGAATACCCAGTTTGTAACCGGCAATCTCGATGTCGCGCATGAATGCGGCAACACGTGAAGGAATGGCACCAAAGTAGTGGTCATCCAGCTGCTGGTTCTTTGATGATGCATGACCCATCAGTGTACGGCCTGTAAGCATCAGGTCGGGACGGGCTGCATAGAGGTCCTCATCAACCAGGAAATACTCCTGCTCCCAGCCCAGGTAAGACATAACCTTGTTTACCTTGGGATCAAACATGCGGCAGATAGGCAGGGCTGCGTCGTTGACAGCCTTAAGAGCCTTCTTGAGCGGAGTCTTGTAGTCAAGAGCCTCACCTGTATATGATATGAATACGGTAGGTATGCAGAGTGTATCATCCTGTATGAACACAGGTGATGTGGGATCCCATGCTGTATAGCCACGAGCCTCGAATGTAGCGCGGATACCGCCGCTGGGGAATGATGATGCATCGGGTTCCTGCTGAACGAGTGCCTTGCCGTCAAAAGTCTCAATCATTCCGCCCTTGCCGTCATACTCCATGAATGAGTCGTGTTTTTCGGCAGTACCGTCGGTAAGAGGCTGGAACCAGTGAGTAATGTGTGTAACGCCGTGCTCCAAGGCCCATGTCTTCATGCCTGCGGCAACGCCGTCGGCAGTTTCACGATCCAGATGAGCACCGTTGTCGATGCAGTTCACCAGAGCATTGAAAGTCTTGGCATCAAGATACTTGTGCATCTTGTCACGGTTGAATACCAACTCTCCGAAATAGTCGGAAATCTTTCCTGCGGGTGTCTCCACAGCAGCCGCCTTCTTCTTGAAAGCATCCTGCACCACATCAAATCTAAGTTTACTCATAGCTTTTATGTTTTTGGTGTTTTTATTTGTCTGCGTACAAAACGATGCAAAATTAAGCATTATTACTACTTTTTGTACACAAAACGTTAATTATATTCTCAAATTGACACTTAAAATATGTTTAAATCAAAATATTGTCACTTTATGCACTTATTTATAGGCATTTTCATGCACACCCTTTACCGCACGGCCGCTTGGATCGTTCAGTTTGCTGAAACTTGCATCCCACTTGAGAGCCTCGGCGGTAGAGCAGGCTACGCTTGGAACACTGGGTACGCAACGTGCTGCTGACTCGCTGGGGAAATGCTCCTCAAATATTGAACGGTAGTAGTATTCCTCCTTGTTCATAGGGGTGTTAATGGGGAATCTCTCAGCCGCATGGGCCATCTGCTCATCAGTAACTGCTGCCGATGTAATCTCCTTGAGAGTATCTATCCAACTGTAACCCACTCCGTCACTGAACTGCTCTTTCTGGCGCCATGCAACGCTCTCGGGCAGCATATCGGCAAAAGCCTCACGTACAACACGTTTCTCAATCTCATGTCCCGGGCACATCTTAGCCTCAGGGTTCAGGCGCATTGCAACATCCAGGAACTCCTTGTCAAGGAAAGGAACGCGGCCCTCAACACCCCAAGCAGCAAGTGACTTGTTGGCACGCAGGCAATCATAAAGGTGCAGTTTTGATATCTTACGCACGGTCTCCTCGTGAAATGCCCGGGCATCGGGAGCCTTGTGGAAATAGAGATAACCTCCGAATACCTCATCGGCCCCCTCGCCGCTCAGCACCATCTTGATTCCCATGCTGCGTATAACGCGGGCAAGAAGGTACATAGGAGTGCTGGCACGTACGGTTGTAACATCGTATGTTTCAATAAAATAAATTACGTCTCTTATAGCATCCAGACCCTCCTGGACCGTGTAGTTTATCTCATGGTGTACGGTGCCTATATGCTCTGCAACCTCGCGTGCCTTTGCCAGATCCGGAGCACCCTTCAGGCCTACTGCAAATGAGTGCAGACGCGGCCACCATGCCTCCTGCTGGTCATCGGTCTCAACGCGGCGGGCGGCGTTTTTCTTGGCAATGGCCGATATCACCGAACTGTCCAGACCACCTGACAGAAGCACTCCGTAAGGAACATCGCACATAAGCTGACGCTTTACTGCAGCCTCAAGGGCATCGTGAAGATCCTGTATATCGGCCTTGTTATCCTTGACGGCATCATACTTGAACCAGTCGCGGGTCCACCAGCGCTCCACCATTCCGGTGCGGCTGCTCAGGAAATGACCCGGCAGGAACGGCTCGTACTCGGTACAGATGCCCTCAAGAGCCTTGAGCTCGCTGGCTACGCAGATGTGACCTTCCCTATCCTTACCTATATACAGTGGAATAACGCCTATGGGATCACGTGCAATCAGGTATTCGTCACGCTCTGCGTCGTACAGTGCAAATGCAAAGATTCCGTTAAGACGCTCCAGCATACGGATAAAATCCTCCTGGCTGCCACCGGCACGAACCGCATCGCGGTAAAGCGCCAGGATAACCTCGCAGTCACTGCCGGTACTGAACGTGTACCGGCCCTCATACTCACGGCGGATAGCCTGATGGTTGTAAATCTCACCGTTAACGGCCAGCACCTGCAGACGGTCCATGCTGAACAGGGGCTGACCGCCAGACTGAGGGTCCACAATACTCAGACGCTCGTGAGCCAGTATGGCAGAACCTCCGCACCAGATACCGCTCCAGTCCGGACCACGGTGACGAATCCTGCGACTCATTTCCAACGCCTGCTGTCGGAGCTGCTCTGACTGCTGCTTAATCCTGAAGATTGAAACTATTCCACACATAGTATTTAATGTTTTTGTTGTTTATCCCTCTTGCGGTATGGAACAAAAAAAAGACTGATCAAATTGACCAGTCTTTTATGTTTTGTTCTTTATATACCCTGAATGATTAGCTTTCCCGCTGGCCAAAAGAAGTAACCATCCGAACCTGATTATTATTCTGGTTCTGATTCTGGTTATTCTGATTATTATTGGCGTTGTATGCCAAAACTCTAGCCATCGATCTTGTTTTTGCTAATTACGAATGCAAAATTACGCACTCTATTTTAAACAGCCAAACCATTTGGCAAGAAAATATCACTTTATCATCAAAATTTTTCTTGCGCTTACATTTTGACACCTATATATATAATAGCCTTACACTTTGGCATATTGCCAAAACTATCAGTATTTCCTGCGCAACAGGTTGCGGAGCGGAATCAGCAGTTTGGGCGTCAAGGTCTTGACGTGACGGTTTATCTTGTCATCGGTTATGTACTTGAACGGTATAAGGATTCCGGAATCATAGATATCACCGAACTCGTCATTAATACCGGTCCCGAAATACTGCATTTTGGGCGACAGGTTCATATATGAATTGACCAGAGGCGGTATGTTTACCCCAAAGTCCGATACAAACGCTTTGAGATAGCGGTAATCATCCTTGAATGTCAGTCCCTTAAGCACCTTCATGTATTTGAGGGGGCGTTTTACCCTGGCGGGTTTGACAAGTTTTACCCTGTGCATCTTAGCCGCACCGAACCATTTGTTTAGGAATACCTGGATTATCTCACGCGCCGGTGCGGGATACTGGCGGTATATGGTCATCTTGCCAAAGAAGTATTTCATCCTACCCTTATACATTACCATAAGCGCTCCCAATCCATCAAACAGATTGTCAAGGGCAAATATGCTCTTGGCTCCGCCCTTGCTGCTCTGGTAGTCTATGGTTACAAACGAGCGGCCCAGTTCAATTGTATGCTGGAGATCGTTCTTTATGAATTTCTTTGAGAAACGGAACATGTGCGATGACGTAAGTATGGGCTGACCGTATTTATCATAGACTATATCATCACACAGCACATAACGGTATCCGCCTATGATACGTTCAGCCTCGGGATCCCACAGGACCAGTTGCTTGTATCCGTAAGCGGCATCGGTATCAAACTTGTCAATGTCCAGTTCGCGGCCGGTGCCTCCACCTCCTGCACGGAATGCCTCCTCACGCAGACGGCCTATCTCCCTGATTACATCCGGAGCATTACTGTTATCAACCACGTATATCTCATTCCCTCCGTGATTGGTGGTACGCAAAAACTTGTCTTTGGTCAGTTGCGACTTAAGTATCTCCGTGCTGACGGGATCAATTATCTTTCTCATAGCGTATACGTTATGTTTTTAATCTGTTCTACCTGCCTGTTTATGTCTCCGTTACGGTCAAAAGAGTTCCATGGTATAGGTTGGCCTATTACAATACGATAAGTCTTGCCCTGTGAACGGTATAATTCATCGGGCAGGAATATCATTCCCAGCGGAAACTTAAGCTTAAGAATCTGCTGGATGCGCCCCATACGGTAAAACCGTCTGGAATTGGTGCCGTAAAAGTGAATGGGTACTATATCCCTTTGGGTCTCGATGCTTTTGGTCAGGAAAGTCTTGCTCCAGCGACGGTCGGCTATTACGCCATGATTACGACGTGAGACCTGCCCTGCCGGAAAATCCAGGATATGGGTATTCCCTCCGTAGGCATCGTCAATACCCCTTTTGAGTGTGCGGCTCTGCATACCGATCTTGTTTACCGGCACTATCATCGGCTTCAATCCGTCAATATTGGTCAGAAAATCGTTACCAAGCAGCATCACATTACCTTTTTTCCCGATGACCGACAACAGTGCAAGCCCGTCGGCACCTCCCAGAGGATGGTTGGAGACGAATGTGTATGGGCCGCCATCCGGAATCTCACCTTCTACCTGCAGCGTTAAGCCCAGATAATCTATCGCTTTGTCACAGAATTCCAGACCGTCATACCCCTTTTCAAAGAAAGCGTTCAGGAAATCCTCATGGAACAGACGCCTAAGGTACCAGAGCAAAAGCCGCGGCACCCTGCCCTTCCTGGAACGTTTCTCCAGCATTGACTTTACATCAAGTTTCATATTGGCCCCATTATTGCGACGCTAAGGTATGAACGATTATTAACTGTTCCTATAAGAAAGATTTTTATGGAAAATATTACCACAAACAAAAAGGCGCGCAGAATCTGGTTCTTCTGTCGCGCCTTTAAGCCGTGTATTACCGAATAAATGCTCTTTTCAGAACGATATACCGACAGTAAAATAACTCATCTCTGAACATGGGTTAACTGTAAGTCCGGCTGATATAGGCAAACTGAAACTCTCTGTTATCTCAAGTTCTTTTGAGGCGGTCAGTGAGATGTTTGTTACCGAAAAGCCATCAGTTCCATAGAACGGACTCTCAAATGGGACAAAGCCCAATGCTGCAGTCCATTCCGCCCCTCCCAAACTGAAAGGAGCAGCCAGTTCGCAATAGGAACTGAAAGCACTGCTTCCATCGGCCTTGTGATCATTGCCTGCAAAGTTGGTGTACCAGCTTATTGATGCAAAACCGAAGTCATAACCCACAAATGCCTCAAATACATGGTTTGTGGTTTCCTTGGCATACTTGAAATAACGTCCGTAAGGTTCCGGGCCTGCATTGAACCAATAATCGGTAACACCAACGCTTAATCCGGCTATTCCATAACTGAGAGTTATATCCAGTTCTTTGGTATCGGTCCAGTTTACGATTCCGGTGCTGCCCCAAAGTGACAGGTCAAAACCTGCTGCACTTACGCCAAGTGTGGGTTGTATGGCAGCCTCACCAAGATCACATCCACGCCATATATATCGGCTTACGATATCGGCACCAACTGTTGTTTCAATCTCTGCGTGCAACGGGCAGACCGCTGCTGTCATTATTATTGCTATTGAGAAAATCTTTTTCATAGTTATAAAAATGTTTATGGTTAATGATTTAATTATTAAATAATTGAAAGCCGAATCCAAAGAACCGGGAATTCATTCCACCCAATCATTATGGACATAGTAAAGATTTTAAATACGAATCAAATACAGATCGAACAAACTCCGTATGTTCAGGATCCGGCTTTCAATTAAGGGAATCAGATGTTGTAGGCTGTCTCTCCGTGCTCATAGATATCCAGACCCTCCTCCTCAACTCTGGCCTCAACGCGGATTCCGTGAACCTTCTTGAGGATTATAAATGTGAGCAGACCAAGTCCGAATGACCAGGCGCAGGTTACGAGTGATCCAAGAGCCTCAACGCCCAGGAAGTGCCAGCCGCCACCGTAGAACAAGCCACCGTCAACTGCAAACATACCTGTCATGAGTGTACCCAGGATACCGCATACACCGTGAACTGATACAGCACCAACGGGATCATCAATCTTGCAGATCTTATCGATCAGGGCAACTGAACCTACCATTGCAACACCGCAAACAGCGCCGATAATGGCAGAACCGCCTATTGAAACCAAGTCGCAACCGGCTGTGATACCTACCAGACCTGCCAGGATGCCGTTGCATACCAGTGAGAGTGAAGGTTTGCCGTATACCAGCCATGTAAGGAACAGGACTGAAAGTCCACCTGTGGCAGCAGCCATGTTGGTTGTGCACATTACGTGTGAGATGGCGATTGCGTTCTCAGCACCTTCGGCAGCCAGCTGTGAACCGGGGTTGAAGCCAAACCAACCAAACCAGAGCAGGAATACGCCCAGAGCACCGAATGTCAGGTTGTGACCGGGGATAGCGCGTGATTCGCCGGTCTTGGAATACTTACCGATACGGGGACCAAGTACCATGGCACCTGCAAGAGCAATCACACCACCGCAAGAGTGAACAACTGTCGAACCGGCAAAATCATGGAAACCAAGCTCTGAGAGCCAGCCGCCACCCCATGTCCAGTGACCTTCAATAGGATAGATAATCACCGAGATGATGATTGAGATAAGAACGTACATAGAGAACTTGGTTCTCTCTGCCATACCGCCCGATACTATAGTAGCGGCAGTGGCACAGAATACTGTCTGAAATATCAGAGTACACTCGGCAGGAACATTTGAGTCACCAATGAACGACCAGTCAAAAAGGTGAAGTCCACCAATGAAACCGTTGTTGGCTCCGTGCATCAGACCGAAACCGATCATCCAGAACAGGAAAGAACCTACCATGAAGTCAACAAAGTTCTTCATGAGGATGTTGGCAGTGTTCTTGGAACGGGTAAAGCCTGCCTCCACCAGCGCGAAACCGGGCTGCATAAAGAACACCAGCATTGCTGCTATCAATACCCAGACTGTATCCAGTCCGCTTATGCTACTCTCACTTACTGTTGTAATAATGTCTTCCATAATTCAATGATTTAACCGTTTTTACTTTTTGTCGGCCAGAACCGTATCACCGTGTTCTCCGGTACGGATTGACCAAGTGTCATCTACAGGGCTTACGAATATTCGGCCATCACCCACCTGACCGGTGCGGGCTGCTCCCATGATGGCATCGATGGCAGGCTGTACAAACTGATCACGGCAGATAATTGTTATCTCAATACGCGAAATGATATCAGTGCTGTACATCACACCACGGTAGATACGATCCTGACGGGCCTGACCGATAGCATGAACCTCTGCGTAAGAGAACCAGTTGATGTCGGCCTCAAAGAGCGCCTCCTTCACATCTTCAAACCGGGTTTTCCGGATGATTGCTTCAATCTTTTTCATTGTGTTTTGATTTGAGGTTAATTATTGTGTTTTGATGCATCGTTAAACAAAAAAAGGCCGGTCCAAAAAGACCAGCCTTAATTCTTTTTCTTTATCTAAATCAACAGTTACATACCTGACCGGTCAAAAGGTATAACCATCGGAACCTGATTATTATTCTGGTTCTGATTATTCTGCTGCTGATTATTATTCAGCTGAACAGTGGTTATATTCTTAAAACCGATAAACATAAAATCTTCTGTTATTCCTGATTTCTGCCGCAAAGATAAGCACTATTTCAACACATTGTTCTAAAATTGACATATTTTTTTGCTTTTTTCTGAAATTCCTTCATAACTCATGACATTTAGAAAGTACAATGAACAAATTTACAGCATCTTGCCAACAATTGCACATTTTACAAACTATCTGTAACTTTACAACCATTCAAACAGAAAACCAACCTTGATTATGAGACTTTCATATTGTTTCTCAATCATAGCAATGTCGGCCGTAATGGCTTCATCGCCCGCTCAAGCCCAGATTACCATCAATGAGGTGATGGCATCAAACGGCAGCACCAATACCGATCCTGATTACAACGCAAATGCAGACTGGATAGAGTTGTACAATTCAGGTCAGACTGACGTAAACCTAGGCGGCTGGTCAATCACGGACAACCTCGGCAAGCCACAGAAATACATTCTTCCCGATGTAACCGTCAAGGCCGGAGGTTTTCTTATTATATGGTGTGATGACCAAGGCACCGGCCTTCATGCAAGTTTCAAATTGAGTGCCGACGGTGAGGAGGTCGGCCTGTTTGACGCAAGCGGGAAGCAGGTTGACAGTATGTCTTTCGGACCTCAATACGGTGATGTGAGTTATGGCCGCTCCATAGATGATATAGAGACGATCCTTTTCTTTATAACCCCCACTCCCGGTGCCGCCAATACCACCCAGGGCTATACCGGCAGATCAAACCAGCCGGTTATACTAACCCAAGGCGGAGCATATTCGGGATCAGTTACGGTCACAATGACAAATGATCAGGGCGGTACGGTTTATTACACCACCGACGGTTCGGAGCCCACCAAGGAATCAAGTATATATTCTACCCCGCTTACATTCACCAAGACTGCGGTACTCAGGGCACGGATCCTGGAAGACGGCAAGATGCCCGGCCAGACCGTGACCATGACTTATTTCCTCAACAACGAGTTCCAGGGCCACAGGCTGCCGGTAGTATCGCTGGCAACGGAGAGCAGTAATATCTGGGACTCCGAGCATGGAATTTACGGTTGGACCAACGCACATAACGAGAAGGCCGACTTTGAGATTCCGGTAAACATAGAACTATACGAGAACAACGGCAGCGACAGGGCTGCATTCAACGAGCCTGCCGGCGTAAAGATAAACGGTCTGTATGCATGGCAGCTGCCGCAGAAGATGCTTGGTGTATATTTCAAGAAAAAATACGGCGAGAGCAAACTGTCATACCAGTTGTTCCATGACGATGAACGTACCGAGTTCGATGATTTCGCGTTGCGTGCATCGGGCAATGACTGGAACTATACCATGTTCCGTGACGGCCTTCTGCAGCAGGCTTGCCGCAGAGGCGGGCTCAACCTGGCCCTGCAGGCATTCCGTCCGTCGGTGGTATATCTAAACGGAGAGTTCCTGGGTATCCATAATATCCGCGAAAAGGTCAATGAGGAGTACATAGAGACCCGTTACGGGCTTGAAGCCGGCACATTCGACATGATTGAAGGAGACCAGAACGTAGAAGCCGGCGATTGGGAGGAGTGGAACCACTACAAGGAGTTGTGGCAGAAGGACCTGAGCGTTCAGGCCAACTACGATGCCCTGACCGCCATAATGGACGTTGAGAACTATACCGATTTCATGGTGGCGCAGATCTGGAGCCATAACACATCGGTCAACCACAATCCTATGGCCTGGAAGCCCAAGGAAGGCGGAGTATGGCGCTGGATATTCACTGACGGCGACCGCGGTTTCAACAATTATGCCGATGACTACGCCGACTGGTATGCAGAAAAGGCCAATATGCCTTTCGGGTCAATGCTCAAGAATGAAGGTTACCGCAAGTATTTCTGCAAACGGGCCGCAGACCTCCTGTTCACGGCATTCAATCCGGAGGAGATACAGCGACAGGTGACAGAGCACAGCAATGATATAGAACCGCTTATGGAACAGCAGGTTCAAAGATGGCTGGGCACCAGCAGCTCCTACAGCGGCAATGCCCTTACATCGACCCGTCAATGGCGCAGCCGTATCAGTTATCTGCGTGATTTCTGCAACGGCCGCCCCATAGTACTGCTTTGGGACATGTATGAGAACTACGGCACCGGAAAGCCCGCCCTGCTCACCCTTACCGGCAAGACTGGTTTTGAATTCAACGGCCTGCCCATCAACAAGGACAAGTGGTGCGGATCTTACCCCAGCGATATGGAGATTACCCTTACTGCCAGACAGCGCGTGGGATACACGTTCAAGGGCTGGCGTGAGAATGCCGTAAAGAAACTGATTACAACCGGCAGTGGGTGGAAATATCTTGATGACGGAAGCACCCCTGCTTCATGGTATGCAACCACATTTGATGACTCAGGATGGAAAGCGGGTGCATCGCCGCTGGGATATGACACCGACAACAAGATGACTGACCTTATTAACACTACCGTGAACTACGGATCGGAAAACTCCAAATATGTCACCACATATTTCCGCCGAAAATTCACTGTCGACGACAATCCCTCATCTTACCTGCAGATAAAGCTCCGCCTTCTGCGCGATGACGGCGCGGTTGTTTACATTAACGGCGAGCAAATCATCCGCAGCAATCTCAGGGAGAACTATGAATCCAACCCGCTGGCTGACAATTACGCCATTCCTAAGCGTGCCGCCATAAGATATGTCACTTATGATATCGATCCAACCTGGCTACACCAGGGAGAAAACACCATTGCTGTCGAGGTTCACCAGACATCAAAGACCAGCTCGGATATAATAATGGACGTGGAACTTCTGGCCATACTCAACCAGACTGCATCACAGAACCGTTTAAGCGGACAGACCAGCCCCACAATCAAACTGTCAATTGATTCCGATATGGCAGTGGAGGCAATGTATGAGCCATCCGGCCTTAACATGCTTCCCGATACCATATTCACTGATATGACTCTGCTAAAGTCCAAGTCACCCTACTATACTGCGGCCGATGTCACCATCGTTAAAGGCGCACGCCTTACCGTAGAGCCGGGTGTGGAGATAAGGTTCGCACCCAACTCATGCATGATTGTACACGGAGGTCTTACCGCTCAGGGAACCCTCTCAGACAGCATACGGTTTGTGCTCAATCCGCAATATGCCGGACAGTCCTGGGGAGCCGTCTGCTTCATAAACAGCGATTCCAAATCAGTACTGAGTTATGCCACCATGCGCGATGCCAATCAGGGACCGCGCCTGTACAACTGCGTTGCGGCAATATCGGCCTACAACTGCAATCAACTGGTACTTGACCATCTGAACATAACGGATGTGGCAAGCAATCCCATTGCCGCCCGTTACAGCGACGTGACGCTTAAAAACAGCATAATACACAGCCGTGTTACGGGTGACCTGATAAACGTCAAGTACGGCAAGGGACGCGTGGAGCACTGCACGTTCATAGGCAATGACCAGGTTGACACCGATGCCATTGACTTTGACGGCATAAACGGAGGAATCATCAGGGATGTGGTGGCCCACCACTTCCTGGGTGACAACAGCGATGCCGTGGATATAGGAGAACAGGCTATCGGCGTGGTCATTGACAGCCTGCTGGCATACACCATAACCGACAAGGGCATCAGCGTGGGACAGCGCTCCACCGTAAAAGTGAGCAACTCCACATTCATTCAGACCAACATGGGCGTAGCCATAAAGGACTCATGCCATGCCGATATTGACAAGTGCACATTCTTTGCAGTTGCTACACCGGTGGCCTGCTATGAGAAAGTTGAAGGCCGTCTGGGCGGAAATGCCGTGGTAACCGAATGCATTCTTTCCAACAGTTACGATCAGACATACCAGTGCGACGCCAATTCAAGCATCAGGTTCAGCGGATCGCTATCAGACGGTGACACGCTCTCTATCGGCAACCTGTACGGCGATCCGCAGTTTGCATCGGCCACCAACTTCATATTGACACCTGCCAACCTGAAGATCGGTTCCACCTACATGCCGGAAACCCCGCAGATAGAGCCTGTAATAAGCGAAATCTGCTACCATCCCACTCTTGATACCGAGTCAGAGTACATAAGGATTTACAATCCGGCCGATGAACCCTTTGACATAAGCGGATACATACTCAGCCAGGCTTTTGATTTTACATTCCCCGAAGGAAGCCTGATTCCGTCGCATAAAAGCATCTATGTAGCTGCCAAAGCCTCAAAACTCTCGCCTAAAGTCAATGGCGATCAGGTATGGCAGTGGACCGACGGAAAACTCTCCAATGACGGCGAGGCAATACGTCTGTGCAATCCTGCAGGCATAGTCGTTGACCAGGTTACTTACATGAGTGTGGCTCCATGGCCTGTATCGGAACAGTCAGGCACAACGGTACTGTTGCTGCGCGACCTGAATGCCGACAACCACATGGCTGCCAACTGGACCCTTAAGCAGTATCCTATCGCCGATGTGGAACTGATTCCTGCAGCAGCGGGTTCAGATATAATATATGACCTGAACGGTCGTCCTATTGAGGGCCAGCCCCGAGGCATTGTAATCATCAACGGCAAGCTGTACTATTACAAGCAGCAATAAATGCTTTGAAGAGCGGATGCGGGGTCTCGGGAGTGCTTTTGTACTCGGGATGGAACTGTGAGCCTATGAAGAAGGGGTGTACAGACTGCGGGAGTTCCACTATCTCAGTCAAGCCTGTTTGTGGGTTATGGCCCGATGCGACCAGGCCTGCTTTTTTGAAGTCTTCGTCGTAGTTGGCATTGAACTCGTAGCGGTGACGGTGACGTTCGGAGATCTGTTTGGTTCCGTATATCTTGTATGCAAGTGTATCTTTGGTTATCTCGCAGTCGTAGGCTCCCAAGCGCATGGTACCGCCCTTCATAGTAGTCTTCTTCTGATCCTCCATCATATCGATTACGGGATGCTTGGTATCCGTATTGACCTCTGTGGATTCGGCATCCTTAAAGCCCAGCACGTTGCGGGCAAACTCCACCACGCACATCTGCATTCCCAGACAGATTCCAAAGAACGGAATCCTGTTCTCGCGTGCATATCTTATTGCCTCCACCTTACCCTCAAGACCGCGCGAGCCGAATCCCGGAGCAACCAGGATTCCCTTCATACCCTTGAGTTTTTCGGCAACATTGGCAGCGGTAATCTCCTCGCTGTTGACAGAGTGTACATGAACCTTGCAGGAGTTGGCAGCACCGGCATGAACCAATGCTTCAAGTATTGACTTGTAGGCATCCTGCAATGAGACATACTTTCCAACCAGGGCAACGTCAACCTCGGTTTTGGGGTGCTTGAGTCGGTCCAGGAACTCCTCCAACAGTCTCAAGTCTGGCTGATTGAAGTTCTCAATGCCCAGTTTGCGGACTACCAGTTCGTCAAGATGCTCAGCATGCATATTCAGGGGAACCTGGTAGATACTCCAGGCATCGATACTCTGGATTACATGACCCGGCTTGACGTTGCAGAACAGAGCCACCTTGCGGCGCAGCTCTTCATTGAGCGGATGCTCCGTGCGGCATATAATCACATCGGGCTGGACGCCGGCCTGCTGCAGCATCTGGACAGAGTGCTGCGTCGGCTTTGTCTTAAGTTCCTTGGCGGCACTCAGATATGGTACCAGCGTAAGGTGAATTGACATGCACGAGCCCTCCGGCAATTCCCACTGCAACTGGCGCACAGCCTCGATGAACGGAAGCGACTCCATATCGCCCACCGTTCCGCCTATCTCGGTAAGCACCACATCAAACTCTCCGGTCTGTCCCAGAAGCAGCATGCGGCGCTTGATCTCATCAGTGATGTGAGGGACTATCTGAACCGTCTTGCCCAGATAGGCACCCTCACGCTCCTTGGTGATCACGGTATTGTAAATCTTTCCGGTGGTTACGTTGTTGGCTTTGGATGTATGCACGCCCAGAAAACGCTCGTAGTGGCCCAGGTCCAGGTCTGTCTCAGCGCCGTCATCGGTCACATAGCACTCTCCGTGCTCGTAGGGATTCAGCGTGCCCGGATCAATGTTTATGTACGGGTCAAACTTCTGGATTGTAACCTTGAGGCCGCGGGCCTGAAGCAGTTTGGCAAGCGATGCGGCAATAATACCCTTGCCCAGCGATGAAACAACTCCACCGGTAATGAAAATATATTTTGTCTCCATAATTCAGCTTTTGTGATTGTAAAGGTTTGTCGGATAATCGCCGTTAAAGCAGGCGGTGCAGAGTTCGCATCGGCCCATATCCCTGCCCGATGCCTTGTAAAGTGATTCAAGTGAGAGATAGTACAGTGAGTCGGCGCCTATGTAGTCACGAATTTCCTCAACCGTATGGCTTGAGCCGATAAGTTCCTCGGATGTTCCCGTATCGACCCCGTAATAACAGGGATATGCGTATTTGGGACTGGCAATGCATACATGAACCTCGGTAGCCCCCGCCTCACGAAGCATACCCACGATACGGCGCGATGTGGTTCCGCGCACAATGGAATCATCTATCAGTATCACACGCTTGCCGTTCACTATGCTGCGTACGGGCGACAGTTTCATACGGACACCCTTGTCACGCATCTGCTGCGTTGGCTGTATGAACGTGCGCCCCACGTATTTGTTCTTGAGCAGGCCCATCTCATACGGAATCCCGCTGGCCTCGGCATAACCCATTGCGGCGCTCAGGCTCGAATCGGGCACACCCACCACGATATCGGCATCGACCGGATGCTCCTCATAAAGCAGACGGCCGGACAGTTTACGGAACGAGTGTACGTTGCAGCCCTCTATATCACTGTCGGGCCGTGCAAAATAGATATATTCCATAACGCACATACGGTGGCTGTGCAGTTTGGAATAATCATTGGAACGGATTCCGTGATGGTCTATTGTTATAATCTCACCGGGATTGACATCGCGAATAAACTCCGCACCTATGGCATCGAATGCGCACGTCTCGCTTGCCACAACGTACCCTTCGCCCAACTTGGCTATAGACAGCGGATGGAATCCGTACTTGTCACGGCAGGCGTAGATGCGGTTGGGAGTCATTATGACCAGTGAGAATGCACCCTCAATCATGTTAAGGGCATTGATAAGGTTGATTATGCGGTCCTCCTCGGTAGGATCCTTCTTGATAAGGTGCGCAAACAACTCACTGTCCGATGTGGTCTGCAGCAGACTTCCGCGACGCTCCAGATACATGCGCAACTCGTGGGAGTTGATTATGTTTCCGTTATGGGCAATGGCAAAATTTCCGGTATAATGATGGAACGTGAACGGTTGTATATTTTCCAGACCGCCCACATTGGTAGTGGGATAACGCACATGACCTATGGCAATGTTACCTGTCAGTTCATCCAGGTGTTTCTCACCGAAAATCTCTATCACCAGACCGGCGCCCTTGTGCAGGTGCATCTGACCGTCGGTATCGGCCGATACTATTCCGCATCCCTGCTGACCGCGGTGCTGCAGGCTGTGCAACGCATAGTAGGCATATTGGGCGGCATTCTCCACGCCGTATATGCCAAACACTCCGCATTCGTGATGTAATTCTTCCATATTGAGGATATTATTCAACGGTAACTGATTTGGCCAGGTTACGAGGCTGGTCCACGTCACGGCCCTTGGCTATGGCAATGTGATACGCAAGCAACTGCAGCGGAATGACGCTGAGCAGCGGTACCAGGCACTCCTCTGTATCCGGAATCTCAAACGAGTAGTCCGATATGCCCTTAACGTCCTTATCACCCTCGGTCACAATGCTTATTACCCTGCCCTTACGAGCCTTCACCTCCTGAATATTACTCAGGATCTTATCGTAATGGCCGCGCTTGGGAGCAATCACCACTACCGGCATCTCCTCATCGATAAGTGCAATAGGACCGTGTTTCATCTCGGCGGCCGGATAGCCCTCGGCATGGATATACGATATCTCCTTGAGTTTGAGGGCACCCTCCAGCGCAATCGGATAGTTGTAACCGCGGCCCAGGTAGATGAAGTTATGTGCGTATGTAAAAGTCTTGGCAAGTTCGGCAATCTGTTTGTCATGCTTAAGGATCTTCTCTATCTTGGCGGGAATGCGCGGCAGTTCGGCAATGATGCGCTTGCGGAGTTCGTCCGATACGGTTCCCTTCTCCTGCGCGATGTTGAGTGCAAGCAGAAGCAGCGTCTCCACCTGAGCGGTAAATGCCTTGGTCGATGCCACACCAATCTCTGGGCCGGCATGGGTGTAGCAACCTGTATCGGCCGCACGTGCGATCGATGAACCCACCACATTGCATATTCCGAACAGGAACGCGCCCGATGCCTTGGCCAGCTGCATGGCTGCCAGAGTATCAGCCGTCTCACCGGATTGTGATATGGCAATCACCACATCATCGGGATAGATAACCGGATTGCGATATCGGAACTCCGATGAGTACTCCACCTCGACCGGAATGCGGGTAAGTTCCTCAATCATGTATTTGCCTATAAGCGCTGCGTGCCACGATGTTCCGCAGGCACATATTATTATGCGGCGCGCCTTGAGCAGGCGGTCCTTATGGTCTATGACGCCTGACAGTTTTACGATACCCAACTCGGGATGAAGGCGACCGTTCATTACGGTCCGTGCCGTATCCGGCTGCTCATGTATCTCCTTGAGCATAAAATGAGCATAACCACCCTTCTCTATCTGACTCAGGTTAAGTTCAAGTTTCTTAATCACAGCCGTCTGCTCTACGCTACGCAAATCAGTGACCTTAAGATCTTTGCCGCGTTCAATGAAAGCAATCTGTTCCTCACCCAGATAAACCACGCGGTCGGTATATTCAATGATGGGAGTGGCATCGGACCCTATCAGGAACTCGTCATCGCCCACACCTATTATAAGAGGACTTCCCTTGCGGGCGGCAATCATGCGGTCTGGCTGTGTCTTGTCCACAATCACGATGGCATAGGCGCCTATCACACTGTTGAGAGCCAGCGGAACAGCCTCCTCGAGCGTGATTGAGTGGCTGTCCATAATGTATTGGATAAGCTGGATAATCACCTCCGTATCGGTCTCACTCTTAAAGTGGTAGCCCTGATTCTCGAGCTCGGTCTTGAGTGAACGGTAGTTCTCTATGATTCCGTTGTGTATGAGCGCCAGATTTCCTGACTCCGAGAAATGCGGATGGGCATTTATATCATTGGGTTCTCCGTGAGTCGCCCAACGGGTATGGGCTATACCCACGCTACCGCTGATATCCTTCCCTTCTATGGCCTTTTCCAGATCAGCCACCTTACCCTTGGTTTTGTAAATGACCAGATTACCGTTGTCATTGATAAGCGCCACACCCGCGCTGTCATAACCTCTATACTCCAGGCGAGAGAGCCCCTTGAGCAGTATAGGGCAAGCCTGCCGTTTACCGATATAGCCTACAATTCCGCACATAAATTACCTTCAATAAAGGGTGAAGGCTGATTCTAACTGAACCAGCCTTCACTCAAATTATCTATTTAGTATTTCCAAAATCTCCGTCATATTATCCGACTGGTGAAACAACACGGGGAAACCGGAATCTGATTATTATTATTCAGATTCTGCTTGTCATTCATCTGATTTGACAGACAGTTATATGTTACTTTTCCCTCCATTGTTATTTCAAAACGTCGCAAAAATACGCAGAAAATTCCTATTTGCAATCAAATGTGATAAAAAAGTTTCAATTTGATATATAATCCTATTTCTTATTGGGAGTTAGGCGATACATCGCCACATCGTGACCGGGAACCGTAACCTTGAGAGCCTTCTTGGTGTTACCCGCTTTTGCCTTCTTGGCATTCTGCTCCCACAGATTCTCAATATTGTAGGTGATGGCATCAAATGATGTAGAGAGATGGCTTACCTCATCATCGGTCAGGTTGTAATCCTGCCAGTTGATATTGCATTCAACAGGCTCTGTACCGCGGTTGAGCAGGCAGAAAGCCCAGTCACCTCCCTCAAGGGGCTTGAACCAGTACTCAATGTCACCTTCAGTCTTGTAACGCAGTCCCTGAACGCCCAGTTTATCCTGATCAATGGCTATAACCTTCTTGTTCAGTATTATGGCGCGGGTCTCATCGGTCATCTTTGACAGGTCATTACCCAGAATAAGCGGAGCGGCCATCATGCACCACATGCTGAAGTGGGCACGGTCCTCATTCACGCTCATGCCGTTGCCTACCTCAAGCATATCGGGGTCATTCCAGTGGCCCGGACCTGCATATTTGCGCAGCGGAGCATTCTGGTCGATAATACTCAGGACGGTCTGTCCCCAGCCGCGCTGACGCGGGTTGCCTGCAAAACGGGCGGTGATATCTCCTGTGGTACGCCATGAATGGCCAATGTTCTCTGCCCACTCCCACGGTTTATTGCTGCCCCACTCACACATGCTGAAGAATATCGGACGGCCTGCAGCACGCAAGGCATCACGCATCAGGGCATATGCACCACGCGGGTTGATGTTCTCGCTTGAGCACCAGTCATACTTAAGGTAGTCAATACCCCAGCGTGCGTACTGCAGAGCATCCTGATACTCATGGCCGAAACTGCCGGTACGTCCGGCGCAGGTCTTGCGGCCGGCATCGGAATAGATACCCAGTTTCATACCCTTGGAGTGTACGTAGTCGGCTAATGCCTCTATTCCTGACGGGAATGTCTTGGGATCGGGCTGAACGAATCCGTCGGCATCGCGTTCGCCGTGCCAGCAGTCATCCATGTTGAGATAGATGTAACCTGCCTCCACCAGACCTTCTGCCACCATGGCATCGGCCTGCTCACGGATAAGTTTCTCACTGATGTTCTGTCCGAATTTGTTCCAGCTGTTCCAACCCATTTGAGGAGTATCGGCCAGGCCTTCCCATTTCTGAGCTGCGCTCCATGCCGGAACCAGCATCAAAGCCGCTACAAGCAGCATTCCTGTAAGTTTTCTCATTTTTATTGTTGTTAGTAGTTTGCACAAAGTTAATGAATGGTTGCAAAAATACCTACTTTTGCAGAAATAGTTTAAGCAATAAAACACAGCAACGATATGAACCGACCCGGAATTATATGGATTGCAATCACTCTCATGCCGTCCACGCTGTCATTGACATACGCACAGTCTGACAACGGATTCGAAGAACTGTACAGGAAGGCTGATGAGAAAGTGCGTGCATATCTCTACAAGGACAAGTACGGAGAAGTGGAACCTGTATGGAAAGACACTCATACATTCTGCTACCAGACATCAGGCAAGGACAGTACGGAATATTATATGGTGGACCTGAAGACATTAACCAAGACACAGGTCCCCCGGGACACCCTTGATTCCTACCGCACACCTGAACGTCAGCGCGGCGCTTGGGGCGGATTCGGAGGCGGATATGCAGGCGGATTCGGAGGATTCCCAGGCAGGACTGATACCGGCACCAAATCACCTGACGGTCTGTGGGAATGCCTGATACGTGACCACAACATATGGGTTCGCAATGCAGAGAGCGGAGGACTGACCCAACTCAGTTTTGACGGAAACGAGCAGGACTCCTACACTCAGTATTTCTGGTCACCAGACTCAAAGTTCATATCGGCCTTGCGCAAACAGGAACACAAGGAGCGTCAGATTCTGCTGCGCAACTCACGTCCGGACAACCAGGTGCAGCCCACCTACCGATGGCTTGACTATGACAAGCCCGGAGATGCACTACCCCAGGCTGTTCCTGCCCTCTTCAGCATTGAAGAACTCAGACAGATACCTGTCAATGCATCCGGCTGGCAGAACCAGTATGACCTCACGCTTGGCCGATGGTCACCAGACTCCAGGTTCTTTACCTTTGAGTACAACCGTCGCGGACACCAGCTCTATCAGCTTGTGGCCATAAACACTGACGGCACTTCACGCACGCTGGCCCAGGAGGAATCATCCACATTCATCTATTACAACGACCTCTATCGGCACTGGATGGACGACGGGAAGCATATCCTGTGGATATCGGAACGTGATGACTGGCGCCACCTCTATATGATTGACGCCACGGACGGCAGCATCCGCCAACTTACAAAGGGCCAGTGGAACGTAAGGGAGATACAGCACATTGACGAGGAGAACGGCACAATACTCTTCTACGCCAACGGTTACCGTGCCGCAAAGGGTGAAGATCCTTACAACAAACATCTGCTGCGTCTTGACATGAACAGCGGAAAGGTAACTGACCTCACCCCCGATGACGGCAATCACAAAGTAGCGTTCAACCGGGACTGGAGTGCATTTGTTGACAACTGGTCACGCCCCGACAAGCCAAATGAGAGTGTAGTACGCAGTTCAACTGACGGCAAGATACTGATCAAGCTTCAGAAACAGGATATTTCAGGAATGCTTGAACTGGGATACATACTTCCTGAAGTATTCCATGCCAAGGGACGTGACGGCAAAACCGATATCTGGGGCAACATATACCGCCCGACAAACATGGATCCGGGAAAGAAATATCCCGTTGTGGAATACATCTACGCTGGTCCGCATGACTCATTCGTGACCAAGGATTTCTCTACATACGAGCGTTTCAGCCATCTGGTAGAGATGGGATTCATAGTTGTCACCATTGACGGCATGGGTACCGACAACCGTTCCAAATCATTCCAGGACGTATCGTTCCGTAACCTCAAGGATGCAGGATTCCCGGACCGCATACTCTGGATCAAGGCTGCCCAGAAGAAATACCCTTATATGGATACATCAAACATGGGTATCTACGGTTATTCGGCAGGCGGACAGAACGCGCTCTCCGCCCTGCTTTTCTTCAATGATTTTTATAAGGTGTCAGTTGCCCTGTGCGGCTGTCATGACAACCGCATGGACAAGATCTGGTGGAACGAGCAGTGGATGGGATGGCCCATCGGCCCCTGGTATTCCGAGAATTCAAACGTTGACAACGCATGGCGTCTGGAGGGAAAACTGTTCCTCATAAACGGTGAGATGGATGACAATGTCGATCCCGCCTCCACCCTTCAGGTAGTATCCGAACTTGTCAAACACGGCAAGGACTTTGAGCAACTCTATCTGCCCGGCCATACCCATGACCTGGGCAGCGAATACCTCAAGAAACGCACCTTCCGTTTCTTCTACCGCAACTGCATGTAAAAAAAAGCGGCACAAAGGGAATTCTTCTTTGTGCCGCTTTTTTTCTGATTATTATTTCACCACTATTCTGATTCGGGCTTTCTCCTTTCCGGGAATAACCTCCATCTCCAATGTACCGGTGTTCCTGGTGCCCTCACCAAGCAGTGTGAGTTTGGCTGTCACTGTAGGCTTGGGATTGGCATCATTTGATATAACGTCTGCTTCAGAGAGCTGACCGGACCAGAGCACGGGACCGTATGAGTGGCTCAACGTCCATGTTCCGGCAGTTATATCGTCAAACCAGTATTCGTTGACATTCTCCTTGAGCATGATGTATCTGGTACCTGCACCCTGGGCATAACCGGCATTGCCACCGCCGCCACGCTGTGCAATCTGAAGTTCAGCACCCAAGCCGATGGTCTCGCGCGGGTTCTCGGTGTATTTGGGCAGACCGCTTGTAAATGCCTCCACCTCAAAATAGTACTCAGGTGATGTGTTGAGGCTGTGCATGTAAAGGTTATTCTTGCCGTATACTATGTAACTGTTGTAGAGTTTCTTCTTCTCAATACCATAGCGGATAACATATCCGTCGGCACCGGCTACGGGCTCCCAGATTACGTTGGCCTCACGGCGGTCCTCAGGATTGCGCACTGCCATGAACTTGGTAACCTTCTGAGTCTTCATCTTGGGTGTGGTACCGAACACGCGCAGATCCTTGATTGAGAACTTGGCGTTGTCATATGTAGCCACATTGACTACCTTCACATAACGTGCCTGAACAGGATTCTCCAACTCATTGTAGTCATGCTTGAGTTCCATCTTGTTCTGGGGCTTGCTTATGATCTTGGTCCAGTTGGAGTTATCGTCCGATACAAACACCTCATAGCACTGGTACAGGCGCTCCGCCTGAGCCTGCTGAGGTCTGGCACCGCCCATCATACCTCCGCCGAATCCGCCACGGCCGCCGGCACGCTGTGCACCTATGTGATCCCAGTTCAACTGGATTGCATTGATAGTAGCCTTGTCTCCCAGGTCAACGGTAAAGAACTCACCGGCATCGCCTGTAGCGGCTGCCCAGCAGGTCTTGAAATCCTCATCCAGAGCCTGAGCGGGAGCATAGTTCTCAAAGGTAGACGATACAATCGCTTTCTTATTGACTGACAGAAGTTTCCAATCAACATAGTTATCAACGCCGCCTACCTTGCGCTCATCGGGATAATACTGGGGATAGTCACCCAAAGCGGTGTTGGAGTACATCACGCCCTGCTTATCCACTGCCGACGGATAAATGGCAAGTTCCGAACCGCGACCGCCCTCACCGTACTGTGCGGGAATCATGCAGATGGTCCAGAAATTACCCTTCTTGTCCTTGAAGGTGCTGCCGTGTCCGGCACCTACCTGAAAACCGCTTGTCTTGAAAGTGAGCGGGTTATGCTCGCTGTATGTGAACGGGCCCATCGGACTGTCCGATACATAAACGCCATGTGAATATGAGATGAATTCAAGACCGATGGCTGCGTACTGCAGATAATACTTGCCGTTATGCTTGATCATGTAGGGACCCTCAATCCAAGGCAGTTCCTCGGGGCCGTAGTCACGGCGACCGTTGAATATGGAATAGATCACATCCTCCGGCTTGCGCACCTCGAATCCGTGGTTCTTGATATCGCTCCAGAACAGCTGTTTGGGCTCACCCTTCTCCTTGAAAGTCTCCTTGTCAAGTTCAACCACCTGGAACGGCATTATCTGTGACCAGCCGAAGTACATGTACAATCGGCCGTCATCATCCACAAACATATTGGCATCGCCGTAACGGTCACTTGAAAGTTCTCCAATCTTCTCCCACTCTCCCTTATAGGGGTCAATGGCACGGTAGACGTTACGGTTGTTCATGGAGCAGCCTATCAGCTTTCCGTCCATCTCTACGACCGATACCACACCGGCGGGATAGCCGGGAGCATCAACATAAGTCCAGTCACGGAAATCCGGGGAATACCAGTATCCGCGCCTGTGGGATACAAAGAGGAAATAGTTATCCTCATAGATGATTACAACGGGTTCACCGCCTCTGATGGCCGGCTCATTACCTACCACCACATCCAGAGGATTGGCAAACGTGTGCTGGGCATGCACAGAAATGCCGGCCAACATCATAGCCATGCCGGCAATAGTCCATTTGAAAAACTGTTTCATATAGGTTGTAATAAGGTTAGCAATCCATACCGTATTTGCAAATATGAGAAAAAAATACCTAACTTTACACTCAGATTAAAGACATTTTTCAATAGTACAAACGTTATGAAGAATTCAACCAATTTTTGGGGATTGCTGGCACTAGGTGTCTGCATCATTCTGTCTGTAAGTAAGTTTACCGGCACAAAACGTGTTGTAAATGTAAAAGGCCTGGCCACTCAGGAAGTTATGGCCGACCACGTTATCTGGCCCCTGGTCATTCAGGATGTTGATAATGACCTTGTTAAGCTCTACTCCACTATGGACAACAAGAGCAAGGAGATTGTAAAGTTCCTTAAGGAAGGCGGAGTTCAGGAAAGCGAAATCAGCATAGCCGCTCCCACCGTATATGACCGCAATGCAAACCGTTACTCAAACGAGTACATTGCATACCGTTATCAGATGCAGCAGGTTGTAACCGTAAGTTCAAGCAATGTCGAACTCGTACGCAAACTCATCCTCAAGCAGGGTGAACTGCTCAAGAAAGGCATTGCCATCAGCGGCAACGACTATGAGCATCAGACCCAGTATGACTTCAACGGCCTGAACGAACTCAAGCCTCAGATGGTTGAGGTTGCCACACGTAACGCACGTGAGGTTGCCCAGAAGTTTGCCGATGACTCCGGCTCCAGACTGGGTAAGATACAGACTGCATCACAGGGCCAGTTCTCAATCTATGACCGCGATTCCAACACTCCGTGGATCAAGAACGTGAGAGTTGTAACCTCTGTTACCTATTATCTCAAGTAAATGGATCTTATCAGGAAATACTTTCCGGACCTGACGAGCCTTCAGTATGAACAACTGGAGGCTCTCGGTCCGTTATATACCGACTGGAACAGCAAGATAAACGTCATATCGCGCAAGGATATCGACAATCTGTACGAGCATCACATACTCCATTCCATGGCCATAGCCAAGGTCATCAGGTTTGCTCCAGGTACCCGTCTGGCCGATGTCGGCACAGGAGGCGGACTGCCCGGGATTCCGCTTGCCATCCTGTTCCCCGAGTGCGGTTTCACGCTCATAGACAGCATCGGCAAGAAGGTTCGTGTTGCTCAGGATATTGCCGCCCAAATCGGTCTCAAGAATGTTATCTGTCGCCATGAGCGTGCCGAGGAGGACAAGGACAAGTATGAGTTCATACTGTCAAGAGGTGTTATGCCCCTGCCTGATCTCTGTCAGGTTGCCGGCCATATGCTGGACCGCAAGACACAGCGTAACGCCTATCCCAACGGCGTAATCTGCCTTAAGGGCGGGGATCTGAATGCCGAGACAGCCAAGTTCAAAAAGGTGGCCGAGATCACTGAGATAAGCCGATACTTCAACGAGGAGTTCTTTAAGGACAAGAAAACCGTCTACGTTCAGATATAATGCAGGTCAAGTGCTTTGAATTCAACTTCCTTCCGGTCAACACCTACGTCATTTGGGATGATACCAGGGAGGCCGCAATCATCGACCCCGGCTGTTTTTATCCCGGTGAGACTGATGCTTTGGCTGCGTTCATTCATGATAACAACCTCAATGTCAGACTCTTGCTGAACACCCATCTGCATTTTGACCATGTTTTCGGCAATATGTTTGTTGAGGAGACATTTCATGTCAAGGCTAAGGCCAATGACTTGGATATGCCTTGGATTAAAACCATGAGCGCAAGATTGTCCGTCTTTGGAATCAATTATGAAGGACACGTCAATCCCATAGAACCTGAGAACGTGCTTAATGAGGGAGATACTGTCAGTTTTGGCGACACCACCCTGCACGTGCTTCATGTTCCCGGCCATTCACCCGGAAGCCTGGTATTCTGGAACAAGGAGCAGAAATGCCTGTTTACAGGTGATGTCATTTTCCAGGGCAGTTACGGACGCACCGATTTCCCCGACGGCAACTATGATGCGCTGATGACCGGTATCCGCACCAAACTGCTGACCATGCCCGATGATACAGTAGTATATCCCGGACACGGCCCCATAACAACTATAAGACACGAAAGAAATTACTATTGAATATGAAAACCAAAGCCTTACTTACCACATTACTGGCACTCTCTTTCAGCATAGTCCATGCTCAGGAGGAACTCAACTCTGCCTTGGTGTTTGAGACATATGAATGGGATTTCGGCCAGATAAACGAGGCCGACGGAGTCGTTCAGCACACCTTCAGGTTCACGAACGTATCCAACAACCCCATACAGATAGATAATGTAGCAACCAGTTGCGGCTGCACTACTGTACTCTACTCCACCCAACCCGTTGCAGGAGGTGAGTATGGCGAACTGACCGTAGCGTTTGACCCGTCACGTACCGAGGGCCGTGTACTGCGCGAGGTTGAGATATTCACCAAAGACCGCCGCAACTATGCCAGTCTGATGATTACGGCCGATGTCAACCCAATCCCAATGGGTTTGGAACAGATATATCCCCACCTGCTGGTTGGTACGGTCAAGACCAATGCCAAGCGCTGCAATTTCGGTTATATCAATCAAGGCGATAAGGTCACCAGGATAGTACGGGTTGCAAATGTAGGTGACAAGACCGCAAAGTTATCGGTCGTAACCACCGGTAACCGATATGGAATGACCGTAGAATGCCCCGAGATAGTAACGCCGCAGGATGTAGCCAGCATTCATATAACATATGACATTCCCAAGGGCAGGAACTGCTTCGGAATGGCACGTGACACCATCTGGGTCGTCGCTGACGGTGTACAGAGTCAGGAGCCTATCGTAGTGAACGCCATCCGCATAGAGAAGTTCTCTCAGGATGACAGCAATCCCAAGCCTGTTCTGCGTATAGAGCCCGCGTATGTTGATTTCGGAGAGAAGGCGCCCGGAAAGATTTACAAGAAAACCATCGTAATAGGAAACACCGGTAATGCCGACCTCATATTCCGCGACGTTGAGCCTATGGAAGGTACAGCCATCAGCATTGAGACCGGCAAGGTAATCAAGCCAGGCAAGGAACTAAAAGTCACGGTTGCCATCACCAACTCCAACCAACCCCGCACCGCCACCCTAGGCTCCATTAACCTGACCACCAACGATCCCACCCGCCCGTTCCGCGAGTTGAGGTTGCAGGTAGACACCAAATAAAAAGAAAGCCGATTCGTCTGAATCGGCTTTCTTTTTGATTGCACGCAATTACTTTACTACAAAAGCAAGTGACTTGAGGTCCTTGTCAAGTGATGAGGGACCGTACAGAATCTGATAGCGGCCGGGCATTGCCGACAGCTCGTCAATCTTCTCATCGTAGTACTCGAATGCCTTGGGCTCAAGAGTGATCTTAACCTGTGCGGTCTGACCTGCAGGAATGTTGACGCGCTTGAATCCCTTGAGTGACTTGATGGGAGCAGCAGGATTGTCAAGTGACTTGATGTAGACCTGAACAACCTCGTCACCATCCATCTTACCGGTATTGGTAACAGGAACGGTAATGTCTACTGTACCGCCGGCCTTGATGCTCTGCTTTGACAGAGTTGCCTCACCGTATGAGAATGTAGTGTAACTCAGACCGTAACCGAATGCATACAGAGGTTCACCCTTGAAGTAACGGTATGTGAAGCCGTGATCCATGTTGTAGTCCTCTACATCGGGCAACTGATCAGTGCTCTTGTAGAAGGTAACCGGCAGACGGCCTGCGGGGTTGTAGTCACCGAACAGTACATCGGCAACAGCCAGACCACCGGCCTGACCGCCGTACCATGCCTGCAGCAGTGCCTGATACTGGTTCTCAACAGCACCAAAACCGATGGCCGAACCTGAGCAGTTAACCAGGATGACGGGCTTACCTGTCTTGTACATAGCCTCGAGTAGACCCAACTGAACCTTGGGCAACTCAATCTTGGTACGGTCACCGCCAGAGAATCCCTCGTAGTTTACACGCATCTCCTCACCCTCCAGACGGGCCGATATGCCCGAAACCATGATGATTACATCGGCATCCTTCACCTTCTTGGCTACAGACTCAAACTCGGCAAGCTTGCGCTGGCTGAGCTCGAATGTCAGGTATGCTGAACCGCTCTCACCCTTGGTGTACTGGAGTTCAATATTATAGGTACGTCCCTTGACAACCTTGAACGACGGAGCCTGAGCCTGCTGTCCGCGACCGAATCCGCCACGACCCTGCATGGGCTGCTTCTGCTCGGCAATAACCTTTCCGTTTACCATCAGTTTCCAGGTGTCGTTACCACGCAGGTTGTAACTCAGATCACCTGTAAAGTCTGCAACATAGGTACCGGTCATGCGGGCTGAGAAGTTGTTCATCTCAACATTATCGGCAAAACGGTAGTCACCCATGGTACGCATGTTGATCTCATTGTAGAAACCGGCATTGACAGCCTTACCGCTCATGGTGGTGTTGTTCCAGAACTCTGCATAGAGTCCGCGGCCGTTGTTAAGGTCACCCAGATGGTTTACGGTCAGGTAGTCATCGGCCAGCTCGCATCCGCGCTCGTAGATGATGTTAGCATTAGGAGCCTTGGCACGGATTGCCTGCAGTATTGAAATCTGGTTCTCACGTGTGGGAGTACCGTTGTAGTTTCCGTACTGCATCGATACGTTATCGGCATTTGGACCTACGATTGCGATTGTCAGACCCTCCTTCTTGAGAGGCAGGATGTTACCCTGGTTCTTGAGCAGAACCATAGCCTCGTCGGCAGCCTTGTGAGCCAGAGCGGCATGTGCGGGGCTGCTTATGTCATCGGCACCCAGATCCTTCCAGGGATCCATCTCGACGGGATCATGCATGCCCAGCTCAAAGCGTGAACGCAGGATACGGCGCAGCGATACGTCTATATCGGCCTCATTGATCTTGCCGTCCTTCATAGCCTGAACCAGAGCGTTGTAGCTGGTTCCGCACTCGATATCGGTTCCTGACAGGACAGCGTCGATACTTGCATCGGTGGCATTCTCATGGGTCTCATGCTGGCCACGGGTATAGAAGTTGTTGATGGCGCCGCAGTCCGATACGACCAGAGCCTTGAATCCCCACTTGTTGCGCAGGATATCGGTCAGCAGACGGTCACTTCCGCAGCAGGGCTCGCCCTCATAGCGGTTGTATGCGCACATTACCTCCTGAACATTAGCCTCGGTTACCAGAGTCTTGAATGCAGGCAGGTAGGTCTCCCACAGGTCACGCTGGCTTACGCTTACATTGAAGCGGTGACGGTCAGCCTCCAGGCCGCTGTGTACGGCATAATGCTTGGCGCAGGCGTGTGTCTTGTAGTACTTGGGGTTGTCACCCTGCATACCCTTGACAAGTGCGGTACCCATCTTACCTGTCAGGTACGGGTCTTCACCGCTTGTCTCCTGGCCGCGTCCCCAACGCGGGTCACGGAAAATATTGATATTGGGGCACCAGAAAGAAAGTCCCTGATGCCATGCACCGCCGGTAGCGCGAGTCTTGCCGAACTGATTGTGGTCCGACGTATTCCAATGTGCGCGGGCCTCATCGGACACAGCGGTGTAAACCTCAAACTGCTGTGCATCATCAAATGTAGCAGCCAGCGCAATAGCCTGCGGGAATACGGTAGCACCGTTCATGCAGATACCGTGGCAAGCCTCTGACCACCAGTTGTAGGCAGGAATGCCCAGGCTGTCAATAGAGATTGAACCGTTCATCATGAGTCCTACTTTCTCCTCGGGGCTCAACAGAGAGAGAAGGTTCTCAACTCTCTTTTCAATCTTAAGATTCGGGTTCTGGAAGGGATACTCATACTTGGAGTTTCCGCCTCCACATGCCGTTAGAGACAGCACTACTGCCCCTAAGGCCAATACTTTAGCAATTCTCATAAGGTTAATATTAGGGTTACTTGGTTAGTTTGAGCTCGTACTGATTTCCTGACGGTAACTGCGGCGGGGAGTCTCCTCGACGGGCGTATCATCATGGGCTTTAAAGTCCTCCCAATATGCAATCTTGTCAAGATAGAACTTCTTAACATCCTCCCAACGGTAATACGGACGTTGCTCCTTACCCTTGGCATCCTTGTAGAAAGGAACTGACTCCGTCAGCGTTGCCTCCTCCTCGTTGAGCAGGAATTTTACGATAACATTTCCTTTCTCGTCACGGAAGAACACCCACTGAACATTACCGCCCATATAAGCCAGATTGTATGCAGCCCAGTGATCGGCAACTGTCTCCAAGTCATCAGTACTGTAACCGGAACCGTTCAGGTCCAGCAGACAGAAATATGACATAAGTGTAACCTCATGACCGTAACGCAGCATTACGCTTACTCCGTTACCCGCCAGGGCATCCTCAGCAAAATCAATGAAATTCTGAAGGGTTGCGCAGTGTCCGTAAGGCACCACATTGTCAGTAAGCGGAGTATAACCGCCCTGTGAGTACCAGCGCATGTTGTTCATAAGGAACAGGTCATACCACTCATCATATGTGAATACGTCATTCAGGTCAACGCCGGGGTCCGATCCCTGCACATATGATGCCAAATCGTAAAGGGATGTGTAGAGACTGTTGCTCTGGTCACGTCCGCCATTGGTCTTGATATACTCAGGATCCTTGAACAGAGCCTTCATAAGACGCTCCGGATGCGTGTGACGCTGGTTGAATTCCGATACGGCTGAACTGGCCTTACGTTTATGGGCCGATACCCCCCTGTCCTCTGTGTACATCCAGGGCTCGTCGTGGTTGCTGGAGTCATAGTCAAGCCTGATTTTGGGACGCATGCGCAGAATCTGCATCAGGGCCGAATACTCACTCACAAGCACGCGGTGTGATGTAGTGGAACGTGCCATGATGATCTTGTCATTGGTAAACAGTGCCGGATAGTTCTCTACCATACGGCGGGCAATGTCACGGTGCTGCTGCATACCTTTCCGGGTAAGGTCACCGGCACGCTGATCGGCCTCGGCACGGATTATCTCCACGCGGCGCAGCACGTCCTTGCCGAAATCAGTCAGGGCGCCGGCATCATCGGCCTCCTTTAAGATATTGTACGGACGGTCGTAGTTGGACGCGTTGTCCAGAAAGCGCGAGCCGTGACGGCCGAAGTGTGTCAGATAAACGGGCTTGAAACCTTTGGGGGCCGGTGTGAGAGGTTCCGTCGGAGCCTCGTAGGCATACACTGAACCGGCCATCTTCTTAAGGTTATCGGCATTGACTTGGTCCTTTTTAATGATTTGAGCCTTAAGACTGACTGTCAGCAACAACACTGACAACACAACAGATATCTTTCTCATAAAGCGATTAGTAATTGTTTGTAAAGATAAGAATCTTAGATTATTTTTGCAATAGAATAAGACCTGTAATTATGCTGACAGAAAGTATTGCTATAACCAGAATCCTTATCAGTGCCCTGTTCGGCTGCTGCATTGGCGTTGAACGATACATACACAAACACCCCGCCGGAGTAAGGACATTCATGCTAATCTGCATGGCCTCGACACTGGCCACACTCGCATCAATTTGGATCTGCCAGACCAATCTGAACCTGATAAACGGTGATCCTGGCCGAATAGCCGCCCAGGTGGTTACAGGCATAGGCTTTATCGGCGCAGGTCTGATTATCAAGAACAAGTACGACGTGTCCGGTCTGACGACCGCGGCCAGCATATTCGCAACAAGTATCATAGGTATAGCAGTCGGTGTGGGACTGATTTGGGTATCCGCATTGGTTACGTTGATTGTGATACTGGTGCTGGCATCATCATTCCTTTTCCACGAGAACAACTCCCGCCAGAAAGCAATGGAAGAGGAGGAGAAAGAAAGACTTGAATCTTTAAAGGACAACAAATAAACCCTATAACTTGTATGAAAACAAAACTAATGCTGTTTGCGGCAACGGTCTTGACGGCTTTGTCGCTCCAGGCTCAGACGCCTGACCCCAATTTCTTTATTTACCTCTGCTTTGGCCAGTCCAACATGGAGGCCGGTGCCACTCCTGCCGATCAGGACAAGGATTGGAACGATCCCCGTTTCAAGTTTGTATCGGCCGTGGATATGCCGCGTTACAATCGCGTAAAGGGTGAATGGTACACCGCTACTCCCCCTATTTGCCGTCAGAGCAACAACATGGGTCCGGTGGATTTCTTTGGCCGAAAGATGATTGAGGAGTTGCCCGAGCAGTATAAAGTTGGTGTCATCAACGTATCAGTTGCCGGCGCCAAGCTGGAACTCTGGGACAAGGACGCCTGTGAGGAATACCTGGCAATGGAGGCCGCCGATCCCAGCCGTAACTGGCTTGTGAATATGGCCAAGGAGTATGACATGAACTGTTATCAGCGCATTGTCGATATGGCCAGGATAGCTCAGAAGAGCGGTGTAATCAAGGGTATGCTGGTTCATCAGGGCGAGTCAAACCCCGACGATGACCAGTGGTGCGCACGACTCAAGAAGATACACGATGACCTCTGCGCCGATCTGGGCCTTAACCCCGATGAGATACCTCTGCTGGCCGGTGAACTCAAGCAGGCCGAGCAAGGCGGTGTATGTGCTGCTTTCAACGAGGTCGTTCTGGCCAACCTGCCCAAGGTCATGAAGAACGGATATGTAATCTCATCACTGGGCTGCGAGAGCACCGGTGACCAGTTCCACTTCAGCACCGAGGGTATGCGCCTTATGGGATACCGCATGGCCGAGAAGATGCTGCAGCTGCAGGGATTCAAGCCCGTTCAGGAGCGTGAGGTAACACTTAACCTCAAGAAGAAGGGGCTGGGCATTGAAATTAGCCCTACTCTGGCCGGTATATTCTTTGAGGACATCAACCAGTCTCTTGACGGCGGTATCTGCGCCCAGCTTATCCAGAACCACTCTTTCCAGGCATACAATGTGCCCGATGCACCCGTACGCGACAAGGAGAAGGAGTTTTCATATTCTGATACCGTATTCTTTGGCTGGACAGTCATCAAGAAGGATGGTTCAGTTGGTGAGGCTCATGCCGTTGCCGACAAGCCTCTGGTCAAGGACCTTAAGCGTTACTATGACTTTGATCCTAATGACAAGTATGACGATGAGCTGCGCTACGCACAGTACAGCGTCAAGTTTGACATTGAGGATGCCGGTCAGGGATTCGGAATAGCAGCCAACGGTTATGGCACAGCCCCCAATGACCGCCGCGGCTACTACTCAAACAACACCCAGAAGGCATCAATCCCCGCTCAGCAGGGCGTAAGCTATGACCTTACCCTCTATCTGGCAGGTCAGTCATATCCCGGCACCATCAAGGTTTGCCTTGAGGATGCTAACGGGCAGGCTAACTCAAACGTAATTACCATATCAGGCCTCAAGAACGACTGGCAGAAATACACCGGCCAGCTCAAGGCCGAGCGCTCGGTTGACAGCCGTCTTGCCATCATGGCCGATGCAGCCGGTACATTCTGGCTTGACTACGTAACACTGCTACCCGAGGCATCACAGTTGTGGCAGGAGGGCAAGTTCGGCCCGTTCCGTAAGGATCTGATGCAGGCACTTGCAGACCTTCACCCCACGTTCATGCGCTTCCCCGGCGGATGCGCCAGCGAGGGTACCAACTACTTCGGCCAGCCGTTCTGGAAGAACTCAGTAGGCCCTGAGGAGGAGCGCATAGGATTCCGCAACCACTGGGGTTACTGGACATCACAGTACGTTGGATTCTATGAGTATCTGCTTATGGCAGAGTCACTTGGTGCAACTCCCCTGCCCGTCCTCAACAACGGCGTAACCTGCCAGTTTGCAGGCCACCAGTACATTGCACCCCTGGAGACCGAGGCTGACCGCAAGCGCTTCCACGACATATTCGTTTGCGATGCACTTGACTTCATTGAGTTCTGCAACGGCGGCACTGATACCAAGTGGGGCAAGCTACGTGCCGATATGGGCCATCCTGAGCCCTTCAACCTCAAGTATCTTGGCATCGGTAACGAAAATAAGGGACCCGAGTTCTGGGAGCGTTTTGACATCATATATAAAGAGGTACAGGCCAAGTACCCCGATATAATCATAGTCTCAACCGCAGGTTCTGCAGCCGATGGTCCGGAGTTCAACGCCAACATGCATGAGATTGACACCAAGTATCAGAACACCGTGGTCGATGAGCACTACTACCGCAACAATCAGTGGTTCTACACCAACGGTGACCGCTACCATGCCGATAAGGTTCGCGGCGCCGACGGTCTGACATATGACCGCAAGCGCCCCACCCGCGTATTCGTAGGCGAGTTTGCCAATAACAACAGCAACAACGATTATGCATCGGCCATGGCTGAGGCCGCTTATTGGACCAGCCTTGAGCGTAACAGCGATATGGTTGTGATGGCAGCCTATGCTCCCCTGCTCTGCAAGAAGGGCTACAACAAGTGGAATTCCAACCTTATCTGGTTCGATAACCGCGGCATGTGGCGCACCACCAACTACTACTATCAGGCCCTCTTCAGCGAGGCCGGCAACCGCGCCTTCCAGATGTCCGATGTAATGAACGGAACCGAGGCCGATGCCACCATCTACACATCACCCACCGTTGATACTGAAACCGGTGAGGTTTACATCAAGTTCGTCAACTCTGAGGCCGTAGACAAGGAACTCACCATCAACATGGGTAAGGGTCAGAAGCGCAAAAAGTACACCGCAACGGTTGAGTTCATCTCATCACACGATACAAAGATCAAGAACCAGGGAGACCTGAACAGCTTTGCCGGAGCACAGCCCCAGGCACAGCAACTGCAGGGAGGCCGTCCCGGCCCGTTCGGAGGATTCGGAGGCAACCGTAACCGCGTGAGCTACACCGAAGCCGTAGTACCCCACACCAAGAACTACGGCACCATCAAGAAGCAGTTCACCCTAACCCTCCCCGAAAACTCCATCGGTATCATCAAACTCACTCCCACCAAGTAAAAACTGCAATAATCGATAAGAACAGCGTCCGAAATAATCAGACGCTGTTCTTTTTTATCACACGCCCCCTCACCTTAGGGAGCCATAACGCACGTACAGCCATTTTCATCCCTAAGGTACCCACCAAATTCGGAATATCGCGGGTTACCCCCTCACCTTAGGGAATCAAAACGCACGTACAGCCATTTTTCTCCCTAAGGTCCGGAGGGATGGAAAGGTTCCTGTTTTGCACAATTAGGGAAAAGGGGTATGGGGTACTGGGGAGTCTCGCACCCACGCGTGACCAGTGGGAGGAGTGTGAGCAAAAAATCAGGGGACCCGAAAGAGCCCCCTGATGTGTGATGCGTTGTGCAGATGATTAGAACATCATACCGCCACCGAAGCCGCCGCCCATGCCGCCGCCGAAGCCGCCCATGCCGCCGCCAAAGCCGCCCATGCCACCGCCGAAGCCGCCCATGCCACCACGGCCACGAAGCTGCTGACGTGAGTTACGGTCACCCATGAGTGACAGACGGTAAGTCAGAGTTGCCATGAAGTAGCTGGTGATATTCTTGTTCTCTGTATCAGTACGTGATGTAGCGCTCATTGAACGGCTTACAGTACTGCGCTGATGCAGGATATCGTATGCTGCGAGTGACAGGCTTGCCTTGTTACCCTTGAGGAATGAGAATGACAGTGAAGCATTCCAGATAAGCTCATCGGTATTCATCTCAGCGTTATAACCACGACGGCTGTTCATGTTGAGGTCTGAACCCAGACGCATGTTTCTCCAAGGAATGTATGCCATGAAACTGGTACCGTAACTGAAATCATAGGTATCCATGTTACGATCAGGCTGCAAGTCATTGGTAGAGTGCTGATAGCGCAGAGATCCATCCAGTGATATTGTCAGATAGTCATCACGGTACTCAGCGCTCAAACTCTCATTAGCACCGGTTGTGTTAGTCTTACGGAGTTGTGCCTCCTGACCTACAATTGATGCCCAACCTTCCTGATGGCTGAAGTTACCTGATGTATTGGTCATGATAGAGTAACGGTCATCGGGGAATGTGTAGTTGTACATGATGCTTGCATTTGCATTCCAGTTAGCCCAGAAACCATCCATATTCTCAGGTCTGCTCTCGGTACCACCGTTTGCAAGAAGAGTAGTCTTGTTCTGAATCTGACGGAGTGTATTGCTTACGCTTGTGTTAACATTGAAACTACCCATGGTAACAGGATTGTACTTCTGATAACCCAGGCTCAACTGGTTGTTGAATGTAGGAAGCAGGTTAGGATTACCGCTTGATACACGTAGCGGGTTGCTGTCATCACGGATGTCAAGCAACTGTGACATCTGAGGCTGGCTTGAACGTCCGTTGTAACGGATGTTGATCTGCTCCTGACGGGTAACTCTGTAACGGAACTGTACGGTAGGAGTCCAGTTGAACACTGTACGCTCAAGAAGTGTATCTACAACACCCATACCGGTGTAGTTCATCTTTGAATACTGAGGCAGAACTGACAGACCTACTGTGAAGTTGTATGACTGGTCAGTAGCGTTCTTACGGAACTGAATCTGTGCTGTCTGGTCAAGGTTGTAGTAATATGAGTTGGTGCTCAGCTTGCTGTTGATGACTTTCTCGTTATCCTCATAAATCCACTGGGGCTGATTCCAAGGATTACCCCATGTATCATTGTTGATATCGTAAGTTGAACGGTCACTGTTCTGCTTGCTGTACTGGAACTGATAACTGAACTGAAGATATGTTCCGGTAGAGATAGGCTCTGAATATGTAGCCTGAACGCTCCAGTTTACACGGTCACTGGGATTGTCATTCAAACGCTTAAGGTCTGTGGTATCCCTCTGTACTGTGGTTGCAGGAGCACCTGAACCACCGCCCATACCGGCACCGCCGCCGAAACCGCCAGCCATTACATTATTTGATGTAATCTGGTAGTTGCGCTGATACTGATCACCTGACTGATTGCTTATGCTATAGGTACCACGAACAGACACGTTACGTCCACGGTTACCGAAACGTCTTACAAACTGGAGGTTACCGCTTGCAGATGTGCTTACATTGTTGCTCTTGTTAAGACTGTGCTGACTGTTCCAGAGAGCCTCGTTAAGAGAATCAAGATATGAAGCAGCAGGATCAAGATCCAGATTGTTGGGATTATAAGTTGCAGAATAAACTGTAGATGTATCCAGAGGAGACAAAGCATAGTTGTATGGATCCTTGTTGAAAGTCTTTGACTCGCTCTCGCTGCCGCTGTTTGATTTGCTGTAGGAGAACTGAGGCTGGAAGAGCAGACTTGTATAGTTATCCTTGTTCCACTCTATACGGAGCTGGCCGCTCAGGCTCTCGCTACCGCTGTTGTTGCTGCTCATGCTGTTGGAGTATGTGTGCATACCGCCGGTATACCACTGCTCGCCTGATGACTTGGAACTTGACTCATTGTCACTGTGGCTCCAGTTTACACTACCACCTACCTCGTACTGATAGTTATCCGAAGAAACCTCCTTACCAAGGTTCATAGCAAAGTTGGCACCACCTGAGTAGCTCTTGCTGACGCCGCCTCCGCCGCCCATCATGCCGCCGAAGCCGCCGCCCATGCCCATGCCGCCCATGCCCATTCCGACACCGCCGCCCATACGCATGCCGCCGAAGCCACCCATACCGCCTGAAGACTGGCTTGCAGAACCCATAACGGTAAACTGCTTGTCCTCATCGAAACGGTTAAGTGAAGCGTTAACCTGGTAGAGTGCTGCTACATCAAAGCCCTCCTTCTCAAGAGGAGCACCACCACCAACCGAGAGGTTACCGAACCAACCCTTTGCCATACCCTTCTTAACCTGGAGGTCGAGCACTGTCTCTTCCTCACCATCGTCAATACCGGTCTGGCGGGCCAGGTCACTCTGCTTCTCATATGCCTTTACCTTCTCGATCATATCGGCTGTGAGCTGTGTCAGAGCAACTGTCTTATCGTCATTGAAGAACTCCTTACCGTTTACAAGGATTCTCGATACGGACTTACCGTTAACTGTGATGTTACCGTCACTGCCAATCTGTACGCCGGGGAGTTTACGGATAAGATCCTCAACAGATGAGCCCTCAGGAAGTTTGTAGGCTGCACTGTTGAACATAACGGTATCATTGATCATCTGAACCTTTGCCACAACTGCAGAAATGGCAACCTCATCCAGCATCTGACCGCCTCTCATGGTAATCTTACCAAGATCAGTAGTTCCTGAACCGGATCTGAGTGTGAAATTTTTGTCAGCATCATCATAACCGATGTAAGTAACATGTGCTACATAGTTACCTGCACTGAGGTTACCTACTGTAAATGCGCCGTCGTCATCAGTTGAGGTACCACCGATGTAGGTTGAGTCTGTACCTGAAATCTGATAAATCTGCACGGCGGCAGGAGACAAGGGTTCAGCCGAGTCAAAATCGTAAACCGTACCCTTAACTGATAGATTCTGTGCCAGAAGCGCTGTGGCTGAAGTGGCAAGAAAAGCAAGCAGAGTGGCAATTCTTTTCATTTGATTGTATTTATTTTTTGTATTGTTTGTATGCACATTAATGAAATACACCTTTACTATAAAGCAACTGGCGGTTGGTTAAATGTGAAATTGACAAATTAACAAATAATTTACTTTTAGACATTAAATGTGCCCTATGGTTTAATCTCAACATTATTTTCATAACTTTGCAAATAACATTAACACTGTTTTTGATTATGAAAAAAATATTCATATTTCTCACCTCTGTTTTTATGCTTTCGGCCTTCTTCTCCTGTAACCGTAGAGCATCATCTTCATCGGAATTCAGGGAATTTGAGATCAAATGCAAGGACGGCAAGGTCCGCAGCGGAGGCATTTATATTCCAAAGGATACAAAAGCCAATGACAAGTTGCCGGTTGTATATATGGCAGACGGTCTGGTATTCAAGGAAAGCGCTTTCAAGAGTATGATTGACTCAATGATAGATTTAAAGGATATATCACCGGTTGTCATTGCCTGTTCTTATGAGAACAAGAAGACCGTTCCGGGCTATGACCTCGCATTCCGTAATGCCGAATACATAGAAGTGTTGGCCAAGAACGACAACACATTGGCTAAACTGTTTGAGAATCACTACGATTATTTTATCAATGAATTCATACCTTATATAGAAAAGAACGCACCGGTATCCGCATCGGCCGATGACCGGACATTTTTCGGTACTTCAAACAGTGCGGATTTCGGCATAACTCTCAGTCTGCGTAATCAGGGACTGATAAACGAATATTGGTGCTTCTCTCCTGTATTCTCCGATATAAGTGAATACGGATTGCTGGAATCTCAGACCACATACAGAATATGCTGGGGTTCCAAAGAAGAAGCAGGTATGGATGATTACTTTCCCAATCTCATAAAGGATATCAGGAAAAGAGGCGGAAAGGTAAATACCTGGGTGTATGACGGCGGTCATGACCGTGGATGGTGGAAATTCTGGTTCAGCGAAGAACTGATAAGAAAGTACCCGTACCAACAATAATCAAATGCAGTAAACTATTATAACCCTAACCAAATATGAAACGTACGGCAATTGCAATTGCACTTATCCTGGCCGCTGCATGCACTTCGGCCCAGGACAAACTGTATCACAACACATTCAACCTCAATCAGGTAGAGCTGCTTGACGGGCCGTTCAAGCATGCCATGGACCTTAACGTAAAGGTTCTTTTAGAGTATGACACCGACCGCCTGCTGGCTCCGTTCCTCCATGAGGCCGGATTGCCCAAGAAGGCAGAGTATTTCCCCAACTGGGCCGGCCTGGACGGACATGTGGGCGGACACTACGTATCTGCCCTGGCCATACACTACGCCGCTACCGGCAACAAGGAGTGCTATGACCGCCTGGTCTATATGATCGATGAGCTGGAGCGCTGCCAGATAGCCAACGGTGACGGCTACATAGGCGGTGTGCCCAACAGCAAGGAACTGTGGGGTAACCTCAAGAAGGGAGACTTCGGGCTGTTCCGCGGTGCATGGGTACCCTGGTACAATGTACATAAGATGTACGCGGGCCTGCGCGACGCGTGGCAGTATGCCGGCATTGAGAAGGCCAAGGACATGTTCATAAAGTTCTGTGACTGGGGTCTTACCATATTTGCCGATCTGGACGACAACCAGATGGAGCAGATGACCGGCACCGAGTTCGGAGGCATGAACGAGATTTTTGCCGATGCTTTCCAGATTACCGGTGACCGCAAGTACATAGAGGCCGCCAAGCGTTTCCGCCACAAGGACATATTTGAGAACATGGCCGACGGCCGCGACAACCTGGACAACAAGCACGCCAACACACAGGTGCCCAAGGCTGTAGGTTACGCCCGCGTGGCTGCATTAGACAACGATGCACGCGCCCGCAAGGCTGCCGAGTTCTTCTGGGACCGCGTGGCCAACCACCGTTCAGTAGTAATAGGCGGAAACAGCCGCAGCGAGCATTTCCCCGCAGCGACAGACTACAAGAGCTACGTGGAGAACCGTGAGGGACCGGAGTCCTGCAACACCAACAACATGCTCAAGCTTACCGAGTTCCTCTTTGCAATAGACCCCAAGGCCGAGTATGCCGATTTCTATGAGAAGGCCATGTACAACCATATCCTCTCAACCCAGCACCCCGAGCACGGAGGTTACGTATATTTCACCCCCATGCGTCCGGCACACTACCGCGTTTACTCGGCAGTCAACCAGGGTATGTGGTGCTGCGTAGGTACCGGAATGGAGAATCACGGCAAGTACGGTGAATTCATCTATACCCATGACGGCGCACAGACGCTCTGGGTTAACCTTTTTGTGGCATCAAAGCTGAACTGGACCGATAACAAGGCCACCATCACACAGGAGACACAGTTCCCCTACTCCGAGTCATCAAAACTGACAGTCAACCTTAAGAAGGCCCGCAAGTTCCGCCTTATGGTACGCTGCCCGGAGTGGGTGGCCGGCGGTTACAGTGTAAAGGTGAACGGTCAGGAGTATGCCGCAGACGCACAGCCGTCATCATACGTAGCCATAGAGCGCAAGTGGAAGAACGGCGATGTTGTTGAGATAAGCCTGCCCATGAACACCACCATCGAGGCTCTTGACAACGAGCCGGAGTACCTGGCAGTAAAGCACGGCCCCATTGTTCTGGCCGCCCGCACTGGCACAGAGGGCATGAGCGGACTTGTAGCCGATGACGGCCGCTGGAGCCACATAGCACACGGACCTCTGGTACCAGTTACCGAGACTCCCATTATGATAGGTACACGCGCGCAGCTGGACCAGAAGGTTACTGCACTCAAGCCCGTACCCGGCAAGCCCCTGCACTACACCGCATCAGGCCTGTTTGACAGCAGCCGGTTCCCCAATGTTGAGTTGGAGCCGTTCTACAGCCTGCATGACAGCCGTTACGCCATCTATTTCCTTTCACTCAGCCAGAGTGATTACAAGCAGATGCTCGATAAGATCAAGGCCGATGAGGCTGCTATGCTGGAACTGGACCGCCGCACCGTGGATGCCATAGTTCCCGGCGAGCAGCAGCCCGAGGCTGACCACAAGATACAGAGCCAGAACTCAATGACCGGCAATCAGGACAACAAGCCCTACCGCACCATCCGCCGCAACGGTTCGTTCAGTTATGACCTTTATACTGAAGGCAACACCAACCTGAGTCTGTGCATAGGCTACTGGGGTGCCGAGAATAACCAGAACCGTGCCATTGAGATACTTATCGAGGATATGCCGTTCATAACCGAGACCGAGTTCCCCACCAACGGCCAGGCCGAGATAGTACGCAAGGAGTATGATGTACCTGTAGGATTCTACCTGGGCAAGGAGAAGATTCGCGTTACTTTCCGCTCGGTTGAGGGCAAGCAGGCTCCACGCATTTTTGATATCCGGTTCCTTAAATAGTACAATTGGGGACAGACCCCTTTTGTACTATTTCATCCAATTTATGCTGAAATATGAGAAAAAACGCTGTTAACCTGATTACTATAAGCCTGATTTGGGCTTTATGTTCATGTAACGTTGCCAAGGAGCAGGATCCTGAGTTCATGGAGAACCTGCCGTACTATGTTGAGAACCTTGAAGTGTTTGGGTTAAATCAGGAACCTGGACGCGCATTCCATATTCCGGAGCGTAACATCTCACTTAACGGAACCTGGAAGTTCAACCTTTATGAGAACCCTCTTGAGGTGCCCAAGAATTTCTTTAAGAGCTCTTTCAATGACCGCAAATGGGGAACCATAGAGGTTCCGTCCAATTGGGAGATGCAGGGTTACGGTCAGGCCATGTTCCGAAATGTGGCTGCCCCCTTCCCCAACGGACAGCCCCTGTCAATGCTGGAGCGTTACCAGAAGATTCTGGATGACCCTGATGCATCCGAGCAGCAGAAACGTATGGCCCAGAACCGCATGAACCTGTCCAACCCCTTTGCCGTCCGTGTACCCAATGTTCCGATGGATGTCAACCCCACCGGCGCTTACCGCACGGAATTTACCATACCTTCTGACTGGAAGGGCGACGAGGTTTTCCTGCGCTTTGAGAAGGTGGCATCCGGATCGTTCGTATGGGTGAACGGCTGTCAGGTGGGTTACAATGAGGGCGCACAGGAGCCCAGCGAGTACGATATTACACCTTATATAAAGAGCGGTAAGAATACTTTGGCAGTGATGGTGCTCAAGTTCTGCGACGGATACTATCTGGAGGGACAGGACTACTGGCGTCTGGCCGGTATATTCGATGATGTTACCGTCTACTCCACCCCCAAGGTCAGGATCTATGACTGGTATGTCACCACCGATTTTGGTCCCGATTTCATTGATTCGGACCTCAAACTGGCCATGGACGTACGCTCATACGGACTTGAGGGCAACGGCTACAAGGTTAAGGCCACGGTTTCAAAGGACGGCCGTGAGGTCGCCCTTATGGAGAACGGACCATTCAACGTAAAGGACGGCACAAGCACAATAAACCTCTCCGCCAAGGTCAAGGCGCCCAAGAAATGGACATCCGAGACCCCGGATCTCTATGACCTCACGATGGAGCTTATCGGCCCGGACGGAAAGACTGTGGATCATATCGTAAAGCGCATGGGATTCAAGAAGACCGAGATACGCGACGGCGTGTTCTATCTGAACGGCCAGCCACTCAAGGTAAACGCACAGAACTCACATATGCAGCACCCCATTTTGGGACACGCTATGGACGAGGCTACCATACGCCGCGACATGGAGATACTCAAGCAGTTCAACTTTAACGGTGTGCGCACATCGCACTATCCTCCTGTAAACGAGTATCTTGACCTGGCCGATGAATACGGTCTATATATCATTGATGAGACTGGCGATGAGGCTCATGCCACTGAGTATGTAAGTAACATGCCGGAGTTTATAGAGATGTACCGCGAGCGTGTACGTCAGATGGTACTGCGTGACCGCAACCATGCCTGCGTCCTGTTCTGGAGTGCCGGTAACGAGAGCGGTGAAGGCGACGACATCCGTGAGGTGGTAGAAGAAGGAAAGAGATATGACGCCACCCGCTACTGGATGTACGGCGGCAATGCCGCGGTTCATCCGGCCGAGGATATTGTAGGCCCGCGTTACCCGTCTCCCGAGGAGCATGAGCGCCGCTACGGCCGTGACACCCGCGATATGCGTCCATCATTCATGGATGAGTATCTGTCAGTTGCCGGAAACGGCGGCGGCGGTCTGGATGAATACTGGCGCGTAATCTACTCATATCCCAAGCTGATGGGCGGTGCCCTGTGGGATTTTGTAAGCCCCGGCCTGGAGGAGCCCATCAGACTGCTTAAGGACCAGTCGCCCTACAAGACTCCAGCCCATATCATGGGCCGTGCCACACTTGAGCAAGGACCAACCGGAATGGCACTTGACCTGCACAAGCAGGAGCAATGGGTTCAGGTCTATAGAGCCGACAATGTGGAGATAAGCGGCAATAAGCTTACCCTCACCCTGGATATCTATCCGCGCCTGTTCAACCGCAGCGGCGGTTACCTGATCTGCAAGGGCAGCAACCAGTACGGTCTTAAGCAGCAGGGAGCAGAAAGACTTGACTTCTATATCGACAACGGCCGCAAGCAGACCCTGTCGGCACCTCTGCCGGAGGATTGGGAGAACCGTTGGCACAACGTGACAGCAGTCTATGACGGCAGTGAGATGAAGATATTCATTGACGGTACACAGGTTGCATCACAGGCAGCATCAGGCCGTATCCGCAATCTGCCCCTGTCACTCTGCATAGGACGTGACGAGCAGTCATGCGGTCAGGATGCCAACCCCTACATCTGCGACGCCATGATTGACAACGTAGGCGTATTTGCCGATGCAGTGCTTCCCGGCAGCTTTGATCCTGCCAAGGCAGCCCTGTGGCTTGACTTTGAGGAGGAGCAGAACCAGGGCACGTTCTACACATACGGACAGGGAGCCCGCACCTACGGCTCAATCTGGCCCAACCGTGTACCCCAGCCCGAGATGTGGCAGATGAAGAAAACCGTCCAGCCGCTCTCATTCACACTGGTTGACCTTGCCCTGGGGCATGTTGAGGTATGGAACCGCAACCACTTTACCAACGCCTCAATCTATAACACCAAGTGGTCACTCATGGCCGATGACAAGGTTATAGAATCCGGCACACTGAATCTGGATGTGGAGCCGCTGACCAAGAAAATGATAACCATCCCATTCCACAAGCCCGCCCGCATTGAGCCCGGTAAGGAGTACCGCCTGGAGATAAGTTCATCACTTAAAAAGGATGAGGTCTGGGCCAAGGCAGGTCATGAGGTTGCATGGGATCAGTTTGAACTCAAGTCATGGTATACTCCCTTATTGGCTGGTCCTGTAATAATAAAACGCAATATAACACTTACTCAGGGCAGTAACAGCATAGTAGTGAGCGGACAGGGATTCAGCTACCGTTTCAACGCTCAGAGCGGCGCTCTTGAATCAATGAACGTTGACGGCAAGGAGATACTCAAGTCTCCCGTTACACTGAATGTATGGCGTGCTCCCGTGGCCAATGAGATTGACGGATGGAACGGCAGCGGTGCCGGTCAGCCCTCTATACAGGGTTACGGCAACATAGGTGCCAACACGGTTCTGGCAAGCCATTACTATGCAGCCTCATTAGACAAGAGAAACCTTGTTCCCGTATCGGTCAAGGCCTTTAAGGGTGCTGATCTTGTAGTGATTGACGTAAAAGAGAACTCACTCTCCACCAACGGTGCCGATAACCGCTTCGAGAATGACTGGCACTGGATTGTAAATTCTGACGGGACCGTCACCGTACATCATAAGGTAAGCCCCAAGGGTAAGATGCCGCAGTGGCTGCCCCGTATCGGTGTGACCATGAGTCTGGACAAGTCACTGAGCAAGGTTGAATGGTACGGACGCGGACCACAGGCCTCATATCCTGACCGCAAGACCGGATACCGCGTAGGCATCTACAAGACCACAGTAAACGATATGTATGAGCCCTACCTCATCCCGCAGGATTACGGTCTCAGGACCGATAACCGCTGGGTTCGCCTGACCGACAACACCGGCAAGGGTCTGGAGTTCTCAATGGATCAGTACTTCAACTTCAACGCATACGACTGCACTACCGATAACCTGACCAAGGCCATCTATCAGTATCAGTTGCAGCGCGGAGGCGATATCACCCTGAACCTTGACTACGCCACATCAGGTGTAGGCTGCACAGCCCGCGGCATATTCAACCAGTACCGCGTCCTGCCCGAGCCCTACCAGCGCACCATCACCATCCGCCCGCTGCGCTGATTTTAAAAATGAAAAAACGCCGCATTTGGGTCGTTACCTAGTGCGGCGATTTATTAATTTTGCAGTTGGTATGAAAAGAACTCTGTTGATATTTGTTTTTCTGTGTTGTGCTCTGCTTACATACGCTAAAGCAGCGGCAACAACTGTTGAACAAAATGCAGCAGGTAGTATAACTCCAGATCAAAATCAGGCTGTAGCATTGATGACTATCAGCCAGTCACAGACTGCCTTACCTGTCAATATTGAGGATACAAACGCTTGTTCTGTCGTTCTGCATTCCGTGAACAGTCTGATACACCGTGAAGTCAGACGCTTACAGCGCTTATTGAGTTTTTCTTTCACGCTTAGGAACCGGACTGAACTCTCCCAATGCTTTATTAGCACCCATTATTTTGCAACCCAAAGATTCTCAGGCGGTCTTCATATCTACGGCCGCCATCAGTTGCGCTGTTAGCGGTATTGTAACATATTAAAAGAACAATTGCCCCTATAACAATACTATGGGGGACATTGATGTGTTTATGAACTTTTATTGTTACAATCAGACTTAACAGAAAAAAATGAAAGAGATAATTAAAAGCCTGGCCGATTCCGTGTCGGGCATAGAGATAAAGAAAAAACTGTTCTCAACAAGAGTGTCAATCTATGGAAACGAGCTCAAACACTATACGCTTTATTTTGGTGCCGATGCATCTGCCCGGATAAATGATTATATATCAAAAAATGATGCCCAACTGTTGGAGAAACTTGTGCCTGTAAACTACGGCCCCAACATGATTGAGGTGTTCAAAGCCCTGGACAACAGCATATCCGTTTTCAGGATTTTCCAATATGTCCCGCACCAATATGAACCCCGCTCAGAATGGATTATATCGACCGATGCCAGGACATGCCATGCATTAAACAACCTTGTGTCAGGTATTAGATAAACCGGCTCAAATAAGATAAGTCGTATGATTGTTATCTGGCTGCTGATTGCATTGGGACTCATAATCATGGGGGCTTCCTGGCTGGTTGAAGGCGCATCTTCAATAGCCAGGAAGGCCGGCATGAGTGAGTTCGTAATTGGTCTTACTATAGTAGGATTCGGCACTTCATGTCCCGAGTTGGTGGTAAGCCTGACTGGCGCATTTGAGGGTAATGCAGATATCGCCGTCGGCAATGTAATAGGTTCAAATATCTTTAATGTGCTGTTTATTCTGGGACTCACCGCATTGATTTGTCCGGTTTCCATGAGCAGTGACAACAGGAAGATTGATATTCCTGTCACACTGACGGTGACAACAGTATTCCTGGTATTAGGTCTGAACCATACCCTTTGGGGCATTGGTCAGTCTGACAGGCTCTCAAGATTGGAAGGCTTTATACTTATTGCGGCATTTGCTGCATATATTATACAATCGTTCCGTAGCGGAAAGTCATCAGATCAATATTCTTCAGAATCAAAACCCAGAAAACTCTATATAGCCATCTTTATGGTAATAGCCGGACTTGCCGGTCTTATCATTGGCGGAAATCTTTTTGTGGATTCCGCCACTGATATAGCCCGGATGGTAGGTGTAAGTGACAAGTTCATTGCTGTCACCATCCTGGCAGGTGGAACATCCCTTCCAGAACTGGCCACCAGTATCGTAGCTGCGCTCAAATCCAGGGACTAGCTGGCGCTTGGCAATATCCTAGGGTCAAATGTTTTCAACATTTTGCTTATTCTGGGGACATCGGCCATAATAACACCCTTAACTTTGTCATCTGTTACGCATGTTGATGCGTTGGTTCTCTTGATTAGCATGATATTGTTGCTCCTATGGGCCTATACCGGACAAAAGGAACGTATAGACCGGTTGGAAGGTGCGCTGATGCTTATGCTGTTCGGAGCGTATTACACATATCTTTTTATAAAACTGTAAATGACAACTCTTTTCCTCATCCTTATAGGCATCATCATATTGATGTGCATCTGGCTGAACAATGTTTCATCCCGAATTGGTATCCCTACCCTGCTGGCATTCATAGTGCTTGGTATCCTGTTTGGCAACAACGGTCTTGTACCTCTGCATTTTGAGGACTATGATTTTGCCAGGGAGACCTGTACCGTGGCTCTGATATTCATTATGTTCTACGGTGGTTTCGGTACCAGATGGGACGCGGCCAGACCTATTGTGCGGGAGGCTACGCTGCTGGCATCGGTGGGCGTTATAATCACGGCTGGACTGACCGGACTGTTCTGCCATTTTGCACTACGCTGGGGATGGGCTGAGAGTTTCCTTCTGGGGGCGGTAGTGAGTTCTACCGATGCCGCATCTGTATTCTCCATACTCCGCTCCAAGAAACTTGGCCTTAAGAACAACACCGCCCCTATGCTGGAGATGGAAAGCGGCAGTAACGACCCTTTTGCCTATATGCTTACTGCATTGATGCTCAGCATCATGACCGGTAACGCTACCGGACCAGGCATCTCTTGGATGCTGTTTGCCCAGTTGGCGTTCGGAGCCGGATGCGGAGTGGGCATAGCCAAACTGGCATCAATGATACTGGACCGTGTCCGTATCAAGGGTGAAGGCTACAACTCGCTGTTCATACTGTCTGTTGCAATCCTGTCATACGCCATCCCGGACCTTATCGGGGGCAACGGTTATCTGAGTTCCTACATAGTGGGAGTGATATTGGGTAACACTGACTTTCCCGGAAAGAAGGCTTTGGTCAACTTCTTTGACGGAATAACCGGACTGATGCAGGTTCTGATATTCTTCCTTTTAGGTTTACTGGCACGTCCACTGCTGCTTCATCGGGCCATACTCCCGGCATTGGCCATATTTTTATTCATGCTGCTTATAGCCAGGCCGCTGGCCGTGACAGGAATACTTTCTCCATTCAGGAAATATGCACTCAGACAGCAGATACTGGTATCATTTGTGGGTCTTAGAGGTGCTGCGTCAATCGTATTTGCCATTATGGCCATGACCGACAATCCGCTTGTGGAGAACGATATTTTCAATATAGTATTCTGCATAGTGCTGATTTCCATCTCACTGCAAGGTTCACTGATTCCCTGGGTTGCCCGAAAACTTGATATGGTTGATGCCGGGTCTGACGTAATGAAGACTTTCAATGATTATTCCGAAGGCACACAGATGCAGTTCAGCAGCATTGACATCACCCCCGGCAGCAATTGGGACAGCAAGAAGGTAATGGATCTGGAGTTGCCCGGGAATGTGCTGCTGGCACTGGTACTACGTAACGGTGAGCGTCTGGTTCCACGCGGAGATACGCTCCTTATGGCCGGCGATAAGGTTATAATGGTGACCAAAACATTTGAGGACACAGAGACATATCTTGTGGAAAAGACTGTCAAGAAAGGCGGAAAAAGGGACGGGCACACCATTAGCGATATTTCAGGCGATGGCCTGGTCCTTTTAGTACGTCGCGGCGACCAACAGATCATCCCGTCCGGTGACACCCGCCTCCATGCCGGCGACAATCTGGTCATTCTCAATGTGACGCATTAGGGTCGTTTAACAATGCGGCGATTCAGGATTCTTCGTTGAAGTAGAGCTTGTAGAACTTGCCGTGCTCGTCCTCGCCCTGCTCTATCAGCTGGCGGCTGCCGTGCACGTATATGTGGAAGTTCTTGTCCAGTTTGATGACGCTCTTGTAGAGGCGGTTCTGTTTCTTTACGGCTCCCTCGCTTACGTCAAACTGGTCCTGGAGCTGTATCTGACGCTCCTGCTCGTAACGGTTGCGGTAATCATCGAACATACCCACCACCTCGGGCTGGGATATTACCTGCTGCTCAAATGAGGGCATATCAAACTTGGGGTTGTTCTTGAAGAATCCCATGGTGCGGCTCAAAAGGTCGGCCTGATCGGCACGATTAACATTGAACTGCTTGGGCAGCTCCTGCGCCACAAAGTTGCGAGTCAGTTCCATCACGTTCTGTGTCTGGAAATAGGAGTCCTGACGGCGCATCAGATGCAGATAGTCATCAATCCAATAGCTGGCACCCTGGGTGTTGGTCTTATCGACCACAGCCACCATGTAACCCTTCTCGCGCTCGTAGTTCATTATGAGCGCACCCTTGTCAAGACGGCGCAGGTTCACGCCATCCACGGGCGATATGTCAAAACCATCCTCATCGTGCTCAAAGGTAAGGAAGGTCTCCTTGTTCTCTATCTTGAACAGGCCGATAGCCTCGTTTATGTCACGCCCGATGCCAAGTCCCGTGATATGGGCCACGATAAAGTCGCCGCCCTTGATCTTGGGGTGCTGGCAGTTCTCATACAGGTGTGTGGCCAAATCTACCGAGAAGTCAAATAGCATGCCCGGATTATCGAATATGTCACTTACCAGCCTATAGACACGGTTATTCTCAAGCCCCAGGTCATCATGGAACACAAAACGCTCCTCACTCTTGAACGAGCCCACAAAGTATTCCGTGAGCAGGGTGTTCATATCCTCGCTCAGCGTAAACAGTTTCTTGGAGCATACAAACGGCTCCTCATTTGCCTGATTGCCCACATAGTGCAGCGCCAGGCTCTCTATCTTCATTTCTGACATAATTCGTTTTCGGTACAAAATAGTACAAAAGGGGACTGTCCCCTTTTGTACTATTTTTGGGCGCCGGCAGCAAGGTCAAGTATCTCATTGGTTATGGCTTGCTGGCGCAGTTTGTTGTATTGCAGGGTAAGCTCGCCAATCAGGTTGTCGGCATTCTCGGTGGCAGCCTGCATTGCAATCACACGGGCGGCCTGCTCACTGGCAAAAGAGTCCAGCATGGCGCAATATACTTTCATGCGTATAACCTTGGGCAGCAGCACTTTCATAAGTTCTGCGGCCGACGGCTCCAGAATGTAGTCAATCTCCTGCTCCACCTGACCGGCCGGAACAGTTACGGGAAGCAGCACCTCATCCACGATCTGCTGTGATCCGGCACTCTTAAAGTGTGTATAGGTAAGCACCACCTTGTCTAAATGGCCGTTCAGATACATATCCATAAGGTCATCAGCCAGTGATGCGGCTTGCTCATAACTGCGGCTCTGCATCATACCGGCATAACTGGTGTTAATTGTAAGGCCCTCCTTGCGGAAAGCATCGGTTATCTTCTGTCCTACGGTATATACCAGAGGGGTCTGGTCAATCTTATACAGGTCATTGTAAAGTGTACGGCTGTGACGGATTATGTTGCCGTTAAAACCGCCGCACAGGCTGGAATCGGACGAGAAGCAGACCATAGCCACCTCCTTGACATCACGCTCCACCACCAGCGGTGACACCTTACGGGCCTCGGGATCGGACGAAAGGCGTTTAAGGATACCATCCAGCTGATTCACGTAAGGCACGGCAAACTGAATGCCCTGCTGAGCCTTGCGCAGTTTCACGCTCGACACCATCTTCATGGCCGATGTGGTCTTGCGTGTATTGCTGACCGACTGGATACGGGTCTTTATCTCCTTGAGTGACATTACTTATCAGATTCCTAATTCCTGAATGGTCTTGTCGGCTGCCTCCTCAATGAGTTTGCCTACCTCATCATTCATCACGCCTTTGGACAGCACATCAAGTATGTTCTCCTTGTACTTGCCGCGTACAATCTCCACAAAACGGTCCTCAAAATCGATGACACGGTCCAGAGGAACCTTGCTCAAAAGGCCGTGGATACCGCAGTAAAGTACTGCAATCTGCTCACCTACCGGCATAGGTGAATACTGCGGCTGTATAAGCAGACGGTTGTTCTTACGTCCCTTGTCAAGCACCATGGCGGTCACGGGGTCCATATCGCTGCTGAACTTGCTGAACGCCTCAAGCTCACGGTACTGTGCCTGGTCAATCTTAAGTGTACCGGCCACCTTCTTCATGGACTTGATCTGAGCGTTACCTCCCACACGTGATACCGATATACCAACGTTGATGGCGGGACGGAATCCCTGGTTGAAGAGGCTTGACTCAAGATATATCTGACCGTCGGTGATAGAAATCACGTTTGTAGGGATATAGGCCGATACGTCACCGGCCTGTGTCTCGATAATAGGCAGAGCGGTAAGTGATCCGCCTCCCTTGACATGACCCACCAATGACGGTGGCAGGTCATTCATCTTCTCTGCCACCTCCTGCTGACTGATTATCTTGGCTGCACGCTCAAGCAGACGTGAGTGCAGGTAGAATATATCACCCGGATATGCCTCACGACCCGAAGGACGCTTCAGAATAAGTGACACCTCACGGTAGGCCACAGCCTGCTTGGAGAGGTCATCATAAACTACCAGTGCATGACGGCCGGTATCACGGAAATATTCTCCGATGGCGGCACCTGCCAGCGGAGCGTAGTACTGCAAAGCGGCGGGATCGGCAGCGGTTGCGGCCACAACGATGGTGTAATCCAGAGCGCCGTGCTGACGCAGGGTGTTCACGATGGTTGCAACGGTTGAGCCCTTCTGACCCACAGCCACATATATGCAATAGACAGGATCACCTGCCTCATAGTTCTTACGCTGATTGATGATGGTATCAATGGCAATGGCGGTTTTACCGGTCTGACGGTCGCCGATTATAAGCTCACGCTGACCGCGGCCGATGGGAATCATGGCATCGATGGCACGCAGACCGGTCTGCAGCGGCTGATGCACCGGCTCACGGAACACCACACCGGGAGCCTTACGCTCCAGAGGCATCTCAAAGAAGGGACCCTCTATATCCTTAAGACCATCAAGCGGCTTACCCAGCGGGTTAACCACGCGGCCCAGCATGTTCTCACTTACATTTATGGAGGCAATGCGGCCTGTACGGTGCACGGTCATGTCCTCCTTAATCTGATCGGTAGGACCCAGCAGGATGGCACCTACGTTATCCTCCTCCAGATTCATCACTATGGCCTGGATGCCATTGTCAAACTCTATCAGCTCATCGGCCTCGGCATTCTTGAGTCCGTAAATGCGGACCACGCCGTCACTCACCTGGAGCACGGTTCCCACCTCCTGGAAACGGGCGCTGGTGTCAATGCCCTTAAGTTGTTCCAGAAGTACCTCCGATACCTCACTTGCCTTTATTCCGTTTGCCATTATATGATACGGTTATTCTTTTCAATAAGTTCCTTGCGGATTCTCTGCAGCTTGCCCGCCACGCTGGCGTCAAGGCGGAATCCGTCAACTAAAAGCATGAATCCTCCGTCAATTGACGGATCTACCGTGTGGGTCCATTCCACGCGGCCGTGCTCTACATTCTCCACCAACTGTTTGAGCCGCGCCCTGCGTTCATCGCCCACAGGGGTGGCTGTTATAAGCTCAACCGGCACAATACCATTCCTGAGGCGGTACAGGTCCTGATAGCTTACAGCCATAAACAGCAGGCAGTCACCGCGTCCGGCACCTACAGCAAGCTTAAAGAAAGCCTGTGCAGAGCCGCTCAACGGTTTCTTTCCGTCCGTGACAGCAGTCTCAAGCAGGCTGCATTTATCGGCCACACTTAACGTGGGGTCAACCAGACGGTCATGTATGGCACGAACAGCCCGCATCCGTGAGGCAAGCGTCTGCATCTCTACATACACCTGCGCGGCATCGCCCTGCTCCACCGCATACTGCAGTAGCGCCTTGGCGTAACGCACGGAAACGGTTCCTGTATTCATACCTTACTTTTCTGTTTTGACGTCATCTATCATACGGTCTATCAGAAGGAGTTGGTCCTCATCAGTTGAGAGTTCCTTAAGGACAACCCTCTCGGCAACCTGCACCGACAACTCCGCTACCTGACGGCGCATGCTGCGCAGTGCCTCCTCCTTCTCAAGACGAATCTGTTCGCGTGCATCGGCGATGAGTTTCTCACCGCTCTCCTTGGCACGGGCCTCTGCCTCTGCAATGATCTCATCACGCCGGTCGGCTGCCTCCTTAAGGATACGCGCCTTCTCGGCACGGGTCTCCTTAAGCAGTTCATCACACTCATTCTGGATACCGGCAAGACGCTCGTTGGCCTCCTTGGCCGCCAGGAGCGACTTGTCTATATACTCATTGCGCTCGTCGACCATACGGGTAATCATGGGGAATCCCCACTTTACCAGTATAAAGAAGACAATTCCGGCTGCAATGAGCATCCAGATGATTGTACCGACTTCGGGAATCAGAAGGTCCATTACTTAGCGTAAAGTGCCAAAAGACAAACGATTACAGCCAGAAGTGACACACCCTCCATGAAGGCGCCGATAAGGATCATTGATGAACGGATATCACCGGCAGCCTCGGGCTGACGTGCGATTGACTCCATTGCTGACTGACCGATACGGCCCAGACCCATAGCTGCACCTACAACTGCGATAGCGGCACCGAGAGCGATACCGGCGTTACCGAATGCTGCACCAGCGGCAGCCTGCAAGAATGTTGCTAACATCATAACGTTGTTATTTTTAAGTTGTTAATGTATTATCAGTTTTTGTTGCTATCTCTTTCTTGGCATGATGCTCCTCGGGGCGTGACAGGCCGATGAACACCGCACTGAGCATTGTGAACACATAAGCCTGGATATATGCCACCAGAAGTTCCAGAAGGTTCATGAATATCATGAAGAATACGGACAGAACTGTCATCGGGGCACCTATCACCGGTCCCATCTTTGCTGTTATGAATATCACACAGGTAAGCGACAGTATGATGGCGTGACCTGCGGTAATATTGGCGAACAGACGAACCGTAAGGGCAAACGGTTTGGTGAATATACCCACAATCTCAATGAACGGTAACAATGGTATGGGAGCCTTTAGGAATATGGGTACATCGGGCCAGAGTATCTCTTTCCAATACTCGCGGTTACCGAACACGTTTACAGTAAAGAACGTTACCAGTGCCAGTGTTAGAGTAATGGCTATATTGCCCGTCACGTTTGCACCGGCCGGGAATATGGGAATAAGACCCATAATGTTGCTCAGCAGTATAAAGAAGAATATGGTGAGCAGCAACGGAGTATACCGTTTGTAGTCCTTGCCTACCGAAGGCTTGATTACATCATCCACAATCATGGCAATGACATACTCCATAAGGCCCACAAAACCGCCCGGAGCGGGATCAGTAGCGCTGTGACGCCTGTACCAGCGGGCCGTGCACATCACTATCACGCAGAGCAGCAGGCTGTTTATTATCACGGCCAGCGCTATCTTGGTGAGCGACAGGTCTAGCGGTTTGAGTTCAGTGCCGTCGGGAAGCGTCTCCATCAGTTTGCCTGCATGTGCACCGTCATCCGTTATATGGAATCCCTCATAACTGCCTGTGTGTTCAAGTTCCCGTGAAGAGAAGAAATGCCAACCCGATACCTTGCTGTAAAGTATAACCGGCAGGTGCAGGCTGATCTCCTTATCACCTATTGTTATTATATGCCAGTGATATGAATCCTTGAGATGGCCGAATATGATGCCCTTGACATCGACAGTCTCATCCTGAGCAGTCTCCTGCGCCATGGCCGGAACCGCAATCAGAAACATCAATGACAATATGGCAATTATCTTTTTCAACTCTTTTTCTCTCCTTTCATAAACAGTACCGTCTCAACAGCCGACAGGCACAGGTAATATATCATGAATACCACTGCAAACGGCAGCAACTGAGTACGCACCGCAGTGAAATAAGCCAAAAGCAGAACCAGGGCAAGCAGGATCTTAACCACCCTGTAGGTAAGGAAGAACAAGCTGCGGTCCTTACCCTTTCTCTCGTTTGAGCGCTTAAGCCATAGCATTACACCAAGCATTACCGCATAGAACAGCGGAATAATGAACAGCAGGGACGGATACTGATCCGGCCAGGCCATACGCAATGTCAGCACTATGGCTACGGTCAGTGCCGAAAGTACAATCAGATATGTCAGAATGAGCTTTTTCATATTTCAACACAAATTGAGAGGATGTTGTGGCTAACCTCAGCGAACCCCGACCTTACAACTATATCAGTCTGTCCATTCGCATCCTTGTAGCTTATCTTACCATTATCAAGCGATGAGATTATAGGGGCATGACGGTCCAGGACAGTGAAACTGCCAACGGTACCCGGCAGGGTGACGCTTTCAACATCGCCCTCAAAAACCAGTCTGTCCGGAGCTATAATCCTAAGTTTGAGCATGATTACTTCTTCAATTCCTCCTGAAATTTCTTGGCTTTCTCGATGGCCTCCTCAATAGTACCTACATTAAGGAACACCTGCTCCGGAAGGTCATCCACCTCACCGTCCAGGATCATGTTGAATCCCTTGATGGTATCCTCAATGCTTACCATGGTGCCCTTGACACCGGTAAACTGCTCGGCAACGGTGAATGGCTGCGAGAGGAAACGCTGTACACGGCGTGCACGTGCCACGGTCAGCTTGTCCTCATCGGAGAGTTCATCCATACCCAGAATTGATATGATATCCTGGAGTTCGTTGTAGCGCTGCAGAATCTGCTTTACGCGCTGAGCTGTATCGTAATGAGCCTTGCCCACAATGTTGGGGTCAAGGATACGTGATGTAGAATCCAGCGGGTCAACGGCCGGATAGATACCTAACTCGGCGATCTTACGGCTCAGCACGGTGGTGGCATCCAGATGTGAGAACGTGGTGGCAGGTGCCGGGTCGGTAAGGTCATCGGCCGGAACATATACGGCCTGTACCGATGTGATTGATCCGTGTATGGTCGATGTGATACGCTCCTGCATCTTACCCATCTCACTGGCCAGCGTAGGCTGATAACCTACGGCACTCGGCATACGTCCCAGAAGGGCCGATACCTCACTACCTGCCTGAGTGAAACGGAAGATGTTATCGATAAAGAACAGGATATCGCTGTAAGCGCCGTCGCTGCCGGCACCGTCACGGAATGACTCGGCAACGGTAAGACCTGAAAGCGCAACCGATGAACGTGCCCCGGGAGGCTCATTCATCTGACCGTACACAAGCGTGGCCTGTGACTTGGCAACCTCGTCATAGTCAACCTTGCTCAGGTCCCACTCTCCCTTGGCCATGCTCTCCTTGAAGGCATCACCATATTTTATTACACCGGACTCGATCATCTCGCGCAGCAGGTCATTACCCTCACGGGTACGCTCTCCCACTCCGGCAAATACCGAGAATCCGTTGTTTTTCTTTGCGATATTGTTGATAAGCTCCATGATGAGCACGGTCTTGCCTACACCGGCGCCGCCAAAGAGGCCAATCTTACCGCCCTTACAGTAGGGCTCCAGCAGGTCTATCACCTTGATTCCGGTAAACAGCACCTCCTCTACGGTGGAGAGCTCCTCAAACTTGGGCGGCTGACGGTGAATGGGGAACGCGCCCTCCTTGTCCAGAGGCTTGAGGTCATCAATGGGCTCACCCGTTACGTTCATCATACGTCCCTTGATCTGCTTGCCTACGGGCATTGTGATAGGACTGCCGGTAACGCGTACCTCCATGCCGCGGCGCAGACCGGTGGTAAGGTCCATGGCAACGCAACGGACCATGTTCTCGCCAATATGCTGCTGAACCTCAATTATCAGTTTACGGCCGTCATCACGGGTTATCTCCAGAGCGTCATGGATTGAGGGCAGGTCATCGCCTGTCTCAAACGCCACATCCACAACAGGACCGATTATTTGGGCTACATGCCCTGAAACTGCTTTCATATCGTCAATTTTACGGAATGCAAAGTTAGTGTTTTTTGGCATACTATCTTATCCTTAAAAGTGACCTTTTGTATCAAAACGGGTTATATTTTACACTTATTTATACTAATTTTGCGGCATGATTTTGACAGGAACTATTTGGGCAGTTATCAAATTGCTTGCAGGATTCATCCTGCTTTTCTTTGGCGGCGATTGGCTTGTTGAAGGAGGCGTTGCTCTGGCACGCCGTTTCCGTATCTCTCCACTCGTAATCGGAATGACCATTGTGGCTTTCGGGACATCGGCCCCGGAACTGCTGGTAAGCCTTATATCGGCCATAAAAGGCAGTGCAGGCATTGCCATCGGCAACGTGGTAGGTTCCAATATAGCCAACATAGGTCTTATTCTGGGACTTACTGCCCTGATATGCCCTATTGAGACCGACAACAGCAAAGTGATCCGTCACGGCTCGATAATGATTGCCGCATCACTGCTCCTGATGGTATTTGCACTCAAATCAGGCATAACCAGGATTGAAGGTCTCACGCTATTTGCCGGCATCATCCTGTTCACAACCATATCTGTCAGGAAAGGGCGTACGCAGCCACAGGAAGCCGATATTGACAGTCAGGAGGGAAAGTCCATGACCGTATTTGCCGCCATAGGACTGATTGTGCTCTCATGTGCCATGCTTGCCTTCGGAGCCGATATTCTGGTTGACGGCGCCACCACTATAGCAAGCTCCATTGGTGTAAGCGACAAGGTGATAGGCCTTACAATCGTTGCCCTGGGTACCAGTCTGCCTGAACTTGCAGCATCAGTTGCAGCCGCTTTCAAGAAGCAGATGGACATATCCATAGGCAACATAATAGGCTCCAACATATTCAACATACTCTGCGTTCTGGGTGTGTCCACATCAATCAAGCCCATATCGCTGGAGTTCCGGGACTACGCAAACGATTTCATCTGGATGATAGGATTCTCTGTATTCATCATCATCTTCACTACAATGAGAAAAAAGAAAGGACGCCTGGGCCGTACCGCAGGCATCCTTTTCCTATTGGCATACGCCTTTTACGCGTGGTCTCTGTTTTAATTCTTACGTTTCATAACGCTGCGTACAAAGTACCATATCAGTACTGCGTACATGATGAGTGACAGCCACTCGGCCAAATGTGAGCCTGTCCATGAATCGGCCATAAACAGATCCAGTCCGGCAAATCTCAGGGCTGCGCTTACAACGCCCATCAGTGCACCGCCTGCTATAAAGCCCGATGCCAGAAGGGTTCCGTGCTCAACACGAGCGGTATTGACGGCAGGATCTATTGAACGGCTGCCTACATACCAGTTGATGAATCCGCCCACCACCAGCGGTATATTGAGTTGGAACGGGATGAACATACCCAGAGCAAATGCCAGAGCCGGAACCTTGAAGAAATTCAGGATCAAGGCAATCACAGCACCTGTAGCATAAAGCCACCAGGGAGCACCCGTACCTGACATAAGCGGGTCAATGACTGCCGCCATAGCGTTAGCCTGAGGAGCAACCAAAGCATTATCTCCCACAAATCCGTATGTCTTGTTAAGGATAATCAGCACGCCGCCTACGGTCAGGGCCGATACCAGAGTACCCAGGAACTTCCAGCCCTGCTGAACAGCAGGAGTAGAACCCAGCCAGTAGCCTATCTTAAGGTCGGTAATGAAACCGCCTGCCATAGAGAGTGCGGTACAAACCACACCGCCCATTATCAGGGCCGACACGATGCCGGGAGTACCCTTAAGACCCACTGCAACCATGATAACGGATGCAAGGATAAGTGTCATAAGAGTCATGCCGGATACAGGATTGGTACCCACTATGGCAATTGCGTTGGCGGCAACCGTAGTGAACAGGAATGCAATTATTCCAACAACCAGGATACCTACAACCGCATGCAGAAGGTTAAAGTCCATCACACCAAAGTAGAAGAATGCGAACACTGCAACCAGCGCTACTATTATACCTATTATAACTATCTTCATGGGAAGGTCACGCTGGGTACGCTCAACCTCGGCATTAGCCGAACCTGCACCTCCCTTGAGTTCACGGCCAGCCAGGCTTACAGCGCCCTTGATAACGGGCCATGACTTGATAATTCCCAGGATACCGGCCATTGCAATACCGCCAATACCGATATGGCGTGCGTAACTTGAGAATATCTGCTCGGGCTCCATGCCTGCTACGGCATCCGTAACGGCCGGATTGAGTGACTGCAGGAAAGCATCGCCCAGCATAGGCAGGATGGGCACAATCACAAACCAGACAACGGCAGAGCCTGCTGCAATAATGCAAGCATACTTAAGTCCTACAATGTATCCAAGACCCAGCACAGCAGCACCCGTGTTGATGCTGAACACCAGTTTTGCCTTGGTTGCCAGGGCCGATCCCCAAGCACATACCCTTGATGTGAAGTTCTCGGTCCAGAGTCCGAATGTGGATACTATGAAATCATAGATACCGCCAATGATACCCGATACCACCAGAGGCTTGGCCTGTCCGGCACCCTTCTCACCCGAGATAAGCACCTGAGTGGTGGCCGTAGCCTCGGGGAAAGGATACTTTCCGTGCATATCCTTTACAAAGTATTTGCGGAAAGGAATCAGGAACAGAATACCCAGCACACCGCCCAGCAGTGAACTGATGAACACCTGCATGAAGTTGACAGTCATATCGGGATACTTGGCCTGGAGGATATAAAGTGCCGGAAGAGTGAATATGGCACCGGCAACGATTACACCAGAGCAGGCACCGATGGACTGAATGATTACATTCTCACCGAGCGCACCCTTACGCTTTGCAACCGATGACACACCTACGGCAATGATTGCGATAGGTATTGCAGCCTCGAACACCTGTCCTACCTTAAGGCCCAGATATGCTGCGGCGGCCGAGAAAAGCACTGCCATGAGCAGACCCCATCCCACAGACCACAGATTGGCCTCGGGATAAACCTTGCCCGGTTTCATTATAGGCTCGTATGATTCGCCCTCTTTCAACTCACGATACGCGTTTTCCGGCAGTTCAACCGGTTTCTTCTCTTCTTCCATATAATCAGTAATTGTCAGTTCTCAAATTGGTTTTGCGAATATAGGTAATTATTGAAAAAAAGAGATTACATTTGATGCAGAAAACCTATTCAACTAATTTATAAAAGGTATGAGAAAAACTTTATTCTTTGCTGCCGCAGCCGTTCTGATTATGGCAGGCATGTCTGTTCAGGCACAGAATTCAAGAATCGTAGAAGATGGCGGTACAGGCCCCTACAAGGCTATAATGATGGAGGAAGCCTCACTTGCTACCCACACCATTTTCCGTCCGCAGGACCTGAGCAAGTTTGACAAAAAGAACCTGCTCCCAATCATCGTCTGGGGTAACGGCGGTTGCGCCAACTCTCCCAGCGGCCATGTCAATTTCCTTAATGAGGTTGCATCTCAGGGATTCCTGATTGTAGCCATCGGCCCCAGCAACTACCAGCAGCAGGAGGCTCCGCGTCCCGGTCAGACCGGTGATGTACCCCGTATGGGTCAGGGCGGCGGATTCCCCGGTGGCGGTATGCCCGGTGGTGGAATGCCTCCTATGGGCGGCATGGGCGGACAGCGTCCGCAGGGTGCGCCTCAGGGAGCTCCTCAGGGACAGCGCCCACAGGGTCAGGGTGGCCCTCAGGGTGGCGGAATGCCCCGTATGGGTGGCGGAATGCCCGGTGGTATGGGCGGTGGCATGTCGATGGGTGACCCCGAAGGCCTCAAGCAGGCTCTTGAGTGGGCAATCGCTCAGAATGCCGACAAGAACAGCCCCTACTACGGCAAACTGGATGTTGACAATATCGCAGCAGCAGGTATGTCATGCGGTGGTCTGCAGGCCCTCCACATGTCAGGTGACGCCCGCATCAAGACCATCCTGGTCATGAACAGCGGTTACTTTGGCTCCGATGACAGCGAGGACAAGGCCAGCCTTGCCACTATGAAGCAGAAATCAGTTATCTGGATTCTGGGTGGTTCAACCGATATCGCATGGGAGAACGGTAACGACGACTTCAAGCGTATGTCAGGCACAATGCCAGCATGCCTTGTAAGCCTTGATGGCATTGGCCACGGCGGCACATACATGCAGCCCAACGGCGGTGACTACGCAAAGGTTGCCGGAGCATGGCTCAAATGGTGGCTCAAGGGCGACAAGGAGGCCGGCACGATGTTTACAGGCAATGAGCCCGGCGTTGGTAAGATGGCCGGCTGGTCAATTGAGCGCAAGAACATCAAGTAAGACCTCTGCAGACATAGAGAGAAAACAATAAACGCGTCCCTTTGGGGCGCGTTTATCTTTCTTAGAAAAACACGGATCCTCACGGACCCCTCAACCTAATTATTCAAAGTCTAAAGAAAGAATAGTATACTTTATCTGCTACTGCAGTCTGTTTCTGTTCATTCATGTAATTGAGATTCTGGAACTGATCACGATCATAGCTATACACAAGTTCCTTGTCATTCAATTTACATATCCTTGCTCTTTTGGTGATTGTTTCACCACCGTCGCGTTCCTCGCAGAATGTAAGGCTGCCATCCGGCTTGAGCGAATAATGTCCCTCCATTGTCACCATATTGGCCACAGTCAACGGAGCATCACCGTACATAACGTAAGAATTGGGACTGATTACCAAATTCCACTTACGTTTGTTCACAGTAGTGTTCTTCTGGATTCTCTTGGCATCACGATAATACGCAACATCCGAAAAATACCAGTTTCCTTCTATCCTCCTCTTCCAGTACATAAACCTTAGTCCTTGTACGTAATTCCAGATCTTTCTCATGTTTTTCTATTCCTATTATTCAGTCCTGTAATCAATTATCGATCCTCTATTGATTTCATTCATTATCATAGTCCAAAACCCGGCCATTGAACTTAACCTCCCAATCCTCTACGGAAGCAGAGAATTCAATAGGTCTGTAAACCGTGTAAATGTTCATACCCAGCACAAAGGTGTACTGTAGGCCCAGTTCAAGCTCATCATCCGGTATTACTCCGGACAGGGAAATAATCTGTGACTGCCCCTTGGCACCGCGGTAATGGGTTCCCTCATAGTCAAATTCATCAACATCAAAGAATACCTCCACATAATGCTTTCCTTCTTTCAGTTCCTCGGGAACAACATATGCGCGATAGCAATCCTCCCTGGCCTCCGACAGTTTATCTGCGCCCATAAATTCCGCAGACTCAACGCCGCATTTGACCGGATCATTACCTTCATAAAAATCAATGTTACGGCGTTTGGCATCGGGAACCCAGTGGCTGTTTTCACCGTCCACTACAAACAGTCCTTCAGTCGGCATGCCATGCAGTACGACTTTGCGTACATGCATAAGTCCTTTCAACTGCTCATCGTCAGTTATATCGCAAACTTTAAAACCGATACTGTTTGAGATGTGATGGAACTGCAGACTTACCGTTTCAAATTCCTGATCACATCTCATGTAGACAGTATTAGAGGCCAACGGACCTTTTTTAATATCATTGGGTGTGAAAGATATGGCGTATGAGCCATCAGTGTGATAACTCACGCTACTTGCATAGGGATAAAAAGCGCTGACTCTCATAGAACCGCTTGAGAGACTTGATGTAATCAGATTTGCCGTCCTCACTCCATTGTTTTCAAACACCGGCTGATTATCAACCATGACGCTCTTTGTATCGTTGTCAACACCGACAAGGCCGAATGCTATACGTGAATCCAGGAATGCATGTGTCTTCTCACTGCTGTACCCTGAAACGATTCTGGTTTCCGCCAGAGTCGGTTTGATAAGGCCCGATTGGGTGGCCTTTACCTCTGCCTTTGTCTTAGTCTTGGTGTTGCGCGCTATCGATATATTAAATATGGTCTGCGTTTCCTGATCATAGGACACCACATTAAACCTCTCCTCTCTGCTGCAGGAGGATAAGCACAATGTTACTGCTGTAGCGATTACTGTTGCTATTGCTGTCCGTTTCTTCATTTCTGTTCTCTCGGGCTTGTTTCCGAACCAAAGATAAAATTCTTTTAATGGCAACAATGTTGGAAAAAAGGTGGACTTGCATATTATGATTAAAATTATTCATCACATTGAACAAAGGTGTGTATTATTCAACCCCTTTCGGAACGTTTTTAAACAAAATTTCGGCTCTGAAAACTATTTGCTACCTTTGCCGGTACAATTGAACAGATATGAACATACTCATCAGCAACGGCATAATCCTGCCAATGACAGTTCCGGAAGGCAAGCAGCCTTACTTTAAAGGCTATGTAGGCATAGAATCCCAAAAGATTGCGTTTGTCAGTGCAGATCCCCAAAGCGCATCGGAGTTTATGGCCAGCCACCCCGATGTCAGGCATATTGACGCCGAAGGCAAGATAGTAATGCCGGGACTGATAAATACACATACACATGTTGCCATGGCGCTCCTGCGCGGTATTGCCGATGACATGCCCCTGATGGAATGGCTTGAGCAGCACATCTGGCCCATTGAAGGAAAGATGGGTTATCAGGAGGTGTTTGACGGAGCCAGACTGGGCATACTGGAGATGCTCATGGGAGGCACCACCACCTTTGTAGATATGTACCCGTACGAGGAGGCTGTAGCCGAGGCTGCAGAGACCGCAGGTATACGCGCATTGGTTAGTCCCTGCCCCATGGATTTCAGGATGGATCATTTTGAGAATGACTGGAAGCAGGTTCAGAAGAGGTTCTCATCAAGCCGTCTGGTTTCAATGTGGATGGGCCCGCACGCAATCTATACCCTGTCGGGCAAGAATCTGCAACGCTCCATAAGCCTGTCCAAGGAACTCGGTGTAGGCAGTCACGTCCATCTGGCAGAAACCCAGACAGAGCAGGATAACTGTATGGCACAACATGGTATGAGTCCCACCGAATACATGGAGAAAGAAGGTCTGTTCACCACAAAGACCCTGGCAGCACACTGTGTAGTGATGTCCGACCACGACATAGAAATTCTGGCCAAAAACGGCGTGTCAGTGGCTCACAATCCTCAAAGCAATATGAAACTCGCCTCCGGTATAGCTCCCGTAAAAAAGATGCTTGATGCCGGTGTGAACGTATCATTAGGTACTGACGGAGCCTCATCGAACAATGACCTGGACATGTGGGACGAGATGCGAACCGCATCACTCCTGCAGAAAGTAAGCACGCTTGACCCCTGCGCTATACCGGCATACACAGCACTGCAGATGGCAACGGTAAACGGCGCCAAGGCTATAGGACGTGAAGGAGAACTAGGCGTTATAAGCACCGGCGCGCTGGCCGATATCATTATCGTAGATATGGAAAAAGCGCACCTTTATCCGCATACGAACCTGATTTCGGAACTTGTATACAGCGCGCATGCATCGGATGTGGAAACAGTTATAGTAAACGGCAATATCGTGGTTGAGAACCGCAAATGCCTTACTATGAACGCCCAAGAGGTGTGTGGTACGGCGCAAAAGCATATTGACGCTTTGATGGCAAAATAAAAAAGTGCAAATAGCGACAAAAAAGTTGCAATACCTTTTGGTGGATAACCCCAAAAACCTTACCTTTGCACCGCTTTCACAAAAAGCACCTGCGGCAATAGCTCAGTTGGTAGAGCACGACCTTGCCAAGGTCGGGGTCGCGAGTTCGAGTCTCGTTTGCCGCTCAAAAGTAGATCTTTGATTTATTTAGAAATGCCCAGGTGGCGGAATTGGTAGACGCGCACGTTTCAGGTGCGTGTGCCGCGAGGTGTGCAGGTTCGAGTCCTGTTCTGGGCACTTCTCTGGAGAGATGGCGGAATTGGTAGACGCGCTACTTTGAGGGGGTAGTGACCGTTGGGTCGTGTGAGTTCGAGTCTCATTCTCTTCACCCAAAGTTCATTGAAAATTCTGGAAAATTTATCTGAGTGGAATAACTGAAAATGTTTCCCTGAGAGCTCTGCGGCAGTTTTGGTGCGAGCCGAGAGCAGAGGGAAAACTTGTTTTCACTATGCCGAGGCGAAGCCCAAAACCGCCGCAGGTAAATTTTCTTGAAAATTTACCTGCGGCAATAGCTCAGTTGGTAGAGCACGACCTTGCCAAGGTCGGGGTCGCGAGTTCGAGTCTCGTTTGCCGCTCCAGTTTTTGAATTACTAAGCAGCTTGTCTTTAACAGGAAAGGCTGCTTTTTTTGTTGAATAACGAATGAAAAGAACTACGACATTCTTACTGTCTGTATTGTCAGTACTTTGTTTGCAAGCCCAAAACAAACACACCATCAGCGGTTACATAACCGACAAGGCAAGCAAGGAAACACTGATTGGTGCCACAATCCTGGACCTCAAAAGCGGTCGCGGAACAATCACCAACGAGTACGGATTCTACTCCATCACCCTACCCGACGGTCCCATAGAGATGCGGACCGGCTATGTAGGATATAAGCCTGTGGTTATCCCGTTCACTCTCTACAAGGATACCGTTATTAATATAGACGTTCCCACCGTCGACGCCCTGAATGAGGTCACCATCTACGGCAACCGTGAGATCCTGGGCGTACGCGGTTCACAGATGAGCGCAGTGGACATACCCATTGAGCAGATCAAAGCCGTTCCGGCCATGTTCGGTGAGACCGATGTGCTCAAAGCCCTTCAGTTGCTGCCCGGTGTTCAGGCCGGAACCGAGGCAACCGCAGGACTCTATGTACGCGGAGGTAACCCGGATGAGAACCTTCTTCTGCTGGACGGCGTACCTGTATATAACGTGAACCACATGTTCGGTATGTTCTCGGTTTTCAACCCCGATGCCATCAAGAACGTAACCCTGTACAAGGGCAGTTTCCCGGCCCACTATTACGGCCGCCTGTCATCGGTTGTGGATATCCGCATGAAGGACGGTGACATGGAGAACTATCACGGCAACGTATCCATAGGACTCATTTCATCCAAGATCAATCTGGAGGGTCCTATAATAAAAGGTAAGACATCATTTAATATATCGGCCCGCCGCACATACTCTGACATCCTGCTGAATTCAGCCATTTGGATGAACAAGCAGTTCAATTTTTCGGATGTTGACGAGGACTTGAGTATGGGCTACTATTTCTATGACCTCAACGTAAAACTGAACCATAAGTTCAATGACCGCGACCGTCTCTATATAAGCTGGTACAGCGGTGATGATGACATTTTCTTCAATTACAAGAGTTCAGAAGGAGCATACAAATCAAAGATAAAACTGGACTGGCGCTGGGGAAACACCGTTTCGGCTATACGCTGGAACCATGTGCTCAACCCCAAGCTCTTTATGGACCTGAGCGCCAACTACACCCAATACCGCCACAGGATGGGAATCACCATGAAGGATAAGGACAAGGTCAACAAAACTGAGGGCAATTCTTCAATCAGAATGAAATCGGGTATATACGACGCCTCTTTCCGCAGTGATTTCCACTGGTCACCATCGGCCAAGCAGGAGATCAGATTCGGCGGCAGTTACACTCACCACAAGTTTACTCCCGATGTCATGAGCCTGAGCATAAACAGCACACAGACCATGGACAACGACTCCGTAAGAAACGACAACTTTAAACAGTCATTCGGTTCAAAGGATATAATAGCTCATGAATTCCAGTTGTATGCCGAGGATGACATTGAACTTACCGACATAATCAGGTTCAACGTCGGAGCCGGATACGCAGGATTCAGCGTCAACAATCGCTACTACAACTCTCTGGAGCCCAGACTGAGCGCCCGATTCCTCATTACCGATGACCTGTCACTCAAGACCGGTTATGCATATATGACACAGTATGTGCACCTGCTCTCCAACAACGTGATCAGCCTGCCCACAGACCTTTGGGTGCCTGTGACCGACAAGATTGAGCCGGAGCATTCGCACCAGTGGGCACTGGGAGCCGCATACAGCATCGAGGGGCTGGCCGATTTCACCCTTGAGAGTTATTACAAGCACATGAACAACCTGATTGAGTACAAGGAGGGATCAACTTATATGTCGGGCGACACGGACTGGCAGAACAAGATTGCGCTCGGACAGGGCTGGAGTTACGGCGTTGAGTTCATGGCACAACGCTCGGTCGGAAGACTGAACGGTTGGGTGGCATACACCTGGAACAAGTCACAGCGCAAGTTTGATCGTCCCGGCATGGTCCTGAACGGCGGACGTGTGTTCGATGCCAAGTATGACCGCCGCCACAAACTGGACATAACCTGCAACTACAAATTCAGTGACAGGTTCGATATGTCAGCCACCTGGCTCTTTGAGACCGGAAACTGCGGAACCATCTATACCCAGTATTATGATTCGGAACCTCTTGCCGACGAGCAGGATGAACTGTACCCGTCATACTATACTCTGGGTTATTATGACAACCGCAACAATTTCCGCCTCAACCCCACCCACAGGCTGGACCTGAGTTTCAACTGGCACCGCAAATTCAGTGAAAGGGTACACCGCACGCTGAATCTGAGCATATACAACGCATACAACCGCCGTAATCCGTTCCTTGTATACGTTTACTCTGACAGCTATTATAACGGAAATCAGATTATAGAGGACCGCAAGCTGCGTCAGCTTACCCTGTTCCCCATCCTTCCCACAATCAGTTACGCCATATCATTCTAAGGTTATGAAGAAATACAACACCATCATATTGGCAGCCGCAGTACTTATCTGCGCATGCACCAAGGACATAGAGTACAAAGGCCCGGACAGCGAGCGTATGCTTATTGTCAACAGCATCACCCAATCCGGCAACATCCCATTGTTCAAGATGAGCCACAGCGCATTCTTCCTGGACTCATATTACAGCGGCTACAACCTTGACAGCGACGTTACCGTAAACGTAAGCATCAACGGCCAGACAAACGCCGCCACATATGTGGACAGCCTCAAGGCGTTTACCGACGGACGTGCAATCAATGACGGCGACATCATATCCGTCACCGCCTCACATCCGATGTACGGAACTATATCGGCCACCGACACAGTTCCCCACGCACAGAACTGCCTGTTCACCGATTACCGCAAGGAGTATGTCCCCACTAAGACCATGAGTGAGGCGTTTGATGATTATTTCTCAGACTTTGACGACTCAGCCGTTGACTCCGTCTGGGTAGTGGATTTTGAGATCCAAGGACTTGACGACAGGAAAGATTTCTACATGCTGACCATCTCTCCGTCCATGACCTATTACGTAAATCACGACTGGAGCGAAAATGAATATGACACCATGACTGTCAGTCTGCATTACAAGATTCCTTCAGAAACCAAGATCCTTTTGGGTCTGGCCGATAACGCCACCGCAATTCTTGAAGAGACTGAAGCTGACAGCCAGTTTGAATGGGGTACAAAGGAGATTTTCTTTGATGACCTTCACATCAAGGACGGAAACAAGTTCAGTTTCAACATCATGATGGAAAAGCCCGATACGCTGGAATCTATCTACGTTTATTCTGAAGGAGGATACCTGGAGAGTACATCTCCCTTCTCAATTGCAGATAAGATGAAGGATGAGGTAATATATTCGATCGATGTCAGACTGTACGTACTCTCAAACGCATATTATTACTACCACAGATCTGTAAATGATTACAGGGATGCCGATGACATATCATTCCTCTCAGAACCCGTCACAATACTTCACAACGTAAAGGGCGGCGCAGGAATCGTGGCCACCTACACATCAAGGGCGTTCCACAAGGAATTCAAGAAAAAGTTCAAGTAATTACTTCAGGATCTTGTAGCGGGCAAACTTGAGAAGCAGCGTCTTCTCGCCCACATTGACAAAACGTATGACAGCTTTGGTGTCTCCACCAGAGCCTTCGACTGATAATACACTTCCTATTCCAAAACGTTCATGTTCAATTACGTTTCCCACCTGTAATGTCTGAACAGGTGTAGTATCCTTGAGCATGGATTCAGTCACAACTTGGAATTTACCCTGTTGCCAAGGTTTACGAACAGTACCATTGGGGACGGTTCCGTTTGGTACTGTTTTGCGCGAAAAGGCTGTCTTTTGTGTAAAAGTGGTGCCATTAGGGACGGTTCCATTTGGTACTGTTTTGCGCGTAAAGGCCATATTTGGTGTTGATGTGGACGAAACAGTACCAAACGGAACCGTCCCCAATGGTACTGTCGCGCTGAGGTATCTTGGATCGATATCCTTGAGGAAGCGGCTGGGAGTACAGAAATCCACGCTGCCGTATTTGAAACGGGTAGTTGCAAAAAGCAGCGTGAGGTACTTTCTGGCGCGGGTCATAGCAACATAGAACAGGCGTCGTTCCTCCTCTATCTCACGCTCGCTGTCGCCGCTCATATCGCTGGGGAACAGGTTCTCTTCAAGTCCCACAATGAACACGGCGTCAAATTCCAGACCCTTAGCGGCGTGTACTGTCATGAGAGTGACCTTCTCCAGGTCCTCATCGGTCTCGTTATCCTGATCGGTCATGAGTGACACCTCACTCAGATAATCGGTCATGAAACAACGCTCATTACCCTCCTCCTTGCGGTCCAGGCAGAACTGGGCGATATTGGCAAGCAGTTCCTCAACATTATCCTTACGGCCGATGCCCTCGACGGTGGTATCGGCCTGGAGTTCACACATGATACCAGTCTCATTGACTATCCGCTCGGAGAGTTGCTGTGCATCGACGATGGAGGCATCGGCCATGAAACTCTCCAACATTGTCTTAAAGGCCGATAACTTGGCCGCAGTGCCGGAATTCACATCCAGACGGTAATCGGAGGGATTGCTTATAACGTTCCACAGACTGACACCGTTCTCCATTGCCACAGAGAGGATCTTGCCTACAGTGGTCTGACCTATTCCGCGGGCAGGATAGTTGATGATGCGCTTGAACGCCTCCTCGTCATTGGGGTTCACGCTCATGCGGAAATAGGCTATCACATCCTTTATCTCCTTGCGCTGGTAGAATGACAGGCCTCCGTAAATCTTATATGGTAATCCGCGCTTGCGCAGGGCCTCCTCAAGCGGACGTGACTGGGCGTTGGTGCGGTACAGTATGGCTATCTGGCTCCATGGCACATCCTTGAATGTATGCAGGTCAAGCATTCGGTTTGCCACCATCTCGCTCTCCTCAAGGTCTGAATGTGCGCACAGTACCTTTATCTTTTCACCCTCTTCATTTTCCGAGAACACTTTCTTGGGTATCTGTGCGTGGTTTTTGCTGATGAGTGTACCTGCAGCCTCCACTATGGTCTGGGTTGAGCGGTAGTTCTGCTCCAACTTGAAGAGTCTGGAATCCGGATACAGTTTGGAGAACTTGAGCATGTTGTCCAGATTGGCGCCGCGGAACGAGTATATGCTCTGGGCATCGTCACCTACAACGCAGACCTTGGCACCGTTACGTGTAAGTTGCCACACTATGCAGTGCTGGGCGTAGTTGGTATCCTGATACTCATCTACCAGAATGTATTTGAATGATGTGCCATAACGTTCCAGCACATCCGGATGGTCACGGAAAAGAATGAACGTATTGAGCAGCAGGTCATCAAAATCCATTGCGTCACTCTGGCGGCAGCGCTGCTCATAGCGCTCGTATATCTTGCCCACCATAGGTATGCGCTTAAACTGGTCATGCTTGTAGATATCGGCATTCTGAACGTAGCCCGATGCCGTTATCAGACGGTTCTTTGCATTGCTGATACGGTTCTGGACCACGCTGGCCTTATAGGTCTTGTCATCCAACTGCATTTCCTTGACAATGGATTTGATCAGATTCTGGCTGTCCTGCTGGTCATAGATGGTAAAGTTGGAGGTGTAGCCTATCTTATCGGCTTCCGTGCGCAGTATACGGCTGAAAATACTATGAAATGTACCCATCCAGAGATAACGGGCACGGTTCTCTCCCACTCGCGCTGCTATGCGCTGTTTCATCTCTCCTGCCGCCTTGTTGGTAAAGGTCAGGGCCAGTATGGACCAGGGCTCCACACCCTCCTCAAGCAGGTGCGCAATCTTGTACGTGAGTACACGTGTTTTTCCGGAACCTGCACCGGCTATGACCATGCTGTCACCCTCTGTATAAAGGACGGCGTCACACTGGCTTGGGTTGAGTTCCTTCTGGTAGTCTATCATATGCAATCTTTTATAACGCGAAATTACAAAATCAGGGAATTATAATTATCTTCGTAGCGTAATAACCAAAGATGAGTTATCAACAACTGTTCCCCATGACTGACAGCATCTGGATCTGTTTTGTGGTCCTGACGCTGGTTTTGTTTGTGCCCATACTCTGCAAGAGACTCAGATTCCCGCAGATTGCAGGCCTGATAGTTACGGGTGTGCTCATCGGCCCCGGAGTTCTGAACATTCTACAGGTCACGCCCGAGATTCAGTTCTTCAGCCGCATGGGACTGCTCTTCATCATGTTCTTTGCCGGACTGGGCATTGACCTGGAGGAGATGAAACGCAACAAGGTATGGGGTATTATCTTTGGCATACTCACCTTTGCCGTTCCATGGGCGTTGTGCTATTTCTCATGCGTATGGTTGCTTAAGTTGCCCGCCCGCACATCGGCCATACTGGCATGTATAATGGGTTCACATACCCTTATATCCTATCCTATCATAAGCCGATACGGACTGGCCCGACGCAAGAGTGTGACCATTTCAGTTGCAGGCGCCCTGGTTGCCATTCTGCTGGCTCTGATAGTGTATGCGGTAATGATGTCCACCCACGGCGATGCTGAATTCAATCCCCTGTGGTTCATACTTAAGATAGCGATTTACATCACGGCGGTGATACTGTTTTACCCGCGTATGGCACGGGGGTTCTTCCATCGTGTCACCAACAGTTTCTCGCACTTCCTGTTCGTAATGATACTGCTGGCGCTAAGTTGCGGTCTGGCCCAGTTGATAGGTTTAGACTCCATAGTAGGTGCATTCCTGGCAGGTATAGTACTGAACCGCTACATACCCAAGTCATCGCCTCTGATGAACCGTCTGGATTTTGTGGGCAACACACTGTTCGTACCCCTATTCCTGCTTAATACAGGCCTTATGATAGACCTTAGGGGAATGACTGGCGATTGGCTGTTCCTGACGGCATTTGCGGTCCTGTTCATTATAGGAACCTTCGGAAAGTGGTTTGCCGCCCTGGTCACCCAGAAGGCGAACGGTTTTACGACCAATGACCGCAGGGTTGTATTCGGACTCAGCGCGTCACATGCCGCCGGAGCCCTGGCCATAGCAATGGGTGCTTATGACGGAGGGCTGATGGACAACACCACCCTTAGCGCCACGGTGCTGATTGTACTGTTCTCATGCATTCTGAGCAATATCATAACTGAGAATGCCGCCAATGCTCTGCACCAGGACGAGCAGTCAGACAACGAATCGGAGTCACGTCTGATGGTCATGCTCACCGGTTCAAACACCCTCCAGGCGCTGATGGACACCGCCATAACACTTTATGACAAGAACAGCCCGGAACTGGTAGGTCTGTATGTGACCATCAACGGTGAACATGCGCCCAAATACATGCAGGACGGAAAGGGCCGATTGGAGGAGGCATCCAGGATAGCGGCATCGGCCGATGTTCCTTTCATTGCACACAACCGTCTGGGCAACAACATCATAGACAGTATATTGCATGCATCCAATGAGTTTGCTGCAGACCGCATGCTTATGGGACTGCCGCTGCGTCACAGCATAAACCTGCCCTACCTTGACAATATCATCAGTCCGCTCAACGACGGTTTCCACGGCCAGATAGTTCTGCAGCGTTTTGTAACTCCCATAAACACCATAAGACGCATAGTGGTTCTGGTTCCCGGCCCGGTAATCCAGGATGAGGCATTTGAGAAATGTATGGAGAGCATCTACCGCATCACCATGGCAATAGGCTGCGCTACCGAGTTCTACGGTAAGGACCAGCCGATATCGGCCGTACGCGGTACCGGGCTCAACTTCTCAAGCGGTCGCGTATCATACAACGAGGTCAGTGAGACTGCCGATATGCACTGGGTGATAAGCGGACTCAAGGAGGACCATCTGCTCATGATAGTCGGACCACGCGACAGCGAGACACACGCCGGACGTTCGTTCCGACACCTTTATGAGCGTATCCATATGCCGGAGAGTGATTTCTCCACCATGCTTCTGTTCCCCGAGACCCAGACGGTAAAGGGAAAAGAAGAAGCCACGCTCCGCACGGAACGTGACTTCCTTAAAATGCTCAGAATGTAATTCTGATTATTTGAATATCAACTGTGCAAAGTTGTAGAGGCCGTACTTCCATACAACGAAGTTGTGCTCACCGTCAGGATAACTGATCAATGTGCAGGGAATTCCGTTCTCGTCACAGAAAGCCTTGAGCTGGGTGCTGTTACCAATCAGACCGTCGCGGCTGCCGCATACCATCCACAGAAGCTTGTTCTCCTTCTTAACCTTCTCAACATCGGGAATCAACTGAGCGGCACGCTGTGTGTTGGGGGCCGATGAGAAACCACCAATGTAAGCGAACTTGTCCAAGTTGGCAAGACCGAAGTTCAGAGACTGGCCGCCACCCATTGACAGACCGGCGATAGCACGGTGATCCTTGTCAGTATAAACGCTGAAGTTCTTCTCGATATAAGGGATAAGGCTACCGATGAGGTCCTTGTCAAACACGCCGAATGCACCGGCTGAGCCCATACCGCCCTCACGTGAATCATTCACGGCTGCACGGCCGTTAGGCATAACGATAATCATATCGGCCACCTTACCATCGGCATAGAGGTTATCCATGATGATATTGGGTACACCACCGTCATTCATCCATTCCCACTCGTCACCACCGATACCGTGGAGCAGATAGAGAACGCTGAACTTCTTCTTGCCGTCATAGCTTGCAGGAAGATAGACATTGGCCTTACGGGTTGTGCCAACTGACTCTGACTGATACTCAATGAGTTTTACAGTACCCTTCTTGATACCGTCACGCTCCTTGTCAAAGCCCTCAGGGGCTGCTACATACTCATCAAAATTCACATTGGTCTGCTGCTGGCCGCCGAAACCGCCAAAGCCGCCAAAACCTCCGAAACCTCCACCCATTGTGAAATTGGGCTCCTGTGCGCTGGCACCTGCTGCTACGAGGGCCAAAGCTGCTGTAAACAAAATCTTTCTCATGTAATTATTAATAAACAGTTGTAATTGTCTTCTAATATATAGTCGGTATTCACCCCAAAGATAAATCCTGACATGACTATTTTTTCTTTAAACCATGCCAAGAAACTCCATGAATGAATCAAACTGGGAATCAAAATTGAAACTGCCGGTTGCGGCATCCATACATCTTTGGGAATATGCATGGAACTCATCGGCATCCATCACAGCAAACTCCCGGATCTTATTCTCTATCATCCTGAAGTCCGAAGGTGCCGATACAAGGCCGAATCCATTCTCCCTGACAATGTCAGCGCCCTCGCCTGTGCCGCAGAACAGAAGCGGTATGCCCAGCGGAAGGGTATCGAATATTTTTGAAGGAACGGCACCTGTGATGGATTTGACCAATGCTATGAGTGACACGTCATACTCACAACCCATCACCTTGTTCATCTGCTCCTTGGCAAGAACACCGTGATAGAACACGTTCTTCTTACCGGCTGCTATCTCATTCTTTATGTCTTCCGCCTGGTTACCGCCTCCATAGATATGGAACTCGGCACCGACAGATTCAAAATCCACATTGCGGACAATGGAGAGTACATCCTGCGGAACACCCAGAAGGCCGGCATAGGCAATCTTGAGACTCCCGGACTTGGCCGTCTTCTCCTTTACTGCCTGCTGCCCGGACGGAATCCGGGAAAGGTTCCTGTACAGGAACAGCCGTTTGTCCGGCTCCAGCGAACGAACCCTGTCAAGAATCCCGTTTGACTGGCCCATCACAGCATCGGCACGTCTGTATATTTTCCGTTCCTGGCGTGAGGTAAACTTGTATGACAGACTGTTCTCCTTCATAAAGCCAAGTTCCACAGCCGATCCTGGCCACAAATCGGATACATTCAGCACAACCTTTTTCCTATAACAGCACTTAAAGAGAGACATGGCCGACGCAGACACCATAATAGGAGGTGACTGTATTATAACCTTGTCATAACTATGGATCAGCTTGCGTTTGAGGCCGAACGCCCACATGGTCACGGCAAACGACGTCATGGCCAGAGCACGCCTCACAATGCCCTTGGAAACAGTGGCATATGTCCAATAACGGTATACATTGACACCGTCAAGATTCTCTTGCATTGAAAAGCGGCCGCGATATCCGTCAAATATCCTGCCTTTGGGATAGTTGGGGAGGCAAGTCAGCACATCAACCTGCGCACCTCTCTCCTTGAGGCCACGGACCAGATTGGTAATGCGGTTGGGTGCAGCACCAATCTCAGGTTCATAGTAGAATGAAACTACAAGTATTTTCATCGCGGAGGCCTCTTTTCAATAATAACTGAAGAATTCGCCTTTTGTTGTGATTGTTGAAAACTTATTCTTTAAAGAATGAACGGATAAAATCCACTATCCTGGGGCATGCCTTTCCGTCACCGTAAGGATTTACTGCCTGACTCATGGTATTGTAATATCCGGTATCATCCAACAGCCTGCTTATGGTGGTTGTTATCTTATCGTAATCAGTACCCACAAGTTTTACCGTACCGGCCTCGACCGCCTCGGGACGCTCGGTCGTGTCGCGCATCACGACAACCGGCTTTCCAAGACCCGGAGCCTCCTCCTGGATACCTCCGCTATCGGTAAGCACAATATGGCTGAGTTCCATCAGACGTACAAAGTCAAAATAATCCAAAGGCTCTATAAAGAACATGTTGTCGGGCATCCTGCCGTCAAACATATCGTGTATGGGCTTGCGGACATTGGGATTAAGGTGCATGGGATATACAAAATCCACATCGGTGTATCTGCGTGACAGCGTATCAAGAGCCTTGCAAATATTTCTGAAGCCATCGCCGAAGTTCTCACGCCTGTGTCCGGTAATAAGCACCAGACGCCTGCCGCTATCCTTAAGACGGTTCACGTCATATCCCTGAGCGCATATATTCCTTTCGAGAGACTCCCTCAGGGCCGCATCGCCTTTAATCCTGTCTACGACATAACAGAGAGCGTCTATAACAGTGTTTCCGGTAACGGTTATCCTGTCCTGCGGCACATTCTCCCTAATCAGGTTGTCTCGCCCGAACTGAGTAGGAGCAAAATCCAGCACGGCAATGCGTCCCGTTATCTGACGGTTCATCTCCTCGGGCCACGGACTGTAGATATTGCCCGTACGCAGGCCTGCCTCCACATGACCTACCGGAATCTGCTCATAGAATGCCGCCAGGGCCGATGACATCGACGTTGTGGTATCACCATGGACCAGAACCAGATCAGGTTGTTCTTTCTGAAGAACCTTGCCGAAATCACACAGTACACGTGATGTCACGTCGTACAGGGTCTGACCCGCTTTCATGATGTTCAGGTCATAGTCCGGTCTTATATCGAACAGGCGGAGCACCTGATCAAGCATCTCCCTGTGTTGTCCCGTGACGCATACAAGAGTACGGAACTCATCGGGATACTTCTCAAGTTCCTTGACAAGAGGCGCCATCTTGATGGCCTCCGGACGGGTTCCGAACACAAGGATTATCTTTTTCATCACTGCTCAGATAATATACGGTAGTTTGAAAACGCCGCAGAAATCCAGCACCTTGACATCTGTGCGGTAATTGAGAGCCGCGAACTCCCAGTGGTTGACCAGGAAGACTACTATATCGGCCTTATCATATGCCTCCTTGAAGCCTGTAAGGGCAAAGCGCGGATGAGACTTGATATTGGGTTCAACCACCATAAGATACTGTGATGCAACAGCATCTGTAACACCCTTGGCTATCTCCATGGCAGGACTCTCACGCAGATCATCGATATTGGGTTTGAATGCCAGACCCATAAGCGCCACCTGAGGTTTACGGCCGTTCTCCTTCTCGAACTTGAGGATCTGAGCCAGAATCTGGCCCGTGCACCACTCAGCCTTTCCGTTGTTGGTCTCACGTGCCTGGGCAATCAGTTTGGACTCTTCGGGGAAATCGGCCGTGATGAAGTATGGGTCAACGGCTATGCAATGACCTCCCACTCCACATCCAGGCTGCAGTATATTCACCCGCGGATGCTTGTTGGCAAGTTCAATCAGTTTCCACACATTGATTCCCGCCTTGGCGCAAACCAGTGACAGTTCATTGGCAAACGCAATCTGCACGTCACGGGAGGCGTTCTCAGTGAGTTTGCACATCTCGGCCGTACGGCTGTCAGTGGAATGAAGAGCGCCCTTCACGAACTGTGAGTAGAACTCCTTTGCCTTCTCGGTCGATTCGGGATTGATACCGCCAATTACACGGTCATTGTTGATCAGCTCATAAGCCACATTTCCGGGAAGCACGCGCTCCGGGCAATAGGCCATAAAAATCTTACCTTTGAGTTCGGGACGCATTGAATAGATGACATCGCGCATCTTCTCAGTGGTTCCTACAGGTGATGTCGATTCTATCACAAAGAGGTCACCCTCCTTAAGGATTGGCACTACGCTTCTGGTAGCGGCCTCTACGTATGTTATATCCGGTTCGTGATTACCTTTGAAAGGTGTCGGGACTACAATGAAATAGGCATCGGACAATTGGGGCTCGGTATATGCCTTGAGGCGGCCGTTTGCAACAACCTCCCTTAGCATATCCTCCATATCAGGCTCCACGATATGGAGATGGCCCTGATTGGTAGCTTCCACAATATCAGGATTGATATCTGTTCCCGCTATTTCAATGCCGTGCTTTGCTGCTATAATGGCAGTTGGGAGACCAATGTATCCCAACCCTATAAAGTTTACTTTCATAAATCGGATACTACGGCATAAGCCGTTCTATTCAAACCACAAAGTTATAAAAAAAGCACTTATTATTAGCGCCAAAACACTATATTTGTGGAAAGAAAAAAGGTATGAAACTGACAAGGATTGTTTTGACTGTTCTTCACCTGAACCCCGAACAGATACTGTTCCAGATTATCAGGAAGTTACATACCCCCAAGTTCAAGCAGGCAAAATACACCGGCAACATCCGTACCGGTCATCTGACAGCCCCCATACCCAAACCTGTATCACTTGACGGCGGGCAATTTACGTTCCTGAACCTCAGCAGTACATTCCGGGGATGGGAAGACAATCATTACGGTCCGTTATGGGCATACAACCTGAACTATATGGACTGGCTGCAACAGCCTTCAATCACCCCCGCGGAATGTGCGTCCTGGATAGACAGGTTTATTCAGGACTGTCAAGGCAAAAGCATCGGGACAGCTCCCTATCCTACTGCTCTCAGATGTATCAACTGGATAAAGTTTTTTTGCGACAACAGCAGCTACGCCACTACTGAGCGCATAAATAGCCTATACTCACAACTGTTGCTTCTCTCCAGGCGGATTGAAAGGAATGTGGGCGGCAACCACCTGCTCGAAGATGCATTTGCACTCTCCATAGGATCCTCTTTCCTGAATGACCCCAAGATGGCCCGCAAGGCAGCCAGGCTTCTCAAACGGGAACTCAAGAGGGAGATACTCAGGGACGGAGCCCACTACGAGCAGTCGCCCATGTATCATTGCATTCTGCTGGACCGTCTGCTGGACTGCATCAACTACACATCCGCATTTACGGCAACAGGTCCGTTTCCGGCTTCAATGAAAGGTTTCCTGATTGATTGCGCCCGCGCCATGACAGGACACCTCAAGAGCATTATCTGGCCCGACGGAACCATCCCGCTGCTCAATGATTCCGCGTACGGAATTGCGCCACAGCCCAGTGAACTGCTGTATTACGCAACCAGGCTTGGAATTGAATCAAGTCCCATCCCCCTGAAAGAGTGCGGATACCGCCGCCTTGCCGACGGCAGAATCAACGTGATAGCCGATGTAGGCAACATTACCGCCGCGAACCAGCCGGGACACACTCATGCCGACACTCTGAACTATGAACTGCGCATTGACGGCAAGCCATTCATCATTGACACCGGAATTTCCACATATAACGGGAACAGCCGCAGGCAATATGAGCGCAGCACACAGGCGCACAACACCGTAACCGTTGACGGAAAGGACTCTTCGGGAGTCTGGGATGTTTTCCGTGTGGCCGGCAGAGCCAGGGTCAGAATTGAGCAGGACTGTGACTGCATGATAGTTGCAAGCCATAACGGGTATGGAAGCAGAGCCATCCACTCACGCACTTTCAGACTGGAGAATGACACCTTCTCCATTCAGGACATCTGCAATACAGCAAAGGATACGGTGAGCAGGATTCATTTCGCTCCCGATGTCAGAATCCTCTCTTTTGACAATTCAGGTATTGTTACCGACAAAGGTACGATACAGATTAAAGGAGCAGTCCGATTGGACATAAAAGATATGGAATCATCTGTGGAATACAACGTTTCAAGAACCTGCCGGGTTGCCGAAATCAGTTTCCGTAACAGACTCACCTACACCTTACACGTCAATCCATGACCTGCTCTTGAGGCTCTCGATACATGCAAACGAGGCCTTGGTCGTGTTCACGATACTTTCAAACGGAATTAAAGCATCACCACCCTTTTCGGAGCGTTCCTTGAGCAGAAGGAATTCGGCCTTATGTCCCTTGTCCATACGTCCTTTCATCCGTCTGAAGTTCCTGTAACCGAATCCCTCCAGTATCCTCCAGTTGTCAAGAGCCAGAACCTTGTCCTGATAGAAGACTTCAACTTTCTCCTTGGGATAAGACTTGGCACCGTTTGAGAAATAGTTGATCACTCCATTGGAGCCGTTCGCATATTTGAGCAGTATACTCATATTGTCGGTATTCTCCCGAGGATTGGTACCTAGCGCATTGACACAGACCGATACCACATCACTGCCGGCCAGAAAAGAGCAGAGGTCAATGAAGTGACAGGCCTCTCCTATTATCCGGCCTCCGCCTGTTTCCATATCATGGACCCACATTTCGGGAGGTATGTAACCGGCATTCATGGTTGCCACGATATTCTTGGGACCGTCGCCAAGGAGTTCCTTCATCCTGACGGCAAATGGAGAGAACCTGCGGTTGAATCCCACGGTAAGGGTAGTTCCGTCCTGTGCCTTTCCGTACAATTCCATTATCCTGTCCAGCTCCTGGGAATTGAGGCACAGGGGTTTCTCCACGAATATGCTTTTACCGGATTCAAGAGCCTCACAAACCATTGATGCATGGACGTTGTGACGGGTTGTGCATATAACCATATTTACCTCTGGATCATTCAGTATAGCCTTATAATCAGTTGTGGCTATCTCGGCTCCCATCTTCTTGGCCGCAGTCTTGGCCTCCAGGCCGTTGGTTCGTGAAGAGACATATTTAACCTTGGCTCCAGCCTTCAACAGTGCCGGAATAACGGTAGAGTTGGTGAAATTGCCGGCTCCTATGATTCCTATCTTGCCGGGACCTCCTTTGAATCCGTTGGTGTTAAGGGTGACGGACTCATCGGCCTCAGACTGATCCGAGTAACATAATATGGATGCAACTGATCCTTTTTTGCGCATATCGCCGTATATACACTCATAATCCTTAAGGTCATACTTCTCGGTTATAAGTGATTTTACCTCAACGGAGCCGTTTGAAATAAGGCTCAGGATGGTTTCAAAGTTTCTCTTCTCTGTCCATCGCACATAAGGTAAAGGATAATCTATGCCACGGTTCTCATAATCTTCATCATATCGTCCCGGACCATATGAACATGAAACCTGGAATGAGAGTTCCTTCTTGTAGAAATCATCCCTGCGCATATTGAGTCCTATTACTCCCACAAGGACTATTCTTCCGCGCTTACGGCTCATCTCACATGCCTCGTGAATAACGCTGTCGCTGTCCGTTGAGGCTGTGATAAGTACGGCGTCCGCTCCTATACCTGATGTATATTCCTGTACAAATGAGACCGCATTGGTACCGGACTGGGGATTGACGGCCGTCACTCCCATCCTGCATGCCATATCAACCTTCTGCTGGTCAAAATCCACACCTATCACCTTACAACCGTTTGCTTTAAGCAACTGGATAGCCAAAAGGCCTATCAGGCCAAGTCCTATCACGACGACAGTCTCACCCAACTGGGCTGAAAGAAGCCTGACACCTTCAAGACCGATTGAACCTATTACAGTGAATGCAGCCTCTTCATCACTGACATTATCAGGGACCTTTGCGACCAGATTCTTGGGTACGCACACATATTCGGCATGATTGCCATTGCTTGCCACACGGTCACCCACAGAGAATTCAGTAACTCCCTTGCCAACGGCAACCACCTTACCCACATTACAGTATCCGAGCGGAAGCGGCTGGTTCAATTTATTGAAAACGGCTTCCAATGTAGGAACCATACCGTCAGTCCTGATCTTGTCCAGCACCTGTTTTACCCTATCCGGTTGCTGCCTTGCCTTGTCAATAAGATTGGCCTTGCCGAACTCCACCAGCATTCTCTCGGTTCCCAACGAAACCAATGTACGTGTAGTCTTTATGAGCACGTATCCTGCCTTCACCTGTGGAGCGGGCACCTCTTCAAGAATAGTGGCACCGCTTTTCAGATCCTGTATTATCTGCTTCATATCAGTGTAATGCGTTCTTTTATAGTTCTGATGCTACTAATATAGCATATCTTATTCACTTAAACTCTTATATATTGACATTATTCGCTCAGGAACATCTGTTTCCGGATGATAATGAGCGCACCTCATTCCCGATGTAAGGACATCATAACACTTACGGGAGAGGTCATCAACATCGCCGTCCTTATACAGGATAGCCTCAACGGGCCTTGTACAAACATCGCTGGCAACAACGGGCGTTCCATACTGCAGCGACTCCTTTACAGATATTCCCTCCATGTCAGTCCTGGTAGCCCTCACAAACAGGTCGGTCCTTTCCCAAACCTCAAATCCGTTTACATCGGAACCCGTCACAAAGAGGAATTTGTCGCCAAGGCCGAGCTCATCGATACGTTTGAGACAGCTCTGATAATACTCATTGTCACCTACTGATCCAATCAGGAAAACCAGTCCCACATCCAGACCATGACCGTGAACAAGATTATCCATCATTCCGATAATCTGGTCAATACCGTAAACGTCGCCCCAATTGTTGATTATAACCTTATGGGCATTTGTGGAAACCGTATAACGATGTCTGCTGCAGAATGACTCTATCTCAACAGGGATACCGCGCCTCTCTGATTCGGATGACGGTATATATGTGGGAAGAGCCGTCATTACAGACTTGTCTGTTCCGTATTTGTCATGCAGAAGGTCTGCAAAGCGGGGATCATTGAATATTATGCAGCGTGCACGGGACAGGAACCGTTTAACCAGACATTCCTTCCATCCGCCCAGCAAGAGCAACTTCCTGTTATGCAAAGTGATAACCAGACGATGACGCCATCCTGTAAGATAGAGGGCTGTAAGGAACCAGACATTACACAACTGCACATGTATGATCATCCTTTTCCTGAAAGGAAGCTTTATGAATTCCCATACGGGGAATTTCAAATCCTTCACGTAAGGACACTGTGAGCGGGAACCGGCAAAGTTCTTAAGAACCACGCTGCTCTCCTTTTGGTGAACGGCATCAGTCAGTCTTTTACAATAGACCGATATTCCGCCGATGGGAGGCGGATACACGCCCCATATTTCAACCTTGGTTCCCTTCATTCAAAATAATCACCCTTAATTACAAGACTCTCAAAAACAGAACGGTCCACTTTGTCCATTGAACGCATATCCCTGAGCAGTATCCGGTATTTCTCCAATGCTCCGGATATTGAACCAAACGCTTTCTTAAGGGCACGTACTGTGGAATAGAATGCCGCAAGACGCCACAACAGGAAGTACAGTCCTCCGTTGTTGAGCCTTATGTCTATATAACGGTTCAGCAGATGCAGGTAAACCTTACCTGATTTCACCATCCGGTTACCTGCAGAACCAACCTTATGGTAGATTACGGAGTCAGTAACACATGCCATTTTCAGTCCGTGCCGGTTCATCCTCATAGAAAAGTCAAAATCCTCCTCACCAAAAAAGAACCTGTCGGTGAACGGAGTGAAACCATCATAAATGACCCGGGGTGTAAAATAGAGTGCACATCCTGTCACGAACCCGATTCTGAAGGGTTTCTTATTCAAAACCCTGTCCTGACGGACATCGGCATACCTGTAACGGCGGAATCCGAACCTGAGCACTCCACCGCAGTTCCATATACGTTCCTTGTCGTAATAATAGTTTATTCTGGGAGTCAGGACCTGATAGCAGTCGTGGCTTTTTCTGAACTCTTCCAGACGGACCAGGAATCCGGGAGTCACTTCAGTATCATTGTTAAGAAGCAGATAACTGTCGGGAGCAAACTGTGAAGCATATTCAACCGCCCTGTTGTTTCCTCCGGCGAATCCGTAGTTATGACCCAGTTCCAGGAGCCTGATGTCAAGTCCGGAGCCGGATATGTATTCCTTTATCCTTTGAACGGAATCATCGGCCGATCCGTTATCGGTTACAACGACAAAGAAACTGCCCTGAGCCTTCTCAAGGGAGCGCAGGCAGGCAATTGTATCGTCCGCACCATTCCAGTTCAATATGATGATTGCCGTCATTTTTTTCTTGCTATTCCAATCAGGACACCCAGGCACAGTACGGAGAGCAGCATCTCGGACAATGACATCGAGGCTGCAGCCGCATAAGCACCATACCTACCCGCAAAAATAACTATAAAAGCCACACTAAAGACTCCGGTAACCAATACGGAACGGAAAAACTGCTTCTGCCGGTTCATATTGATCAATCCTACTATTCCTATAAGGTAGTTTATCTCACCGAACAGGATAACGGGAGTCATAAGTCTTATAAGGGGTACGCAACTGCGGAATTCCAAACCACCGCACAGGATATCCGATATCCATGGGGCAAACACAAGAACTGCCATGGCCAGCAAAAGGACCAGTCCGGAGAAGGGTACCGATATTCTCTTGAGCAAGGCGATGTTATCGCGGTCCGGCCTATCCTTGAACCTGAGACTCAAGTGAGGGAACAATGCCTGTGCTGCAGGAGCCACTATTGACTGGAACCCCTTGATCACCTTCTCGGCTGCTGAGTAAACGCCCACCACTTCGTTTGGAACGAACTGCTTGAGTATTATTATGTTGGCATTACGATACAGGTACATTCCGAATGTAGAACCGAACACAGCGCTGCCTTCTTTCATCTGATAAAGGATATCGCCGGCAGACACCGGTCTAAGACGCATCCCGAACTGTCTGGAGGCAAGCCACAGACTCAACAGTCCGGCAAGCATATAGCCCGCCGAATTGAGCAGGATAAGCAGGAAATAATCATCGGCCTTTTTAATTACTATGAATACAAGTACGGTGAACAGTATCTTTGACGAGGCATTGACAAGAGTCATATACTTCATCTTCTCCATACCCTGGAACAGCCATAACGGAGTCAGAATGTCACCAAGAACCATTCCAAGACCATATACGAACATCAGCGGTGCCTGGTCATCCTTCATGACGAACCTTGAAAGAGACAGCAGTATAACCGAAAGTAGCGTTGCTATAATCAGTTTTGATGCCATGACCGAATTGTATATCACATTCACCTTCTCCTTGTCATCGCGGCATTGTGATATCTGTTTGGTGGCTGAAAAGTTGAAGCCGTATGTGGCAAATATGATTACATACTGCAGCAGCATGTAGACATAGCTGTAGATACCGTAGTTGGCCTTACCCACGGTTATCATCAGATAAGGAAGCGTTATGAGCGGCAGCAGGATGTTGATGGCGTTCAGCACGGACAGGTAGATGAAATTACCGGTCACCTTCTTGAGCGCGCCCGATTCCCCTCCGTTCAATCTTGAAACGAATTTCTCTATGCCTTCTTTAAGTTTCATGCTGTTTGGTCTTAGTCAGTAAAACTAAAGTCATAACAATCAGAGTCATCACAGGCACCTCAATCACATCCAGATGGAAAAAGTAATATTCAAACCATCCCATGCACAGCATGGCGCATTCAAAGAAATAGATGATGTTGAGATATATGTTTCCAAAACGTATGGACAATACCTTAAGTGAATATATGACGGTACTCAATAGCAACGTCACAAAGATAAACTGCCCCGGATTGGTATATACGGCTATAGTGCCGAACATTGTTCTCACATTAGTGTTATTCAGACCGGTATGGAAGAAAACACCGTTTACCTGTGAGATGATCTCATCATTACCGGTCAGGACATTTGTAAGATTTACAAACTGCGCGAACAAGATATCCATATTCCCCTTGTCCGGCATTCCGGCAGCCAGGTCCATACTGAATCCCAGAACTCCACTGGTCAGATAATGGACAAAATGACGCAGTATGAATTCCAGTATTGCACCGCCCAGCATTGCATTTCCGCCTACCACAAGTGATAGTATGTATGAAACCAGAAACACAGCGACAGCACCGATGGCAAGAAAGAAAAGGAACTTGGCGGTAAGATGTGTCTTTCCCGAATACAGTCGCATGGCCAGACCTGTAACGCAGGGAATGATAACCCAACCTTTGACCTGATGGATGAACGTAATGAAAACCAGCGTTATTATGATGATCCACAACCACCATTGCCTGCGGTTTGCATAATAAATGCACAGAATGAGCAACGGCAGGTTGAATTTGCTCAGATGTGCCCATAACCCGTGTCCGTCATAATCCATACCGAATTCATCGGTTCCGAATGTCGCGCTTGACGATCCCAGTGTCTGTTTCAGCCTGTACAGGAATGCCAGACACATTATTACAGACAGGACAACGACAATGTCGGGCATTCCCTCACCGTCATCTATCGGCCTGCCTACCGGTTTATTGTGTTTTTGGAGCACAAAACCCATTGCATAACTGGGTATGGCAAAAAGCAACAGACCGGCATTCCAGTACACTATGCTTGGATAATAGAAATCAACTATGCCCCACTTGCCTGACACTGAAACCGTCAGCAACAGGATGACCACATACGGCAACATCAGGAAATTAAGAGGAGTGTAAAGCGTGTGCCACGCCTTTTCTTCAAGGTAGAGCAGTACTCCCACCTCAATCAAAAGTGTCAGGAGTATCAACCAACCCATATTCAAGCTTCAAGAATACGCTCCTTTACGATTATCCAGCCTACAGTTCCAAAGAATGCCAGGAATACGAACAGGATTCCAATCATCATCTTCTTGGGGGTAGTAGCCTTGTATGGGATGGTGGAAGGCTGAAGGATAACAACGACAGGTGTCTTTTCAAGCAGTTTGGTACGACACATATCAAGCTGCTGAGCCAACTGGTTATAGAGATTGAAAGCCAGATCCTTCTCGTTTGACAGACGGTCCTGTTCCATCAGATACTGGAGTTTTGTCACGCCCATATGCTGGTCACAGTATTCCGCATAAGCATGTTGTGCCGCATAGTAGTTCTCACGTGCCTCGTCGCACATACGTTGGGTATTCTCCATATCCTTTCTGGCCTTGACTGTACGATAATCGGTAACATACAACTGAAGGTTTTCCGTTAAGGCGTCAGCAACTATCGATGCAATCATAGCATCCTGCATGGTCACATTGATGTAAATGGCGCTTGTCAACTTGTCCAGTTCGACCGTGATTCTCTCTTTCAGTTCCTTGAGAACCTTCTGCTGCTGACGGCTCAACTGTTTGGGATTGAGTTTGACGCCATCCTCAAGAATCTCCTTCTTTTCACGTTTAACAAGTTTGAACGGTGCTGACAGAACCTTACTCCACCATGTTTCTTTCTGATAGTAGCAGAGATAGTTGTAGATGTTGGTTGAAATCGAATCCTTCCGGTAATTAAAGGTTACATTCAGTGCGGCCAGGTCACACAGGAAAGGAGTAGTAGAAACAATCTGCGGATAGAGTTGCGGATATATGGCCTCTTCCTCGGTATCCATACTGATTCCGGCCATTGATGCCAGAGCGCCCAATCCTCCGGATATACCTGCAGCCGATGATATTTCGGGTGCAATCACCACCTCTGACGTATACTCCTTGGGAATACTGAAAGCAACTATTATAGAAAGAATACCACCCCAGAAGCAATTCATGATTATACGCTTCCTGTGCGTCCACAAATCCCGCAGAAGCTCTACGAAATCAGCCATTCTCACATTGGACTTGTTATCTTTTTCCATAGCCGTTACTTCAAGAGACTCATAAGAGCCAATACTACTGTTGCCAGTGATGCGGATGTAGAACCTAAGCTGAGGATCTCGGTCGGTGACAGTCCGTCACGTTGCTGACGCGCGGGAACAACTATCTCACAACCGGGTTGAACCAGTTTACTGGAACGTTTCTTGGCCTTTGCCACCGAACCGTTCATATATACTACGTAGGCCTTGCTCTTCTTGGCACGCTGCGAATATCCGCCGGCCTTCTCAATATAATACTTAAGGCTTTTACCCTTTACGAAAGGTGTTGTATTTGAAAACATGACCTCACCGTTAATCTTGACCGTATTGGTAAATACCGGAACGATGATACGGTCTCCGTCACGCAGGACTATATCTGCAGGACCACCCGGTTTGTTGACAGCCTCCTGCAGGTTGATACCCACATTGAAGGTGGTCATATTCATAAGTTTGTCTACTGCCTTGGCCAATGCGACAGAATCGTTTCCGGCCAGGATTTCGGCAATATCATGCATACGGGACCTTTCATCTTCTGTCATCTTTCTCTCAAGACGGGCTCCTTCGGGGTAAGCCTCCGAACTGAACTGTCCCACTCTCTCCATGATGTCACTCAGACGCTCATTGTTGGTAGCCAAGGAATAATAACCCGGGAATGTAACCTCACCCTCCACTATCACACGACGGTTGACCGAGTAACCCGGGCTACGGCGTATATACACCTCATCATAAGGCTCCAGACGGAAATCATTATCCTGTATTGAAAGGTCTTCATTGATGCTGAACGAGAATGTCTCAGCAAGAGACTGGCTCTTTTCTACAGCCTCCTTGTCGCGGTTACGGCGTACCACATCAACTTTTGTGAGTGATGCGTCCTCCTTAAGACCACCGGCCTGCAGTATCAGGTCCTCTATACTGGTGTTGTCGGCATATCTGTAATCACCGGGGAACAGGACTTCACCGTAAACGCTGAAAGTCTTGATTTCACCTACATCAAACAGGCTGGGAATAAACAGCACATCATGATTGCGTAATGCCTCGTCCTGTGCAGAGCCTTCCATGAGTCCCTTGATATCAATAGCCAGATTGGTAAGAGTCTTGTCCGGATTTGTACGGCTCAACAGGGCTCTGGACGGGAATGCGTCCTCCTTGAGTCCTCCGGCGGCCTCTATAAGGCCCTTTACTGTGGTGATGTCACCGTCTATCTGGAACTGACCAGGACGGAATACCGCACCGCGTATTTCGGCCATATTTGCAAATGATACCTGGATGGAATCCACATATACAGAATCACCGTCTACAAGTTTGAATGCGGATTGCTGCTCCTTGGTAACGGTAAATATCTGACGCTGAAACTCACCCATCCTGATCACTCTGACATCATTTTTATATGCATCCGATTCCAGACCGCCTGCATAATCAATAAGGTCAGCCAGAGACTCCTCCTGAGTCATTTCATACAACATGGGCCGACGCACACGTCCATCAATGTTGACCAGAAGCGAATGCGGTGATACTATAACCACATCGTTGTCATTCAAGCGTATGTCATCCTGAACCTTTCCGTTGCGGATGTAGTCATACATATCGATCTTGGCAACCTCCTCATTTTCATGATAGAGTCTTATATCTCTGAGTGATCCCAAATCATTGACTCCACCGGCCATGTATATGGCATTGAAAACGGTAGCGAATGATGAAACCTGATATGTACCAGGGTTCTCCACATCACCCATAACGTTCACCAACACGGAACGGTTCTGTCCCAATGAGAGTTTGATGCTTGAGTTGGAATTGTCACCATCCAGACCGGAATAGATCTGACTGAACACCTTCTTAATATATTCATCGGCCTCCTGAACGGTCTTTCCGTTAAGGTACACAGGTCCCAGGTCCTGAACCATTATATTGCCATCGGGAGAAATCATCTCTCTTATTGAACTCTGTGAAGCCCCCCATATATCTATTATGACCTCATCGCCGGGACCAAGACGGTAGTTCTGAGGAGTGGCCAGATTGGCACTCGGCTCAAATGTCAGATTCTGGCTCCTGAAAATATCATGTCCGTATATCTCCTTCTTTTTGGGAAGCAGTGACTGCTTGAGAAGATATATTGAATCCACAAAAAGGAACATAGCCTCATTGTACATATTCTGAAGCCTTTCCTGCTCAACGGTCTTAGGATCTGTCATTGTGGAACCACCTACGTATGACTGATCGGCCGGATTTATAAGATTGAAAGACTCCCCTTTACCCGTTCTTGAACGGGATGAAGAAGAGCCCTGACCGGAAATGGTATTACCTAAAACACCTGTGGATCTTTGCTTTTCATATTTTTCTCGCATCCGCTGGAGTTGCTGGACTGTAACGCCTCTCCTGTTCAGATCATATACGATCTGTTCCTGTGAAACTCCCTTGGCCTGCTGTTCCTGTACGTATTGTATTATCTTATCCTCCGACATTTGGGCAAAAGCGCTCACGCCGCAGAGCAGGAACAATGACAAAACAAGATATTTCCTCATATAGCAAATTGGGTAGTGACAAAAATGAAATCAGAATTTTTTTCCGCTGAATACTGAGAACGCAGTCCTTAAGATGATTCCCAGATCCGTAAATATCGTGCGGTTGTCCAGATAGTCCAGATCATATTCAAGCCGTTTGAGCATCTTATCCATAGTATCGGTGTAACCGTTGAATATGGTAGCGTAAGATGTAACTCCCGGACGCATCAGATAGATGTAACGGTAGTCATCGGTCTCACGGTTAATCTGGTCTATGAAATACTGGCGCTCGGGACGGGGACCCACAAATGACATATCGCCCTTGAGTACATTCCACAATTGAGGAATTTCATCCAGATGATGTGCACGCAGGAAACCGCCGAACGGGGTCAGATACTTGTTGCGTTCATTCTCAAGGCGGGGAATACCGTCAGACTCGGCATCGGTACGCATGGTACGGAACTTGTATATCACAAAAGGCTTTCCCTTATAGCCCACTCTCTCCTGTTTAAAGAAAACCGGGCCTTTATCATAGAAAAGTATTGCCGAAAAAAGCAGAATAAGCGGAGAAAAGAGCACCAGGCCGATAATGGAGAAAATGATGTCAAAGAGTCTTTTCAACCCAAGTTGGAAAGATCCCATTGCATCTGAATGTTCCATACGGTACATGCTGCCGTAATTCTGAATTTTGTAGTTCAACATATTTTACTCTGTTTAATATATAACGCGCACAAAAAGCAATAATTGTGTAGCGGTTAGGAAAATTATCATTATTCCGTAAATGCACATCGGGAATGATAACTACTTTTGCACTCACAAGCACTTTGTGTGCGTATTTCAATTTCTGGAAAAGTCGCGCAAAGTTAGTTATTTTACTTAGAACATACTAATTATTTGAATATGAAAGCATATGTTTTTCCCGGACAGGGTGCCCAGTTCCCGGGCATGGGCAAGGACCTGTATGACCAGTTTGACTGGGCAAAAGAGTTGTTTGCAGAGGCCGATTCCATCCTCGGATTCAAGATTTCAGACATAATGTTCAGCGGTTCCGATGAGGACCTGCGTCGCACCGATATAACCCAACCCGCAGTGTTCATCCATTCAGTTGCAGTAGCCAAGTCACACGGCGCCGATTTCAAGCCCAATATGGTTGCAGGACACTCTCTGGGAGAGTTTTCGGCCCTTGTAGCCTGCGGTGCCCTCTCATTCGAGAGCGGACTTAAACTGGTTTCACAGCGCGCAAACGCAATGCAGAAATGCTGTGAGAAAGTACCCGGAACAATGGCTGCCATCATCGGCCTTCCCGATGACAAGATTGAGGCCATATGTGCCGACTTGAACGCCAAGGGTATGGTAGTTGTTCCCGCAAACTACAACAGCCCCGGTCAGGTGGTCATCTCAGGTTCAAAAGAGGCCATCGCAGCCGCATGCCCGCTTATGACAGAGGCCGGTGCCAAGCGTGCTCTCCCGCTCGTAGTTGGCGGAGCATTCCATTCTCCCCTTATGACTCCTGCCAAGGATGAACTTGCCAAGGCCATCAGCGAGACACAGTTCAATACACCCGTTTGCCCCATCTACCAGAACGTGGATGCCAAACCGCACGTAAACCCCGATGAAATCAAGGCAAATCTGGTAACACAGCTCAACTCTCCGGTCCGCTGGACACAGAGCGTTCTCAACATGATTGCCGATGGTGCCGACGAGTTCACAGAGTGTGGTCCCGGTGCCGTTCTGACAGGTCTCATCAAGAGAATCAGAGCATAACACCTATGGAAAAGGCTGTCATCTATCAGATATTCACCCGTGTCTGCTGCAACAGCGGCGGAAAGAATGTGCCTGGAGGTGACATCAGAACAAACGGTTCATGCAAACTGAACGACTTTACTCCCACCGTACTTGACAACATCAAGGCGATGGGAGTTACTCATATCTGGTTTACCGGTCTGATAGCCCACGCATCGTGCACCGATTACAGCAAATACGGCATTCCATCGTCAAATCCGGGTACCGTAAAGGGCTGTGCCGGCTCACCCTATGCCATCCGTGACTATTACGATATCGACCCCGACCTTGCAGTCTCCGTTCCCGACCGCATGGCTGAGTTCCAGGCCTTGGTTGACCGCGTTCACGCGGCAGGCATGAAATTCATCATGGACTTTGTGCCCAATCACGTAGCACGCGAGTACCGTTCTGTAGCCAAGCCAAAAGGCATAAAGGACCTTGGCGAAACCGATAATACCCAACTCGCATTCAGTCCACAGAACAACTTCTATTACCTGCCCGGACAGCAACTTGCAGGCGAGCCCGACTGGGGCGGTTACAGGGAGTTTCCCGCCCGCGCCACAGGTAATGATAAATTCAGCGCAACTCCCACATATTCAGACTGGTATGAGACTGTAAAACTCAACTACGGAGTTGACTATATGGCCGGCGGACAGCGCTGTTTTGACCCTGTTCCGGATACATGGAACAAGATGCTTGAGATACTTCTGTTCTGGGCAGCCAAAGGAATTGACGCATTCCGCTGCGATATGGCCGAGATGGTTCCAGTGGAGTTCTGGGATTGGGCTGTTTCCAGAGTGAGAAAGAAGTACAGAAAGATACAGTTCATAGCCGAAATCTACAATCCCGGATCATATTGGGACTACATACACCGCGGTCATTTTGACTATATCTATGACAAGGTGGGACTGTACGATACATTGCGAGCCATAACCGAGGGCCGTGAATCGGCTACAGCCATAACACGCTGCTGGCAACTGAACGGCTATAACGGACCGCACATGCTGCATTTCATGGAAAACCATGACGAGCAGCGCATAGCATCCAGATTCTTCGGTGGAACGGCACAAAAGGGACGACCTGCCATGATAGTATCGGCCATGATGGACACCTGCCCGGTAATGGTTTATGCGGGTCAGGAGGTTGCCGAACCGGGCATGGACCAGGAAGGATTCAGCGGACTTGACGGACGCACCACAATATTTGACTATTGGGCTCCCGACACCCTGACCCGCCTGTATAATGACGGAAAGTGGGATGATACAAGACTGACCCCTGATGAGAAGGAATTAAGGCTCTTCTACTCCACTCTGCTGCGCATCTGCAATCAGGAGCATGCCGTACGTGACGGCAAGTTCTTTGACCTTATGTACGTGAATCCGCTCTCAGAGTCATTCAATCCCCATAAGCAGTACGCATTCCTGCGTGCCGACGGCAAGGATGCCATCCTGGTGGTGACAAACTTCAGCGACCAGCCGCTCAACACTACGGTCAATATCCCGCAGCACGCGTTTGAATACACGGAAATCACTCAAAAGGACGGAGCGGCAGTAAAGGAACTCCTGTCAGGCCAGACCTTCAAGGCTAACATCCATCCCGACTCCCCCATCCGCGTCACCGTTCCCGCCCAATCCGGCGTCATCCTCCGCTGGAGGTGATACCACTGGGGACGGTTCCGTTTGGTATCGTTTTATATACAACTACAAAAAGAACAGCGACTTACAATTAAGCCGCTGTTTCTTATTTAGCAAAACGATACCAAACGGAACCGTCCCCAATGGTATCACTTGAAGCTGTCCCAGCTCTTTATTGGGATATCGTTGATATCTACCGTGCAGAACGCGTTAATAAATGAACTTGCAAGTCTAGCGTTGGTTATCAGCGGGATGTTCAGGTCAATGGCGGCACGACGGATCTTGTATCCGTTTGTGAGCTCATGCTGGGTGAGATTCTTGGGGATGTTCACCACCATGTCAATCTGCTTGTTGTGCAGCATGTCAAGAGCCTGAGGCTGCTGTCCCTCCTCACTGGGCCAGTAAACGCGGGTGTTCTTTATGCCGTTATCCTCAAGGTACTTTGATGTACCGCCGGTGGCATACAGGTTGAATCCGTTTGAAACCAGCATCTTGGCAGCATCCAGCATGGCGGCTTTCTGCTTTGCGGTACCGGTTGAGAGCAGTACGTTCTTCTTGGGGATGCGGTAGCCTACTGAGAGCATCGACTCCAGGATGGCGTAGCGCTGGTCATCACCAAGGCAACCTACCTCACCGGTCGAAGCCATATCAACACCCAGGACAGGATCGGCCTTCTGCAGACGGTTGAATGAGAACTGTGAAGCCTTGATACCAACGTAGTCGATATCGAACAGGCTCTTCTCAGGTGCCTCTACAGGTATGCCGAGCATGATCTTGGTTGCTATCTCAATCAGGTTTATCTTGAGCACCTTGCTTACGAACGGGAATGAACGTGAAGCACGCAGGTTACACTCAATTACCTTGATATCGTTCTCACGAGCCAGATACTGAATATTGAAAGGTCCGTTTATATGAAGTTCCTTGGCTATCTGACGGCTGATACGCTTGATACGCTTAACAGTCTCAACGTAGAGTTTCTGGGGCGGGAACTGGATTGTAGCGTCACCTGAGTGTACGCCGGCAAACTCAATGTGCTCACTGATGGCGTAAGCAATGATTTCACCGTCCTTGGCAACTGCATCCATCTCCACCTCCTTGGCATTCTCAATAAAGCGGCTTACTACAACCGGGTGCTCCTTAGAAACCTCGGCAGCCAGCTGCAGGAATCTCTCCAACTCTTCCTGGTTACTGCAAACGTTCATGGCAGCACCTGAGAGCACGTATGAGGGACGTACCAGTACGGGGAATCCAACCTTATCGATGAACTTGCCTATCTCCTTCATGGATGTAAGTTCACTCCACTCGGGCTGGTCAACGCCGATGCGGTCAAGCATGGCTGAGAACTTCTCACGGTCCTCGGCGTTATCAATATCCTTGGCGCTTGTACCCAGGATAGGAACGTTCTGGGCGTCAAGTTTCATGGCAAGGTTGTTGGGGATCTGTCCGCCGGTTGATACAATCACACCGTAGGGATTCTCCAACTCAATTATATCCATTACACGCTCAAATGTCAGTTCATCAAAGAACAGACGGTCTGTAACGTCGTAGTCGGTACTTACGGTCTCAGGGTTACAGTTGATAACGATATTTCGGTAACCCTCCTTGCGGACGGTGTTCAGAGCCTGAACGCCGCACCAGTCAAACTCTACCGATGAACCAATGCGGTATGCACCTGAGCCGATAACGATGATTGACTTCTTGTCATCAAAGAACGGTATATCGTGAGCGCAGCCGTTATATGTCATGTAGAGGTAGTTCTCCTTGGCCTGATACTCACCGCCCAGGGTATCTATCTGCTTAACGTAAGGTACAATGCCCAGGCTCTTACGCTTGTTACGTACTGCCAGCAGACCGGCCTGTGAGCCCTGTTTCTTCTCCTCACCTATGGCACGTGCAATCTGGAAGTCAGAGAAACCTATCTTCTTGGCCTTGCGCAACAGGTCTTCGCTCAGAGCCTCAATGCCCTTAACCTTGTGCAGCTGCTTTGAAACATCATGAATACCCTTCAGACGGTTCAGGAACCACTTGTCAATCTTGGTAAGCTCATAGATGCGGTCAATGCTGTAGCCCTCGCTGAATGCCTGGCTGATAGCAAACAGACGCTTATCGGTAGGCTCCTTGAGCGCCTTGTCCAGGTCATCGAACTTGATACTCTTGTTCTCTACGAATCCGTGCATGCCCTGGCCTATCATACGGATACCCTTCTGGATAACCTCCTCAAAGCTGCGGCCTATTGACATCACCTCACCTACAGACTTCATTGAAGAGCCTATCTCGCGGTCCACGCCGTGGAACTTGCTCAGATCCCAGCGAGGTATCTTGCAGACTACGTAATCAACAGAGGGCTCAAAGAAATCGGTAGTATCCTTGGTGATTGAGTTCTTAAGTTCATAGAGGTTGTAACCCAGACCTATCTTACAGGCCACGAATGCCAGAGGATAACCCGTTGCCTTTGATGCCAGGGCCGATGAACGGCTCAAGCGGGCGTTAACCTCGATAACGCGGTAATCCTCACTCTGGGGATCGAATGCAAACTGTATGTTGCACTCACCTACTATACCCACGTGGCGGGCAATACGGATGGTGAGTTCCTCCAGTTTCTGCACCTCATGGTGAGTAAGTGTCTGTGTAGGAGCAACCACGATACTCTCGCCGGTATGAATGCCCAGCGGGTCAAAGTTCTCCATTGAGCAGACTATGATTGAGTTGCCGCTGTTATCGTTCACGCACTCAAACTCTATCTCCTTCCAGCCCTTGAGACTCTTCTCAACCAGGATCTGGGGTGAGAATGAGAATGACTTCTCGGCCAGCTTGTTGAGTTCCTCCTCATTGTCGCAGAAACCCGAACCCAAACCGCCCAGAGCGTAAGCCGAGCGGATGATAACCGGATATCCCAGTTCACGTGCAGCTGCGCGTGCATCGTCCATAGTCTCTACGGCATGGCTCTTGATAGTCTGTACGCCTATCTCATCCAGACGCTTTACAAACAGGTCACGGTCCTCGGTGTCCATGATAGCCTTAACCTGAGTACCCAGCACCTTAACCTTATACTTTGCCAGAACGCCGTTCTGCTCCAGAGCCACACCGCAGTTCAGTGCGGTCTGACCGCCGAATGCAAGCAGGATTGCATCGGGACGTTCCTTTGCAATAACCTTCTCTACAAAGAACGGAGTTACAGGATAGAAATAAACTCTGTCAGCAACACCCTCACTGGTCTGGACAGTTGCAATATTGGGGTTGATGAGGATGGTCTCAATGCCCTCCTCCTTAAGTGCCTTGAGGGCCTGTGAACCTGAGTAATCGAATTCGCCGGCCTCACCTATCTTGAGTGCACCTGATCCCAGGAGCAGCACTTTCTTGTATTTCTTCAATGCCATAATATCAGGGTGTTAGAGTTTTGAAACAAAATCATTATAAATAAACATAGCATCAGTGTTTACCTGATCACTCTCTGAGTGGAACATAACGCCAACCCATGGCTTGCGTGTGTTGTAGATACCCTCTACAGAACCGTCGTTCAGGTTCTTGAGGTAAACCTTCCACTGACCTACAACTGAATCCTCACGGATTGCGTAGTTGTGGTTCTGAGTGGTAATGTAGCAGCGGTCCGTACCCACCAGCTGAACCGGCTGGTTCTGGGTGTGATGACCGAACTTGAGTTTGTATGTATCCATACCGCCGGCAAGACCCAGCAGCAGGCATCCCATACCTATACCCAGGATGGGAGTATCGTTCTTGGCCATGAACTTCTGGAGGCGTGTTACAACCTCACTGCAGTAACTGGGGTTACCGGGACCGTCTGAGATTACCAGACCGTCCATCTGGATCTTGCTGTAGTCATAGTTCCATGGAACGCGTACAACCTCCAGATCCTCATTGATAAGGCAGCGTACAACTCCGGCCTTTACACCGCAGTCTACCAGTACCACCTTCTTGGAAGCACCCTCGTTATAGGTAACAGGCTCCTTGACCGATACCTCCGGAAGCATATTGGTATATGCGTACTCCTCGGGTTTTGCTTTACCTTCAAACAGTATCTTGGCGGTCATGCTGCCGTGGTTACGGATGTGCTTGGTCAGCTCACGGGTATCAACACCCTCTATACCAACCACCTTCTCACGCTTCATCCAATCCTCAAGTGACTCCTTGGCGTTCCAGTGGCTGTAGAAATCACTCTTGTCACTTACAATCAGGGCGCGTGCCTGTGCGTGCTCGCTCTCGGCGTTAGTGGGCAAGCCAAACTCATCAGCCGTCATGGGCTGAATACCATAGTTACCAATGACCGGATAGGTCATCACAATCAACTGGCCGCGTGATGCGGGCTCAGTCAGGATCTCAGGATAACCGGCCATGGCGGTGTTGAATACCAACTCTCCGCTTACGGGATGTTCATAGCCGAATGATTCACCCTTGAAGCAGGTACCGTCGGCCAAAATCAATGATACTGTCATTCTCTCTATTATTGTTGTTAAACTCTTCTCAACCTCTTAGTAAAAAAAAGGAGAAACTGTAAAAAACAATTCCTCCTTCTAAAAAATATTTCTTTTGGAAACATTATCCCCACCGGTCTGCTTATGCTTTGGTGAGCAACTTATATTTCCTGTTTTCCTTTGCATGTCGCAAAGTTACTGCTTTTCCTCAAATCATGTATTATATGGTAGATAAGTTTTCAACAATTGTATGATTAAAAAATGTTATAGTGCATATTTATTCCAAAATCCACATGACATTGTAATCATATTCTATGGGCACACAGGCCTTACGCACCTACCGATGTAGCGGTTCCCCCAACTCGTAGATAGTCCCGAATATGTAAAGTACAAGTAGTATGAGTATTGCGGATAGCTGTTATAAAGAGTACTCGACCAATAGTATCCGTAATCGTAGTCATCTTGATCTTGTTCATAAAGATACCTATCTTCACGGTAACCTGTATATGGGAGGAAAATGGAACGATCAGTGAATCCTTCTATATTACTTGTTACACGATAACCATCAGTAAGACTTAGCCAAGTGCAGTTGGTTCTAAGTTCATCTAGTTCTTCATTGGTTGGCATGCGCCAATTACCACCCCATTTAACATGAGCCACATCATCCACAAGATCAAGAGAGGTTTTGTAATCAACCGTTCCATTACCACCATTTGAATTGTACTTGGTTAGAGTTTTATATGAACCATTGCACCATTTGTATGATGACCAACTATAATCACTTTTGGTCTCAGTTTCACCCCAGGCGTAATAATTTCCACAATCACTTATATTTTCTGAACCTATATTAAGTGTCGCCCACTTTACACTCAAACCTAAATCTACAAAAATATGTCCATTTTCAATGAACAATACTGATACGCTGCATGTTGCGCTTTGCCCTTTGCATATAGCAGTAATCGTTGCAACACCTTCTGAGACACCCGTAACAAGACCATTGTCATCAACTATAGCCACAGATGTATTACTTGAAATCCACTGTATTGGGATATGTTCTATTGCATAACCATCATTTTCCACGTTTAGCATAGCTTTCAAAGACTTTGTCCCTCCAACGGGAACGTTTGTATGATCATTATCAAATAATACACTAACACTATTTAATGATGTAAATACGGGACGAACCGACATACCATGGGCTCGTGTTTCTTGATGCAAATATTCTGTACCTTCACTATAAAAACTATAATAATTAGCATTAGTACTGGACCAATATTGTCCATAAATACCTGAAATGTATCGCCCTGTTTCACCAACTATTCCTGCTGCTGGAAGAAATATTGAACAGTCAGTATGGCCCAAAATTCTACTGGTTAATAAATAACCAGACCCATTTTGAACAGTCCATTCTCTATTACAAGAATTAAAGAGTTCAATTAATTCTGTTTCTGTAGGAATACGCCAAATTCCTTTCCAATTAACGTGAGCAACATCATCCTCTGGTTCAAGCAGCGTCTTATTATCAACAAAACCATTATATCCATTATTACTATTATTACAATATTTTGTTAAAGAATTATTTTGACCATTGCAGTATTTATAATTTGACCAACTATACACCCAATATTTTGTTGTAGTTTCTCCCCAAGCGTAATAATCGCCATACTCTTCTGGGGTTTCTGCACCAACATTATGTGTAGCCCACTTGGCGCCCAAGCCAAGATCGACATATTCAAAGGCATTCCATACCTCAGTGTTGTTGATAGCGCCTATTCCTATGTATTTGGATGTGCTGAGAGTCTTAGTTCCGGCGTCACGTGTGTATAGTGTGCTTGAGGTTAAATCATCTATGGAGAACTGATAATCTACTGCACTGCCAACTGCACTGGCATCTAGTATTCCTGAGAAACTCATCATCGAGCCGTCTTCATATCCTGTAATGGCAGCGCCCATTATTCCTTCATTCTTGGAGATTACTCCGGCCGCTGATACACTTGTTAAGGTTAGTGGTTTTACGTAATCCTGATATAACTTGTAATCATGCCCACTGGTAAACCCTGATATATCAAAATGTATCAGTTTATCGGAATCACTTGTAAGCGCTGGAGCAGACATGCTCAATGTTCCGCTTAAGATACCACCTTCAAGAGTATAATCTACCAACTCTGCTCTCAGGAAATAACCTGAATATGTAATATTGCTGAATATGAAGTTGCCTTCACTAGATGCTACCGTTGCGGTGCTTCCATATGGCAAGTAAATTGCTGTCATCTTCTTATCGGCAGCATCTGAAAGATCAGATGATGTTAGACCGTTCTTTGCGGTGCTTTTCCATGTGTCAGTGCTACTGTTGTATTTCATCTCCAAATACTTGGGTGCTACCACACCTTTAAAGAAAACGAACACTACATCATCATCTGCAAAAGCATTCTTAACAGTAGCTTTAGTTGATGCAAAATCATCAGCTCTAGCTATAGTTAGGTTGACTTCAATCTCTATATCATCACTTCCTTGAGATGAGGGACTGTTTATGACAAGATTCTCTTTGGTGCAAGCCACAAAAGCCATCAATATGCTGAATATTATATATTTAGGTTTCATCTGATTCACTTCATTAATTATCAAATTACCAATCTTCACCCTCTTCATCAAAGGGAGAAATATACCGTGGAGCATTACTGCCACATAATACTTTCTGGGTTAATAACTCCTTAACATCTGTAGTCGGAGATAAATAGGCCTTTTTGACTGTCTTTTCCATATTATGTACAAATACATTGTTCAGTAATTATTGATTAGAAATAGGACAAAAAAAGGTGTGGGAACAAATTGTCTCACACCTACAGCTGGCTCTCGCATGGCCTTTCCCTGGGGTAAAACAACAGCCCCCACACCCAGGCCATATCATAAACTCAATTAGAGTAGATACTACCCAAGATGTGGTGCCATCGTCACCATCCTCAGGGAAAACAAATTTGCGAGATTTGCTGTAGAAGATGATACAATAACACCTCATTATGTCTGTTCTTGTCTCCAAGAACACTGCAAATATAATGAACTATTCTAATAATGAGCCTTTTTTAGCCAAATAGCCTTATAATTGTTTGTTCCATATTTGCTTTAAATAGTAACTTTGTGAAAACAATAATCTAATATGAAATACCAGGAATTTGAAAAAATCTTTTCCAAGGAAAGAATGGAAAAGTATGCACATGCATACAACGGCGATACGCGTAAAGCTATGACTCTGTACCGTTATAATCTCAAGTTATCGCAGGAAATGTTTACTTTGATCAGTTGCTTTGAAGTGGCTCTCCGAAACAAAATTGACCATCAAATGACAATCAATTTCGGAGATGAATGGCTACATAAATTTGTTATGCCTAAAGGCGTTTTTTATAGCGATAAAAGAGTTGATAGGACTAAAAAAATTATCACCAATGCGTACAATGAACTGCAAAACAATGGTGCCTACTCTCATTCCAAGCTATTGGCATCTATGGAATTCGGAGTATGGAAATATCTGTATTCCAATGCTCACTATCGTTTAACTGGGCGTGTCTTGCTAAAAGTCTTTCCAAATAAGCCACGATCTTCTGCCACTGAACAATATGATAACAACTTTATTTTTCATGAACTGAATTACATAAACAACATTCGCAATAGAATCGCTCATCACGAACCTATATGTTTTGGAAAAAACGGAGGCATTGACACAACATATGCGCTCACTCATTACGCACGCATGTTGACACTCTTCAAATGGATGAATATAGATGCGCCAAGCCTTCTTTATGGCATTGACCATATTGGGCGTGTTTGTGGTAAAATGATGTGTATCTGATGTAATAATACCAATTACGCCTAATTAATCTATAAAAAACTTGCACATATAAAAAAAGGCTCATACATTTGCAGTGTTAATTCCTGGTAGTCCCTGACACCTGTCAAACTATCAGGTGTTATTTTTTATAGTACTAGGTCATACTTGAATTCAAATACAGTATGGCTTTTTTTTGTATATTCTCAAAAAAACATTGCTAACCTTACCAGAATGAAAAATGGAATTATCGGAGCCTGCATAGCCGACTAAATATAATAAAGGGTGGGCTTAATAAAGAACCCGCCCTTATTTATTGGTTAATAAACCGTTTCCTTTTTATTCACCAAAGATAAACCACCATTGGATGGCTCGTCGTCACAGAGGTTTATAGTCAAATGATACCAGTCTGGCATCGCCGTCCAGGAAGTAAGCGGGACGTAGGGCAAAGAAGCCTTTGTAGTAATTGTGGTGGTAGGTGCCTACTGCAGCCTCACGGTAGTATACCTGCCAGTTCTCACCGTCGGCGCTCTTCCAGACTGTGGCTTTGTTGCGGTCGTTCAGTATCCTTACGTAAAGGTCAGGAATGCTGTCAACTGCACCGATGTTGGCCTCTTCATTATAGAAAAGGTAGAGTCCTGCACGGCCCTCGCTGCCGACCTTGAAGTGAGCGGTTATCTCATACTTCTCGTCAACGGCAGTGGTGGTCATCAGAGTGCCGCCGTCAAAGCCGGGCTCCCACTTGGCCCACATGAGAGGATTCTCATAGTGACGCAGATAGTCGTAGTCCTGCAGGCCACCGTTCTTCCACTTGGCACCGTTCTTCTCAACAAGTACGGGCCAACCGTCTTTGGTCCACTTTACGCTTTCAATGATGGTGCTGCGGCCCAGTGTATGGAAACCGTTGCGGTATGCATGATATACAATGTACCAGTTGCCATCGGGATCGTCAATCAGTGTGCCGTGGCCCTTTGACCACCAAAGTTCATCGGCTGTGTATGTGTGCACCAGGGGATTGTAGGGGCTGTTCTCCCAGGGACCTGTTACGGACTTGCTGCGGGCCACTACGCACATATGGCTGGTGGGAGGTCCTGCGGTACCGCCCTCGGCGCTAACCAGATAGTAGTATTCTCCGCGTTTTACAATCTTGGGTGACTCAAGCCACATGCCCTCAGTCTCCCACTCCTCGGGATACTGCCAGGGATCATATACCTTCTGGTTGCGTCCTGTAATTGAAAGTCCGTCGGCAGACAGCGGAGCCACGTGACCGTCGTTAGTATAGAGGTATCGGTTGCCCTGGTCATCGATAGCATGACCGGGATCAATTCCGCTTACACGCAGTTTTATGGGATCGCTCCACGGGCCTTCAGGCTTATCGGCAGTAACCACAAAGTTCTCACCACTGCTGGTGGGATAATAGATGTAGTATTTGCCGTTAACCTTGCACAGGTCCGGAGCATAGATTGAATAATCATGTCCCTGCACCGCACGTGCTATAGGCTCCCAGTGCAGCAAATCGGTTGAATGCCAGATAAGCAGACCGGGATAGTAAGTGAAGTTGGAATGGGTCATGTAGTAATCATTACCGTCACGGAGGATGGTGGGATCGGGATAATCGCCAGGGAATATGCACACCTTCAAGTTCTTATCCTTACAACCGGCCATAAACAGAGTAACTGCTGCTACGGCCCAAACGACAAAAGATTTAGTCTTCATAAGCGATATTGTTTTATCAATTCTTTGATTCAATAGGATTGGAGTAAATGCCCAGGAATATATCACTCAAAGCAGGGTCGTCGCTGTATTTGTTCAGTTCGGCCATGTGAGCCACAAACGCATCGTACTCATCCTTGGTGTAGCGGTCAGCATAACGGGTATTGCCATATCGCAGGTCATGTGCTATATATGCATTGGGGAACAGGCGGTAATCGCCACAGATACGTTTATCTATTATCTGAGCTACTTCCCGATGGAACTGAACATTGGGCACGTCACTCAACGCTTCCAGTTCCTCACGGCGCAGAGGATCACATACCTGGAAATGTACCCTGCCCTTGTCCTGCATGATACCGGTCAGTATACTGTTAAGGTCCTCGCCCGGTTTCTTTATGTAAGGCTCGCCGTTACGTGATTCATAGAGTTCCAAAGCCTTGAGTATATCACATGACTCCCATTCGTATGAGACCGATACCGGTACGATATTGAGTTCATCAAGTGCATCCACACGGTCCTTGGGGCCGCTCATACCGAACATCTTTATCACGCCCTGGTCCGTACGGTCAATGCCGTCCTTGGTGCGGCCGTTGCGTTGTGCAATCCATACGGACTGATGTTTCTCAGTTATGGCGTATCGGATATATTCCGAAAGATGGACCGATGTGGTGTAGAGTTCACGCGGATTACGGCCGCGGTCAACACGGAACATCTTGTTGCTCTTGCCTATGTCAATAACCAACTCGCCGCGCATCAGGTTTGATCCGAAAGTAATCTCACCTGTATCGTGACCGCCGTCCCTGTAAAGGGCATACATCAGAATACATGAATCCAGAACTATGTCCCTGTGGTTACTGACATACAGGTAACGCTTGGACGTATCAAGTTTCTCTATGCCTCCTATGGTGAATTCCGTAATAGTGCCTTCCAGAACCTGTTTGTTCATAGGTATCATGGCACCATGCTGGAAATCATAGATGGTCTTGAAACTGCGTATCTTATCGGCGGCCTGTTCAACCGTCAGTTCAGGGAATACAAACTTGGCAACAAGAGGGAATGACTGACTGGATGCAATGCGCTGCATCGCTGCCGGAATCTCCTCGTCACGATACGGACGTATGTCATCGAATTTGTGGTAGTCTGTCATTTTCTTTCATCTATGAATTTGACCGGTTTTCGGCCCGTAGGCGGATAATTGACGGCATGTATCTCATCTACGGGACATATCTCTATCTCGGGTGCTACGCGGATACGTGAACGGAAACTGTCCTTGAGTTCCTTTACCACATCGAATCCGGGATCATTCTTGAGTCCTACCTTGACCAGGACATCGTCGGTTCCGGCCTTGCTGTTACGTACAATCACAACGTAGTTCTCAACGTAATCAGTGTTGTCCAGGACATCGTTGATGGCAGGCGGATACAGCGTGGTACCCTTAAGTTTGATCATGTTGTTCTTACGGCCCAACAGCGGTGACAGGCGGTATGACCATCGGCCGCAACGGCACTGCTCCACATGCTTGCAGGCTATATCGCCGGTACGGAAACGCAGCAGAGGCATACCCTCTACGCCCAAGGTGGTAACCACCACCTCACCGGGCTGACCGTCGGCCACGGGCATTCCGTCATCGCCTATTATCTCTACAATGATTAATTCAGGATGCACATGTCCGCCCATGCCGTACTCACATTCGCTGAAAGTGGCACCCATCTCGGTCGATGAGTATGTGGCGAAGAGTTGAACCTCGGGCCATTTCTCGTGGATCTGACGGCCCAGCAGGTTCAGTTCGAAGTTCTGGTCACGCAGTCCCTCGCCTATGCCTATTATGCGGCGTATGCTGCTGGAGCGGTAGTCTATTTCATGCGCCTCGGCGTATTCAATCAGTTTAAGTATGAATGACGGCACACACATTATGGCATCGGGATGGAAACGGCGTATGGTATCCCACTGGAGTTCGGGGATACCGTTACCAACGCGGATAACACCCGCACCCATCTCACGCAGGCCCAGAAAATAGGCCATGCCTGCCATGAAACGCTTGTCAAGGGTGGTCATGAGTTGCACAACACTGTCTGTAGTCAGTCCCGCGCACTCAAAAGACTTCTTCTCATTGTACGCCAGGCGCTGCAGGTCCTTCTCGGTGCAGCCAAACAGTACGGGATCACCCAGTGTGCCCGATGTGGTTATGTAGTCTATTATCTTTGACTTGGGAACGCAGCAGAAATCATCGTTGTACAGTTGCAGGTCCTTTTTCTCGGTAAAAGGAATACGGGTAAGGTCCTCCAGATGTACAATCTTGCTGATATTTATCCCATAACTGTCAAACAGCCTCCTGTAATAAGGAGAGTTCTTCTTGAGATAAACCAGATGCTTGTGCAGCAGATCCTCCTGAAATGCCTTAATCTCCGCAGGTGATGAAAACTCTATATCATTCATATAATCCTCTAAGCCAAACCAAAAACTCATCTCTCCATTTACGGCACTCCGGAGAACCGTAAACATCACTCACTCCGAATCCGTGCTTACCTGTTTCATACAGGATATACTTGTGACTGACACCCGCATCGGTCAGAGCTTTGTCCAAAATTACTGAATTATGCCAATCTACAACAGGATCGTCCTTACAATTTATCAGAAAAACGGGAGGACAGTCATCTGGGATATGCTCCTCAATGGACATCATGTCCCTTTTCTTGCTGCTGTACACGCCCCACTCGCCCAACAGGCCACGGCGGGAACGTCTGTGAACATACTCCCCGTTCATGGTGACCACAGGATAAATTGCACCTACGAAATCTGGCCTGAGAGAGACCTTAGACGGACCTTGCGGAAGGTTTGTATAATCAGTATTACTGAAACAGGCCGATGACATGGCCAGATGACCTCCGGCCGAAAAGCCCATCACGCCCACTCGCTCAGGGTCGATGCCCAGACTGTCGGCATTCTCACGCACGTATCGGATTGTCCTCTGGACATCACATATCATATCTGGGTGACGGCGGCCACGGAACAGGAAACGGTAATGCCAGATGCATGAGCCCAGTCCTGCGGTACGGTACTGAAGCAGTACGGCGTTTATGCCGTTGTCACGGAGCCATTCGGCCACCTCAATACCCTCGCCCTTTACATCCAACCAATGGTAACTGCCACCGGGACAGACTATGACTGTAGGTGCATTTCGGCTGTCATCAGCCAGATAAGGTGTAACCATCACCTCATCGGCATGCTTTTCCAGGTCAGCCCAAGGAGTAATTGTCTTGCTGCTTGGGATAATGACTGCCAGGAAACTGAACAGCAGGCTTGCAAGCATCACTTACCCAGCAGTTTGAGCAACTCTTCCCTTGTCAACTGACGGTATTTGTGCTGAGGATCGGCATCAAAGTCCACCTCAAAATACTCCTCATCATAGAACGAGAGTTTGGAGTTGGTGTTGGGATTGCACTCCACATAGACAATGTCTTTCAGATCAAGACCCTTTGCCTGGCATATCTGTTCGGCCAGTTTCTGTCCGGCATAGGTTACCGATGTACCCGGGTTGTCCTGATACAGTTCGGTCACAATGACAAATGTCCTGCCTTCAGACTCTCTTATCTTAAGACCGCAGGCGGACGGCATATCCCATTCGCCCAAGTAGTTGAATATCTCGTCGTAATAATCGGGTGATACTTTCATACGTTCAATGTCTTAATGTTTCTTACCACATCCTTTCCGAATGACTTGTTGGCAAGACGGCGGTCACGCGGGCGGTAAGTGCCCTCCTCCATCTCACGCAGGGCCACGTTGCAGAACAGACGGAACATCTTCTGCTCCTGACTCTCATCGGCATAGAAACTCTTCCACGCATAATCATAGAGTTCCTGTAGGCGCTCCGGACTCATATGCTTGGGCTGGAACACCACCTGACCTGCATTATAATGGTTCCAGTCAAAGTCAAAGATACGACCCTGACGCAGCAGGTCATCATATCCCTTGGTATGCGGGAACGGGGTCATCACTGTGAACTCGGCCAGATCCAGGTCTATCTCACCCAGGAAGTCAATCAGACGCTTTATGTCATCCTCGGTCTGGTTGTCAAGTCCCAGCAGGATTGTACCCTCAACGCCTATTCCGTAATCATGATAACGCTTAACGCGTTCCTTGATGTAGTCCGATGTATCATAAACGGCCTGATATACATACCACGCACCAGCCTTGGCAGCCAGATCCAGAACCTCAGGATCATCCTCGATGGTATGGCTTATCCATTTCTTCTTTAGCGGGGCTATGGCTGTAAAGAGTTCCTTCTCCCACTCCTTGTTCTGTGCAAGCGAGTTGTCTACAATGAACAGACGGTTGTTGTCAATGGCTGCCATATCCTCAACCACCTTGTCGATGGGACGCGGACGGAACTTACGGCCGCCCAGATATGATACGGCGCAGGGATAGCAGCTGAAACGGCATCCGCGGCTGGCGTGGAACAGGTCTACCATCTGCACTCCCTTGTGGTTATAGAGTTCACGCTTGTAAAGGTCACGGCGGCAGGGACCTACAGACTCAATGGGCGGCATATTGCCCATATAGTTGTAGAACTTGCGCAGTTTGCCGTTCACCCAATCCTGCATCACCTCCTCCATGCGGCCCTCGGACTCACCCAGGAACACGCAATCAACATGCTTTACCATATCCTCGGCATGCAGCATGGTCGATATACCTCCGGCCATTACCAGCTTGCCACGTTTGTGATACTCATCGGCTATCTCCCATCCGCGTTTGACCTGTGTGCTGAGCATCATTGACAGTGCAACGCCGTCGCACTCCTCATCAAAGTTGATGGCCTCCACATTCTCATCGGTAAACGTTACCTCAACCCACTCGGGGAGTGTTGCGGCAAATGCCACAGGTCCGTGAGGCGGCAAGTTGAATGTAGTCTGTCCCTTGAGTTTCTGCCACTTGGGATAGATAAGCTTTAATTTGAACGGTTTCATATATTGTCCTTTTCTGTTTTTACTTGTTTGATATAACTTTCTTTATTCCGTCAAGGACGGATTCATCTGCAAATATAGTCTGAATGGTTTCAATTGCAGTCATCGGAACCCCACCAATTCCGTGCATATTTACATTTTGTCCCGTAAGAACCAGGTTTTTTACCTTGGTTTTGATGGGAATGAGCGATGCTGCAATGTTAGTACTGTCCTTGAAAAGACCGTATGCACCGGCCCTACGGGTGCCCATCCAGTCACGGAACGTAAGCGGTGACGATGCAAATATGTCATCGGCTGCCTCCCTGATTCCGGGATAGCGTTTCTCAACCAGAGCCAGCACTCTGTCGATACGCTCCCTCTTCCACGCCTCATAAGCCTCTCCGCGATGCCCAGTATGGGTATTCTCCCACTCCATGACCTCATCAAAGTCCATAAGGCAGTATGCGGTAAGGTGTGATGCAAAGCCGTCCCTGCCCTCACCAAAGAAGCAGTTCACTCCGTGCGGCCATTCATCTTTTCCATACTGAGCCATCTTCCATGCATTATCCGCACTGTCAACTATGCTGACCGGATGTCCCGGAAAACGAACCTTTCCAGGCTTGAGCCTTAGATACACCTTAAAGGCCGATGCCGTATCGGGGATACTCTCAATACGTGCACGGTAGCCCGATGTGAATGCCTTGCCCTCGATAAGCGGGAACAGCGATGCGGGATGGATATCGGATATATACCAGTCTGCGCGGTACTCACGTCCGTTCTTATCCACGACGCACTCCACACTCAGATCCTGTACACGGACCGATGCCACCTCGCAGCGGGTAAGCACACGGCCGCCGGCAGCCTCAATCACATCTTTAAGTACATCGGCCAACTGACCCGAACCGCCCTCAAACCAGCAGGGGTTCTCCATGAACAGGGCCGATATCATTATGTGGATGTATGCCGGAGAGTGTCCCGGAATACCTGCATAAAGCGGATTGACCGATGCCAGTAAGGCACGGAGTTCAGGATCACTGATATACTTGGCTATGAATGCATCGGCCGGCATGAAGAACTCGTCGGAGTGGTCACTGACGCCGCTCATGCTCTCCAGATAGAAGAGTTTCTCCTCATGAGATACGCGGAACACGGCATCCACGTAACGGCGTATGTTATCTTTCTCGTGGGGGAACTTGCCCGTCAGATAGTCAATGAATGCTTCACGGCCGGCAGGAAGGTCATAAGTGCGTCCGCTGTCGGTGTAAGTAACGCTCAGCATCATGTCGGACTGCCTTATCTTGAGCCTGTCCATAATGCCAAGATAGCGGCACAGGCTATTCAGGATACCACCCTCGTTGAAACCGCCTGCCACATGCATACCGGTCTCAAAGGTTTCGCCACCACGTGCGAATGTCTGTAGTCCGCCACCTATCGTACCATTCTTCTCAAGTACGGTAACCTTAACGCCACGTTTTGCCAGCAGCGCTCCGCAGAACAATCCGCCCATTCCTGCACCTATAATCACCGCCTCCATAGTCAACTCTCCAGTTTGTTGCACATTTGGGCGTACCACTCCTGATAGAACTTGTGGAACGCCTTGGTACGTTCTCTTGCATCGGCTCCCCAACTAAGGTCATCTGGAGCCACGCGCTTGCCTACGGTTACGGTGATATGTCCGGGACGGAGCATGAACTCCTCCTTGGGCAGGGCGTAGCCTACTCCGTTCAGGCACACCGGCAGGATATCCAGACCAAGTTCCTGAGCCAGATGGAATGCACCCTTGTGGAATCGCAGTATGGAGCAGTCGGCCGACCGCGTACCCTCGGGGAACACCAGTATGGAATATCCGCGCTCCACAAGACTGCGGAACTGCGGCATGTACTCCTCAATGCCATCGGCCGCCGGCACAAACTCGGCACGGCGAATCAATGCCCCGTAAATGGGATTGCGCCATACCCAGTCATTGGTAACCACTATCATCTTGGGTGTTAGCATCATAAGGCACATCAGGTCCAGGTGTGACTGATGGTTGCTTATTATCACGGCGGGCTTGCTGAATGTCTCGCCAATGCTGTTATCCAGCGTGAATTTAACTGCCGGAACACGGCGTATTACCAGATTTGCAAACCTGTAGAGCAGATTGTGCAGGAACCGGTCCTTCCACTCCCGCTTGCGGCCAATGAATATAACCAGCACAACAGGAGTGCAGATAATGACCGATATCAGCAGGAATCCAAAAGCCCATGCACTGCGCAGTATACGCATTATGCTTACAGGCACCTCACGCTTGCGGCCGTTCTTGAGGGTCATCCACTGGAACAGCCACTCGGGAAGGAAATGCGCCATAACAACCACCACCAGCATACCCAGAATGGTTATCTCGGCCAGAGAGTGCATGGCAGGATGCTTGGCAAATATGAGTGTACCTATGCCTATGAACATTATCACGGCCGATATTATCACGCTCTTGCGGCGGTCATCGACAGTCCTTACACCGGTCTTGTACTCGTGCAGCAGACCCTCGGTAATGAAGATGGTGTAATCATCGCCCTGACCGAATATGAACGTGGCCAGTATGATGCTTACTATATTGAACTGTATGCCCAGCATATTCATGATGCTCAGTATCCATATCCAGCCCACGGTCAGCGGCAGGAATGATATCAGAGCCAGTTCCAGTTTTCCGAACGAAATCCAGAGGAAGGCAAACACCACGAATCCGCACATGAACAGCACCTTGTTGAAATCATCGGACAGTGACTCCACCAGGGTTTTCATTACATCGGCCATGCTCTCCTGCGTGAGGTCCTCCTTTGATATGAGTTCAGGCTGAGACTTTATGGAGTTGAGGAACGGAGCGAATGCATCATTGGAGAATCCGTATTCACGGCTGCGCTCTTTAAGTTGCTCAATCTGATCGCTGTGAGCGTTCCAGAATGAAAGCCACCGGCCTGCATCCTGATCGGTTTTTGAAGGCAGCATGGATGTCAGTACGGATAGCTGGTCCATGGAGCCCTGGTCGACACCGCTCGAGATCAGTTCCAAATCCGTTTTCTGCTGCGGGGTCATGTAGTTGATATGGTTCAGGTCCGTATCGAATCCGGCGCTACCGCCCCATATGAGCATGACAACCGTTATTAGCATCACCACACGCGATATCATACGCCCGGTGCGGTTCAGACGGGGCTCCACCTTCTCCTCACGGGGCTGCTCACCCGCAGCAAGCTTTCTGGGCTTTACAAAAACGGGCAGGAATACCAGCGTAAACAGAATGGTTCCAACCAGCATGAATGACCCGAACAGAGCCAGGTCATGCATAGCCTCGGCCTTAAGGAATATAAGGCAGAAGAATGCGCTCACGGTGGTTATATTGCCGGTAAGCAATGGCACCACCATATCACCTAGGCTGCGGCGGTTATCGGCCGTATCATGCAGCGAGTGCAGGAAATGGAGCGGATAATTGGCTGCTATACCTACCAGCACTGAGCCCAGTCCTATGACTATTATCGATATGCTGTCCTTGAACAATCCGGTCAGGCCCAATGCAAACAGGCCTCCATAGAACAGCGTAACCACCAGCCACAGCATATCGCTTATGCGTCTGAATGAGAACCAGAGCACAATCAGGATTCCTATCACAGCCAGTGCCACAGCAAGGATACTGTCTTTCTTGATGCGTTCCGCATTGGAAACTGCGATAACCGGAGCACCTATCTCTGATACCGCAATGCCCGTCTCGGAGGCAACCTGTGCACCTACCCTCTCCACAAGAGCCACCAGACCTGCGTTATGGTCCGATTCGCTCTGCCCGAACGGTGAGTCAAAGAACAGCAGTCCCACAGGAAGCGTGGAGTGCATCATATATCCGTCTGCCGATACGCTGAAACCTGTATTTCCGCCAATCTCAGAGAGTCTTAACAGTAACGGTGAGAACAGGTTGAGCGGATCATTAGGAATAAGATTCTTGGTAAATCCGCCGGTAAGCATCTGCAGTGAACGGCGGTCGGCCTCCAACTGGCTGTCCACATATCCGGGTTGTGACAGTAGCGAATCCATACGGCGGTAATCGGCCTCGGTGAGGAAACTGGCCGTATGCTCCTGTACAAACTCAATAAGTTCCATAGCCATGGACTCATCGGCCAGAGCAGACATATCGGGCACCAGACCCAGGGTATCAAAATCAAACCAGAGTTCCTCAAAACGGTCCATGGCATCGGCCAGAGCACTCTCAGGCTCATCACTGCCGTCATAACGGAATATCACCGCTATCCTGTTCTGCTCCTGCAGACGGTCCATCAGTTCCGTCTGGCGGCTGTCACGGGTGTCCAGAGGCAGAAATCGGGCTATATCCTCCTCATAATCCATGCGCAGGGCCGAGATTACGGAGAGCAGCATAATGAACAGGGCAAGGAGGACCGCAACCGTCTTGCGCCCCGAGAGCCAGTCATATATGCCCAGGAATAACCTTCTCATAGCCGTATCCCTATCTTACGCAACAGAGCCAGAGGCAACCCCACCAGCAGCGCGCCAAAACACAATATCGTATTCAGGACACTAATCCTGAAGAAATCCCAAAACGGACGGAAATGTGACACCCTCTCACCCTCGGGGGCATACCATACGTGTACCGGTACGCCCTGCACGTCAACACCGTGCCATGCGGCAAATACCAACAGTTCCAACTCAGCCTCGTAACGGGAGGTAATCAGACCCATACCGTAAAGTGAATCAAGCGGATAGATACGGAACCCTGACTGGGTGTCATCCAGTCTGCGGGCAGTCTGCAAACGGAACCAGAAGTTTGAGAAACGGTTGGCAAAAGTGTTCTGCCTGGGCATATTCTCAGTTGTCAGGTTACGGCATCCCACAATTATATCACCGGGATGCTGCTGTGATGCCTCTATCATGGCCGGAATATCCTCGGGAAAGTGCTGTCCGTCAGAATCTATAGTCACGGCATGTGTAAACCCCTTTTCGGCAGCATAGGCCAATCCGGTCTTAAGGGCCTTACCTTTGCCGCGGTTCCTGTCGTGATTCAGGACCGTCACATCCATACCGCACAACTCGGCCTGTGTATTGTCTGTACTGCCGTCATTTACCACTATCACATCGGGGCATACCTTATGCGCACGCTCCACAACATCGGCCAGTGTACCGCTGTTGTTGTACGTGGGTATTATGACGCAGTATCTTGTTGTCATGTCAGAACGGTTCCTTTACAAGAAATACTGAAAACTTAAGGAACACATCGGCCGCATTGTCGGGACGTGCCACCACGCCCTGGGCCTTGATACCGTCCTCCTCAGGGGTTACTGAACTGAACAGGACCGATATCCTGCGGTCAGTCAGAGGCGATATCATATTGGTGAATTTTGCATTCTTTATCTTATTGATAAACAACGGCATACCCATATCTACTGAAAGCAGTTCCTGAATCATCTGGAGTATGCAGACACCAGGGGTTACCGGCTGTCCGGGAAAGTGTGACTTATAAATAAGATGGTCAGGATTCAGAATGACGTTGAACCCTGACTGTCCCTGCGGCAAGCCCTCCAAACGGGACTCTATCCTGTAAAAATCACCATTCAGCCTCATAGTCCCCGTTCAGTTTCACGTTGCTTATAAGTATCTCCGTACTGCCACCTCCGGCTTCCTCCATACGCAGACGCTTAAGAAGCCGGGTATCGGGATCAAATCCCAGTTCAATACGGTTGAACATCTTCTTCATGTCACGGCGCTGCGGAATCATCACTGCCTTCCACTCCGCTCCTTCATCGGTCACCGATACGCTGAATGTTCGGTTATCCTTGAGCATCTGCCCCGACATGCATCCCAGAATCATGCCCGACATACCCTTGTACAGACGTCCAGCATCACCCGATGCCTCCTGTCCGGAGCCAACAGTGACATTATCTCCGTCTACCTTGAGCTTCCACTCAAAAGGTTCAGTGTAATTAAGACAGAATCTTGAAGGCTGTATATAAATCATTGTTCCGGATGATTTCTGAGGCTCGTCCATGAGCGGAACAGTGCGAATCTGGCTTATGTCACACTTCATGGAACGCATCTGGGAGCAAGCCTTGGCAATACTCTCAATCATCTCATCCTCAGTCTGCTGTCCGCTGAACGGTACAGCCCACACTCCCACTGCCAGCAGCAGGACAAGACCGGTAACTATGAAATAAAGCCTCTTCATATCATCTGCTTATGAATGCCGCGCCAACCAGGATAAGGCCGATGCCTATCCAGCGACCCAGCGGAATCTGTTCACCCAGGAACAGCATGGCTCCCAGCATTCCGAACACAAAACTCAGGCAACTGAGCGGATATGCCACACTGAGCGGGAAATTCTTCATTATATAGAACCACATGACCGTTGCGCCGCCCATTGAAATGCCGCAGCCAAGCCACCACCAGTTGGTAAGTTCATGGCCTATAAAGCGCCAGAATCCCTGATACGTGCTCATATGGTTCAGGGCCAGTTTCATCATCAACTGACCAGCAGCCAGCAGAAGGCTCTGCAGCAACGAATATGGTATTATCTTCCACATACCGGTTTGAGTAATGAGAATGAATAATGACGGCCCTCAACCACATTGACCACCAGAATGCCCTTACCGCAGTCTATGGACTTGCCCGATGCAGAAAGTACAGCCGGTACACTACCCTTCTTAAGGCAGCATGCCGATGCATAGAATCCGGTGGCCGATGACGAGAAGTTAACCCCGAACAGGGGCTTGTATCTGAGTTGTGGAACACCCGGAAGCATTGCATCCAGGAATCCGTACCATGAATCGTTCTCAGCGTTGCCGCTCATGCCCGTCATCACGGCGTCTATGCCGCCCGCGGTCATATCGGCCAGAACCTGCTTGAGAGTGTCCTGAGAGGGTGTGTCAAATAGTTTTACGCCATCCAGTGAGCAGTATGCAGCATTACCGCTGTCTGCCAGAAGTACCGATACGGCAGCCTCGCTGCATATCTCACCCTCCTTGACATGACCGGCTTTACGTACAAAACCGGAGAATACGGGTGACATCTCATCATGGCTGCCCACAAGTGCCGACTTGATCCTTCCGATGCGGAACTGCATCCAGGCATCATACAGGGCGCTGTCAAACGAGAATCCCTTCTGAGAGTATGTTGAATTGTACCCGTGACAATGGGTGTGTATGCCTATAAGCGATGATGCGGTATTATGTGTGGACTGCATGAACTGCGTGGGTTTGAGCAGCTGCTCACCCTCACGTACAAGCGCATCCAGGAACAACTCCGTATTCTCAATGCTGCCGAATCCCGTACCGGTTATAATTGCATCAGGATTCTCAATACCGCCCTCCTGCAGCGCAGATAGCGATGTGGCAAGAGCCCTTTTGAGCAGTTTGCCCATACGGCGCGCATCGCCGGCCGATATGAACTGCTTGAAATCAGGGTCAACGGCACGCACATAATCCTCAGTGTAACCAAGGGGATTATCCATCCACTCCTCAGACAGAGGATTCTGGATTGATATCTGCTTGGCAGACAGAATTTTAACAGATGTCTTTTCCATAATCATTCCACTGCCGATATTACCAATGATGAATCATTTCCGCCAAAACCGAACGAGTTGCAGAGCACATGACGCAATTTGCAACCCTTATGCAGATCCATGTTAGGCACGATGCCGTTCTCCATAGGATGCTCAAATGCATAATTCACTGGGATGAACCCGTTTCTGAGTGCCAGAATGCATATAACCGTCTCTATTGCCCCCGATGCACTCGTAGTATGACCTGTCATAGACTTGGTCGATGATACCGGCGGCAGATCCTTGCCGAAAACACGCATCATAGCCTGGCTCTCGCTCTCGTCATTATTGGGAGTTCCCGTACCGTGAGCGTTCACGTAATCTATGTCAGACGGCTTTAAGTCTGCCTCCTTAAGTGCTTTGCTCATAGCAAGATATGCACCTTCTCCATCAGGTGATGAAGCGGTCTGGTGGAAGGCGTCGCAGGCATTGCCGTATCCTGACAGACGTGCCAGAGCCCTGGCATTTCTGGCTGCCGCATGACCGGCCTCCTCAAGCACCACAAAGGCTGCACCCTCACCCAGATTCAGACCTGCCCTCTCAGCATCGAACGGACGGCACTGGTTATGGTCCAGTATCATCAGTGAATTGAAACCGTTCAGGTGGAACTTGGTTATGCACTCCGAACCACCAGCCACAACGATATCGGCCTCACCAAGACGAATCATATCGGCAGCCATCTCAATGGCGTTTGCGGCCGATGAGCATGCCGTGGATATGGTGGTTATCATCTTGAAGCGGCCAAAACGGTCAGCTATCATCTCGGAGCACGAACCGCAGTCATGGGTGCTGATGTAAGCGTTACGGCTGTCATTCTCAATGAAATCCAGATAGTACTGCTCACTCTTGTCCATACCGCCAACGGTAGTGCCGTTTACAAAACTGCACTCCTTGAGGTCATCACGGTTCAGTCCCGCCTGCCCCAGAGCCTCATGCAGGGCAATCATTCCCATCAGTGCCGTACGGGTTGTGGGAGTACCCGGAGCAATACCCATAAGGCGCTCCATCTCCTCATCGGACAGTTTGACCTCACCTACCGGAAACTCCGTATGCCCGGTCCGCAGATACTTGAGCGGCCCCACGCCGGTACGTACCTGCAGGAGCGAATCAAGCACCTGTCCGCAATCCTGGCCTATGGCACTCACAATGCCGCAGCCGGTTATCAGCACTGACCTGTTCTGAGTCATTATCTGGTGCGGTTTTTCTGAATGTAATCAGCCATCACATTGATGGACTTGAATATCTCCTTGCCCTTGGCAGGATCCTGCAGTTTGATGCCGTAGTTCTTCTCCATGAGTACGATAAGTTCCAGTGCATCAATTGAATCAAGGCCAAGACCTTCACCAAACAGAGGGGCGTCGTTATCAATCTCCTCGGGCTTGATGTCCTCAAGGTTAAGTACCTCAATAATCTCCTGCTTAAGTTTAAGAATCAACTCTTCCATAATATCATTTGTTTAAGTTATTAATCATCAATTGCAATTGTCCTGCCAGCCAATCAGTATCGGCCGTATCCTCCCTGCTTATCAAGGTCATAAAGACCTGGAAATCATCATTCATACGGCTGTCCACCCATCCTGCAAGTATACTCTCCGTATCAGCGTCCTGGAATGCGCATGCCAGATGAAACGCCATCTGTGATGCATCGGGCTCCTCAAGAACATAGAATGATGTCTCGCCTCGCCAGTGGTTGCGGATGGCTATCTCGCCCGTCACGATGTTGGGCAGTGTATATACAAACAGTGCCGGACTTGGATAATAGTTATCCTTGTCCTGTATTGTTTCCTGATAGTTTCGGTCGGCGCAAAGTGAAGCCGTTGAGCCGAATAGCACTATGGCGCGACTCCGGATAAACTCTTCGCTGTCACATCTGCGCTCACCTACTTTCTTGAGCAGCAACTCGGTAGCCACAAATCCTGCCTTACTCAAGGTATCCATCTTGTAGAATTTGGGCCAATCGCCTATATGAGTGCGATACAAATCCGTCAGTTGGGCATTACCCTGATTCAGCACAACAAATTCAAGTCCTCTCCTCTCCATACCTACTCCACGAATCTGTATAACAGGGCGGCATTGCTTCCGCCGAATCCCGACAGCAGTTTTATGAACTCGCTGCCATTGCACTCTCTTGTCTCGCTGCTTACGCTTACCGGGTAAGTGGTTCCCTGCTCCCGGTAACCGCGTGTGGCAAGCACCGTATTGTCACGCACCGCATACATGGAAAGAATGCTCTCCATTATACCGGCTGCGCCCATTGTATGTCCGTAATAGCCCTTAAGTCCCGTTACCGGTACGTCAATCAGTCCGGCACGGTACAGCGCTATTGATTCCATCTCGTCATTGTATGCGGTTGCGGTTCCGTGTACGTTCACAAAAGCCAGTTCTGGGCGGCGGCACTCATTAAGCACCTCCATTAGACACAGGTAACTGCCCTCGCCTGTACGTGACGGTCCCGATATGTGGTTGGCGTCATTGCGTATGGCTCCGCATACAAGTTCCCAACCGCTTCTCTTTTTGTCCGATGCCTCCAGCACCACCGTAGCGGCACATTCACCCAGATTCAGACCCTTGCGGTCCTTGTCAAACGGGCGGCACGGCTCATCGGATATGGCCTTGAACGACAGGAATCCCGATATGATAAACGGTGACTGCTCATCGGCCCCAATCACAACGGCATAGTCGTAACGTCCGCTGCGCAGGGCACGCATGGCCTCTATCTGTGCGCATACGCCCGATATGCAGGCGTTGCATACCACAATCGGTTTTCCGGGATTGCCAAAGAAACGCATCACCTCACGTGCGGCCTTGGCCAGCAGTACACGCTCCTGCTCCACTCCCTCCTGAGGCTGTCCCAGGAGTGAAACATTGCCCTTGGTAGTGGAAATGATAAAGAGCACCCTCTCTGATGAGGCATCGATTCCGGCGTCCCTTACAGCCTGGACCGATGAGCAAAGCAGGAACTTCTCAAAGAATGTATAATTGCCCTGTATGCCAAGTTCGGCGCAAAGACCGTCAATTACAGCGCGGTCCACGCGTGACAGGACAAAAGGCGTGGTGATATTGCCCATGGACTCATAACGCGCCAGTCCTGACCTTCCGGCCTTGACACTGTCGTAGTTGGCACGTGAAGTTGTTCCCAGCGACGACACCACGTTATCTGCTATGCATCTTATCATTCGAGCCATCTCTTCTTCCACTCCTCATAGAAATCCGGATTGATCCATACCAACTGGTAGTTCAGGTCCATGAACACCTGCACGGAATGGCCCGTGGCAAGCACATCACCCGTCTCCGGATTCTTTATCTCATAGTCAAACACTATCTTGGCGGCATCGGTCGGCCTGTAGGTTATGGTTATCTCCGGCTTCATATCATATGTGATGGGGCTCTTGTACTTGAAAGAGATCTCCACCAGCGGAGCATAATAACCGTTGCCGAATATATCCAGATAGGCTAACCCGTACTCACGTCCGAACGCCTCGCGGGCATCCTCAAAGTACATCATGTATGAGCCGTGCCATACAATGTTCATGGAATCCACCTCACTGAAGCGGATTTTCAAAGGTACGGTTGCCTTAAGTTCTTTCATATCAATTCTTTTATCAGTCCTGCAGTGCAATCTTAAGGTCAGTCTCGGCTATCACCTCATCACCCACTCTTACCGTTGCGTGAACCAGCGTAACCTGAAACACCTCCTGCACTACATCTATCGTCGTTGTCAGAACCTCACCCACCAGCGGAGTCCGGCTCACGCTGAAATTGGTAATGGCTCCTATTACTCCTATCTTTACCCTGTCGCCCGATGAAAAACTGATGTATCCCATCCTGGCAGCGCAGGTCTGTGCTATGTTCTCATTCAGACCGGCCACGCTCAGATGCCCTTCATCGGCAAAGATGTTGTCTGGTCTGACCTCAAGAGCGGTGACGGTACGTACAGGATCGTAATGGACCAGGCGGTCTATCATCACGAACGGCTCCTGCTGCGGCAGGAGTTTGTGTACGTCAACCTTTTCAATCTCATTCATCAGTCCTTCCAGAAATCGTAGTAGTTGAACCACTGTGTGGGATACATCCTTACCACTTTCTCCAGCTCCAATGCAAAATTCTGAGCCATATCGGCCATACGTGCCCTGAGCGGGAGCGATTCATCCTGTCTTATATCCCTCACATAAACCTTGTACGCTCCGTGACTGCGCATTGAGAACACGGCCAGCATAGGCACCTCTTTCTGCACAGCCAGCGCAAACGGTCCCATTGGGAACTGCGCCTCCTTGCCCAGGAACATGCACTTGATTGATTTGGCCGATCCGAACAGGCGGTCACCCGTCATGCTCACAATCTCACCTCGGTCTATGGCCGCATTCATGTTGAAGATATGTGACATGCTCTCATCGACCTCAATCAGGTTCACGTTGTGCATGGCCAGGATCTTACGCCTGAAATCCATCATCACCTGGCTCTCACCGCCGTAGAACAGGCCGTTTACCCTCTTACGGGTCGATGTCAGACCGTATCCCACCATCTCGTAGTTGCCGGCATGTGAACTCAGTTGCACAAATCCGCTCTCACCGTTAACCAGTTCCATGAACCTTTCGTTTCCGTCCAGTTCAAAACGGAACTTCTTGCCTGCATACGCTGCGTATCGGTCTATAATGACCTGGCCGAAACGGTAATGGTTGGCGTAAACCTTGAGGAATGACTTGATTCGGCCAAAACCGAAACGCTGTCTGAAGAATCTGTAGGTTGCCAGGTAACTGTCGTGATGAAAGATCATATAAAACGGCACCACTATCGCCATGAAACAATAGATGACATGCCTGTCAACCACCTTCATCAGGACTACCAGCGACCGTATCATCCACGGCAGACCGTCAGTCCTACCCTTCCACTCCTTGGGTTTACCCCCTTTCTTAGCCAAGCTTGCTCTCCAGATAGTCACAGAACGCGCTGAAGGTCTTTACTCCAGCCATCTCCTCACTCTTGATCTTGACTCCGAATGTCTTCTCAACAATCACTACGATGTCAATGAAGTCCAGGCTGTCTATGCCCAGGTCTTTCTTGAGCAGTGCATCGGGGCAGATCTTCTCCTCGTCAATTTCAAGATCCTCTATCATGAAATTTTTGACTTTGGCTTCAATCTCTTTTCTGTCCATATGTTATTACTTGTTTGATTATTTCAATTTACATACCATGATACTGTGACCTCCCTGGCCCAGATTGTCATGGATGGTCTCCACCTTCATGCCGGCCTGCTCCACCAGACGCTCCATGCACTCCGAGTGGTACATCTTGCTGTTTCCGTTGGCAATGGCGGTGAAATAGAGGCTGGTCATGGTCAGGCACAACGCACCCGGCTCAAACTTCTGGCGGTCCCAGAATGTCTCCATTATGTAAAGGCGGGTATCCTTGTCCATGGCACCGGTGGCACGGGTAAGAATGCTCAGTATCTCATCCTCCGAGAAGCAGTCCAGGAACTGGCTCATCCAGATGGCGTCAAAATGACGACCCTGGGGAAACTTCTGCGCACGGTCCAGCAGGTTTATGCCGAATCCCTCTATGCGGTCGGCACCCTTCTGTCCTGCGGTCTGCTTGCGCATCATCTCAAGTTGCTGCGGCAGGTCCATGATGGTAACCTTCACCTTGTCGCTGTAATCTACGCAACGCATTGCCCATCGGCCTGTATTACCGCCCACATCTACCAATGATTCGGTCTGACCTCCGTCAAACACAATCTTGAGAGCCTCGTCAAACGAGTGGTCCGAGTAGAAATGGTCAAATCCGAACCAGCTCTTCTGCACCTGAGACGGCAACTGAGAGAGTCCCTCATAAACCGTAGGCCAACTGCCAAAGTGCTCCAGGCCTGCGGGACGTCCCTCCTTGAGTGATTCCTCAAGCTTGAACCAGCCCTCATAATTGACGTCATGATTAAAGTCAATGTTTACGCGGGTGATGGGATTTGTAAGCAGAAACCAGCCTGTCTTGGAAAGGCGGAAACGGTCCGTATCAGGATCCAGCAAAACTGTGCCTATAGACAGAGAGGCCTCAGTGAGTACCTTTACGGCGTAAAGAGACAACTTGGTCTTATCGGCTATCTCCTGTTGGGTAAGACCATCTACGTTATCACGCAGAAGGTCCAGTATTCCGAACTTTATCATCAGGCGTGATGCCTGGAAAACTATCGGGCCCCATGCTATGAACTCCGCAAGACGCTGTGCGTCGCGGGCACTCAGATGCTCTTTGGTGTAAGCCTCCTTCAAGGCTGGTGACAGATTCATATCTTCTTGATTACAAGTGCACTGTTTGTTCCTCCGAATCCAAAGGAATTTGACAGTATAGTCCTTAATTCAGTCTGTTTGGTCTCGGCGGCAATGTTGAGTTTGGCCGAGTACTCATCAGGGTTCTCAAAGTTGATGTTAGGTGCCACAAAGCCGTTGTTGAGCATCAGTGTGCTGTAGACTGCCTCACTGGCGCCTGCCATCCAGCACTCATGTCCGGTCATGGACTTGGTTGAACTTATCCATGCCTTGCGTCCCTCAAAGAGACGTGCCAGCGCAATGGCCTCAAACATATCTCCCTGGGGAGTTGATGTGGCATGGGCGTTGATATAGTCAACATCATCGGGCTGCACCCCGGCCTGCTTAAGCGCACGGCTCATAGCCAGGAACGATGCATCGGAATTGGGCTGTGATATGCCGCCGGTGCCGTTTGATGAGAATCCGTAACCGGCAATCTCGGCCAGTATCTTTGCGCCGCGCTTTACGGCGTGGTCATAATCCTCAAGCACCAAAGCTGCAGCACCGCCGCTGGGAACCAGTCCGTCGCGGTCACGGTCAAACGGACGTGAGGCCTTCTGCGGCTCATCCATGCGTACCGAGAATGCTGACAGTGCGTCAAACGATGCCATAGAGAGATAGTTGGTTTCCTGTGCGCCACCGCAAAGAACCATATCCTGCAGGCCCTGCTGTATCATCATGTACCCTATTCCTATGGCGTGTGATCCGCTGGCGCATGCGGCACTCAGCGTAAAGTTCACACCGCGCAGATGGAATACGGTACTCATATTCATGTTTACGGTCGAGTTCATGGACTGGAATATAAGGCCCGATCCAAGCATGGCGCTGTCCTTGTACTCCTCCATGATACGGTTGGTCTCTATAACAGGTTTGGCACTTGAGTCATTACCGAATATCACGCCCACCTCATTGGCCAGCAGATAATCATCATCGACCCCGGCATTGGCAAAAGCCTCGCGTGAGGCCATGAATGCATACTCGGCCTCCTCGCTCATCCCTGCGCGCAGGCGGCGGTCCAGCACACCTTTCAGTACCGGTGCGGGGACAATACCTGTCAGGAGTGACCGGTAGCCGTATTCCTTACGTGCAGGATCTATGCCTATTCCGGATTTGCCTTCAAACAATGAAGCCCTTACCTGATCAAGGTTCTGACCCAGGCAGCTCCATATTCCCATTCCTGTTATTACGACTCTTCCCATCCGTATCTTAAGTTATTACCATTCAATACCCAGACGCAGACCTACGCTTGACAGGTTCCTGCGCTCTGAGGTAGTAATGTATTTGTCAGTAACACTATCCCAATAGCTTTCCGTTTCGTTAAATGGAGCATAGAATGAACCGCAAGCCTGAATTGAGAAAGCAAAATCACGGTCCGATGCAAACCTGAAACCAAACGAAAGGTCTACGTACGGCTTGGCACCTTCATTGAAAAATGAACCCATCTTCATCTGCAGTGTCGGTGAAACCTTGGTCCTGTAATTAAAGATATACTTGGCTGCAGCATATATCGGAACGTAAGCGTCACCGGGTGCCACATGCAGGCCTATACCCAGACCCACAAACATATTGGGTGTATAGTAGAATCCGTGTGTGGTTGAAAGGTCCATTCCTGTTTCAAATCCGTTCACGTAGAACAGGTTTGAATACTCTATATGCCCCTGATAACCGCTGGGTACACGTACTCCGTTAATAACTTCCTGTGCATTGGCCCCAAAAGCCATTGCGGCAAACAATAAAGAAAAAAGAATCTTTTTCATATAAACGTTAATTGAACTATTGAAAATCATGTATATAGGCCTCCGTTAACCGAAATCACCTCACCGGTTATATATGCAGCCTCGTCCGATACCAAAAAACCTACGGCCGATGCCACCTCCTCGGGCTTTCCGAACCTGCCCACAGGAATCATCTTCCTGAGTTCATCCTCAGGTAGTTCTTTGGTCATATCGGTTGCTATGAATCCGGGCGCCACGGCGTTGACTGTGACCTTACGCGCTGCAACCTCCTGAGCAAGAGCCTTGGTGGCACCTATCAGGGCAGCCTTTGCGGCCGAGTAGTTGGTCTGACCGGGCAATCCTTTGATGCCGGACAGTGAAGCCATATTCACGATCCTGCCCCAGCGTTTGGAAAGCATATTCTTGAGCACACGGCGTGTCAGGAAGAAGAAACTGTTCAGGTTGGTATTAAGTACACTGTTCCAGTCATCGTCCTGCATAAAGATCATCAGATTGTCACGGCGTATGCCGGCATTGTTCACCAGGACAGCGATATAATCCTCCGGATGAGACTCCTGCCATTCATCCACCGCCTTTTCAACCTCAGACTGGACAGATACGTCAAAAGGCATGAGCTCCGCATTACCTCCGGCTTCCTCAATAAAACTCTTGGTCTCCTGAGCAGCCTCGGAGTTGGATTTGTAGTTTATGAGTACAGGATAGCCCATGGCTGACAACTTAAGGCATACTGCCCTGCCCAGTCCTCTTGATCCACCTGTTACCAGCGCGTATTTCATACTAGTATGATTAATTATACTATCATAGATATATTAACTTGCAAAATAACCTAAAAAAGCCGATACAGCCAAATATTTTTTACTACCTTCGCGGCCGAATCAAGCCGAAATAGCTCAGTTGGTAGAGCAACGCATTCGTAATGCGTAGGTCGCGGGTTCGAGTCCCGCCTTCGGCTCAAAAAAATAAGACGTCCATTCGGGCGTCTTATTTTTTGAAGCGAAGGCTATTCCTTAGAAGAGATAACCAACTGAGATAGAGAAACCGCTCTCCTTGTAGTTGAAATTATCCTTATTCTGTGCACGGTTGAGCAGACCAAGGTCATAACCTAACTTTACACGGATAACATCCTGGATATCGCACCATGCACCCATTCCCAGGCCAAGGCCGAAACGGCTGATGTCATCTCCGTAATAATCATAAGTAGTATTGCCGTTCTTGCCATTCTTTGAAAGGCCTACATAGATTGAAGGTCCTGCATAAACAGAAAGATTGAAACCGTCAGCCAGTTCAAAACCGTAGTTTACATCAACCGGAATCTTAATACCCCATGATGAGTACTTGGTATCACCCAGAAGGGCATCTTTTTCAGTTCTTCCGAAATAGCTAACCTCCAGACCGGGCTGAATGCCAAGGGCGTCTGCAATCTCAAAATTCATAGCGCCTCCCAGGAAGAAACCGGGATTTGAGTTTTTGGTAGTAGTGGTTGTGTTACCTACTGTAGTCTTTCCTGTAGAAGTAATGCTCTGGAATCCCAGATAAGCAACCTGAGCGTTTACTGCACTGAATGAAAGAATCGCTGCTGCGATTACCAATAATTTTTTCATAATCCTTTTTGTTTGGTTAATAAATATGCTGCAAATATAAGTTAATTTCAATAAAACCAACCATTTCATCGGTTTTTTTCGCCTATTCCAAAGTATACTCGGGCAATTTGTCCAAAGCCGGAGTCTCGTAATTGGTAATTCCAAGACGGAAACGACGCAGTTCATCAAGCGTGTGCTGAGCCGGTGTGCAATCAGCCGGAATCTCCATTTTGGAGTACTGCTGGAAGTATAGCATAGTAGCATCTCTCCACCAGATGGCATCCTTTGCCTGACGTACCAGTTTGTCGTGAATCTGTCCGTAACGGTAAGGATCCACATATTTCTCAACGCTTTCCCAGGTCTTGATAAAGCCGCGGGCTTCGTTGATACCCTCCTCATAGGTGTAGCAGAGTTCATCCCAAAGGGTGCGTCCGCTCTTCATCCTGTAATCCCAAGGCAGATGGTGGAACCACAGGATAAGTTCCTTGGGGCAGGTCTCCACATTGTCATAAAGTGAACGGAGCGGCTCATTATACTGAGATACGGCATCTGTTCCGGTTTTTGAAGTGCGGTCAAAACCCACTCCGTCGGCAGCGGCCTTATGATAATAGGCAGGTTCCCAGTCAGGACGGCTGGAGCGGTCCCAGGGACCGGGTCCGTAATGATCCGGACCTTTAAACGTATGATGCAGGCCCATGGGCATCTCATACTTTACGCAAGCCTCACGTGAAGCAAGAAGCATCTTGGCTACAGGCTCCACGAATTTCTTATCGGCTGTGAAGGTCTGCTTTATCCACTCATCGATAATCTCCTCGGAACTCAGGTCCGGATTCCATGCCATACGGCCAAACGCATACCAGTTGGACTGAGCCATATGATGTCCGCACCAGTTTACGCTGTCACCTATGTTGGTAACACCGGCAATTGCGCTCCACTGGGTATTTCCGTGTACCTTACCCAATGTCTCGGCTGCTACGGTACTACCCTTTCCGTTCTGATAGGTATCGCTGTCAAGGCACTCCTTCCACATGGGATGCAGGTATACCATATGGTTGCTGTGTCCCAGATACTCCTGGGTAATCTGCATCTCAGCCATTATGTTGGTATGCTCCAACTGACCGAACAGCGGGCTGAACGGTTCACGCGGCTGGAAATCAACCGGTCCGTTCTTAATCTGGATGATTACGTTGTCACGGAACTGTCCGTCCAGCGGCTTAAACTCCTCAACTGCCTGCTTGGCACGGTCGGGTGACTCGGGAGCATAGACGAACGCTCTCCACATCACGATTCCACCGTAGGGTTTCAGGGCATCGGCAATCATATTGGCACCATCTGCATGGGTGCGGCCATAATCCTGCGGACCAGACTGTCCCTCAGAGTTTGCCTTAACCAGGAATCCTCCAAAATCGGGAATGATGCTGTAAATCTCAGCTACCTTGTCATTCCACCACTTGATTACATCTTTATCCAATGGATCACTGGTCTTTAGACCGGCCAGATGCTTGGGAGCGGCAAAATTGAGTGACAGATAGACCTTGAGATTGTACGGACGGAATATATCGGCCAGCACTTTTACCTTCTCCAGATACTCACGTGAGAGCATACGGGCATCGGCATTCACATTGTTCAGCACGGTACCGTTTATGCCGATGGATGCGTTGGCGCGGGCATACTCCTCATACTCGGGGCGGATCTTGCCGGGCAACTCCTCCCACTTCCAAAGTGACTTGCCTGCATAACCGCGCTCAACAGTCAGATTGGGATTATCCCAGTGGTTCAGTATCCTGTACCTGAATGCCGGAACCTCTACAATCTCCTTGTCCAGATTAAGTTTTCCGCACTCACCCAGACGTTTCAGATGGTAGGTACCGTACATTATGCCGGCTTTAGTATTGGCATAAATGACAGCCTCTCCCTTATCATTCTGTCTGATGCGGAATCCCTCATCGCCCAGTTCCTTGTCATATTCCTTGAGCAACTCCGTATTAGTAGCAACTACAGGGGCGGTTATATCGCCCAGCCACAAGTCATGTCCACTCTTGTTTTCAGGTCTTGCCTGAGTGCAGGACTGTGAACCCAAAGCCATCAAAGCCACGGACAGTCCGAAAACGTACTTTACTATTCTCATATCATTTATCAATAATAATAATCTCTCTTACCGCCTGAGTCTCGCCTACCGCATCCAGTTTTCTCTCCAGTTCATCGGCCACTGAAAGCCTGGCTCTGAAGGTTATCCTGCAGTCAAAACTGCCAGGGAACTTATTATTGGTGAAACTGCCCCAATCCTGCGTGCCCATCTGCACATCCAGGTCCTTGGCTGCCTTCATCACCACATTCATCATATTGTAGGTGAACAGCACGGTGACATCGCGCTCCACGTACGCAGTGATGACTTCGGCCTTCTCTATCACCTGCTGGGCGCCTAAGCGGTAGGCCTCAGTCAGGCCTGAGGTTCCCAGTTTCACTCCGCCAAAGTAGCGCACAACGGCTATCAGCACATCACTCAGTCCGGCGCTGTTTATCTGCCCCAGGATGGGTTTGCCGGCGGTTCCGGACGGCTCACCGTTGTCATTGGCGCGCCAATCGGTCCTCTCTGCTCCAAGCATATATGCGTAACACACGTGCCGCGCATCATAATACTCTTTCTGCAGGGCTGCGATACGTTCCTTGACCTCATCGGCCGATGTAACGTGCCAGATAAAGGATATAAAGCGGCTGCGCTGTTCAACAAACTGCGACTGCGCATTGCCCTTTACGGTCAGGTATGTATCGGTAGCAGCCATTATTTGCCGGCAATTGCTTCTATCTCCAAAAGAGCGCCCTTGGGTACTGCCGCAACCTGAAAGCATGCACGTGCAGGCTTATCAGCAGGGAAATACTCGGCATAGACGGCATTCATTGCTGCAAAATCCTTAAGGTCGGCCATCAGCACCGTAGTCTTTACTATATCATTGAATGTCAGCCCAGCCTCGTTAAGGATAGCACCTATGTTATCCATAGCCTGGCGGGTCTGGAGTTCAATACCTGCAGGAATTGTTCCGTCGGCAGGATTTACGGGAAGCTGGCCCGATACAAACACAGTTCCGTTCAGGTTTACTGCCTGTGAATAAGGTCCTATTGCAGCCGGAGCCTTGGCTGAAGCTATTATCTTTTTCATTTTGCCTATCAATCAGAAGAACTTTACAATCTCAGATGTTGACTTACGGTCAGGACGGTTGGGGTCCGATGCGCGGTAACCCAGGCTGATGACTGCCATGATGCACTCGTCATCGGGAATGGCAAACAGCTTACGCAGTTCATCGGAGTCACGCATACCCATGATAAGGGTGTCAAAACCGCGCTCACGGGCTTTCAGGATAAAGTAGGCGTTGCTCAGACCGTTATCGTATGCGCCCCAGCCGTCACCGATCTCATTGGCCGGATTCCCGCGGAAAAAGCCTGAACGTCCCTTTACATAGGTTGAAACAATCATTACAGGAGCACCGGCAGTATTGCGCTTGTTACCATCACCTACTAGATTCTTTACTGCAGCCACCTTATCCTCACTCATGGCAACATAATACTTTGAAGGCTGCTGGTTGGCCCATGACGGAGCCTCCTGGGCACATTTTATAAGTTCCATGACCTCCTCCTGGCTGATAGACTTGGAGGCGTCATAGTCACGTATGCTGCGGCGTGAAGCCACGATATCGTCAAAACTGTTTACATCGGCGGGTTTCTGGCCACAGCCTGTCATCAAAAGGCATGCAACTGCAAGTTGGCTGATAAAGAGCAATCTTTTCATATTATTATAGTTTAAGGTTTATTCCTGATGCAAATATATAAAAACAAAACGGGTTACAGGGAAGGCTTGACTGGCACAATCGTACCGTCCTGATTGAAATACATGCGGTCTATACAGATTTCACGGTTATATCCGCCCGACAGTCCCATCTTGATTCCCTCGGGACGGGTAAAGCGGTGATAGACCATATACCACTCATCAGTCCCGGGCTTACAGATAACCGCATTGTGTCCGGTTCCGAATATCTGGAGTGAAGGATCCTGCTGCAGGATTATCTGCTCCTCGACCTTGGCAGGCTGGCCGTTGCGCACAAATTCGGTTGGTGAGTCCGATATCAGATAACGCACCCTGTAATATGCAGAGCGGGTAATGTTCTCGGACCACATGAAGTAGTAGAGTCCGTTACGCTCAAACACGTATGTCCCCTCCAGATAGTGGTACTCTCCTATCCTGCGGCGCGGGATAAGCTCATGCATGGTGCCGGGCACGAACGATATCATATCATCCGCCAGTTCGGCCATCCACAGATATGAGTTGCCCCAGTAGAGATAATACTTGCCGGTCTTGGGGTCCATGAACACATCCGGATCAATCACAATATTGGGTGCGCCAATCTCCTCCTGGGTAAGCAGCGGGCCGCCTATGGCATCATGGAACGGACCTTCAGGCCTGTCAGCCACTGCTACGCCTATGGATTTGTTGGCCACAAAGTAATAGTAGTATTTATAGCCCGTAAACTTGGGCTTGCGTATCTTCTTAAACAGCCGCGGGGTCTTATAAACCGGTTTCTCTATTATGCACGGCGCCCAAGCGTACTCCTTGCCCCACTCCAGGTCCTGCAGGTCCAGAATCACGCCCTCATCGGTCCAGTGCTTGAGGTCGGCCGATGAGAAGCACTTGAAATCGTGGTTGTGCCACTGGTAGCTGCCATCGGTTGTAGGATAGATATAATACTTGCCGGTCAGGTTGCTGTAGAGCACCTCAGGATCGGCATGAAGCCCTTTGAAGACCGGATTGTTGACATCGGGCTGCAGATGCTCCGGTTCCAGGCGGTCGCTCCACTCCTGAAGGCGTTCATACTCTGCGCGGGTAAGGCGCATGAAAGAGCCGTGCTGCGGTCCGTCCACGCCCTCTATGTTCTGCGGCTGTGAGAAATTGCGCATATACTTGTCGGCCCGGCAGATGCGGTAGTTGTGCGGTCTGCTGGAGTACTCTATATAGCCTATTCTCCAGCCATCCTCGCCTGCAACCCTGAATGCCGATACGCCCTCACATTTCTTATTCCCTTCAAAGTTTACATAGTCCCGGTTGTCAGGCTCGGGCCATGGACCGGTAAGTTCGGGTGCGGCCGATGTAAAGAGTCCCGGCTGTCCGCCCTCCTTCTTTATCATCAGGTGGAACAGGCTGTCCGATTCCAGCCAGTTGATATCGGCATCAATCGTTGCGTAGCCCCAGTCAAAAAGCAAGCGGGGCTGAGTCAACTTGGTAAACGATTCATCGGCATGGCAATAGTACATGCGGTCATAACGCTCCTCGGCGCGGTTGAGCATGGAGAAATAGACCATATAACCGCCTTTGGTGCCGTCGGGCCATACAAATGCATCATCCCATATTACCTGCGGAGCCCACACCCTGCAAATCTTACTGAAATCATTGTAGGCCGGCTTTATTGATGACAGGTGCGCGTCGCTGAAACAGTACGGTCCCTTGCGGAAATCTATGCTCACCGATTTCCAGTTTATAAGGTCATCGCTGGTAAGCAGGTCAATTCCGTAGTTCTCCCACTCGCTCTGCTTGCCCAGCCTGCGCGTGGCGCGGTTGTTCATATCGGTGGTTACCATAAGATACCCCTTGCCGTCATGACGCCGGCAGATGTAGGCATCGCGTGTTCCACCCTCAATCCGTGCCATCTCTGCCGCCGAAAAGATGGAATCTCCGCACAGTAGGTCATGGAAATGGAGTCCGTCCTGAGACAAGGCGTATGCTGTCCACTGCCCGTGATCGGACATATGGCAATAGAGATATCCGAAAACATCCTCATCGGGCAGGTCAAAATTGCCGCGCTGGGCATTTACTCCACAAAATGGCAACGCCAGAATGGCTACAAGAAGTAAGGGTTTCTTCATAATTCACATATTTAGGTCAGCCTGATACGATTCAAACAACTCTTCCTGCCGATAGTCCGATTCCTTCCACTCAAATTTGACTTTCTCCGGCACAAAGAATTGGTCTATCTTATAATCTATGTTGGCCTTGTGAGCCTGACTGAGCTGGAACGGACGGCGCACATAATACTGCTTTCCGTCTTTAATGAACTTGGCGCCCGTCTGATGGAACCTGAACGGCACATCCTTCTCAACACACTGCCGGCGCAAATCCAGCACCCAGTCATAATTGCATGGCCTTGCATCTACCCCCGACTCCCCTCCTACAGATACCTCCTCAATACTGTCATCGAGATACTCAGAGATATCCACAGCCGATATCAAAGGCGACACAATGATTGACTTGTGCCTGATAGGCAGCGCCTTGAATATAGGCAAGCGGTAATCAGCCATCTGCTGGTTCTCTACCGTACAGCCCACCAGCACGTTGTCATAGCCATCGGCCCAGTCATCAGGGACGCACTCCATGAAGCGGTCTATGCGCTTGGTAAAGAAATAGAACCACAGGTCACTGCGCACGCGCATCATACGCCAGCAGTCCGGCCGCCATTCATCGGCATCCTTGAGCAGAAAATCCGATGTAAAGCATGTGAATACCATCTTGCCCGGCTCAATTTTCCAACTGCGGTCACGCTTACGCTTGACGGGCAGGTTAAATGCGGCGGTCTTGCGTGCCAGATTGCTCCCTATCTCGCTTCCATACATCTCATCCTGCCTGTAAACATAGCAGTACTTGCAACCCGGACTTATCTTGGTACATCCATGCCAAGGGTTCCAATCCGCATATATGCTCCAATGCTCCGCCATATCTTCACAAAATTGTCATAAAAGTAGTAATTTTGCGGCATATGACAGACTCAGAAAAAGAGCAAAAATACACGCAGTTGCTCAAGGAGGCAGCTGCTCTGTTGGACGGAGAGACTGACCTGATTGCCAATATGGCTAATCTGGCAGCCCTGATTCATGAGACTATGGGATTCTGGTGGACAGGATTCTATATCGTGCGGGCCGATAAGGATGGTAAGGAGCAACTGGTTCTGGGACCGTTCCAGGGCCCGATAGCCTGCACACGCATAGCGCTGGGACGCGGAGTGTGCGGAACCTCCTGGCAACGCCGCGAGACCATAGTGGTACCCGATGTGGAGAAGTTCCCGGGACACATAGCCTGCAGCAGCCAGTCCCGCAGCGAGATAGTGGTACCCGTATTCAAAGCCGATAAGGTATGGGCCGTACTTGACATTGACAGCAGATATCTCAATACCTTTGATGATACCGATGCCCGCTATCTGGAGCAGATAGTCAAGTTGTTGAACTGAAACGCGTTATGGATATAGAACTGTTCCGCGAATACTGCCTGAGCCTGCCGCTGGTAACCGAGGATATGCCGTTTGACGATACGGTTGTGGTATTCCGGCTAAAAGGCAAGATATTTGCCTGCATTACGCTCGATAAGCCCGATATAGTGGTCCTTAAATGTGACCCTGACCGTGCATTGGAACTGCGCGATCATTACGCAGCAATAGAAGGCGCTTTCCACTGGAACAAGAAATACTGGAACCAGATACGTCTGGACGCCGATGTGGATCGTCCGCTGATAGAGGAACTAACTCGCCACGCTTACAACGAGGTCAACGCCAAACTCCCCAGGAAAGACCGGGTTGAAGCATTATAACAAAAAAGGCTTGCGATTGATTCGCAAGCCTTTTTCAGTATCAGTCAAGTGAATGGATTACCAATCCTGAGCGGAGTTTAGGCTCAAACCAAGTAGTCTTGGGAGGCATGATGTTACCCGTATCGGCTATATCCATAAGCTGTTTCATGGAGACCGGATAGAGAGCCAGAGCCATCTTCATCTCACCGCTATCAACGCGGCGCTTGAGTTCACCCAGACCGCGTATGCCGCCAACAAAGTCAATACGTTTGTCACGACGCAAATCCTTGATGCCCAGCAGCTGGTCCAGAATCAGGTTTGAAGATATTGTCACATCCAATACACCGATAGGATCGCTGTCATCAAATGTACCCTTCTTTGCGGTCAGTTTGTACCACTCTCCGTCAAGATAGAGTGAGAATGTGTGGAGTTCTGACGGCTTGAAAATATCCTTACCCTTCTTCTCAACGATGAAGTTTTTCTCCAGAGCCTTGAGGAACTCGGCCGATGTCATACCGTTAAGGTCCTTGACAACGCGGTTGTAGTCGATGATGGTGAGCTGTGAAGCCGGGAAGCAAACTGCCATAAAGTAGTTGTACTCCTCATCACCGCGATGGTTAGGATTAAGGCGGGCCTTCTCTGCACCAACCAGAGCAGCGGCTGCTGAACGGTGGTGACCGTCGGCTATGTAGAGTGAAGGAATACCTGCAAACCTCTCGGTTACAGTCTTGATATCCTCATCCTTGTCAATTATCCAGAGCTGATGACGGAAACCGTCGCCCTGAGCCACGTAATCATACTCGGGAGCGCCCTTTACGTACTTGGCAACAAGCTCGTCAAGGACCTTGTCATCGGGATAAGCAAAGAATACCGGCTCAATGTTGGCGTTGTTTACGCGAACATGTTTCATGCGATCCTCCTCCTTATCGGCACGGGTCAGCTCATGCTTCTTGATGTTACCCTTGAGGTAATCCTCCACATATGCGCATACCACAAGACCATACTGTGTCTTGCCATTCATTGTCTGTGCGTAGATGTAGTACTGCTCCTTGTTGTCACGCTTGAGCCAGCCCTTGTCCTGGAACTTCTTGAAGTTCTCGGCAGCCTTGGCATAAACGCGGGGATCGGTCTCCTCGGCTATGGGATCAAAGTCAATCTCGGGCTTGATGATGTGGTACAGTGACATCTCGTTGCCAGCAGCCTCGGCCTTGGCCTCCTCTGAGTTGAGCACATCATAAGGACGGCTCTGCACCTTCTCTACAAGCTCCTTGGGAGGACGGATTCCCTGAAATGGTTTTACTATAGCCATTATCTGTTAACCATGAACTTGGTTATACCATCCTTGATGAATCCCACAATCTGGTTGGCGGCAGCGATACCGGCGTTGATGTTGGCCTCGGCTGTCTGTGCACCCATCTTCTTGGGAGTTGCAAAGTAACGGCCTGCAAACAGCTCCTCAAACTTGGTAGCGGCGGCAGGTGCTATATCTGATACGAACTTAAGGTCCTCACGCTCCTGCATAAGCTGGATAAGCTCGTCCTCGTTGATAATCTCCTTACGGGCTGAGTTAACCAGAACAGCGCCCTTGGGCATCAGGCTAACCAGTTTCTTGCCGATTGAGTTCTTGGTCTCATCAGTTGCGGGCAAGTGCAGTGAGATGAACTGGCAGGTCTTGTACATATCCTCCACGTTGTCAACTGCATGTACGCCTGCAGCCTCGATAACCTCCTTGGGGCAGTAAGCATCAAAGGCGTAAACCTCCATGCCGAATCCCTTGGCTATGCGGGCTACGTTGCGGCCTACGTTACCGAAAGCGTGGATACCCAGTTTCTTACCCAGCAGCTCGATACCTGATGTACCGTTGTAGAAGTTACGAACGGCATAAACCATCAGACCGGCTACCAGCTCGGCTACTGCATTGGCGTTCTGACCCGGAGTGTTCATTACACATACTCCGTGTGCTGTGGCCGATGCCAGGTCAACGTTGTCATAACCAGCGCCGGCGCGAACCACAATCTTGAGCTGCTTGGCAGCGTCAAATACCTCAGCGTCTATGATATCGCTGCGGATTATGATAGCGTCAACATCGGCAACTGCAGCCAGAAGTGCTGCCTTCTCAGTATATTTCTCAAGCAGTACAAGCTCATAACCTGCACCTTCTATAACCTCACGGATTCCATCAACAGCAACCTTGGCAAAAGGTTTTGATGTAGCAACAAGTACCTTCATATCAATATCTATTAATGTTTTGCTTCAAACTCCTTCATGCAGGCAATCAGAGCGTCAACACTCTCCATAGGCAGAGCGTTGTAGCATGATGCGCGGAAACCACCTACTGAACGGTGACCCTTGATACCTACCATACCCTTGCCCTTGGCAAAGCTCATGAACTCATCCTCAAGCTCCTTGTACTCGGGCTGCATAACCCAGCAGATGTTCATGTATGAACGGTCCTCCTCATTGGCGGTACCTACAAACAGCTTGTTGCGGTCAATCTCACCGTACAGCTTGGCTGCGCGGGCCTCGGCACGCTTGGCCATCTCCTTTACACCACCCTGAGCCTTGAGCCAGCGGAGTGACTCCATAGCTGAGTAGATAGTGAATGTGGGAGGAGTATTGAACATTGAACCGTTGTCGATATGTGTCTGGTAGTTCAGCATGGTGGGGATATAACGGTCTACATGACCCAGAGCATCGTTCTTAACGATAACAAATGCCATACCTGAGGGAGCCAGGTTCTTCTGAGCGCCACCGTAGATGCAGTTGTACTTGCTTACATCAATGGGACGTGAGAATATATCCGATGACATATCTGAGATCAGAGGCACAGGGCTGTCCAGGTCCTTGCGGATCTCAGTACCGTAGATGGTATTGTTTGTCGTGTAGTGGAAATAGTCTGCATCGGCAGGGATAACGTAATCCTTGGGGATGTAGGTATAGGTTGATTCGGCCGATGAAGCCACCTCAACAACCTCACCGAAAGCCTTAGCCTCCTTCATGGCCTTCTTGGCCCAGACACCTGTGTTAAGGTAAGCGGCCTTCTTGTTGAGGAAGTTATAGGGAACGCGACAGAACTCCATGCTGGCACCACCTGCCAGGAACAGTACTGAATAACCCTCGGGTACATCCAGGATCTCCTTGATGAGAGCCTCGGCCTCATCAACAACGGGCTTAAACTCACTTGAACGGTGGCTGATAGAGAGAATTGAAATGCCTGTGCCGGCAAAATCATAAACAGCCTGAGCTGATTTCTCAATCACTTCCTGCGGAAGAACAGCAGGACCTGCGCAAAAATTATGCTTCATAACAGAGTATATGTGTTAAAGTTTTTGATTCGTGCCGCAAAGGTAGTCCCTTAATTTGGGTAAAACAAATATTTTCAATGAAAAAAGTGATAAAGTTTTAAACAATATACAAATATTTTGCAAAGTCAAAACCACCTATTGTTTACACTTTGCAATAAATCAATCAAAATATTTTTCATTTTGTCAGTTTTTGTGTAAACCCTTCCGAAAACCATGACAAAATGTAACCTACAGATGCTTCATATTGGGCATCGGTCTCAAGATGCTCAATAATCATAGGCATACGCTGATTCTCTGCGTCGGCCAGTTGTATGTAGCGTTTGATGTCTAGGGTTCCCTGCCCGCAGGCGCACTCCTCCAGTTGAAAAGTGTATTCCTGCTTTAGCAGTATATCCTTAAGGTGGCAACTCACAATAGTGCCGTGCAGTTTGTGGAAGCACTCATCCAGAAACTCATCATTGTAGAAATAGCGTCTTGGTGATGTAATCATGTTGACCACATCCAGATGCGTGCCGAATTCCGAGCGGTCCACATCCTCAATCAGGCGCAGATACTCATCGGGGCCCGATGGTATCATCCAGGGCATTGATTCTATGCAGAACTTTGTGTGACGCGGATGAACGGCGTCAATGATCTGCTGTATCATCTTTACAGCCATTCCCCACAGTTCCTTTGAGAAATTGTCGCGGTATCCCCCATCCCATCTGGGTCCGTAAGGTGTGCCTACCACATTCACGCAACATGAGGCGCCTATGGCATCGGCCATACGGAGTTGTTCTATTGCATACTCAATCCAGCGTTTGCGCTCATCGGGGTCAGCAGCCAGCGTGTTGCGCCAAATTCCAACTTCGGCAATCAGCAGTCCCGCATCACGGGCAGCATTAGCATATGCCTCAATCTTTTCAGTACCGTCAGTACAGTTAATCGGAAAATTAACGCATCCAAGCCCCAACGATTTGTGCCTGGATGCCCACTCCTGCGGTGTCTTATGCTCCAGGGCCGATGATACTCCAAGCAGCATATCAGAAAGTCCTTTTATGAATTACCGTGGGATCCATTCTGTCAAGCGCACCCACACCCGTGCGGGCCATCACGCCGGCCAGTTCGGCCGTCATCTCGTTTATACGCTGGGCTACGAATTCGGGTCCCTGCTTGAGCAGCGGCATAAGATGTCGGCCCACCGATACCGCTTTTGCGCCAAGCGCCAGACACTTGTAGGCATCCATTCCGCTCTCAATGCCGCAGTCCACAAATACGGGAATGCTGCCGCCTGTGGCCGATATTATATCCTGCAGCACCATAAGCGGCGGAACGGAGTACTGCATCATACCGTGATGATGTGAAACCACCAGGCCGGCACAACCTGCATCCACACATCTCTCTGCATCATGCGGGCTCAGCACGCCCTTAACTATAAAAGGAACGCCTGCTGCACTCACAAAATCAGCCAGTTCCTCAGTGCTCTTGGCCTTCATGGGCAGTCCGAAAACGCTGTCATATCCGCCCTCAGAGTTGAAAGCGTGGTCTATATCCATTCCAACGGCAAAACAGCCGGCCTTTACTGCATGCTCTATCTTGCGCAGCACTTCGCGGTTATCGGCATGAGGCTTAATTATCTTTATGGTACGGGCGCCTGTGGCTACAATGCGCTCCAGTTCCTCATCGGACCCCATTCCTACCCAATGGACCGCTCCGGCTAAGGCTGCGCCCCGGGCGTATGTTACCATTCCGTCAGGAGCGGTATTGTCCAGATGAGACAATGCGGCGGTCATTATGGGAGTCTGGAACGTCTCTCCGAAAAGGGTGAATTCCGTAGAGGGAATAACAGCGTCAACATATCTTGTCTCCAAGAGCAGGGAGTCAAAATAGTCGCGGGTTATGACATCGGGATTAGAAGACATTTTCATATTCAGGGTTACCTTTTTGATATTTCCATGTTTATCTCGTCCATCTTCCGGTCAGTCAGTTCATACTTGCCTATCACGCGGATGGAGAGCAGGAACAGCAGAGCCGGAATGAGTGTCACCAGCCACAGGATTCCCTGCTCGGCAAGCGGGGTCTGCACCTTGAGATCGGCGTTGAAGCCCACTGCAGCCAGGACAAGGCCCGGAATTACGCCACCCAGAGCCATTCCTGCCTTTAGGAAAATGCAGATTATGGCGTTCACTATACCCGCAACTCGGCGGCCTGTGGTATATTCGCTGAATGTCACCACCTCGGGAACCAGAGCCCACATATAGCCGGTAGCCACCAGAATACCGGTGCTCTTAAGGAACTGCACCACGCACAGCAGCAGGAAGCAGGATTTGAGTGCGGGAATCAGTACGACCACATACATCACGACCATACTCACCACCGATATCCCCAAGAACAGTTTGAACATTCCGTTCTTACCTATCTTACGTTTGATTGCCGGGACAAGCGGCAGGAATATGAATGCCGGAATAGTACCCAGCCACATGAACGCTGTGGTCATAAATGGGGTAGCACCAATATTATATGTCATGAAGTACGAATCGGCCGCATTGCTTATGCTCATGGTGGTGAATGCAATGATAAAGAAGGCCGACAACACCCTGAGCGGACGGTTACGCACCAGTTCCATCCAAAGGTCGCTCACCTTTACGTGCTCCGTTTCACTGGCATCCATCACAATACGCTCCTTGCTCTCAAAGAAGCAGAAAAAGAGCAGGGCCAGGCCCGTAAGCGCAAATATGCTCATGGTGATGAACCAGGCCGATGCGGCATCGGGCGTATTATAGACCGCTTCCATCCTGCCCGTCTCAGGGTTGAGCGCCTTGGGAGCAAAGAGTGATATCACAAGCGGCAGAGTCTTGATAATAAGACCGGCCAGATTGGCCAGGATCATGCGTACGCTGGTAAGGATGGTTATCTCATCGGTATCACGAGTAAGCGACGAGTTCAATGCTCCGTACGGCACATTTATAAGCGTAAAGCACATGCTCAAACCCACATACGTGACGTAGGCATATACAATAGAGCCGCGGAACCCGTCCCAGAAACAGAGAATGGCAAACAATGCCAGAGGCAGACCGCCGAATATGAGCCATGAGCGGTATTTACCCCATCGGGGATTAGCCTTATCTACCAATGCCCCCACTATGGGATCCCAAATCACATCTATTATCCTTACTACCAGGAACATGACCGCAGCCACTCCCGGCTTTAGTCCGAATACGTTGGTGTAATAGAAAAGCAGCCAGATGCTTACCGTCTGGTAAATGATGTTCTGCGCAAGGTCTCCGGAGCTGAGCCCTATCCTCTCCCGCCAACTGAGCTTATAACAACCGTCTTCCATAAGCAATGTTAAAAACGACGCAAAGGGGTCGTTTCACTTTGCGTCGTTATTAATGAATATTCTGTTTTATTTGAATATCAGCTGAGCGAACTGGTACAGGCTGCGGCGCCAGGTATGCCACTCGTGGGCCGTGCCCTCCGATATGTAACCTACTGCCTTTACACCCATACCGTTAAGAGCCTCGGCTGCCTCCATAACCCTGGGGTTCTCCTTGCTTCCGGAACTCATGAACACCAGTTTAGCGGTATTCTTGAAACCGTTTGCACCGTTAACGTCATCCGGGCTGATGGTGCCGCCGCTGAACATACCAATGTATCCGAACTTGGTGGGGTTAGCCAATGTGATACGACGTGTCTGACCGCCACCCATTGACAGACCGGCCATACCGCGGTGAGCGGCATCGGTATATACACGGAACTCTTTCTCAATGAACGGGATGATGTCATTCAGGAGTACAACTGAGAACGCGTCGTTGCTGGCGCCGCGGCCTCCCTGCTGACCCTGCTGCTGGGGCTGAGGCTGAGGAGCATACTGGCCTTTAAGATGTATGTTCTGGCCCTGACCGTAATCCATCACAATGATGAACGGAACAGCCTTCTTTTCTGCAATCAGGTTGTCCATGATCTGACCGGTATGGCCCTGAACTGACCAACCGTACTCGTTCTCGGCGTTACCGTGCTGCAGATAGAGTACAGGATACTTCTTGTTTGGGTTCTTGTCATACTCGTTGGGCAGATAAACATAGCAGTGACGCATGCTCTCAGTGGCCTTTGACCAGTAGTACTTCTCTACAATTGAGCCCTGAGGAACATCCTTAACCTGCCAGAAATCCATATCGTCCGACGGAATCTCGATACCGCTTCCCCATCGGCCGGCGCCAAAATAAGAGATTGTACCGGGATCGGGCATAGCCGTACCGTCCACAATCAGCTGATAGTAGTGGAAACCTACATCCTGCGGGGCCGATGTACCAGTCCACACGCCGTTCTCATCCTTGGTCATCTCATAACGGCGACCCAGATCCAACTGTACCGATGTAGCACCGGGAGCACGCAACTGTACGCGTACAGCACCCTGTGAGTTTACCATCGGATACTGACGGCCAGGCTGGTTTGTGATTACTGAGGGCTTGAAATCCTCGACTGCATCCGCGAATGACGGAACGGGAGCATTGTTTCTCTGCTGGGCCGACACAGACAGTGCAGCCAGCATCATGACTGAAAGAGCAATCCTTTTCATTTTTCTAATTATTTGGTTAGTAATAATGTTCAAATGCGAACATAACACTTTTTTTTGAAAAAACGACGCAAAGGAATCCTTTACTAATGCGTCTTTTCATAATCCTTGAGGGAACGAATGGCTGCGGGACAGAGAATCAGCACAGAGACAACAGTTACCCATGCCATCAGGCCCACGCCGATATCGCCAAGCTGCCAAACCACATCGGTCTCACGAACCGCACCGAATATCACAGCCGCCATAGTGATAACCCTGAGAATATTTACGGCAATGCTCTCCCATTTGGGCTTACCTTTCCTGAACAGATAGATAATGCTTGACTCCGAGTAGAAATAGTAAGCCATAACCGTGCTGAACACAAAGAACACCATAGCAATTGAGACAAACCGCCCGCCGAATCCCTTAAACACAGAATCTACAGCAGTCTGGGTGTAACTCACGTAATTGTTGGCCAGTTCCGGAGCGCCTGCATAAATCATCTCACCACCGGAATCAAAGATATTGTACATGCCCGATGACAGTATCATCAGAGCTGTAGCCGTACAAACCAGCAGCGTATCCACATAGACCGAGAAAGCCTGCGCCAGACCCTGCTGAGCGGGATGAGCCACATCGGCCGATGCCGAAACGATAGCGCCTGTGCCCTGCCCCGCCTCATTTGAGAATATGCCGCGCTTGACACCCATGGCGATAGTGGAGCCGATGATACCGCCGCATACAGGATTGATTCCGAATGCATTGGTAAATATCGAAGCGAAAATACCCGGAACAGCCTGGATATTGATGCAGATAACCACAATGGCCATAATCATATATCCCAAAGCCATGAACGGAGTGACAATAGCAGCCACACGGGCAATCCTCCTGACTCCTCCAAAGACAACCAGCCCCAGCAACGCAGCCATCCCTATGCCGCTGGCAAGCGTTGAAACCGAGAAGGCATTACTGAGCGCTGTAGATGCACCGTTAGACTGCACCGTAGGCAGAAATATGCCGCATGCCACCAGCGTAATGACCGCAAACGTCTTGCCCAGCCAGGGCATCTTAAGCCCGTTCTCAATAAATGACGCCGGGCCGCCCCTGAATCCGGTACTATGCGAGAACTTGTAAATCTGTGCCAGAGTGGATTCCACAAAAGCGGTCGATGCCCCGAAGAAAGCCACCACCCACATCCAGAACACAGCGCCCGGTCCGCCAAAAGCGATAGCCGTAGCCACACCTACAATATTTCCGGTTCCAACCCGGCCCGAAAGAGCCAGACAGAATGCTTCGAAAGATGATATACCGTTATTGCCAGCCTTCCTGCTGAAAAGCGACCTGAGCATGGATCCAAACTTGCGAACCTGCACAAACCTGGTCCTGAAAGAAAAATAAAGACCTGCCAGAATCAGAAGCCCCACCAACCCGGGATTCCAGACAATATCATTAACCTTAGAGACAATGTTTTCAAGCATAATGCCCCAAAGTTACAAAAAAGAGATAAACTAATTACAGACGGGACGTACAGATAAGCCCAAGTATCGGAAGACACAGCCATATGGCACGAATCTCGTCTTAGTAAAACTTGCTGAGTAACATTCAAACTGGTTCGAATAAGGATGGAGAGAAGATGATACGTAATCTATACTAAAACTAACGCCTGTAACTTTGTGTGCAGACAGTCCTGCAGCTGGCAGAAAGATGGAGTGGTCTGTATAACCGGGCATATTGCTGGTTACATAAAAACCATAAACGCCATTCATATTGCCCCAGGTCCAGGTACAGTTCTCTTTCAATTCATTCCACTCTTCAATGGTTGGTATCCGCCAATCACCACCCCATTTTACATGGGCCACGTCATCTTCAGGATCCAGAATTATCTTATTATCAACCAAGCCATCATAACCATATTCTGCATTGTTGCAGTATTTGGTCAGAAGCATCGTTGAATCATTTGTCTCATCGGATATATACCACTTGCTGAATCTGTAGTTTGAAAGCAGATACTCAGATTTGGTTTCTGTCTCACCCCATGCATAGTAGTTGCCGAAATCCTCAGGCTTATCGGCCCCCACGTTACATGTCGCCCATTTTACGCTCAACCCCATATCCACATACCTGTGCCTTCGGTTCCTTCCGTCACCACGCCTTACCTTTCTGGCATCAAGGTCAAGTACCGTCTCTTCCCTACCGTCATCTATTCCGGTTTGACGGCTCAGGTCACTATTCTTCTCATAAGCCTTGACCTTCTCTATCATTTCGGCGGTGAGCTGAGTAAGGTTCTTAGTAGAATCTCCTGCAAAAAACTCCTTGCCGTTAACCAATATCCTTGAAATGCTCTTGCCGTTAACGGTAATATTTCCGGCACTGTCAATCTGCACTCCCGGCAATTTACGGATAAGATCCTCTACCGATTCGCCCTCCGGCAATCTGTAGGCAGCCATGTTAAACTTTGCGGTATCACTGACCGCCTGCACCTTTGCAACTACACCTTGGACTGCAGTTTCTCCCATAGCCCCTTGCGGATTGGACTTGAAAGGCATTAGGAACAGCAAAAGCAGGACTGCAGCTGCTGCAGGAACCGATATGGCCGCTGTAATGAATCGGCGGCGACGCTTTAGCGCAAAGTCATGAGAGGCCTTCCTGGAGAGGAAATCATTCCAGTCAGACTCCGGCAGCTCTGCCTTTCGGCTCAACTGACGTTCTTTAATTATGTCTTCCCAATCCTTCATAGTCCTGTCTTGTCTATATAGTTCATCAATGCCTTCTTAAGGCTGGCGCGGGCCTTGGCCAGAACCGATGTGGAAGTTCTCTCCGTTATGCCCAATGCCCGGGCAATATCCCGGTGGCTGTATCCATCAATGCAATACATATTGAACACCGTACGCCTTACCGGAGGCAATTCAGCTATCAGTTTATCAAGTACACCGTCAGGTATCTTCCTGACTGATTCAGCATCGGGCTCCAAAGCATTCTCCAACTCATCCCCGCTAACCTGTTCAAAAGGAATCTGCCTGAACCGGGAGCTCTCTTTAAGGCGGTTGATAGCCATATTGACGGTAATCCTGCTAAGCCATGCATAAAGTGAGCCTTCGCTCACATATCGGAAAGTTTTGAAGTTATCCATAGCCTTGATCATACAGTCATGCATCAGGTCTCGCGCCTCCTCCCTGTCCTCAATGTATCTGAGACATATTGCGTAGAGTCTTGATGAATATCGGGCATATAGCTCCCCCTGTGCATCCCTATCATTACGGACGCACCCCAAAGCCAGTTCCTGCTCTGTTAGGAAGCTTTTCCTCATCACTATTTCAAGCCTTTCCGCTAAATAAACCGCAATTTACTGAAAATGCGTCTCGCATTATAGAAAAAATATGTTGCGAACAAAAAAGGGCGGTTCCAAGCCGCCCTATTTGTGTTATCTGGCCAGCAAGCCGGAGTCCAGACCGCGGATAGTCTTGAACCGCATCTGACCTTGCGGATCGATAATTATGGCTACACCGGCCAGGTAATTGATCCATTTGCGGTTTACCCAGTAATGCAGGTCAACCTTCTTGTCCGATGCATAGATAGCCATAGGGGTCACCATATAATCATGAGATACAAGCACGTTGATACGCTTCATTGCAGGCAGATGAGCCTTGAGTGAATCCAGCCACTCCTTACTGCGCTCCTCAAGATTATAGAAGCCCTCTTCCTTACCGCCTTCATAGGCCCACTGTGAAAGTGACTCCCAGTTGTCCCAACCGTTACGCTTAAGAGCCGGGATATCCTTGCGGTACCAATCGCCATTGAGTATGCCCCACTCCTCATGAATGAACTCATCGCCGCGGCCTATGGCAATGTTCTCGCAGGTCTGTATGGTGCGGCCATAATCGGAGTGAGCGTAGAAAGCCTGCGGGCCACCCTTTATCTTCTCACCCACCATCCGGGCCTGAGCCTTACCGTTCTCGGTCAGCAGTCCGTTCTTGGAATAATCACGGCCGCGCTCACCGTGTCTGACCAGAAACACCACCGTCTCATAGGGCTTAACCTCTGCAAACACATCGGCTATATCATTGAAACCTATATCTGTGTAGGTAGGCTGAGCACTCAACTGAAACATACCGCACATAAGGACTGCGGCCATCATAAGCATTATCTTTTTCATCATAAAAAAATGTTTTATGTTAGAACTTTGCAAACTTACAAATAAATGCCACAGGAAAACAGTATTATTTGTGCTATTAGTGTAGATTTGTTTACATTTGCGCATAATAAACAATTCTCAAAAGGGATTATGAAAAAGATCTGTCTGCGGGTGCTTGCCGCCGCCCTGGTTTGCGGCTTGACTACAATATGTTTATCATTGAACTGCTGCAAGGAGACTAAAGCCCAGGAGAAGCAGGTACAGAGCACAGAACTGATACGAACCAGCCAGAGCTGGGATGGCGTTGAGCTGCCCGATTACCTTCAGGGCCGCCCCGAACTGGTGGCTGTAAAATATGTATTCCCTGCCGGCAAGAAACTGGGCTGGCACCACCACCCCGTAATGAACTACGGAATACTTGTGCAGGGCGAGCTGACCATCATAGGACTGGACGGCAAGACCAAGGTTGTTCATGAGGGCGAGCCCGTAGTAGAAATGGTAAACACCATCCACCACGGCGAGAACAATGGTGACAAGGACGTAATCCTATACATGTTCTACCTCTCGCAGAAAGACTCCCTGCTGGCCGTGCAGCATCCTGAGATACCGCTGGAGTAGATACTTTTGTGTCAATTCAGGCGGAAATTGACCGGGACGGTGTATTGCACTCTGACGGGAGTTCCGTGCTCCATGCCGGGTTTCCACTTGGGCATTGTGGTTATTACCCGCCGAGCTTCTTCATCAAGCAAGGGGTGTACACTTTTTAGCACGCTTACATTCTTAATGGAGCCATCCTTCTGTACTACAAAATTTATAAGTACACGCCCTTGTATTTTAGCCTCTTTGCATTGGGCCGGATAATTGACATTTGCCTTGAGGTAATCCAGTAAAGCCTGAGGACCGCCCGGGAACTCAGGGCCGATTTCTGTTACATAATAAATGGAATCGGGATTGATTTCCTCTTTTTTATCCACATCAATGTATTCAACTTTAATGTCTGGGGTTCCTGATGCTTTGGCATCAGAGAGAATAGCCATCTGATCATTCCAGTTCTTGTCCGACAAACGGTAAAACACATCAGGCCAGGAATATGCCATCTTTCCTGGCTTAAGTGCATATATGACATCACCATCATAGAAAACAACCCAAATATCTTCATCATCATTTGTTTCATCAGCCTCTGTTTTTTCGAGTCTCTTCTTGGCGTCCTCTATTTCAAAATCCCTACGCTTCTGGGCTTCACCTATATTACCGTCAACCGTTTTCAACAGCTCTTTTGCCAGCGTAGCGTCAATCTCTTTTGTCTTGGCAATTCCAGGTTTTTTATATACCAGTTCATACTTATCGGCCTTCTTTACAACATACATGCTGAAATAATTGTTACCCCAGGCATCATTCACCACATAACCGCAAACAAAACCCTCAGGAGCTTTCTTCTGCATATTTTTAAAACTCCAGGACTCCGGATCCATCAGCTCCCATGAACCATTCAGGGGATATCCGGCCGAAAGAGCAAGCTGTGACATCATCACAACGCCCAAAAACAGAAAAGACAACTTTCTCATAATGCAGTTTATCAGGTTGTTCATCTTATAAACGGCAAAAATCTCTGAATACGTCTCCTGACACAGGGAAACGATACTTCTGTGTCACAAACGTGTCACTTTCTTGCCGTTTACGTAAACATTCTTGAGACTGTCTATGGTTACTCCGGGGAGTTTCAGGATAATATCCTGGACAGTTGTTCCTTCGGGCAGACGGAAAGCCTCCGGATTGAATTCGGGGCCACAATCAAGATGTATTTCTGATGCCTGAATTTCAATAAGCAATGATATCATCTTTTCTACAGTAAGGTCACTTTCCTTAAGCTTGATTTCAAATTGCTTCTGGTCTTTGCTGATCTGAGGCTTGGTCACACTTTCATCAACAATGAATGAAAAGTAATAACCATCATCAGCAAAATCAGACAGGGCATAAATCTTGTGTGCAACCTGCCGGATGGTGCTTTCATATTTTTCACGATACAGTTTTCTATACTCCTCCTTGAAATCCTTGTCACTGAATGTAAAAACCACATCAAGGTTGTTACTGAATATATCGCCGCCAAATGACGAGTATAGACTTAAGTGTTTAATGGGTGCAAGTTTGTTGTCTTCGGTCCAGGGGGTTGAAACGGACACTGTTACAGGCCAGCCTTGTTCGGGATAAAAGGTCTTGATCAGACGGCGCAATGAATCTGCCGCCGAAACCTGTTTTTCCATACGTTTGATGTCATTGTCTCTGACAGCATTCATCACTTCCTTGAATACCGTTACTATGTCACTGCACATTCCATCTGGTGACCAGCACCATGCACCGTCAGATTTATAGAACAAGAAATACATCTGACCGTCCAGACCCATATTTCTGCTGGCGTATGAAGATGTCATAACCGTATGTTTGACCAACAGCTTCAGAGAATTATACAATTCCGGGCTACACTTGACACTATACTCTTTCCCTTGTTGCGAAGTAACCTTTATCTTACCCTGATACATCACAAATGATTCCAGGATGGATGGTGATATAATCATATCCGACGGCATGATAAGGTTGACGTCGGCTGATTGGGTGTAATATTTGTCAATATACTTGCCCCAAAAATCATAATGAGACCTGGTAATTGGTGAAAACAGATTCTGGGCACCGGCATTCAGGCTTGTCAGGGCCATTATCAGCAAGAGGCTCAATAGGTTAATCTTTTTCATCAGTCCTGTCTTTAATATTAAGGTAATAACAAGTTTGTTATATTATTGTGACACAAAGATACGATACTTTTGTATCCTTGTCAAAAATCAAACACCCAGTTGGCCGGTTTCTTGTCAATCCTGAGCAGATAATACTCGCGGTAGGGATCCTGCAAAAGGGATGCGTATTTCCGGGTAAGGCTTTTGATATCGTCCAGTTTGGACTTGATTCTTTCAATGTCTTTATAGCCGATGGCATTGTATATGACATCGAACAGATTTACCAGGGCTGCGTTGTTTCCATCATGCGGTGACCAGCAGTATGCACCGTAATTCCTACTGTAGAACCGGAATGTTGTACCGTCTAATCCCACAGATGATATATTCCCTGTGCCGTTTTTCAATGCTTCCAGCTCCATCTTCATCCACTCTTTGTCCGGAAGGTTCGTGGCCGAAAACACCGCTGCATCAATCAAAGTCCTTATCTGATAAGCCATATCCTCATCTATTATAAGAACATGTGGATCCTGCTGGTTCTGGACCGTCAGTTTAAGACTGAATTCATTTGTCTTGGTATTGCACCAGCACTGGATTTCATAACTCTCGGCAAAAGATGGTTCCACCTTCTCACCCCAGTACAGCACATTATCCCCGCTGCGTGAAATCTTACCTTTGTAATCACATGGCTTGAGATACTCATTGGTCCGTTGCGACATTACGGGCAACGCCAGGGTCAGCATCAGACCTATTACGGCCAGTTTGAAACTCTTATTCATAATCATTGTATTTTTTGCAGTCCGATAACATAATTCGATATCTCAATGGGAGCGGTAAAGGTTGTGTATCCGTTCAGTGAAACCTTAAGCGTATTACCAGGCTTTACTATTGTCAGTTTGAACTGTCCATTCTCTGTTTTGGTACTGGCCACTACATTGCCGTCACTGTCAATCTCCTCTACCGGCACTCCTCCGGGATTACCCCAATTACCCAATGATACACGGCCGCTTATCACATCGCCCGGTTTAAGAGTGCGGGCTGCGGGTTTGAGTCTTATCTGATATGTACCGCGGTCAAAAGGCAATGTCTGCGTCTCATACCCTTCGGCCTCAAATGAAATCTTGTTGTTTACATCACTGATTTTGATCATATCAAAGAATCCGTCACCGCCTGCATACCATTCCATTACAGCACGCCCCACAACATCACGCTCACACGCCTTGACGTCACGATACTGAATAGGATTCCCTGCCTCATCCAGAATAAAGCCGTTCACTCTGCCTCCTGTTGCGGGAACTGTTTCTATCGGCTTGCGTCTCTCTTCATTCATCTGCCTGATCCTGGGATCATTCTGCAAACTCTCAATCCCTATCATTCTGTTCGTCTCTTCTATTTCCTTAAGCCTCTGGGCCTGGTCAGGAGGTAGTTCCTGAGCCGACACTGAACACACAACTGCAAACAACCTGAATGCAGCACTACTTAAAACAAAGGATAATCTATTCATATTACTGTATTTAATAATTTGTAATAATTGGTCTTGGTTGTCTGTTATCTAAACAATAATACTCTGAAAATACGTCTCCTGTTAAAGAACTTTTCTCATAATAATGCTTAAATCAATTTAATGACTATCACGGATCGGTATAGGGATACCTGTTGTCTTATAACCGGGATCTGTAGTGATCTCTACCGGAGGCAGATCATCCTGTTCTTTCATCTTTATTTCAATGAAGGTCGTGTCAATAGGAATATTCACGGTTTCATAACCTACGTAGGATACCCGTATCCTGTCATCCGGGTTGACCAGACGGAAAGAGAAATAGCCCCAAAAATCAGTAACAGAATGTGCTACAACAAGGTCCGATGAATCACGCTCCGTTACGTTTACCATCATCATAGGACCTAAACTGTCACAAACAATACCGGAGATTGTGTCACCCGCATGGGGCTTACTCTGAGCAAACACGGAAACTGCAGCAACCTGCAGCAAAAAAGCCAAAAGAACCAAACGCTTTTTCATAATTCATTGATTTTTGCAACAAATGTAAGTACTCCCCTATCATCAAAACAACAAAACAGCGCTGCAAAACTGTTGCAAAATGCGTTTCCCTAAAAAAGGTTGACTCGGATTGTCTTATTCCTGATAGAAGTTGACTCTGGTTATTCTTATTACTGCTATAGGTTGACTTGTGGTTGACTTGATTCGTATGCAACCAGAGCTGGTTGCAAAGGTAATGGGTT
>JAZSKR010000004.1:0-263138 GCA_045534955.1 Bacteroidaceae bacterium
TGATACCAGACTGAATGACATAAAGAAATGGAGGGCCGACAACCTGTTGCCTAACCCCTCCATTAAAAGACTCAATCTGCTCAAAAAAGTGAGCTAAAATGAAAATGTTAACTTAACACCCTAGGACAGACCCCTTTTGTATCATTTTGGTTATTCGTGATGGTAGGGAAGGTTGTTGAGGATGCTGAAGGCGCGGTAGAGTTGCTCCACGAAGATGAGGCGTACCATCTGGTGCGAGAAGGTCATCTTGGAGAGTGAGAGACGGCCCGGAACGCGGCTGTAGACATCGGGCGAGAAACCGTAGGGGCCTCCTATTATGAATACCAGGCGTTTGGTGGACTGGGCCATGCGTTTCTCGAGCCATGACGCCATCTCGGGCGATGTCATTTCCTTGCCCTTGTCATCCAGCAGGTAAACGTCATCGGACGGTTGCAGCAAATTCAGAATGAGTTCTCCTTCACGTACCTTCTGGGTCTGAAAATCCATGTTCTTGGTGTTCCTGATGTCGGGGATAACCTGCATCTCGAACTGGGCAAAATGGGTCAGGCGACCGGTGTATTGGCCGATGCCGTCAATGAGCCATTTCTGGTCTGTCTTGCCTACTACGATAAGGAGAATCTTCATGTCAATTGTTCCTGAAGACAAAGTTATAATCATTCCGCGTGATTTTGGCGGATTGAGGGACATTTGTTATATTTGCGAAACTTTTGACTGGAGTAATACCTAATGTACGAGAGTCTTCAACAGCTTGATGCACTGAATATCAACTTCAACAGAACAGGTAACTGGCTGCTGATGATTTTCATGGCCGTAGTCATGTACGGCGTGGCTCTTGGCCTTAGGCCTCAGTTCTTCAGGGGCGTGTTCAACCGCCCGCGAGGCATGTTCATCGGCCTTATCTGCCAATGGATAATCCTGCCTCTGGTAACATTCCTGCTCTGCGTGCTGTTCCACAATTTTGTTCCGCCGATGGTGGCTATGGGTATGATCCTGGTGGCTTCATGTCCCGGTGGCGCGGTATCAAACTTCATGACCTCTTACGGTAAGGGCAACGCCGAACTTTCCGTGCTTATGAGCACAATCACAACCCTGGCCGCTCCCATATTCACCCCGATAAACTACGCTATCTGGGGCGGTCTCTACACCAAGTACATGGATGCGGCTGCAGGCGAGGTGCTGCGTACGCTTCAGGTTCCGCCCTTGCAGATTGCGCTTACGGTTATAGTAATAATAGGTATTCCGGTCCTGCTGGGTTTCATCACCGTGAAACTGGCACCCAAGGCCGCCGAGAAACTCAAGGAGATTATGCGCTACCTGTCTATCGCTGTTTTCCTGAGCGTGGCCGGCATGATGATATCGCAGAATATCATCCTTTTCAAAGAGTATATAGGTTTTATATTCATTATAGTATTCATCCATAATCTGGTAGGTTTCGGTATAGGCTACACTGCTGCCACAATCGGCAAGGTTCCTGTGAAGGACCGTCGCGCGGTGACGCTCGAGACCGGTATCCAGAATTCCGGATTGGGCCTTATCCTGCTTTTCAACACCGGCATATTCCCGCCTGAGATTGCCAAGGGCGGAATGGTGTTCGTGACTGCATGGTGGGGCGTATGGCATATCATATCGGGCCTGCTGCTTGGAACGGCGTTCCGCTTCTCGGCCTTTGATACGACAGGCCTGTCAAAATTCCTGCACAGAGAAAAATGAAAGAACATATTCAGGACCCGGATTGGTTCTATACATTCCTGAGACATTTTGTGGATTGGTCAGTACGGAGTTCATACCGTAAGTACCAGGTAGAGGGGATTGAGAACCTTCCTGAAGAAGGCAGCATAGTAATCTGGGCGTCAAATCACACCAACGCACTGATGGACCCGATGGTGATGCTGTCTGCCACCAAGATCCGCAAGGTGTTTGTAGCCAGGGCCGATATATTCAAGAAGAACTGGGCCAAAAAAGCGCTCTATTTCCTGCGCGTGATGCCCATCTACCGCATCCGTGACGGAATTGATGCCGTCAAGCACAATAACGAATGCATAGATCAGGCCACCGGCGTAATCCTGGACGGCGTTCCGTTCATCATATTCCCCGAGGCAACCCACAGAGCCAAGCATTCGCTGCTCAAACTCTCAAAAGGCATATTCCATATAGCCGAGAACGCCATTGAGAAATCAGACGGCCGGCCGGTTTACATACAGCCCATAGGCATAGAATACAGTGACTATTTCCGTTTCCGCGGAAAGGTGCTGGTAAGGTTCGGAAAGCCCATCAATGTCAACGGGTTCCTGCAGGAGCACAGCGACGAACCCGCTCCCGTAGCGATGCTGCAGATGCGCAGCCTGCTGACCGATGCCCTTGCCAAAGAGATTGTCTACATCCCCGACGATGAGGATTACGACGCCATCTGGGAGTACACAAAACTCAAGGCCGATAACCGCGAATATTTCAAAAAGGCATTGGCCGAAATTGAATCCCGCGACGGCAGGAAACTGAAAGGTCTGCTCAAAATTCAGGCAGTCGATAAATACGCCGTGGCCGAAGCCCTTAAACTGCGTGAAGAAGAACCCGAGAAGGCCCGTGAACTCTTTGCAAAGGTTGATGCACTGCGCGTATGGCGTATCCAGAACGGTATATCGGTCTATTCGATTGCCCGTGAGCCCGGAGCATTCAAACTGCTGCTCAAGACCCTGGTTGTTCTGCTTGGCGCACCGTACTATTTCTTCTGCGGTCTGGTTGGCTGTATCAAGTGGATCCCGATAGTATATATCCTGCGTGGCGTAAAGGACGATGCGTTCTACAACACCGCCCGTTACGGCGTGCGCCTGGCGCTGGCTATCCCCGCGCTGATAATATGGTCACTGGTTTATTTCCTGATATTCAAGTGGTACATAGCACTGGGACTGCTCATCCTGTCGCTGCCGTCACTCAAGTATCTGTATGACTACGGGACTTACTTCCGTAGGTTTACATCGGACGTAAGGTGGATGTTCCGCAAGAAACACGCTCCCAAGTTATAATTCCTGATATAATCTGACATACTGCTCCGCCACTTTGAGATAATCATGGTGGCGGTGCACGTATTCTACGGACTGTTTCTTAAGGTCCGATATGCGCTCGGGGTGGAGTATGAGTTGCTCCAGTTCATCATATACGCTCTGGTAATTGGGCTGGACGTTGATGATGGGCCTTAATTCTTTTTCTCCGAGAATATCGTAGTTCTCAGGTTCGCCGCCGCCGATTACGATGATTCCTTTGGACATGGCCAACAGGGAGTTCATGGACGGGGTGTAACTGTATAGTTGGTCCAGTATGGCGTCGCTGCCTTCTAGTATGCGCGTGTACTCACTGAACGGAACACCTTCCACAACCTTGATTTCCAACTTATCGGGATACTTTTCCTTAAGTTGCCTGGCTGCATTGAGCATGATATCGGTCCCCTTGTAGGCATTGCGTCCCCGGCTGATTCCCACAAAGAGTTTCAGAGGGCCTCCGTAGAATGATGTGCGGTATATCTCCGGCATCTGGATGGGAAAGGGGATAAAGCGCATCTTTTCACGCAATTCGGGAACCTCATTGTATGTTGCCCAGTACTCGTAAAGACCTGCGGGAATGGCGTCGCAGTCCAGAGCAATCTGTCTGCACAGTTTCTCCTTGGGAGTGCCTATCCATTCGTTGCGGAAACGCTGTGCCTCGATGTCGGTCCGGGGCTGGTCACCAAAGTTGAAATCGCTGTATCTGAGAGGGCGTATGTCGGTATTGACGCTTGTCCAATAGTAATCCATGCCGAATGCTCCCATCAGAATCTTTTTGTTGTGATGGCGCAGATATCGGTAGAACGGCATCAGGCGCTCGGCCTTGAGTTCCAGAAATATGGGGTTGATAAGCTGAACTACGTCATAGCCCCGCATCTTGGGCAGAGCCTTGAACAGCCTCCAGAAGAATGAAATGCGCCCGGTATGGCTGGTCAGGTCGCGCTTGAGGTCTATATCGCGGGGATAATCCTTCCAACTGTCACCGTCGCTGGCTACAGTCACCTCATGTCCGAGCGCCTTGAGTCCCATGGCCAGGGTGTTGTGCACGTTGCTGTATTCTCCCAGAAGCAGTATTCTCATAGGCTCTTCTTTCTTGTCATATGGTGCAGTGCAATCTTCCATGCACCCCGGCCTCCCATAGCGGTGTATTGCTCAAGCAGCCATCCCAGACGGGCACCGGATGGCTTGCTGCCCATGTTTTCTTTTATGAAATCATGACACTGCGCGGATGCTTTTTTGTCACCCTCATAGAGCAGTTTTCCGCTCAGTATATATGTCCTTAGCATTACGGCTTTCAGACAACGGTCGGCAGTATGTTCATCGGCCTGCAGAGAGTCTCTGACAACTTCCTGCATAGCCTTGAGTTGCATGGTGTATCTGCTCCCGAAACCGGATCCGGTCAGGCTTTCGGGGTGTATCCTGGCTTTATGATATGCCCTGGCTGTTATCCATTGCAGTCTGGGGCGTGCCAGCAGTGCACGTACTCCCAGTTCCCAGTCATCCCATACGGGACAGGATGTGTTCCAGCCTCCTATCTCCCTGAGCCATGATGTACGGAATATCATGCTTATGGTATTGAGCATGCTGTTGAGTATCTGTACTGCAGGGTCGGCTACGGGTCTGTATGAACGGGTGGTAATACGGTTGCCGGCAATCTGGCGGGTTGGGAATGCAATCAGTTGGGCGGTCTGGTCCCAATCGTGAGGAATGTCCTCAAACTCATCGTCGGAGTCAAAGAAATAGACCCACGTGGTGGTTACAAGCGACAGGCCGCGATTGCGGGCGGCAGCGGCACCGCGTTCGGGCTCAGTGGCGGAACTCACGGTGGGGTGTGCCGCACAGTAGGTCTCAAGGAACTTGCCGGTACCGTCTGTGCTTGCGTTGTCAACCACGATTACGGGTGCATCGGCCCAGGGGCTGCGCATTATGCTGTCAAGGGTGTGCTTTAGCAGTGCCTTGCGGTTGTAAACGGGTATGACTATCGTAATATCCATATTCCTTTGAGCATGTTGAACAGAATGGGCAGCGGGTTGGCTCCCTTGTGAATCAGGTACCAGCCGGCCTCCTTGAAACTTCGCCAAATTGCACTCCATGTGCCGTAGACGTATCGGAATGTGGCGCCTTTGGTGAGTTGGAGTTTCCTGTTGCCTATAAGACTTATGCCCGATGTGTCTCTGTCTGTCCTGACTATAAACTGAGGAATGTGGCGGATGGTGAGTCCGGCGCGTCGTGCATCCGCCATGAACACATCTTCTTCGCCGGCACAAAGAAGCGTACTTCCCAAGCCGAACCGCTCGTCAAAACGCAACCCTTTCTCAAGTATGGCGCTGCGTCTGAAAGTTATCTCTACCGAGCATACATACGGGGCGGGATAGGGGTGGAGCGGCTCTCCCGAATAGTCCTGAGCCTGGAATGTCAGGATGTCGGCGTCTGGATTCTCCTTCCAGGCATTCAGTATGGTGTCTATCTGTCCGGCATGGTAACGGTTGTCGTCATCGGCCAGAAGACAGATGTCTCCGCAGGCCAGACTCAGGGCGTTGTTGCGGTTGCGTGACAGTCCCTTGCCCTCCTGGAATCCTATGGTTACGTCATCACGTTCTGACAATGCTCCAGGGACAGTGACCGTGGACGCCTTGCCGTCGTGCTGTACGGATACGGTGTAGCGGACATCGGCCCTTGGGGGCAGAAGCATGCCTGCCACCTCCTGCAGGTTGTCGGCGACGGTGCAGATAAGTATGTCCAGTTTCAACTGTTCCATATGCTTACAAAACGTAAATATAATGCTTTTATTTTTAAGGCGAATAAGTAATTTCTTGGAGGTTTTTCCGTTATTTGTAGCAGTGAACATAAAGAATCAGGAAAATAGGAGTGGTGAGGCCGAGCGCCGTCTGTTTGACAGGATACTCAAGTACACGGGTGTGTTCGGTAGTGTCCAGGGTGTCAGCATGATTGTGACTCTGGTTATCAATATGGTCAAATCCCGTCTGCTGGGGCCTATGGGCTACGGTATCACGGAGAGCCTGAACCGCACCACTGACCTTGTGAGGAATTCCACCAATCTGGGAGTTGCCACAGTTGCGGTTCCTGAGATATCCCGGTACGCGGATAATGAGGCCGATGAACTGGCGCACAAGGTGTGTCTTACCCGCAGTTGGGCCCTGCTTACAGCAATCATAGGAATGACGGTCTGTCTTATTCTGGCGCCAGTCATGAGCCGATATGCGTTTGATGGCGACCGCAGTTATACCGTCAGTTTCATGGTGCTGTCATTGGCTGTTGCGGCTACGGCGATAACCGGTGGCGAGACTGCCGTCCTGAGGGGCTCCGGTATGCTCAGACAACTAGCCATGAGCCAATTCCTGACCTATGTGATGTCACTCTGCGTCTCTGTACCGCTTTACTGGTGGCTCAGGCTGGAGGGTATCGTCCCGGCACTGGTGCTGACTGCCGTGGCGGGTATGGTTGTAACGTGTTTTTACTCTCATAAGCGGTTCCCGTACAGGGCCCGTCCGTTTTGCTGGAGATTTCTGAAGACGGGTTTCGGCATGATAGGGTTCGGAATTCTCTTTACCGTATCGGCTTTTCTGGGCGCGTGGGCCTGGTCATATATTGCAAAGTATCTTACCGGTATGGGTGGGTCTGAACTGACCGGAACATACAGTGCGGGATACATGCTGGTGACATATCTTTCCAATTTGCTGCTGGCCGTTACGGACTCGGAATATTTCCCCCGTCTTTCGGGTGCAGGCAACGATATGTCCAAGGCACATCATCTTATGAGCAGTCAGGCTCTTGCGATGTGTATGCTGGCGGGGCCTGTTGTGATCCTTTTCATGCTCTGCATGCCGATAGTGGTTTATGTGGTGCTGGACTACGGCACATTCCGATCTTCTGTAATCCTGGCGCAGATGGCGGTTATAGGACTCTATTTCAAATCGGTAAGCCAACCTGTGGCGTATCTGGTGCTGGCCCGTTCGGATTCCAGGATTTATCTGATACAGGAGACGGCCTGCTATGCACTCCTGGTGACCTGTGTGACTGCGGGATACAAATACTTCGGCATGATAGGACTGGGCCTGTCGCTGGCTGCATGGGAATTTGTTTATCTGCTGCTGGCTCTCCTGGTGGGAAGACTCAGGTACGGGTATGTGATGTCGTCTAAACTTGTAAAGAATTTTCTTATTCAATGCGTGCTGGTAGCGCTGGCGGCCCTCTGCGTTTTTGAGAACGGGCCGATATGGACAGTTGCCGGTGTAGTCATTTGTGTCATTTCCATGGCGTTGTCAGTGCGCTTTTTCAGTACGCACACCACATTCCTGCAGACATTGCTGTCCAAAGTTTCGCGCCGCTAATCCCTGAATGAGGATTTTTTTCAAATTGTAGTGAATCTTTCAGGAGTATTCACTAACTTTGTATTCCCCTGCGCGCATACGCGAAGGCAAAAATAAGTGATAATGTAAACAGATAATCATAAAGAAATGGACGAATTACTGGGAATGGTAACTGCAAAGGCACAGGAATGGCTGGGCAGTTCATTTGATGAGAAAACACGTGAGGAGGTAAAGGCCCTCATGGCAAAAGAGGACAAGGCAGACCTGATAGACGCATTCTACAAGGATCTGGAGTTTGGAACAGGCGGTCTGCGCGGAATCATGGGCGCAGGTACCAACCGCATGAACATATACACCGTGGGTATGGCTACCCAGGGTCTGGCCAATTATCTTAACAAGAACTTCAAGGAGCGTAAGGAGATATCGGTCGTAGTGGGACATGACTGCCGTAACAACGGACGTCTGTTTGCCGAGACCGTAGCCAACATATTCAGCGCAAACGGCATCAAGGTATATCTTTTTGATGACCTGCGTCCCACACCGGAGGTGTCGTTCGCTATCCGTTACCTGGGCTGCCAGAGCGGTGTGAACGTGACCGCCAGCCATAACCCCCGCGAGTACAACGGCTACAAGGCATACTGGGAGGACGGCGCACAGGTGCTGGCTCCGCATGATACCGGCATCATTGATGAGGTTGCCAAGGTAAAGGTGGCCGATATCAAGTTCAAGGGCAATCCCGCACTGATCCAGATCATAGGCGAGGAGGTTGACAAACCCTACCTGGATGCCATTGAGGGTATCTGCATTGACCCCGCTCTGGTTAAGCGCAACCATGACCTCTGCATTGTATATACTCCGCTTCACGGATGCGGCCGCGTTATGATACCGCGCTCACTCAAGCAGTGGGGCTTTACCAACGTGAACTGTGTACCCGAGCAGATGATTCCGGACGGCAACTTCCCGACCGTAGTATCACCCAACCCCGAGTATCCCGAGGCACTGACAATGGCTCTGGCCCTGGCCCGCAAACTGAACGCTGACGTTGTAATGGCATCGGACCCCGACGCTGACCGCTTAGGTGTGGCCTGCCGCGATGACAAGGGTGAGCTGACCCTTCTGAACGGTAACCAGACCGCAATGATTTTCCTCTACTACATCATAACACAGTACACCAAACTGGGCAAGATGACCGGTAAGGAGTACATCGTAAAGACCATCGTAACCACCGAGGTTATCAGCCGCATCGCAGAGAAGAACAACCTTGAGATGTTTGACTGCTATACCGGCTTCAAGTGGATTGCCAAGGTTATTGCCGATGAGAACGCCAAGGGCAAGCACTACATCGGAGGCGGTGAGGAGAGTTTCGGTTTCCTGGCCGAGGACTTTGTGCGTGACAAGGATGCCGTATCGGCCTGCTCGCTGATGGCCGAGATTGCCGCATGGGCCAAGGAGAACGGCAAGACCCTTTGGGACCTGTTGCTGGATGCATACCAGGAGTACGGATTCTCACAGGAGGGTGCCGTAAGCGTTGTAAAGCCCGGTAAGAGCGGTGCCGATGAGATCAAGGCCATGATGGAGCAGTTCCGCGCCAACCCGCCCAAGACTCTGGCAGGTGAGAAGGTGGTTCTGATCAAGGACTTCAAACTTCTCAAGCAGACCGATGCTCAGGGTAAGGTAACAGACCTGGTTATGCCGGAGCCGTCAAACGTGCTGCAGTACTTTACCGCCGCAGGTGACAAGATATCGGTACGTCCTTCAGGTACCGAGCCCAAGATAAAGTTCTACATGGAGGCCAAACTGCCTATGGCAGACAAGAAGGATTACCTTAAGGTACAGGCCGAGGCCATGAAGAAGATTGACGCGTTCAAGAAAGACTTGGGAATCTGATAAAAAAGATGATATGAAAAACGGGACTATATTATTCGTGCTAATGATGGCTGCCCTCCCGGTGTACGGACAGGGGTTCAGAAGCATGTCTGTCTGGAGGGACGGTAAGGCTACTGAATACTCCCTGCTTACGCTTGACAGCGTTGAGGTGGCCGGCGGCAACGGCAAGGCTGTTGTCCACTATGAGAAGAGGGGGTACACAAAACTGGCCGCAGACTCGGTGGTTGTCGCAGACGTTGACAGCATTACATTCTCGGTTCCGGATGTGAACAGTACGAATAAGCGTTCCGTAAAGGAACTCACGCTGGAGTTCCGCAGCATATCGGCCATGGGCAGTCCATACAAGAAAATAGGCAACCACAATCCCCTTATGGGACACAAGTTCGGTGCCGATCCGTTCGGAATGGTTGTGGGAGACCGCCTCTATGTATATATGACCGATGACCACATCTATAACAACTCTACAGGCAAGCCGGTTCCGGATTCCGATTACGGCGACTGCAAGAATGTGAGCATAATATCGACCGATGACCTGGTCAACTGGACCGATCACGGAGCACAGCCTGTGGCCGGCCTGGGCGGCGGAACGGGTCCTGCCAAGTGGGCCAACAACATGTGGGCTCCGTGCGCCGCACACAAGACCATAAACGGACAGGAGAAGTTCTTCTTGTACTTTGCAGATAACGCGAACGGTATTGGAGTCCTTACGGCCGATACGCCTTACGGCCCTTGGAAACAGCCGTCGGGAATGAATCAGCTCATATCACGCAACACTCCCAACTGCGGAAACGTGACCTGGCTGTTTGATCCGGCTGTGCTGGTGGATAACGACGGTAAAGCATACCTCTATTTCGGAGGCGGCGTGCCGCAGGGAAAGGATGCCGATCCGGGAACTGCCCGCTGTGTCCAACTAGGTGATGACATGATATCCATAAAGGGAACTCCCGTAGCCATTAATCCTCCGTATCTGTTTGAGGATGCCGGCATAAACAGGGTGGGCTCAAAGTATCTGTACAGTTACTGCTCCAACTGGACTCAGAATGCCGATCCGGGTGTGGCCAACATAGCCTACATGGAATCGGACTCTCCTCTGGGACCATTCACATATGTAGGACGCTGCTTTGACAATCCCGTCGGTGCATCATGGTCAGGAGGCGGTGGAAACAACCACCACGCCATAGTCAAGTATAAGGGCAAATACTACATCCTTTACCATAACCGCGCCCTAAAGAGCGCCATGATGAAGGAGAACAAGGATATCACCGGCGGAATGGAGGTACGCAGCACCTGTATGAACGCCATTTCGGTAAATGAGTCCACCGGAGAGATATCAAACCTGTCATCCTCTTCCATTACGGAGAGCGGAGTAAAACAACTCCAGGATTTTGATCCTTACCGTGTGATTTCCGGTCCGACAATGGCTTGGAGCAAGGGTGTGACTACCAAATATGCCGATTCCAAATGCACGGCCGAGATGAAGACCGGCGCCTGGATGTGTCTGTCAAACGTAAATCTGGGAACCGGAGCGATAGGATTCAGGGCCAGAGCCAAGGGTAAGGGAATAATAGCCGTAACCATAGGTTTTGCAGGTCCAAACGGAACCGCGCTCGCTCTTGCCGAGGTTGACTCCCAATCCGGATATGTGGATCTTGAGGTGCCGCTGCTTAAGACAGCCAGCGGACTCCAAACAGAATTCTACATAAATGCAGTAGGTGATATCAGTCTTGAATCCTGGTCATTGATTAAGGAATGAAAAGAATAAACGTTCTCATAACAGCAAGTTGCCTGTGTCTGTTCCTGATGTGCTGTACATCCGGGCCTGATACCGTAACTGTACAGATTGTGGCCACAACAGATGTTCATGGCCATATCTTTGACAAGGATTTTGTATCGGGCCGGGAAAGGGAAGGCAGTCTGGCCAAGTTCTCCACGTTCCTGAGAAGGGAACGCAAGGAACACCGCAACGTTATATATCTGGATGCTGGCGACATGCTTCAGGGCACCATAGATGACTATCATGACCAGACCGCCCAGTTTGCCAGAGAATGCCTGCCGGCCAAGGCTCTGAATCTTCTGGGTTGTTCTGCCACCGTTATGGGTAACCATGATTTTGCGGTAGGCCCCAACAGTTACGACAGGTATTTCAGGGGGCTTGACTGCCCTGTGCTGGGTGCCAACGTTTACTTTGAACAATACGGAGACTACCTGCCGCCCTATAGTATAATTGAAGTGCAGGGAGTTAAGATTGCCATCCTGGGAATGACCACTCCGCTGGTCAACTACCAGCTTCCGGCAGACCGCAGGGAACTTGACCTGGCGGATATAGTGGAGAGTGCCCGATACTGGATGCCTGTGTTAAAGGATAAGGAGAAAGCCGATGTGGTGATAGGACTGCTGCATTCGGGCTATGACGGAGGCCGTCAGGATGAAGGCCTGAGCGAGAACGCCGTGCGCAAACTTATAGCCAATGTACCGGGATTTGACCTGATCATCTACGGACATGACCATAGGGCACGTAAACTCAAGACAACAGACTGCAGCGGAGACTCTGTACTCCTGCTTAATTCCGGTCCGTTCATGACCGATGTTGCGGTTGCCACCGTTACCGTGACTGGTGTAAGGGAAGGCAGTCCGGCCGTTACGGCATCGGGCGACCTTGTCAACATTACGGGTGAGATTCCCGATGCACGTTTTTTGAGGAAACTGTCCGGATGGTATGATGACCTGTCCCAATATGCCGACTCTGTGGTAGGCTCAGTATCGGCCCCCATAGAGGCCGACGGAATGCTGTGGAGACGCTCCTCGCTGATGGATTATGTCCATTCGGTTCAGATGGGCTTTATAGGTGCCGAGGTTTCACTTGCGGTTCCGGCATTCACGGCATCGTATTTCCCGGCAGGAGAGATAAGGATAAAGGATCTGTTCGGGGTCTATGAATTTGACAACACCATGGTGTCGGTAATGCTCAGGGGCAGTGAGATAAAGGCTGTTCTTGAAAATTCGGCCAGCCAGTTCTATAATACCGTCACCGACGGCAACGGAGGGCTGCTGAAACTGCGTCAGGTTAGGGACGGCAGTTCCACTCTGCCCAGACGCCCGGCAAGCGGCATGGTGACTGCGGCCGGAATAAGATATGAAATAGACGTGACCAAACCCGACGGCAAACGCATAAACATCATATCCATGTCCGACGGCAAACCGTTTGATCCGGACCGTATGTACCGTACCACAATCAATTCAAACCAGTATTCGGGCACGACACTGCCCAGGGTGATAGGTATCAGCACGGATGATATGCGCAAAAGGTTCAACGGGTCATCCCGGGCCGATATACGTTATTTCATGATAACGGACCTTGCCCTTAAGAAAGAGGCGGGCATGGCCGTAACCGTAGGAAAGGTTACAGATTGGAGACTGGTGCCCCCCGAAACGGTCGCCGGCTGTCTTGCAAAGGACACCGTGGGGTTTAACATAATTGAAAAAGTAACGTCAGATAATTAAGCAAAACAAAAAAATAAAGTTTATGAAGAAGATAGTTTATTTGCTGATTGCGGGAACAGTTCTTTCGCTCTCAGCGTGCAAATCAAGCAAGAACGCTTACAAGGAGGCTTATGAGAAGGCGGTTGAGGGTGATGCTCCCAAGGCTGTCATCGAAGAGCCTGTAGTTGCTGATAACGATGCTCCCACCGCCGAGGATGTATCCAACATCTCGGTACGCGAGGAGAAGGTATCGGTTGTATCGGGCGAGCAGGAGATCAAGGCATACGGCATTGTATGCGGCAGTTTCTCACTCAAGGCCAATGCCGATGCTCTTAGGGAGCGTCTGGTGAATGACGGTTACAAGGCCGTAGTGGTGGTTAATGAGGCAGGCAAGACATACCGTGTGGTATGCGCCAGTTTCGACACCAAGGAGGAGGCCGTTGCAGAGCGTACAAAGTTCAAGACCAGATATCCGGACAACCAGGATTTCCAGAGCGCCTGGATACTTTACAGAAAATAATCTTGGGCAGATTACTTGCTATTGATTACGGTACCAAACGTACCGGAATAGCGGTGACCGATCCGCTGCGCATCGTGCCGGGAGGATTAAAAACCGTGGCTACACATGAGTTGATGAGTTTCCTGGCTGATTATCTGGCCAGGGAGACGGTCGATATCATTGTGGTAGGTTATCCCACCAATATGAACGGTGAGGAGTCGGCAAGCATGAAACAGATACGTCCTTTCGTGGACAGGCTCACCAGGCAGTATCCGGACAAGAAGATAGTCATGTTTGACGAGCGGTTTACATCGGTCATAGCACAGAAGGCTATACTGGATTCTGGAATAGGACGTATGGCCCGACGCAACAAGGCTCTTGTGGATGAGGTGAGCGCTACCATCATCCTGGAGTCATTTATGGATTCAAAACAGTACAAAGAGATATGATTTTACCAATCTACACATATGGACAGGGCGTCCTTAAGAAAGAGGCGGAGGAGATAGACAATACCTATGAGGGACTCCCGCAACTTATCCAGGATATGTTTGAGACGCTCAGGAAGTCAGAGGGCGTGGGCCTTGCCGCTCCCCAGGTAGGTCTTTCCATCAGACTGGTGGTTGTTGACCTGGATGCCATTTCCGATGACCAGCCGGAGTTCAAGGGATATTTCCGTACATATATCAATCCTTACATTGAGGAGACCGACGGAGCGATGGTTCCGTATGAGGAGGGCTGCCTGAGTTTTCCCGGCATTCACGAGAAGGTTAACCGCCCTGAAAAGGTGCGCGTGAGTTGGCAGGACGAGAACTTCCAGGAGCATGACGAATGGTTCGAGGGATTCCCTGCACGTGTCCTCCAGCATGAGATTGACCATCTGGACGGCAAGTGTTTCATAGACCGTATGTCACCCCTGCGCCGCCAGATGAACAAGAAGGCGCTGAGTTCCATAGCAGCCGGAAAGTTCAGTTGTGACTACAAGGTGAAAACCGCACGCAAGTAAGATGAGAATAGGGCGGGCCGTCATTGCGCTGACTGTCGCCTTATGGGGACTTTGCGCCCCTTTAAAGGCCCAGATAAACACTGACCGTATGATGTCGGTGGGCCGTACCGCTCTCTATTTTGATGATTACGTACTTTCCATTCAGTATTTCAATCAGGTAATCAGCGCTAAACCCTATCTGGCAGAACCGTATTTCTACAGGGCGGTTGCCAAACTGTCACTCGAGGATTACCGGGGTGCCGAACAGGATTGCAGCATAGCGATTGACCGCAACCCGTTCGTAGCCAATGCATATCAGGTGAGGGGACTGGCCCGTGTCTATCAGGGCCGATATGAGGACGCCATGTCCGATTTCAGGGAGGGCCTGCGCCGTGAACCCGGCAGCAACTCCATGCGTCACAACCTGATACTCTGCCTGATACGTCTTGACAGGACCGATGAGGCCCTGATGGCGGCCGATACACTTGTCACTCTGTCGCCCAAATATACTCCTGCAATGGCCATGCGGTCAGATCTGCTATGGGAGCAGGGTGACAGCACAGGTGCATTGGAGTGGGCCAACAAAGCCCTTGACGTGAACCGCTATGATCCTTCCATGCTGGAGCACAGGGGAGTGATGCTGGCCCGTATGGAACGGTATGAGGAGGCTGAGTCTGACCTGGACCGTGCCATCTATCTGGATCCGGCCGATGCCGGCGCATACATAACCCGCGCCATGATCCGCTATTTCCGTGATAACCTGAACGGTGCTCTGGCAGACTACGATATGTCAATCGTGATTGATCCGGCCAATGTGACCGGTCATTACAACAGGGGTAACCTGAGAGCACAGATAGGAGATGACAACCGTGCCATCGAGGATTTTGACGTGGTGATTGCGGCAGAGCCGGATAACCTTATGGCTATATTCTACCGTGGTGTATTACGCAGTCAGACTGGCGATTACCGTGGCGCCGAACAGGATATCACCCGAGTACTGGAGGAGTATCCGCGTTTTACTCAGGGTTACCAGATACGCAGCGAGGTGCGTGAGAAACTGGGAAACAGCCGTGGTGCCGAGGAGGATGCTATGGTAGTGCTGCGTGAGCAGAACCGCCGTTTCAACAACGCCCTTGGTTATGAGGACAGTTCCGATGATGATGAGGATGATGATGCCAGGGTGCGCAATCGCTCAGACAGGAACGTGCGCAATTACCGTAAGATAGTGGTTGACGAGAATCTGGAGAACTCTACCGGATTCTCCAGCGAGTATCGCGGCAAGGTCCAGAACCGCAATGTCGATGTCAGGTATCTGGAGCCTTACAGGCTTACATACTATAAGGATAATACCCAGACAGTCAGATCGGTACACGGAAGCAAGGTGGTTGAGGAACTGTCGTCGACCGGATGCTTCATGGCCGAGGTGCTGCTTGAGAACCATGAGGTTCAGTTGGAACAGAATCAGATAGACCGTCTGTTTGCCGATATAGGCCTACGTACCCAGTACCTGTCGGACAACAGGGATAACGCAGGATGCCTGTTGCTGGCCAGAGCCATAGATTTTGCTCTGCTTCAGGATTTTACCAATGCCGAATCGGACCTTAACCTGGCTGTTCAGGCCGATCCGGACAACTGGGCTGTATGGTTCTGCAGGGCACAGATAAGGGCCCGGTCAGTTGAGGTCAGGAAAGCCGAACAGGATAACGATAATCAGACAGACAACAACGGGCGCGGAATATCGGCCGAAGCCGGATACCAGATGGTGATTAGGGATTTGTCACAAGCCATTGAACTGGAGCCGTCATTCGCTTTTGCATATTACAACCGAGGCACATTCCATGCTATGACCAATGACCTGCATGCGGCATTGGTGGATTTTGACAAGGCGATAGAACTGGACGAGACGCTTGCAGAGGCATGGTACAACCGAGGTCTGGTTCTTGTGATGCTCAACCGTATGGATGATGCGTTCCGTGACCTGAGCCGCGCAGGCGAACTTGGCATATATTCAGCGTATAATATCATCAAACGCTTCTCAAAGTCCGAATAAATTGATAATTTTGCACGCTTAAAAGAAAATTCTATATAACAACATGATAAAGATTACTTTCCCCGACGGTTCCGTACGCGAATATGAGAGCGGCGTAACCGGTTATGAGATTGCTGAGAGCATCAGCCAGAGACTGGCACAGGATGTGTTGGCCTGCAGTGTCAATGACCAGATAACAGAGCTCAACCGCCCCATAACCACCGATGCTACCATCAAGCTGCATAAGTGGGAGGATGAGGAGGCCAAGCATGCTTACTGGCATACCAGTGCCCACCTTATGGCAGAGGCTCTGCAGGAACTCTATCCCGGCACACAGTTCGGTATCGGACCTGCAATCGAGAAGGGATTCTACTATGACATCATGCCGCCCGAAGGCGTAGTCATCAAGGAGAGTGATTTCCCTGCCATCGAGGCCAAGATGAAGGAACTGGTCCAGAAGAAGGAGAAACTGGTACGCAAGGAGATAAGCAAGACCGATGCCCTTAAGTTCTTCGGCGACCGTGGCCAGACCTACAAGAACGAACTCATTGCCGACCTTGAGGACGGCACTATCAGCACATATACACAGGGTAACTATACAGACCTTTGCCGCGGACCGCACCTGGTTGATACCGGCGCCATAAAGGCCATCAAGTTGCTGGCCACATCGGCCGCATACTGGCGCGGTGACGAGAAGCGCCCGCAGATGACCCGTATCTACGGTATCACATTCCCCAAGCAGAAGATGCTGGACGAGTATCTGACACTGCTGGAGGAGGCCAAGAAGCGTGACCACCGCAAGATCGGTAAGGAGATGGAACTCTTCATGTTCAGCGACATGGTAGGCAAGGGACTGCCCATCTGGCTTCCCAAAGGCACAGCACTGCGTCTGCGTCTGCAGGACTTCCTTTCACGTATCCAGAAGCGTTACGGTTACCAGCAGGTAATCACTCCGCATATCGGCTCAAAGCAGTTGTATGTAACATCAGGTCACTGGGATCACTACGGTAAGGACAGTTTCCAGCCCATCACCACTCCTGAGGAGGGTGAGTGCTACCTGCTCAAGCCTATGAACTGCCCCCATCACTGCTGCATATTCAAGTCACAGCCCCGCTCATACAGGGACCTGCCTTTGCGTATTGCCGAGTTCGGTACCGTTTACCGTTACGAGCAGAGCGGTGAGTTGCACGGACTTACCCGTGTACGCAGTTTCACCCAGGACGATGCACATATTTTCTGCCGTCCCGATCAGGTAAAGGGTGAGTTCATCCGCGTGATGGAGATCATCGAGATCATCTTCAAGGCTCTTAACTTTGACAACTTTGAGGCTCAGATATCACTGCGTGACCCCAACGACCACGAGAAGTACGTAGGTAGCGACGAGGTCTGGGAGAAGGCCGAGCGCGCCATCGTTGAGGCTTGTGAGGAGAAGGGTCTTAAGGCTACCGTTGAGTACGGCGAGGCCGCATTCTACGGTCCTAAACTTGACTTCATGGTTAAGGATGCCCTGGGCCGCCGCTGGCAGTTGGGTACCATCCAGGTAGACTACAACCTGCCGCAGAGATTCGAGCTTGAGTATATTGCATCGGACAACCAGAAGGAGCGTCCGGTTATGATACACCGCGCACCCTTTGGCTCAATGGAGCGTTTCGTTGCAGTGCTCATAGAGCATACTGCAGGTAAGTTCCCGCTCTGGCTCACACCCGATCAGGTTGCTATCCTGCCTATCTCGGAGAAGGCCAATGATTACGCACATGAGGTCCAGAAAATCCTGGAGGATAAGTTTGAGGTCCGCGGATTCGTTGATGACCGCAATGAGAAGATAGGCCGTAAGATCCGCGACAACGAGGTAAAGCATATCCCGTATATGCTGGTTGTAGGTGAGAAGGAGGCCGAGATGCGTGAAGTTAACGTACGCAAGCAGGGTGCAGAGAACCTTGGAAACATGAAAATTGACGAATTCGGTAAAAAAATTGCCGATGAAGTTAATTCTATGATAAATAAATGGTAATTTTGCGCCCGCTTGGAATAAACTTTTTGAAAATAGGTATAAAAATATAGAGAAAACAATATAACAGATTCTGAATGAAGAAAGACAATTTGAGTGATCAGTATCAGGTAAATGACGAGATCCGTGCCCGTGAGGTCCGCATAGTCGGTGAAGGCTTTGAGCCTAAAGTCGTTTCACTGCGTGAGGCTCTGAAAATAGCCGATGATATGGAGTTGGATCTGGTCCTGATTTCTCCGAATGCAGTTCCTCCGGTATGCAGAATCGTAGATTTCTCCAAATTCATATACCAACTCAAGAAGAAGCAGAAGGAGGCCAAGGCAAAGCAGGTCAAGATTGACGTGAAGGAGATCCGTTTCGGACCCCAGACCGATGATCATGACTACAACTTCAAGTTGAAGCACGCCATAGGATTCCTGCAGAACGGTGACAAGGTTAAGGCATACGTGTTCTTCCGCGGCCGTTCAATACTGTTCAAGGAGCAGGGTGAGAACATCCTGGCACGTTTTGCAAAAGACCTTGAGGAGTACGGAAAGCAGGAACAGGCACCTATCCTGGAGGGCAAGCGTATGACAATATTCATATCACCCAAGAAGGGTGGAGCCCCCAAGAAAGACGCTCCCAAGCAAGAAGAAGATAAAGAATAAACTGACCGCTACGCTCCGGCATGGTGCGTACGGTTTTTAATAACAAACAAATAATTAATAACAATGTTGAAATCAAAGACTAATTCCGGTTCCAAAAAAAGATTCGCTCTTACCGGATCGGGCAAAATCAAGAGAAAACACGCTTACCACAGCCACATTCTGACCAAGAAGACTAAGAAGCGTAAGAGAAATCTGGATCACTTCACTATTCTTGACCAGGCTAACGCCAAGCAGGTTAAGTCTCTGCTCTGCATGAGATAATCCCGATTAAGAGATCAGTCAAAAAACAAATTAACCGACTTGTCAGCCTTAAGTCCTGATTTTTACGGGCGCTGACATTCAAAAAACAAAAAACTATGCCGAGATCAGTAAATCACGTTGCTTCTAGAGCAAAGAGAAAGAAAATTTTAGGTCTTACCAGAGGTTACTTTGGTGCAAGAAAGAACGTCTGGACCGTTGCCAAGAATACTTGGGAGAAGGGTCTGACCTATGCTTACCGTGACCGTAAGAACAAGAAGAGAGAGTTCCGTGCACTGTGGATCCAGCGTATCAACGCTGCTGCCCGTCTGGAGGGTATGAACTATTCACAGCTGATGGGTGCTATCCATAAAGCCGGTATCGAGATCAACCGTAAGGTGTTGGCCGATCTTGCTATGAACAACCCCGAGGCTTTCAAGGCCATCGTTAAAAAGGTTAAGTAAAAACCGGTTTCATAAGTTAAAAAGCGGGAGGATGCTTCAATCCTCCCGCTTTTTGTGTATCTTCGCATAACCGCATCGGGTTAGATCGGGAGACTCATCAATAAAAAGGTAGAACCGAGACTTGCTCTGGCTTCCAATGGCGGGCCACGCCCCTAACGGGGTAACCTTCGGTCGGTGGATTACAAAGGGGGCCGGGCGCTCAAAACTTATTTTCTCGGAGTTCTCATCACATCACCGGTGCGGTTTTTTTATAATAAAACGGGCTGATCCTTATGGACCAGCCCGTTTTAGTTATACTGTAACAGGTTATTTTACGATAAATACCTTCTTTCCGTCTTGGATGGTGATTCCCTGTCTGTATCCGTTTACCCGTATGCCGCCAAGATTGTAACGGGTACCGTTTGCGTTCTTGTCATCATCGGTTATGTAACTGACATTGGATGGTATCTCATTATCCAACTTGATCTTGTCAATATTACAGTAAGCACCTGTGATGGTGATGCGCAATGTTATCCTGCCTACATCAAAAGGCATGTTGAAAAGACCGTATTTCTTTGAGTAGGTATCCCAGTTTTCACCCTTGGGTACTACTACTTCTGATAATACTGTCTCCTTGCCGTTTTTCATTAAGCCTATGGTGAATTTTGAATTTTCCAGACCTGAACTTACAAAAGCGGTGTATCTGTATGTGCCGGCTTCTGTTACATTAAGAGTATACTCCATCCATTCGCCGCTGGCTGTATATCCTATTGCATATCCGCCGTTTCCGGTTACGATATCCAGGCCCTCATTGTCTGAACGGTAGTTTGCGCTACCCTCATCATTGGAATCAGAATCGTGGAATGTGAGCCCTTCACCGCCCCTGTCAAAATCTTCAGCCTGGAATGTGCCGGGTATGTCTACTGACTTGAAAGCGGAACGGGCGTTATTTATGGTAAGGGTGTATTTGGTAATTTCGGACTCATTGCCCAATGTATCCACTGCGATGGCTGAAATGGTGGCAGTTCCCTTGGCCGAAGGCTTGTAAGTGCACTTGAACGGTCTGGAGGTTAAAGTGTTGGTCAATGTGCCGTTAATATAGACCTTAACCTTTGCTATGGCACTGTCCCTTGATGCCGTTACGGGAGAGAACTGAAGAGTGGTGTTTGATCCTGTAGTGGCAGGAGAGGGGGAGGCGGAGATTTTTAAGTTCAGCGTTTTGTCAATCTCTACATGACGGAAGTTAATCTTGTCTATGTTGCAGTTGCTGCCCGTTATGGTAAGACGTATCACCTGCTCGCCTTCGTTGAGCGGAATGATAGTGCGCCCCGAAAAGGTCTTGTAGGTTCCCCAGTCATTGCTGGCAGTTTGTGAAATGCTGATGTTGTCGGTCAGGTTTGTAATACCGTTATTGTCGCTGAGCGCAAGACGGAATCCCGAACCTGTTGTGCCCGATGATGCCACAGCCTCATAAGTGTAGTAACCGGCCTTAGTTACATTTACTGTATACTCAAGCCACTCGTCGGTACTGGTGTAACCTAGTGCATAACCTCCGTTGCCGTTTACAATGTCCACGCCTTCACAGTCACTGCGGTAAGAACTTGCGTCTCCCTCCTTATTGCCGTTGGCATCGTGGTAGGTCACACCGTCACCGCCTTTGTCGAAGTTTTCGGCCTGTATCAGACCGGGAATGGACATTTCGGCGAAAGGGGAGCGGGGAGGGTATGCTGAGAATTTGCCTTCACGCTCGTAGGTCTTGCCGTCACTTGTATATACAATTGCCTTGAGGGGATAATCACCTTTGGCGGCAGGTACATACTTGGCTATATACGGGGCCTGGGTCATGATTGTGTCAAGTTGACCTTTTACGAAAAGTTTTACACTGTCTATGGACTTGTTCTTGTCAACCAACTCGGCACGTACAGTGATGTCCAGAGTGTCGCCATATGTGGCTTTCAGGGTTGCGGGCTTGATGTAGAGTGAAATCTGCTTCTTTCCGCCTGGGAACGGGCTCTTGGCGTTCTTGGCCTTGTCGGTTGCCATATACTCCTTAAGCCAGGTCATTGCAGGGCGCTCAACTCCGTTCTTGTAAAGACCTGAGTGGTCAACCCATGTGGCACCATATATATATCCCCAGATAGTTACGCCAGCACAGTAATCGGCCTCCCACATCAATGGAAATATGCTCTGATACTGTGCTTTCTGCTTGGCATCATCCTCTATATTGATATCCAACTCAGTGATATACATAGGTATCTTGACTGCATTCTGGATCTTGGTCATTGAATTCTTGAGATTGTCATAACTGATGTTGTCTACATCATGTGACTGACAGCCGTAAGCATCAATGGGAGCGCCGGCATCACGCAGTGTGCGGATAAGGTCTATGTATGCATCGGTGTCATGCTGGAATGTGTTGTAGTCATTGTATATAAGGATGGCGTTGGGCCAGCGTTCATGTGCCATCTCAAAAGCCTTGATAAGCCAGTCATAACCGGTCTTACCGCCTCCTCCCAGCGATTCTTTCATGAGGGGGTTTCCCTGTTGGTGCATACCTACGGCCTCATTGACAACATCTATCATGGGCAGGTCGGGGTAGTGCTTCTTGACCTCATCGAACCATTTTACTATTGCGTTGTAACGTTCATTTACCGACAGGCTGCTGTTGAACCAGCGGTCCGGGTACTGGGCTCCCCATACCAATGCATGGAACTTGTAGGTGAATCCGTGCTGCTTGGCGTAGTTGAACGGGGTGTCGCTGCCCCAGTTGTAACTTCCTCTGTTGCCCTCTACAGATCCCCACTTGGACTCGTTCTCGGGGGTAATCTGGTTCCAAAGGGTGTAGTACGCAGGTACTCCGCCTCCGGCATCGACCTGATACCTGGTGGTGATGTTACCCAGAAATTTGTTGGGGTTCTGTGACAACTGCGCGTAGGATTGGGTTGTCAGGATTAATGAACAGATTAGTAATGATGCAATCCTTCTCATATGGTTAGGGTTAATAATTTTACGTTTAGTCCTACAAATATAGCAAATTTTTCAAAACAGTACCAAACGGCGCTCGGCCCCAATGGTATCATCGGATGCCGGCTTTGTCAAGAGCGCGCTGATAACGGGCGGCGTAGGCGTTGTGCTGTGACAGAGTGGTGCTGAAATAGTGCGAACCGCTGAAATCCTCCTTGGCCGAGAAATACAGATAGTTGTGCTTGGTGTAGTTGAGTACGGCGTTGATGGCCTGAGTGCTTACAAAGCGTATCGGGCCGGGAGGCAGACCGGGATTCTTGTATGTGTTGTAGGGTGAGTCATACTCAAGATGTTTCTTGAGCACGCGCTTGGGCCTTTCGCCACCCATTGCGAATATTACGGTAGGGCAGGCCTGCAAGGGCAGTTTCTTCTTGAGACGGTTCATGTAGACACCGGCTATTATGGGAAACTCCTCTACCTTGGCGGTCTCCTCTTCTATGATGGATGCCAGTATTATGACGTCATCCTCGGTGAGTCCGATGGATTTGGCCTTGGCTTTACGGTCATCATTCCAGTAACGGTTACGCTCCTTTACCAGACGGGACAGAATGGCGCTGGCCGATGAGTTCCAGTATACTTCATAGGTGTTGGGGATTATCATGCAGAAGACGTTGGTGGGGGTGTAACCCAGGGAATCCAGGAATTGCGGGTTGGTAAGGCGACTGGCTATTGCGGCCGAATCAACCATCACCTGATTGGCTATGGCGCGTGCCATCTGGCCTATGGTGCGGGTACTATTTACGGTAAGGCGAACAGGAGTCTGGTTGCCGCTCAGCAGCATATCGGACACCTGCTTGGGAGTGGCTCCGCTCTTTATGGTGTAACATCCGGTGTGGATGTGCTCATCGTAGTCACGGTGCTCCAGCAGAAAGTTCAGGGGTTTGGTGTTTGCCTGGGGATCGGCCTCCAGGATGGATTGTATGACGGTTTCTCGTGTATCGGCCGGACGGATATAGATCCTGTAGTCGGGGGTTTCCGATACGGGTTTGTTGAATGAACACGCTGTAAAGGAGAGCAATGTAGCAATTATAAATAATCCCTTTTTCATACTTTGCAAAGATAACACTATCTTTGTAAAACCTAGAAACTACAATTGATTATATAAAAATGAGAAAAATCTTTTTCCTGCTTACTCTGACTGCAGCTCTGTCAGTTAGCGCAAAGAATGAAGTTACGGTCAATGTCCACGCCGACAAACCGGGTGCCACAATCAACAAGAATATCTACGGACAGTTCTCGGAGCATCTGGGTACCTGCATCTACGGTGGTCTGTGGGTTGGTCCGGAGTCATCAATTCCCAATACAAACGGTTACCGCAACGATGTGCTTGAGGCTCTCAAGGAACTTGAGGTCCCTGTAATGCGTTGGCCGGGCGGCTGCTATGCCGATGAGTATCACTGGATGGACGGCATCGGCCCCAAGGAGAACCGTCCCGTTATGGTTAACAACAACTGGGGTGGAATTGTTGAGGACAACAGTTTCGGTACCCATGAGTTCCTTAACCTGTGCGAGCTTATCGGTTGTGAGCCTTATATCTCACTGAACGTTGGTAGTGGCTCTGTAGAGGAGGCTGCCAAGTGGATTGAATACATGAACGCCGCCGACGGTCCGATGGCCAAACTGCGCAAGCAGAACGGTCGTGAGGAGCCTTGGCACGTTAAATATATAGGTATAGGTAACGAGGCTTGGGGTTGCGGCGGTAACATGCTGCCCGAGTACTACTCAGACATTTTCCGTCGTTACCAGACCTACTGCCGCGACTACAACGGCACACAGCTCTTTAAGATTGCCAGCGGCGCCACCGATTACGATTATGAGTGGACCGAGGTCCTGATGAAGAAGGTTGGCTCAATGATGAACGCCGTTTCTCTGCACTACTATACCGTATCAGGTTGGGTAGGCGCCAAGAAGCCCGCTCTGGACTTTACCGATGAGGATTTCTACTGGTGCCTGGGTAAGTGTCTTGGTATTGAGCCCGTTATCCAGAAGCATCTGGCTATCATGAGCAAGTATGATCCCGAGCACAAGACTCCGCTGCTGGTTGACGAGTGGGGTACATGGTGGGAGCCGGAGCCCGGCACTCAGCTTTATCAGCAGAGCACCATGCGTGACGCTCTTGTAGCTTCACTGTCACTTGACGTGTTCCACAAGTACTGCGACCGTATCCAGATGACAAACATCGCCCAGGTGGCCAACGTGCTCCAGTCCATGATCCTGACCAAGGATGACAAGATGGTGCTCACACCCACATACTGGATATTCGATATGTACAAGCCTCACATGGACGCTACCTACATTCCTACTGACCTGGAGGGTGTTGAGGTTAAGCTGACTCCCAACGAGCGCTATGCCGCAAATCCTGATGAGACCGCTACACGTCCTCTGCCGCTGTTCAGCTCAACCGCTTCTATGAAGGACGGCAAACTGCATGTTTCAATGTCAAACGTAAAGCTGAACGAGGCTCAGACCGTTACCGTAAAACTGGACGGCATCAAGGCCAAGAAGGTCAGCGGTAAGATCCTTACCAGCGACAAGGCCAGCAACTACAACACCTTTGAGAATCCCGATAAGATCAAGTTGGCTGACTTTGACGGTGCCCGCATAGATAAGAAAACGGGAGACCTCATCCTTGAGATTCCCGCTGCAAGTATCGTTACTCTTGAAGTGGAGTGAGCGATAGACGGGGCACGATCCCGCGACCTTCGGCTCTAGCGAGCGGGTAGCGAGCTATCGGATAAGCCTTTGGCTTCCCAAGCCGATTAAACGAGAAAGAGCCCCAAAATCTGGAACTCTTTCGGAGCGATAGACGGGGCACGATCCCGCGACCTTCGGCTTGGGAAGCCAACGCTCTACCAACTGAGCTACTATCGCAATTGCGATGCAAAAGTAATAAAAAGTACAAAAGGGGTCTGTCCCCTTTTGTACTTTTTTATGCAGGTTGATGCTGAGGTCTCAGCAGATCGTTTACGGTTTTTACGGGATTGAAAGTGGTGAGGGGAACTTCTACGAAGAGAGTGTTCCAGTCACTCATGGCTCCGTTCCAGAGACCGGGCAGTTCCAATGCCTTGAGTTCACGTCCGTTTTTGGATTTGCTGGAGATGAAACCTGTGGACGGGTCAACATAATCGGGCAGATTGAATTTCTTACCCTTATAGTTGCGGACGGCGCAAACCAGATCAACGGGATTGAAGTGGGTGCCACCTGTGAACATAGCCTTCTTGGCCGGGTCGTTAAGGTCTATCTGTGAACTCTCAAGGATCTGTAGAGATACGGTGCCGTCGGCGTTGTAAGCCAGGAATGGACCGCCGCCGGGCTCACCTACGTTCTTAACCATACCGCATACACGTACGGGACGGTTGAGTTTGGTGTAAAGCCATGATGCCAGATCCTTGCTGTCTGATTTGTCAAGACCCTTGAACCGGCAGCATAGTGTCTTCTCTACAAAGTCCCTGACTTTCTTGAGTTGGGCATCGGTATATTTCTTGCTGTCAAGCAGACGCAGGTATTCAAATATCTTGTCCTGGACGCTTACCAGAATTCCGGCCAGCAGTTTCTTGTATGTAATGGTATCGGTCTTGAGATGGTCCGGCACCACATTGTCAATATTCTTGATGAATACAATATCCGTATCCAGGTCATTGAGATTCTCTATGAGAGCACCGTGACCTCCCGGGCGGAACAGTATGGAACCGTCATCATTGCGGAACGGGGTACCGTCAGCGGCTGCAGCAACCGTATCGGTGCTGGGCTTCTGCTCGGAGAATGATATGCTGTATGTGGCTCCGTAACGCTTGGACAGGCTCTTGGAGCAACTCTCTGCCAGTTCCTTGAAAAGTTGCTTGTGCTCGGGTGATACGGTAAAGTGAATGTGGACCGATCCGTCTGATCCGGTTGCGTACATTGCGCCTTCGGCCATATGCTCCTCAAGAGGAGTGCGGGCGCCTGTTCCGTATTTGTGGAACTTGAGCAAACCCTTGGGCAGGGCTCCGTAGTTGAGTCCGTCTGCTCCCAACAGGTTTGATACTATGGCTTTGAACTGGCCGCATGACTTTAGTTCACTGACAGACTTGCCCTGATTCCTGATGCATGCGTCATTAAGTTCCTTATAGAATGCAAACTTCTCTATGTTGTCAAAGAAAGTCTTTTCAAACGGGGTGGAAGGTGCGTCCTGGTTGCCGTCAAGGAACGCAAAAAGGTCCTTGAACATACGGCTGGCGGCACCGGATGCAGGTACGAACTTGGTTATGATGTGGTTACTGCCTGTGCAGTAGGTGTCCCAGGTCTTGATGTACTTGTTGCATTGTGTCTCGTCAACTTCAATAATTCCGTTTCCGATTGATGCTGCGGCATCCAACTCGAGGTAGGGGAATCCGTTGCTTATGAGTTCCAACTGTTCCTGAACTTTCCGTGCGTTTGTTCCCTTCTTTTTAAACTGTTCCAGATCTTTCTCGTCAAACATATACAGATAGCTAGTATGTCCTTTTTTTCCAAATCCAAAATTAGTGCTGATTTTTGGATTTGGCAAAGAAAAGGAGATGATATTGACGATTGAAAATAATTTCATAATTTAGCACCCGATTAAACTGAAACAATATGAGAAACTTAAAGAATCTGGCCTTGGTTTTTTTGTTTGCCGCAGCTATGCCTGCGTGGGCCGGTAATGCAAACGAGGATGAAAAGTATCCTGAAATAACTTTTGAGAAGACTACAATAGACCTGGGTCTGTTTGACAGGGCTCACGGAGACAAGACCTGCTGGTTTGTTTTTACCAACACCGGTGATAAGGAACTGCTTATACTGTCGGCAAATTCAACCTGCGGATGCACTGTTCCGGAATATCCCAAGAATGCCATACAGCCCGGAATGAAGGATTCCATCAAGGTTACCTACAGCGGATCTACCCGCAGGGTAGGTAAACTCAAGAAGACCATCGCCCTTACCACCAACTGCAAGGTCAACTCGTCATATCTCTATATCTCGGGTGAGATGGTTGAGGAACTTGTGGCCGACAGGATCAAGCCTGAAGAGAAGTAACCACAAGCGTATCGGGATCCGGTACGGTGAACTTTACTGAATAGCCTTCAAACTCAAATCCGTACTCACGTTCAGGGTCATCCTGATAACGGGGACGCGGATCCTGGGCAAGAATACCCCGGAGCGCATTGAGCGTTTCGGGTTTTATTTTGTCCTGCAGGTGGTCAGGGATGACAACGTTGAGTTTGTGCATACTCACGCTGCCTGTAAAGCCCGATGTTGCGTCAGGTATGCAGTCTGTATAGGGAATGTAGGGCTTGATGTCATAGATGGGTGTTCCGTCCATGAGGTCGGCACCGCTCACATGCAGTACGGGCCCCTGAGGGGTACTCAACTCTATGGACTCAAGCTTTACACATGAAAGGCCGATGGGATTGGGGCGGAACGGAGAGCGTGTGGCGAATACCCCAAGGCGGGTGTTGCCTCCCAGGCGGGGCGGACGTACGGTGGGTGACCAATCCTGACGTATGGCCTCAGAGAACTCCCAGATGAGCCAGATATGGCTGAATCCCTCCAGTCCGCGCAGCGCATCGGGGTTGCGGAATTCGGGACTGAAAATGACTGTTCCCTTGAGTTCGGGTACCAGCCCGCTCTGGCGAGGGACTCCGAACTTGCTGGCGAATCCTGTCCGTATAGTTGCTATAGGTTGCATTTTCTGCATAGTTAGGAACAAATGTACGGAAAAATAGAATACATTTGTAGTATGTCTAACATCTTCAGAATGCTCGTGTCTGTCCTGATGGTAGTCTTACCGTTGGGAGAGAGTGCATCGGCCCAGGTGCTTCCTGTGCTGAACACTTTCAGCGGCAGGACGTTTGAGGGTACGGTTGATGTGTCTTGGCCGGTTCTGTTCGAGAACTGCACGTTCCGGACTGACGGGGTGATTCTCAAACACTCTTACGGTGCGGTGTTCCGTAACTGCAGGTTCGAGGGCAATGGCGGCAACATCTTTATTGCCGAAAGCGGTGACGGTATAGTATTGGCCGATTGCCAGGTGAACGGCTGTGACGGGCTGAACATGTGCAGGGAATATAATCCTGCCAACCGAAACTATATAACCGGAGTAACGCTTAACGGCCACGACTGCACCGTGCTGGATGAGCAGGAGACCATCATCGATATTGACGGCCTTGATTTTGAGGAGATAGTGCGCGGTGAGTCCGACGGACCGCTGTTTATGATAATGAATTCAGACAAAAGCGTCCTTGGGAACGGGGAGATTGCCCATCTGCATGTGCGCGGTCTGGAGAAGGGGACGTTCGTGGGCTGGAGTGTATCGGCCAAGGGTCTTAAACTTACGGTCGATGATGACGGACTGGGTTGCAGGGTTTATGCGTCCGATGTCAGGGATGTGAACAGCGTTGTGGTATCGGCTTATACGGAATACGGGCTGGAAGCGGCTTATGAGATCAAGATAAGATGAAAGGATTGAGATATTGGCTTTACGTTGCTTTGCTCTGTCTGTCTTTCGGCGGGCAGGTTAAGGCGCATGGCTCGGGTCAGACTGCCTTTGACCTGAACGAGAAGGCCATCTCATACCTTTGGAACAATCTGGACTCGGCCGAGCAGTATGCCCGCTTTGCTCTCGATGTCACCCGCCGTCACAGCGACGAGCACGCAAAGGCGGTAAACACTCTGGCGCGCATAGCGTTCATGCGTATGGACTATACCGAGGCCTGGGACCTTTACAGTTCCATTCCTTCAATCACCAGCAATACGCTTGAGGTGGTGGCTTCACAGATAGGCCTGATGAGGATATGCCAGCGCACATCGGACAACGTCTCTTTCTATCAGTACCGCAATGAGATCCTGCTTAACCTGCGTGCGCTGCATGAGGAGCAGGAGGCTCTGAACAGCGCCCAACTGGACCGTTTGCTGTCATTGGAGCGTTCGTTCAGGATGGAGTCGGCCCGGTACTGGTTTGAGTTGGAGCAACTGGGACAGGCTGGCCGTGAAATGGCTTATGTAGTGCCCGATAACCGTCTGCGTGATGATCACGACCGATACCTGATGTATACCTATATGCATGGTCTGGGCATCGGAATAGAGGAGACCGATATCGTATCATACAGGTTGCGCAGCCTGGACAACTGTCTGCGCAGTGCAACCCGTTATAATAATGTAAGGATACAGGCGCTGAGTATAAGCGCTATCTGCTCGCTGCTGCTGGAGTACGGTACGGAAAGCGTGCTGTCGGGCGTGAGTGATGATATGCTGTCACGTCTCAATGCGTCCGATGTCCAGCCGGAACTCCTGCCTACACAATTGGCACTCAAGGCGTTGCAACTGTCGGCATCGTATGGCGGACAGTATGAGATCATTGAGTGCGAGCGTCTGCTGGCTTCCTGCTATATTGAGCGTGGGCTGTATGAGGAGGCGTTGGGCGCGCTGGGAACAGCTCTTGATATGCTCAATGACAACATGCGCCTTAACAGTGCCGGACGGACTGAACTGGAGCCGTTGGAGAGTTACCGCAGTGACGGAAAAATAATAGAGGAGGAGTGGATGGATGCGATGCCTCACGGCGTAGTTCCGGAGTGCATGGCTTCATTACGTGAGCAGATGAGTCTTGCTTACTCGGGACTGAACGACAAACCGGCATCGGACTATAACCGTACGGTATATCTGGAGATACAGAAAAACATACGTCTGGACCGCCGATATGAGGCGCGCACCATAATGCTCAGACGTTCCAATATGAGGCTTACCGGTATGCTGTATGCCGTTGCTGCGGCAATCGTGCTGCTGGCCGTATTCCTGTTGCTGTTCCATAAACGTATCAATGCGGCAAACAAGAAGTATGTGGAGATGATGCAGAAGACGGTGGACCTGTGTGAACGCATACTTAAACCGGCTCCCGAGGGACAGGATACAACTGAATGGCTCAACAGCATTGCCATCCCGGACCTGAAAGGTGTTGACCTTGCTCCTTACCTGAAGGCAGCCCTGCGTAACGCCGATGAACTTGTAGGTCAGGCAGACCGCCTGAAACAAGCCGAGAAGCAGCACTACCTTTACCGTCTGCATGCCGAGACCAACAAACGGGAGAATCTGGCACGCAAGACCTGCTGCCAGGTGGTGGCCGAGTGTCTGCCGTACATAGACCGTATGCGCGCCGAGATAAGACATCTGTCGGAGATACCGGCCGGAAGCCCGCAGTATGAGCAGAGCTTGCAGTACGTGCGTGAACTTGCCGAGCGGATAAACCAGTATAATGACCTGCTGTCCCAATGGATACGCATACGTCAGGGCGTTGTTGCATTGAACGTGGAGAGTTTCCCGGTACAGGGCATATTCGATATAGTAAGCAAGGGCAGCCGCAGTTTCAGCCAGAAAGGTGTTGAACTGAACGTTGTCAAAAGTGACGCCGTAGTGCGCGCCGACCGGGTTCTGACCCTGTTCATGATCAATACTCTGGCCGATAATGCCCGTAAGTTCACTCCGTCAGGAGGTGAGGTTACGATCCAGGCCGATCAGGGTGATGATTACGTTGAGATATCGGTCACGGATACAGGCGTGGGCCTAAGTGAGGCCGATGTCAGCCAGATACGCGACTCCAAGGTGTTTGATCCCGAGAAGATAGGTCAGGGCGAGCATCAGGGCAAGGGCAGCGGATTCGGCCTTATGAACTGCAAGGGAATAATCGAGAAATACCGCAAGGCCGATGACCTGTTCCATGTGTGCAGTTTCAATGTGGAGAGCATGCCGGGCAAGGGCAGCCGCTTCTCATTCCGTCTGCCCAAGGGCATTAAGCGTGCTCTGAGCGTCCTGATTATCTTATGCGCCGGTCTGAACGCAAGGGCCCAGGAGCAGGACAGCCTGCTTGTAACTGCATACAACTATGCCAACCAGACCTATGTATGCAATACTCAGGGACAGTTTGAGGAGGCGTTGGTCTATGCCGATTCGGCCTTTGACGCGCTTAACAGGGATTACCTGCAGCACGGCGGATCAGAGGATATGCTGCTCTCTACGTTTGATGTGCTCGTGCCTGCCGAGACGTACTGGCTGGAGGACGGATTTGCCACTGATTATGAGACGGTTCTGTGGCTGCGTAATGAGATTGCGGTATCGGCTCTGGCCTTGCGCGACTGGGACGTTTACCGATACAATGACGATGCTTACCTCAAGCTTTTCAAACTCTATTACGGCGAGTGGAAGATTGAGGAGGACTGCCGTGAACTGCAGCGGACCAACAGCAACCTGTCCATATCGGTCATAATATTCGTGCTCATATTCATAACGGTACTGCTTATACGTTATGTGGTTCATTCACGCCACTGGCTCAAGTTCCGCAGCGACCTGCAGCAGGCCATCCGTGTGGTAGACAGCATATCCAGGATTACAGCCGTTACGGATCTTGACAAGTTCAACGCAGAGGATGTGGTATCACGCCTGGCCGACGGCATATTCATAGAACTGGACCACCTGATAGATATGCGCTCGCTGATGATTTCGCTCAACGATGAGGGCCGCATAATCACCGCCGTACACAACGACGGCCCACAGGATGAGCGTCTGGCTGACCGCGTTAACGCCTGCATGGCCGATGGCAATGAACAGAGTTCGGCCGACGGTCTGTGCCGAGCCTTGCCGCTGATACTGACTCTGGAAGGCGAGGAGCGTCAGATAGGCGCAGTGGGATTCCGTCTGGAGCATGAGGCCGATGAAACCTGGCAGGTTCTTAAAGGAATGATAGTGGGCTATCTGGCAACAGCCCTGTACAGTTGCGTGATACGTTTTGAGTCGGGATTCCGTGACATAGAGCAGATTGAGGAGGAGTCAGAGCGAATCCGCTATGAGGAGAACCGCCTGCACGTAAGCAACCTGATACTTGACAACTGTCTGTCAACGCTCAAGCATGAGACTGTCTGGTATCCCAACAGGATAGTCCAACTGGTGGAGAGCGGACAGGTGGCCGATATGCAGGAACTTGTGGATTATTACCGTGAGATATTCGGCATCCTGAGCCAGTATGCGCTTTCACAGACAACGGGTCAGTTGCTGCATCGTGACACGTTTGCCGTGAGTGACGTGATGGCGGATGCATCGGCCTTTATTGATAAGATGAAGGGCAAGACGGGATACGGCGGCACTGTCAGCGTGGAGGTATCGGACATGAAGGTAGGTGCTGACCGGGTATTGCTTAAGTACCTGATTGAGAGCCTGATTGAACGTGGAATGACTGAGGGCGGAGATATGAGACTGACTGCATTTGAGCAGGGCGGATTTGTGCGTTTTGAACTGCACCGTAAGTGCAAAGCTCCTGCGAGTGAGGTGCTCGACGGACTGTTCACACCGCTTATGAACAAGGAGAATATGGCATATGTAATGTGCCGCCAGATAATTCGTGAGCATGACGAGGCGTTCGGTCATCCGGGCTGCCGCATCAATGCCGAGAGTGAAAAGGATGGTATGGTGATATGGTTCACCGTACCCAAGGCTGTATAAAACTGAATACAAGATATGGAGAAATTCAAGACAATCGTGGTTGAGGATGTGTCGTTGGAACTTAAAGGGACACTGTCCATTATCCGTAATGATATCCCCGAGGTGGAGGTTATAGGCACCGCGCAGACCGAGCGTGAGTTCTGGGCCCTGATGGACGGCGGTGCACTGCCCGATCTGGTGCTGCTGGACCTGGGACTGGGCGGCTCCACCACCGTAGGCGTTGACATATGCCGCAAACTCACCCAGAAAGGCGGGGTAAGGGTTCTTGTGTTTACCGGTGAGTTGCTGAACGAGAAACTCTGGGCCGATGTCCTTGACGCCGGAGCGAACGGTATAGTGCTCAAGACCGGCGAGTTGCTTACCCGCAATGAGATCATGGATGTAATGAGCGGTAAGAACTATGTGTTCAACCAGCCCGTTCTGGAGAAACTCGTGGAACGTTTCCGCAAAGCCGTGACCGATGAGGGACTGCGCCGCAGCGCCACCATGCAGTATGAGATTGACGAGTACGATGAGCGTTTCCTGCGTCATCTGGCCCTGGGTTACACCAAGGATATGATAAGCGAACTGCGCACCATGCCCTTCAGCACCAAATCGCTCGAGAAACGTCAGGCCGACCTGGTGGCACGCCTGTTCCCAGAGGGCGAGCAGCGCGGCGTGAATGTGACACGTCTTGTGGTACGAGCCATAGAACTCCACATAATAGATCCCGCAAACCTTGAGGCCGATGAATAAACGTTCCCTTGGCTGGCGGCATCCCGCCGTCATCTATCTGATTCTGCTCATCCTAGTCATTGTAGTGTCCTGGATAGGCAGCATCATGGAGATTGGCAGGATAGGCGGCAATGAAGAACTTGCACTCCGCAGCGTTCTGGGCGTACCCGGACTCAGGTGGGCTGTGAGGACAGCTGCGTCGTGTCTGGGACATGCTCCCGTAGGCAACGCGCTGATGCTCTTCATTGCAATCGGAGCGGGTAGGGGCAGCGGCCTGTTCCGCGCTCTCTCACGCCTGAGCAATCTGTCACCTAAGGAGATGACCGCATTCTATATCAGCCTGGTAGTTCTGGCCATTTACATATTCCTGATAGTACTTGGCGTTTATGCCGGCAGTCATCTGCTGCTGGGTATTACCGGAGCACTTAAAGGCAGCCCTCTGTACGACGGATTCATGTTCCTGCTTATGCTGGCGGTTTGCCTGCCGTCATTGGTGTACGGCCTCTCCACCGAGACTTTCCGCACCGCAGGAGACTGCGTCGATGCCTTCTGCACCATATTGCCTCCGTTCGCCCATTTCCTGGTCACCATGCTTGTGGCGGCTCAGTTGCTTCAGACTTTGGGGTATACCAATATTGATGTGCTTCTGGGCATAACGGATAATGCAATGCGTATCATTTCTTTCCTGGTTTACTGGTTGCCTCTGCCTATTATCCTGCTTTGGTATCAAAAATCGGGGAAAGAGGTTTGAAATGTTGAAATAATCAAGTATTTTTGCACCCGCAAAAAGGCGGGTTAACTTCGTTGACCTCGCCACGCCACGACAAAGCGAGCAAGCTCGCTTGATTCCTTTGAATCAACAGAAAAAATGAACGAGTTCCTTTTTTCTGTCGCTTCAAATGAATACAAAGTGAACCAGTTCACTTTGTTCGTTTGGCTTAAGGCTCGGTTCCGTAGCTCAGCTGGATAGAGCAACAGCCTTCTAAGCTGTGGGTCTTGGGTTCGAATCCCAACGGAATCACAAAAAAGTACAAAAGGGGACAGACCCCTTTTGTACTTTTTTGTGTACATTTGGAATCGTAAAAGGACTAATCAAGCATATGAGAAAGTACTTAGCACTATTTATGGGAGTCTGCTTGACACTTTCTGCCTGCAAGCAGGACTCAAGTGACTTTGTTGCCATTACAGATGTGGTACCTGATGTTATCCTGGAAATACGCTATTACGGAACCTACAACTTTGTAGGCACCCGCATAGACGGATATATGGCTCCCACGGCCTTGCTTACACGCAGGGCTGCCGACAGCCTCAAGGCGGTCAGTGACGATGTCATCGGCCTTGGCTACAGGCTCAAAATATATGATGCCTACCGCCCGCAGTGTGCAGTAGACCATTTTGTCCGATGGGCTGCCGATGTGGCCGACACCACCATGCGGCGCTACTTCTATCCCGATGTTGATAAAAGCCGCCTGTTTGAGCTTGACTACATAATGGCCAAGTCAGGCCACACGCGCGGATCAACAGTTGATTTGACTCTGTTTGACATGACAACCGAGAAAGAGGTGGACATGGGCGGCACATTTGACTGGTTCGGAACAGAGAGCCATCCTGATTACCGCGGTATTACCGATGTGCAGTTCGCCAACCGCATGATCCTTCGTGATGCAATGCAGCGTCACGGATTCAAGCCGCTGGATTCAGAGTGGTGGCATTTCACCCTCAAGGATGAACCTTATCCTGATACATACTTTACCTTCCCGGTAAAATAGTACAAAAGGGGTCTGTCCCCTTTTGTATTAATCCTTATCAGGATGCAGTTTGATATCCAGTTTTACGCTTAGCTTCATCGATTTGATTGATGATTTGCGAAGGTCGGCCTCGGCGGTGCGATTGCCGCTGGTAAAGTGGAAACAGAGCCGCTTGCCCTGCAGGAAGCGCTTGGTTACTATGCAGGTTGATTTGGACTCATCGCCTAATCCAACTCCGTTGTTTATCCTGCACGGGAATTCAACGGTAGTACCGGAGGGCTTGCCCAGCAGTTCCAGGTAAGAATCCAGGTTATCAATCACCTCCTGACGGGTGCTACCCATAGGTAAACATACCTCATCCATGTGTGATATGGACATGTCGGTTATATCGTCACGCACCAGTCCCAAGAGTTCAATCTTGTTGCCCACACCCATATAATAGGCTTCATTTCCGTTTTTCTCCTTGTACTTGAAGATGGTGTACTGGTCACGGCTGTCATCCTCACTCTCGATAAGTTCCATACGCATGCCAGCAGGAATATTCTGGGCAATCACACAAGTAGCCATCATAAATGCAGCGGCTACTGTCAGAATAGTTCTTTTCATAAACAATATCCTTTTTATAATCAAAGTTCATCTAAGGCAAAGATACTATTTTTATATTCAACAGAAGTATCAGTTCCCTGTGTCATGTCAAATGTCAAAGAGACTTAACCTCCCACCAACCATCACGCTTTCCATTTTTCCTGACAAGGAAGCCTTTCTCTGTGAGCCGCACAGTCATAGTTTTAACTGTTCGCGTAGAACGGTTGATATTTTGGGCTATCATTTCTTGAGTAGCCTTGGGATTCTCTTTTAAGAATTGAAGCAGGGCCGATTCCTCCAAAGTGCAATTCAAAGTGCAGTTTTTGCACTTTGAATCATTCTCCATTTCACTTTGAGCGCTTATATGAAGATTACGGTTCCTAAGTTCATTCTGCTCACCCAGAACAAGGTTTCTCAAGAATTGTACAAGGTATGTAAGATCCGGAGAAACACCTTTCTCCCTGTTTGTATAGTTCGCTCTAACCAAAGCATTGCGGAAATTTCTTCAAGCAGTTCTGTTATCCTGGCCGATACTTTATCGGCCTCTTCTGTGCGTTCCTTTTCAGATAACAACCGGCCTTCTTTAGACTTGTAATAGGTGTCAATAAGTCCCTTGACCTGCTCAATTGTTATATCACCTTCGATATGACGCTTTGCGGTATCAAGCAGATAAGCCGATGGTTTGAGTCCATCAACATCCTGTAATCCGATGGCCGTTTGCCAGGCTTGAGCCTTCACTTTAGCCCCAGGCTCCCCCTGTCTGATATACTCGTCAAATTCGCTCATACTTTCACAAAAATAACAAAAATAAGGCAGACGGCAAAATCTAAAATGTCACAATAGTATCGGTTCCCTGTGTCACGGACAGTCTGACCTGTATAAATCACTCATCAAACTTGTTTGCACCCCGCACTGTATGGCGCAAAGCACTGAGAAGCTGTTGTGACTCCTGGATCAGATTCAGGAATACAGTCATGCTCTCAATATTAAGTTGCTTGACTTGAATGTCCTGGATGACAGACAGTCGATAATCGGAAAGCTGTGATTGCAGTTTATCAGCATCACTGCGTATCAACGCCATTGTTTCGGCATGGCAGGCCCGGTTGATGAGTTGCAATATCTCATTGCGAATCTGTATGAACTCTTGGATATATTTGCCTGGCACCGGACTAAAGTTATTGCCTACATGTTCCAAGCATGGCTCGCCCATACGCTTCAAACAATATACCATTTGCGCCAGTGAGTTGATGGTCAGGAAATACCATGTGCCCCTCTCTATACTCAGCACAGTATCTATCCGCCGTAGGGCTATAATCTGTTTGCGTCGCTCACGTTTGATATCCATGCGTTGGTTTTCTATCACCGCTGTGGTATGCTTTAGCGTGCGGTAGTCCTCATAAAAGAAAGCATCGGTCAGAGATTTATAGGTTTCTGCCACCAATTGCAGTTGGTCCGTGATGGTTAGCGCCACGTGTTGTCTAAGCAGTCCCCAACATTCTGCCTTATCGCTACTACGGACAATGCGGTTAAACAAATTGTCGGCCTCACTGGTCTTGTTTCTGTTTCCATAGTGCAGGTGGCTACGGATAAGCAGGAAGAAGGCTATTGCGATGGCGGCGGCCATTGCCACAAACGATCCAAAGAATAGGGCGATGCAGACGAGAAAACACAATATGAACGCCACACCAGCCGTGATAAACCAACCACCTATGACAGATAGCACGCCAGTGATACGGAACACAGCGCTTTCGCGGCCCCATGCCCGGTCTGCCAGTGAAGCACCCATGGCCACCATGAAAGTTACATAGGTGGTGGATAGCGGCAGTTTGAACGATGTACCCAATGCCACCAGCGCCCCAGCGAGTACCAGATTGACTGCTGCACGAATCTCATCGAATGCGGCTCCCCGTTTAAGCACAGCTGCATCGGCATTAAAGCGTGAGTCAACCCATCGCGTCATACCATCAGGCACTAACGCCGTCAAGCCGTTGGCTATGCCTCTCGTCGTGCGGACCAAGGTACGTGCCACACGACTCGAACCGAACATCTCGTCACCTTCATCCTGTCGCGAGAGGTCAACCGATGTCTTCACCACATTTTGCGCCTTCTTGGAGAAAACCAGCGCCAGCACCATTACTACACCTGCTATGATGAGATAGAGCGGGGGAGTATGTGCACTATTCATCAGCGTGCTCATCATATAGTCCTGCGATTCACCATTGCCGTTAGCCATGTAGTCCTGAAAAGCCTCCAAACCTGTCAGTGGCACACCCACAAAGTTCACCAGGTCATTGCCTGCAAATGCCATTGCCAGAGCGAATGTGCCCAACAGTACTACAAACTTGAGTACGGGCAGTTTCATGGCGCTCAGCAGAGTCAATATCACAGAGAAAACGGCTGTGCCTCCACAAATGATCAGCCACGTATTCCGGCTTACCGTTTCTTTCAACTCCGGCGTCATTAAACTGCTGTTTTTCAATCCGTTGATAAGCAGGAACCAGACAATGACCGTCACAGACAATCCACCAAAGATACCAATCTTTAACGATGATGCAACCAGACTTCCCATATTGCCCGAATGATCTGTCGTTCTACCGTTCACACGATAGGTAAAAGTGAAAACGATACGTGCCACCCACTGCACAAACATGCCCAGGACAAACGCAATGGCAACGCTCAGGAATATGCCCAGGATGACCGAAATGGCTTTTTCCGTGTTGAGCAGATCGCCTAATGAGAGTAATGTACCATCAGCTGCTGTTGCCCCACGGAGTATCTTTAAAACGGCTATGGCAAAGGCTCCGCCCAGCAGTTCAAATACCATCGAGACAGTGGTGGATGTAGGCATACCGAGCGTATTGAACACATCGAGCAGTAACACATCGGTAACCATTACAGCCAGGAATACACACATCACTTCGTAGAACGAGAAATACTGCGGCGTCATGATACCGTGTCGGGCCACGTCCATCATACCATTACTCAGGGAAGCGCCAACGAACACGCCAACAGCTGCTATCGCCACCACTGTTCTGAATCTTGCCACCTTGGCTCCGATGGCAGAATTCAAAAAGTTTACTGCGTCATTGCTTACACCAACCACCAAGTCGAACACCGCAAGCACAATAAGGAATATTACTATTCCCAGATATAAAATATTCATTGGGCAGTTATGATAATACAATGGTAACAAATGTGAGTAACAACACGAGGATGACTATTCTCACCCATTCAATGATTCTCTGAATTCTTTCTGCTTTTTCCTTATCCATAATGATTTAGCCAACCGTTTGTGATTGACGTTGCAAATGAAAACCGAGCTTGTTACAATAAAATTTCATTAGTGTGATAGATCTGTTACATGACCGTCTGTAATCAGATTGTAATACCGCCGAAACAGCAGCGTAATAAGATTGTAATCTCTTTGTGGCAAGTTTTTAAAACGGCAGTTTGAAATGATTATAAACATGTTCTCGCTTGTGGGCTCGCTGGCATTGTTCCTGTTCGGAATGAAGACAATGTCGGAGGGACTGGAGAAGTTTGCAGGCGACCGGCTTCGCAGTATTGTAGCGGCTATGACCAAAAACCGCGTGATGGGAGTTCTGACAGGTATTCTTATCACGGCACTCATCCAGTCGTCCAGTGCCACGACAGTGATGGTTGTAAGCTTTGTAAATGCCGGATTAATGACGCTCGCACAGTCTATAGGCGTCATCATGGGTGCAAACATCGGAACAACAGTTACTGCATGGATTATTTCAGCTGTTGGCTTTAAGGTGAACATCGCAGCCTTTGCAATCCCTTTACTGGCTGTTGGCATGCCATTGATATTCAGTAAAAAAGGAAACAGCAAGAGTATCGGTGAGTTTATATTCGGTTTCTCTTTTCTCTTTATGGGCTTGTCATTCCTGCAGGAAGCAGCAACAGCGATGAACATCGGTGATATGGTGGCGGGGATGCTGTCTCACGTGTCACAGGATTCGTTCTTAACCATCATTCTCTTTGTGATTGTGGGTGCGCTGGTAACGATGATCGTGCAGGCATCGGCTGCTACTATGGCCATAACACTGATGCTATTTGGTATGAACATCCCCGGATTCGGATTCGAGCAAGCCGCCGCACTGGCCATGGGACAAAACATCGGTACTACCATCACGGCATTTATGGCCTCGCTTACGGCCAACACACAGGCACGTCGTGCCGCACTGGCCCACATGTTCTTTAACGTATTTGGTGTAGTGGTGTTCCTCATCGTGTTCTATCCCGCTTGTGATGCAGTCAGTTGGGTGGTGGAGAACTGTATGGGAGGAGGCAACGACCTCTTCAAACTCTCTGCCTTCCACACCGCATTCAACATCATCAACACGCTATTGCTGATAGGTTTTGTCAAACAGATAGAGATGTTTGTGTGCCGTGTGCTGCCCATGAAAGCCCAGGATGAAGACTATCGCCTGCGCTTTATCAGTGGTGGTCTGCTCTCTACAGCCGAGCTCAGCATCATGGAGGCTCAGAAGGAGATTCGCAGTTTCGCTGAGCGCTGCCAGCGGATGGCAGGTTTTGTGCCCACGCTGTTGCAGACTCAGGATGAAACAGAGTTCAATAAAGTATTTGCCCGTATTGAGAAATATGAGAACATCACCGACTCGATGGAGATGGAGATTGCGGGCTATCTGAACAAGGTAAGTCAAGGACGCCTGTCGGATGCGTCAAAAGCTCAGATACAGAAGATGCTCCGCCAAATCTCGGAGTTAGAGTCTATTGGAGACTCGGTTTATAATCTGGGTCGTACTCTGAATCGCCATCGTATGAACTGTCAGGAGAGCTTTACTGCCGATCAGATGCAGCACATGAAGACGATGCTGCAACTGGTAGATTCAGCTCTGACCGAGATGCTTAATCGCATAGACCAACCATCCACAAATAATGGTATAAAAGTATCGCTTAACATCGAACATGAAATCAATAACTACCGCACACAGCTAAAGAACCAGAATCTGCATGACGTGAATGCCGGTCTTTACAATTATCAGCTCGGTGTGTTTTACAATGATTTCATCTGTGAGTGCGAGAAACTTGGTGATTACGTGATGAACGTTGTACAGGCCGGCAAGGGCTTTAACAACGACTTTGGTGACGGTCCCATCAACATACAGGCCTAAAACCTGGCCAGGGTAAACCTGATGGTGAGTCCACCGCCGGGAGTAGCAAGTGCTTCAGCCTGTCCGCCATGAGCCACTACAGCATTCTTGACTATGGCAAGTCCCAGACCCGTGCCGCCCAATTTGCGTGACCGTCCCTTATCCACGCGGTAGAAACGTTCAAACAGGTGCTCACGGTGCTGTACCTCCACGCCTTGACCATTGTCGCTCACATTAAATTCATAGAAGTGGCGTCCTTCCATTTCTATCTCCCGGCAGTCAATGACAAACTGTGTGGCCCCGTATGCATAGGCGATACTATTGTCTATCAGATTACGGAAAATGCTGTATAGCAGGCTCGGATCACCCTGTACCTCTATAATTTGCGGTAATTGGAGTTTTAGTTCTATACCTTTGTCTTGTAATTGCAAGGCTGTGTCATCTATCACATTTGTGATAACCTGCAAGACGTCAACTTGACGATACTCCTGCCTGGCATTTGTTGAGCCATCATCAATCTCGTCCAGTTTAGTAAGGACACTCATATCCAACAGAAGCTTGTTCATGCGTTCACTTTGGGCATAACAGCGTTCCAGAAAATGCTGTTTCTTAGTATTTGGCATATCTGGATTGTCAATGATGCTCTCCAGATAACCATGAATGCTGGCAGCAGGTGTCTTCAATTCATGAGCGGCATTCTGGGTAAGTTGACGCTTGATACGCACATTATCTTCCTCAGAATGACGTAGTTTCCAGTACAACATGATGATAGTGTGGCTGATATCACCCAATTCGTCATCCGGCAGTTGGCGCTCCAGTTCGTGGTCAAGTTCCTGACCGTCCTCGGCCTTCACGGCAAATTCACGTAAGTAACCAATGTGTCGGCTGATACGGTGAGTGATATAGTAGAGAACTATACCCAGCAAGAGGGTGAGAAAGCCAGAATAATAAATATAAGTATTGTCAGCCTGCAAAAAACGGGTCAGTTCTGCCGAATAAGGTACGGCAGCACGTACAATCACATCACCGAAACGGGTTGCAGAATAGAAGAAGGTCTCGTGGGTAGACTCTGACACTCGTTTGATATCATAGCCGCTGCCATCCCGCAAAGCTTTCTGGATCTCAGTTCTCTGCAGATGGTTTCCCAATGCTTCCACATCAGTATCATAGCTGTCAAAGATTACCCGTCCTTCCTTATCTATCACAGATACTCTAAGCCCCTCCATCTGATGATGCAAAACATAATCGCGATAGAGTAGGGTACTGTTCATACTATCCTTGCCGATAGTCTGCACCATCTCATAGTTGTACATCTGCAGTCGTGAATGGAGAATATCTATTTTATACTCCTTTTCACGCTTATACTGATATACGCTAAAACATATGGCATAGAGCAGGAACACACCGCCTATGCTCAGCAGTAAATTACGCTGAAAAGATTTACTTTTCAAAGCAGTAGCCATATCCCACACGTGTTTTTATCAGTTTACCATATTGGCCTATCTTCTTACGTAATCTGGTAATGTTCACGTCAACCGTACGATCAAGCACCTGAACATCATGTGGCCAACAATACTTCAATAAGTCTTCTCTGGAAAACACCGTGTTGGGATGTTGGAGAAAGAAAGACAATAATTCATATTCCAGTTTGGTCAGTTCCAGTTCCTTTCCGTCGCATATAACAGATTTGGCACTCAAATCAACCGTAATCCCTTCATATGCAATATAATTATCTATAGCAGCTGAAACAGTTGGCTTCAATTGGGTACGTCTGAGCACAGCCTTGACCCTGGCTTTCACTTCTTTCATACCCAGTGGCTTGGCAATATAGTCATCAGCACCTATATTAAGTCCCTTTACCAGATTATCCTCACTGTCAAGTGCCGTAATGAAGATAATGGGAATCTGTGCTGTAGCAGGATCGTTCTTGAGTATGTGCGCCATCTGGTACCCAGACATTTCTCCCATCATAACATCCAGCAGGATGAGTGAATAATCTTGTAGAGGTAGTTTTAACGCCTCCTCAGCTGAATTGGCAGTAACCACCTCAAAACCTTCATTCTCAAGGTTATATTGCAGTATCTCACAGATATCCTGCTCATCATCCACAATAAGTATCTTCATGATTCTTTTGTATTTCAGGGTGAAAATTACAGACTATTTCCTAAATAAAGATTGGATTTATATTACAATGCTATTACATCTTGATAATACAGCTGATTACAAAAAATGTCACACTAGCAGCATGAAAAAAGAAAATGCCCTGGAACTATATCCAGGGCACTTTTGCTTTTGAACAGACAACGCCGTCGCTTTGTCTCAAACTCTTCCATGGGTCAATAGTATCGCTTCCCTGGTTAAAAATAACAAACTGTGTCAATATTATCGGTACTTTTGCGCCATAAATACAAGCATTACATGGATTATCGGATAAGACCAATCAGGAAAGAAGAGATACCTGTACTCAATGACTTCCTCTATGAAGCAATATTCATTCCTCAGGGAGTCACGCCGCCTCCCAAGTCCATCATTCAGAATGAGAGCCTTCAGGTCTATATCCGCGGTTTTGGCCAGCAGCCCGATGACCGTTGCCTGGTAGCAGAGGCCGATAACAGGGTAGTGGGAGCCATCTGGAGCCGCATTATGAACGATTATGGCCATATAGCCGATGGATACAAGAGCGTCTCCCTGTCAGTCCAGGAGGCCAACTACGCTATGAAAATGTACCAGAAAGCCGGCTTTAAGGTAATATCCGATGATGCCGAAGAAGCGATAATGAAGTGTTCTCTGATATGGGTTATAAAGAAGAAGCTATAGAATGCGTCAAGGATTGTGTCCTCCCGTTGCACAAGGAAATCTACGCTAAGTATAACGGTGTTTTTGACAGGATTTACTCCGAAGGATACAACAGCCGTTCCTATCAGGGTAGGGTCATCACGCCCGGCCTGGAATATGAACTCAGTTATCTGGAATGTTCATGTCCCAAGGTAAAGTGTGGACTTAGAACCAATCCCGAGCAGTGCGAGTGCTCCCGTCAGAGTATTCTCTACATACTCTCCCAGCTAGAACCAACCAGCCGGTTCGATGTCCGGATTGTGAACACCATACTCCGAGGGGCTGACCGCTGCACCTTCAGGATTACCAGACATACTGTGTAAACCAATGCTGACAGATACAATCAGGAACATAATCATAGCCGGAGCCGGTAGTTTTGTAGGAGGCGCGTTGCGTTACGCTATATCCCTTGTCATGAAAGGAGTAGGGCGCGGTTTCCCTTGGGCTACACTGGCTGTAAACCTGGCCGGTTGTTTCCTGATAGGGCTGCTCTGGGGTCTGTTCAGCCGCAGTTCGTCCGATAACAGCAGTTGGGCATTGTTCTTAACTGTTGGTGTATGCGGTGGCTTCACAACATTCTCCACCTTCTCCAAGGAATCCCTTATACTGCTTCAGGGTGGCAACATCTGGGCCTTTGTAGCTTATGTTGCCCTTAGCATTATTGCCGGCATAGCATTGGTAGCCGCCGGCTACTATCTGGCTCGATAATCCCGGATCCACTCGCTACAAACGTAAGGCGGACGCTTTCGCACCCGCCACAAATCTCTTAAAAAGTACCGCTATTGGTTGCAGGTATAAAAAATTATACCTACATTTGTCATGTAAAAACTAATATCTATGCCTACAATAATGTATCTCTTTGGTTTGCGGTTTTTCTTCTATTCTGAGGAACACTTGCCAATCCACGTCCACGTTCAGAGCGGAGACGGAAAAGCGAAAATTGATGTTGAGACCTTTGAGGTCTTGGAGAACAAAGGAGTTAAACCTGCAGACCTAAGAAAGGCAGTTGATGCAGTAAAGCAGTACCAAGCAGATATAAAGAAGGCATGGATAGAGTATTTTGATGAGGACTGAATGAAGGAAGCTATTGCTAAACTCTGGTTTGCTGAAGGCAGAATCTACATTCTGACCGACAAGGGTAATACCTACAGCCGCCCGCTGGAGGCGTTTCCGCTTTTGCTTGAGGCGACACCGGAGCAACGCGAGGGATATGTCATCGGCCTTGATGGGGAGGATATCCGCTGGGAGGAGATTGATGAGGACATCCACATAAGCAGTTTTTATAATACCGAGGAGCCCAATCCTGATAATCTGATTGCTGATGTTTTCCGCCGATTCCCGCAACTGAACGTATCGGAAGTGGCTAGATATATAGGCATCAACAAGAGCCTGCTTTCCCGTTACATCTACGGAATCAAAAAGCCCTCACAGCAGCGCGCCGACCAGATTCTTGAGGCTATCCGCAGGTTGGGGCGCGAGATGTCGCAGATTTAAAACGTGACGCAAAGGGGTCGTTTCGTTTTGCGTCAATAAGCACAAAATGATACCATTGGGGTCTGACCCCAATGGTATCATTTTTTTACTTAAAGTAGAATTTTTCTATCTCGTTTTGTTGCTATGTAATGGCAAATTAATATCTTTGCAATTGATAATAGTATCCTTTGTTTGTACAAATTTCTATTAAAAGTGAAAAACCAATTGAAAAATCAATTGAAGGAGATTTGATTATCGAGGTTGAAGATTAAAAATAGGATTGATATGAAATCGGATATTTTACAGAAACTAGATAAGGAGAGCAGCCCTATTTTTGATAAGGTTGCGGCTAAGATGCGTACTGCGGCAAGAATTGCCGATGCTATGAAGGCTGCTGGCCTGAACAAGAGTCAATTTGCGCGTAAAATGGGTAAGAGCCCTTCGGAAATAACCAAATGGCTAAGCGGAACCCATAATTTCACCATTGATTCATTGCAGGAGATATCGGCCGTACTTGACGTGGAGATTACATCGGCCATGAATTCTTCTATTTTTGAAAAAACAACTGAGACAATTCCAGTCACGATTCCCCTGAGTGACCGCAAACTGTTAGACGAGATTGCCCGTAAGTTCGGGTGGGCCTGCGTGGCACCCATTTAATTAAACTACCAAACTTTATAACAATTATTTAGACCATTCTCAATGGCATAATACAAATTATTGTGTTCATTTGTAGGACCTAATTACTACAATAGTCCATTCAAATGAAAGCAAGCACGTTGTCAGCAATCCTGAACGGTGTGTTCACCATTATCTGTGTTGTTCTTACTACCGCCATTCCGGACAAGGCTCTGAAATGGAAGGTGCTCCTGTTGTTTGCGATTCCTTATGTCGTAATAAGCGTTTACTGGTTCAATGAACGAAAAAAGAAAGAGAAACAATGAAAAAGTTTGCATTACTCCTTGTGGCGGTGCTTTTTGTGCTGTCTTGCGTTAAGGAGAAATCAAGTCTACTTCTTGACGTGAAAGAGGTTGATTTTGTCAATAAGTCCGATGTCACTCTCCATGGTACTGAGGTGGGTGCCGATTGGCCTTTGGATATACGATTTATAGCCGTTTGTGATTCTTTCCTGCTGGTGTTATCGGGCCAGGAAAACAATATGTTTTATGTGTATTCTGATGAACTGGAACTTAAGGGCCGGTTCTGCAATAGGGGTAGGGCCAGAAACGAGTTTACTTCAGCGCCTGCGTGGTTTTCGACCCAGATTCTCAGGGATGCCCGTGGCGACGCGGTTATACCGTTGCAGGACCGTATGATTGGCGTTAAGGCGATTGATCTGCAGAGATCACTGGAGGCTCAGAGTGCAGTCATTGCAGTGCAGAATGATTATAGAAGCATGAACATTGTAGAACGTCGTGATGAAAACACAGGGATTAGGAATAGGATTACAATCGCTATAAGGAATCTGTTTCTTGACAATGATATAAACCGCCGATTCGAGTACTATAATCCGGTGGTTATCGATGATGAAATATTAAATGAGCCACGATATCTTTGACTGGAACGGCAATTTCCTCAGGTCAGTAAGACTGGATAATCACGTGAGCCGAATGACGTACGATGAGAAGAATCAGCTTCTCTACGTTGTGGACTTCTCAACCGACCGCATTCTCCGCTACGATCTTGTGTCATTTTAGCAGCGCTTCGGTTGCAAGGTCCAGGTCCCGGTAGGTGGTCTCGAAATCACCTGTGTACCAGGGGTCGGCTACGTCACGGTCCTGGCCGGCGTAGGACATCATAAGGCGGACTTTACCGGCAGGATCGTTGGGGATGATGTATTTGAGCCAGCGCAGGTTCATGCGGTCCATGCAGATTATCAGGTCAAAACGGTCGTAATCGGCGCGGGTTATCTGGCGTGCGGTCTTGGAGGTGTCAAACGGTATGCCGTGTGCATTGAGACAGCGCTTGGCGGGCGGGTAGATGGGGTTGCCTATCTCCTCGGTCGATACGGCGGCCGATTCTACGTAAAACTGCTCATTTAAGCCCCGTGAGCGGATTTTATCCTTGAAGATGAATTCTGCCATGGGGGAGCGGCAGATGTTGCCGTGACAGACAAATATGATGCTGGTTCTTTTCATGCTGCAAAAGTAGCCAACTCATATGACTTATTTAACAAATGGCTCGGAATAAACAGGTTATTAGCTGTGAAAATGAAATATTATCGGATTAATATGCATTGGCGGTGAACAACATATTGCAGAATAACCTTATATTTGTGATTAAGACAAACCAATTAATGCAACTGATATGAACATAAACAACATTATGGCTGACCTGGAGCGCAGGCACCCGGGTGAGAAAGAGTATCTTCAGGCAGTGCGTGAAGTGCTGATAAGTGTTGAACCTATCTATAACCAACATCCCGAGTTCGAGGACGCCAAGATTGTGGAACGCATGGTCGAGCCCGACCGTATATTTACCTTCAAGGTGCCATGGACCGATGATAACGGCCAGATTCATGTCAATACCGGCTACCGTGTGCAGTTCAACAACGCGATAGGACCGTACAAGGGCGGACTCAGGTTCCACTCATCGGTCAACCTGTCAATCCTTAAGTTCCTGGGATTTGAGCAGACATTCAAGAATGCCCTGACTACGTTGCCTATGGGCGGCGGCAAGGGAGGATCCGATTTCTCGGCCCGCGGACGTTCTGCTGCAGAGATTGAGCGTTTCTGCCACAGTTTCATGCTGGAACTTTGGCGTAACATAGGTCCTGATACCGATGTTCCGGCAGGCGATATAGGCGTGGGTGCCCGTGAGATAGGCTATCTGTACGGTATGTATAAGAAGCTCGCGCGCGAGAATACGGGCGTGCTGACGGGCAAGGGTCTTACATTTGGCGGTTCCAAGATACGTCCCGAGGCTACTGGATACGGCGCTCTCTATTTCCTGCGTCAGATGCTGGCCGATAAGGGTGATTCGCTTGAGGGCAAAACCATTGCCATAAGCGGATTCGGCAATGTGGCATGGGGCGCTGCCAAGAAGGCTACCCAACTGGGTGCCAAGGTGGTTACTCTGTCGGGTCCCGACGGCTATGTTTATGACAAGGATGGCCTCAACGATGAGAAGATTGCCTATATGCTGCAGTTACGCGCCACCAACAACGACGTGATTGAGCCGTACGCAAAGAAGTTCGGTGCCGAATTCTATGCCGGACGCAAACCTTGGGAGTGCAAGGTGGATATTGCAATGCCTTGTGCAACCCAGAACGAACTTAACGGCGAAGATGCCGCCATGCTGATAAAGAACGGTGTCAAGTATGTGGCCGAGGTCTCCAATATGGGATGCACACCCGAGGCTATTGATACGTTCATCGGTGCCCGCGTGCTCTATGGACCGGGCAAGGCTGTGAATGCGGGCGGTGTGGCAACATCGGGCCTTGAGATGACACAGAACGCAATGCATATTTCGTGGTCCGCCGATGAGGTTGACGCACGCCTGCATACAATCATGAGTGACATCCATGAGCAGTGCGTCAAGTACGGTACCGAGCCCGACGGCTATGTGAATTATATGAAAGGCGCCAACATTGCCGGATTCATGAAAGTGGCTCAGGCAATGCTGGAGCAGGGTTTCCTGGGATAATATGATAAAAGACAGAATAGATGCGCTGCGCCGGATGATGGCGGAGTGGGGATGGGATGCTGCCGTAACGGTGGGCGAGGATCCCCATAACAGTGAGTATACCCCCAAACGCTGGTGTCAGCGTGAGTTCATAAGCGGTTTTACCGGATCTGCAGGTGTGGTTGTGGTTACAAAAGACCATGCAGGCCTGTGGACTGACAGCAGATACTGGATTCAGGCTGCCCGGGAGTTGGAGGGCAGCGGCATAGAGTTGCACAAGATGGTATCGGTCGAGGATAAGGACTGGATACGGTGGATTGAGCAGAACGTTCCCTCTGCAGGCAAGGTGGGTATTGACGGACTTTGCATGAGCATGGGCGAGGCTGTTCAGCTTGAAAACGCCATAGCCGGTAAGGGTGCACGGGTTGTTTCCAAGCCTGATTACCTGGAGGCTTTGTGGCTGGACCGTCCTCTGCTTCCCCAGGATAAGGTCTGGATTCATGAGGACAAGTTTGCCGGACGCAGCGTGAAGGACAAACTGACATGGCTGCGCGGTGAACTGGCCGGCTCGGGCTGCGGTTATATGTTCCTTAACTGTCTGGACCAGATAGCATGGTTGCTCAATATCCGTTCAAATGACGTGGAGTACTGTCCGTTCGTCATATCCTTCGCCCTTGTCGGTCCCGAATGCGTGGATCTGTTCGCTGACGTTTCAAAATTTGAAGATAAGACGCGTATCAGACTCAAGGAAGACAATGTAACCCTGCATCCTTACGCGGAGGTGGGTGATTATATTAAATGCTTCAGAGCGGACGGAAAGATACTCATTGACTCGGGGTCGCTCAATTACGAGACGGGCAAGGCTGTTGCCGAATCGTTCGGAAAGGAGAATATTGTTGAGGGCAGCTCGCCTGTTGAACTGGCCAAGGCTGTGAAGAATGAGACCGAGATTGACGGATTCCGTAAAGCATATATTCAGGACGGAATAGTTCAGACGCGTTTCTTCAAGTGGCTTGAGGAATCTGTATCGTCGGGCTGTAAGATAACGGAGTCGGATGCATCGGACAAACTGCATGAACTGCGGGCGGCAATGCCTGATTTTCTGGACGAGAGTTTTGAGACCATATCAGCATACGGTAAGAATGCCGCCTTGCCGCATTATTCTACGGTCAGAGGAAAGGATGCTGTCATTGAACCGCACGGACTCTATCTGAATGACAGCGGTGCCCACTATAAATACGGAACTACCGACATAACACGAACCGTGCCGATGGGACCTTTGACCGATCTGGAGCGTGAGGATTATACGCTGGATATGATGGCTATGATTGACCTTGCTATGGCGATATTTCCGGAAGGAACTCCGGGATGCCGTATCGATGCCATTGCAAGACGTCCGTTGTGGCAGGCAATGCGCAATTTCGGTCACGGAACAGGTCATGGGGTGGGTAATGTGCTTTCTGTACATGAAGGACCGCAGTCCATTCGTCAGAACCTCAAGGATCAGCCTTTGCTGCCGGGTATGATTACTTCGGATGAGCCGGGCATATACCGCGAGGGTTATCACGGCATTCGTCATGAGAATATGATTCTCTGCCGGATGGAGGGTGAGAACGAATTCGGTAAATGGCTGGGATTTGAGACTCTCACCCGTACTTATCTTGATACCGCTCCTCTTGTTCTGCCCCTTATGGACAGGTGCGAAACGGAATGGCTGAATAATTTTAACCGCACGGTATTTGAAGAACTGTCTCCTTATCTGACACCGGACGAGAAAGAGTGGCTTAAGTATAAAACGCTACCTGTTTAATAATTAAATAGCAGATTATAAGCGATATAAACGCTCGGATTGATTGTTCTGAAAAATTTTTCTGAATAATTTTGCTGTTGATATGCCGTTTTCAAAAATTTTTTTGGCTACCTTTGCGGCATAATTAACAGCCAAATATTTTTTGATGATCATTCAGTCCGTTTTTTTGCTGATACCTTGTATAGCCGGTTTCTTCTGGCTGTTGTCTTATTTGCTTTTTGCATCGAAGGGTGTTGTTTACCGTCGTTTTGCGCAGTTTCTTACAGTAACTTCGCTGTTTCTGCTTTTTGCTATACTGTCTGCAAAGGACGATGCTTTCATGCTTCTTCATTTCACCCTTTTCAAGCAGGTTTGCGCGCTGCTTATGATACCTTGCTTTATTAAGTATATCAAGTCGCTCGACGGAGAGCGTCCATCGGGCGTTCTGTATAACGTTCTTTCGGTAGCACCTTACGTGCAACTTGTGGTAGGTATAGAGACCGTGTTCGCTGTCGGTTATTGGAATGCGGTATCTATCCTTCTGGATTCTTATACTTTCCAGGGACCTATGTTCCCGTATCTTCAGGATCGCAGTCAGATGATATTCTATGCCGGCTACACCTATATGTTCAGGGCTATACTGCTGATTGATTTCCTGATGTTCTCCGTTCATCTTATGAAATGCGCCATAAGCGGTAAATGCAGGTTCAGCCAGGTGGTAGGTTTCTTTTTCAGACGCAAAAAGGCTCCTGTAAAGCCCGTTCAGTTCTCTATCGCCCTGTTGCTCCTGCTTGTGGTGGTTTCGGCTCTGGTTCTGGACCGCAGCAGCGTCATGGATAATCTGCCTTTGCTCCTTATAGGCTGTATCGTGCTGGCTATCCTTATTTCACTTCTTTCATTTGTAGGAACTGCCGGAACGTCCGAATACCAGTCTTTCCCCGGAATCCTTAAGACTGTCCGTTTTGGAATGGTAGAGGAGGATAAAGATGAGGAGAAGAAAGAGGCCGCCAAATCTGAGAAGGAGTTTGACAATCAGTTTGACGCTGTCATTAACTCCAATGAACCTGTAATGAATGTGTCTGACGCAGACAGACAGGAGGCTTTGGAGAAACTGCGTGAGTCTATAGCCGAGAAATTGGAGAAATATCTGATAGGAGAGCAGATGTTCCTTAAACGTGACCTGACGATAAGTTCGGTGGCCGATAAACTGGGTGTATTCAAGGATGAACTGTCGGACTATATCAGTTACAGGTATGATATGTCATTCCAGAATTATATCAATATGCTGCGTATAGGCTATGCCGAGAAGTATCTTATGAGCCATGACCGCGCAACCCAGAATGAGATCGCGCTGGAGTGCGGTTTCTCCGGAGCATCATCTTTTAATTCGGCATTCAGCAAGAAGAACGGAGTTACCCCCAAGATCTGGAAGGACAGGCAGTTGGCACTGCTTAAGAATCAGGAGGCCTGATAAGGGTTATATAAACAAAACAAGAGACTCGCTACACAGCGGGTCTCTCGTTCTCAATAGTCCTTTTCCAATAATTGAAATTTAGATGAACCGGTTTCACAACCAATCTTCTCTCTCCTTGTTTGCGTTACAAATATAACTCTATTTTTTGATGTGTACACCATATTCTTAAAAAAAACGACCCAAATCTTAAATAATTTATGATTTGGGAAAGTGTTTTGTGAATCTGTTAAGGTTTTGAGGTGTTGGGCTCTGATATGACCTGTAAAAAAGCAGGGAAGCGGGACTTCACAGTTCCGCTTCCCTTAAAATAAAATCTAATACCATGAAAAACACAAGGCAAAGATATATTCCACTTTCGTTATTTCCAAGAGATATGGAGTTTTTTTAATAATTTTGTGCTCTGAACGCTTTACAACGCAAAATAATGGCTACCAGAAGACAGTTTACGGCCGATAATATCAAATCATATAAGGTGGAAGAGGAGACTACGCTGCTTCCTTTCCTTATCAGCACCCTTTCAAATCTGAGCAGGACTGAGATAAAATCAATGCTTAAGTACAAGCATATAGCCATTAAAGGTTCTGCGGTAACCCAGTTTGATACTCCTCTCATGCCGGGAGACTCGGTTGAAGTCAATTTCGGCCGTTCATTCTATAAGTTCAACAATCCTCTGGTAAAGGTCCTTTATGAGGATAAGTACCTTCTGGTTATAGAAAAGGCATCGGGACTGCTCTCTGTTGCCAATGACAATACGCGTGAAAAGAACGCATTTCATATAATGCGTGACTATGTACGTCATACCAACCCTGAGGCTGAACTCTATGTCTGCCACAGGCTGGACCAGTATACATCCGGTATATTGCTGTTCTCAAAGGATCAGGATATGATGCTCGAATTGCGTTCCAACTGGGACTTCTATGTCAAGGAGCGCAAGTATATATGCGTGACCGAGAATATTCCGCCCAGGCAGGAGGATACGATAGAGAGCCTTCTCACTCAGAATGACCGTATGCAGGTTTTCTCAACCAATGATGAGGAGAACGGCCGGTTGGCAATTACCCATTATCGCGTTTTACAGACGCGCGGACGTTATGCTCTGGTTGATGTGGAGATATTTACCGGAAAGAAAAACCAGATAAGGGTGCATATGTCTGAGATGGGTTGTCCCATAGCGGGTGATCTTAAATATGGGGCCGAAACAAATCCCGCCCGCCGCCTTATGCTGCATAACTACCGTCTGGCATTCATACATCCGGTTACCGGTGAGTTGATGAGATTCTCACTTCCCACACCTCCGGTGTTCCGTAAACTTACAGCACCTGACAAATGAAGAAGAGTTTCAAGCCGGGTACTATGATATACCCTTTGCCTGCAGTTCTGGTAAGCTGCGGTGCAACCCCCGAAGAGTATAACGTAATGACAGCATCATGGACCGGAACTGTATGCAGCAATCCGCCCATGTGTTATGTCTCCATCAGGCCGGAACGTTACTCCTATGACATAATAAAGCGCACGGGTTGTTTTGTCATTAACCTGACCAACAAGGAGTTGGCCCGCGCAACTGATTTCTGCGGCGTCCGCTCGGGGCGTGATATGGATAAATTCAAAGAGGCTGGTCTAACTCCGGGAAAGGCTCAGGTGGTAGATGCTCCCATCGTGAATGAGTCTCCTGTCTCCATAGAATGCAAGGTAGTGGATATCAGGCCGCTCGGGTCACATGACATGTTCCTGGCAGAGGTTGTGAATGTTCTTGTCGATGATAAATATATTGATCAGAATGACAAGTTGGACATGGCTGTCATGAACCTTATCGCATATACGCACGGCGAGTATTTTGACGTCTCTAATCCAACCGGTTTCTTTGGCTGGTCGGTCCGTCGCAAGAAAGTCATCAAGCGCGAGCGCAAATAATCACTTAAGGAACTTGAGGAAATTGTCCGGATTGGGATCAAAGGTGTAGGGACCTTTGATCAGCCTGCCTTTTGAATCTATTATCACATAGAAAGGCTGGGCGTTTGCTCCGAACTTATGGCGTTGCAGCAGGCTCCATTTGTCACCTATGGTGCGTATCTTTACCTTGTTGCCGTTTTCCGTAACCGTCCATCTCTTGGCCAGGGGAGTCTTGTCATCTACGAACAGCGATACCAGAACGTAGTCATTCCTTATCTTTTGGGCCACGCGCGGATCGGTCCAGACCGATGCCTCCATCTTGCGGCAGTTGACACAGCCGTATCCGGTGAAATCTATCAGGAGAGGCTTCCCGCTCTTCTCTGCAGCAATTATTGCCTCATCAAAATCTGTAAACTGAGGCTCTACGGTCTGGTGGTTCTGACCGAATATCTGGGTGCTCATGGGCGGCGTGAATGCGCTTATGGCCTTGAGCGGTGCACCCCACAGGCCCGGCACAAGTGATGCCGCAAATGCCAAAGATATTATTCCGGTTACAAGACCTGCTTTTCCGGTACGGCGTCTTATCAGGTAAATACCCAGGAACAGGCCCATCAGTATCCACAGTAATACAAACAGGTCTCTCGGCAGAATGCCCCAGCCGTATGCCATATCGGCTACAGACAGGAATTTGAGTGAGAATGCCAGTTCTATTACGCCCAGTGTGACCTTGACACGATCCATCCAACCGCCCGATTTGGGCATTGACTGGAGCCAACTGGGAAACATTGCGAACAGGGTGAATGGAATGGCCATCGCAAGCGAAAAGCCCAGCATACCTACCGTTGGGGCGAGAATGCTGCCTGTGGATGCGGCGTCAACCAGCAGGAATCCTATTATGGGACCTGTGCATGAGAATGACACTATTGTAAGGGTGAGAGCCATGAAGAATATGCCTCCCAGACCGCTGGCCGATGAGGATTTGCGGTCGGTTCCGGTGCTCCATCCTGACGGCAGTGTAATCTCAAACAGTCCGAAGAAGGAGAGGGCGAATGCCACCAGTATGAGGAAGAAGAGTATGTTCACAAAGGCGTTTGTGGCCAGTGCGTTGAGTGCATTGGCGCCGAAGATCAACGTTATGATGAGGGCCAGAGCCACATATACGGCAATGATGGAGAGACCGTATAATATGGCGTCACGTATTGCCTTGCGTCGGTTTGATGAACGTTTAAGGAAGAAACTGACAGTCATGGGTATGATAGGCCATACGCAGGGGGTGAGCAATGCTATGAGGCCTCCTATGAAACTGGTAAGGAAAAGCCCCCAGAGACTGCCTGTGTCAGCAACCTGGTCTGACTGACTGTATTTGACCGGCGCCCACAATAACCTGTCATAGCCTTCTATGCCTTCAATTCCTTCTTCTGCGTCATCCTCCGGGATCGTTACGTCCGCAGAAGGATCCTTGTGAGTGAACTCTATTTTCTGGGGCGGCAGGCAACTCTCATCGTTGCACGCACCGTAAGTGAGCGCTCCCGCGATATACCAGTCAGCGTCCGAGATTCTGAAATTCTGATAGAAAGTGACCTTTTTCTCAAAATATCTCACTGTCATGCTGAATACCTTATCGAAATCATTCAGCTCTTTGCCGTCGAAAAGAAGAGGGGATGCAGCCTGCATGCCGCTCACGGAGTCCAGGTCAAGCGATGCGCTGATGGGGCCGCCGTCTTCCAGTGAGGTTGAGTAGACGTGCCATCCGTCAGAAATGGTAAGGATGAATGTAAGGCGGACCGTATCGGCCGATATCTGTTCCAGATTATGTGAGGTTACTACCGGCTTTGAACTTGCACCGAACGGAAATGCCTGAAGCAGGGCTAATATGATTGTAAGGAATAAGGTCATTTTTTTATCGTTTGTGCGAAGATAATCAAAAATCACGTATCGGTTTGTCAGGAATTAATGATATATTCGCAAAGGAAACATGATAATACTAACCGGATTCAAATGGATAAAAGACGTTTTACTGCACCGGATCTGCTGATAGCAGCAGCATTTGTTATAGTATTGCTTTTTATGACGACCAGAAAAGAAGACAGCAAGGTAAATATAGGTAAGAGTGATATCAGGATAGAAGACGGACGTCTTACTCCGGAGGTTTTGTGGTCTATGGGACGTATAGGCGGAGTGGCAGTATCGCCCGATGCCACCAGGATTGCATACCAGGTGTCTTATTACAGCGTTCAGGAAAATGCCAGTCATACGGTTATATATGTAATGGATGAAAACGGTGAGAATCCTAAACTTCTTACCACATCAGCCAAGTCGGAACATAGTCCGGCATGGATAGACAATGATCATATCGCTTTCCTTACCGTGAGCAAAGGCGTGCAGCAGATATTCTCAATGGATATAAACGGCAAGCACCGCAAGCAGTTGTCATTCATGGATAAGGATGTGGAGGGCTTCCTTTTTTCTCCTGATCTTAAAAACGTTCTCATGATAATGAGCGTATCCAATCCGTTGGTAAAGGAGCAGCAGTATGAGGATCTGCCCAAAGCCAGCGGTATGATAGCCGATGACCTTATGTTCCGCCATTGGGACAGTTGGGTTACAGCCCTCCCGCATCCGTATGTGGCAGCATTTGACGGTAAGATAGTGGCCGGTAATGCTATCGACCTGCTTGACGGTGAGCCTTATGAGAGTCCGATGCTGCCGTTCGGAGGAATTGAGCAGTTTGCGTGGAGCCCCGATGGCAGGAGCGTTGCCTATACATGCCGCAAGAAAGCCGGTGCCGAGTATACAAAGAGTACTGATTCGGACATATACCTTTATAATATAGAGGACGGCAAGACCGAGAATCTGTGCAAACTTCCCGGAACCGAGGATTTGAATATGGGATATGACATCAATCCCAAGTTCAGTGCCGACGGCCGTTACATCGCATGGCAGAGTATGGAGCGTGACGGTTACGAGAGTGATATAAACCGCCTCTATGTGATGGACCTGAAGGATAACCGCAAGTGGTCCGTTTCAGAGAACTTTGACAGCAACGTTGATGATTTTATATGGGCAGGTGACAAGGATTATTTCTATTTCATAGGCTCCTGGCAGGGTTGCATGTCGCTGTTCAGCGCTGATCTTCAGGGGAACGTGATTCCTGTAAATACTGAGGCCTGTGACTACAATTCACTTGCGTTGGGTAACAAGAACCGTCTGATTGTGACCCGTCAGTCAATGAAGTTCGCCACCGAGATATACGCCGTTGACATAAAACGCGGCCTGGCAGAGAAACTCTCACATGAGAATGACCATATTTTCGGCCAGATGCCCAATATAAAGGTTGAGGCACGTGCCGTAAAGACCACAGACGGTAAGGATATGCTTACCTGGGTGGTGTTCCCGCCTGATTTTGACGAGAGCAAGAAGTATCCTACCATACTGTTCTGTGAGGGCGGACCCCAGAGTATGGTATCACAGTTCTGGAGTTACAGGTGGAATTTCCGCATCATGGCGGCTCAGGGCTATATCGTGGTTGCTCCCAACAGACGCGGACTTCCCGGATTCGGCCGTAAATGGCTGGAGGATATAAGCGGTGATTACGGCGGGCAGTGTATGAATGACCTTCTGTCGGCCATAGATGACATAAGCAAGGAGCCTTATGTGGATAAGGACCGTCTGGGCTGTGTGGGTGCAAGTTTCGGAGGCTATTCGGTATATTGGCTGGCAGGTCACCACGAGGGCCGGTTCAAGTGCTTCATAGCGCATGACGGCATATTCAACCTGGAGCAGCAGTATGTGGAGACTGAGGAGATGTGGTTCCCGCAGTGGGATCTGGGCGGTCCGTACTGGGATAAGAACAAGGTTACGGAGAGCACATATGCAACATCGCCGCATCTGTTTGCCGACAAATGGGATACTCCGATTCTTTGCATACACGGAGAAAAGGATTATCGCATACTCTACTCGCAGGCCGTATCGGCATTCCAGGCCGCACGCTTAAGGGGAGTTCCGGCCGAACTGCTGCTGTTCCCCGATGAGAACCATTGGGTGCTGAAACCGCAGAACGGAGTCCTGTGGCAGAGAACTTACTTCAACTGGCTCGACAGATGGCTCAAACAATAATTTACATACTCTTCTCGCTTCCCAGCCTGGCAATCCTGATTGCATCTGTCATACTGGGTATTCGCGGCAAGGGCGCTGCCAGAATAAGGCGTTCCATGATCATAATGCTGGTTGTGGTGGCGTTGAGCATGCTTTTCTATGCCCAGTATTACAATGCAAATCTGGCGGCGAGGTATTCATGGGGATTTGATTTCCTGTATTGTTTCATAACCCCGTTCTGCGCACCTCTCTATTCTGTGTTCGTAAACTGCCTTACGGATATCAGGCGCAGACCTGTTGTCAATGTCCTTGCATTCCTTCCGTCAGTAATCTATGCTGTGCTTTTAGTATCGGCTCAGATACTTCTGAACGGCGATGAAAGGCATGCATACATATGCAATGAGATATGGGGCCAGAACATCCAGATGGAGTCATCGGTTGCTTATTCATGGATGCTGATGATAGGTAAGAAACTGTTCAGCGTATTTATGCCTGCACAGGGTATTCTGGTTATGGTTTACGGCGAATTCAGACTGAATGCCTATCTGAGAATGCTGGAGAAATACGCTTCGGCTTCACAGTCGGAAAAAAAGATAAAGATACGTGGTATCCATGTACTGACCATACTAGTGATACTGACAGGTCTGATAATGTCATCGATACCAATTTATGAGAGTACTGACCACATATTGCTGGTGGCGATTGCCGTAGCGGGGCAGATTGTGCTTGTGTCTCTTATTACGCATAATGTGCTGCAACTGGAGTTCTCTGCAGAGGATATAAGCGAAATGACAGAAAATCCTCCTGCACAGACTGTAATGCGCAGTCCTGCACCATTCGTACAACAACCTGTACGGCCTCAACCCGGTATGTCCGTCAACAGGGCGGTGAAGGAGGAACCAGTTCCGTCCACTCTTATGGAAAGGATAGATTATGTCATGAAGAATGAGAATCTGTTCCTGCAGCCGGATCTGTCACTTACTCTTCTTTGTGAGAAAGTGGGTACTAACCGTACCTATGCTTCAAAGGCTATCAAGGATTCCAAAGGGGGCAATTTCCCGGACTATGTAAACCGTTTCAGACTGGATTATGCAGTTGAACTTATGAAACAGATGCCCAAGGACGATATAGTAATCCAGAATATCGCCATGCAGTGCGGATGCGGGTCCATCCAGACCTTCTACCGCTACTTCAAGCTGTTCTACAACGAAACACCCACACAGTGGATTGAGCGCAACAAATAAAAAAGAGCCTCGCGAGGCTCTTTTTTTATTTTATCGTTTCTGCTGTTTCTGCAATCTTTCCTGTTCCTTTTGGAGGGCTTCCAGACGGGCCATCATGTTGTTGCCGCCTGTCTTGCGCTTGCTCGGGTCATTGCGGCTGGCTTCATAATCGGCTTCCAACTTGGCCAGGATGGCTTTGTCATCAGTAGAGCGTCGCAGCCATATCATAGTGATGATACCAACCAGACCGGATATGAAGTAGTAGTAGCACAGACCGGATGAGTAGTTGTTGAATGAGAAGAAGAATATGACAGGCATTGCATACATCATCCACTTCATCATCTTCATGCTGTCCTCCTGTCCGGGTGCCATCTGCTGCTGTTGCATGGAGTAGATGGTGTTGACGATGTTGGTTATGCAGAACAACAGACAGAATATGCTCAGGTGGTTACCTATAAGCGGAATGTTTGTGTTCCATCTGATGAGTTCGTCGAATCCTGTCAGATCAGTTGCCCAGAGGAAACTCTGCTGACGCAGTTCGATGGCATTGGGCACAAAGAAGAAGAACGCCATCCATACAGGCATCTGTACCAATGAAGGCAGACATCCGCCCATGGGGCTTACGCCGTACTTGCTGTAGACGGCCATGGTCTCTTGTTGCTTTTTCATGGCATCCTCAGGTTTGGGATACTTGGCGTTGACCTCATCCACATAAGGTTTGAGAGCACGCATCTTGGCCGATGACATATAACTCTTGACCTGTGCGGGGAATACCAGAATCTTTACTATGAGTGTCATTAGCAGTATCACAATACCCATGTTCAGGTTCCACTTGGAGAGGAGGGTGAACAGAGGTATGATGAGGAAACGGTTGACTTCACGTACTATCGGCCAGCCCAGATCCATCACGCGGTTAAGGCGGATCTTATGGTCACCGTTGGCCAACTTGCTGTTCTGTCTGAGAATCTTGTAGTCATTGGGACCGAAATAGAACTGGAAACGGGTGGGTGAGTTTCCTTCAGGGTCAAAGGCAGTATGGGTCTTGGCCATGAGTTTCTTCATGTAACCCAGACCTTTCTGGTATGATATGCCCGAGAGTTGTGTGCCGCCGGCATATGCATCGGACGCAATCATTATGCATGAGAAGAACTGGTTCTTGTATGCTACCCAGTCCAGCGGTTCCTCAACGGTTTTCTGTGAAAGCTTGCCCTGTTTGGTTGATGCGGGCGCAACGTTCATGACCTTGGACTTAACCTTGTCATTGCGCTTGTAGGTGAGGGTGGTGTATCGCTGCTCAAACTCGAATCCCTTCTCCTGCTGGCGCAGGTTCTGTATCCAGTCAACGGCAAGTGTGTTGAGGTTGGATGAGAAGAAATTGTCCATACCTGCTGCCTTGATGTCAAGGTTGATCATATAACTCTCGGGGAGCAGTGTGTAGATGAAATCCAGATGACCGTAACCGTTGGTGTTGAGACGCATGGTTACTGAGTTGGAACCTTTGTCTATTGTCTCAAAATAGAGGTTCTTGCTCTGGATATTCTGGTTCTTTCCGTCTATCTTGAAGTTGAGGCTTATCTCATCCTTGCCGAAAAGAGTGACTTCACGGCCCTCCTGGTCATTGTAGTTGCTGAGTTGGGCAAAGCAGGGGGCTGCGCCTTTTGATGTTATTCCTATTCTTACAAGTCCGTTGTCAAGCACGGTGATCTCTTCCTTCCCGTTAAGGGCGGGGAACAACGGTGACAGGGAATCCTGCTGTGTGATTGCCACAGGGTCACTTAAATTTGTCTGTGCGTTATCGGCTGCTGCTCTGGCGGAGTCGATAACCTGCTCGTAATGTGCCTTGGCGGGTGCGTTTTTCTTTTGATTGCTGCCTGACCAGAACAATACTCCCATCAGTATTGCGGTAATGATTATAAGGCCTAAATATGATCTTCTGTCCACTGTAAAAAAGTTATTATTCGTTCACGGACTGCGAAATTACATAAAAAAGAGACACCTTATTATATGCGCATGCAGATATGATTGGTTTTTATTGTATTTTTGCACTTGTAATGACACGAAAACTTACAACCATAATATGTATTGCGGTTACCGCATTACTGGCGTTGCCGTATGGAGTTTCCGCTCAGCATTCCCGGGATTCTCTCCGCAGGATACTGCCTGATACGATTGTGGTCGACAGATTGAGATCCCGTCTTGATACAATGTCACTGGAATATGAGGGCACTGATGCCGATATTCTGATTGAGGATATATCAGACAATCCGCTATATTTCAGGCTTTTCATGCCGATGGTGCTTTACCGGTCGGCTTTATCGGACGCCATCACTCCTGATGAATCGGCCGGAGTTGAGACCGACAGCCTGCTTCCGCTCAGACCTATGGAGCCGGAAAAGGAGCGTACCCTTTCAAAAATGATCAATGAGGCTCTTGTTAAGATTTACCTGGATCATCCCGAACTGGTGGAGATGACCGAGGCCGAACTTATGAACGTTCCTACGGTTATTCCCATATCGGGAGATATAGCCAGCGGAATAGAATTCCGTGATAACAGGTCCGGATATGCTCCGGCGGACATGAGCCCGGAGAGGGTCAAGGCAAGATACAGATATTGGAAGACATTCGGTAACTTCCAGGGCAAGTATACCCAGAGTTACTACTCTGACAACTGGTATAAGGGCGGTGAGAGCAACCACTCCATTCTGGGCCAGATAAACCTGGAGGCTGATTACGCCAAGAATCACACCACCTGGGACAACAAACTGGAACTCAAACTGGGTTACTATAACACATCGCAGGTTAACGGCAAGAATACTTTCCGTACCAATGAGGACCTTATCCGTTTTACCTCCAAATTCGGACTCAGGGCGTTTGACAACTGGTATTATTCGTCTCAGTTCCAGGGCTATACACAGTTTGCGCCGGTATGGGATACCAAGAATCCCGACAAACTTAAATCCAGGTTCATGGCTCCGGCTTACGGTAACCTCTCAATCGGTTTGGATTACAAGCCCAAGTTCAAGAAAAAGGGCATAACGCTTTCGGTGATGCTTTCGCCTCTGTCATACAACCTTAAGTACTCGGCTGTGGACAGCATTGCAACGACCTTCGGTATCGATGCGGGCAAGCAGGTCAAGCACAGTTTCGGTTCCAGATTTGACGGCAACCTGAAATGGACTTTCCTGGAGGACTTTACATGGACCAACAAGACCCAGTTCTATACTACATATGAGAGCACTGAGATAAACTTTGAGAATACCATAGATTACAGGCTCTCCAAGTATCTGTCGCTGCAGTTCTTCTGCCACTGGCGCTTTGACGACAGCGTTAAACGCAAGAAAGACAAGGACGGTAACCTGATGGGCTACGGTCAGTTCAAGGAATTCCTTACACTAAACTTTAATTACGCCTGGTGATTGCGGCGCTCGCGCATGATGTCGCGACGGCGTTTGAACGGCGAGTCCGGCTCGCGTGCCATATACCAGTACTCCATGTGGTCCGTGGTGATGGGGAACAGGCGTGTAAGTACGAGCAGCAACTTGCTGGTGAATGTCAGCGTGGCTCGGCGTGAGCGTTTGCGGATGTGGTTGAGCATGATCTCGGCAACACGCTCGGATGTCATCATTTTTCCTTCCTCGCGCGGAGTGTCTCCCTGCTGGCTGCCATCGGCCATAAGAGCTGTCTTGCGTATATTGGAGGCTGTGAATCCGGGAGCGTATATCATTACGTGCAGTCCGTCATAGAGATGCTCTGAACGCAGGGTGTCCAGGAATCCGTTTATGGCAAACTTTGAGGCCGAATAGCCTGTACGGCCCGGCAGACCCTTGTATCCGGCGGTGGATATCACTCCTACCACTGAGCCTTTTGACTCCAGAAGATAGGGCAGGGCGTATTTGGTGCAGTAGACCGTACCCCAGAAATTAACGTCCATAAGGCGTCTTATGACACTGAGGTCAAGATCCTTGAACATGGCGCGCATGGAGATGCCGGCGTTGTTTATGAGAATGTCTATATGTCCGAATTCTTTTACGGTGGTCTCTATCAGGTTGCGGCAGTCGGCCTCTACGGAGACATCGGTCTTTACGCTGATTACCTGTGTGTATTGCGATAACTCATTACGCAGTTCCTCGAGTTTGTCTATGGATCTGGCGGCCAGAACTACTTTGGCTTTGTATTTGGCAAGCAAGGTGGCTGTGGCAAGTCCGATTCCGGAACTAGCGCCCGTTACAATTGCTACTTTATCAGAGAAATATCTTTGATTATTCATAAACAAGGATTTTATATTGCGGTAAAGATAACCATTTTTTATCATTTGATGCTTTTGTGAGTGTTTTCGTGCCCTTATAGGATAACATTTGCTCCATTTTGTGTATTTTCGCGCCTTGAAAAACAAAAGATAATGACCGTAACACTTCTTTTACACTGCCCCGACAGACCGGGAATCATTGCAGACATAACCAATTTCATAACCGAGAACCGCGGAAACGTGGTTTACCTGGCTCAGTTTGTGGACCACGTGGAGAACGTGTTCAACATGCGTATTGAGTGGAATATCGATGAGTTCCTGATACCAAAGGATAAGATTTCAGATTACTTCGGTACCCTTTACGCCAAGAAGTATGACATGAAGTTCCGCCTCTACTTCAGTGATACCAAGCCCCGTATGGCCATATTCGTATCCAAGATGTCACACTGCCTGTTTGATTTGCTGGCACGTTACAGCGCAGGCGAGTGGAACGTGGAGATACCTCTGATTGTAAGCAATCACCCAGATATGCAGCATGTGGCCGATATGTTCGGCATACCTTATTATGTTTATCCCATAACAAAGGATAACAAACTGGAGCAGGAGACTGCCATGATGGAGCTGCTTAAGGAGAACAATATCGATTTCATTGTCCTGGCCCGTTACATGCAGATTATCGGTGACCGCATGATTGCCGCTTATCCCAATAAGATTATCAATATCCATCACTCGTTCCTGCCGGCGTTTGTGGGCGCCAAGCCTTATCAGGCTGCGTTTGACCGCGGCGTAAAGATTATCGGCGCTACCAGCCACTACGTTACTGCTGAACTTGATGCAGGTCCTATCATCTGTCAGGATGTGGTCCGCATATCACACAAGGATATGCCCAAGGACCTGATGAACAAGGGCAAGGACCTGGAGAAGATAGTCCTGTCACACGCTGTCCAGAAACACATAGAACACAAGATTCTGGTTTACAAGAACAAGACAGTCGTATTCAGCTAAGATTTTTTGAGAGCTTCAAGTTTGAACATCTCGTCCCGATATTGAGCGGCCTCCATGAAGTCCATTCTGGAGGCTGCTTCATTCATGAGACGTCTGGTGCGTGCTATGGCCTTGTCAAGCTGCTGCGGAGTCATGCTGGCTATTACGGGATCCGCTACGGTTCTTGTGCGCTCCTCCATGTTGTATGGCTTGGGCTCTGCCTCCTGGCTGCTCTGCACAAGCAGTGATGTGTTGAGTGCCTTCTGTATCTGTTTGGGCGTTATTCCGTGCTCGGCATTGTACCGCATCTGCTTCTCACGGCGGCGGGTGGTTTCGGCTATGGTCAGACGCATACTCTCGGTAATCTTATCGGCATAAAGGATTACCTTCCCGTTTACGTTACGTGCGGCACGGCCGGCAGTCTGCGTGAGTGAACGGTGGTCACGCAGGAATCCCTCCTTATCGGCATCGATTATGGCCACCAGTGATACCTCGGGCAGGTCAAGTCCCTCACGCAGCAGGTTGACTCCCACAAGTACGTCATAGAGGCCTTTGCGCAGATCGGTCATGATCTGGATGCGCTCCATCGTATCTACGTCGCTGTGTATGTAATTGGCTCGGACTCCGTTCTTAAGCAGGTATTCGTTCAGTTCCTCGGCCATGCGTTTGGTCAGGGTGGTTACAAGCACGCGTTCGTCGCGCTCGGAGCGTACGGCTATCTCCTCCAGCAGGTCATCTATCTGGTTCTTGCTGGGACGAACCTCTATTTCGGGGTCCAGAAGACCTGTGGGACGTATCACCTGATCCACTACGACGCCGTCGCTCTCGGCGAGTTCGTAATCGGCCGGGGTGGCGCTTACATATATGGTCTGGTTGGTGAGTTCCTTGAATTCATCAAACTTGAGCGGACGGTTGTCAAAGGCCGCCGGCAGACGGAATCCGTACTCTACCAGCGCAGTCTTGCGGGCGCGATCGCCTCCGTACATGGCGTGCAGTTGGGGTACGCTCACGTGACTCTCGTCTATGACCGTGAGGAAATCCTTGGGGAAGAAATCCAGCAGGCAGTAGGGGCGGGTGCCTGCCTGGCGTCCGTCAAAGTATCGGGAGTAATTCTCTATGCCGCTGCAGTGACCGAGTTCGCGTATCATCTCTATGTCATACTCCACACGTTCCTTTAAACGTTTGGCCTCAAGCGGTTTACCAATCTCCTGGAAGTATTCCACCCGCTCCACCAGATCATCCTGAATGGCTCTGATGGCGCGCTCCTGGCTCTCCTTGGTGGTCATGAACAGGTTGGCGGGATATATGCGGTAGAAATCATATGTGTCTATGCGCTCTCCCGTGAGTACGTCAAACTCCTCTATGGAGTCTATCTCGTCATCCCAGAACTGTATGCGTACGGCTGTGTCGTTATAGGCCAGGTTGATGTCCACATTCTCTCCTTTTACACGGAAGCATCCGCGTGCCAGTTCTATGTCATTGCGTGTGTAGAGCGAATCCACCAGTTTGCGCAGCAGTACGTTGCGGTCCAGACGGTCGCCTTTGCGGAGTTCTATTACGTTGTTGTAGAAATCGGCCGGATTACCCATGCCGTATATGCATGAGACCGATGATACTACAATCACGTCATTGCGTCCTGACAGCAGGGCCGATGTGGCCGACAGACGCAGTTTGTCTATCTCGTCATTGATGGCCAGGTCCTTCTCTATGTACGTGTCTGTTGCCGGAAGGTAGGCCTCCGGCTGGTAATAATCATAGTAGGATACATAGTATTCCACTGCGTTTTCCGGGAAGAAAGCCTTGAACTCGCTGTAGAGTTGGGCGGCCAGAGTCTTGTTGTGGCTGAGTACCAGGGTAGGGCGGCCTATGTTCTTTATGACATTGGCTATGGTGAATGTCTTGCCCGATCCGGTCACACCCAGCAAAGTCTGTGCATGTGCTCCGCTAAGCAGACCTTCGGTGAGTTGCTGAATGGCCTGCGGCTGGTCGCCGGTGGGCTTGAATGGGGATACGAGTTTGAATTCCATCGTTTGAAGAAAGCGAGCTTCAAAGTTACTGCATTTTTTTGTATTTTTGAGCCTCTGAAAGTTTATTGATATGACAGTCGAGGAGAGAGAAAAGAAGGCCGGTGAACTTTTCAAAGCCGGATATAACTGCTGCCAGGCGGTGGCTATGACTTTTGCCGATGTGCTGGGGTTGCCGGAGGATGAGGTGGCCCGTCTGGCTAGCGGATTCGGCGGAGGAATGGGACGTATGCGTGAGGTCTGCGGAACCGTATCGGCCATGACTATGGTGGCGGGTGCAATGATTCCGGCCAATGATGTGACTGACAAAGCCGCCAAGACCGCCAACTATGCCTTGGTGCAGGAGATGGCGGATGAGTTCAAACGGATGAACGGCAGCATCATTTGCCGGGAACTGTTGGGCTTGAGCAAGCCTGAGGGCACGCCTGTTCCTTCTGACCGCACTCCTGAGTATTATAAGAAACGTCCCTGCGGTGAGCTTTGCTCAATTGCGGCGGGTATAGTGGCACGTAAAATTGAAAAACTGAAATAATGAAGAAACTGATTGTTACTCTTACTGCGGCATTGTGCACTGTGGGTGCATTTGCCTGCACCAACCTGATAGTTACCAAGGGCGCATCGGCCAACGGTTATAATATGTGTACCTATGCGGCCGATTCACATCAGTTATACGGCACTCTGCATTACAGCCCTGCAGCCGATTTTCCCGCAGGAGCAATGCGTGAGATTGTTGACTGGGACTCAGGCAAACGTCTTGGCGAGATACCTCAGGCCGCTCATGTTTATTCAGTGATAGGCAATATGAACGAGCATCAGCTGGTGATAGGCGAGACTACCTACGGCGGACGCGAATTCATTGATACCACCGCAATAATGGACTATGGTTCACTCATTTACATAGCACTTGAACGCTGCAGGACCGCACGCGAGGCTATACTGCTCATTGACAAACTTACCCAGCAGTACGGCTATGCATCTGAAGGCGAGTCATTTACCCTGTGTGACCCCAACGAGATATGGATCATGGAGATAATCGGCAAGAATCCCAAGTTTGACAAGAAGGGACGCAACGTGAACAAGGGTTCCGTTTGGGTAGCCAAGCGCATTCCGGACGGCTATATTTCGGCTCATGCCAACCAGTCCCGTATCACGACCATTGATTTCAATGATCCGGAGAACTGTATGTACGCCAAGGATGTCATCAAGCATGCACGCGAGCAGGGAATATTCAGCGGAAAGGATGAGGAGTTCAGTTTCTGCGACGTTTACAATCCTTTGGATTTCGGTGCCGCCCGCGGATGCGAGGCACGTGTGTGGTCCTACTTCAACCGCTTTGCCGACGGCATGGATGAGTATCTGGATTACGCAATGGGTTATGACCTTGAGAAACATATGCCGCTGTATGTGAAGCCTAACAGAAAAATCTCAACAAAAGACCTGGCCGACATGATGCGTGACCACTATGAGGGAACACCCATGGACATGACAACCGATATAGGCGCTGGTGGCAGTCATCTGCCTTACCGCTGGCGTCCTATGGAGTTTGAGTATCAGGGTTGGGAATATGTGAACGAGCGTGCCATCGCCACCCAGCAGACCGGTTGGTGGTATGTTGCCCAGTCCCGTTCGGACAAGAATCACGGTATATTCTGGTTTGGTGTGGATGATGCGGGAACATCTCCGCTCATGCCATTCTTCAGTTGCACAAACAGTGTTCCTGAGTGCCTCAAGGAGGGAAACGGATCACTCTTGGAATACTCTGAGACTTCAATGTACTGGATGGTCAGCCGCATAGCCCAGTTTGCATATCTGCGTTATGACAAGATAGGCGCCGAGGTACGTGAAGTGATTGACAGTTATGAGAATGACATCATTGCCAAGGCCGAAGGTATGAACGATGCCCAATCGGTCCAGACACTGTCACAGTTCGGTGTGGACAATGCCAACTCCCTGTTCCGTAAATGGCAGGACCTGGACAAATATCTTCTGGTAAAATATATTGACGGAAACATAAAGCGCCAGAATGAGGACGGGTCATTCATGAACAACGGATTCGACAAGTCCATTCCCGAATACCCCATCCAGGAGGATTACTCCGAAAAGTGGAAGGAGAACGTGGTCCGTGACAATGGTGACATCCTCCGCATACGTAAATAATATTAAATAACGGGCGCATGCTTGCTCCGTTCACTCAAAATTGGTACTTTTGCAGGTTGAAATTTTACAGCATGCGTAAGACCGCGTCCATATTATTGTTCTCTGCCCTTGTTACGGCTGTCCTGTCGGGCTGCTCAGGTTACAACAAGATCCTGAAAGCGTCTGACTACAACACCAAGTACAGCCTGGCCAAGAACTATTTCATGGAGGGTCGTTATACAAACTGTAGTTCAATACTTGAGGAGTGCGTGGCTTATCAGCGCGGTACAGCACAGGCTGAAGAGTCTATGTATCTGCTGGCTACCTGTTATTACAACCTGGATGACTATCTGTCGGCATCCCAGTATTATCTGGCTTGCTACAGGTCATTCCCCAACAGTACATACTCTGAAAACTGCCTCTACTGGTCGGGTAAGAGTCTGTTCCTGGATACGCCCGATCCGCGTCTGGACCCCACAAGTACCGAGAGCGCCATTCTCCAGTTGCAGAGATTTGTGGAGACATATCCCGACAGCAAGTATCGCGCTGAGGCCGAGGATATGATTTACACTATGTATGACCGTCTGGTGGAGAAGGAACTGGGAACAGCCGAGTTGTACTACAATATGGGTAACTACATGGGCAACAACTACCGTTCCAGCATTATTGTGGCACAGAACGCCCTGCGTGACTATCCATACACCAAGTATAGGGAGAAACTTTCGATACTGGTGCTCAAGGCAAAGTTCCAGATGGCTCAGGAGAGTGTGCTGAGCAAAAGGGATGACCGTTACCGTGACGCCATCGATGAATACTACGCTTTCAAGAACGAGTTTCCTGAGAGCACATTCATGAAAGAGGCTGACAAGATACTGCGCATCTCTACCAAAAATTTAGGAAACAAGAATCAAATAATAGAAGAAGACTAAAATGGATTTCAAGAAAACAAATGCTCCGACCAACACAGTAACCCGTGACCTGGTCAATTTTGTAAAGGACACCAACAACATCTACGAGAGTGTTGCCATCATGGGTAAGCGCGCCAATCAGATTTCCGTTGAGATGAAGGAGGAACTCAAGTCAAAACTTGAGGAGTTCAGTTCAACCACAGACAATCTGGAGGAGATGTTCGAGAACAGGGAGCAGATTGAGATTTCACGCTATTATGAGCGTCTTCCCAAACCGACTCTGATAGCTGCTCAGGAATTTGAGGAGGGAAAGATCTATTTCCGTAATCCTGCCAAGGAGAAAGAGAATCTTTGATGAAGATAGAATTCTACCTCCATCAGGTATGGCTGGCTCTCATCTGCATATTGATGTTTGCCGGCCTTCTTCTTCCCATAGGACAATTGTCCAATGCGGAGGGAGCATCGGCGGAACTCACTAATTTCCGCCTTAATTTCATTGAGGGTGACAGTGCAAGCGCCATGTGGGGACTGGGCGTGATTATGATTGCAATACTGGCAGTGGGAGTATTCGAGTTGCTGCTGTCGGGTTTCAGGAATTTTCTGCTCCAGAAGCGCCTTCTAGTATTCATGATGCTCCTTACAGTGGGCTATTATATACTGTTTGTGGTATATGTGCTGCTGGTCAAGGGTGACGCTTCGTTCGGACCGCGTATTGCTGCCTCATTCCCTCTCATCAGCCTTGTGCTGGAGTACATGACGATAAACGGCGTCTCCAAGGCTGAAGCCACAATCATCGCAAAGGCAAGCGGATTCCGCCTGCGTGATTAATTCAACAGATTGAAAGAGTAGGTGGCGCGGACAGATATGGTGCTGTTGGCGCAACGTGCAAAATAGTCTTTCTTGGTGATACCGTAGATATTGCCAAGACCGAAATAGTATCGGCCTTCCAGACCGAAATTACCTATTCCCGTGTGCAGTTCCAATCCCACGCTGGCGGTAATTCCGTAATCCAGTTTGTTCTCTATGGCCTTGCCGTACTGCTCGGTTACCTGATTGGGACGGTTGCTTATGTCCCAAGGCTTTTGTCCTCCGTATATCTCCTTCTCTTTAATAAGATAACCTACCTGGGGACCAAGGTTTATATGGCCCTGTACTCCACGGAACTCACGTCCGAAACCTACGTGGGCAAGGAAAGGTACCTCCACATATGTGGCGTAGCGTGTGTACTCATTACCCGATCCGTCTTCTATCAGCTCGGTCCATCCGCGGGTGGCCAGATTGCACTCCAACTGCGTTCCGCAAATAAGGAAAAAGTATTTCTCGGATACGTGACGTATACTTACACCTAATGTGGGACCCAGGCTCAGAGTCTGTCTGATGGACGGTATGAATGACACACGGCTGGTGCCCATTCCTCCCGAAACGCCTATGGAGAGAGTGTTCCGGGGATCACCTACCTGTGCCGATGCTGTGACGGCGGTGAATGCTATTGCAAAGATTATGGTGAGTGTCCGCTTCATTATCGGTCAAAGTCTATTTTCTCAACCTTGTAGTCGTTTGAGAAATGCACAAAGAATACCTTGCGGTTTATGAAGCCGCCCCAGTTGTTTACACGCTCAAACTTGAATCCCATCTGGACGGGGTCTGTCTGCAGGTCGTTAAGATGGTTCTCAAGATCCTTGCCGTATGTGGCTATTCCCTTAAGGAAATAGTAGCCCGTATCATAACCGTATGAGGCAAAACTGGGATAACTTACCATCATCTGACGGCTGAATGACCTGCGGAACAGGGTATTGAAATCAACTGATTCCTTAAGCATGTTGTTGGTGTAGAACCAACTGTAGAACCATGTATCAATCTCATAGAGTTCATCCAGATGATCGGATGCATAGATCTGATACTCGGGATAGCCGAACAGGTGAGTCTCAATCTCGGGAGCCTTGGTTCTGGTTATAAGTTGCATGATGGGCAACATGATGTTGAACGGACCGCTGCTGGGAGAGTTGATGATCATTATGTTCTGCTTGCCGGGAACCAGGGTGTCCATGAGTTCCTGATATGCGGTGTCTATCGATATGGTCGAGTAGGGTACTCCGTGATCTGCAAGAGTGGTCTTGAAACCGTCTATGAATTCGTTCCGGCGGTACTCCTCGGCATCCATGATGATTACGTTGGCATTGGGGAACTGCTCCAGGAAGTGGCTGTATATCTCCTGATTGAAGTAGGACTGCGGAGTATTTAACTGGAATACGTAGGGGTTGTTGAATACGTCATCGGCTGTAGCGTTCATGGGGAGTATCAGCGGTACCTGATGAGCGGTAGACCAGCGTGCGGCCTCATTTATCTGATTTGTCCATCTGGGGCCGAATATGATATCGACATCATCCATTTTACCGCTGTCAAAGAGCGGCTGGAGTGATGTGCCTTCGGCCTGGGAGTCAAATACCTTGAGATTGACCGATATGTCTTCATTCTTGAGCCTGTCCAGTGCCAGAAGCATGCCCTGGTAGAACTCTATCATCTGTTTCTGGAGGGTAGAGGTGGAGTCGTCCAAAGAGAAGGGAAGTATAAGGGCGGCTGTTATTATTCCGTCCGATTCCTCCTGCTGGAGTTCATTCATGCTGAACAGGGTGCTGTCTGGAATGGACTCCATCCTGTTCCGGGCATCAAAGATACGCTGCCTGCGCTGTGCCAGTTCATCCTGTGAGAACGGTATCTTGACTACCGCACCCTGCTTGAGTTTGTTATATCTGTATTGCGGGTTGGCTTCCAGAAACTCGGCCTGGGTTATATTGTAATTGCGGCAGATGCGGAATATGGTCTCGCGCTTACCGACCACATGGGTAGTCCTGTAGGTTACGGTATCGGAAATGATGGTCTGGATATCGGCCTTTATCTCCTGCGGAGCGCTTTCGCCGGCATTCTCAAGGGTAGATGTAAGCGGGTCCTCATCGGAGGGGGCCGGGATGGTGATTACCTGTCCGATCTTGAAATTATCCACTGACAGGCCCGGGTTGGCATCGCACAACTCCTTGACCGATATGCGGTTCTCAACAGACAGACGGTATAGCGTCTCACCTTTCTGAATGGTGTGGAACTTGCCTGATGCAGGCTGTTTCCTGTTGGGGATGCGCAGTTCCTGACCGGTGCGTATTACCCTCTCGCTGCCGGGATTGAGTTTGATGATGTCATCCTCGGTGACACCGTACATTCTGGAGATTGAGTATAGTCCCTGTCCCTGGGTTACGGTATGCATGAAATATTCCTGTGCTCCGGCCTGAATGCTGAAAAGCACTGTAAGCAATACCGTGGATATGATTGTCCTGAGATTTCTCATAAGTTGATATCTTTCGGTTGGCAAAAATACAAAAAAGCGTTCAATCTACGTTTATATATAATATCTATAACATTAAGCAAAGTTAGAATCAAAGTAGATTTTGAGTACCTTTGCGTTTTGAAACGGTACAGTATGAAAAAGTCGGGTTTTATTAAGATTCTGTTTGCTGCAGTTATGGCTGCGGCACATGGTCTGACCGCCCTTGCAGATACGCCTAAGGTGCAGGTTAAGGTCATCCTGATATCCGTATCGGGAGATTCAACGGTTATCGCTCCGGGTGAGTCATCGGCTTCAACCCTTAATGTTCCGTTGCGTGCCGTATTCGTGTCCGGGTTGGAGGCCGATGACGGTAAGGATTACGTGCTGTTTCCGCAATGGACCGTTACCCGTACGTTTACCAACGGCGAGACTCAGGAGACTGTGGATTATCTGAAACGTCAGGAGAGTGTGACCGAATTTGAGTTCACCGATTTCGGCAAGTTCCAGGTGAAATATGCATGGTCTTACAGGGAGAAGGATGCTACAGAGACCATTCCGGGCACTGATGTGGCACCTATGGATTTTACCATTGACGACTCGGAGATACGTCTGTTCAATGCTTTCTCTCCCAACGGAGACGGCATAAATGACGTTTACAAGATATATGTACGCTCAATTGTCAAACTGAACGTAGCCATTTATAACCGTTGGGGGCAGACCATAAAGAGCATATCGGGCAAGATGGACCAGATCCTTCCGTCCGATGCGGAGCCTGATAATGACGGCGGCTATCTGTTTGAGATATGGGACGGTACTTATCACGGCGATGTGGTAAATGACGGAGTCTATTTCATAAATGTGCAGGCAACCGGAGCAGGTGGCAGGGTTTTTGACAAGAAGGCCGATATAAACGTGCTCAAAGGATTGGGATTGGGGAATTGATTTAAGATGGAGAAGTCTAAGATAACTGTAACCGGCGCCAGGTCCAATAACCTGAAGAACATTGATGTTGAGATACCGCACAAATCACTCACGGTTGTGACCGGACTGAGCGGCAGCGGTAAGTCGTCATTGGCATTTGACACGATTTATGCCGAGGGACAGCGCCGATACATTGAGACTTTCTCGGCTTATGCACGCAATTTCCTGGGTAACCTGCAGCGTCCCGATGTGGACAGGATTACAGGACTCAGCCCGGTTATATCCATAGAACAGAAGACTACCAACCGCAACCCGCGCTCTACGGTAGGTACCGTGACGGAAGTCTATGATTATCTGCGTCTTTTGTTTGCCCGTGCAGGCGAGGCGTTCTCTTACATTACGGGTGAGAAGATGGTCAAGTTCACCGAGGAGCAGATAGTGGAGCGCATTGTATCGGACTATGAGGGGCAGCGCATCTATGTGCTGGCTCCGCTGGTTCGTAACCGCAAGGGTCATTACAAAGAACTTTTTGAGAGCATCCGCCGCAAGGGATATATCAACGTGCGTGTGGACGGTGAGATGCGTGAGGTAAAGCCCGGAATGAAACTGGACCGTTACCGCAACCACGATATAGAGGTGGTGATTGAAAAACTGGTGGTGAATGAGAAGTACCGCCACCGTCTCAGTGACAGCGTGGCTCTGGCCATGAAACAGGGCGACGGCATGATGATGGTGCTCTCCATGCCTCAGGAGACCATTCCCGGGCGTGCGGAGCAGGGCGTACTCAAACATTACAGCAAGCGGCTGATGTGTCCCACTACGGGTATATCGTACCGCGATCCCGCGCCCCATAACTTCTCGTTCAACTCTCCCCAGGGATTCTGTCCCAAGTGCAAGGGATTGGGCTATATATCGGCCGTTGATGAGGACAAGGTGCTTCCGGACCGTTCGCTTTCGGTTAAGAAAGGTGCAATAGCTCCCCTCGGACCGTTTAAGAATACGCTTATATTCAGGCAGATAACCGCTCTGCTGGCCAAATATGACTATACGCTGGACACTCCCATATCGGAGATGACCAATGATGTGGTTGACGAGTTGCTCAACGGCTGTGACGAGCGCATAAAAGTGCAGATAACCGGCATAAACAGTGAGGCCGATGCTGTTTTCATGGAGTATGAGGGTGTGGTCAAGTACGTACGCTCGCTCCAGCAGCAGACAGACCTGACGGCTGCCGAGCAGAAGTGGGCCGATCAGTTTGCGGTTACGCGTGTCTGCCCCGAGTGCGGCGGTGCGCGATTGAACAAGGAGGCTCTCAATTTCCGTATTGACGGCAAGAACATATACGAGCTGGCATCGATGGATATACAGGACCTCTACGAGTGGTGCTGTAATGTTGAACCGCGTCTGAGCGAGCGTCAGCGTACCATTGCATCGGAGATTCTCAAGGAGATACGTACCCGTCTGGGATTCATGCTCGAGGTGGGTCTGGACTATCTGTCGCTCAACCGTCCGGCCGAGTCTCTTTCGGGTGGTGAGGAGCAGCGTATACGTCTGGCTACACAGATAGGCTCCAAACTGGTCAATGTCCTCTATATTCTTGACGAGCCGAGCATCGGACTCCATCAGCGTGACAATGTGAGGCTGATAGATTCGCTTAAGCAGTTGCGCGATGCCGGCAACACCGTACTCGTGGTGGAGCATGACCGCGATATGATGCTGGCTGCCGACTGGATAATTGACCTGGGACCGCGAGCCGGCCAAAAGGGTGGTGAGGTTGTGTTCCAGGGCACCGTTGATGATATGCTCAAGACCGAGACCCTTACCGCAGGATATCTGAACGGCAAGCTGGATACTTTTGAGGGCGTGTTGTCGGACCGCCGTGCAGGCAACGGGCAGAGTATCGTGCTTCGCGGCTGCCGGGGCAATAACTTAAAGGGCATCGATGTGAAGTTCCCGCTGGGCAAGCTCATCTGCGTGACGGGTGTATCGGGCAGCGGCAAGTCAACGCTGGTAAACGAGACCCTGCAGCCTATTCTTTCGCAAAAGTTTTACAGGTCCCTGAAGGAACCTCTGGCATATGACTCAATTGAGGGTATCGATTTGATAGACAAGGTGGTGGATGTGGACCAGTCGCCCATAGGACGCTCTCCGCGTTCCAATCCTGCCACATATACTGGTGTTTTCAGTGATATCCGCCAGCTCTTTGTGGAGTTGCCGGAGTCAAAGATCCGCGCCTATAAGCCTGGCAGGTTCTCGTTTAATGTCTCCGGCGGACGGTGCGAGGCCTGCGGTGGAAACGGCTACAAGACCATAGAGATGAATTTCCTGCCCGATGTTATGGTGCCCTGTGAGGCCTGTCACGGAAAGCGTTACAACCGCGAGACCCTGGAGGTGCGCTACAAAGGCAAATCCATAGCCGATATCCTGGACATGACCATCAATATGGCAGTGGAGTTCTTTGAGAACGTACCCACCATACTCAACAAGATAAAGGTGCTGCAGGATGTAGGCTTGGGTTATCTCAAACTCGGCCAGCCCTCTACCACCATATCGGGCGGTGAGAGCCAGCGAGTGAAACTTGCTACGGAATTGGCTAAACGCGATACAGGCAAGACCCTCTACATACTTGACGAGCCTACCACAGGACTCCATTTTGAGGATATCCGCGTCCTGATGGGCGTGCTTAACCGCCTGGTTGACAAGGGCAACACGGTAATCGTGATTGAGCACAACATGGACGTTATCAAGCAGGCCGACTGGATCATTGACATCGGCCCCGAAGGCGGTCGCGGCGGCGGCATGATTGTTGCCCAGGGCACCCCCGAGCAGGTAGCCGCCTCCAAGAAAGGCTATACCTCCCGCTTCCTTAAAGAGGAGCTTTCCCGCTAAAATGATACCATTGGGGACGGTTCCGTTTGGTACCGTTTTGCGCAAAACAGTACCAAACGGAACCGTCCCCAATGGTATCACTTCACCTTGATGGTTTGGGATCCGTCGGGGCTTTGAAGAGTGATGCTGTAGATTCCGGAACCGGAATCGGGCCTGGGAAAGGAGAGGGATTCCGATGCCTGGGCTGTGCCGATGAGACGGCCGTCAATACCTGTGACCGATACTCTCTCGCCTGGTTTGGCATCGGGCACCATTACGTTGATGGTCTGGTCCGTACTGCGTACGCTCATGCGGGCGCTTACTCTGCCGATTGCCTGAACTGAGCTTGTCTTGGGATTGATAAGGTACATTCCGCAATGATATTCAGTGCGGTAATCATCTTTACGCCCGATCAGCTCCAAGGTTGACATGTAGAGCATTCCGTCTATTTTGGCAATGTAATATCCTGTTATTTCCTTAGTAAACTGGCCGTGTTGCTCACTGTCCGGCATTTTGCAATAAGCCAGTTCCGTTCCGTCCTGATTCATGATCTTGAATCCCTTGATGACCTTGATCCTTGTAATATGGCGATAGGTCATATCGTCTTTTGTAGATTCCGAACCCTGATCCGGAGTATCAAGAAAGTCCACATCGGCCACAATGTACTCCCACTTGTCATCGGAGTTGAACAGGTTCTGGCTGATCATAACCTTTGATGTGGGATAATATGAGTTGTCCACGTCACGATATTCAAAACTGAGCAGGGTGGGCTCATATCCGGAATCGGAATTATCGGAGAAATCAAACTCCCAGTCGGTGCCGTTTGCGGATTTCTGCCAGTAGTTGCTGGCTGTCTCAGAGTTGTCGATTTTTACCGATGCTTTCACTTCCGATTGGCTCCGGGCAACCATAAGTTCGGCCTGAGTCCTTTCGTCGTGAAAATCATATACAGCCATATAAGCCACACCGTCATTTGCCAGTTCTTTGGGAATGGGCTCAAATCCGCCGCTGCTCATACGGTCAGTCATAATCACATTCTGTGAACGGGCCGGCATACATAATGCCAGCAATGCCATAAGAGTTAAAGTAGAATATCTCATAATACGATTTTTTGGTTGTGACAAAAGTATCCATATGTCCGATTGGGGGCGTGGTGGAATCCGCCACATCACGTGAGGTGAAGTTATGGTTGTCCTGTAAAAATCATTGACTATCTTAGCGGACTCTAATATGTATATGCGCAGATTTGTCTTTACATTCCTGATAGTGCTCTTTTCCTGCGGCATGCAGCCGGTCAGGGGTGCTGCGCCGCGCTTTATGAATTATACATCGGCCGATGGCTTGAGTTCCAACACAGTACTCTCCATGCTGCAGGACCGGGACGGCTTTATATGGATAGGTACCACAAACGGTCTGAACAGGTTTGACGGCTGCACATTCAAGGTTTACAAAAGGTCCGATGGCCTGCCGGACAACCAGATCAACGCTCTTGAGACCGATAATACCGGACGGCTGTGGATAGGAACATCGGCCGGATTATGCCTGATGGAGGGGCAGGAGATAAAGGTGTGCCGCACCGACGGTTATGTAAGGGCGCTTCTATGTGATACCGACGGATATCTTTGGGTGACATACAATGACTGGAGAGTAGAGAAGATTGACATATCCGATGACTCATTCCCGGTTCTGGCCCGATCAACATACGGCACAGGTCTGGTAGAAGGGGATTACTATTACAACCAGTTGTATGCCGATGCCCAGGGCGATATCTGGATAGGCGGACGTCTGGTAGCCGGTAAGAAGGTTGTTGACCGACAAACGGCACAGTTGCAGGAATATGAGGGGAGTGGTTGCATAGGCAGTTTCGCTCCCGGCAGGGACGGTGGGCTGATAGGATTCAATGACTTTACTACGATGCTGATGGCGTTTGACGGAAGCAGGTTCGTGAACATCGGCCCTATGCCTGTATCACACTGCCGCCTTCTCAGAGACAGTCAAGGGCGTCTTTGGGCTGCGGGATACAGCGGAATTGCGATAGTTGATGAGGATGATCCCATAAGAAGTGAGGTGTTCCGGCATGATTCATCGGACCCTTTCTCGCCCGGTCCTTCAGAGTATTACTGCGTGCTCCAGGACAGAGAGGGAAACATATGGTTTGGCGGCGACAAAGGCATCGCGATCCATACCCGCATAATGAATCTGATTGAGAACCGACGTCAGGGTGATAACATAACAGCGCTGCTTGAATCAAGCGACGGCCGGATGTGGGTAGGCACCAAAGAGACCAATATAACCAGCCTGTATGAGGACAGCCAAGGGTGCATCTACACCGGATACTGGGAATTCGGCAAAGGATTTGACCGGTTTGACCCTTCTACAGGACTTACACGCAGGTATGTGCTGCGCGGTGAGATACTGCCCCTGCAGGATAAGGTCTATTCGGGTGACCTGATCGGCTCCAACTGGTACAACGGGTTCCTGGAGGACAGTCGCGGCAACTTCTGGTGCATTACCTGGGAGGGTTACGGACTCAATCTGTTTGACCGCAGTAAAGGGGAGTTCATGCCTCCCATGTGGCTCAGTCCTTTCAAAAGACCGACTCCCGATGTGGACAAACCTGAGTATGTAAGTTCGCGTCTGGGCAGTTGCGCCATCGAGGACAGCAAGGGCCGGCTTTATTACGGAACGACCTTTGCCGGACTGAACATAATAGACCCCGATACCAGGCTGGTAAGGAAATTCATTACCGATGACAATATAACCGATTTGGCCATAGTGGCCGATAACAGGGTGTATGCAGGCACCCATCGAGGTCTGTTTATGCTCAGTGACGGTGACAGCACGGGCTGGATGGCCGACGGCATGAAAATAAACAGCATCGAGGCGGACCGTAACGGACGCATCTGGGCCGGTACCGATGAGGGTCTGATTTTTATAGATACTGACTCCACTCAAGGAAAGGTTCCGGCTTGGACAGGTATGTCCCAGGACATATTCAGTGAGAGGGTCTCATGCCCGCTTCACGACGGAGCACTTGCCTTTGGCGGAAGTTCCGGGTATGACACATTCAACCCCGAAACACTGATTGCAGCATCCTCCGGTCTGCATCTCCGGTCCTGCGATTTTACCCTTGAAGGCGGTCATCTGCAACTGTCATTCTCAGTTACGGATATCCCTGTGGCCCGACATGTTGAATACAGGTACATGCTTGCCGGACATGATAAGGAGTGGATTCCAACCACCTGGCAGCAGGCCAAAGTCAACTATTCCGGACTAACTCCGGGCCGATATACGCTCAAGGTGGAATGCACGGATGTCTTTGGCCGATGGGAACACGGAGACCAACTCTCTATTCCTGTAGTAATACGTCCCCCGTTGCTGCTCAGATGGCCGTTCATCATACTCTATCTGCTGGTTGCCGGAACCCTTCTGTGGCTGTTCGTATGGCTCAGGGAACGTAATCTGAGGATTGAAAAGGCCAGGTTGGAAAAGGCCGTGAACAAAAAGACCTCTGAGCTCAGGGCCGAGATAGAGACCCGTAACCGATTCTTCTCAATCATATCGCATGACCTTAAGAATCCTGTGACAGGGGTTGCGCAACTGGCTTCGCAGTTATCGGCCAATATTGAAACACTGGACCATGATTCGCTCAAAAGCGGAGTGGACACCCTGCGTGACGTTACCAAAAACACGCGCGACCTGCTTGAGGACCTGCTGCTTTGGGCTGTCAGTCAGAATGATATGATCAAGGCTGAGATCCAGCAGGTTCCGCTGGAAGAGATAATTGACCGTTCGCTGTCCAATGTCAGTGACCGTGCTAAAACCAAAGGCGTAGGCATAGAGAAGCAGATGCCGGAAGGCCTGATGGTGTCGTGTGACCGCCAGTTGCTGGTGACGGTGCTCAGGAATATTCTGGAGAATGCTGTCAAGTACTCATATCCGGGCGGAACGATATCGGTTCTTGTGACGGATACGGAACAGGCTACGGAGATATCGGTCAATGACCAGGGGCCCGGAATCAGTCAGGATAAACTGGATGACCTGTTCAGGATAGACAAGATGCACTCAACTGAAGGCACCCAGGGCGAGAAAGGCACGGGACTTGGACTGATAATCTCACGTGAACTCCTGCTCAGGATGGGGGCGGGGATATCGGTCTTGAATCTTCCGCAAGGGGGATGTTCGTTTACTGTAACTCTTAATAAACAATGATATGGCTCAGACAAAGAAGATACTTCTGGTAGATGACTCGCAGGTTTTCCTCATGGGACTCAGGATGGCGTTCCAGGCTGCGGATTGGGTGGACGAGATATTTGAGGCACGGAATTCAGATCAGGCGCTCAAGATGCTGGAGCAGAATGACTATATAAGCCTGGCAATAATTGACGTCTGCCTTGAAAAGAGAGCCGACGGGCTGGAACTGATACGTCAGATCAAGGAGAAATATCCTGCGGTAAAGACGCTTGTGCTGTCACAATACAAGAATCCGGATTTTATCTGCCAGGCTATTCTATCGGGCGCATACGCTTATATTGCAAAGGATTCCGAGGCCGATGTCATTGTGTCGGCATCAAAGAATGTGGCCGACGGATGCTGTATATTCTTTGGTGACACTATTTCCAAGGATCTGCTTACCCGTCTGTTCGGGAATGCCGATAACATCATTACCGGCAAGCCTCATCAGCTCTCTGTCCAGGAACTTGCGGTACTGCAGTATGCGGCATCGGGCTACGGCAACTCGCAGATAGCCACCCTCATGAACATATCATCAAATACCGTTGAGAGCTATAAGGAGCGCATCAAGAACAAACTGGGCTATGATACTATTATTGAGTGCGTTGCATTCGCTGTCAGTAACGGTCTTATCGGCTTCAAGGACTAGAAAAAAAAGCACTTGCTTGCCAAGTGTCAAAAAATTGGACGATTTTGCGCTGTTTTTGCTGATTGGGCTCTTTTTTCTTGGAGAATGGCCCTACGGAGAAGTAATTTTGGAGCAAAACAAAAGTCCTTATTATGTTTTTGCATTACATCAAGATAGCCCTGCGTAACTTACGCAAATATGCACTCCAGAATACAATCTGCATACTGGGGCTTGCCGTTGGCTTTGTAGCCTTCTCCCTGTCTGCTTACTGGTATTGGTTTGACAGCACATATGACAAGCAGTATAAGGACTGGAAACGGATGTTTGCCGTTTCCGGTACTTTGACTATGAATCAGGTCTATACTCCGGTAAATAAAATTGCACTGAGCATAATCGCCAATGATCCACAGGTCGAGATGGTGGGCACAGCTAATCTGTTCCTGGCCAATTGGATGAGTCTGGATGATAATTTCGTGAAGATGTTTGGAATACAACCGGTGGCAGGTGATTTTGAACAGACAAAGGAGCATGGTTTTGCAATTTCAGAAAGCGTAGCAAAAGAGCTGTTTGGCAATACTGATCCCATAGGCAGGTTGCTTACAGTGGGTCAGTATAACAGAATCCTGGACAATGTTACAATGGCAGGTGATGATGACGATGAATCCGGTATGAGAGTGGTTGCCGTTTTCAGCGACATCAACCATTCGTTCCTGAAAGTATCCCGTAACGCCAATAATAGGATATTCCGCATAAATAACCCTTTGGATGACATCGGCTTCACGCCAACAGAGTGGAGTGATGAATATGCTACTGACGCTTTTCAATTTCAGGACGGTTCAATGGGGTTTGTCAAGGTGCGCAAAGGTGTTGATTTAGAGAAGTTCGTGGCCGATTTCCATGACAAATACAAACTGAATCTGACCAATGTGAGCAAGTTACACTTAAAGAACATAAAGGGTCCGATGGATATCGGCCACATAAAGATCTTTATGCTCATAAGCCTGCTCCTTATATTATGTGCAGTGGTGAACTGTATCACATTGACGGTGTCACGTATCACTGGAAGGCGAAAGGAGATGGGACTGCGCCTTTCATGCGGATCGTCTTTCAGGAAACTGTTACAGATGATGTGTGTTGAACTGGCGGTGATGTTCCTGATTGCACTCTCCATTGCATTGGTTGTCATACTGTGGGTTAAGGATCCGTTCTCGGAGTATACCCTGATAGGAGGTCTGCCCGTCCGGATATTATGGGGATGCGCGGCTGTCATGGCGGTGATATTTGCGCTTTCGATGATTGCAGGTGTCATTTCAATGACCTATATGCTGAAAGGATCCCTGAGTGCAGCAATGACACAAGGAACTGCCCGCAGCAGGCGTTTCAGAATAACAGGTATGACGGTACAGCTCACCATAAGCATGTTCTGCATACTATTTACGGCAGTGATAATACATCAGCTCAATTATGTCCGAGGTGAATTCTGGGGTATAGGGACCAATGGTGTGGCGGTATTGGATGTAGGAAGTGACGATGATATCTATTGGACCAAAGTAAACTACATGGAGCCACCTGAATGGGATGAGCAGGTTCGTATAAAGCAGGAGATAGCACAGACACGTGAACAGTTCCTTAACCGGCTCAAGACAGAGTTGAATGGTTTGCCCATGGTTAATGGGTGCAGATTCCTGAACTATAGTTTAGTGTCTAACCAGTATAGTCAAGGATATTCCATAAAGTTAAGCCCTGATGATACTTTTAAGGTCAGTATTACAGAGTTGCCTATAGACAACGTGGGCAATAATGCATACGGATTTAAGGTAATAGCAGGTAGTCTGCCGGATGTTATAGGAACGGATGAGATAGTAATATCTGAGAATGTGTGCCGTAAACTGGGGCTTGAAGATCCTTTGGGAAAGACCGTTTATCATGCGGAGCGCAAAGGTTTCTCTCAAACCATCGTGGCGGTAATAGAGGATGTGTATCTGGATGGTCCGTTGTCAGATCCCATTCCGCTTGTGGTGAACAATATGCAGGAACACTGGATGGGCTTGTACCGTAGGGGAGAATACAATGGCAACCATGGAATGACCGTATCATTCAATCCCGATATGCGAAAGGAGTTCTCTACGGCATTGGACAGCCTTCTTAAGGATGCTCCTTTTAAGGTAAGATGTTCATATATGGACGATTGGCTGTCAGAATTCATTAAGCCGGCCGATAATCTGCTTAAGATAATGCTGATTCTGGCGGTGGCCTGTATGCTGATTGCTGTGTCCGGCGTTTATATGGTGGTTACGCTGTCCTGTCAGGAGCGCCGCCGCGAGATAGCCATACGTAAGGTGCATGGCGCCAAGATAACAGAGATTGCTTATATCCTGCTCAAGGAGTATGGAGTGGCGCTTGCGGTGGCATCGGCCCTGGCATTCTCAACAGGCACTATCGCTTTGAAACCTTGGCTGCAGCAGTTTGCCAAGACGGCTCCAGTGAGTTGGTGGATATATGCATCAGCCCTGGCGGGTATGGCGTTGCTTATCCTGCTGACTGTGGGTCACCGCGTCATAGTCACCTCACGGACCAATCCGGCCGATGTAGTCAAGAGCGAATGATGGACATGAAGAGGACGGCGGCAAGGCAGAGGGTTATGCCGATGACCATGCGCGGGGTGATGGGCTCCAGGAAGAGCAGTGTGCCGATGAGTATGGCTGTTACGGGCTCAAACACTCCCAGGATAGCGGTGCGGGTGGGGCCGATGTAACGGGTGGCTATGGCCAGGGTGAGCATGGATATCATGGTGGGGAATATGGCCAGGCCGGTCAGGTTGATTACGGATTTCCACGAGTTTATACCATTCATGAATGATACATCGCTGGTGGGCTGGTAACAGATGAACAGCACGGTTCCAACGGTCAGAGCATAGAATGTCAGGGTGTGATTGGATATGTGGCTGATGCGTGTGGAGCGGTTTACTATGACCAGATATAAAGCGTAACTTAGGGCTGACAAGGCTGCCAGAATCATTCCGCCTGCATGGAGTGACAGTTTGCCGGACGGCAGGCTAAGCAGAATCACGCCTGCAAACGTTACGGCAATTGCAATCCAGGTCTGCCAGTTGGGGTAAGACTTGAGCACCACCATTATCAGCGCCACAAAAATGGGGTAGAGATAGACCAGAGTGGTGGCCAGCCCGGACGGGATGAACCTGTAGGATTCAAACAGGAACAGACTGCTCAGTGAGAAGAGCAGGCCAAGCACCACGAGCAGCCTGAACTCATTGGCCTTTACGCGGAAAGATTCACCTTTAAGTTTCATCCACACAGCCATTATGATGACCGATATCGCGTATCGGAAAAAAAGCATTGTGGGTACGGAGACACCATCGGCCAGCAAGGGCTTGGCAAACAGCGGGTTCATTCCGTATGACACTCCGGCGGCTATTCCGGCTGCCATTCCGATTGCGATGTTGCTCTGTTTTTTCATTGCGGGTGCAAAGATACAACGGTTTTTGCCAAAGTGTCCCACAACGACCCCGCTCACAACGCTTGTGGGGCGCATCGGTGTGGGACATACCCTCATTTTAGGGGGTGTGTAACACAGTGAGGGGCGCCACAAGGCTCACAGGACCGATGAGCGTGGGACACTTTGGCGGAACTCAATTTATACCCTTTTGGGGTGGATATGTACGGTATTTTGATTATCTTTGCGCCAAATGGGTATAAATTATGGAGCAAATAAGTGAGTTTGTAAAGAAGAGCCGTAAAGAGCAGCATCTTACGCAGCCGGAACTGGCGGCTCGTGCTGGAGTGGGGTTGAGGTTCCTGCGGGAATTGGAGCAGGGTAAGCAGAGTCTCAGAATGGACAAGGTGAATCAGGTCCTTTCTTACTTTGGTACCACATGTGGTGTGGATAAGGAAGCATCGGCCCAATCCGATATAAGGAATTACAGGCTTTCGTCATTGGATGAGCCTAAGGAATATATGCTTGAGGAGATAATGCATCAGGTTTGTGAGGAGGCGACCTGGTCATCGGCCCATGCGGCAGAAGTATTAAGGAAGAAATTTGAAGAAATCTGATACTATGAACAAGAAACCGGTATTATGCATTGTTGCAGGTCCTAACGGATCGGGCAAGACAACCACCACAGAGCAGTTGCTCAAGAACGAATGGGGGGCAGACAGTTTTTACATCAATCCCGATAATATCGCTAAGGAGAAATTCGGAGACTGGAATTCGTCCGATGCTGTTCTGAAAGCAGCCCGCGAAGCCACCAGACTGCGTTATGAATGTCTGGAGAAAGGCGTGGATTTTGTGTTTGAGACGGTGTTTTCATCAGGAGAGAAAATGGATTTCCTGCGCAAGGCAAAAGAGGCTGGCTTTTTTATCAGGATATTCTACGTTTGCACCGAATCACCGCTCATCAACATAAACCGCATAGCGCAGAGATATCTGAACGGCGGTCATGAGGTGCCGATATCCAAGACCATTTCCCGTTATTTCGGCTCGCTCAGGAATCTTAAGGAAGCGATAAAAATTGCCGATAGGGTTTATCTGTATGATAATTCCGTTGATAATTCCGCTCCGCGTCTGATACTCAGGACCTCTGACGGCAAGATTGCCAAACAGTATACTGACGATATCCCTCTTTGGGTAAAAAGCACTATTTTCTAAGATCCAGGAGGACGCGGCGGGAGTCGCTGAGGGTGGTGGCGATGAGGTAGCGGGGGCCTCCGTCGCGGAGTTTGAGACGGCTTTGCAGTTGGGGGGCTGACTCGGGAAAGTTCCTTACTGATAGGTTGGCTTGGGTTTTGGTTAAAGCGGATAGGGATCTTTTGTCAAAGGGGATTATTCCTTCCAGTTGGAATGTGCGACCGGGGAAGTTCTCCGGCTTTTCTTTGCTCCAGAACAGGTGGGTGTCCGGATGGAGCAGGGCTGTATTTGTCTTTGCGGCTATGGTGCGGAACAGGGCGCTTTTCATGTAGGGGGCCGATGGCTCGCTGATGAATGTGCCGGGCTGCAATTGCTGTGGATCTGCTATTGGCAGCGGTAGAGCGTTATCGGCGCTTTTGGCCGATGAAACTGCACTTTCCGGAGTTCCGTCGGCTTTTATGTCCACTGCGGTGATGGTGGGCTCGGCTTCAAAACCGCGCTGCATGAGTAGGGTGATTTCCTTGCATTCTCCCTCCAATCCTACGATGAAAGCAGAACTTACGTGTTTGAGCTCGGTAAGGGCGCGGCTTATGTCCAGCATGGGCGAGAGTTTGACCATGACGTTTGGCGCGATGCGGAGCAGGTCATCCTGCAGGGCTACTGTATCTGGCTGGCAGTCGCTGATGGATACCAGTTTGCGGCCGGCATCACCGCGGCGGGCGGGGTCCAGGTAAATGAGGTCAAGTGAATCAGGCTCCAGGCTGGTAATGAAATCCTCTGCTGTACTGCAACTTATCTCAATCTCCGGTCGTCCCAGAGCCTTGAAGTTTGCACGGGCGCAGTCACAGAGTTCGGCCGACATTTCATTGTAGTAAACCTGGGAGGCATTCCTTGACAGAAAGAAGCAATCTACGCCCATTCCACCGGTGATATCGGCCATTTTGAAATCCTTGCCTATTAACTTTTCTACGACTGATGCTTTGTATTGTGCGATGTACTGTGACGTGCACTGTTCAAGCGAGAGGTGTCTGGGATAGATGATGCCGTTTGTATCAGCCCAGAGGGGCAGTTTGGACTTGGCGGCCTGCCATCCTGATATCTGCGTTAGAGCGTACTGGATGTCAACATCTTTGGGATGGCTGGCAAGAGCAAGTTTGCGGACATCGTCAGTGCGGTGCTCGTGAATGTATTGTTCGGTCGGATTGTTCAGCATTTCACCCGTAAAAGTAATGATTATTCATTTTTTCTTGTTACTTTCATGCCATTAAACCAATAATGCTTTATGAAGAAACTTCTTTTTGCACTTGCCGGTATGTTTGCATTGATGTCATGCGGCACTAAGAATAACTCTCAGGTCCTTGCTCACGAGATTGACTCTTTAATGATAGATCGGTTTTATGTCACAAATAATCCTCATACATTCAGGATAGCAAACACTCAGACCATTACTGGTATTGGAACCGGAGATTATTCAGCCAGTTTCTATGTGGATACTGAAGAATGGGATTTTGATCCTGAAACCAATCATATTTTCGCAAAAATAGAATTCAAAAAAGGGAATAAGATCATTGGGACATTTGTTGACGATGAAGGATGGTCATATTATGGTGCTGAGAATTCCAAGGCGATACTGTTCAAATCCTTCAGGATTGATGATGATTGCACTGCTTTACTGTTCAGGGGTGGAATATATGCCGCAGGTATACCTAAAATGACAATTTTCGTTATGTGTGGTGATGAAGTGAAGGTGGTATTTAACAAGGAGTATTTTATCGGAAATGTTGATACTGACAGAATTGCAATCCAAAAAGAATATAACGGCCCTGAGTTAGGCCATATAACCATATCAGATGGACACATTTCAATTGTCAACGATGAATATCCTACAGGAAAAATTATCTATTAGTAATTTTTATTACTTTCACGTCATCAAACCAAATGCTTTATGAAGAAACTGTTTTTTGCTTTGGCCGGCATGCTGGCTCTTGTGGCATGCGGCTCTCAGGACGGCGGCCCTATACTGACCATTGAGGGTGGACAGATTCAGGGCGTTCCTGCTGATATTAAGGGTGTTACCGTTTATCGCGGAATCCCGTTTGCTGCACCTCCTATCGGACAGAACCGTTGGAAGGCCCCGCAGCCAGTAATTCCATGGGAGGGAGTAAAACTCTGTGACAAGTTTGGTCATCCGCCATTCCAGGCAGCCCATTATCCCGGCGGTTACACAACCGAGTGGGGTTACGGCGATGAGGCTCCTTACAGTGAGGACTGCCTCTACCTGAACGTATGGACCAAGAAACCGGGTCAGACCGATGCCAAACTGCCTGTTGCCATCTGGATATTCGGTGGCGGCATGCGCGAGGGCTGGGGCTCGGAGCCTGAGTTTGACGGACAGGAGTGGGCTAACAAGGATGTTGTGCTGGTTTCATTCAATTACCGCGTAGGTCCGTTCGGATTCTTTGCACATCCTGAACTTTCGGCCGAGGATCCCGAGCACGCAACCGGCAACTGGGGTACTCTGGACCAGATTGAGGCTATGAAATGGGTCAAGAAGAACATCGCACAGTTTGGCGGTGATCCCGACAACGTGATGATATTCGGACAGAGCGCCGGATCACGCAGCGTCAAGTTCCTGAGCGCATCACCTCTGACCAAGGGCCTGTTCAACAAGGCTGTGATAATGAGCGGAAGCGGACTGGTTAAGCCCCGCCCGCAGGCTACTACTGCACCTGCCGGCCGCGGAATGGGTATGGGCATGGGAATGCCCCAGCAGGGTATGACCACACTGGCCGAGGCCGAGGCATCGACCAAGGAGGTATGTGACTGGGCTAACCTGAAAACTCTGCGTCAGTTGCGCGGAGCCAGCACCGAGACCATATTTGCTCTGGGCGGCCTCTACACCAACGTAACCGGAAAGCGCAGCATACTTACCGCATCACCCATATCACCTTATATAGACGGATATGTGCTGACTGAGTCATTCGATGATGCCTGTCTGAACGGTTCATTGGCACAGGTTCCTTACCTTATTGGCTACACGCTGAACGATGCCGGCAACATGGGTACACAGATCGTGGATTTCTGCCTTAACCGTGAGGAGATGGGCGGCAAGGCATACGCCTACCAGTTTGCCCGTCCGCTGCCAGATGACGGCAACCATCCGGAGGTTACACAGCGTCTGAGGGGTGCTTTCCACTCATCGGACCTGTGGTTTGTATTCAAGTCACTCAAGCACTGCTGGCGTCCCTGGACCCAGGGTGACTGGGATCTGTCTGAGAAGATGCTCACAGCATGGTCCAACTTTGCCAAGTACGGCGATCCCTGCGGTCCCGACGGCGGTGACTGGAAACCGCTCACCAAGGACAACCAGCAGTTCATGATATTCAAGCTGGATGAGAATGACGTAGAGGCATCGGAACTTGGTAATCCGCTGGCCAGATAAGAAATAAAACTTTAAGGTTGTATCAGAGCCTGCCGCACAGTTGACTGAAGTCACAGTTGCGGCAGGTTTCTTTATCGTCGGTGGCTGCGAACGGGATATCGGGATTGAATATCTCGGATATGAGTCCAATCAGTTTCTCCTCAAACTCTTTGCTGCACTGGACGTTGAAATCGGTCAGGACATCCTTGCCGATATGATAGTAGATGTTATCGGCCGTGGGCTTGGACGATGAACGGGTGTAGAGTAGTGTGGGCGCCAGACGGTACTTGCTGAACTGCGGCTGGAAACTCATGATATAGGCGTAGTAGAATATCTGGAAGGCCTGGCTCTTGCGTTTCTTGCTATCGGTGGGCGGGAACAGCTGATCAATGGTGTCCGGTGTGCCCTTGTCCGATCCCGTCTTGTAGTCCACAATACGCAGTATGCCGTCCTTGCAGTCCAGACGGTCAATGATACCCTTAAGGCGTATCTGTTTCATTGCACCTGCATTCAACGGGTCCGGAACCTCTATGACATGCTGGTAACCCTTATCCTCGCTGCCTACATAACTGAACGGAGCGTACAACTCCATATCCATACGCAGCACCTGGCGCAGGTACTTGAGTATTACGTCAAAGTTGATGGACTGGGTGCCGCTGTAATCGGCCTTGTCAACGGCCTTACGGGCAAAATAATCGTCGTTAAAAGCCTGCTGCACGAATCCTTCAAGGCGCTTGCTGTCCTTGAGCAGTGAATCAATGGCGGTTGCGGTTATGGTCTGACCGGCCGATGACAGATAATTGTAAGCCAACTCCGCACTCCTGTGGAACAGCGTTCCAAACATGGCGAAGTCTATCTCGGTGTCGGTGTCATCGGGTTTCTTAAGGCCAGCTATCTGCGCCAGATAGAACTGGAGCGGGCAGTTCATGTATCTGTTCAGGGCCGATGGAGACAGGTATGTCTTGGGGTTAGTGTAGTCATACCTGCTGCACAACTCCTCCAGTACGGCCGGTGTCTTGGCTACGCTGAACGGCTCTACGTCTGTTTCCTGGCGGTCTGTCTTGAGCGTGATGCGGTTTATGTCGGCACCGCTCACTATGAGCTGAAGCAGATAACGCGATATCTGTCCTTTTCCTATTCCGCTTGCATCGGCATTGCCGTTATAGACCATGGTCACGTTCTCGGCCCGCTCAAGCAAATGGTGGAAATTGTACGATGAAACGGCACTTTTGTCCTGCATGGTGGTGAGTCCGAATGCCACGCGTATGTTATACGGTATGAACGATGCGTTCTGTCCGGATTTTGGCAGAGTGCCCTCCTGGGCCGATAGCAGCAGCACGTTTTTGAAATCAAGGTTACGGGTCTCAATAAGTCCCATTATCTGCATTCCAACGGCGGGCTCACCGTGGAACGGGACGGAGGTGGTGCCCAGCACGGAGCGTATCAGACGGCACAGAGTGTCGGTGCTTATATCCAAACCGCCGGACTCCATGAGAGAGTACAGACGGTTTATCTGTGTATATATGCGGTAGAGCGACTCCTGGTTCAGGGGCTGAAACAGAGTGTCGTCATCGCGTTCGCGGATTACGGGTACCAGTGCCTTGAGAACATCCAAAAGGTATTGGAGCAATGACCGGTTATCGGTTACCGTGCCGAACATCACTGCCAGCTTCCCGTTGGCGGTAAGTGCAGTGGTATCCGGGAACATACGGCGGCTGGCGCGCAGACTGTCAAGTATCTTGGGGGCATCGGCACACAGGGCAGCCGTCATGGGGTTGCCCAGCACGTGGCTCAGGGACTGTATGCTCAGGCGGCCTTTGTTTCTGGCGGCCAGACGCTGCATATCTATCAGGGCGTTAACCAGACTGTAGAGCGATGTCTCTGACAGCTTGTAACCCATGGTTATGTTCACATTGTTTATGCGCTCCTGCGGGATGCTGTGCAAGACGGGTTGCAGCAGGTTTTCATCGGCCAGGACAATGGCGGTCTCCTTGCCGGCTTTATCAACGTTCAGTGAGTTGAGCCACTGGGGTATGAAACGGGCCTGGGCGTTATCGGTCGATGCCTCCACGATGGTGAGGCTGGCCTTGTGCATTCCGTCAAACAGACTGCGGGGCAGCTCGTTGGGGAACTCCCGGAGGTTGTCACGCAGGAACCGTCCTGCCTCATGCAGCAGGCTGCTCTCGGTGTATGCCGGGTCGTAATCCCAGTAGAAGAGTGCCTTGCCGGCCTTTTGTATGGCACGGAACAGTTCTCTCTCGGCTCCGTCCAGGCTGTTGAATCCCACGAATGCGTATCGGCGGGCAGTAAGGCGGTCTGTGTCAAGATTGCTTATTGCTCGGCGCTGAATCATACCGTTATAGCCTATGCCTTTGTCGTTTAGAAGTTTGCCGAAACGCTCATAGATAGTGCCCAGTACGCTCCATACGGTCTGGTAACGCTCGCGCAGTTGGGTGGGCTGGGCGTCTTTCATCTCGCCGAAGAACTGCTCAAGGGCTTTTCTCTGATCGGGTGTAAGGAACGATGTATCAGACAGTTCACGCTGCTCGCGCAGCAGGCTGAACAGCTGGTCGGCGGGTGCCAGGTTTCGGTCCACATCATCAAAATCGGCCAGCATGAGCTCGCCCCATGACCAGAAACTGTCAAGCGACTCATCGGTATGGAGCACCTCCTGATAGATCTTGTGGAGCAGGGTGACCATCTCAATGCGGTCAGCTGCCCTTAGGTCTGACTGAGACTGGAACAGTTCCTCAATGGTAGTGTATTGCGGTGACCATACAGGCTGTGTAGAGCAGGCTGACAGCCAGTCATCAAAGAACAGCCTGGCGCGGCGGTTAGGGAAAACCACCGTGATGCCGGCTAGTCCGCCGTCCTGAGCGCCGTACTTGCCGTACAGATCCTGTGCTACTGTCTTAAGGAACGGTTCCATATCTTTATAGTTTTACGGCATCCCAGCCGTAGTCCTTGTAATAGTTAATGTTCAGGTTATGGCTCTTTACATACTCACTGAGCTGCTCGCGGCGTACGGCCTCACGCACATCCCGGTTGGAGTGCATGTTGCAGTAGACATCATAGTGGGAACGGAATATGCGGCGTGCGCTGGTATCATTGCCCGCACCGTCAACGGTCTGCTCGAATGATGTAACAATGGGCTTGCCGTCTTGTTGTTGTATGGTCATCAGTCCGGAGTGGTTGCCTCCCGATACGGTCATCAGAGTATCGCCTTCCCGGTTGTACCACCAGATCCAGAAATCGCCCCATACCCATGCCATGTCAGCACTTATTTCCTGGGCCGATACGATCATCAGAGTGGGGATGCAGAACTCTCCCTGCCTGTATTGTACGCCAATCTCCTTTACAAGATAATCACTTATGGCATCACGTAGAGCCTGCTCTCTGCGGTTGTTTTCAATATATCGGATGCAATCCTGCTTGTGATCATCAAAGTCACACATCAGCCACTGCCCGTTCACCTTCTCCATATAGAGTTTATGCTCCTCAATGTCAGTTTCAGGATCAAATGAGCCGTCCTCCCACATTTGTCGAACGTTTATGGTTGCAATGGCGTGAGTTTTATCGGTCTTGTTTACTCCAAAGACGGTGTAATCTGCTATGATGCCACCGTTACCGGTCACAAAGAAATAGAGCCATTCATGGTCCATAGCCTCATGCGCGGGTAACCGGTAGAACATGGTGTCCAGCACGGCATAGAAATCGGCCGTCATGAAGTCTTTTGACTTTTCCAGTAATTCATGGTCCGGAATGTACTGGCACAACTCCTCTGCGCGACTCATCAGCTGCTTCTGGCTGTCGCCGCACGCTACCAATGATGCTATTAGTATGAGAAGAACTAATGTTTTTTTCATTTAATAAACAATTATCGCCAGGAATAGAATTCTTTATTTTAACGTCTCTAATATTTTAGTTGCTAAACGATTCAATTTTATGTAGTTTGTAGATAAAGCATTTTTTGTGGGATTGAAATTGTCTGATAGATATTTCTTAAACGAATCCATATCCCATGTGGCGTATTTGTTTTTCTCTTTTAGCAAAGATACAATCTGTATTATAATAGGCTTGTCCTCAGACAGAGATACACCTAATAAATCTTCTCCATATTTGGATTTATAAAACTTGAGGAATTGAGATTCTACATATTTTACTCCCAAAGTGTCTTCTATCGTTCCTTGGTCAATAATACCACCTTCTAAATCGCGGATAGTATATACATTATCTTCATTAAATACACCTCCTATTTTTAGAATATTGTTTTTATATTTCCTGCCATCCTGATCATCGTCTGTTATAACAAGTAGTGAAATGTGGTCATAATTCATTTTTGATGCCAGTGTATCAATATTGGAACCATGTCCATTTGATATGCCAATGTTGTTTCGACCTAGTAACGAGAATACTTTTTGAAGAAATTGCTTGTCAGATGCACCTTCGACCAAGATACTATGTGGATTCAACAAATCTCGATATACGTTTATTCCGAATGCTTCATTTAAAACCTCGTCATCTATTATGTTATCAGTTTCTTTAATTCTTCTTATTTCTGTTATGGCTTTTCTGTTTTTTGTTACTATATAATGCCTTTCTTTGTGTTCCTTATCTATCATAAATGGAGAATGTGTTGCCAGAAATACATAGTTGTCTTGGCCTATTTTAAGTAGCTCTTTAGATAGATCTCTTATTCCAGATGGATGAAGATGTACTTCTGGTTCATCAATCAGAATCAATTCATTTTTTCTTTCATGGTTGGCGGTTTCTAGTGATAATGAAAGAATTAGGGAAAGGAATTGCATTGCACCTTGACTCCTATCAGTAATAGCAAATCTATCATGCTCATTTTCTTTTCCTTTATCTTTGATTAGTAATGAAAAAGTTCCTGTTTCTGTTATTTCTATTAATAAATCGATTTTGTTATTCCATATTTTGCCAATGTATTCATTAAGAGATTCATTTAATTTTCCAACTAGTTTACTTCTATTACGAGAGTTGTTTATTTTATCTATTGCTTCGACGATAGAATCATTATTAGTATAACCACTTAGTTTAAAGATGTTTCTTAAAGGCTTATTCGAATTTACGTCTTTTTTATATGTGTTGAGATTAACATCAGATAATAAGTATTCAGAGGAGGGCTTCCAGATGGAAACTTTAGGTTCATGAGTACTAATATATCTTGAAAGGGAATCTTTAAATGTGTCTGAAAACAACTCTTTTGTTAATAATTCTGCATTATCCTCCAGTGTGTCAACAATTTCAACAATCGTGGTTGTCGTTCCATTGGCGTTAGACTTCTGTTTCTTTATTAGATAATAATCATTAGATGGCAATTCTACTTCATAATTGTAGTAGTAATGAAATGAGTCGAAGTTTTTTGATAGATAAACTACCTTTTGAACTTCCTTTAAGGTGAAATAAAATTCAGGAATATTTTGATTTATATCTGATAGAATAATATTATAGTTTTCATTCTTTTCAAAATCTAAATAGAAAATGATAAAACAATAATCCTTATTCTCAAATTTCTGGTTACAATAACGATCGAATGATACTTTTTCATCTGGTGTATCAAAAAAAGATAAGGCTTCAAGAATATTGCTTTTTCCAGATTCGTTTATTCCAACAAAAGTCTTTGTATAGCTTTTCCCAATTTTATCAAAAATGAGGTTGATGCTATCTATTGATTTAAAATTATCAATTACTACGTTTTTAATAATCATTTCGTCCTCTGTGTTAAGTTAATAATATAGTTTAGTTAATTAACAAATATATGTATAATGCTTGTATTTGGGTAGATAGTGAAACCTTAAATACAAAAGCATCTTTAGATATAGACGTACATATTTCTTAATAAGAATATTTTTGATAGGAGATTTTGATAATTGTATTTATTAGGTGTTTTAATAAATAAAGTCATGCGTAATACTCTAATTTGAGTTTATCACTTACCTGAAACTCCTCATGAAAATCATCCTCATACTTATACACTATCCTCAGTTCCCTATAAACAGCCGGAATCTTAAGCGTCTCCAACAAGTGCCACCGCGGAATCCCAAAGTCATAAGATGAACTGTCCAGAATCATGCGGTTGCAGGTAAAGTCAAACTGATAGTATCCGCCGCCTATGCAATCATCTTCCGGCTTCAGCAGGTCCTTGTGCTGGTTTACCATTCCCAGGCGCAGGTGACCGTCTCTGGTTATTATGAATTTGGGAAGTGACATTTATTCCAACTGCTTTCTATATACGGAATCTAATGTATGTCCTTCATTGTCTTTCCAAACCAGCCAGCCATTGTTGCTGCTACCGATGCAAAAATCGGCAGCGGTACTGGGGCTTGGGAAAGTTTTATCTGACTCCAAAATCAACTTGTCACCTTTGCTGATGGTGTAATCTTTGAGAAGATTCTGGCGTTTTTGTTTCCATGTAAATGATGGAACAGAAGTTGGGGTAATGATACTGCCTTTCAGAACCGTGAAACCATTGGCGTGATAGAAGCCTTTTGCGTCACAACCACGACCTTTGGTATAGAACAGATGTTCTTCTTTAGGCTTTACTATATCAAAAATGTTACAACCAATAAATGAAGTTAGGAACTTAACATCTTCAAAGAAACCTTCCATATCATCTATCCTATATTCCGGAAGATTGGGCGCCTTGGGCGTCTGCTTGTTTTCATCCAGTACAAATGTATTTGCTTTCTTGGCCTCTGCTATGGCCCGATGCTCTAAGTATTGCACATCAGCCTTTGTCATGGCCGCATCTTTGGAAATAAACAGCAGTGCTTTTTGCCAAAATGCCTTCTTGCTGTCGTGGTCTTTCACTCTTTCACGGAAGTTCTCTGTCTCGCCTATATATGCTTTGGGCTTTGTTGCTTCATCCTCACCAAGCAAGATATAAAATGCGGGTGTCTGCAATTCCTGCCGCTCATTCAAAATTGAAAGATTAGAACGTGGAATAACATACATCTGGCAAATCTTATTGCTGATGAACACATATTGAGTCCCTTTGGGATCTCCGTCTATCAGATATGTTGTTACTGTTTTACCCATAATTAAATTATTTCCGTATGCAAGTTACACGTATTATTCCACAATAAATCGATTTACAAAAGAGTTCTCTATCCAGAAGTCAATCACTTCGTCTGTTTCTCCATTTTCTTTCAATGTCTTGGCAATAAAATGAAGATAGTTGAATGCGAAACGTAAGTCCAACAAAGACCATGATTCTGGATTCTTATACACAGTTATTAATTTAAGCAATCTCTTCGCATACCCTAAATTCATCATCTTCTGGCTATTTTCAGCCAAAATGAATTTTATACATCTCAGATTGCGAGTTAATGCTATAGGACTCTTCATGATGGCTCGATCTATCAAAAAGTCAACATCTCCTTGGTATTTTTCTATACCGTGATGAAATATTCCCTCATAGATATTCCCCATTGCGTAATCAACGTCAACAGATTGTTTAGACATCATTAAATCGATATTGTCTGCATATTGGGTTCTATCAAGTAGAAGTCTTTCTATATCCTTTCTCGTAGAAAACAGGGCTTGATGCCTTTCAGCTTTTAATCCATCAATAAACTTTATCATATCTGACAAATATCGGACCTGAATACCTTTCATGAAAGAATCATCGTGTAGTGATTTGTGAACCTTGTCGTACTTTGAAACGTTAATGATGAGATTGTTTTTAATGGTTTCAAACTCCTCATCCGTCCAAGTTATTTCATCATTTAGTAAATTCAATCTGATATACATCGGTTCAGTCCATCCAAATTCCTTGTCATTCAGTACACCGCAATGCCAAATGTCCATTGACAGGAAACAGTGTTTTATCTTTTCAACAGATTGAGGATCCGTCTTTACCAAATTGAATAATTGAAATAATGAAACCCTATCATGAGGAATAACTTGAACATCTGTGTTGTTAACAACTTCACAAATTGAAGCGATGCATTTAGTTGATAAGAATCCCTCTTTGTTCAAAGTATCCAATAAGTTCAAAGAATTCCTTTTCAAAACATTTGAAAACAATAGAATGTCATTAATAATGATTTTTTCCTGAATGTACTGAATCAGTAAATTATTAACAATTATGTCTGAAATAGTATCTTCTCTGATAGAATAGCGGGCCATCAATTGCTGAAATGCCCAATAAATATTCTCGGGATTTCTAAGACTTCCTAATGCAAACTTAACATTAAAAATCAATTCGTCAGATTCCTCTATGTCTTGTAAACGCTGTAAAAACAATCTAAATACGGAATCCTTGAATTTCTCAAACCAAATATCCTCTTCAACAGCGATATAGATTGCTGCCGTGACATTCAAGATTCCACATCTAAAAGACGTAGGTGTATCGTCTGTTCCTATAGCAATTAAGGATTTAATTAATATATCTTTATTAAATACTTGAAGCTTCTCATTGTATGCAAATTCTTCTCCAATGCGTCTTTGGACATCTTTATCATTGTATTGAATAGAATAGAAAAAACATGGATATGGGAAGTATTCAAATATATTCTTGAATACAACAAACCAATTAGCGATATCAAACATTATATATCCTGGTAAAGATACATATATACCAGAATCAATTATGAATTGGAGAATTCTCAAACTTTTCACATAATCTCCATGATTACTGCCAATATTCCAAGTGGAACCAATCCAGCCACGTCTTTTGGGTTTATCTTTTTTTCCACGAAGTGATGACATCATATGATTCAGTAAATCACCTTGTCCATCCAGCCCGTATTGCCAGAACTCGTCTGTGCTATATGGCTGTGGCCACTTACGTGAAATAAAATTGGCAAGTATTACTTCATACAATTTTTCAGAAGGATCTTTTTCTTTTTTTATCGTTTCATCCAATAAAGTTTGAGCTTCTTTCTGCTTGTCTTCATAAACTGCTAAGCCCATAGCTTTATTTTGCGACCAGTAATCTTTTGTACTCCAATAGCATAGAAGTTCTTTGGATTTTGCAAAATCAAGATTATAAAGAGAGCGTTGTATTTGTTCATAAACAGCCCAATCTTCTTTGTCGGATAGTACATCCATTGAACCATGAAGTGTTTTTTCGCGTTCGATAAGGCGAATCCATACTGGTTGTTTACTCAATTCCACATCTTCTTTATGGTAGTTAACATAGTAACTGGGAATCTGACCAATATCTTTGACGGCAAGTGAGAATAAGGCTGCTTTTTCCTCAGTAAGAGGTTCTTTGGTCATTAACTGCTGAACCAAGGATTCTTGAGGGAAAATAACTTTCGGGAATCTACATAGTTTTTTTTTCTTTCTGATTTTTTCCACTGCTTTCTTAGAATAATTCCTTTTTTGAAGGATATCTTCCCATGTCTTTCTGTAATCAAAAAATGCTTTTTTTGATTTTACTATTTTTTCTTCTTTGTCCTTTTGTATTCTTTTTTTTCTTGTAGATGGTTTGTTTTTTACGAAATAGTCTTCGAGGTTATCTTTTAATTGCTTTTTGAAGTCATCTAAACCTTGATATTGTATAGAAACAACTCCATTCTTTTCTATCTTCGCCCTAAAATCTTTTACTTTCTGAAATTGTTCAAGATCAAGCTCATAAGCAGATTTCTCTGGAATTCCAAAATAGAAGAAAATATTATAAATCTCTCCATTTTGGTATTTTTCATAAGCAATATTAAACTCTTCTTCTGTACCTGACCCTGCCTGTGGCGTTGGGGTCCCAAAACGCCCCTTCATAATTCCAACAAACAAGTCGTAATTACCATCTGCCTGTCTATTAATAACTTGCTGACCATATTCTGCAACACCCGGGTACACATCTTTTTCCCATCGTAGAGGAACAAGACGAAATCCTTTACTTCTTCCTATACCATGATTGATTTCTTCAAAAACACATTCACAGGCATTTCGTTCTTCTGATGTGTCGCCAGGAGAAGCTATAAAACATGTTATTTCAGTAACATTATTCATATGGTATGCAAATTAGAATAGAAAACTACTTAATTAAAACGCAAAAAACTTGTCTTGCATCTTACTTTTGAGGTTGAATTTCTTTGTGGTGTCAAGGGCACGCTCTATACAGATGAACTTGGTGTCAGGATGGGACATGAAGTAATCTACGGTCTCATCATAGAGGATTGAGTCAACGGTAATGTAGGCAGTTTTGATGCCATCAGTGGCTTTGTACACCCTGTTCTGGGTGAACTGCTGCTGTAACTCCAATTTGTAGGTGAGCATGAAGCCCTGCTTAATCAGAATCTCAGTTATAAGTTCGTCTTCATTAAAGGCGATAGTAAGCTGCTGTTCTTTCTGAGCAACATATTCCTGGAACAATGCGAGGTTCTCTTCTTCGCTCTTGTCAGGGGCTGGAGCAAAATCTACACGTGGGAAACTGGATTTGCTCAATGTAAAGACTTTGAAACCGAGTTGATCTAACTGTTGTTGGACTTCAGGAGTAATTAACTTCCCTTCGTAAGAGGCTTTCACCTTCTCATACACTGCTTTATTGCGGGCAATGGTTATCTCACTAATTGTTTTAAAGCCTGCTCTATATGCATTACTATCTTCATCTGTTAATTGGGGAATCTGAACCAATATGTATTTTCGATGCCCACCATCTTTTATGTTTTGATTGACAACCGCATGGCCAGTTGTACCTGAACCTGCAAAGAAATCAAGAACGATACAATCTTTATCATCATTCCCGTTAATGAAAAAAGAGATTGCCTTCTGAACCAACTGCGCCGGTTTTGGGAATGGGAATATTCCTCTTCCTATTAGTTCCTCCAATTCTGTTGTTGCTTGATCTGTAGTCCCTGCATCTTCTTTCTTCCAAATATTTGTTGGAACCATACCACCTTCCATCTCAGATAAGAACTTTTTCAAACGCGGATATGTATTATGTCCGTCTTGTCCCCAATATAATCGATTTTCTTGAACATGTTGAAGATGAGTGGCGTATTCATACTTCCAAGCGTTCGTTGGATGTTCAACCATCTCCCCTGTAAATGGATTTTTGATAGGATAACAGAGGTTAGGCCTTTCATCCCTTAAGGCTGGATTTGTATATAGAATACTTGTCCACGGACCTCTTTCATCATTGTCGGGATTAGAATATAGCTCATTTGCACTATCAGTTCTTGGCTCTTTTATGTTTACAAGTTCATGAGAACGGCGGTAACACACAATATGTTCAGTATTCGTACCAAACAGTTTTGAGTTATTACTGCGAGTCTGTCGCTTTTCCCATATGATATTAACCAAGAAGTTTTCTTCACCGAATATCTCATCACAAATCTTACGCAGATGGTGTATTTCGTGATCATCCATTGAGATGAAGATAACACCATCTGGTTTTAAGAGAGTACGAGCTACCAATAATCGGCTATACATATCATCTAACCAATTACTATGAAAACGGCCACTACTGTCGGAATTAGTATCTAATTTGACACCATTGTCTATTGATTCGCTTCGCTCCCAATAGGCCTCTTTGCCTTCGGAGAAATCATCATTATACAAGAAATCTTCTCCTGTATTATATGGTGGGTCAATATAGATACATTTAACCTTACCCCTATAGCTTGATGATAAAACCTTAAGCACTTCAAGGTTCTCTCCTTCTATGATAGTATTCTCTGTTGTCTCTGCATTGACACTACGTTCTGCATCAAAATGCAGCGTTGCCCTAGTAGGAGTAAAAGCATTTCGTTTTGCTGCTGATTTGCCAAACCAACGGAATTCATACCGTTCGGTTTCTTCCACACTATTGGGATTTGCAGCTTTCTTCACTTCGTTAACATCAAGATATCCTTCTTGTGTAAACCAGTCAGGGAATAATTCACGGAGTGTGTTCAGACGTTCCTCGTTCATGTCGGGAGTCATCGTTATATGGTTTTTATATGTTTCCATTTGCTTGATTGTTTATTGTTTTTGTTGCCTCTTCTTCAAATTTAGTATATTCACGAACAGGTGCTTTGTAGTAAGCATCAATTCCAAGGGAACGGAAATGTTCCACTGCACATTTTATTCTTGCAACCTCATGCGGAGTAAGCGCTCGTTGATCTGACAAATCATTTGTACCTTTTATCTCAATGACGAAATAATACTCCTTTGTCCCTTGATTCCCTCTCAATGATGTTCGCTTTAGTACTACTCCAAAGTCAGGCTCATAATAATTGCCAATTGGTTGCGGCATAGGTATCCTGTACCATGAGGGGAACTTTAAAAAGCAGACTACTTCAGGATGTTTGGTGTCGTTATCAGCTTCAATAGCAAAGTCACGTTCAAATTTACTGTCATAGAGGGTTTTGTCCCAAATGCCATGATTTGGCGTTGACACATAATTGTCACATGCGTCTTTTGTAAAATCAGCAAAATTGAAATCATAGGTTTCGCCAGTTGGAATATAGGTGATGCACCTAGTCAATTCGTCAAGTTGGACTTGTTTAATCTTGAATGCAGCCTGCTCCAAAAAGACAGGAGGATTCTTCAGGTATTCCTTTTGAGTTTTTATTTCTTGGACAATACGCAACACGGAGTTGTAGCAAAGTCCTGTTTTCTCGCTTAAGTCTTCAACCAAGTCCTGCGGAGAGAACGACGCTATCAAACGACGAGGGTCATCCGAACCAATGTATTCTCTTTGAGACATATCTTCAATATCTGTAACATGATACATAGAAACCTCGGCTATGTAGTCAGCAATGGAAATGGTATTCAATTCATCTATGCTACGACGTATAATGGCATCTTCATCGAAGCGGACACAATAGGTAGTCTTCTTTGCAATTGTGTTCCAGAATCTACGGAAAACGCTCTGAACGCTTTCGTCTTTATTAAGTTTGAACTTAACACGATTCTGGTGTTTTCCTTTATGGTTGTGCTTGAGTTTAGCACCAGCATCGGTATTGCCGTAAGCCTTCTCATTTTCGTTCTGATAGCTACGGGCAAACGTTTCATAAGTCTCATTGGGAACGACTGTAAGTTGGTTAATGATTTCATCGTCTGGTGTACCCTCTGCATCATAAACACGCTCGCCCTGCTGATTAACACAGATACGGAGACCTCGTCCTATCTCTTGGCGTTTCTTGTTCTCCGAGTAGCTTTCATTCAATGTGGCTATGCCAAACACATTCGGATTGTCCCAACCTACACCAAGTGCAGAATGAGAGAACACGAACTCAATGCTACTTCCAAACGACAACAATTTCTGTTTGTTGTGTAGAATCTCGTCGTAGATTTCCTTATTGCTCTGATTCGTTTTTTCATTATCCGTATATTCCCCTTGTGTTGTCTTGGCGAAATAGAATCCCTGAACAGCCGTTACCTGTTCTTGTGTAGGTGCTTGACCTTCGTGGAACTCGGCATATACATTTTTGTACTGTTGTTCAAAAATCTTCTTGATGACAGGATTTGTTGGGTCCATATAATTGGCCACCTTATCAATGAAGATAAGCGATAGATTCTTAATGTCCAATGGTTTCAGACGTTGCTGATTCTCAAAATGGCGGCGTATGAGCCATTCTAGCTGCAATACCCACACCTGTTCCTTGTTAGCTGACGATGCGCTCTCTTCAATGTTGGTGCCATTGGAGAACTCCACCACCCACTTGCGAGTGCTCAGTTTCTTATATATACGACTGATTGTAAAATCTGTGTAGGTGTCATTGCCGGACTTTTCAGCAAGATTGTCGCCTTTCTTTAGTAAGCTGGATTCTTTGAAAACAAAGTTCTCTTTAGCCTTGTTGTACTTCCAGAGTTTCAACTTCACCTTGGGTTCTGTCTTTGTCTCTTGTACCTCGCTGATTTCTATTTTCAGCGTGGCTTCATCGTTCTTTTCCGTCACGGTGAGCACTTCTATCTTCTTTACTAAGCCTAACCGATAGCTCTCGCTGGGAGTCAGCTGATAGAGCATATTCACCTTCACAGCATGTGTTGCCGAGTATCGGAACTTAAACAGCGGTGAGAGTTTAGCAAGCCACAACTTTGAGTTTTCAGTATCCATACCTTCCTGAGGCTCGTCCATGAAAACTATAGGATGTGTACGGGCAATGGCATCAATAAAAGGCTTGTTATTAAAGAGATCTTCGCGTACTTTCTGATTCAGAATCTTATCTTCAGAATTGAACGAAGCCATCGTCATAATCATAATCTGAGGAGCCTCGGATGTGATAAAGTCGCGAAGGTCACTCAACTTGGAACTGTCATACACAAAGGCGTTAGGCGTAAAGCCATATCGGTCCTCCAACTGTGTTTTGAAGTTCTCAAAGGTGTCTATGACCCCCTGACGAATAGGAATGGATGGCACAAGAACAATAAATTTGGTAATACCATATTCATTGTATAACTCATAGGCAGATTGGAGATAAGTCAATGTCTTACCCGTACCCGTCTCCATTTCGATGCATGCGTTTCTGGATTCTTGGAAATAGGTATGTAATGGATCTATTCCATTCCCTGCTGCAATCTTGTTTATATTTGCCATCAATGCTTCCAATGACAATGAGCAGTAGTTGGCTCGAATGTCCTCATCCGTAGCATTGTCGTATGTATTTTTTTCCATCCCACGGAACACATCAACCACACTTTGTATGGCGGCTTGCTGATGTTTTGGGGTCTCAAGTTTGAATATCATGTTAATTTGATTTTTTTACTAAAAAATCTATCGCTAAGTTTACCATCAATTTTGTAACTGCAACATTCCGTTTTGCATTTGTATCATTGAGGGATTCCTTTACACTTGATGAAAGAAAATCTGCTGCAATATGAAGTGAATGGTTCATTAACTCAGTCTTTGATTTATTGTTAAGTGCATCGTCAATACCCTGTAAGGCCCAAATGGTGGGGTTGGCAGCGACTGATACTTTATTATCGGGAAAAATAATATCTACTATGGCAAGCGCATATTTTATGACTTTCAGGAAATCGCCAACGATTAATCTTTTTTCATTCTGTGTGTACAATACATCGGTGCTTTGGAACTGAACAGGTCTTGAAAGTGTTTGATAGGCGAATTGGCATTCTTGCAGAATGTTTTCTTGTTTCAAGTTGAAAAGAACGTTCATGCAAGCTAATGCATACATTCCCAAAACATCAGGAGGCAAACAATCTAAGGATGTACGCACAGGATAGGTCTTGATATGACGATATGAGTATAGCTTTGTCATTTCTGCATTTGCCAGTTCATGGAAATTTGGGATTCCCAAGCTCTGGCAATGATTACAACTATCCACAATGGCTTTCCTGTTGCGTTTATAATAATATGCATTGGAAAGCTGGGTGTAGGCTTCATCTATTTTAGAATTGTTTGTCATCATCGTTGCTATTTCAATAAGCTATTGTTCATCATGTGCAGTGATATATTTGCGGTTGGGGTCATTGGGGGTCGTGATGGTTGGACGAAGTACTCCCATCAATACTAGTTTGGTGGTGTATTGCTGACGTGTCCTGTTTTGATTCTTTACCCCAAGCATTTCCAATATTTCTTGAGTTGTACGAGGTGTTTCATTACAGAACTCTAATACTTTTCGTTGTTTTGAGGTCAGTCGAGCTTGGTTACTTTTTTCATCGAGGTTGGTTACTTTTTCATCGAGGTTGGTTACTTTTTTGCCGAGGTCTGACACTTTTTCACTACGGTAGATGATTGTTCGGAAGTCCTCGGCTTGATGGAATTCTGGTGTGCGGAGGCCGTATTGTTCACAATCTGCAATAATATCAGTAGTGCCAGTGCCAATATGTTCAATGTAGCCGGCAAGAAAAAGCGGATGAGCGATGACGGGGTTTGTAGGCTCGGATGAGTGTACTTCACGTAGTTTCTGTACTGTGAATCCGTCTGGCAGACGTCCTGGATTCCATACTTCTAAACGGTCGCGGAAGAGCATTACCTGAACACTTGCATTGCTGGTATAGTCGCGATGTGCAACGGCGTTGGCTATAGCCTCTGCAACTGCACTTTCAGGTAATTCGTAGTCAACAGGTGCATCAACAGAATGTTCACGCGTGCCTACGCGGGCATCAATACGTGACATTACAAAACCTACGGCCTTGTCTATCATCTCAAAAAGTGTGCCGGAAAAGACTTGGTAGTTGCGTATTGGTTTTTCTACAATTGTGCCGTAGAATTGTGCGCAACGAACCTCGGAGGTACGAAAGAAACGCTGTGGGTCTTTGCCAAAGAGCAAAAGTGCGGAATTAGTCAGACGTCCATCATCTGTCAATACATGGATGGCTGAGAGTATTTTCTCTAACCCATCTGAAAATGACAATGGGAAATTGCGTTTCTCCTTTGCTCTGTTGACAAAAGTGCGTACGCGTTCAGGGTCGATATCGTCAAAAGTGGCTACATGATGGGCAGCAGCATCAAACGGTACACGACGGATAATCTCTTTCTGGACAAGATAGTCAACAAGTGAATTATAAACAGCTGTGCGTAGTTCCTCATAGGTGGTGAAACTGCGTCGAATTACATCTTGTTGAACCTTGTTTATGAAAGCCTGCTCCTTGTGGTGGCGTTGTTCATTGGTGCGCAGAATATATATCAGTCTATGGGCATAATTGGCAGTGGCAGTGTCGTATTCACGTTCAGTAGGAGAGACTCCTTCAGTATCCTCATAGCCGTATTGGGTGCCGAAGATGCCCAGATAAACATTACATTCAGCGGCCTGCGTGAGGTATGCTTTTTGTGCTGAAACCTCAGAGGCTGGCATGTCTTCAAAAATAAAAGGTGAAAAAAAACGGCTAAGCAACGCATCAGTTTGGATATAATCACAAAGAAGGCGTCGTTCACGGGCAAACTCTTTCTGCACACTGCTGATAAAAACTCTTATTACTTCCATATCGTAAAGATAACGATAAAACTCGTAAATAGGGAAGTGATAAGAGACTTTTTATCAACAAGTTTAATGCAAAAAAAAGTGCTGAACTATTTGTTGCTTTCAGGAAACTGGTAAACCCGGACATAGTCCACTTCCATGGTGACGGGGAGGACGGATTCATCGACGCCTTCCTGGCCGCCCCAGTCGCCTCCCCAGGCAAGGTTGAGGATGATGTGGAAGGGGTAGTGGAAGGGCCATTGGTCGTGGGTGTCGCCCAGGACGGATTTTTCAAGATGGAGCAGTTCCTTGCCGTCAACGTAGGTTATGATCTCGTCATCGGTCCAGAGGAGGGAGTATATGTGGAAATCGCCCTCGGCTTTCTTTATGGTGACGGCTTGGGTCTTGTGGGTCTTGTTGGTGTGGTTGTAGGCCTGGGTGTGGATTGATGATGAGACCTCGTTGGGAGTGAATCCAACCTCTTCCAAGATGTCTATCTCGCCGCAGCGGGGCCAGCCGTTGTTGGGCATTCGGTTGTTGGCGGGCATCATCCAGAAGGCGGGCCAGGTGCCTTTGCCCTGGGGCAGTTTGATGCGGGCCTCAAAATATCCGTTCTGCCAACCGGTGCGTGCGTTTCCGTTCAGGCGGCCGGAATAGACCCTGTCATTCTCCTTGAAGCAGTTTATGCGAAGGGTTCCGTCCTTGACCTCGGTTACGGGGGTTCCGGCGGGAGTGACGTGGTTCACGTAATTCTGGAGTTCGTGGTTAACCATGCCCTGACGCATAACCACGTGGGTCCACTTGGAAGCATCGGGCTCGGTGCCCTCATTGAACTCATCCTGCCATACAAGTTCGTATCCTTTGGGAACATAACTCTTGGTGCATTGGGTTAACACCAACGGAAGACATGCAATAGCGGTAAGCAAAACGGATCTTTTCATAATCTGATTGGTTTTATTTGGCCAGAGTGTAGATGGCGGTCATGTCATCGGGAGTGAGGACCTTGAACTGACCTTGGGTGAGGGTGTAGTCGTGGCTGCACTTGCGGACCATCTCCTTGATCTGGTCATCGGTTATCTCCTTACCGATGAGTTCGTGGATGTTGATGGGCATTCCTATTGAATGGTAGAAGCGCTCCATGGCCTCGATGCCGCGGATGGCGGTGCCTTCGGGGTCGGTAAAGTCATTCTCTACGCCCATTACGTTCACGGCAAAGCGCACGAAACGGCTTACGTTGCACTTATAGACGTAGCGTGCCCAGCTGGGCCATACGGCGGCCAGACCGGCTCCGTGGGTGACGTCGAACATGCCGCTCAGCTCATGCTCCAGCTGGTGGGTTGCCCAGTCGCCTATGCGGCCGCAGCCTGTCAGGTCATTGTGTGCAAGTGAGCCTGCCCACATTACCTGGGCGCGATAACGGTAGTTCTCAGGGTTCTTGAGCACAAGCGGTGCACAGTCAATCATGGTCTTGAGCAGTCCCTCGGCGATGGCGTCGGTTATGTTCATGTCATCATCATGTGAGAAATAGCGCTCCATGGTGTGCATCATGATGTCGGTTATACCGGCGGCTGTCTGATATGCGGGCAGGGTGTAGGTGCGCTCGGGGTTCATGATGGCGAACTTGGGGCGGCACAGGTTGTTGGAGTAACCAATCTTGACATCGCCGTCCTCATTGGTGATTACGCTTGAATCACTCATCTCACTACCGGCTGCCGGGATGGTCAGGACCGATGCCACAGGCAGACTGGTTACGGGAGTGTATTTCTGCAGATATACATCCCAGACTTCACCGTCATAGGGAACGCCGTATGCGATGGCCTTGCAGGAATCTATCACGCTTCCGCCGCCAACGGCAAGGATAAAGTCAACCTTCTCCTTGCGGCACAGCTCAATTCCCTCGTGTACCTTGGAGAGCCTGGGGTTGGGTACTACACCTCCCAGGGTTACAAAATCTATATCTCCCTCGCGGAGCAGAGTCTCAATCTTATCCAGCAAGCCGGATTTGATGGCGCTCTTGCCGCCGTAGTGAACCAACACTTTGGTGCCGCCGTACTTGCGTACAAGCTGTGCTACCTGCTCTTCTGAATCCTTTCCGAAAACCACCTCTGTGGGTGCGTAGTAATTGAAATCTTTCATTTTTTATAAGGTTAATTTGTTGTTTTGCAGTTTGTTATCCTGTTGTTATAGACGTACCATATATAGCCTTCAACCTTGGCGTACCCCATCTTGCGTATCAGGCTCATATACTCTTCTACCTGATGCAGGTACTCCTCGCGCTCGCGGCCGAACTTGAAATCCACGATTACGGCACTTCCGTCGGGCCTGATCATTACGCGGTCGGGGCGGCGGGTCTGAAGTATGCCACCATCCCTGAATATGATGGAGGACTCGTTGAACAGCATGTATTTGCCGTTGAACCAGTCATGTACGCCTGATTTGTCAATATGACAGAGAATCTCTTTCTTAAGGCTCTCTGCCTTGGAGCGGGATTCCAGCAGACCGTCGCTGAGCATCTTGTCAACGGCCGCGTCTATATCGGCCTCCGTGCGGATTGTGGCAAAGAGGTTGTGCATCAGTTTGCCGGTCTGTATATATTCCTCTTGCCGGTCGTCGGAATCATCGGTGGAATGGACAAAACGGGTGGATTCGCCCGATTGGCGGAACCTGGCGTTTATGGGGTAGGAGCGCATTGTCAGCGCCTGGGGAGTGGGCTGGAGTTCAAACGGGTTGTCCGATGCCTTATCCTGTTTCTCCGTATGCGGCATGATCTGTCCGTTCTCATAGGTGTAGATGTCCTGTTCATCGGGCTGGCAACCGAAAGCGGCCGATAGGGCGTAAACCAGTACATCGGACATGGTGGTTCCCCGGCCTTTCGGGCTCAGAACTATCAGGTTGCTTACGGCCCTGGTCAGAGTAACGTACAGAAGATTCAGATTATCAACTGTCTGCAGTCCGGCCTCCTGCTTGTATTCGTCGTTGAATACGGAGTTTGCCAGCTTGCCGCTGAATCCTATGGGCAGCAGAGGCATGCCTTTGAAGGGGTCGGTGACGGGGTTGGTCCAGATGCGCTCGTTGTGGCGTGTGTCTATGACTTCCCAGTTGCAGTAGGGTACAATTACGGTATGGAACTCCAGACCCTTTGACTTGTGTATGGTGAGCAGGCGTATGCCGTTGGCATCGGTTGCCGGGATAGGGGTTTTGAACAGTTTTTCATCCCAATCCTTGAGGAAAGCCGATGGCTCACCGGGATTGCGGCTCAGCCATTGGCAGATGGTGTCGAACAGGGTCATTACGTACTGGTCCTGTCCGGGTATGCGGTCCAACTCCAGGATGGAGTAGAGTTTCTCGGTAAGTTCGTAGAGCGGCAGATTACGCAGCGAATCCTGACCGTCGCGGAAGGCTGGCGGCAGGGCGTTCTCAAGCCCCTGGGCCATAAAGCGGTCAAACGATAGTCCGGACTGTACCATGTTGCACTCGCATTCCCATACAATCTGCGCCAGGGCCACGTTGTCAGAGCTGTCCGTGAGCCAGCGCAGGGCGTTTATTAGAATGCGGACCGATGCCGATGAACCCAGCTGGAACGCTTCGCTTGATATCATACGGTAATCCGGGCGGTTTGCTGCAAACCACTCGGCTATATCTGTTATCTGATTGCCATATCGGCAAAGGATAGCGATATCGGTCTGCTGCACTCCGGCGGCGGTCAGTTTGTCAAGTTGCTGCTCAATCTGTTGGAATATAGTATCATCGGAATTGGCCTGTACAAAGACATAACCTTGGCCGTCGGCTTTGGAACTGACCTGTTTTACATCTTTGTAGGCGGTCTCAATGGCGGGGTAGTTTGCGCCGGTCTGACCGTTGTAGTGCATTTGCATCATCTCCACAGCCTTGGGAAACATGGCGTTGTTGAAGTCAATCACGTTCTGGTGACTGCGGAAATTATGCTCCATGGGGATAATCTGCGGATGGTAGACTGTCAGTTCTTTTTCCATCCTGGAGTTGAGGATATCCCAGTCGCTGTTACGCCAGCGGTAGATGGATTGCTTGACATCGCCCACCACAAGGCAGTCCTTGCCTATGGCCAGACACTCCCATAGCAGCAGTCGCAGGTTACCCCACTGCAGGCGTGAGGTATCCTGGAACTCATCTATCATAAGGTGCTCTATAAAACTGCCGGTCTTTTCATATACGAATGATGTGTCGCTGCCCGACAGACGGCTCAGCAGCTGGGGCGTATCGGCCAGTATGAATCGGCCCTGCTCCTGGCTCTGACGGTCTATCTCGGCGCGTATTCCAAGCAGCAGGCTCAGCTCATGGATGTACTGCAGAGCGGCGTTATATGAGTTGCGGTTGTAGTTATACTCGTCGTAAAGCTCCTTGGCCTTGGCAAGAAGGGGCGAGAGGGATTCTCTGGCAAGATCTGACAGATAAGGTAATTTGTCGAGTTTTCCCTTGTCATAGAACTTGTCGGGGTTTTCCAGACAATTGCCCAGGGTTTTGCCCTTGCTCAGGTCTGCATCTACAAAAGTGCCGTCGGCAATCTTATTTACCAGCGGTTTGACGTATCTGTTCAGATCCTCAACCGTTGAACCTGCCGATGAAATGGCCCCGATCATATCCCGTCCTACTGCCTTGATCTTTTCAACGATGCCAGGCAGGACAGCGTCGCGGGCCGATGTCAGATTGCGTTTGTAATCGGCCACGGCGTCGGGCCGGGAGAGTATCCGGCGCAACTCATCACCCCTCTCCATGAATATCTCGCGGAACAGCTCCTTTGAGAACTTTTTGAGCGTGCCGTCTATAGACCAGCTCTTGTCATTCTCGATGTTGTTCTCAACAAATTCCATGACGTTGCGCTTATCCTTTGAGTCTTGCTCAATGCCGGCCAGGAAGGCATTCACAGCCTCGTCAATGACCAGCTCGGTATCAAGTTCAAGGGTAAGGTTGGCGCCTATATGGAGTTCACGGGCCAGGCTGCGCAACACGGTCTGGAAGAAGCTGTCAATGGTCTCCACACGGAATCGGCCGTAATCCTGCAGTATCATGTCAAGCGCAAGCAGGGCGTTGTGGCGGATGGTCTGCTCATTCAGCGTGACTGCTTTCTTAACCTCGCTGTAATAGCCATCGGACCCTCTCAGGTTATGCCCGATGCCGTACAACTGCGACAGGATACGCTGTTTCATTTCGGCCGTAGCCTTGTTGGTAAAGGTTACGGCAAGGATATGACGGTAGTCCTCAGGCTGCTTTATCAGCATGGTGATATACTGCACCGCCAGCCGGAACGTTTTGCCCGATCCGGCCGATGCCTTGTACACAGTCAGGTGCGAATTGTTACCCATGGGAGTTTAAACTATTCAAATTTAGTAATAACTCTTGATAATAGTGCTAACTTTGCGGTCCTAATTTATATACGCCAATAGCGTAAAAAACTTTCAAAAATGGGATACATTACTGAAGACAAACGTAAGGTTACCACACAGCGTCTCAGAGAGATGAAACAGCGTGGCGAGAAGATTGCAATGCTTACAGCCTATGACTACACAATGGCCAAGATGGTTGACGGAGCAGGTATCGACGTTATTCTGGTGGGTGATTCGGCATCGAACGTGATGGCCGGCAACCAGACCACTCTGCCTATTACTCTGGATCAGATGATTTATCACGCCAAGTCAGTAGTTCGCGGCGTTCAGCGCGCCCTCGTGGTAGTTGATATGCCGTTCGGAACATACCAGATCAATGATTCTGAGGCTGTGGCCAATGCAATCAAGATAATGAAGGTCTCTCATGCCGATGCCCTTAAACTGGAGGGCGGCGAGGAGATTTTGCCTCAGGTGCGTCATATAATTGAAGTAGGTATTCCTGTAATGGGACATCTGGGTCTTACACCTCAGTCAATCAATAAGTTCGGAACATACGCCGTACGCGCCAAGGAGGAGGCCGAGGCCGAGAAACTCATATCCGATGCCCATAAACTTGAGGAGGCCGGCTGCTTCTCAATCACACTGGAGAAAATCCCAGCCAAGCTGGCCGAGCGCGTAGCCAAGGAGGTATCGGTCCCCATCATCGGCATAGGTGCCGGCGGCGGTGTTGACGGTCAGGTGCTTGTATGCGCCGATATGCTTGGCATGAACAACGATTTCAGCCCCCGATTCCTGCGTCGCTACGCCAACCTCTACGAGACCATCACCAGCGCAGTAGGTCACTACGTTGAAGACGTCAAGAACTGCGACTTCCCCAACGAGAAAGAGCAGTACTGATACCATTGGGGACGGTTCCGTTTGGTACTGTTTTATTATTAACTACAAAAAGAACAGCGACTTACAATTAAGCCGCTGTTTCTTATTTAGCAAAACGGTACCAAACGGAACCGTCCCCAATGGTACTGCTTCAGACAAACTGCACTGATTTGAGGTCATCGGCAAAAGCGTGGATGGCATTCTCCATCTTTTGCACGGTCTTACGGGTGGGTACGCTTCGGCCCGTAACATAATGGGATAACTGTCCCTGATTGATGCCTGTTATGCGTGACAGACCAGCCAGAGTGAATGAATTGGCGTAGTAAGAGAGGAACGATGCCATATCGTATTTGTACACCATCTCAACCTCAGTAAAATGCTTGCCAATCTCCTGGTAATGGAGGCGCATGTTTTCGTAGCCATCCTCAAAACATTTCTTGGCTTCGGCCGCCGTCTTGCCCGTTCCGGTTATAAGATATGTCAAATCATCGGCATCACTATAGATGCTGTATGATCCGTCACTTGCCCGTTCTATTATTGCATTTACTTTTCTCATAATTGTCTATTTACGTTTTTTATTTCAATCCGGCTTGTTTCAAGATCTTGTTTAGTGTTCCTGAAGCGACCTCTTCACTTCCGTGATTACTCATCATAAACTCTCGGTTTGTTATAGGGCTATGCCATACAGGATGACCAGCCATTTGATTTCCTGTTTCATAGCATCCGGCTTTCCTTAAAAGCCGTTCAAGTTCGCTGTATTTCATGATTAGCGTTTTCAAAAGTACGAATATTAATATTACTTACAAAGAAAATGGTGAAAAAAGTACGAGAATTAATACTTTTTAAGGCGGGCTATGTCTTTTTCATACGCAAACAAGGTTTTAGGTTAAACAAAAATCAATTCTAAATAACAAAGGTAATAAAATGATCAAAAAACAAGTTTGATACAATATCTTTTTCATTTCTTTGCAGCATGGCATCAGCCAAACAAGAGAGCCTGTACGTAGCTGTACAACAGTTGGCTCTCAACTTGCAAAAGCAAGAAAAAGTTATGCGGTGCAATGAATTACTTAATTGGATTAACTCCAATTTCGTGTTCGAGCATCCTTACGGGGGCGTAAGAGGAGTCCTTCCTGCTGCTCACAGACGTACATGTGACCCCGTAATCAAGTGCGCCCTGGAAAATGGGTTTTTAAATGCAAAGAACGAACCTCTTTCTTGGTCGTTCTGAGTTATACCGTCCAGTATCTCTGGACGGTTTCTCGTTTTGCTAATATCATGCTTTTGTACCAATAACAAAGAGTTTTCAGTTCTTGATAGTAATCCTTGTGGGATATACATTAGATTAGGTGATTCATTTAATTCCATTTAGTGTACGGAACATATCTACACCACCTGTATGGGGCAAATTATCGTGTATCTCCCGAGGTAAAAGCAATAGTGTCTTGCAATCGGGACTTTCATGAACAACAAGATTGTTGGATTCTTTGAAAGTAATAATTTCATCTACTGTACAATTGTTTTCTTTAGCCAATTTTACATAGAATTCCTCGTGGAGCTGTTCCCTATTAACTGGCGTGGAAAGAAGTTGTTTCCTGGCCGCTTCTGAGATTTCAGATTCAAAGTCCATAGTTGTTTGCATCTTAACAATTGGACTGAAGTCCGGCTCGCCATTTATATATTTAATGCCAACAATGTTATTCTCATCCAAAATTTGTCCCCATGTTTTATTCTCCATGTTGCTATAACCCTTATTACTTGGGCGGACATCACGGTCTGGATAAAAAACGGAATTTCCTCTCTCTCCTTCCCATATGCCTCCTGTTTTCGGGGTGTGATTATACCCAGTATTAGAATAGCGTAGTCTTTGGTATCTGTCTAAAATTTGGCGTATATCATCCGGCATTTCATCATAACGCTGCTGCTCAAGCAAAGGTTCTTCTCTATATTTAATATCAATATTCCTAATAGCGTGAGATTTCTGTTCTGCGGATGCTGTGGAACTTCTAAGAATAGCATAGTCATTCTCAATGGTAGAAAAGCTATGCGAAATTGCGTCCTGAGCATTATCTAACTTGGCTGTAGCCTTATTGGAGATGGTTCTAGTAACCCCATTTTTGTTGTTTTCTATACGTATGTATGAAGGTGTAAGAGAATTATCCTTATAACTAAAAGTAACAACGAAATCCGATTCTCCGTTTTCAACTCGTTTTAACTGTGTTAGTAATTCATCACCTTCTTCACCCAGGTTGATGTCATGATGAATATCCATTATGTTAGGAAATATTTCATCAATTTTTACGCCATTAGCTTTAACGGAATTGATGCGGCCTAGTTCGTCAACATTAAACAAATACTGGGTACCCTCACCGTCGCGCAACTTATATACAGAATTAGGACGTAGTTCTTGACGGAGGATAGATTCACTGGAAATAATGTGGCTGCCGTTATGTTCGAAGGCTGTAGTAAATAACACTATTCCATCTTGTATATTTGCTATCTCATTCCCAGAAAGATTGTCTATGAGAGTAAGTCTATCGTCATAATTGTTGACAATCATATGCTTAAGAAAATTCTCACCACCTTCTTCTTTAGCTTTAAATTCGGAACGCACGAACCATAAAAAAAGATCAAGATCATTACTTAATTTTGGATCCTCCTTTATAAAAACTTTAAAGTCGTCAAGTAAAGTTGGGGTTGAGAGAACTGTTCGGTAAATTCTATGATCTGACTGAATGCCGAGAGCCAAACCTTCTCTAAAAGACCTGGAAAGTTTTTTAAGCCCTTTTCCTAATAAGGGATTATCACGTTCCAAAGCTTTTAGAACTTCATCCCATGGAAACTCCTTAATGGATTTTTCTCCTATCTCTTGTAATGTGCGTTCTCCTGCCTCCTTTGCAACCTCCTTGGTGCTAAACTTAGCTATTCTTTCAGTTGATTCTTTTGCTACTTTTTTAGAAACATCTTTACAAGATTGAAAGAGGGGAAAGAAGGAGACTAAGACGAATAATAGAATGGCTTTATTTGTGATATGTTTCATAAAAATGTATGGTGTTTTCATTGAGATTGTTGAGAATCTCATCACAATTTTCTATTGTGATTTCAACTGCTTGCTCGCGAATATTCTTTTTGATATGAGAATCGTTTATCAGAGAACATATTACAGAGATTATGAGTGATAGGATAAATGATACTAGAGAATAACCCTTTGTCCATGTTATACCAAAAAGGCTAAAAATACCAATGATTAATAAAATAAGCAGCCAAGCGGCAATGCCGGCGCCAAATTCTATGATAATATTATTTAGGGAATGTTTTGAAAAAGCATCTAGATAGATAGTTTGCTCCTGTAGTTCTAAATCTGGCATTGTGGCAACATATGGTTGAAGGTCATCTTCTTGAAGAAAAGAGGATCTTAACAACTTCACTCTCTCGTTGTAATTCAAAAAAACCATATATGCTTCTTGTTGGATTTCAAGATTACTGAAATAACGGTTGGTTTTTACACGCCATAAATCTTGATTTTTTTGCTTGCTTAAAAACAGTCTATTGAACATGTACTTGTATGTTGCGAAGAAGCCAAGTTCATTTTTGTCAAATAAGTCAAGTTGCCTTTCAAAACTAGACTGGGTAGTTTCATTTAGTTTCTTTACAAGATAATTGTTCTCAGCAATCTCGGCATCAGCATATTTAGATAAATGGATTGCATCAAGATTGGTTTCATATCGTTGTGGCGTGTAGCCTCCAGCTAATTGCTTCCTTAATTCTCGTGCTTCTTTATTACATGATGACAGTAATATTATAAAACACCCTAGAAAAAATGAAAGTAAACGGTTTATCATAAAATTATTTGTTCAACAACAGGATTTATTGTATCAACATATGGATCATTCATAGCTCTGGGAGTTAGAATTACAGAAAGGAACCATATGAGAAGATAAACGACAATAGCCAGGGCAAATAATTTCCAAGACTGGAAGAACCAGATTGTAAGGCAAAAAATAATGCCTCCAACCAAAAGTATGAGAATAAGCCAAAATAGAACTGGATTATACTTTGGGAGATGCCCAATGGAGTCTATAATTGGCTTCCATTTTGGATCTAAATCAGAACGGAGTTGATAATAATTCTTTGCATTTAAGTAGTAGTAGATAGATACTTCTCGGATTCTATCTTCAAATTCAATTGATGGTTTGGTTTCACCATTACGTACACGATTAATTACTGAAGGAGTGACATTTAATATTCGCGCCAATGACTGTTCATCACCATCCGCGGCCAAGTATAAATCATTAAGAAGGTCGCCACAATCTTTATTTTGTATTATTTTTACCGCTTCCGCACGCTTCCTTTCTTGGTTGGAAGATCCGCATGACGTAATACCAATTACTGTAGTAAAGAAAAAAATAATCAATAATGTGATATTTCTCATATACAAACGATAATAATCATTTCCAAATAGCGAAGTTACTTATTTTACACGAAATAACCATATTAGAGAATACATCATTCCACATCATCCCACTCCCCAGCATACAAGCGGGTGATGTTTTCGGCGTGCTCGATCATTTGATCACGCAGGGATTGGGGCTCAATTACCTCTACGTGGTCGTTGCATTGAAGCAGGCGGCGTTCTATGTCCCAGGTGGGGGCCATATAGTAACTGAATAGAGACCAGCTTTTGCTCTTTTTGACTTCTTGCTGAGTGTGGTGTAGGGGGAGGGAGCGGAAGTAGGGGATTTCACGTTCCCATACTTTAAGAAGAATGAATTCGGGCTTTACCTTTTTATTCTCCTCATATAATACAACGCCGTAATAGTCGTTGAAGAAGGCGTCCATGCTGAAGTTCCGGTCGTACACAAAACTGTTTTTAGTCTGTTCTATGCTTTTAATCTTATCAAGGCTGTATAAGCGTATCTGTTTGGAATCTGTTGAGGGCCCAACAAGATACCATCTGTAGTCAAAGAACTTAATGCCATACGGCTTTACTTCTATAAGCCGATAATCGGTTTCATAGAACTCTTTGAATTCGATCTTTACAGTTTCAGATCTCCTCATAGAGTCCAGTATGATATTCATGTGCTTGAGACCATCGGACTCGCGTTGTATATGAATTCTCTTTCTTATTTGCGGGTCCTGGACTGAACTGGTCAGGGATAACGACGAAATGAGTCTGTCCTGGATTCGGCCAATGTTGAATCCCTCTTCATCCTTGTCTGGAATAGTATATCCATCGCCTGGTACATAATTTATTTCAATGCCTAATGTATCCTCAATGGCATTCTTATCATTGAAGAAGGTTCGTCTATTGAGTTCTTCACCTTTTTCATTCATTGAAGAGTCAAGCCATTCGGACTGTAGTTCCTCAAGAGTGATGTGATTGAACCTCTGGATTGTTTCAATCAGCCATATGCGTCTTTTTAGGGTGCTCATATAATCTCTTTTTTGCAATAATATGAAAAAAAGTTTAGGTGTGAAAGTTTTTTGCACTCTCCCATTCTTACTTTGTCCCAGAAAGGTGATAACAAAATGGATTTGCAAAATTTATTCAACATGCAGGAATTACCTGGATCAATGGTAAAAGCTGCTGCTAAGTTGTTCCAGTCAGGCTTTAAGGCCGGTGAGCGCTTGGGTCAGAATCTTTCAGATCTGATAGATGTGTTTGTTGACAGTTTAAACTCTAAAGAACAAGGACTATGAGTGAAGGTGTAAAATTTATCGTAAAGATCCTATTGGGCGGTTTGTTCATAGGAGCGGGTAGTAAGTTGGTGAGAGAGTCATTCAACAATGCGAGACTTATAAATAACAAGGAATGATACCCGGAGGAGACCATTTATGCCGATGCAATAAATGCGGGCATTTGTTTGTATCCAAGAGAGAATCAAGGACTTTGGTGTATAGGCTTCTGGGGATAGAGGCTTGCCCAAAATGCCATAGTATTAATACTCAACAAATAGGTTATTATCAATTATGAAAACAGTTTATTCAAAGAAAGAGTTGGAGGATGCATATGCATCGGGAGAGAGAACAATAATGGTTAAGGGTGAGTTCGCTCAGCAGATTCGCACAAGATGTAAAGTAAAGAAGGCTGCAAAAATCACCTCTGGCCTTATCGCTGTGGCGGGTATAGCTGAGGTTCCGTTCACTGGGGGTGCATCGCTGTTGGCAACAGGCGCGGGCCTAACGGTTGGTACTCTTACTATAAGTGCAACAGAACTGGCTATAATATTGGGTTCTGGCTTGGCGTTTTATGCCATCAAGAACGGTAAGCTCAAGAACATATCATATAGCGCAGATGGCTCCGTTACACTGGAATTCAAAACAGACTGACAGATAATTAAACTAAAAAAGATATGATAGAAACTGTAAATAATAATCTTGGAACTCTTTACAACGATTTCTTCAGAAAGAATATAAAGGCGTTTATGAGTCATACCCTGCGGGGACATATTATAACAAACCCGTACCTGATAAAACTGGATGATACGTATGACGACTGTCTGCTTAAAGGTATGTTCTACGGCAAAGAGACAAATTCCTGGGGTACAGAGATTCCGGACGCAAAGCTCGAACCGGAGACCCTAATGGAACTCTATGGCACATTCGTTAATCAGGGCTGGGGTGATGACCATCTGTTTTGGACTTACGTTTCTGCCCTCAGAGAATGGAGCCGGGATACAATGGGGAACAACATTTATTTTATCCCCAATAACATCAGTAAAGTCGGGAAACCGGGCATCGGCACAGATAGGGACGTTTTTGATTTTCTGAATTTGAAATGTCATCTGATTTTAGATGAACTATCTACCATACAACCAGACTTCCTTTTATTCGCCTTTGGTGATAAGGAGTATAATTACTACATCGAAAGGTCCATCGGGCCATTTGATGTTATACCAACTGGCTTGGATAGAGTGAACTACATACGGTTCCATCATAGTGAGATTCCGTCCTTACAAATAGATCACCCTCAATACCTGAATATAAATTCAATGTGGGATGGTACGCTTGAATTCGTAAAGGGGTGGATGATGCAGTTGCTTAAAGAGAGATATGGCAGTACTAATTATTAACGATAAAGGACAAACAATATGGAAGATGTGAAAAAAAGAATAGTTGTGGGCATCGCCGCAATTATGTTGTACCCGTTGGCAATGGGGCTTGATTTGGCTGTTTGGTGTTGCAAGGTGTTTGAACTGGAAATATTGGGGCAACAGAGTGATGGCCATCTTATCTCTCTTTTAATCTTCAGCATGGTCTTGAAGTGTATAGCATTTGGATCCGTCCTTTCAATGATTTCAAGAAAGAAGGATGCCCAGGTTGAAGAATGATACGGTTCCGTTTGGTACCGTTTTGCGCAAAACAGTACCAAACGGAACCGTCCCCAATGGTATCATTTTTTGCGATGGAAGAAGGGTTTGCGGCCCTTGCCCTTGTGTTGGGGCTTGGGTTTGGGCTGGGCGTACTCGGGAGCTTCGCCGAGCTCGGCGGGGATGGGGACCTTGTAGACGTCTTTGCCCAGGAAGCGCTCTATCTGGCGGAACTTGGGCTGGTCGTCCAGGCTGATGAAGGTGATGGCGCAGCCTTCGGCGCCGGCGCGGGCGGTTCGGCCTATGCGGTGGACGTAGTCCTCGGGATCGTGGGGAACGTCAAAATTGATTACCAGGTCTATATCGTCGATGTCTATTCCGCGGGATACTATGTCGGTGGCTACCAGGATGTTGATGTGGCCGTTGCGGAACTTGTGCATTATGTCGTCACGCTCAGACTGAGCAAGGTCGGAGTGCATCTCGCCAACGTTCAGGCCAAGGCGACGCAGTGATTTGGTTATCTCCTTTACCTTTAGTTTGGACGATGCAAACGCAATGACCCTCTTGGGGGCGTTGGCGCTGAACAGGCTCTGTATGATGGGCAGTTTCTGGGCCTCGTAGCATACGTAGGCTGCCTGCAGGATCTTGTCGGCAGGTTTGGAGACGGCCAGTTTTACCTCGACCGGGTTGTGCAGAATGGTGCGGGCCATGCGCTGTATCTCATCGGGCATGGTGGCAGAAAAGAGCATGTTCTGGCGCTTGGCGGGCAACTGCTTTACAATCTGCATTATGTCGTCGTAGAAACCCATATCGAGCATGCGGTCAGCCTCGTCAAGAATAAAGAACGATACCTTGGATAAATCAATATTACCCAGGCTGATATGGCTGATAAGGCGGCCGGGTGTGGCTACGACGATATCGGTACCCATGGCAAAGCCGCGTTTCTCCTGCTCAAAACGGATTCCGTCATTTCCTCCGTAGACTGCGGTGCCTGATATGTTGGTAAAGTAGGAGAATCCTTCAATCTGCTGGTCAATCTGCTGAGCCAGCTCGCGGGTGGGCACCATGATGAGGCAATTGACAGCGTCCTGGGGGTAGTCGCCGCTGGACAGTTTGTCCAATACGGGCAGCAGATAGGCTGCGGTCTTGCCGGTTCCGGTCTGTGCTATGCCTATAAGGTCATGTCCTTCCAGCAGTACGGGTATGGCTTTTTCCTGAATGGGAGTGCACTCCCTGAAGTTCATTGAATCTATCGCGTCCAGCAGATCGGGCTGGAAATCAAACTCGTCAAATCTCACGATGAAAAGGTTATTTTGGTGCTTTTATATAAAGGAAAATCGCTATCGGTACGTATATCACGTTGGGCAGCCACTCGGCCCAGAATGCAGACATGGAGCCTGTAATGGCAAATGTCTGAGTTACTTCCTGGAACAGAATGTAACCGAAACTCAAGCCCAGGCCGATGCTCAGCGAGAGCCCCATGCCGCCCTTGCGCTTGCGGCTGGAGAGCGAGGCGCCTATGATGGTGAGTATGAACGATGCGAACGACATAGCGTAACGCTTGTTGTACTCAACCTCAAAGTCCTGTATGTTACCCATTCCGCGCTGTTTCTGTTTCTGGATATAATCCCTGAGTTCGGCCGATGACATGGTCTCCTGCTGGCCTTTCTTGACCAGGAAATCGCCTGGCTCAAAGCGGATTATAGTATCCATCTCATTGCCCTGACTGATGGTCTCTACCTTACCGGAGAGGTCGCGTATCATGTAATTGCGGATCTTCCAATGGTACTTCTCCGATGAGAGCGTATCATATGCGGCGGTTCGGGCGGTCAGGTGCGACACCAGTTTCTTGCCCTCAAACTTGTCAAGTGCAAAGCGGTATCCGGTCATGTTGTACGTCTGGAAACTCTCTATGTACGCTATAACACCGTCTTCTACCTCCAACTGAATGTTATATGAACCGTCGGAGTTGTCTCGTGACGAGTGGCTCATGTTGTACCGCTGCTCAAAATTGAGCCTTATGACATTGCCTTTAGGTATTACATTTGAACCCAGATACAGAGTAAAAAGTGATATGACTGCGGCCGATATCAGATACGGCACCATCATACGCTTAAAGCTCATTCCGGTTGAGAACATGGCTATTATCTCAGAGTTCTCGGCCAGTTTTGAGGTGAAGAAGATTACCGCTATGAACACGAACAGCGGACTGAACATGTTGGCAAAGTAGGGGATTGAGTTGAGGTAATACTCAAATAATATCTCATGCGTGCTTGCCTTGCTCAGCTTGTCTATGTGCTCGTTGTAGTCAAAGACTACCGCTATAACCACAATAAGCAGTATGGAGAAGAAATATGTGCCCAGGAACTTCTTGATGATATACCAGTCAAGGCGGGACAGCAGTCTATGTCTGAACAGATTCCTCTTCATATTACAGGCGCTGCATTACTCGTTTAACCATAATATCCTTCCAGGTGTGGTAGTCATCGGCCAGGATATGCTTGCGTGCTTCACCCACCAGCCACAGGTAGAATGCCAGATTGTGGACCGATGCAATCATCAGTGCCAGATACTCCTGGGCCTTGAACAGGTGGTGCAGGTATGCTTTTGTGTAGAGGGTGTCTACACGAGATGCGCCATCGGCCTCAATGGGCTCGAATACATCCTCCCATTTCTTGTTGCGGATGTTTATGATGCCGTCCTTGGTGAACAGCATTGCGTTACGGCCGTTGCGGGTGGGCATTACGCAGTCAAACATATCTACACCTAACGCAATGGCTTCCAATATGTTGGCGGGGGTGCCTACGCCCATCAGGTAACGGGGACGGTCCTTTGGCAGGATATCGTGCACCAGGTCAATCATCTCATACATCACCTCGGTTGGCTCACCTACAGCAAGTCCGCCAATGGCGTTACCTTCGGCCCCCTTGGATGCTATGTATTCGGCCGATTTGGCTCGCAAATCTTTATAGACACAACCCTGAACGATGGGGAACAGCGCCTGATGGTATCCGTACTTGGGCTCGGTCTCGTTGAAGCGGTCAAAGCATCGGTCCAGCCAGCGGTGGGTACGCTCCATGGACTGCTTGGCATACTTGAACTCGGCGGTTCCGGGGCAGCACTCATCGAATGCCATTATGATATCGGCGCCGATGGTACGCTCTATGTCCATAACGCGCTCGGGGGTGAAGAGGTGACGTGAACCGTCTATGTGTGACTGGAATGTCACGCCCTCCTCGGTCATCTTCCGGAGGCCGGTCAGCGAGAATACCTGGAAACCGCCGCTGTCGGTCAGCATGGGGCGGTCAAATCCGTTGAATTTGTGCAATCCACCGGCTTTTTCCAGGACATCCAGTCCGGGACGCAAGTAGAGATGGTATGTGTTGCCCAGTATGATCTGGGCTTTTATGTCATCCTTGAGTTCATTTACGTGCACGGCCTTGACCGAGCCTACAGTACCCACCGGCATGAATATGGGAGTCTGGATAACTCCGTGGTCTGTGGTTATCTGTCCGGCACGGGCGTGGCTGGTGGCGTCAGTGTGCTCAAGCTTGAATGTCAATGCTTTGTTGGACAAGGCTTTACTTTTGGGGTTCTTTAATAGGGACTATTTCCTGTGCGTTACTTACCTTCTCGTCAAGCAGCGCGATGTTCCATACTTCACTTATCTCACTGACGTAGTGGAATTCCAATCCTTTCAGGTACTCGGCAGGAATCTCCTCAATGTCACGACGGTTCTCGGCGCACAGTATGATGTCGGTTATTCCGGCGCGTTTGGCGGCCAGGATCTTTTCACGGATACCACCCACGGGCAGAACCTTGCCGCGCAGCGTTATCTCACCGGTCATGGCCAGGTGGGCACGGACCTTACGCTGTGTGAAGGCCGATGCAATTGACGTGGCCATGGTAATACCTGCCGACGGACCGTCCTTGGGAATGGCGCCCTCGGGTACGTGGATATGAACGTTCCATGAGTTGAATACGGCGGGGTCAAGGCTGAGCAGTCCTGCATGTGAGCGTATGTACTCCATTGCCAGCATTGCAGATTCCTTCATCACGTCACCCAGGTTACCGGTAAGTGTCAGTTTACCCTCCTTGCCGCGGCTCAGGCTGGTTTCTACAAAGAGAATCTCACCGCCAACGGCAGTCCAGGCAAGTCCGGTTACCACACCGGCGTAGTCATTGCCCTGATACTTGTCGCGTGAGTAGGGACGGGTACCCAGCAGTTCTTTTAGATCGGCCGGTTTCACCGTCATTTTGGCCTGATCGGCGTTATCGGCATAACGGCAGGCTGCCTTGCGGCATATCTTGCCTATCTTCTTTTCCAGTTCACGCACGCCCGATTCACGGGTGTAGTTTTCTATGACAGACTCAATGGCCGGCTTGGTGATGGCCAGTGAGCCTTTCTTGAGTCCGTTGGCCTCCATCTCCTTGGGTATGAGGTGACGGCGGGCAATCTCAATCTTCTCTTCGGTGATATAGCCGCTTACCTCAATTATCTCCATACGGTCCAGCAGGGGAGCGGGTATAGTGTTCAGGTTGTTGGCGGTTGCTATGAACATAACCTTTGAGAGGTCATAGTCAATATCCAGGTAGTTGTCATGGAAGGCGTTGTTCTGCTCGGGGTCAAGCACCTCAAGCAGGGCCGATGAGGGATCACCCTGGTTGGTCATCTGGCTGACCTTGTCGATCTCGTCCAGTATGAACACGGGGTTGGATGAACCGGCCTTGGCCAATCCTTTTATGATACGTCCGGGCATGGCGCCGATGTACGTCTTGCGGTGTCCGCGGATTTCGGCCTCATCATGCAGACCGCCCAGTGATATGCGTACGTACTTGCGCTTAAGTGCATTGGCGATAGACAGGCCAAGTGATGTCTTGCCGACTCCGGGAGGGCCGTACAGACATAGTATGGGTGATTTGAAATCGCCGCGCAGTTTCATCACAGCCAGATGCTCCAGGATACGCTCCTTAACCTTCTCCAGTCCGTAGTGGTCCTTGTCAAGGGCCTTGCGGGCATTGTTCATATCAAGGTTATCCTTGGTGTACTCTTCCCAAGGCAGACTCAGAACGGTCTGCAGGTATGAGAGTTGTACGTTATAGTCCGGTGACTGTGAGTTGGTGCGCTCCAGTTTGAGCAGTTCCTTGTCAAATATCTTGCGCACATCGTCGCTCCATTTCTTCTGGCCGGCCTTGAGGCGCATCTCCTCTATATCCTGGTCCTGGACGCTTCCGCCCAATTCATCCTGGATATTCTTTAACTCCTGCTGCAGAAAATACTCTTTCTGCTGCTTGTCAATATCCTCATGGGTGCGGCGCTGGATGCTCATCTTGAGCTCGGCCAGCTGTATTTCGCGGTTAAGCAGCGAGAGCAGTGTCAGGGCGCGGCTTGAGCAGGTGCCCTCACGCAGCAGACGTGCCTTCTCCTTGATGTCGAACGGCAGGTTGGCGCAGATAAAGTTTATCAGGAACAGACCGTTGGATATGTTTTTGAGGGCGAATGCCGCATCGGGCTGAACGTTTTCAGATAACTTGACGTATTTGATAGCGGCGTCCTTGCAAGAATCGACTATTGCCTTGAACTCTTTGCTGCGGGTAGGGGGCAGAACCTCGGGAAAGAGTTCTGCTACACCCATCAGGTAGGGGTCAAAATCCACTATGTGCTTGAGCTTGATTCTCTGCATTCCCTGCAGGACGACAGTGGTGGTCTGGTCCGGCATATCGAATATGCGGATCACCTTGGCCAGCACGCCTACAGAATACAGGTCGTTCAGGTCAGGCTCTTCAATGTCCGGGTCTTTCTGGCAGAAGACGGCAATCTGTCTGCCGTCGGCTGATGCGTTTTGTATTAGTTTCAGTGACGATTTGCGGCCTACGGTTACGGGCATGACGACAGTGGGGAACAGCACCATGTTCCTGAGCGGAAGCACGGGTACCACCTCATCCAGCTGGGAGTCAAAAAGCCCGTTTTCATTACCGTCAAAATCGGCAATCATTGAGAATGCCGGATTCGACTCGTCAAAAGATTCTTCAGATTTTTTCTTCGTCCACATAAATCATTCTGCAAATAATCTGCAAATTTAGATAATTGCGCGCACGTAACAGCTATTTGTGCTGTCAAAAGGGGTGAATAAAACAAAAAAAGTAATTTTGCAGTGTAAAACGCCATCCGCTATGTCCAATCAGTACTTTGATTGCAAACGTTTCAGGATAGAACAGGACCGATGCTCCATGAAGGTTGGGACCGACGGGGTGTTGCTGGGTGCGTGGTTTCCGATGGAATGGGGGAAAACCGTGCTGGATGTGGGGTGTGGCACCGGACTGGTGGCAATCATGGCGGCTCAACGCGGCGCCGATAGCGTAACGGCGGTTGAAATTGATCCACAGGCCTCGGAGCAGGCATCCGGAAATGCGGCGAATTCCCCATGGAAGGACCGGATTTCTGTTCAGTGTGCGGATTTTGCCCATTTCACCGCAGAATTCAGGTTTGACCGTATCGTTTGCAATCCTCCTTACTTCCGTGACTCTCTGCGCTGTCCCGATGAGGGCCGGAATACAGCCCGTCATAACGATTCCCTCAGTTACGAGACTCTGGCCCGATGCTCAGCCGCTCTGCTGGCGCCGGACGGACTGCTGTGTGTAGTGCTCCCGTTTGATGCGGCGGGTGATTTTACCAGATGCGCACAGACGTTTGGCCTTAACCTTTATCATGAGACCGATGTCATAACCGCTCCGGGCAAGCAGCCCAAGCGTTCATTGCTTGCGTACGGTTTGGGGTATTCGGAACTCAGAAAGGACGTTCTGGCTATTTGCGGATCCGATGGGAAAGAGACATCGGACTATATCAATCTTGTAAGGGAATTTTACCTTAAATACTAGATCAACCGGCGCTTGTCGGGGATGAGAACCCTGAGCCCTCCCTTAATCATTCTCACATGTATTTGCCTGCCCAGCGTCACGGGCTCACCGTCATAGTGGGCCGGTCCTTCGGAGTCACGAGTTATTGTCATTTCGGAACACCTGCGGAGCGTCACTTTGGGGTTCCTGTCAATCAGCCTGTTGAACAGCTGGAATGCCATGAGCGGAGCATCCAGGGGTGTGAACGGATGTATCACGACTACGTCCATCAGACCGTCTTGCAGGGATGCTGTGGGCGCAATGAATGCATTGTTGCCCCATTGCTCGGCATTGGCGCAGGTTACTATGAAACACTCGTATGTCTCGCTGGAGTTATCAAATGAGAGTTTGTAGAGCTTGTCCTTGTAGGTGGCTATCTCTTTGAGGATACTCTCCATGTATGTGAGTACCCCGCGGGTTCCCGCTTTTGAGAACGTATCGGTTACTTTGGCATCGAACCCGACTCCGCAGGTGCAGAAGAAGGGGTGGTCCTCAATCATTCCGTAATCGATTTCGGAGAATATTGATTTGTCAAGCCATTTTACTGCCTTGAAGGGATCCATGGGGATTCCTAGATGGCGAGCAAGACCGTTGCCCGAACCGCAGGGGATTATGCCCAATGCGGTGTTTGTTCCTATCAGTCCGCGACCAACTTCGTTGACGGTTCCGTCGCCTCCTACAGCTATTACGGCGTCGTAATTCTGAGCGGCGTACTGACGGGCAAGTTCGGTGGCGTGTCCGCTGTATTTGGTTGATACTATGCTGAAATCATAGAGGTCGCGGTTTACAAAACGCTCTATTATGGGGATAACAGGAATAAGTCTGTGAGTCCCCGAAATAGGGTTGTAAACGAATACTATTTTCCTCTTAGGATTCATGAATTCAGCATATTTATAAATAGCGGTGCGAAGATAGCGAAAAAGATTGCAGCAATCGGCAAAATGACTAATTTTGCGCCGTTATGAGCAAACTTAGCGAAAGATGTGCACAATATACTCTCCCACAGGAGGGTAAGGCACAAGGCATCTATCCGTATCACAGGTGTATCTCAAGCCAGCAGGATACGGAGGTTATCATGGAGGGACGCAAGGTCCTTATGTTCGGTTCCAACTCTTATCTGGGACTGACCAATCATCCAAAAGTAATTGAGGCTGCAGTCGAGGCTGCAAAAAAATACGGTACAGGATGTGCCGGTTCACGTTACCTGAACGGTACGCTGGACCTGCACAAGGATTTTGAGGCCGAACTCGCCGAATTCGTAGGCAAGGAGGACGCCATGATATTCTCAACCGGATTCCAGACCAATCTGGGAACAATCTCATGTCTGATGGGTCGTGATGATTATGTGGTTTGTGATGATCTGGACCATGCATCGATAGTTGACGGCCGACGTCTCTCGTTTGCCAAGCCGCTCAAGTTCAAGCATAACGATATGGCATCGCTCGAGAAGACCCTTCAGCGCTGCGAGCCCGATTCACTCAAACTGGTTGTGGTGGACGGCGTGTTCAGCATGGAGGGTGATCTGGCCGACCTGCCCGGAATCGTTGCGCTCAAGGACAAGTACAACTGTGCCATCATGGTGGACGAGGCTCACGGACTGGGCGTTCTGGGTGACCACGGACGCGGCGTCTGCAACCACTTTGGCCTTACCGACCAGGTGGATATCATAATGGGAACATTCAGCAAATCGCTGGCTGCCATAGGTGGTTTCATTGCGGCCGATGCCTCCATAATCAACTGGGTACGTCACCACTCACGCTCATACATTTTCAGTGCCAGCAACACTCCGGCAGCAACCGCAGCCGCACGTGCCGCACTGCAGATAATGAAGAATGAGCCCGAGCGTATTGCTCATCTGTGGGACCTTACCAACTACGCCCTCAACAACTTCCGTCAGTTGGGATTTGAGATCGGCAACACATCGACCCCAATAATTCCGCTGTATATCAGGGATTTCTACAAGACATTCTTTATCACCAAGATGCTGTTTGAGGAGGGCGTCTTTGTGAATCCGGTTATCCCGCCGGCCTGCGCCCCCGAGGATACCCTGATCCGCTTCTCGCTCATGGCTACCCACACTAAGGAGCAGATTGACATCGCAACCGAGAAGCTCGTCAAGTGCTTCAAGGCTTACGAGATTCTGAAATAAAAAATTTGCTGATTCTGACTTAAAAGCGTACTTTTGCGACGCTTTTTGAGAAAGAGAAGCTTTCGGGATGTAGTTCAGTCCGGTTAGAATGCCTGGTTTGGGACCAGGTGGTCGAAGGTTCGAATCCTTTCATCCCGACAAAAAAGGAGGCTTGACGGCCTCCTTTTTTGTCGGGATGAAAGGATTCGGACCGGGGCTCGATGAGCCCCTTTTCCTTTTTTTAATTTGCTACGCAAATCCGTTCCCTTCGGTCACTCTGGCGGCCCTCCGGGACCGCGGTCTCACTCGTCGCCTCGTTCGCTCCGATACGCTGTACCTGCGTTTGCGCTCGCCAAAGTGTCCCACGCTGATGGGCCCCAGAGAGCTTGTGGGGCGGGTTGGTGTGGGACATGCCCCCTTTTTAGGGGGTGTGTCCCACAACGAACCGCGTTAGAGCGTATTCTGGCGGGGGTGTTTGTGGGACACTTTGGCGAAATGAGGCGGGGTTTGCAAATTTTGTATTAATTAGGTTGGGGGGGTAATAAAAAAGGTGTACCTTTGCGGTCAGGAAAGCAGAATGGATTGAATCAGAGTTTTCCTATTATTGAGTTGTGCGCATAACGCACATTGTGTACGGTAACGTACCCCTTTTTTAAAGTTGGTTACTTTATAACCGCCCGACTTGGAAAACGGTCAATAAGAAGAGTAGTAAAAGTATTTGTTTACTATATAGACTCTGATTTGAAAGTACAAAAGGCTTACTGCCCGCGTACCGAAGACGTAAACAAGAGAGGTTTTATTGTTTATGTCTTTTTTTTGTCCCCTCACGCTGAGGGTCAGGAAAAAGGCTGGATGGTTGAACTTTTAAAACGTTTTTGAGTAGATGGATCAGCGAAAAGCTCCCGTTTATGAGGCTCTGCAGGAGTTCCGCAGGAACAGAGTGGTACCGTTCGATGTACCCGGTCACAAAAGAGGTAGGGGAAACCCCGAACTCGTTTCGCTGCTGGGAAAGCAGTGCGTTGAGTTGGATGTCAACTCAATGAAACCCCTGGACAATCTCTGTCACCCCATTTCAGTAATCAAAGAGGCCGAAGAACTGGCAGCCGAGGCATTCGGCGCCGCACACGCATTCCTGATGGTGGGCGGAACCACATCGGCCGTACAGACTATGGTGCTGACTGCCTGCAAGAGCGGCGAGAAGATAATCCTGCCGCGTAACGTGCATCGCAGCGTCATCAACGCCCTGGTTGTGAACGGCGCGACTCCCATTTACGTAAATCCCGATACCGACAGCCGTTTGGGTATAGCCTTGGGCATGAAGATATCGCAGGTGGAGCGTGCCATCGAGGAGAACCCCGAGGCAAAGGCCATCCTGGTGAACAACCCCACATACTACGGAATCTGCTCCAACCTGAAGAAGATTGTGGAACTGGCTCACGAGCACGGCATGATGGTGCTGGTGGACGAGGCTCACGGAACGCACTTCTACTTTGGTGAGGACATGCCTCTGACCGCTATGGCCGCCGGGGCCGATATGTCATCGGTCTCAATGCATAAGTCGGGCGGAAGCCTTACGCAGAGCTCGTTCCTGCTTACTGGCCCGGGTGTGAGTGCCGGTTATGTGCGTCAGGTGATAAACCTTACGCAGACCACAAGCGCATCGTACCTGCTTATTTCAAGTCTTGATATATCACGCCGTAATCTGGCTCTGCGTGGCAAGGAGCTTTTTAGGGAGGTTATGCGTATTGCCAATTACGCCCGCACCGAGATCAACAAGATTGGCGGCTACTACGCTTACGGCAAGGAGCTGATTAACGGTGACAGCGTGTTTGATTTTGATCCCACAAAACTTACCGTTTACACTTTGGATATCGGTCTGGCAGGCATCGAGGTCTATGACCTGCTGCGCGATGAGTATGATATCCAGCTGGAACTTGGTGACATGGGTAACGTATTGGCATACATATCGATAGGTGACCGTATGCGTGAGGTTGAGCGCCTGGTGAGCGCGCTGGTGGATGTCAAACGCCGTTACTGCAAGGACCGTACCGGTCTGTTCGATCATGAGTACATCAACCCGTCAGTGGTCATGACACCGCAGGAGGCTTTCTACGCTCCCAAGGAGGAGATGATTCCCATCCGTGAGACCAACGGACGTATATGTACGGAATTCGTCATGTGCTATCCTCCCGGAATTCCTATCCTGGCCCCGGGTGAGCGCATCACGCAGGAAATCATCGACTACATACTCTACGCAAAGGAGAAGGGCTGTCAGTTGACCGGTCCCGAGGATGAAAAGGTAGAGCGTCTGAATGTGATTAAGGAAAGTACAACATATTGATTCTGTAAGGCTTATGGAATTCTGGTTTACTGAGTTGCATACTCCCAACGTAAAGTTCTCCGTAAAGGTCGATAAGCATCTTTACACCGCCGAGAATGATCTGGGTAGGGTGGATATCTTTGAGTCACCCGAGTTTGGCCGATTCCTGGCGGTTGACGGCTACATAATCTTTACCCAGAGGGATGAATTCATCTACGATGAGATGCTGTCACACATTCCGATGGCCGTGAATCCCAATGCCCAGAAGGTGCTGGTGTTCGGATCGGGCGACGGAGGTGTGGTTCGTGAGCTGCTCAAGTACAAGTCCATCCAGCAGATTGACCTGATTGAGATTAACGAGGGCGTGGTTCAGGCCTGCCGTGAGTATTTCCCCGAGATGGCAGAGTCACTGGACGATCCGCGTGTGACCATCTACACAGAGAATGCACTGCGTTACATCCGCCATATAGAGAATGAGTATGACCTGATCGTGGTTGACTCGGCCGGATTCTACGGTCCTGGCGAGAGCTTGCTCACCCGTGAGTTTTACGGCAGCTGCTACAAGGCACTCAAGGCCGATGGAATCATGGTGAACCAGCATCAGAGCCCCTTCTACGAGGAGGACCGCTTAGAGACCCAGAAGGCGCACATGCGTATTGTGAACAGGTTCCCCATAAGCCGCGTATATCAGGCCCATATCCCCACATACCCTTCAGGTTACTGGCTCTTTGGCTTTGCATCCAAGAAGTACCGTCCGGTGCTGGACCTGGATGCCGATGCATGGAACAAGCTGGGTATCAAGACCAACTATTACACTACAAACCTTCACAAAGGCTGTTTTGCACTGCCCGCATACGTGGAGCGCATGCTGGCCGATGTGGAAAAGATAAAGGACTGAGTTATGCTGCAGAGGAACGTTGAGACATTCATAGGCTGTGATGCCGATTATAAGGATGCGCGCATAGTGCTCTTTGGAGCGCCGTTTGACTCCACCACGTCATTCCGCCCTGGCACAAGGTTTGCCCCGCACGCTATCCGCTCCGAGTCATTCGGCCTGGAGACCTACAGCCCCTGGCTGGACCGCGACCTGGAGGATATCAGCGTATTTGACAGCGGTGACATTGAACTTTGCATCGGTAGTGCCGATAAGGCTCTTGACCAGATATCGGAGCGTACCGCCACCATTCTGGCCGACGGCAAGATCCCATTCATGATAGGAGGAGAGCACCTGGTAACCCTGGGAGCCTTCCGCGAGGTATTCAAGAAGTACCCAGATGTGCATATCATACATTTTGACGCTCATACAGACCTGCGTGACGACTATCTGGATGTGAAACTCTCACATGCATGCGTTCTGCGTCGCTGCCATGATCTTGTGGGTGACGGCCGAATCCACCAGTTCGGAATACGCTCAGGTGAGCGTGCAGAGTGGCAGTGGGCACGTGCCGGCCACACTGACCTGCATCCGTTCAACTTTGACGGACTGGCAGAAACTGTTGCCGGATTAGCTGGTAAGCCTGTATATTTTACCATCGACCTGGATGTCATGGATCCGTCGGTATTCCCCGGCACAGGTACTCCTGAGTACGGTGGCGTTACTTTCATGCAGCTGTTTGAGGCACTCAAGACCGTTTGCATCGGCTCTAATATTGTGGGCCTGGACGTTAATGAATTATGTCCGCCTTATGACCAGACCGGAGCTTCTACCGCTGCGGCCTGCAAAATCATTCGTGAATTACTTTTAAGCATTAAATAAAATGGGAAAGGTATTGGTTATTGGCTGCGGAGGTGTAGCCCAGGTAGCGATTCAGAAGTGCGCCCAGAACGACGCAGTTTTTGACGAGATTTGCATTGCAAGCCGTACGGTTAGCAAGTGTGACGACCTTAAGAAAAAGATTGAGGCCCAGGGCAAAAGCCGCTCCAAGATAACCACCGCCAAGGTGAATGCCGACAGCGTTGACGAGCTGATTGCCCTGATCAAGAGCGTCAAGCCCGATGTAGTACTCAACCTGGCCCTGCCGTATCAGGACCTCACAATCATGGACGCCTGCCTGGCATGCGGCGTACACTACGTTGACTCAGCCAACTACGAGCCCGAGGACACCGAGGATCCCGAGTGGCGCAAGATTTATGAGAAACGCTGCAAGGAGCAGGGCTTTACCGCCTACTTTGACTATTCATGGCAGTGGGCATATCAAAAGAAATATAAGGAAGCAGGCATCACCGCAATCCTGGGCACCGGCTTTGATCCGGGCGTAACCAGCGTATTCTCAGCATACGCATTAAAGCACTACTTTGACCAGATAGACACCATCGATATCCTGGACTGCAACGGCGGTGACCACGGTTATCCCTTTGCCACCAACTTCAACCCCGAGATTAACCTCAGGGAGGTATCGGCCAACGGTTCATACTGGGAGAACGGCCACTGGGTAGAGACCAAGCCCATGGAGATAAAGCGTGAGTACAACTTTGAGCAGGTGGGTATGAAGGATATGTATCTGCTTCATCATGAAGAGATTGAGTCTCTTGCCAAGAACATCCCGGGCGTTAAGCGTATCCGTTTCTTCATGACATTCGGCCAGAGCTATCTGACCCACATGAAATGTCTTGAGAACGTAGGTATGCTGCGCACCGACCCAGTTATGTTTGAGGGCCGTGAGATAGTTCCCATCCAGTTCCTCAAGGCTCTGCTGCCCGATCCCGCATCACTGGGCCCGCGCACAGTAGGCAAGACCAACATAGGCTGCATCTATACCGGCACCAAGGACGGCAAGAAGCGCGCCATCAAGATTTACAACGTGTGCGACCATCAGGAGTGCTACAAGGAGGTAGGTTCACAGGCCATCTCTTACACCACCGGCGTTCCCGCAATGATTGGAACCATGATGGTCATGACCGGCCAGTGGAAGGGCGCAGGCGTGTACAACGTTGAGGAGTTTGATCCCGATCCATACATGGATGCCCTGAACAAGTGGGGTCTGCCTTGGGTAGTGGATGAGAACCCCGTAATGGTTGACTGATTTCTTTAAGGCCGATGGACGCAGCGCAACTGCATACACCGTGTTACGTCATTGACCGCGACCGCCTGGAGGAGAATCTACGGGTGCTACGTGGCGTGATGGACCGAACCGGATGCCGTATTCTGCTGGCGCAGAAGGCGTTCAGTTGCTATGCCGTCTATCCGCTTATATCACAATATCTATGTGGCGCTACAGCAAGCGGGCTCTTTGAGGCCCGCCTGTGCCACGAGGAGATGCCTGGGCGTGAGAACCACGTTTTCTCTCCTGCTTTCCGTGAGGAGGATATGCCGGAGATTCTAAGCATCTGTGACCATATCGTATTCAATTCCATACGTCAGCTGGAGCTTTTTGGCGTGCGCGCCAAGGAGGCTGGCCTGCAGGTGGGCTTGCGCATCAATCCGCAGATTTCAACACAGCCCGCGGAGCATGCCATCTATGATCCTTGCGCTCCGGGCAGCAGGTTAGGGGTGTCTTTGGCCGAATTCCGTGATGGAATAGCTCGGAATCCTGCCTTGCTGAATTTGCTTGACGGATTACACTTCCATACTCTCTGCGAGCAGAACTCCGATGACCTGGAGACCACCCTGAACGGCTTTGAGGAGCAGTTCCGTGAGTGGTTGCCCAAGATGAAATGGGTCAACTTTGGCGGCGGACATCACATCACCCGCGCTGATTACGATATACCGCGTCTGGAGCGCTGCATAGAGCGTATGAAGGAAGGTTACGGTCTTACGGTCTATCTTGAACCAGGTGAGGCAATCGCCCTCAACGCCGGTTATCTGCACACTCAGGTCCTTGAGGTTCAGCACCACGCAGGAGCAATGGATATCGCAATCCTTGATACATCGGCCGCCTGCCACATGCCCGATGTGATAGAGATGCCGTATCGGCCCCCTTTGCGCGATAGCGGCCTGCCCGGAGAGAAAGCATACACCTATCGTCTTGGCGGCCCGACTTGCTTATCGGGCGATATAATAGGGGAGTACTCTTTCGATGAGCCATTAAAAGAGGGCCAGACCCTGATATTTGAGGATATGGTCATTTACTCCATGGTCAAGAACAATACCTTCAACGGCATGCCTCTTCCCGCCATCTACCTCAAGCAGGGCTCCAACTACACCCTCCTCAAGTCATTCACCTACGCTGACTTTAAGAGCAGACTTTAAAACGACGCATTGGGGTCGTTTCCCTTTGTGACAAAAATAGCAAGATTTGGGTATTACCCACACAAAATCGCGGCAGTACCTTTGCGGCTGTAAAAGCAATGGTTATGATAGCGATGATAATTGGAATATGTTTTGGTTTGTGTGGTAGAGGAAAGGGGGCCAACTCCGCTCCCGAAAGTGAGATTGAACAATAACAGGAAGGGCCTGCATTGCAGGCTCTTCTTTTCTTTGTACAGTTTTTAATCAAATAATAAATACAGTTATGAAACCTATTTTCAAAGTTATCCTTTTGGCAATTGCATATCTTGCCACATTCTTTCTTGGTGCATCAACCGGTATCATTCATCCTGCTTGCTACGCATACGTAGGTGCACTGCTGCCGTTTATCACAGCCTTCATCTACAAGGCTATGGTCAAGCAGGTTCCGGGATTCGGCGCTGCAAGTATCATGAACGGACTGGTATTAATTCTGTTCCTCATAGCAGGTGAGGCCGATGCCGTATGCGTAATAGGATTGATATTCCTGGCAGCTCTCTCAGAGTTCCTTAAGATCAAGTTCCAGTCAAACCCCGTAAAGAGCCTGCGCTGGGGATTTGTGCCGATGGCATTCTCATTCTTCACCTACACGGCTCACTGGTGGACCGACACCGAGGGCTCTCTGGCCGCTGCCGTAGAAGAGATGCGTCCCGGCTACGACCAACTGATGCTTCCGGTCATAGACAACGTTCCTGTGCTGATTTTTGTCTATCTCATCACCATACCCCTTGCAATCCTGGCCATCAGACTGGCAAAGTGATACCATTGGGGACGGTTCCGTTTGGTATCGTTTTGAAAAAACAGTACCAAACGGAACCGTCCCTAGTGGTATTGTTGTGTAAATCCGGAAATTCAATTATCTTTACTCCATTACTAATCATAATCAATTTATTAGGACTATGAAGATTAAAGCAGTAAAGTTCAGAAAAGACGGGTTCTACAGTCAGCCGTTTGCCTTTGGCGGCGAGGATGGCCCGCAGAATTATGACATCAACATCCGCTATCGCGGCAGTTTGCAGAATTACCTTATTGATACAGGCACCGAGGTGATACTGGTGGATACCGGACTCCCGGCAGGAACGCCTATGGAGGTGCCCGATGCCAAATCACTTGCCTTTACAGGAGTTGATATATGCAGTTACATGGATGCCTTCAAGGCTTTGGGATACAAGCCGGAACAGGTAACCAAGATACTGCTTACACATAAGCATGCCGACCACTCGGGCGAGCTCCGCTCATTCCCCAACGCCAAGATTTTTGTCAATGCCGATGAGTTATCGGCCGCAGAACTTCAGGGGATTGTCAATATCGTTCCTGTAGAATTCACGGACGGTCCATATAAGAATTTCCCGGCCAGCCAGAAGATTGCCGACGGCATCTACCTTATCAAGGCTAAGGGCCATACCAACGGCAACAGCATTGTGATTGTGGAGAATGGCGGCAAGTATTACATGATTCACGGCGATATCACCTACGTGGATGAGGCTCTGTATGAGAACAAGCTCTCAGTAGTGTATGATGACCTGCCTGCTGCCCGTGACACTATGGATCGCATCCGCGAGTTTATCCGCAACAATCCCACGGTTTATCTCTCCACGCACACGCCCCAGGGCTATGAGAATCTGGAGGCTGACCGCATAATGGATCTAGACAATCCGGTAGAGACTATTCTGGCGGATGTAGATTTTGGCAGCGTGGAGGCATCGGGCAAATATGTATGCTCCGTGTGCGGCTACGTCTATGATCCGGCCGAGCACGACGGCGTACCGTTTGAGCAGCTGCCCGATGATTGGCGTTGCCCCCGCTGCAAGCAACCCAAGGAAAAGTTCAACAAAGCGTGAAAAATGATACAAAAGGGGTCTGTCCCCTTTTGTACTGTTTTTGTATCTTTGGCGGAAATAATTTGAGGTGGAGAGTTTTGAGACAGAGAGATTAAGGTTCAGGGCGTGGGCCGAGTCCGATGCGGAGGATCTGTTCGCGTGTGCATCGGACCCTGATGTGGGCGAGCGTGCCGGCTGGCCTCCTCATCAGACGGTTGAAGACAGCCTGATGGTGATTAAGAATATCTTTTCAAACGGTCATACCTGGGCGCTGGAACTCAAGGAGACCGGCCATGTAATAGGGTGCATGGGGTATTATCCGCATGGCGAGAGCAATATCGAGATTGGTGAGCAGGACGTTGAGGTGGGCTACTGGATAGGTAAGCCGTACTGGAACAAGGGGCTTTGCACCGAGGCTCTGCGGGCTATGATTGACTATTGCTTCCGCAGGAGGGGGTACAACAATATCTGGGCCGATTACTTTGTGGACAATCCCGCATCGGGCCGCGTGATGGAGAAATGCGGGTTCCGGGATACCGGCCGCACCAACATCCTGAGCAAACTGTATCACAGCGACTCCCGGCCTGTCAAAATAATGAAACTTGAAAATGACGCAAAGTGAAACGACCCCTTTGCGTCACTTTTGAAGCAATGAAGAATTATTTCGTAGAGCAGGGGAACGGATACCCGTTGATACTGTTGCATGGCAACGGTGAGGACAGCAGCTATTTTGTGCATCAGATTGCTGAGTATGGCCGTACTTATCATGTGTTTGCTGTAGATACACGCGGGCATGGTAAGAGCCCCCGCGGTGATGCGCCGTTCACTATTCGCCAGTTTGCCGATGACCTTAAGGCATTTATGGACGACCATAGTGTTGAGCGGGCGCATATACTGGGCTTCTCGGACGGAGCCAATATTGCCATGATATTTGCACTCAAATACCCTGAGCGTGTAGAAAAGCTGATACTGAACGGAGGCAATCTGGATGCCGGGGGTATAAAAAGGAGCGTGCAATGGCCAATAGAACTGGGCTATTTCATTGCGCTTAAATTTGCGTCCAAAAGTCCGGAGGCCAGACTAAACGCAGAGTTGCTGGGCCTCATGGTCAACGATCCTAATATCGGGCCCGATGAGTTATCGGCCATAAAGGCTCCCACGCTTGTGATTTCAGGTACGGCCGATATGGTCAAGGAAAAGCATACCAGGCTGATTGCTAGTAAGATACCGAATTCTGAACTTGTCTTTATCAAGGGCAATCATTTCATTGCCAATAAACAGCCGGAAGCTTTCAATGCTGCCGTTCTTGACTTTTTGCAAAAGTGACGTTATAAGGGAAATAGCCGAATCTTATCCAAATGTCCCTCAAATCACGTGAGGTCATCGGCCGAAAACGGCTTACCGTGTGCGGGGTAGATAATCCGCGGGTTTAAGGCAATCATTTTCTTCCAGGACTCCTTATACTGGGCCAGATTCTCAATCCAGATGATGGTTCTTTTTATACTGGGGAAGTTGTTCATGGCTGCGTCGCCGCAAAACAGTATGCCGTCCTTAAGCATCGCAATGTGATCGGCCGTATGACCTGGAGTTTCAATCACTTCAAAGGGTAGTTTCAGGGCCTTGAAACGGGCGGAATCAATAGTAATAAGCCTATCCATATACTGCTCCCGGAGTGGGGGAAACTTGTGCTCGCCCTTGCCGAACAGTTCCAGAACCTTACAGAACAGCCAGGCCAAACGGCTTGAACAACCGCCCTCAAACGAGTTCTGACCCTTAATGAGACCGTCAATTGCCTTAGGGTGCAGAATAACCTTGGCATCTGTTATTTCAAGCACATCATTCAGGAAACCGTCGTGGTCGTCATGAGCGTGAGTGAGGAACACATATTTTATCTGCGCGGGCTCAATCCCAATCTTACGGAGTCTCTTTCGGAACGCCCCGTAATACTCAGCATAACCTGTATCGATCAGTATGTAACCGCCATCGTCAAGACTGACCAGGTAATTGTTTACTACTCTGTTTCCTAGATTGTAAATCATTATTCTTGCACCTTTTTTTCGACGCAAAAATACCTCGCTGCAGGTGCAACCAAGTTGCAAAAACGCCGCAAAGGGAAACGACCCCTTTGCGGCGTTTTTAGAATCAAATTCGCGGAGTGCGGATGATGTAGATGATATTATTTATGATATAGGTCAGCAAGCCGAAAATTATCGAACTAGCTATTTGAGCCAAATCATAAACCATAACACTCATAAAGTTTGACTTTATAGCGTCCCTTAACTCAGGATACTGGTCAATCAGATTATACAGTATCTCTGATTTATTGCCAGCCAAGTATAATGTGGGACTTTTAATCATTATTTGTGTGATCAGAATATTAATGTCGGCGATAACGCAGAAGGCAGTCATAATAACAATGATCTTTCCGATAGCGCTGATTTTACCAGGCGTTTTCCAGGCCACATATATAGTCAGCAACAACAGAATAAGGTAGACTATAGTATCAAAAACTGACAGGGAAGTAAACATTATCTTAATGCACTCCAATATGTAACTCATTTTATCCATACCGTTATTAATTATATTCTAGATTTCTGAATAATGACAATGATACGTGACATAAGGAATACTATCAATCCGTATAAAAGGACGATGTTTGCCATCTGAAAACCCGGGATCATGACTGTGGGACTGATCTCACCTGCTTTTATAATGTCAGGACAAGCAGTCAGGAAAAGCCAGGCGTGTGAAAGGAAAGCAAAAGCCACCGCAATGGATCCGATGGGCTTGACCCATCTGGGGGCCTTCCATCCGCAGAGCAGCACCGCTATCAATAATATTGTGAGTACGCTTAATACCGTGGGAGGCAACTGTGGTAAGAGCCACTCTAACAGGCCGGGCCTTTCAATCTCGACCATTTCTTCTATCAATTCTTCTTCCATACTTTTTTGTTTTTGAGGTTTGATGCAAAGGTATGCGGTTTGATAATGACCGTCATAATTTTTGGGGTGCTGTATCCCTCTGTTCGGCCATCGGGAGTATGTCAAATCCTTCTGTTTGCCCTCCAATCCTATTATATGGGGATTTGACAGGCCGTTTTTTGATGTGATCTGCAACAATTCACTACCTTCGTGAATGGTAATTCAACAAGCCGATACAAACTTATGAGAACAAACCTGAACGTCGCATATTGGATCCTGTCAGTGCTGGTAACCGCATTTGTCATATCATACGTTGACCATACGTCTTTCAGCAACTCCTTTTTTATAGGAACCATGTTCCTGCCCGGAGTCCTGGCTGCAAGATATATGCTGCCCAAAGTCTCATTCAAGAAAAAGGGTGAGGGTATACGAAATACCGTTTACATAATTCTGGCAATTATCCTGCTGGAGTTTCTCCTGCTTATTGTGGCACATAACATATTAAGAATAGGCTATGCAATACGTCCATCACAATTTCGAGGTAGAGGATTCAATTATCCCAGAACCGGCGTAATGAATATCTGGTTCATTTCATTGATGGTGTCAGTCTTAGCCGTAGGAGGTTATTTGCTGGACCGATGGCTGATGAGAAAGCATCCTGAGATGGAAAGCGGCATAACATTTTGCTCGGACCGTAAAAAGGTGACGCTCCTTCTCCATGAGATAGTCTATGTAGAATCCTGTGATACAGAGGTTTTTATACATACTACCGATGGCCGAACCCTGCGTAACAAAACCGGAATATCCCAATGGGAGTCCGTATTGGAAGAGCCGTTTATACGTGTGCACAGAGCATTTCTTGTTAACAGCAGATACGTTTCATCGTACAAAGGTGATACGATAAAAGTGCAAGACAAAGAACTCCCCGTCTCCCGCAAATATCAGAAGGAAGTAAAAGAACTTTTTTCAGTTTCTTAAAAATCGACGCATTGGGGTCGTTTCCCAATGCGGCGTTTTTTCAAAAAGTGACGCAAAGGGAAACGTCCCTAATGCGTCGTTTTTATACCATCTTATTAAAAATCTGCGGTTTAATCCCCCAGGAAGGTGCAATCAGGAGGGACTTGGGAGTTTCGGAGACAAAGCGGTCGTAAAAGATGTCCTTGCGTGCAGCATTGATAAAGTCGCGAACCACCCCAGCATACTCCTGAGCAGTAAAAAGCTTAAACGGCTCCTGCTCATAAATGCGGGCCAGCGCAGTCCCTTTAACCACTTGCAGTTGATGTAGTTTTAATGTCTTGATAGGTAGGGCCGATATGCGGTCGGCATGTGTCATCCAGTCCTGCTCTGTCTCTCCGGGTAAGCCTAAGATTATATGTGCTCCGGTATCTATTCCGCGCTCGTTAAGGTCGTTGATGCAGTCTACCGCACATTGATAGGTGTGGTGGCGGTTGATTAGTTGTAAGGTGCGGTCAAGCGTAGATTCTATGCCAATCTCAACCAGCAGATGCGGATGTCCGGCGGGTGCCTTGCGTCCAAACCTCTGCTCAAACCAATCGGCCAGATCCGGCTTGATGCAATCTGGACGTGTGGCAATGACCAACCCCTTTACTCCGGGAAACCTGAGTGCCTCCTCATAGAGCTCAATCAACCGTTCGGTGGGTCCGTAAGTGTTGGTATATGATTGGAAATATGCCAGATACCCGTAACATTCACCCTTGCGTCTGTTGAACTTTACACCTCTTTCCAACTGTGCGGTAATACTTCCGGACAAATCATTTGCAGCATATGACGGATTGAATGACAGGTTGTTGCAGTAAATGCACCCGTTGCGACCCAATGTGCCGTCACTATTGGGGCATCCCAGCCCCGCATTTACCGCAATCTTGATTACCCGCCCGGGAAACACCCCGCTCAGGTAATCATTCATGGTCCTGTATTCCATCAGTTAGAGAGTTTCTTCATCTCGTAGCCCAGGCGGTGCAGTTCAATTGCGGCGCCGATTGAGAACATAACCTGGACGGCGCGGGCATACACATAGAAAGCACGCTTGCTCTGAGGCTCAATACGCTCCTGGCGGATGAACGTCACTGCAGTCTGTGCGCAACTCTGCATCACAGCGGTTATCTGCTGCGCCTGCTTGCCACCAGGCAGTAGTCCCAGTATGTCTTTCATGATATGGTCATCCATATCATCAAATCCGTTGGGGCCAAGCAGTACGCTGTAGGGCTGGTCTTTAAGTTTGTTCCAGTCGCGGTTCCACCAGCAGGCCACAGCCAGTCCTATGTATCCGGCCCAGGCAACAGAAACGGTAGGGTATGCTGCAATCTCCTTTACGCCGTCGGCAATATACTCCGGCGCTAGTTCCTTCCATTTAAGGTCTATGTCATCGGACCGGAGCAATATGCCCTCCAGCATACCGGCATCAGTGCAAATCTTGAGCATCTCTTTAACAAGACGATCCTCAAACATTGTATAGTAAAGCTGATCTTCCATATCTTATTTTGAATTAAGGGTAATACGACGGTAGTTATATGATTGCAGGTAATGATGCTTCAGGTCTTCTGACAGGAAAGACCGTGAAATCAGTTGTTCTGCCAACGGTTGAGAGGAGGCAAATATATCAAGTTCACGATTAACCAGTCGCTCGGACAGTCCGATGCGGCGGCCAAACTCCTCAAAGTCATGACGTTCTATGGTGCGGGTATCGGACAGATGCATACCTTCTTTAAACAAACCTTTGTCCAGTGCAAATATGCGTGGTATTCTAAGGTGAAGGCTGGTGTTTATCAGGTCATATGCCGGAGCCAGATGATACTCGCCGTCGCCGCGGTTTATCAACGAGAAGTTCTTTAAATGTGCATCGTCATTAAGAGTCAGGTAGTTGAAAACCACTATCCTGAAGAACTTGAGAATTTCTACAGGAGATGCCTTGACATATCGGCGGATAATGTCGGCGCACTCCTCATAACTAAGGTTACTGTATTTGTAATCGCTGCCTCCGTTGGCACTGGTCAGACCGGCCAGGGATGCAAAATCTTCCTGTTGGAATTTGCTCCCGTCAGGGCCGACATCAAACCTGCGACAAATATAAGCGGCCTCGCCGTCACGGAAAAAACAGAGAGCGTTTGCGGCGGTCTCAATGTGATATACCTGTCTGGCCAGTTGCATGGTAAGATTCTCATTGGCAGGACAGTATTTGCGGTCAATAAGTGCGTATGATGATGGAGCCGGCTTTAGTATATATGTTCCGTGCTCATTCTCTGACGGTCTTGCCAGTTGGCCATCTGCGTTCAGTATCAGGCTTGATTTTGGCTGGACACCGGAGAGAGAGATACGTCCCACGTTCTGCGCATATTCCCTGTAATCGGCACTTTCGTTGTTGGGACTGTCAAAATCAAGGATGTGAGACACCTTCTTTCCGTCAAACAATGTTTTCAGTGCATCGGGAGAGTAGGTGGTAAAACCTTCCTGAAGCGTGGAAGGGCAAACGATTAATTCTGTCATGGTTATAATGGTTTTATGGTTACTGCTCCTATGGTATCAAATTGAGCTGTCGCAAGCATGATTCCAAAATCATCGTGCTCGTCAATATGGAGTAGTAGGGACTGTAGCTTCCGGTTGGCACCTTCGGAAAGCATATTGAAAAAGTATGGGAAAAGTGAGTCCGATACGTACGGATCCTTGCGTACGGGCATAGATATACATACCGGATCACCTTTATAGTCTTCATTGTAAGAGAATACATATCTGCGGTCATCAGTTTCCTGCAATATGCCTGCTTCTATGTTGTGAACCAATACCTTACACTGTCTCATAATCCAACTGCTTCAAGTTGATGTCCATCTGCAGACCCAATGTGTCAAGAATGGTTAGCAGGGTCGATAATTGAGGGTTGCCCTCGCCGCGCTCTATTGCAACTATGGTGTTTACGGCCACACCAGCAAGATCAGCCAGCGTTTGCTGGTTAATTCCAAGTTTCTTGCGTCTGTTTTTGATTGTGCTGCCAACTTGTTTTAAATCCATAATCCCAATATATTGCGATTTTGGTACAAAGATAATAGCATGTTTTTATAAAAACAAACAAAATCCCAATATATTGCGATTTTGGTGCCGCCCTAATTATCAATAGATGAGTTTGGTGATTAGGGTGGCTACGATGGTGCTGGTAATCACGCTCACCAGACCCGGCATCATGAACGAGTGGTTGAGCAGATACTTTCCGATGCGGGTGGTGCCGGAGCGGTCAAAGGTGACCGTTGCGATATCGGACGGATAGTTGGGTATGAAGAAATATCCGTAGACCGATGGCAGAACGCCCAGAAGTACCGGGCCGGGAATGCCCAGCGAGTAGGCCAGAGGCAGCATGGCCACCACAACGGCACCCTGGCTGTTGACCAGTACGGATACCGTGAAGAATGCCAGCGCCATAGCCCATGGATACTTGCTCACAATTCCCTGAAGGCCGTCCTGCATCTGAGGCAGGTAGTTGCCGAAGTATGTATCGGCCAGCCATGCAATTCCGTAAATAGCTATTACGGCAACCATTCCCGACTGCCATACGTTGCCAATGACTGCCTGGCGCGGATTGGCCTTGGCAAATATGATCATGAATGCGGCGGCCGATATCATCACAATCTGGATGATGATGTTCATGCCAATGGGCTTGCCGTTCACCTTGGGACGGATATCACAACCGATAATCTGGAAGAATGAGTAAAGCGTGATGACCAGAAGTGCGGCCAGGAAGATGTAAACCGATATTTTGGCGCTCTTGGTGACCTCCTTGTCAAGCACGGATGCGGTCTCGCCGTACATGTACTTGTACATCTTGGGGTTGGCCTTGCGCTCCAGAAATGCGGGATCCTTGTCCAGGTCCTTGCCGCGCTTGTAAGAGCAGAGTGCGGCTGCCATCAGTCCGCACAGGCAGGCGGGGATGGTGACTGCAATTACTTGTAGGTTGTTTATATCGAATCCGTTTTCGTTACTGATTATTACGAACGATGCCACCGCAGCGGCTATCGGCGAGCAGGTGATACCCACCTGTGATGCGACCGAAGCAACACCGCAGGGACGCTCCGGACGTATGCCTTTCTTAAGGGAGATATCGCAGATGATAGGCATCAGTGTATAAACCACATGACCTGTTCCAACCAGAACCGTGAGGAAGAATGTGCAGAGCGGAGCCAGGAAGGTGATATGCTCCGGATGCTTTCTCAACAGCTTCTCGGCAATCTGTATGAGCCAGTCCATACCTCCGGCGGCCTGCATAATTCCGGCGCAGGTTACGGCGGCAATAATTATGTAAATGACATCGGTAGGCGGATTGCCCGGTTTCATGCCGAAACCCAGGACCAGAATGGCCAGACCTATTCCCGATATGGCACCCAGTGCAAGGCTGCCGTAGCGTGAACCTACATAAAGTGCTGCCAGGACTATAAGCAGCTGCAAAATCATAACAAAAGTCATAAGCAGGATTTTTTTATTTAATACCTAACATTTTATGGACGATGGGACGGATTGGGGGAACAGGTTCTCCCATCATCTTCTCAACGCAGAGTATTCGCAGCATGGCGTAGGGGAGTATCTGCCTATTGAACTCTTCAACATCCACATCGGGTCCCATATAGTTTTTAATGAAAAGGTTCCAGAACGGGACCGATATATCCTTGGTGATATGGTAGAGTTCCATCTCAACCTCATCGGGGATGAAACAGCACTGCAGATATATAATACCCAGGTCAAACAGCGGGCTTCCGGTACTGAATTCGCTCAGGTCAATAAGGTACTTGCGGCCTTCCTCATCAAAAATCACGTTGCCTATGTGCAGGTCGCCGTGCAGGGCGGTATCGGCATCGGGCAGGGAGTCGATGAAACGTATCATGCCATCCCTCTCCTGAGCTGTCAGGAACGGATTCTCCATGATGTATTGCCTGCTCTGGTCCTTGAATGTGGGGAATAGTCCTGGCGGGGGTGTGGTGGAGTGTAGTTTCTTGCAGATATCCGCAAACTCCTTGGCGTACTGTTCTATTTTTTCCGGGTGGATGCTCAGCGCTCGTGCATAGGACAGTTTGCCGTGAATACGCTTGAACTGGATGCCTACGCGGTTATCGGCCGTACGTACCACTTGGCCGGGTTCGGGGCAGGGCAGTCCCAATTTGTATACTTTACATGCCTTTTCAAACTCGTCAAGTCCCATCTTCTCCAACTCAGTTGTGTATAGTTTGAGCAGGATATCGGGGTCGTCCTTTTTAATATAACTCTCACCAAGCTTTCCTCCTCCGGATAGCTCATAGTCCTTTAGGTCAATTATTACCGGTTTCATATTACAAATATAGTGAAAACTAATTCATTATTTCACCATAATAGGAATGGAGGCGGTCTTGAGGCCCTTGCCCTGGACTTTCAGGGTGGCTGTGCCGCTTTCCTGGATTGACTTGGCTTCGACTACTACCACCAGTTTGCCGTGAAATGCCTTCATTGTGGGTTTGGTGAATGTCTCAATGGAGGTGGCGTCGCCATTGCAGGCAGAATTGAATCTGGCGGCACCGCTCACGCTGAAAGTGAGCTGATTGTCTGCATTGGGACACAGGTTACCATCCTTATCCACAACTGATACTGTTACGAATGCCAGATCAGGTGAATCTGTAGGATAGCCGTCCTTGACAGGGGTGGCGGTAAGCTCATTCCTGTCGGCCTCCAGTACAAGATGGTGGGGCTTTCCGGCAGTCCTTATGACCTGTTCTTGGGCCGGGTTCCCGTTTTGGTCATATGCCACGATTTTTATTTCGCCCGGTTCATACTTGACATCCATCCAGCGCAGACGGTACCGGTCCAGACGGTTCTTACCTTGGGGTGCATCGGGGTCGGCGAATTTTGACATATCGCCCCAGGGCATGCGGGCATCAATGCGGTTGTCACGATAATCATCCAGCGACATGTCTATGTGACGGCGACGGCCCTGTGACTTGCCGTTGACAAACAGCTCAGCCTCAGGATATGTTGTATAGCAGAAGACAGGAGTTTCCAGACCTTCACGTCCGGGGAATGTCCAATGTGGGAGTACGTGGAGGGTTTTCTCCTGCGGAGCCCAATGCACACGATACAGATATGCGCGGTCTTTGGGCAGTCCGGCCAGGTCATAAATGCCGAAATAACTGCTTCGGGAGGGCCAATACTCATCGTATGGAGTGGGCTCACCCAGATAGTCGAATCCGGTCCAGACGAACTCGCCAGTTACCCACGGTGCCTTGTCCTGCCATATCCAGTCATCATCGGGAAGGTTGCTCCAGATGCAACTCTCCAGGTCATAACTGGAAATCTGACCGTCATCATATGCATCGCCGTGATTCTCCTGGACAGGGAACTTATATACGCCACGGCTTGAGATTGTGGATGCGGTCTCAGTGCCCAGTACCAGTCCGCTGGGCGAATTCTCATGCCCCTTGTCATAGACATGCAGGCGGTAGTTGTAACCCGGTACATCTGTAGCCTGGAATACTCCCGATGCAATGCACTGGTCACCGCGGTCCAGTCCCTGAGTGCAGGGGCGGGTGCCGTCAAGCGAATGGATCAGGTCCTGGATAAGGCGGGTGTATTTCAATCCTACGCTGCTACCCTGGTCCGGAATCTCATTGCCTATGCTCCACATCACGATGCTGGGATGATTGCGGTTTACCACAACAAGGTTCTCCACATCGCGCTGCCACCACGGGCGGCCGTCGGCGTTGGGCGACTGGTCATCGACCTTATCGAAAAAGAGTGAGTAGCCGTTCTTGCACTTGGCGCTTACCCACATGTCAAATGATTCGGCCATGACAAGCATACCCATCTCGTCACAGATATCCATCTGCCAGGGTGCCGGTATGTTATGCGATGTGCGGATGGCATTGCAGCCAATCTCTTTGAGGAGTCTCACCTGACGGCGGAAAGCCGCTTTGTTGAACGCTGTGCCTACTGGGCCCAGATCGTGGTGCAGACATACGCCGCGGAACTTTGTGAGCTTGCCGTTCAGACGGAATCCGTCACCGCCGTAACTTATGCTCCTGATACCTATGTTGGTGTGCTGTACATCAACCGTTCTGCCATTGGCCAGTATTCTGGTTTCAAGCGAGTAGAGCACCGGATTCTCAGGTGACCAGAGCTTGGGATTGTTCACCTCAAGTACCTGAATGGTCTCGTCACCCGAAAGGGAAGCTTCGGTGCGGGCCACCTCCACACCGTCTGATAACAGTGAGTGCTGCACCCTGATATTACGGCTGTTTGCAGTACGCAATGGGGTGCTCACGGTAATTCTGGCCGATTGGGCCTGAGTACCGTCGGCATTGATACCCTCTATACCGGTAGTTCTGGCAAAAATCCCGAATGTCTTGACGGCCACATCCTGTGACAGCGCCAGCCTGACGGGACGATACAGACCTGCACCGGGATACCAGCGGTTGGATTCCTCCCTGTTGAGCAGGTGTACTGCCAATGAGTACTCTCCCTGCACTATCTTGCCGTCCTGATGAGGCAGAAATGGTGTTATGTCAAGTGAGAATGTGGTATAGCCGTATGCCCAGAATCCCACTTTCTGACCCTCTATATAGACAGTGGGCTCAGACATGGCACCGTCAAATATCAGTTCGGCATGACTGAAACCGTCCGGGATGACTATTCTGTTCCTGTACCAGCCCTCTCCAATCCAGGGCAATGATCCGGTACGTCCGGTCTTCTCGGTTGCAGCGCGCTCTCCGTTCTGGATTATGGCAACTACCTGTTTGTCAATATCCTTGTCAAAGGGACCGCTTATGGCCCAGTCATGCGGGATTGTTACATCCTGCCATTTTGAATCGTCAAAACCGGGCTCCTCAGCACCTTCATGACTGCCTTTCTCAAACTTCCAACCGCCAAGAAGAAGCCGCTCCTCACTCTGGGCAAGCAGCGACGCGGTAGTTAGCACCATTATTGATTGAAACAGCAGGATTTTCCTTAAGACTGACAGAACAGGATTATTATTCATACCATTATTTGATTAGTTTGGCAAAAGTGAGAAAAAACCTCTGAATTTCAAAATCAGGTTTTTGTCTGTTTATTTGAAAGGTTTGTTCTATTTTTGTGTATCGAAAACAATTACAACCGGATATGAAGAATTACTCCATCCTTATTGCCGCCGGACTGATACTGGCCGGTTGCACAGGCAAGGTTAAGGGTCCCTGCGACATCTATGAGAAGTTTGGAACCGAGTGTGTGGCAGCACATAGTACCACCCGCAAACTCTATTCAAAGTATGACGGACCGCTCTATCAGGTGGTACGAGACTCTGACGGCAAGACGCTGGATATAGGCACCGTAGATGGTGGTTATGCTGATGCTGCCGCACAGGATGCTTTCCTGGAGGGCACTATAGGTTACATAAGTATTATATATGACCAGACCGGTCACGGCAATGACCTGATGCAGGCTGCGCCCGGTACGTTCAACGGTCCGGCCAAGGGTGAATTCAACACTTTGCCCATAGCTGATATGGCTCCGGCGGTGCTGAACGGCCACAAGGTTTACGGCGCATACTTTATGCCCGGCATGGGTATGAGAAACAACAACGCATCATATCTGGCCATCAATGATGAGCCCGAGGGAATCTACTACGTTGTAGACGGTACTCATTTTGACAGCGGCTGCTGCTTTGACTACGGCAATTCATCAACCAACGGACGTGCTGTGGGCCGCGGCACCATGGAGACCACATATTTTGGCACATCCACCAACTGGGGCAGCGGCAATGGTGACGGTCCCTGGATCATGGCCGATATGGAATCGGGCCTGTTTTCCGGTTACAATGCAAAGAAGAATGATGTTCCGTCCATAACTGACTGGCGTTTTGTGGCGGCTTACGTTAACGGCGGAGGCGGCAACAAGTGGGATCTGCGCGGAGGCGATGCCACCAAGCCCGATGTGGTTACATTCTATGAAGGCGAGCGTCCGTCATCACCCAGCCAGACTGATGTCTATTTCCCCATGAGCAAGAAGGGCGGTCTGCTGCTGGCCAACGGCGGTGACAACGGTAACGGATCGGCCGGAACGTTCTTTGAGGGTGCAATGACCGTGGGTTATCCTTCGTTTGAGGCTGTCAAGGCAGTTCAGGCAAATATCGCTGCGGCAAAGTATTCAGAGCCTACACTCAAGGCTACCAGACTGCTCACTTTCCGCAAGGGTGAGCCGCAGAGCCTGGTGGTGACTTTCCGCAATACAACCGATGCCCCCATCCGTAACCTGGGTATAGCAATTGATATGGACGGTGGATGGAAATCGGAGGTGGAGTATGCCGATGCCAATGAGCAGATTATGCCAGGCGCTACCGCCAGCACAAAGTTCAGGATAACAGGTCCCGATAAAGACTATAGCGGTTTTGCCCGTATCACCGCTGATTGGAATGACGGCGGACATGAATCGGCACAGATCCGTATCCGTAGCGCTGCGGCAGTGAGTATCAATGAGATAAGTCTTGGTAGCGAGCAGTTTATTGAACTCTATAATTCTTCCGATGAGCCCGTTGACGTGTCCGGTTGGGATCTTGAGATAACCCGTAGCGGATGGGCGCCCGTACGTGCCGCAAGACTGCCTGCAGGTACGGTAATCAAGGCCAAGGATTTCCTGGTGATGCGCCCCAACGCTGAAGCCCTTAAGTTTGACGCAGCACCTTTGACCAAGATATTCATTCCTGTATCAACGGCTCCCAAGAGCGTTTTCAAGGCTGGCAGTACATCACTCCCGGTAACATCAGTTGACGGATTGCAGGCAGGTCAGAAGATAGGAATTGACTTGGGTGGCATGTATGAGGAGGTTACACTTACCAAGGTGGGAACTCCCGGTACCCAGACCGTTCTGGTGGGGCCGGCCAAAGCTGGCGACAAGACCCTGAACCTTGAGGTTACTGCAAACCTTAGTGAAGGTATGGAGATAACAATCAGCACCGGTCAGAGAAAGGAGGTGCGCAAAGTAACCAAGGTGGTCAAGGTGTCACAGGCTCCGGCGCCCAGACGCGGTTTCGGACAGCAGTCGCAGCCTCATGAGCCCGGTGTGGTTGAGATTGACAAACCCCTCACAATTGATCAGATTGCAGGTGTCGATGTCTGGGCATTCGGCACGGGAATTGAGTTTACCCCCGCACTCAGGTATGACCACATGAGCGGTGATGCAATATCGGCTCCGCATGTAAAACCTGCTAATGACGGCAGTTACAGCTACACATATTCTACAAGGGCAGGGGCTATAGCCTTGTATCACGGCGATGTTCTGGTGGATGCCGTCATTTACGGCTCAAAGCAGAGCAACTCAAGCGCCAACGGCACAATCTGTCGCCCGGACCTGGCAGTTCTGGAGGGAGAGCAGACACAAGGCGGCTGTCTGGCAGAGGTTCCTCAAATCCGTATGCCACGCAGCATGAACCAGGCATCGGCCCAGACCTATTCACTTGTAAGGCTTCCGGACGGAAACGATCGCGATGCCCTGTGTGAGATTCAGTATACACAGAATCCCACACCTGGCACAGCAAATCTTATATCCGGTAATTAATCTTCTTAAGGGTATTCAGGTCCGATGATGCACCGTACAGGATCTCATACTGTCCGGGCATTGTCGTCATAATGTTGTGATTGGTATCGAACCACTCGAATGACTCGGGAGTGAGCTCAAACTCAACCTTTACGGTCTTGCCCTTGGGTATTGAGACGCGCTTGAATGCACGCAGTGCGTGACTGGGGCCCTCGGTATCGCCGGGACGGCTTACGTAGAGCTGAACCACCTCCTGACCGTCAACCTTTGATGTGTTCTTGACCTTAACGGTTACATACACCTTGTCACCGGCCTTGCGGATCTTGGCCTTGCCGTACTTGAATGTGCTGTAACTCAAGCCGTAACCGAAGGGGTAGAGGGGCTTCTCTGTCATATAGCGGTAGGTGCGGCCCTTCATTGAGTAATCCTCAAAATCGGGCAGCTGGTCTGTTGACTTGTAGAATGTCACCGGCAGACGGCCTGCGGGGTTATAAGTACCGTACAGGACCGATGCAATTGCGTTGCCGCCCTCTTCGCCGGGATACCAGGCCTGCAGGATTGCATCACATGAAGGCTCAACATCGGTCAGTCCCATTGCGGAACCGCTGAAGTTAACGAACACAACCTTCTTGCCGGCAGCCTTGAGAGCCTTGACAAGCTCTGTCTGTGCTGTGGGCAGTTCAATCTTGGTGCGGTCACCGCCGCGGAATCCTTCAATGCTTACAGGCATCTCCTCACCCTCAAGTGAGGGAGAGATACCGCCTGCAAATATGATTACGTCGGCATCGGCGCAAGCAGCAACAGTCTTGTCTACGCTGACCTCCTCTTCATAACCCAGATCGAATGAGAGTGCGGCCAGACCGCTGCGGCAGCTGTAATTGATGGTTATCTCATAGTCCTGACCGGCCTTGGCGTCCAGGGTATAGACCTTGCGGGGCTCGTTGCCGTTACGGCCTGTGGCTACGCGGCGTCCGTCAACACTGATTGATGCCTGCCCCTGGTTCTGCATGTAGAATGCCACCTGACCGTCCTTCTCAGCATGGAAGGTCGATGTATATACGGCAGCAAAGTTCTCCAGATTTACGTTGGGGGCGAATACTGTGGCACCGCCGGTTGAGAAACGCAATGGAGTAGCGTTGTGGCGCAGCACATCGGGCTCACCCTCGGCGCGGGCGTTGTTCCAGTACTTGGCGTCAAATCCCTGCTGGCCGCTGGCCTTGCACTGGCTGAACAGACTGATCAGGGCAAGTGAGTTTGATGCGTAGTCACATCCGCGCATATACTCTACCTGTGCGCCTGTAGCCTGAATTCCGGCCAGCATGGTTACGGTGCGTGAGGGAGTTCCGTTGTAGTTACCCCACTGCATTACGGAGTCATTGGCGTTGGGGCCCATAACCATCACCTTCTTGCTTGAGTTGAGCGGCAGGATGCCGTTGTTCTTGAGCAGTACCATGCTCTCCTGGGCCATCTTGAGTGCAAGGGCGCGGTGCTCCTTGCTGTCAACCACGCTGTACGGTATCTTGCTCCACTCGTTAAGACTGGGGTCATCCATCTCGCCCAGTTCAAAACGGGCGGTCATCAGTCGGGTTATGGATACGTCTATATCGGACTCCTTGATAAGACCGTCCTTTACGGCCTGAACCAACTGGGCGTATGAACTGCCGCACTCCAGGTCAGTACCGGTAAGCACGGCTTTTGATGTAGCGTGCTTGGCATCGGGCTCGGTATTGTGATGGCCCTGGGTAAAGAAGTCGTTGATGGCCCAGCAGTCCGATACCACTATACCCTTGTATCCCCATTCGTTGCGCAGAATCTGTTGGAGCAAGCGGTCGCTTCCGCAGCAGGGCTCATCCTCGTAGCGGTTGTAGGCACACATGACCTCTTTTACATCGGCCTCCTGAACCAGTGCCTTGAAGGCGGGCAGGTAGGTCTCGCGCAGGTCACGTGCGGCTATGTTCTCGGCATTGAACTCGTGGCGGTTCCACTCCGGACCGCTGTGCACGGCAAAATGCTTGGCGCAGGCGTGCAGTTTGTCATATTTGGCATCGGCCGGGCCCTGGAGTCCGTTTACTACCGATACACCCATCCTGGATGTCAGATACGGATCCTCTCCGTAGGTCTCCTGACCGCGGCCCCAGCGGGGATCACGGAATATGTTGATGTTAGGGGTCCAGAATGTAAGACCCTGATAGCGGCGCAGACCACCGTTCTGGCTTGAAACGGTTGACTTGGCGCGGGCCTCATCACTGACTGCGGTAAAAACATCTAACAAAAGTGCATCATCGAATGATGCGGCCATACCTATGGCCTGAGGGAATACGGTGGCCAGACCGGCGCGACCTACACCGTGCAGAGCCTCGTTCCACCAGTCATATGCTTTGATTCCAAACTCGGGGATGGCGGGCGATCCGTTCTGCATCAGGGCCACTTTCTGCTCAAGTGTAAGACGACTTACCAGATCGGCTGCACGCTCTGCTGCGGGCAGGCTGGTGTTCTTGTAAGGTTGGGAATAACAGATAATGACTCCCGTAACAGTACAAATAAGGGTAGTAATAAATCTCTTCATGACATTTGTTTTGGTTATGAATACAAATGTAAGCATTTTGACGATTCCTTTTGCGGGGTTTTGTTTACATTTGCTCAACATATACAAAACAACTTAATACTGATATGAAAAAATTACTTGCTTTAATGCTTTTGGGTGCTGCGGTTGCAGTATCGGCTCAAACCAAGAAGGTGTCTATTCTGGGTGATTCATATTCTACATTCCAGGGAGCGAACCCCGAGGGTTACAATCCTTTTTATCCCAATGACAGAAATGATGTTACTGAGGTGTCGCAGACTTGGTGGGACCTTTATATAAAGGCCAAGGGCTATCAGCTTGAAAAGAACGATTCGTGGGGCGGCTCAACCATATGCGGCACAGGATACGGCCGTATGGATGCTTCACGCAACAATTTCATATCACGTGTTGACAGACTGGGTGATCCCGATATCATCTTTATCTTTGGCGGTACCAACGATGCTTGGGCCAATGCTCCTCTGGGAGAGTATCAGTGGTCAGACTGGACCAAGGATGACTGCAAGAACTTCCGTCCGGCTATGGCTTGCCTTATTGATATGCTTAAGAAGCAGTATCCCAAGGCACAGCTCTATTCAATCCTGAATTCTGAACTCCGCGACACATTTAATGAATCAATGCGTGAGGTCTGCAAGCACTGCGGCGTTCAGCTTATCGAACTCCATGATATAGACAAGCAGAACGGTCATCCGTCAATAGCCGGTATGAAGAGCATCTGCGAGCAGTTGCTTGAGCAGATCAAGTAAGAGATATGACAACCGCCAGGAAATGGGTGCTTGACTGTATGCTGTTCTGCATGATGGCGTTGCCTATGCTGCTGTCATGTTCGCAGAACCATGAATACAGTCTTGCACCAGGCGTAGTTGTCCCTGAAGATGTCCTGGATACAATGGATATAAAATCCTGTTTTGTCAGCCAGGAGATCCCCGATACCATTTTTAACCTTATGTATGGCCGTTCCTATAAGGATGACTGCATCTTGTCACGCTCTGATTTGCGATACCTTCTGATATTGCATCGGAACCTTGAAGGGCAGGCCGTTGTGGGTGAGATGATAGTGAACAAGGAGATTGCGGCCGATGTCCTGGATATCATGGAAGAACTCTTCAATAACTCATATCCAATAGAAAGGGTAAGGCTTATTGATTATTATGATGCCGATGACGAGAAGTCAATGGCCGCCAACAATACCTCCTGTTTCAACTGGCGTCCAAAGGTGGGATCGGCCAACATATCAAAACACGCCATGGGAATGGCAATCGATATCAATCCGTTATACAATCCTTATTATAGGTTCCCTGACGTAGATGGAACAATCAAACCCTCAAACGCTACGCCGTACATAGACCGTATGTGGTCTTTCCCTTACAGGATAGAGGAGGGTGACCTGTGCCATAGGCTTTTTGTGGAGCACGGGTTCAAATGGGGTGGTTCCTGGAATTCCTTACGGGATTACCAGCATTTTGAAAAATAGTACAAAAGGGGACAGACCCCTTTTGTATCATTTTTGTATCTTTGCAGCGAGTTACGGTGAAGTGTGCCGTAGCAAGTGTGCTTGGAACCACTATAAAAACAAGTGAAATGACTCAAAAAACAAATTCTGCAGGACAGCGTGGGCTGTCCGTTACATTCGTAGTACTGGCAGTAACATTCTGTGTCTGCCTTATCACATCAAATCTCTTTGTGCCAAGACTCTGGCGGGTGGGAAACACCTGGATGCAGCTTTCGGGGGCTGTAGTCATTTTCCCAATATCGTACATAATCAATGACCTGCTGACCGAGGTTTACGGTTACCGCAAGGCCATGAAGGTTATCTGGATGGGATTTGCCATGAGTGCATTTGTGGCTCTGGCCGCTGGTCTGGTAAGTATCCTGCCTGCACCGATTGATCCTGAGAATCAGGCTGTGGCCGACAGTTTCAACCATCTGTTCGGTCTTATCCCGCGCACTACTGCCGCATCACTGCTGGCATTCATACTGGGATCACACATGAACGCCTGGGTGCTGTCAAGCATGAAGATTGCCACCAAGGGTAAGGGATTCGGCTGGCGTGCCGTAGTTTCCAGCATAGTCGGCGAGTTATCGGACTCCGTAATCTTCTATCCGCTCGCGTTCATCGGCTCAATGCCTTTTAAGACAATCCTGTCGATAATAGTAACCCAGGTTACCGTCAAGACTCTCTATGAGGTGATTATACTGCCTGTGACTGCATGGATTTCACGCAAACTCAAGGAGAAAGAGGGTATAGACACCTTTGACTACGACATCAAGTACAATCCGTTCAAGATCAAAACTATAGAATAATATGTCCGAAGACAGAAAACAGGAGGGCCTTTCAGCCCTTGGTCACAAGACCGCATATTCAACTGATTATAATCCCGATGTCCTTGAGGCATTTGAGAACCTTAACCGCGAGAATGACTACTGGGTGCGCTTTAACTGCCCCGAGTTTACTGCCCTGTGCCCAATTACCGGACAGCCCGATTTTGCCGAGATACGCATCAGTTATATCCCTGATGTTAAGATGGTTGAGAGCAAATCGCTCAAACTCTATCTGCACAGTTTCCGCAATCACGGCGGATTCCACGAGGACTGCGTGAACCGTATCATGAAGGACCTTATCAAACTGATGGATCCCAAGTACATTGAGGTTACAGGCTTCTTTGTACCGCGCGGCGGTATTTCAATCTATCCGTACGCAAACTACGGCCGTCCCGGCACCAAGTACGAGGCTCTTGCCGAGAAGAGAATGGAAACCCATGAGTAAGACAGAGTTTGTACTGAACTGGCTGGAGGAGTACGGGATTGAGTATCAGGTGCACTACCACCCGCCGTTGCCTACCATTGAGGAGGCTCTGGCGTATTGGAAGGACATTGACTCAACCCATTGCAAGAACCTTTTCTTCCGCAACCACAAGGGCAACCGCCACTATATGGCCAGTTTTGAGTGCCACAAGAACCTGGATATCCACGGGCTGGAGCATATCGTAAGGCAGGGCAAGCTGAGTTTTGCCAGCCCCGAGCGTATGGACCGATGCCTGGGCGTTGCTCCCGGATCAGTTTGCGCATACGGCCTTATAAACGACATGAATTTGGTGGAGCATCCCGCAATCCTGCAACCTGACGGCTCACGCGATTTCGGCTGGGTAAAGGAGGGCGTGAACCCAAAGGAACTCTTTGATAACGGTCACCGCGTTAAATACTTCCTGGATGCCGACCTCAAGACTGCAGAGAGGATATCATTCCACCCCTGTGAAAACACAGCCAGCGTTGTGGTGAGCAACGCCGGCTTTATGCGCTTCCTGAATCTTTGGGGAGGCGAGGTTGAGTGGATTACCGTCTAGTCTTTTGACCTCCACAGGTCGCGGACGGCAAAGTATGCGCTCTTGGCCTTGTACTCACCGTCAAAGAGGAACGGGGCGTTCTGGCGGCTGCGTGAGTTGAGCCATGAGTAGTTGTCGGCCAGTCCCCAGAAGGTGATGGTGTGGATGCTCTTCTTGTGCTTCTTTACAACGGCAAAGAACTTCTTGTAAGCTTCTGTTACAAGTGAGTCTTGGCGGGCTTTCTGCTCCTCGGTAAGCTCGGGGGCTGCCAGGCCTCCGTCACCGGAGTAGCCTCCCAATCCGGCCATCTGGTCTTGCTGCTGCTGACGCTGACGCCTGCGGTCCGGACCGCCACCGGCAATGTCAAGCTCTGTAAACTGTATGAGTACGCCAAGTTCCTCAAAGCGGGTGAGTGACTCATCTACGGTATTGTAGTCCATATTGACGTTGTAGTGTCCCTGCATACCTATTCCGTGGATGGGGATTCCGCGCTCAAGCATGCCTTTTACAAGCTGGTAGCATTTCTCGCGCTTGGCGGGATTGTTCAGACCATAGTCGTTGTAGAACAGCAGGGCATCGGGATCGGCCTGATGTGCATAGACGAATGCTGAGTCGATGAAGTGCTCGCCTGCTACGCGGAGCCACTGTGAATTGCGCAGGAATCCGCGGCCGTCATCGATAGCCTCGTTTACCACGTCATAGCAATACACTTTGCCCTTGTAGTGGTTCATTACTGCAAAGATGTGCTCTTTCATGCGCTTGAACACCTGTGTGGAGTCCTCGGTGAGCCAGTCGGGGCACTGTGAGTGCCAGATCAGGCAGTGGCCGCGCATGACGGCTCCCTTATTGCCTAATACGAAATCAACTACGCGGTCAGGGGTATCGAATGTGAGTACGCCCTGGGTGCGCTCGGTCTCAATGGGTTTCATGCTGTTCTCGCAAGTGGCGCTGTTGAAATGACGGCTGAAAAGAGCCATGTTCTGGTCATTGCGTAATGTCCAGTTGTCAATGGCGGCACCAACCTTGATTGGGGCCAGGATATCCTTGAGGGGTTCCACCTGGAAGGCGTCGTTGCCCTCATACTTGGGTTGACAGGATGTGGAAAGAGCTACAATTCCTGCAGTCAGGGTAAGGTAAATTTTTCTCATTTTTTTATTTGGTTAGTGAGTGGTTTTTGTTGTTTTGCAAAGATAAAAAAAATCGGTACCTAATAGAAGTTTTGCTAACTTTACCGCTGCACTATTTTTGCAGAGTTATGAATGAGGTTGAACTGATGTCGGCGGACCTTACGCACACGCTGAGTCTCCCATTTGCCAACGGGGGTATCAAAGCGGGATTTCCCAGCCCTGCGCAGGATTATCTGGAGGAGGCTCTTGACCTTAATCAGGAGCTGATATCCAATCCTATGGCTACGTTTTACGGGCGCGTAAAAGGGGATTCCATGATCGATGCGGGCGTGGAGGATGGCGACATACTGGTGATAGACCGCTCTATCGAGGCTCAGAGCGGTGATATGGTGGTGGGCTATCTGGACGGAGAGTTCACGCTCAAATATGTGGACCTGTCACTCAAGGATACCGGAGTGATCTGGCTGGTACCCGCCAACAAGAGTTATCCGCGTATCAAGATCACCCCCGAGACTGATTTCCGTATCTGGGGTGTGGTAAGCTACACCATAAAGAAGAGGGTAAATCATATCTGACCTCATTATAATTATAAAAAAGAGTTTCCCATGTACGCCCTTATTGACTGCGACAACTGTTTTGTAAGCTGCGAGCGCGTGTTCCGGCCTGACCTTGAGGGCAAGCCGGTAGTGGTGCTCAGCAACAACGACGGTTGCGTGGTGGCCCGCAGCAACGAGGCCAAGCAGTTGGGCATAAAGGAGGGTACTCCGTTCTTTAAGCTGGCCGATGAGTTCCCGGGCGTAAAGATTGAGGCACTGTCAAGCAACTACACTCTGTACGGCGATATGTCGGCCCGCATTATGGCAATAGTACGCATGTATGCCCCGCGGGTGGAGGTCTATTCCATTGATGAGTGTTTCTGTGACCTTACCGGAATGGAGCAGACCTTTGACCTTAAACAGTGGGGTGAGAATCTGGCAGCCCGCATAAAGAAGTGGGTGGGCATGCCCGTAAGCATAGGGATTGGACCTACCAAGACCCTGGCCAAGGTGGCAAGCCGATATGCCAAGACATACGCCGGTTACCACAAGTGCTGCGTGATAGATAGTGATGACAAACGCCGCAAGGCGCTCTCCTGTTTCCCGATAGGTAAGGTGTGGGGTATAGGCCGCGCATATGTAGCCAAACTGGAGTCATACGGCTGCCGCACCGCCCTTGATGTGGCCGACAAGCCGCAGGGATGGATACGCATGCTGTTTCCGCTGCCGTTTGAGAACACCTGGCGCGAACTTAACGGAGTAAGCTGCATCAGCACGCTTGAGGTCCATGACAAGAAGAGCATCTGCACCAGCCGCAGTTTTCCCGGCATGATTACCGACCGCGAGGCACTGCGCACGCACATATCCAACTACGCCAGCCGCTGTGCCGAGAAACTGCGCCGTCAGCACAGCGTGTGCAACATAATGACGGTATTCATTGCCACCAACTGGTTCCGCAAGGACCTGGAGTGGTATCAGGGCATGATGAACGTAACGTTGCGTACCGCATCCAGCAATACCACTGAACTTGTGGCGGCGGCATCGGGCGCCTTGGACCGATTGTACCATCAGGGACTCAGCTACAAGCGTGCAGGCGTGATTGTATCGGGCATAACCCCGGACAATGCCGTACAACTGGATATTTTTGAGTCTGATGTGGAGCGCCGCAAGCGTCTGGACAGCATATCACGCACGGCCGACAGCATAAACCGCCGTCTGGGCACCGAGACCGTGGTACTGGCAGCCCAGCAGTATCCCGCCGACCCCAAGACAGGAAAGGCGCCCCATTTCAAGGACGCCATACTGCACAATCTGCGCACACCCTGCTACACCACCAATCTGCACGACATCATCACCGTAGAATAGAACGGATCTCGTCGTTGGGAACGGATAGGGTGGTAATACCCGTAGAGTAGGGGGCTATGTCGTATTGGTTGTAGATGAAATCTATGGTGTCCTTACGGATTTCAAAGTTTTCCGATACAAACATGGGCTCATTGCTGAAGTAGCCGTGCTCATCCAGCTCATCGCGGCTGCTGCACTCGGCATACTCCAACAGTTTCTTCTCCAAAATGGGAATCAAAACCTTTTCATAGCCCGGCTTGAAGTAGTTGTCAAGCGTAACAACGCTGCCGTCCTCCAGGCGGTAGTTGCGGCAGGTTATGAAAGTGCCGCCGTGTGCACCGCCGGTATACTGATACATATTTATAAAGTGGCCGATGATATCGCGGCCATTGCCGTAATGCACTTCGGTGTTTATTACGTATTCATAGTCTATATCACGTGGTTCGAAACCCTCTTCCTGGGCATACCTGATCTGCTCCCTGTTCTCCTCTTTGAAAATGTTCAGCACTGAATCAATGAAATGAATCATTGCGCCGCGTACATCGGTTGTACGTTTGTCAAAAAGGAAGTAGGATATATCCACGTTAAAGGCATCGGCAAACACTGTGTCAGTACCGTGAGCCTTGAGTACGTTCAGGTCAAATGAACATGACGGATGATCCTTTCCCTGCTTGTAGGGGATGCTTTCCTTGAATGTCACATACTGGAACGCATACTTATCACCCTTTTCCTGGCATGCTACGGCTGTCAGAAGAAGAAATAAGACTAGTAATGATTTGAATAGTTTCATAATTACTGTTGTTTATAAAACAAATAAAGAGGCCAAATTGACCTCTTCCTTTTGCTTCTGGGGTGCCCGGTGGGACTCGAACCCACGACATTCAGAACCACAATCTGACGCTCTAACCAACTGAACTACGGGCACCATATAAACCGGCTTTCCGGTTAAAGCGGTGCAAAGGTAGTAATTAATCAGAATAACGCAAAAGGTTGAGGTGATTTATTTCGCTTTGTTTTCTTTTTGTTCTTTCAGTTCAGCCAAGTTCCTGGGTTGATCCTTACTTATGACGCATTTATCGTGAAAATAGAAGTTTCTCTTGGGTTTGCCCAAGATCTTGATGTCTTTACTGAGATTCCAAAGTGACATATTGAAAAGGATTAATTGGTTGTTATTTCCAAATATATGAAAATTTTTGGAAATTCCGTTTTTATATGCCGGTATTTTTTATTTGCTGAAATGGAAGGTGCTGCCGGAGTGCTCCTTTCCGTTCAGCTTCCAGGAGCGTTTTACGGTGAGTTTGCGCTCGTTGTGATCTGAGCAGTGGTAGTGGATGACATCGGTGGAGCCGTCTGGCCAGTTCAGGGTGATGTCCTCGTCCATATCGGCGGCTCCGTCAATCTCGCCGAAATAGAGACGGTATTCCTTGGGATTGGCTGTGGTGTCAACGGGTTCGGCCCACAGACCGTGCATGACAGCCAGATACGCTTTGGTGCGTATGCTGTCGTAATACGCATTCTTATCCTTGACGGAGTAGGTCTCACCTTTGAATGTCAGTGTCATATCCGGCATATAGGGCTGGATGATAGAATGTCCCTTTGAGTCTGTGGCGTAGATGTATATTTCTACTGGAGCCCAGTCAACAATGGGGGTGTCAATAATTTTCTCACAACCGCAGAGAGTTAAAGCAAATGCGGCAATTGCAAATAAGGATTTTTTCTTAGACATATTGATTATTATTAAAAGTGGTTGTATTCGTTTTTAAAGCAGACGCTCACCGCAGTGTTTGCAGTAGTTGGCATTAAGGTCTGTCTTCTCGTTGCAGCGAGGGCATCGGCCGTCCTTGCCTTTTTTCTTGGTGGTATCTATCATGGTGGCCGATACGATACCGGTGGGTACGGCTATGATGGTGTAACCCAGGATCATGATTATTCCTGACAGAAACTTGCCCAACGCGGTTAGAGGCGTTATGTCACCATAGCCTACGGTGGTAAGCGTCACAATGGCCCAGTAGATGCTGGTGGGGATGCTGGTGAACATCGTTCCCGGAGTTCCGCTCTCAACTATATACATTATTGTGCCCAGGATGCATACCAACACTACCACGAACATGAAATAGACAAGGATCTTGTTAAGACTCTTGCGTATGCTCTCAAGCAGAAGGTAGCCTTCATTGAGGAATGCAAACAGCTTGAGCACCCTGAATATGCGGAACAGACGGAAGGTACGCATCAGGGCAAGGTATCTCAGAGGCGGGAAGAAGATGCTCAACAGTTGAGGCACGGTGGCCATGAAGTCTATGATACCAAAGAAACTTAGTACATACTCGCGCTTGACCGGTGAGCAATAGACTCTGAGTACGTACTCAATGGCAAAGAGTATGCTCAATACATATTCAAGGACAATAATTGCGGCTTTTAGAATACCTGCACCGTTCAACTCCAGATGGATGAGTGCCTGGAATGAAAAGTCGTCAACTTTTACGACACTTTCCAATGATGCCATTACAATGCATAGTGCAATGGCAATCATTATGGTTATGTCAACCGGCTTGGAAAGCGGATCCGTTCCTTCAAACAGTATCCTGTAAAGCCTCTCCTTGTCCTTTATTATGGATATGAGCTTTTTCATTTATACGGGTCTTTTGAGCCGGGTTTCCAGGTGCAGCCGTTGGCCAGGATGGGGTAGACTACAGACGGAAAGCAGAGGCTCTGGTAGATGGTATACTCGTTATTCTGGTAATTGTCAAGGATATCTATGTAAGCACGCTCGCGGGGAGTGCTGTTTCGGCTGATTACCGGGTAACTGGGATAGTTGCGTACATAGTTTCCGGCTCCGAATACCAGGATTCCGGGACGCGGACCCCAACCCTGCTCAATGGTGTAGGCGCTCTCGCGGTCATGAGGCCAGTGAACCTGGTTGAATCCCAGTGTGGTCATGTAGCACTTGCCGAGCGGGTTCAGGCCAAGCGCGTAGTCCATCATCTGGCTTACAGCGTCAATGTAATCCTGATTACCGGTGAGTTTCCACATAAGTACGATGGGGAATGTGTACTGTCCCTGAGCCACGTTGCTGCCCCACCAGTTCACGTTCATGGGTGCGCCGTTGGGGTAGGCGTTCTGAGCGAATGCATCCAGCTGCTTATCGACTGTGGCCTGCAGAATATCCTTGAATGCCTTTACTGTGGCGGGATCGGTCTTGCTTGCAGGAGCCAGAATGTAACTGAAGAAATATGAGGTCAGCCAGCCGCGCTCTGCGAATATCTCTGAACCCTGGTTGTAGGTGGTGAGAATCTGCTCGGCATCCTTTGCGTGGGCCTTGATGTACTCATGGCACTTAGCATCGCCGGTCATGAGATACTTCTCAACGTTGTAGTACATCTGGAATGAGGCAGGCATCTCACGGTTACGTTCACCGTATACGCGGACCGATGCGTTGTATGCACGTTCTGCGCGCTCTGCGTACTCCTTGCTCTTGGCCTCATCATACGGCTTGATTATGCGGGCAAAGTGATAGAACAGGCCCGATGCCCATGATGATGTGCGCGGATCAAGCACCTCGGAACCGAACAGATGGTCCTCAAAGTCATAGGTTGTAAAGGGTGAGTAGCCGTTGGTCTCGGTTCCCCAAGGAATCTGACCGTCCTCCTCCTGGAAATATTTCCAGAACATCACGCCCCATTCGGCCTCGTCAAGGATATCGGGTATTCCGTTGCCCTTGCCCAGGATGTTGAACTGCTCATCGAACTTGTCGGGGATATTGAACTGGTCATCGGTAAACAGATCCGGGAATGCCTCAAATGTGGTGAGCAGGGTGCTGGGTACGTCCATGTGGTAGGTGCGGCGGTCGGCATCGCCTGCATCGTGGTAACCGCCCCAGGCCTGGATGGTGGGCTCGTCGCCTTTTACAATCAGACTGGCCTCGTTGATGCGGTAGTAGGTCTGATAGATGGTCTCATGGCAGCGCTTGGTGCGGTAACTGAAGTCTGAGTAGGGCTCAATGATCTGTATGCCGCAACGCTGGTTAAAGAGTGAACGGAAACTGATGTATGAGAGTTTCTGTGAGAACTGGCCGCCCACGCCGAAGGGGTAGGATGAGCCGTAGCCGTCAACTACGATTTTGTAGGGACCGCCCTCGGGGACCTGTGACAGGTCAATACGGTATACAAAGTCGCCCGATGAACGGTCATCGCCAATCTCTACAAGCTGGCCTGAAGTAACCTTCTTGCCTATCTTGTTCTTCTTGAACTGATATACGATATAGTTGGGCAGAGCACCCTCAATCTTCTTTACGCCGCCGTCGCCAAGATAGATGGCAAAGTTGGCAAAGCGTTTGGTTGAAAGGGCGCTGTATGCAACCTGATTGGTCTTGATGGCCTCGCAGTATATCTTCTTGGGGTCAAACTTGAAACTGTACTTTCCGTAGGGAGTCTCAATGTTGTACTTCTGGCCGCTCTTAAGGGTGGGTACGGTCAGGTAGATAAAGTGGTCGCACTGATCAGCAGCAGCGGCTGTACGGTTTATGCCCAGGACCTGGGTGCCGTTTACCTTCCACTGTGCGGGGTCGGATATATCGGCCTCGTTTACATCCAGAGTGTCGCTGGTGTAGAAGAGTTCTATCACATTGTTGGATGCAGTACGTATTTCCTGCAGAGTCAATTTGGCATTTGCCGACAAGAATAATAGTAAAGCAAAGGATAAGGTTAGTATCTGTTTCATATTAAATATGTTTTTTGCAAAAATAGAGTAATTATTCTGGAACGACAATGAATTGGGGACGTTGAGTTTGGTTGGGGTGGATATCGTAGCGGATCATCCGTGTGTCAAGTATGTTTTTCTTAAGATAAAGCGTTACTGCAAGTCCCCTGTATGTGTTGGGGGCACTCATGTTGGAGATGTAGTTTCCGAGCGACCATACTGTAAGATGCCTGATCGGGCGGTTGCGGTAGTCGGGTAGGGTGCGTACGGGCTGGACTACGTGCGGGTGTCCGCCTATGATATGGTCAACTCCGTGGGCGTAGAGCCAGTCTTCAAGCTTTTTCTGCTTTGCATCAGGCTGGAGCATGTACTCTGTCCCCCAGTGCATGCAGGCTATGATGCAATCGGCTTTAAGTTGGCGGGCGCGACGGATATCGGCCTTTATCTGTACGGTGTCTATGTAATTGACTATGCAGGGCGGCGCCACAGGAATGCCGTTGGTGTCATATGTGTAGTTGAGCAGTGCTATGCGCAGGCCGGATTGCTCTATTATATATGGATAGAGCGAGTCCCGTTCGGCCTGGCTGCGGTAGGTACCAAGATGCTTTATTCCCAGGCTGTCCAGCACATCGAGAGTGCGCACAAGACCCCGGTTGCGGCGGTCCATGCAGTGGTTGTTGGCAGTCAGGAATATGTCAAAACCGGCATCGCGGACAGCCTTGGCATATGCATCGGGCGAGCAGAACTGCGGGTAGCCGGAGTAGGGCGCTCCGCCCAGTGTGGTCTCAAAGTTGCAGACAGCAATATCGGCTGCCTCAATCTGGGGCTTGACCAGAGTGAAACAGCCGTTGTAGTTGTAAGTTCCGTCGGGTTGTAATGCCGCATCCAACTGGGCCTTATGCTGCATCATATCTCCTGCAAAATAGAGGGAGATACTGTCAGGGGTTTGGGCCGATGCTCCTAGCGCGCATACCAGCCATATCCCGATGAATATGGCAGATCTGGTCACGGTTTACTCGTAAATGCACTTCTGACCTGCAAGCAGGGTGTTCTTCATAAGCGAGCAGATGGTCATGGGACCTACGCCGCCGGGAACGGGAGTGATGAAACTGCACTTGGGTGCAACCTCGTCAAACTGGACGTCACCGCACAGGCGGAATCCGCTCTTCTTGGTTGCATCGGGAACGCGTGTGGTGCCTACGTCAATGATTACGGCACCCTCCTTGACCATATCGGCTTTTACGAAACCGGGCTGGCCAAGTGCGGCAACTATGATATCGGCCTGGAGACACTCCTCCTTGATGTTTGCTGTGTGGCTGTGGCAAACGGTTACGGTGCAGTCTCCGGGATTGGATTTCTGCATCAGAAGGCTGGCCATGGGCTTGCCTACTATGTTGCTGCGTCCCAGTACGACGGCTTTCTTGCCGCGGGTCTCGATATTGTAGCGCTTAAGCAGTTCCATTATGCCGTTGGGTGTGGCCGATATGAAGCAAGGCAGACCTATGCTCATGCGGCCCACGTTGATGGGATGGAATCCGTCCACATCCTTGCGGTAATCAATAGCCTCTATCACATGCTGTTCGTTGATATGCTTGGGCAAAGGTAACTGAACAATGAATCCGTCTACATCGGGGTCGTTATTGAGTTCTGCAACCTTATTGAGGAGTACCTCCTCGGTGATATCACTCTCAAAACGGATAAGGGTTGACTTGAATCCGCATACCTCGCAGGCCTTTACCTTGGCTGCCACGTATGTCTCGGAACCACCGTCATGACCTACCAGAATGGCGGCCAGATGGGGACGTTTCTCACCTCTCTCTACCATTGCGGCCACCTGGGCTGCAATCTCCTGCTTAACCTGTTCGGCTACTGCTTTACCGTCTATTAACTTCATATGTTGAATGTGTTTATCTTCTCATCATTGAGCCCAGATTGGGGAGTTTGGCGCCGGCAACGTTCTTCATCATCTTGCGGGTCTGCTCAAACTGCTTTATCATGCGGCTAACCTCCTGGATTGACTGTCCGCTGCCCTTGGCAATGCGGTTGCGGCGTGACTGGCTCTTGTCGAGCAGTTCAGGGTTGGCACGCTCGGCGGGAGTCATGGAGTGTATCATTGCCTCTATGCCCTTGAATGCGTCATCGCTGATATCGATGTCCTTGAGGGCCTTGCCTACACCGGGAATCATACCCATCAGGTCCTTGACATTACCCATCTTCTTGATCTGGCCTATCTGCTCCAGGAAATCATCGTAGTCAAACTTACCCTTACCCATCTTTTTCTGGAGGCGTTTGGCCTGCTCGGCGTCAAACTGCTCCTGGGCACGCTCCACGAACGATACGATATCACCCATTCCCAGAATGCGGTCAGCCATGCGGTCGGGATGGAATACATCGAATGCATCCATCTTCTCGCCGGTTCCCACAAACTTGATGGGTTTGTCAACTACGGTACGTATGGAGAGGGCGGCACCGCCACGGGTGTCACCGTCAAGTTTTGTCAGAATCACACCGCTGAAATCCAGACGCTCGTTGAACTCCTTTGCCGTATTGACGGCATCCTGACCGGTCATGGAGTCAACTACAAAGAGTATCTCGTTGGGTGATACGGCCTCCTTGATGGCAGTTATCTCCTGCATCATCATTTCGTCAATGGCCAGACGGCCGGCGGTATCGATGATAACTACGTCAAAACCCTTGGCGCGGGCCTCCTTTATGGCGTTCTGTGCTATCTCAACGGGCTTGTTGTTACCGGGCTCTGTATAAACGGTTACGCCTATCTGCTCACCCAGTACCTTCAACTGGTCAATGGCGGCGGGACGGTAAACGTCGCAGGCTGCAAGCAGGGGCTTTTTGGCGCGCTTGGTCTTTAGGAGGTTGGCCAACTTGGCACTGAAGGTGGTCTTACCGGAACCTTGCAGACCGGCCATCAGGATGACGGCGGGATGTCCCTTGACATCGATGTCCACGGCCTCACCGCCCATAAGGGTGGCAAGTTCATCGTGTACAACCTTTACCATCAATTGGCCGGGACGGAGGGATGTGAGCACGTTCATGCCCAGTGCCTTCTCCTTTACTGTATCGGTGAACTGCTTTGCGACCTTGTAGTTTACATCGGCGTCAAGCAGGGCCTTGCGTACGTCCTTAAGGGTTTCGGCTACGTTTACCTCGGTGATTTTTCCTTCACCCTTCAGTATTTTAAGTGACCTTTCGAGTCTTTCTGATAGGTTTTCAAACATGGCTTTTGTTTTGAGACTGCAAAGTTAGCAAAATTATCGGCCTGACAGATAGAGCATCTGATGGATTTCATCATTGAATTTGCGGGCCTTGAGCAGTTTCTCTATTGTAAGGTGCATACGGTAACGCCAGTAGTTGTTTGGATCGGCCGGTACGTTGATACGTTCTGAATGCGGATCTTTGGTGCGCAGAAGGGTGCTCATGGAGAGCCAGTCCTGCAAGGGGAATACGGCCAGCATTGAGGGCGATGCCAGATGAGCCGATATCACGCTGGTGCATGCTGCTACTGTGGCTTTCTTTGCGGTAATCACGGGGTTGGGTTCCATCTCATCCTCTATCCAGGTGCGCAGCACGCTCATATCGTGAGTTGATGTGGTGCAGACCGACATGTAGGGGTAGGTGGCAGGGTCCGATACGCTCACACCCATGTTCTTTGGCATTCGCTGGACTTCGAGCGCAAGTATGCGAAGACGATCCATGACTTCGGGAACGCAGGCGGGTATCATACCCAGATCCTCGCCGCATACAAGCATATCTGTGGCATCTATCAGAGACGGCAGCTTGGACATAGCGGAGTCATACCAGAACTGATTGTTGCGATTGTAATAGAAGTCGTCATGGAGGTTGCGGAAAGCGTTCTGTTCATTTTCTTTCAGTTGCCTGAACATGTCTGTATCAAAGGCGTTGATACGCGGATGATAGGTACCTGGACGATGCATATCCTCAAGGAACAGGACATTGGTCTCCGGGGTTCCGGCGGGTGCCGAAGCATGCAGCGCTGGGTTGAACGGGAATCCTCTGTCCCACATCTCCTGCGGGGTGTAGGTGAGGGCAGGGTTGAATCGGCCCATAAGCCCGCTGTTGTATTGGAGAGGAACCTCCCAGATTCGGAAGAATCCCAACAGATGATCTATGCGGTAGGCATCAAAGTAGTCGGCCATCTTCCTGAATCTGGCTACGAACCAGGCATAGCCGTCACGGGCCATGTTCTCCCAATTATAGGTGGGCATTCCCCATTTCTGACCATCTATAGCGAATGCATCAGGGGGAGCGCCGGCCTGGCAGTCAGTATGGAACAACTCGGGGTGAATCCAGACGTCGCAACTGTGACGGTTTACTCCTATCGGTATGTCTCCTTTCAGGAGAATGCCTTTACGGTTGGCATATTTCTTTACATCAGAAAGTTGCTTATCCAAGTGAAACTGTATGAAGTAATGCTTGCGTATCTCGCGGTAACGGTCATTGCCCGGAGCACAGAAACGGTCCAGAAGGGCGGGAGTGTACAGGGCCTCTTTCCACTGATGGAAATCGGCGGTACCATACTGGTCGCGCAGGTAGCAGTAGAGGGCGTAGGGTTCCAGCCAACTGCGGTTGGCATTGAAGAATGACTTGTACTCCTTTGTGCGGAAACACTGCTCCCCGTATCGGGCGTACAGGCGGTCCAGATACTGGCTCTTGAGCCTGAATACACGTTCATAGTCTATGGCAGGGAGTGCATTGAGTTCCTTTTGCTCCCTGTGGGCTTGCCTAAGGAACTTGGCGTCATCTGGTTCTCCTATCAGCTCCAGGTCTATGTAAATGGGGTTGAGTGCGAATGATGAGTTGGCGCTGTAGGGGTAGGAGTCACGCCAGGTTCCGGTCATGGCGGTGTCATTCACCGGAAGGGTCTGTATGACGCTCTGTCCGGTGGCGGCAGCCCAGTCTACCAGCAGTTTGAGGTCAGTGAACTGGCCTATTCCGTAATCTCTTTCGGACCTGAGTGAGAATACGGGTATGGCGGTGCCTGCTCCCTTCCAGCGCGTGCGGTTGTTGTGATGAACATAAGGGATGGCTACTGTACGCTGCTCCATATCGGTGCCTTTCCAGTCCTTCCATCGGTCAGACAGGACAAGACGTTTGGTGCGGGTGTAGGGTATGGAGTGCATGGAACCCTCCTCCCGGCGGGAGACAGTTCCGTCAGTCTGTACCATATAACAGTATGTGATGTCTCCGACCCCGACTTCATCATCGTCCAGATCGTAATCCGTGAACCAGGTTCCGGAGCCGTTATTACCCATCTCAAGACACTGTTGCGTGCCGTCAGGCATATAGAGACAGAGATACAGGTTCTCGCCCCAACGGGTTATGTATTCTATTTGGAAATGTATCCTCATGTTAAGGGAAATAGTGTCGTCTGCAAATGTATAATAAGGTTTTCAACCGCATCCGTAAAGTTATCAACAATTGCCAAAAATCAGTAAAAAAATTTTTTACAATAAGGAACGCGAAATTATTTTTGCTAACACATTGAAATAATGCTAAACAATTTATAACCCAAAAAATTATCAATCATGGAGTTAAAACAGGAAGGCATCTATGATGCCAGTACTCTTGGAAGCGGAAAGATGCTGGTGCTCGGTTTCCAGCACATGTTCGCCATGTTCGGTGCAACCGTACTTGTACCTATCCTTACCGGTCTGTCAGTTTCCGCTACTCTGCTTTTTGCAGGTTTTGGAACTCTGATTTTCCATTTGTTCACCAAGTTCAAGGTACCCGCTTTCCTGGGTTCCTCATTCGCATTCCTGGGCGGCTATGCTGCTGTAAAGAGTTTCGGTGTTGAACTCGGAATGACTGAGAGCGTTGCTCTTACATACGCTTGCATCGGCGTATTCTGCGCAGGCTTGCTCTATTTCGTGTTGGCAGCCCTCTTCAAATTCTACGGTGTACGCCGTACGATGAGGTTCTTCCCGCCCGTGGTGACAGGTCCTATCATCATCTCCATCGGTCTTATCCTGTCATCAAGCGCCATCAACAACTGCCAGGCCAACTGGTGGATCGCTCTGCTTGCCATTGCCATCATCGTGGTATGCAACATCTTCGGTAAGGGCATGGTCAAGATCATCCCCATCATACTGGGTGTTATCGGTTCTTATGTTGTAGCTGCCTGCTTCGGTCAGGTTGACTGGACAAACCTCAAGGAGGCTGCATGGTTCGGAATGCCTTTCCAGATGGAGAACACCGCATTCGCCGTATTCAAGAATCCTGACTGGTCATTCATGTGGACTGCCATTATAGCTATCGTTCCTATTGCATTTGCCACCATGATTGAGCATATAGGTGATGTGTGCGCTATCTCTTCAACATGTGAGCGTAACTTCATTGCCGATCCCGGTCTGCACCGTACACTGATGGGTGACGGCGCCGCTACTGCTCTGGCAGCCCTCTTTGGAGCTCCCGCCAACACCACATACGGTGAGAATACCGGTGTGCTCAACCTGACAAGGGTGTTTGATCCCAAGGTTGTACGCATTGCTGCCTGCCTGGCAATAGTATTCTCATTCTGCCCCAAGTTTGCAGCCCTGATATACGCTATGCCTACCGCAACCGTAGGTGGTGTATCACTGGTTCTTTACGGTATGATATCGGCTGTAGGTGTTCGTAACCTGGTAGAGAACAAGGTTGATTTTACAAACAACCGCAACGTGCTTATTGCCGCCCTTATCCTGGTGCTGGCCATCGGTATCAACTACGGTCCCGGCAGCATCTCATTCGGTAAGGTTTCACTGTCAGGTCTGGCTGTTGCCGCTCTGGTGGGTATCATCCTGAATGCAATCCTTCCCGGCAACGACTTCCACTTTACAAGTGATTACGCCAGTGGTAAGCGTGCTACCGCCGAGGGTCAGGATCTGCCCGAGGAGTTCCGCAAGCCTCTGCATGACGACCCCAAGTACAACGGATAACTTATTAACTCATTTATATTAACTTATTTAGTTTTTTAATATGAAAAAATTTGTAGCATTTGCAGGTTTTGCCCTGCTGTCAGTAGGTGCATTCGCACAGACTAATCTCCAGTTCTTCTACGATCTGGGTAAGGATCGTAAGATGGTTACCACTACTCTTGAGATGTTCAAGGGCGATGATTGGGGAAGCACATTCTTCTTTGTTGATTATGATTATGCCAACAAGGATGCCCGTGATTTTAATATTTACGGAGCAAGAGGCAGCTATTTTGAGATTGCACGTGCCCTGAATTTCTGGCAGGAGTCAAGTCTTGGTGCTTTGAGCGCACATGTTGAGTTCAATGCCGGTGTAGGTTTTGGTAGCCGCAACTGGTTGTTTGGTGCTGAATACTTACTGCACAATGACGACTTCTCAAATACATTCACTTTTGAACTGTTGTATAAGAATTTCCCCCATGATAATGCATCAGACATTCCTCTGCAGTTCACATTCGTATGGGGTATGCAGAACCTCTTTGGCGTTGAGGGCCTCAAGTTCTCAGGTTTCGCTGATATCTGGGGTGAGAACAACTCATTTGACACAGACGGTGACTTTATCACTGACAAGGATACCAAGTTCGTATTCATTTCTGAGCCTCAGATCTGGTACAACGTAGGTCAATTCTTCAACTGCCCCAACCTGAGTGCAGGTGCCGAGGTTGAGCTGAGCTGCAACTTTGCAGGTAACAATGGATTCATGGTTAATCCTTGCCTGGGTCTCAAGTGGGATTTCTAATTTAAAAGGTAATTGGTATAACTTTAAAACAATACAGTTATGTCATTTCTGAAAGTTTTAGGATTTGATCCCGCCAAGCACAATGTCAAGACTGAGATTGTTGCCGGTATCACCACTTTCCTGACTATGGCTTATATCCTGGCTGTCAACCCGGATATATTCGGTGCACTTGAGGGCATGGGTATGCCTAAGGGTGCAGTGTTTACAGCTACCGCTCTTGCTGCGATAGTAGGTACACTGGTAATGGCTATCTACGCCAAGAAGCCTTATGCACTTGCTCCCGGACTGGGCCTCAACGCATTCTTTGTATACACAGTATGCTTAACCATGGGTTACAGCTGGCAGTTTGCTTTGACCGCCGTCCTGATAGAGGGTATCATATTCATCATCCTTACCGTGACCAACGTCCGTGAGGCTATCATCGATGCCATCCCGGCCGCAATGAAGAGCGCCGTGAGTGCCGGTATCGGTCTGTTCATCGCCTTTATCGGTATGGTTAACGCCGGTATCATCGTTGATGACGGCGGTACAATCATCAGCCTTGGAACCATTACAAGCGGGACCGCGCTGCTGGCTATTATAGGTTTGGTCATCACTTCCGTGATGATGATCCTCAAGGTGCCCGGCTCAATCCTGATCGGTATCATTGTAACCGCTATCATAGGTATACCTTTCGGTATCACCAAGTTTGACGGTGTGGTAAGTTCAGTTCCCTCAATTGCTCCTATCGCCTGCAAGTTTGAGTGGAGTAATATCTTTACCATCGATATGCTGATTGTTGTGTTCACATTCCTCTTTATAGATATGTTTGACACAATCGGTACAGTTATCGGTGTATCAAAGAAGGCCAATGCCATCAATCCTGACGGTACAATCCCCGGTGTAAAGAAGGTCCTGATGGCCGATGCCGTTGCTACCGTAGCAGGTGCTTGCTTCGGAACCAGCACCACTACCACTTATGTGGAGAGTGCATCAGGTGTGGCATCAGGCGGACGTACAGGTCTGACTTCTTTTACAGTAGCAATCTGCTTTGCCATTGCATTGTTCTTTGCTCCTGTATTCCTGGGTATCCCGTCTGCAGCAACTGCTCCTGCTCTGATACTGGTAGGTGTTATGATGATGTCATCAATCAAGGATGTGGATTTCAATGATTTCTCAGAGTGTGTTCCCGCATATATCACAATGGTTGTAATGCCTCTGGCATACAGCATCTCTGACGGTATCATGCTGGGTCTTATCTCTTATGTTGTACTGAACGCCTTCAGCGGAAAGTTCAACAAGATAAGCATCATGATGTGGGTTCTTGCAATCCTGTTCATTCTGCGTTACATTTTCCTGTAACACTGAAACTGACAGAATAATTAAGGGCGGTTCCCTAAAAGGAGCCGCCCTTACTGTTGTGTCGCGATTGTTATTCTATTGTAAGAACAGAACCTGTAGTGGTGTCAAAGGTGATTTTGGCATCGGCCATCTTTCCCATAATGGTTGATGTGATTACCTCAACGCTTCCGAACTGCGCAATCTTTAACTCCTGATCCAGGAATGTGGTGCGGTTGTTGTAAATCCTAAGCGTAGCGCGTCCGGGCAGACGGTAGTAGAGGAATGTGCCTTCTTTCTTGCCCTTAGCTGCCTGAAGCTTTTTCTGCTGGTCGGGATCCATGTTGTAACTGTCGCCCATCTTCTTGTCGGTTATGTCTATCCAGACCGGCTCGCCTGCCAGGTTGTCGGTGGGGAGCACGCCAAGTTTGGATGAGAAACGGAACAGAATCTGTTTGTTGACTGCCTCATCGGGGGTGACGTTGATGGTAAAAGTAACCTCCTCGGTCTCGCTGGTTCCGTTGAACAGGGTCAGCAACGCTTCCTCCTGAGCGGCAAGTGACTCCAGCATGAATTTGAGAGACTCGCCGTCGGTAGGTACAAAGTCCGACTGACCGCGTGTTATGTTGTTGCGGCTTTCGCGTATGTTGTATATCTCCTTGGCGGTGAGTTCGGCCATCTTGGCGGTTGAACTGGCCATTAGTATCTCCTCAGTCATATAATCCTGAGGATTGATTTTCTTTGTTTCCTTGCGGACCGGTGACTGGGCGGTCTGTACGGGCTCCTGTTTCTTGCGGACATTGACAGCCGACATTATTCCGTCATCGGTCAGCTCAAAATAGGGCCGGTTTCCTTTGGCGGGGAAAGCTAGCGTGTACAGTTTATCCTTATCGGGAACTCCTACGGTTGATATCCTGATATCCTTTATGCTCCAGACTTCCTCAGCCTTGTCCTTGACATCGTTCAGGCGCAGATAGCGCTCGGCATAACGGGAGAACTCTCCGGGCTTGAAGGTCTGTTTCTGTGCCGTAACGGTTACGGTAATCATGGTCTTGGGGAGCCAGTATGAGACACCGTCCTGGGTCACACCAGGCTGATAGGCTGATGACTGTCCCTGCGCTGATGCGGCTATGACCGATAACAGCATCCCTGCGGTGAGGGCTATTTTTCTTATTTTCATAGTCATATTGTTTCTGTCATTTGTAACCAGGCTTGCGGCAGTGAGTCTGCTATATCGGCCGATGTCATGGCCGTCATGCTGAGTCTGCGGGCCGCAATGTCGCCTGCCAATCCGTGTATGTAAACCGCAATAAGAGCGGCCTGTTCACTTTCATATCCCTGTGCCAGAAGGGCCAGAACCATGCCGGTAAGCACATCGCCGGAACCTCCTGTTGCCATGCCGGGGTTGCCTGTGGTGTTGACGTACATCTTTCCGTCCGGTGAGATGGTGACTGTGGGAGCCCCTTTTACTACAACTGTGATACCGTTTTCTGTAGCCAGGTCCCTGGCTTTCAGTATCAACTCTTCCCGGTCAGAGGCTGTGCCGACAAGACGTTGCAGTTCGCCGGGGTGGGGAGTGAATACAGAGCCGGCCGGAACATACTCAAGCAGGTATCTGCTGCCGGCGATTATGTTGAGTGCATCTGCATCAAGTACCATGGGACGGGATGAGTTCTTGAGCAGTTTTTCAAGGATGGCCGTCTGTGAATCGCCCTGGCCGAGACCTGGACCCGCACCGACGGCGTTGTATCGGCTCAAGTCGGTGTTGGCGTAGAGGTCATCGGACGCAATGGTCATCGCCTCAGGAACGGATATCTGGAGTATGTCGTTGTTGCAGGAGGGGGAGCAGACTGTGAGTAGTCCTACTCCTGAACGCAGGCAGGCTCTGGCTGACAGAATGGCTGCTCCAGCCATGCCGTGACTGCCTGCATAGAGCAATGCATGGCCGAACGTGCCCTTGTATGCCTCCGGATCACGCGGCTTTATGAGAGATCTTACATAGTCCTGACCTACGGTAACTTTATCCATAGTTTGGCAATTGCACTTGGCAAATGTACGCTTATTTTGTTAAAAATGGTCCATTCTTGTCGGGGAGGCTCATAAAATTGGACGGAATAACGGTATTGACCTTCTTTTTTTGAGTATATTCGCATAATAAAAATTCAATGACTATATGGGAACCATTCAGGTAAAGGACAGAGAGTTTGAGGTTTTTCTTAAGGAAGAAGATATCCAAAAGGAAATAAAGAGAGTTGCAGCTGATATCAACCGTGATTATGCAGGTAAGGAACCCCTGTTCCTGTGTATTCTGAACGGCTCTTTCATGTTCGCGGCCGATCTGCTCAAGAACGTCTCGGTGCCCTGTAATGTGTCATTTGTAAAGGTTGCCTCATATCAGGGGACCGATACCACCGGTAAGGTTAAGGAACTGATGGGACTCCAGGAGGATGTAGAGGGCCGTCATGTGATTATAGTCGAGGATATTGTGGATACCGGCTACACCATGCGTGACATACTGGATTCGCTTAAGGATAAGAAGGCTGCCTCAGTTGAGGTTTGCGCCCTGCTGTGTAAACCCGACAAACTGAAAGTAGACCTTACACTCAAATATCTTGCCCTGAATATTCCCAATGGCTTTATTGTAGGTTATGGCCTGGATTATGACGGATTCGGCCGTAATTCACGTGATATTTATAAAATAGTGAAGTAACTAAGCGGTATTTGAATGGACAACATAGTGATTTTCGGAGCCCCCGGTTCTGGTAAGGGGACTTATAGTGCTGCCCTGGTAGAAAAATTCGGTTATAACCATATTTCCACAGGTGATGTGCTCCGTGAAGAGATAAAGGCGGGGACAGAACTCGGTAAGATAGCCGAAGGATATATAGAAAAAGGACAACTCATACCCGATGACCTCATCATTGACATGCTGGCAAGAGTCTATGACACCATGCTTGACGGTCCCGGTGTTATTTTTGACGGTTTCCCGCGCACCATTGTACAGGCCAAGGCTCTCAAGGAGATGCTTGCCCATCGCGGAGAGAAGATATCGGTAACCCTTAATCTTATAGTAAGCGAGGATGTGCTTATGTCCAGACTGCTCAAGCGCGCCGAGATTGAGGGTAGGGCTGATGACAATGAAGAGACAATCAAGAAACGTTTCAACGTTTACTATACACAGACACATCCTCTTATTGAGTGGTTCAAGAAGGAGGGGGTGTTGTCTGAGTTTACCTTCAAGGGTGACAAAGACAGAATGATTGCGGAGATAATAGAAAAGGTGGAGTCAATCTGAATGGCAGAATCAAATTTTGTAGATTACGTAAAGATATTTTGCAGGTCGGGTAAGGGCGGTCGCGGATCGGCCCATCTGCGTCATGACAAATACATCCCCAATGGCGGTCCCGACGGAGGTGACGGCGGCAAGGGCGGAAGCGTTATCCTTAAGGGTAACCGCAACTACTGGACCCTGCTTCATCTGCGCTATGAGCGTCACGCTTTTGCTGAGAACGGCGGAAACGGCGGCAGCAACAAGTGTTTCGGCAAGGACGGTAATGACATTATCATTGAGGTCCCCTGCGGAACTGTGGCTTATGACGCTGAGACAGGTGAATATCTTTGCGATATAACCGATGACGGCCAGGAGGTGGTTCTGCTCAAGGGCGGTCGCGGAGGTCTGGGTAACTGGCATTTCCGCACAGCCACACGACAGGCACCCCGATTTGCTCAGCCGGGTGAGCCCGCGCAGGAGCGAATGGTGGTGCTTGAACTCAAACTGTTGGCAGATGTGGGACTGGTGGGATTCCCCAATGCAGGCAAATCCACACTTCTGTCGGCCATATCGGCCGCAAAGCCCAAGATTGCCAACTATCCGTTTACTACGTTGGAACCAAACCTGGGTATAGTATCATACCGTGACGGCAAGTCTTTCGTCATGGCCGATATACCCGGTATCATAGAGGGCGCCAGCGAGGGAAAGGGACTGGGATTGCGCTTTTTGCGTCATATAGAGCGTAACTCATTGCTGCTGTTCATGGTTCCCGGCGATACGGATGACATAACACGCGAATATGAGATCCTGCTCAACGAGTTGGCACAGTTCAATCCCGAGATGCTTGACAAGCAACGTGTGCTGGCCATTACCAAGTGTGACCTTATTGACGAGGAACTTATGACTATGTTGGAGCCCAACCTTCCGGCCGATATCCCTCATGTGTTCATATCGGGCGTAAGCGGACTTGGACTCCAGCAACTCAAGGATATTCTGTGGAAGGAACTTAACAGCGAGAGCAATAAACTGGATGCAACCTGGAAGACGGAGCATATAGTCCACCGCTCAAAGGATGCAGGCGAGTTGCAAAATGAGTTGGTGGCAGCCGGTGCTGATTTTGAATTTGATTTTGATGATCTGCCGGACGATGAGTTTGATGATGACGATCTGGAGGAGGTAGAGGTTGAATTGGATTGAATAATTGAATTTCCTGAATATTTTTTTAAAAAAAGTTCTTTTCCTTTTTAACTTTCATTTTTACGGCTTATATGATAATTGTATGAATTTGTTTTGACAATTCACCTTTTACTAATTAATAACTTAAAACAAACAAAAATGAAAAAGATGTTTTTGGCAGCTGCCCTCCTGGCAGTAGTTTCACTGGCAAACGCTCAGGCTCCGGCCGATGCTCCTTACGGAGTTAAGTCAGGTGTTATCACCATGTCTATGGATATGATGGGTAACGAAATGATCACCGAGACCTATTTTGACAACTACGGTCTTAAGACCGCTCAGGTATCAGAAGGTGGTTTCATGGGTGGCGAGGGCAAGACCCGCACAATCACAGATAAGGATGGCGCTCAGATCCGCATCAACGATGAGGCTAAGACCGCTACCAAGATGCCTTCATTCGGTGGTGGCTTCGGCGGTGGCCGTCCCCAGATCAACTGGAACAAGCTGACCGATGAGGTTAAGAAGGAGAACAACATTAAGGAGGTTGGTAAGGAGACCATCGCCGGTAAGGAGTGCACCAAGTACACCATGACCATTGATATGATGGGTAACCAGTCAGAGCAGACCGTATGGATCTACAAAGGCATCCAGCTCAAGAACGAGATGACTTCAGACTTCGGTACTTTTGGTTCAACCTGCAAGAAGTTTGAGGAGAAGGACGTTCCCGCTTCAATGTTCGAGGTTCCTGCCGGTGTTAAGGTAGAGGAGATGGACATGTCACAGTTTGGCGGTTTCGGAGGCTTCTAATCTCTGGAAAGCTATAATAAAGAGGGTCACTTCGGTGACCCTTTTTTGTTTTCCACCGCCAAACTATGACATAGGGTGGCAGCGCCACCCTTCGACCTTTTTTTAGTTTACTCCGTAAACGCGCTCACTCCGTTCGCTTGGCGGCCTTCCAGGACCGCGGTCTCGCTCGTCGCCTCGCTCGCACCAATACGTTGAACCTGCGTTGATAAAGGTATACTCCTCCCCCCAACTCCACAAAAAAGGCCCCGTCAGGGACCTTTTTTGTGGAGCTGGAGGGAGTCGAACCCTCGTCCAAACGGGGAAACCATATGCTTTCTACAGGCTTATCTCTACTTGAATTTTCGAGCCATGACTTGGATAGAGCTACCGGGCCATGACCTTATCTTCTAAAATCTCATCCCTTATGCGAAGCCATAAGGAACTATCCCCGATTTGACTGCACCACCGTATCGACGAGCTTCGGAGCAAGAGCTTCCGGGTGATGTCTTGTCACAGCACCTTGTGCCGTGATTAAGCAGATCTACTGTACTTCGATCAAGCAGCAAGAGCAAAGTTGTTGTTGCCAGATAATTGTTGACTGTCTTTTTATAGTGCGGACCGACAGAGCACTGCCTGCTTACATACCATTCCTGCCCGCTGTCAAAGCCAGACAGCCCCAAGTATGTAACGGAATCGCTATTCCGGCTGCGAATTTACAAAATGTTTCCTATTTTTGAAGTGCTTATGGATAAAACACTTGTTGAGTATATAGAGGAGGCGGTCATTCCTATGTATGATGGGTTTGATGGGGGACATGGACGTGAACATGTCAGGGCCGTAATTGAGGAGGCTGTAAGACTGGCTCAGTTTTATCCTGTTGATGTCAATATGGTCTATACGGCTGCGGTTTATCATGATACAGGGCTGAAGGTGGACCGTAAGACTCATCATCTTGAGTCCGGCAGAATTATCCGGGAGGATAGGGAACTTGAACGATGGTTTACCAGTGAGCAGATTGAGGTTATTGCTCAGGCGGCCGAGGACCACCGAGCGTCATCGGACCACGAACCAAGAAGCATTTACGGAAAGATAATTGCCGAGGCTGACCGCCAGATTATCCCCGAGAGTATCATTCTGCGTACCGTTCAGTACGGATTCAAGCATTATCCCGAACTTGACAAGGAGGGACACTGGAAACGTACTTGTGAGCATATGGCCGAGAAATATGATGTGGGCGGATATCTGAAACTGTGGATACCGGAGTCCCGCAATGCAGAAGGCTTGGATCTCCTTCGTCAGATAATTCATGATAAAAGCCGCCTCAGAACAATGTTTGAAGCGGCTTATGAGAGTGAGAAGAATTCAGGTCAGGGCCTGTAGATGAACTTCTTGCGGTTTCTTATATACATCTGTCCCGGCTGCATCTCCTTTACGGGCTGTCCCAGGAGATTGTAGATTTCATCTTCCTTATCGTTTGCTGTATCAGCGATGGTCGGGGTGATGACTGTCTTGATGAATACAGAGTCAACCGTAATATGGAAATTGCGTTTTCCTATGCTTGGACGGTTGAACACATATGTGGTTCTGCCGCCGTCCGGGTACAGACCGACGCTCTGATATTCCTTGTGCGGACAATATGTGAGTGTATCTTTCCAGGTGTCATCATTTGATGTGAGAACCACATAACTTGTCTCTTTGTTACCGAGTTTGAAATTGGAGTGGAGTTGTGTACCCTGATCCTCATCGCACCATATAACAAGATATCCGTTGGCCGGAATCACTGTTCCTTCCGGTATTTTGTATTTGTGCGGCTTCTTATAATTGTCTGACAGGTACATGCCGCTTACATCATAGGGCTGGTTTGTGACATTGTAGAGTTCCACCCAGTCATGCTTCTTGAAATCTTCATTCACAAAGATCTCATTTCCTGCACTGACCTCATTTATGCGGACAGGTTTGCGGATTGAAGCATCGGGAGTAAAGATGGCGGTAATGGTTTCATCGACACTTCCTTTCAACTTGTAACTGGGATTTGTGGATACTATTGTCCCGCTTGCATCTTTCCATCCGGTGAATGTGTATCCTTCGGGTGCCGATGCTTTTACGGTTGATGTGGTTAATATCTTGCCTTTAAACTTTCCTGTGGGAATCAGAAGCCCGTTCAGGGTGAGGGTAGCCTGTTTAAGATTTGAAGATATGGTCTTGTTTGGCGTGTAGTAACTGGCGGAGGTGATATAGCTCCAAGACTTGAGTTGCCCTATCTTGTTTGAGAGGTAGGACTCTGTAATGCCTTTGATCATGTTGACGTCACTCTGCGGGCTTTCGTTGTTGAAAGCCATCTCACGTGTGGCCCTTGCCGCCAGTTCGTTGATTATGGGCAGCATATGGTCGGGGTGTAGGACGGAGTTGGCCATTATGCAGTAACTGTCGGCAAACAGTTTGTTGAATCTGGCATTCTTGAGCATGTCATGGAACAGGGTTACAATAACTGTCCTGTACTCCTCGGAATCAAAAACGGTAAAGGGATTGTCGTTGGCCGATGCTCCATAACCCAGAATGTTGTCTATGTCAAACAGGATAAAGCGGAACTGACCGTCCGGTTGACGTCTGAATACCTTTACGTTGTTTCTGGGCCAGTCAGAGTTGTAGAGCAGGAACTCTATAGCCATGAGATTGGCAAACTCCTCTACATCAACAAGTTGGCATATGCGCTTGTAAGAGTCTTCGTTATCGGCTGTCTTGGACAGTCTTAACCACTCGTCCCATGCATCGGCAGTGCCTTGAGACTGGATATATCCGTAACCGTGACCTGTGTCACCGTTCTTGTGGTCAATCTTGAAGAAATCAATCCCTTCATCGTCAATACCATAGTTGGCGAATGCGTAATCCTTGTTGTTGGGCTCGCGGAAATTGAGAACTCCTTTATATACGCCGTTTACATATTGATGAACGGGCTGATATGACTGACATTCCAGATTTACGCCGGACCTTATAACCACCTGCTGCAATGCGGCATCCCTGAATCGGGCCTGATTTGAGTTTCCGCCATTGCGTATCTTAAGGGCTTTGTATTTATTGTACGGCTTGTCACTGAACGGCGTAAAAGGCAGGTAGTTCTCATAACCGTATTTCTTCTTGACCTCCACTTTGAGCGAGTGTGGCTGGAAGGCACGGCTGTATCGGCCGGAATTGCAGATTTCAACCTCCTGATTAAGAACCATCCTGTTGGACTGGTCTATGACCTCGATGTTTGCCGGACGGTCCCAATCCCAGTTCCAGTTGCAGAGGTCTGTCTGTCCGTTGCCGGCTCGTCCGTTGGGTCCTTTTGCCCAGATTCCATACTCTGAACTGTAAAGATTTGCATCGGCTGTTACGATTGATACCACCGGTATGCCGTATTGGTTATCGGTCTTGATGTAAGTCCTGGTTACGATGGGGCTTGGCAGCATACCGTCTTTATAAAAACGGAATCTGTAAACCTTGGTCGTATCCACGGTATGTCCGCCTGAACTTGTCTTGACGGTTGGGTTGTCGGGGGTGGGAAGTGAGCAATCCTTTGTGTAGTAGAGCGTTGCTCCTTCAGGTATCTCAATGAAAAAATAAAACTGATCTGTGAACAGCTTGGAGTCAACGTCAACTACGGGGGCAGGCAACTGCTCTGTGGCAAACTTGCTGTTGGAGTTACCGGCCGAAGGGGTAGGATAACCGGTAAGTCCCCATTCTGAGCCGCCGTCAGTCTTGCGCGCCCATGATATGCGTGCGGGTATAAGCGGATAACTCTCCTTTATTACAGGTGTGCCGTTCCTGTCAGACAGGATCACGGTAGATTCCTGTAATGGGGTATCATAATTGTTCTCAAGTTTGAAATCAATCTGATTGGGGCAGTACTCTTCTACATGACCGAACCAAAGTGTCAGGAAACCTTTGGATCTGATGATTCTTGAGCGATTGCCCAACGGGCACTGTCTGGTGTCTGCAGAGTCATTGCTCAGATACCATCCGCTTATATCAATGTCGGTGTCACCATAGTTGTAGAGTTCTATCCAACTGCCGTAATTGAATGACGGATCCAGGAACATGTCGACATTTGCCGGCATGATTTCATTAATCACCAAAGCCGGCTCATAACCTGAGTCGGCTTTAATATCGGTGAATACGGATGCTGCTATGACCGATAGCAGCAGTCTATAAAAACTCCTGCTTCTCATAGAGATTGTTATCTTGCGTAGTTTACGGCGCGTGTCTCGCGGATGACTGTGATCTTTACCTGACCCGGGTAGGTCATCTCGTTCTGTATCTTCTGTGCTATCTCTGCCGACAACTGCTCAGTCTGCTTGTCATCAATCTTATCGGCGCCAACGATAACACGGAGTTCACGTCCTGCCTGGATGGCGTAGGTCTTGGTTACGCCGGGATAGGAGAGGGCAATCTTCTCAAGGTCATTGAGGCGCTTGATATATGCCTCCACAATCTCACGGCGGGCACCGGGACGGGCACCTGATATGGCATCACATATCTGAACTATCGGTGCTATGAGGCTGGTCATCTCACACTCCTCATGGTGGGCGCCGATGGCGTTGCAGATATCAGGCTTCTCCTTATACTTCTCGGCCAGACGCATACCGTACTCGGCGTGTGCCATCTCGGTCTCCTCATCGGGCACCTTACCTATATCATGAAGCAGACCTGCACGTTTTGCCTTCTTGGGGTTGAGACCCAGTTCTGCAGCCATCACTGCGCAGAGGTTAGCGGTTTCACGTGCGTGCTGCAACAGGTTCTGACCGTATGATGAACGGTATTTCATCTTACCGATAAGGCGGATGAGTTCGGGGTGCAGACCGTGGATGCCAAGGTCTATGGTGGTGCGTTTGCCGGTCTCAATTATCTCATCCTCAACCTGCTTCTGTACCTTGGCTACAACCTCCTCAATACGTGCGGGGTGGATACGGCCGTCTGCAACCAGCTGGTGCAGTGCCAGACGGGCAATCTCACGGCGAACGGGATCAAAGGCTGAAATCACGATAGCCTCGGGGGTGTCATCGACCACGATTTCCACACCGCAGGCGGCCTCGATGGCGCGGATGTTACGTCCCTCACGGCCGATGATGCGGCCCTTCATCTCATCGTTCTCAATGTGGAATACGGTAACCGAGTTCTCAATAGCGGTCTCGGTACCTATGCGCTGTATGGTCTGGATGACAATCTTCTTGGCCTCCTTGCTGGCTGTCATCTTGGCGTCATCCATGATCTCGTTGATATATGATGCTGCCTCGGTCTTGGCTTCCTCCTTGAGTGACTCTATCAGACGGTTCTTTGCATCCTCTGCCGACAAACCGCTGATAACCTCAAGTTTCTCGCGCTCCTGCATCTGCAGCTTTTCCAATTCTTCTTTCTTGTCCTCAATCAGTGACATCTGGTTCTCCAGATTCTCTCTGACGGCATCTGCCTCCTGATGTTTGCGCTGAAGGTCACCCTGACGCTGATTGAGCTGCATCTCTTTCTGACGCAGACGGTTCTCGTTCTGCTGGAGTTTCTGGTCGCGGATCTGGACCTCTTTCTCCAATTCGGCCTTTTTATTAAGGAATTTCTCCTTTACTTCAAGCAGTTTGTCACGCTTGATGGCTTCTGCCTGGTTCTCAGCCTCTTCCAGACGATTCTGGACTTTCTTATTTAATCTGCTGTTGGAAAGGATGTACGCAATCACTGCGCCAACCAGGAGTCCAACAAATCCTGAAATGATGTATAACATAGTCTATCTCCCGTTATGTTGTATATATAATACGCACCTGCCTGGTACGGAAGGGTTGGGAGACCACCTTTCTGACAGGAAAGTGCGCGTAAACATCTTTGTGAAATGTCCGGAATCTTACTCCTGGGGAGCAGCAGCGATGTTGTTCAGGATGGAGTCCAACTCCTTATCCATCTGCTGTATCTTTTCCTTATACGGAGCCGTATCATTGAAATCCTCAAGCATGACGTTGACCATTGCAATATGCACGGCAGCCATCACGTAGTATTTCTCTTCACTCAACTGCGGGAAATGCTCGCGGTAACGGTTGAGTTTATCGTTGATACGTCTGGCGGCTTCACGGTACAGCCTCTCATCCTTTCTGCGGATGGTGAGAGGGTAGTATGTTCCGCCTACCATCAGTTTGATTTCAAACAATTCATCCATTGCTTCTTCTGCCATAGGTTACACGTTTAACAGTTTTATGCAATGGTCTATCTCGCGCACCAGTCCCGTTATCCTGCGTTTGGTGTCATCTATGTCATGACCCGAAACCTCCAGGACTTTGGACCGTTTCAAATTCTGATATGATTCCTTCATGCCGGCAAGCTCGTCTTTCAATTGCCTGATTTCCTCATCCTTGGCATCCAGCTGGCTTTGGAGTCGGGAATTGCTGCATTTGACGGTGTCGTAGAGATCAACCAGTTTCCTGATTTTCCCCTCGAACTGCTCAATCAGTCTGGAATCGTCCTCAGTCATACTCTGATTATAATATCAGTATTTGAAGTACAAATATAGTAATTATATGAAAATGGCCCATGGAAAGGCCGTTTTTTTATCTGTTTTTGAGCATTTCACGGGCGGCCTCCAGGTCCTCTTTCTTACGGGGCTCCTTCTTGGCCAGAACGAGCGTGTTGAACGCATATTCGCTCATCCATTTCTCGCTGAATCCCAGATGCTGCTGGTACTGGCGGATGCTGAATACGGTCTTGTAACTGGCCTCGTCCTTCCATGAATTGTTGGTCATTATCTTGTGGACCGCATCCTCGGTCATGGTCCTGAGGGCGTTACGCATGAATGACGGCACGCGGAATTTCCACTTGAGAATGGTTCCAACCTGCATCATGAGGTCTGAACTGAAGCCCTGGAACTGGAACATGAAAGCCTGGAGCATATTTACGTTGCGGCAGTTTTTGCGGATGCATGAGTCAATCTCCTTGAAGAAATCATCGGATATGCCATACATCTGTCCCATCATCTTCTTGCAGCGGGTTTTCTCAGCCACACCTAATTTATTGCCTTGGGTCTGTATCTTGAGACCGCGCTTGAATGTGGCCAGGTCGGGGAGCATGTTGATATTGGTGATGCCCAGGTTTCCTGCTATCTCAGCCTGCAGGTAAACGCGGATAAGAGTCATAAAGTCCTCCATTCCACCGACGTTTTCCACCTCGTCTTTTTTCTTTGAAAAAATGTTCTTTAAAAAGCCCATATTTCTATACCTATTAATCTTAAACTGTTTTAACCTTATTACTTTCGTAATTGTTCGCGAAAGTAAAAAGAATTTCTTAATTTTGCGCCGTTTTTAAGGAGAAAGAGAATTTCTGATATAATAAACAACCTAAATCAAACAAAATGATCAAACTCGGTATTAACGGTTTCGGCCGTATCGGTCGCATGGTTTTCCGTGCTGCTGTTGAGAACTTCGGTAACGACATTCAGGTCGTAGGTATCAATGATCTGCTGGATCCCGATTATCTGGCTTACATGCTGAAGTATGATTCAGTTCATGGCCAGTTCAACCACGACATCAAGGTTGAGGGTAACTACATGATCGTTGACGGCAACAAGATTCAGGTTTTCGCTGAGAAGGATCCCGTAAACATCACATGGGGTGCTCTGGGCGTTGACGTAGTTGTTGAGTCAACCGGTTTCTTCCTGACCGCTGAGCTCGCTGAGGCTCACATCAAGGCTGGTGCCAAGAAGGTTATCATGTCAGCTCCTTCAAAGGATGCTACTCCTATGTTCGTATACGGTGTTAACGACAAGACATACGCTGGTCAGACAATCATCTCCAACGCATCTTGCACCACCAACTGCCTGGCTCCTATCAGCAAGGTCCTGAACGACAAGTTCGGTATCAAGCGCGGTCTTATGACAACCGTTCACGCTGCTACTGCTACTCAGAAGACTGTTGACGGTCCTTCAAAGAAGGATTGGCGCGGTGGCCGTGGTATCCTGGAGAACATCATTCCTTCTTCAACAGGTGCCGCTAAGGCTGTAGGTAAGGTTCTTCCCGTTCTGAACGGCCGTCTTACCGGTATGTCACTCCGCGTTCCCACTTCAGACGTATCTTTCGTTGACCTGACTGCCGAGCTCGAGAAGCCCTGCACATATGAGGAGATCTGCGCTGCTATGAAGGAGGCTTCAGAGGGCGAGCTCAAGGGTATCCTTGGCTACACCGACGAGGCTGTTGTTTCAACTGACTTCCGCAACGACTCTCACACCTCTATCTTTGACGTTAAGGCCGGTATCCAGCTCGATCCTACCTTCGTTAAGGTTTGCGCATGGTATGACAACGAGTGGGGTTACAGCAACAAGGTTTGCGAAATGGCTCGCGTTATCACTAAGTGATTTTGATAATTACTTTATAAGAGAAAATCCTCGCAGTAATGCGGGGATTTTTTTTTATCTTCGTAGCTGTTATGCGCAATTTTGACCTGATAACCATACTGGGACCCACGGCATGCGGTAAGACTAAGCTTGCCGTTGCTCTTGCCGACCGTATAGGCGGTGAGATACTGAGTGCCGACAGCCGTCAGGTCTATCGCGGCATGGACATCGGCACCGGTAAGGACCTGGCCGATTACAGGGTGGGTGACAGGACTGTTCCCTACCATCTGATAGACATTGCCGAGCCGGGAAGCAAATACAACGTCTATGAGTTTCAGGGCGATTTCCTGAAAGCCTATAAGGGAGTTGTGGAGCGCGGCGCCCAGCCTATAATGTGCGGCGGAACCGGACTGTATCTGGAGTCGGTGCTGCGCGGATATCGGCTCATACCTGTTCCTGAGAACCCGGCGTTACGCAAGTCATTGGAAGGCAAGACACTGGCAGAACTGACCGAGATACTCAAGGGTTATAAGACTCTGCACAATACTACCGATGTGGATACATGCAAACGTGCAATTCGGGCCATAGAGATAGAGGAGTGCTATAGGAATACGCCTGTAGAGGCTGGGGGATTTCCGTCGTTGAAGAGCCTTAATATCGGTGTGGATATCAGCCGTGACATGAGACGCGAGTTGATAAGCAGCCGCTTGGAAAAACGCATAAATGAAGGTATGATCGATGAGGTCAAGGGCCTGCTTGAGAGAGGTATATCGGCCGATGACCTTATCTATTACGGACTTGAATATAAATATGTTACCCTGTATGTGACAGGGCAATTGGAATATAAGTATCTGCTGCAGGAACTGGAGGTTGCAATACACCAGTTCGCCAAGCGGCAGATGACCTGGTTCCGGGGTATGGAACGTCGCGGGATACATATAGACTGGATTCCGTTTGAATGGAGTACGGAAGATAAGGTTGCCCGTATAATTGAATTAATGCAGAATCAATGATGACCGTTGAAGAAGAGAGATGGGGAATAGTATATGTACCCCGTGCAGGTGTCAGCAATACACTCAAGAGGTGGGAGCAGATAAGAGAGTATCTTGAGTTCCGCAAGGTAAAGTATGACGTGGTGCAGTCCGAGGGCGAAGGCTCAATTGAGCGCATCACACGTATGCTGGTTGACAGCGGACACAAGACAATTGTGGTTGTTGGCGGCGATGAGGCACTGAACGATGCAATCAATGCCATTATGTTCTCTCCCCGTGAGATACGCCAGAACCTTACATTCGGCATAGTTCCAAACGGTATAGGTAATGACTTTGCCAGTTTCTGGGGGCTTGAGGTGGATAATTACAAGAAGGCTATTCACAGTATTATCGAGCATCGGACCAAGAAGATAGATGTGGGATACTGCTCATTCCAGGAGGATGGAATGGAGAAGGTTCGCTATTTCCTTATGTCAGTAAACGTCGGTCTTGGTGCACAGGCTATCCGTTTGTCGGATATATGCAAGAGGTTCGGTAAGAAAAACCCGGCATATCTGCTTGCCATATTCAGCCTGTTCAAGGAACGTAAGCAGTACAAGATGCGTATCAAGGTTAACAGTGAGGAGATAAACGACAAGATAATGACTATCTGTATAGGTAATTCTCGCGGTTACGGTATGACTCCGAGCGCTGTGCCTTACAACGGATGGCTGGATCTGTCGGTTGTTTACAGACCCAAGTTCTGGCAGACCATCCGCGGTCTGTACATGATTCTGCACGGCAAGTTCCTGAATCATGAGCAGGTTCGCCCGTATCGTACCAAGCAGATTGAGATACTTGACGCAGACGGTACGCTGACATGTATTGACGGTCGTACTCTGAATCATACATTCCCGCTCAAGGTGTCACTTGAGCCGGCAGTTATCAATTTTATAATTCCCTGATAAGATGGCACTTTTTAAGGATTCCAAGAATTTCTTCCTGCTGGCAGGTCCCTGCGTCATAGAAGGAGAGGAGATGGCCATGCATATTGCTGAGAAGTGTGTCGATATAACCTCGCGCCTGGGTATTCCTTATGCGTTCAAGGGCTCTTTCAAGAAAGCCAACCGCTCCAGGATTGACTCGTTCACCGGAATAGGTGATGAAAAGGCTCTCAAGGTCCTGGCGCGTGTGCGTAAGGAGTTCGGTATCCCTGTTGTGACCGATATCCATCGCGAGGAGGATGCTGCTATGGCGGCGGAGTATGTTGATATACTGCAGATTCCGGCTTTCCTGTGCCGCCAGACGGACCTGCTTGTGGCTGCAGCCCGTACCGGTAAGACCGTAAATATCAAAAAAGGTCAGTTCCTGGCTCCTGATGCCATGCAGTTTGCCGCTCAGAAGGTGGCCGATGCTGGCAATAAGAACATAATGCTTACCGAACGCGGCAGCACATTCGGCTATCAGGATCTGGTGGTTGATTTCCGCGGCATACCTCAGATGCAGAAATTCGGTTATCCCGTAGTTGTGGACTGCACGCACTCCCTGCAGCGTCCCAACCAGACCAGCGGAGTTACCGGCGGTCAGCCCGAACTCATAGAGACCATATCCAAGGCGGCTGTGGCAGTAGGTGCCGACGGTCTGTTCATGGAGACTCACATGAACCCCTCTGAGGCCAAGAGTGACGGCGCCAATATGCTCCCGCTTGACTTGCTTGAAGGGTTGCTTACCAAACTGGTAAGATTACGTGCTGCATTATAATAATTAAGGCTCGCAGATTTGCGAGCCTTAATTATATCAGTTGATCATTTCAAATCCTGTGTAAGGAACCAGCGCCTTGGGAATCTTGATGCCCTCCGGTGTCTGATTGTCCTCCAGGATAGCAGCTACTATACGCGGCAGGGCAAGAGCAGAACCGTTCAGTGTGTGGCAGAGCTCTGCTTTCTTCTCGCCGGCCTTGCGGTAGCGGCACTTGAGACGGTTGGCCTGGTATGTGTCAAAGTTGGATACCGATGAAACCTCAAGCCAGCGGCCCTGAGCCTCTGAGTATACCTCAAAGTCATAGCAGATGGCCGATGTAAAGCTCTGGTCACCGCCGCAAAGACGCAGGATGCGGTAGGGGAGTTCCAATTTCTGAAGCAGACCCTCAACGTGTGCAAGCATCTCCTTGTGGCTCTCGGCCGAATGCTCGGGAGTATCGATACGTACAATCTCAATCTTTGAGAACTCATGCAGACGGTTCAGTCCGCGTACGTCCTTGCCGTATGAACCGGCCTCGCGGCGGAAGCACTGGGTGTATGCGCAGTTCTTGATGGGTAACTGCTTCTCATCCAGGATAACGTCACGGTAGATGTTGGTTACGGGAACCTCGGCGGTAGGAATCAGATAGAGGTCATCAACCTCGCAGTGATACATCTGGCCCTCCTTGTCGGGCAGCTGACCTGTGCCGTAACCCGATGCGGGGTTCACAACGGTAGGAGGCATGATCTCTGTGTAACCGGCTTTGTTTGCCTCGGCCAGGAAGAAGTTGATGAGTGCGCGCTGCAACTGGGCACCTTTTCCTATATATACGGGGAATCCGGCGCCTGTGATCTTTACGCCCAGGTCAAAGTCAATCAGGTTATACTTCTTGGCCAATTCCCAATGAGGAACCTTTGCGTTGGTGTTCTCGGGGTTGCAGGTCCAGTTGCCTACGGTATCCTGTCCGATTACACACTCCTTGAGGTTTGACTTGACTACCCAGTTGTCCTCGGCGCATGTGCCCTCGGGAACCTCGGGGTAGGGTATGTTGGGGATTGTGCAGAGCAGGGCGGTCAGATCGTTCTCGGCCTGCTCTTTCTGTGCCTCCAGTTCTGCGGCAGCCACTTTCAGCTCTGCAACCTTGGCCTTGGCCTGCTCGGCCTCCTCCTTGTTGCCGGCCTTCATGGCCTGTCCGATCTTGGCGGCAAGCACCTTGCCTTCGGCAAGATTGTTATCCAACTGTGCCTGGGCCTTCTTTCTGTTGTCATTCAGTTTTATAGCCTGGGCAATTGCCTCCTCTGCATTCTTGAAATGCTTCTTATTAAGACCTGCAATAACCTGCTCGGTCTGTTCTGTGATCTGTTTGAGTGTGAGCATCGGAATAATTCTTTTAAATAAAAAAGGCCCACAAATTCAGTGAGCCTCTTTTATGTCGTTTGGTTTATCAGGCCTCAGCTTTCTCCTCTACGGGGATTACTGAAACATAGCTTCTGTCCTTACGGCCTTTCTTGAACTGAACAACACCGTCAACAAGTGCGAACAGGGTGTGGTCTTTACCCATACCGATGTTCTCGCCCGGATTGTGCTGTGTACCGCGCTGACGAACTATGATGTTACCTGCTTTTGCATACTGTCCACCCCAAATCTTAACGCCCAGACGCTTGCTGGCAGACTCACGGCCGTTCTTAGAACTACCTACACCTTTTTTATGTGCCATTTCTTTCTAGTTTTTAGGGTTATGCTACTACTTCCTTAACCAGAAGCTCTGTGAACTGCTGGCGGTGACCGTTGAGCTTACGGTAACCTTTTCTTCTTCTCTTGTGGAATACAAGAACCTTGTCACCCTTAACGAGCGGGGTCTTGACCTCACATACTACCTTTGCGCCCTTAACGGTAGGAGCACCTACGGTGACCTTTCCGTCCTTGTCGGCGAGAAGGATCTTCTCGAACTCTACGCTTGCACCGGCCTCAACATCCTGAATGTGGTGCACGAACAGCTTCATTCCCTCTTCAATCTTGAACTGCTGTCCCTGAATTTCAGCAATAACGTACATTAAATCTTGCTTTTATTCGTTTCTCCGTGAGGTGGCCCGCCCACTGTGGCAGACACTTCTCATACCTCTGCGGCACTAATCGGGCGCAAAATTAGTATTTTACACCATCATGGCAAAATATTTTGATTGTTTTTTTAAAAAGCGTCACTCAGTTATTGAACAACTCATCAATTGAGTAATAGGTATTGAAGCCGATAGTCAGTCCGTTGCCCGGCAACGTGTTCAACTGGTATCTGTTATACCACATGAGTATCTCATAATTGATTGATTCCCAATTGTAGCGTTTGAACATTGACGGGTCAATACACGTACAGACCATTAAATAATCATCTACATCCTGAAAATTTAATTTTTCCGGGTCAATCATATTATCGGGCATCTGTATCGGCTCGAGTTCTTTCTGCTTTTTCATACTGATCTCATAGTACTTCCTGTCTATACCAAGATCCATAGTCTCATAACCGACTCGTGATACCTCTATCCTGTTGTCCGGATTGGACAGACGGAATGAGAACTCTCCGTTGGCATCGGTAATACCATCGGCCATAATACGATCATAACCGTTTTTCTCGGTGACATGTATTCCTGCGAGAGGTCCGTCAATTCCCATCACTCTGCCGTAAATCAATTCACCCTTGGCCGGTTTATTCTGAGCAGACACAGCAGTAAAACTTACCACTGATAACAACAATAAAGCAAAAGTCTTTTTCATATCCGTGATTGTTTTGTTTGCTGCAAAAATATCACTTAATCACATATGAAACCAAGCAAAAAGCGTTGCAAAATCGTCGCATTCTGCGTTTCCCTAAAAAAGGTTGACTCGGATTGTCTTATTCCTGATAGAAGTTGACTCTGGTTATTCTTGACGCAAAGTGAAACGACCCCTTTGCGTCACTTCTTGATGCCGCGTGCCTTGTAGATACGATCCTTAGCATCGTTTATCTCCTGGAACTTCTTTTCGGCGGCCTTTCGGACGTCCTCACCTAATGTTGCCACACGGTCCGGGTGATGCTTGAGCGCCATCTGACGGTAGGCTGTGCGTACTTCATCATCGGTGGCATCCGGGGAAATGCCCAGCACCTTATAGGCATCATCAAGCGTCTTGCCTCCCAGACCTGTCATCTGATCAACATTGGCGGGGTCTATGTCCATGTTTGCGGCATCGTTCTTAATGGCCTGAATCTCGTCCGGGCTGACGGTGCCGTCGGCTTTGGCCAGCAGGACTAAATATGAAACAAGCTGCAGACGCTGCCCTACGGTCATGACCTGGGCTATCTGACGGCAGCATGCGTCAATCTGACTGCGCCACCAGGTTTCACCCATCTGTTTCCTGCGCTCAAACAGTCGGCGGATTATCTGCTCGCCTTCCGTAACTGCCTGACTGCCGAACTGGTTCCGCAGGAAGTTGCGAAGGCATTCCATTTCACTGTGCATAATGCGTCCGTCCGCTTGAATGACATCGGCCGACAAGACCATCAGCGAGAACAGGAAACCATTGCGCTGACCTTCAGATTCGGTTGTCCTGTGGCTATCGTCATCCGGAATATATGTCGGTTGGACGTTTCTTGCAGAGAGTGTGTCAAACAGTGAACCAAGGGCAAACCCGGCAAGAGCCCCGAGAGGTCCTCCGTTAAGCAACCCCAAAAATCCTCCAATCCATTTACCGATAGCCATATATTTGTCCTATAAAAAATCCTTAATGACTGCAAAGATGCAAAAAATGTTACAATAATAAGTGTTACCTTTACGGCGTATGGAAAAAGAACGCAGTATTGACAGGCTGGCTCGCATTTTGATTTTTCTGGGAGCTTCAGCGATTGTATGTACGCTCTGCTGGTATTTCCGAAGCGTACTGGTATATATCATAACGGCATTCGTGGTTTCGCTTATCGGGCATCCGGTAATGAACCTGCTCCGTAAGATACGGATCAGAGGTAAGGCTGCGCCCGATCCGGTCCTGGCGGTCATATCTCTTGTCATCCTGTCATCAGTCCTGGTTTTTGTGGTAACCCAGGTGATTCCTATCGTGTCAGGGATAGTGCACGATGTTTCAATAATGAACGCGCGCGATGAAATGCTGCACCGCAATGTCCTGGATCAGATAAACCAATGGATTATCAGTGTGATTCCATGGGTTGGCGCCGATTTTGACTTGGTTCAGCTGTTGCTTGAGAAGCTGTCTGAACTTACGGATTTATCAACTGTCCCCGGTATTGTGGGCTCGGTGGCATCGGCTGTGGCTACGTTGGCTGTGGGTGTGTTCTCGGTGCTGTTCATATCGTTCTTCTTTATTAAGGATGAAGGTCTGTTTGGCAGGATTATAGCCGCTCTGGTGCCCGATAAGGTTGAGGAGCGCGTGGAGAAAACCATCAATGACATAAGGAGGCTTCTGTCCAGATACTTTGTGGGACTGCTGGTGGAGATTGCAGGTGTGGTTGTGCTTAATCTGCTGGGACTCTGGCTGATAGCCCGCATAGGATTCAGTTATGCCATTGGTATAGCTTTCATTGCAGGCCTGCTGAACGTGATTCCGTATGTAGGCCCGCTCGTAGGCGAGGTTATAGGCGTGGTTCTGTGTGTGATACTCAAATACGGCGCTGTATCCGGACTGGATGTGAATATCTGGATTTATGCTATCATAGTATTTGGTATCATGCTGGCTGTGCAACTGGTTGACAATTTCATCTATCAGCCGCTTATCTATTCCACCAGCATAAAGGCAAGTCCGCTTGAGATTTTCATAGTGCTGCTCATATCAGGTAAGATAGGCGGGGCAGTGGGTATGCTTGTGGCAATTCCCGCCTACACTGTGATCCGTGTGATAGCCAGCCGTTTCTTCTACGAGTACAAGGCTGTCCGCCGTCTCATTCCCGATCGTGAAAACATATGAATGACGCAAAGTTAAACGACCCCTTTGCGTCACTTTTTGTCAGCGAAGCTTGTTGCTCTCAAAGTGGCGGCGGATGGAGGTGAAGTAGAAGATGAGGCCGAACAGGTTGACTGCCCAGGCGGCCCAGAAGGCACTGTGGTAACCGAAGTATTCGGAAAACAGGCCGCCTATGAGTACGCCCAGACCTACGCCGGCATCCCAGGAGGTCAGGATGGATGAGTTTGCGGTGCCGCGCTGCGAGTGCTCGGCCAGGTTGATGAACATAGTCTGGAAAGCGGGGTACATGTGGCCGTTTCCCAAACCTATTATAAGAGCAGCTCCATAATAACCGATGGGGTTGTGCAGGGCGGCAAACAGCAGGTAGCCGAATATGCTGACCGATACGCCCATCGTGGCGTTGCGGGACACCTTGTTCTCACGCAGGGCATGGGCACCGGTAAGGCGGGATAGTATGAGTCCGGCGGCGCAGAGACCAAAGAAAAGTCCCGTTCCACCGGTGATTCCGAGTTCCTCCTTACCGTAAATGGCTACGTATGTGGAGAGCACTCCGTAACTGAAAGCAAAACTTGCAATGCCTATGGCCTCACGCCAACCGTGAAGCAGGAAGAAACGGTCCAGTGAGAGCACCTTCTTCTCGGCTACAAAGTCACGTTTGGGCAGGCGTATGGAGAGTTCCAGAATAAGACCGATGAACGATGCGGCCAGTGATACCCAGAAAAGCGCCTTGTAACTGCCGCCAAAAGCGCCCAGAAGCACGATAGCCAGGGCGGGTCCCAGTGCCATGGCCAGGTTATTGCTCAGACCGTAATAGCCTATGGCTTCGCCGCGGCGGGAGGACGGAACAACATCAATGGCAACTGTGCTGGCCGCAACTGTGGTGGCCCCGAAAGGAGCGCCGTGAAGGGTGCGGAATATGGCGAATGCAGCCAGTGAACCGGCTACTATATAGCCCACGAATATGCTGAAAAACAGAGCACCGCAAACCACCAGCACCGTCTTGCGCGGAAAACTATCTACCATATAGCCGCTGAACGGACGGATGATCAGTGCCATTATGGTGTAGCCGGTAAGCACCATCCCGATGGTATCCTTGGTGGCACCGAATGTCTCGCTAAGGTATAGTGGCAACAGCGGAACGATGAGCATAAAAGAGAAATGGACCAGGAAGTTGGTGGTCCATATCTTTATGTAATTGGCGTTCCAAAGCTTATCCCTGGTCATTTTGCACCACAGATTTCCTGCATGAGATGTGCCGTTTCCAACGCATCTTTTGAGTAGTAGGTTGCGCCTATGGCCGATGCAATATCGGGCGTCATCACGGCACCTCCAACGATGATGGGGCAGGTGATTCCGTTGGAGCGCAGATACTCGATGGTCTCCTTCATGGAGTCAACCGTGGTGGTCATAAGGGCACTCAGGCCTACTGCATTGGGCTTCTCATTCTGTGCAGCCTCAAGGACTGTCTCCTTGGGTACATCCTTGCCAAGATCTGTAACGCTGAATCCGTGGCTCTGCACCACAACCTTTACTATGTTCTTGCCAATGTCATGGACATCGCCCTTGACGGTGGCAATGATCATGTGACCCTTTGACGGCTCGTCATCACCCTTGGTGCTGAACTGTTCGGATATGACGGCAAACGCCAGTTTGGCGGCCTCGGCCGAACGTATCAGTTGCGGCATGAATACCTCGTTGCGCGCAAACCTGGCACCTACGTCACCTAAGGCGGGAATCAGTATCTCGTTGATTATCCGGTCCTTACCCATGTCGGGCAACTCACGCTCCAGACAATCCTTGACGCGGTCCTTAAGACCTAACGATACAGCGTTGAAGAGGTTGTCTACAGTCTGCTCCTCGGCTGCCTGGGTGTTGAAGTATATGAATCCGGCACAACCGGGGTCATTGCCAGTCAGGGCCATCGATGCACGTACCGTAGCGACGGTGTCATGGTCAAGCGGGTTCATGATGGGCATATCCAGGCCTCCCATGAATGCCATTGCCAGGAAGTTGCGGTTCAGGGTGCCGCGCTCGGGCAGTCCGAACGATACGTTTGACAGACCTACAGTGGTGAGTACACCCAGTTCCTTGAGGGCTGTCAGGGTGTTTATGGTTATCTTGGCGTACTGCTGGTTTGAGGAGATGGCCATGACCAGTCCGTCAAATACAAGCAGACGGCGGTCAATACCCATGCTCTCAGCACGTTTGATAATGCTCTTGGCTATATCTATTCGGGCCTCAGTTGTCTCGGGTACACCACGCTCATCAAGCGGCAGGGTAACCGACGGGGCCTGATAGCGGGCTATGATGGGCAGCAGGCGTGACATGGATTCCTCGGCTCCGTTCACGGAGTTGATCATGGGAACGCCGTTGTACAGACGGATGGCTGCCTGGATGGCGTCGGGGTTGGATGAGTCCAACTGCAGCGGCAGGTCACAGACCTCCTGCACCTTACGTACTGCCTGGCATAAAAGTGCCTTTTCATCGGAGTTTGGTACACCGCAGTTCAGGTCCAGGAAATCGGCTCCGGCATCCTTCTGGGCAAGCGCCTCGTGCTGGAGGTACTCAAAATTGCCTTCGGCAAGTGCTGCCTTGAGTTTCTTCTTGCCGGTGGGGTTGAGTCGCTCACCGCAAATGAGACCCTTCTCCAGACGGAGCATTATGGTCGATGAGCAGATATATGTGCCGTCGGGCTTGGATATCTCAGGGGCGGGCTGGCCCTTGTAGACCGATATGGCCTTGATGGTGGACGGCGATGATCCGCAGCATCCTCCAAGTATGGAGGCGCCGGCCTCTATGAGTTCCTTTCCTATCTTTACAAAGTCCTGGTCAGTCCAGTTGTAGACAACCTGACCGTCACGCATCTCGGGCAGACCTTTGTTAGGCTGGGCCAGGATGGGGCAGTTGGCGTAGGGTTTCATGCGGCGAACCACATCGACTACGCCTGCGGGGTTGTTGGAGCAGTTTACGCCTAAGGCATCGACACCCAGTGAAGAGAGGGTCAGGGATACAATCTCGGGAGTGGAGCCGGTAAGGGTGCGGCCCTGCTCATCGAATGTCATTGTGGCGAATATGGGCTTGCTGCATACGTCTCGTATGGCTAGTATGGCGGCACGCAACTCGTAGAGGTCACTGAATGTCTCCAGCAGGTAGCCGTCCACACGGTCACAGGTGTACTCTGCTACCTGACGGTAGTTGTCATACGCCTGCTCAAAGGTGAAGGGGCCTACGGGCTCCATCAATTGGCCCGATGTGGAGACATCGAACATTACCATTGCGCGGTCGCCTACGGCGGTGCGGGCGTTGTCGATGGCTGCATCGGCTATCTCCTGCCATGTATATTCCTGTGACTGCCACTTGACGGGGTTGAGCTCAAAAGAGTTACAGGTTATGTATTGGGCGCCGGCCTCAAGGTAGTCGCGGTGCATCTGCTGCACGCGGGCCGGATTGGTGAGGTTGAGTACAGCCACACCGTTGTGCTTGGACTTGCCTTCCTTGCCTTCCTCTTTGGGATGCGCATCGGCAAGCACGGTTCCCTGTGCTCCGTCAAATATCTGTATCTTGTCTATTTTCATTCTGTCTTTCAAGGGTTATTTGAAGAATCCCGATGCCACGTAGCCTATGTTGTCCATGAGTTTGCTGATGAAATCACTCTTGTTCATGGAATAGATATGGATGCCGTCTACATCGTTGGCCATGAGGTCCAGAATCTGATAACTGGTAAAGATAAGTCCTATCTCCTCAATGGCGGCTTTGTCATCCTTGTAACGGTCAAACTGGTTGAGCAGTTTGAGAGGTACCTTACAACCGGAAACCTGTATCATGCGGTCTATCTGAGCATAACTGGTTACCGGCATTATTCCCGGTATGATAGGCACGGTGATGCCTGCCTTGCGGGCCTTGAGAAGGAAGTGGTAGAATACCTCGTTGTCAAAGAACAACTGGCTGTCAAAGAACTCCATGCCGGCATCCTGCTTGAGTTTCATGAACTCTATGTCTGTGGTCAGGCTGGCGGCCTCGGGGTGTTTCTCGGGGTAGCAGGCACCGGCTATTCCGAACTTGCCGCTGTACTTTTCTTTTATGTATGATGCCAGGTCGCTGGCATGCTTGAAATCGGAGAATATGGGGGTGGTGGTATCCTTGGGTATGTCACCGCGCAGGGTGAGGATATTCTCAACACCATAGTTCATAAGCTCATTGCAGACGCTGTCCACCTTGTCACGTGTGGATGCCACGCAGGTGAGGTGGGCCAGTGGCTGTGCACTTGTGTTGTCCTTGATGGTCTTGGCTATCATGGCTGAATTGGACAGGGTATTGCCCAGCGCACCATATGTTACGCTCATGTAATCAGGATTGTAACTTGCCAGTTTCTTTATGGTTTTGTCAATCAGGGTAAATGTGTCTTCCTCTCTCTTTGGAGGGAAAATCTCAAATGATAATGTCTTTTTCCTGGAGAGTATCTCTGAAATCTTCATTATTAGTTATGGATTGGGATTATTTGTTCAAGTATTTTTCGGCTTCAATGGCAGCCTTGCATCCGCTGGCTGCTGCGCAGATAGCCTGACGGTAAACAGGATCGGCCACATCACCTGCGGCAAACACTCCGGGCACGTTGGTCACGGGAGTACCGTTCAGCGTCTTGATATAGCCGTTTTCATCGGTCTCAATCCAGGGCTTGAATACATCTGAATTGGGCTTGTGACCGATGGCCAGGAAGAATCCGTCAATCTCACGCTCGTAGTGTTCCTCGGTGGGCAGGCCCAGGTCCTTGACCAGTTTAACGCCCTGCACCTTGCTCTCACCGGTAAGACCCTCGGCGTTGTGGCCGAAGAGTACCTCTATCTTGGGATTCTCAAGTACACGTTTCTGCATTATGTCGCTGGCACGCAGATAGTTCTTACGTACAATAAGATATACCTTGCTGGCAAGTGTGGCCAGATATGAAGCCTCCTCGCAGGCGGTATCTCCACCACCTACCACTGCAACGACTTTCTTGCGGAAGAAGAATCCGTCACAGGTGGCGCAGGCGCTTACTCCGCGACCGGCATATTTCTTTTCATCCTCCAGACCCAGATACTTGGCTGTGGCGCCGGTGGATATGATTACGGTATCGGCCTGCAGCTGTGTGCCGTCATCGATGGTGACGGTGTAGGGGGCCGAACCAAAGTCCACTGCGGTTACTATACCCATGCGTATGGTGGCGCCGAACCTTGAGGCCTGTGCACGCATATCCTCCATCATGTCATAGCCGCTTACGCCCTCGGGATAACCGGGGAAATTCTCTACGACTGTAGTGGTTATCAACTGTCCGCCGGACTGGGGTCCTTCATAAAGAACGGGGTTAAGGTTGGCACGTGAAGCATAGATTGCTGCGGTGAATCCGGCAGGTCCGGAACCGATAATAAGGCATTTTACTCTTTCCATATGTTGTCTTGTTTTATCTCAAATCAATAATATCGGCGTCCTTGTAATCCTTGACAGGACAGGTAAAAACGGATTTGTCAAACTTCTGACCGGGTTTGTAGCCGGTTATCTGAACCTTAGCGGATATGTTGCCAAGTTCCTCGGCAAATACTATGCTCAGATTCTTTAATGAATATGTAGCAGGGTCAACCTGCACGGTTACGCTGCGTATACCTTCAACGCTATGTTCTGCATTTGTGGCAGTAAGTATGAAAGTATCGGTTCCGTTGCCGCTTACGGCGAATCCCTGATGCTTGCCAAGCAGACCGATTATGTCATAGCGGGCTCTCTCCTCGGGGGTAGGACTGGATATGTAGATCTCTTCAATCCCATCTCCGAAATCCTTGCCGTTCCAGACGGTCTTGCCGTCATACCAGAAGGTGTTTTCATCTTCCTTGGCGTAAAAACAGCCTGCAGACATCTTGAGTTCTATATCTGTGCGGTCGGTGCCGCTGTCAAACCTTGTCTCAGCATCAAGAGTCATGCTGATACCGCCGTCTTTCTGCAGTTTGGATACGGTATTCTGCAGCAATTTCTCTGCATTGTTCTGGGCATGAAGCGGCAGGATGCACAGACTAAATATGAACAGCAGGTATTTACGCATTGTCAGAGAAGGTTATATGTTTCAAAAATGCGGTCCAGTTGCGTTTCATCCATGACAAGTACGGGACGCGGTTTGCTTCCGTCGGCCTTGCCGACTATTCCGGTGGCCTCCAACTGGTCCATAAGACGGCCTGCACGGTTGTAGCCGATGGCGAACTTGCGCTGTATGAGCGATGTGGATCCGGATTGGCTGGCAACTATAAGACGTGCGGCCTCTACGAACATGGGATCAAACTTACCCATCTCTACTCCGCCTTCTGCGGGTCCGCTTTCATTCTCATCAACATATTCGGGCAGAGGATATGCCTCGGTGTAACCCTGCTGACGACTGATGTAACCGCAGATATTATTGACCTCGGGAGTATCCACGAATGCGCACTGTACACGTACCGGATCACTGCCCGAAAGGAACAGAAGGTCTCCACGGCCGATAAGCTGGTTGGCACCGGGTTTGTCCAGAATGGTTCGGGAGTCTATCATGGAACTTACGCGGAACGCCATGCGGGCCGGGAAATTGGCCTTGATGGTACCGGTAATGATATTGGTGGTAGGACGCTGGGTGGCTATTATCATGTGCATGCCTACGGCGCGTGCCTTCTGGGCGATACGTGCTATCGGCATTTCTATGTCCTTGCCGGCTGTCATGATAAGGTCACCGAACTCATCAATCACCACAACTATATATGGCAGGTATCGGTGTCCCTTCTCAGGATTGAGCTTGCGCTCCTTGAACAGGTTGTTGTACTCAATCACTGAACGTACATTGGCGTTCTTGAGGAGTTCATACCTGTTGTCCATCTCAATACAGAGTGACTTGAGTGTATGAATGACCTTTGTGGTATCGGTTATGATGGCATCGGAATCATCCACATCGGGCATCTTGGCCAGGAAGTGCTTGATGATGGGCGAGTAGATGCTGAACTCAACCATCTTGGGGTCAACCATGACCAACTTGAGTTCTGCCGGATGTTTCTTGTAGAGCAGGGAGGTGATGATGCAGTTAAGACCTACGGACTTACCCTGACCGGTGGCACCGGCTACAAGCAGGTGTGGCATCTTGGCCAGGTCAAACATAAAGACCTCATTGGTGATGGTACGGCCCAATGCGACCGGCAGTTCCATCTTGCACTCGGCAAACTTCTTGCTGTTGAGTATGGACTCCATGGATACCATGACCGGCTTGGCGTTAGGTACCTCGATACCTATGGTGCCCTTGCCGGGGATAGGTGCTATGATACGGATACCCAAAGCGGCAAGGCTCAATGCTATGTCGGCTTCAAGGTTGCGGATCTTTGAAATACGTACACCTGCGGCGGGAGTTATCTCATACAACGTGATTGTAGGACCGACCGTGGCATTGATGGTGTCAATCTCAATGCCGAAATCCTGCAACACCTTGATGATGCGGTTCTTGTTGGCCTCCTGCTCCCTCTCGTCAATGGCGGGAGTGTTGTTGTCATAGTGCTTGAGCAGATCCAGGGTGGGGAACTTGTAGTGTGACAGGTCCAGACGGGGATCATACGGCTCCTGTAACTTGCCCTCGGCTTTTTCGTCCTCCTCGGCGGCTGTTATGGTCATTGTTATTTCATCGGCCGATGTGTCCGTTTTGCTGCTGACGGGGGTGGGCTTGGCCGGTTTAACCGGAGGCTCGGGCTCAGGTTCAGGTGTCTCAGGGATGGGAGCATATGGGTTGTCTTCATCCTCATCCTGCTGAACGGCGATGTCCTCAAAGTCGTCAATGACGATATCCGGGTCTGTTTTAGGGGCATCGGCCTCTTTCTCGTGTTTGCGAAGACCGCTCTTCATACGGTCGGCTCCGTCACGTATTACCTGTATGGTGCGACGTGTCAGGTAGACGCAGTATACGAGCATGGTGAGCAGAAGTGCCAGAACCAGTCCCGGAACGCCGATATAGCCTTTAAGGGAATTGGTGAGATTCATTCCGTGACTGCCTCCCGGTGTTATGAATGAACTCTGCATAATGGGGGACAGAACCAACTGAAGGAATACGGAACACCAGACCATGAGGAAGACGCAACTTACAAACCAGCGGAAAAGCCTGACGTGTGTTATGCGCATCATGTTGAGGCCGCAGACCGTTAACAGAACCGGTATCAGTATGGATGAAAAACCGAACCAGCCGTTGACTATGGACTCGGACATGCGGGCTCCCAGTATTCCGGTGCTGTTTTCTATATCCTGGACGCCGTTAGCGATGGCGCTCTGGTCAGTACCTCCGGTAAAAAGGAATGAGACATATGCTATAACAAAGAAAATGGCAACGATAATCAATACGGCGCCGCTTACGAACTGGAATGTTTCATTGCGGAAAGTATCTGATATGCTGCTTAGATTGAACCTTGTCTCAGGCTTCTGTGTCCCTGTGCGGGGTTTTGTATCTTTTCCTCTGAGTCCCATACTTATAATTGCAGATATAGGTTACAAAGTTAGTAATAAAAGACAAAAAAGGGCTCGTTATAGCGGAAAAAGGAGTAATTTCGCAACCGAAAACGTGAGTTTATGAAATCATCAGCTGCATTTGACAAAAATACGGTGGAGTTTGTGACGGTGGCAGCCGAGTACTGCGCCTATCTGGAGCAGGTCTTTGACAAGGAGCCCGAGAGGGTTCTGGATGTACTCTGCAAACTGCTGCCGTTGGTTTACCTCAAAGCATCAATGATTCCACAGACGGAACCTGAGGGCCTGTACCTTGAAGAATCCGTGACCGAGGCGGATTATGAGGAGTTGCGTACGATGCTGGCTCAAAAGCTCGGTGAAAACGATGATTATCTGGAGGTATTCGTGGAGGATATGAAATACAGCGACACCCCGGTGCGCAAGTGTATATCCGAGGATCTGGCCGATATCTATCAGGCTCTGCGCAACTTTGTTCAGTCATACCGCAGCGGTTTGGATGAGGTTATGACAGAGGCTGTTGCAGTATGCGCTGAAGGTTTCCGCACATATTGGGGACAGACACTGACAAATACTCTGCGTGCCGTACACAGTGTCAGATACAGTTCTGACAGGGATATTGATAATTCTTTTTATGATTGAACTGCCAAACAAGATAGAAAAGTCATTCTTGGCCGACAAACCTAAGGTGGTGTTTGACGGCATAATCGAGGAGATAGACACGGAGGAGAAGGCTCAGAAAGCCATAGAGACGCTTTTAAAGGAGAAAATTGTAGGTTTTGATACCGAGACCAGGCCTTCATTTGTCAGAGGAGTGGCGCATAAGATAGCCCTTCTCCAACTCTCGACCGATAATTACGGCTACCTGTTCCGTCTGAACAAGATAGGCATTCCGGACTGTGTGGCAGATTTCCTGTCAAACCCCGCTATTATAAAGGTGGGCATATCCATAAAGGATGATTACCATCAGATGGCCAGCCGCCGCAAGTTCACTCCCGCCGGTTTTGTGGAACTCCAGGAATTCTGCGGTGAAATGGGCATTGAGGAGAAGGGTCTGCAGAAACTCTATTGCCTGCTGTTCAAGGAGAAGATTTCCAAGAACCAGCAGTTGAGCAACTGGGAGATAGACAGCCTGACCGAGAGCCAGCGCCAGTATGCGGCCATCGACGCTTGGGCATGTCTCAGGATTTATCACTATATTTCGGAACTCAAACGTACCGGCGATTACAGAATAATAAGGAAAGATGCAGAAGAGTGTAATACTGAAGAGAGGTAAGGAGGAATCGCTCCTGCGTTTCCACCCATGGGTGTTCTCGGGTGCCATAGCCGATATCAAGGGCGCTCCCGATGAAGGTGACGTGGTGGATGTGTATACCCATGACGGCAAATGGATTGCCGTGGGGCATATCCAGGTGGGCAGTATTGCAGTACGCGTACTTTCATTCAAGCAGGAGAAAATAGACGCAGATTTCTGGTTCAGACGTTTGAGCGTGGCATTCGAGATGCGCCGTTCATTGGGACTTACCGACCGCGAGGACCACAATATATACCGTCTGGTACACGGAGAGGGTGACAACCTGCCAGGCCTTGTGATAGATGTGTATGGTCATACAGCCGTACTGCAGGCGCATTCGGTCGGTATGCACTGCAACCGCATGGATATAGCCGATGCGTTGAAGCGTGTAATGGGTGACTGCATAAGGGGAATCTACTACAAGTCAGAGACCACACTTCCTTTCAAGGCCGATATAGACCGCGGAAACGGATACATCATGGGCGGCCCCACTGATGACACTCCTCTGGAATACGGCATGAAGATGCCTGTTGACTGGATAAGCGGCCAGAAGACCGGTCTGTTCATTGACCAGCGTGAGAACCGCGCCCTGCTGGAAAAATACTCCAATGGGCGTTCCGTACTCAATATGTTCTGCTATACCGGCGGATTCTCATTGGCCGCACTCAGAGGCGGTGCCAAGCTGGTACACTCGGTTGACAGTTCGGCCCGTGCCATTGAACTTACTGCAGGCGGAGTGGAGGATAATTTCCCTGGTGACACCCGTCATGCGGCTTATGCCGAGGATGCTTTCAAGTTCCTGGACCGCATGGATCCCATATATGACCTCATTATATTGGATCCCCCTGCATTTGCCAAGCATAAGGATGCTCTCAAGCATGCGTTGATAGGTTATCGTCGTCTTAACCAGAAAGCAATGGAGAAGATTCAGCCGGGAGGAATCCTGTTTACATTCTCATGCTCGCAGGTTGTAAGCAAGGACCAGTTCCGTACGGCGGTATTCACTGCTGCAGCACAGGCGGGACGTAGTGTGAAGATTCTTTATCAACTTCATCAGCCTGCGGATCACCCCATAAACATATTCCACCCCGAAGGAGAATATCTGAAAGGACTTGTCCTGTCAGTGGAGTAATGTGAAATATTGTTAAATGTAGAGATTTTTATTCTGAATAAGAGTTGTATATAAATTAAAGGCATATCTTTGTGATGTGTTTTTCATGGTATTAGATTTAATTTGAAACCGAGTTGTCGTGATGACAACTCGGTTTCTGCTTTTGGAGGATTATCCGCCAAAAGCAGAAACGAGTTAAATACCTTTTCCTTATCTTTGTGGTGGTATGAGTGAGAAGAGGAAGATAGAACTTGTGGTTGGGGAGATTCTGAACCGTAAACCGTCGGATCTGGCCCTGATAGCGTTGCTCAAGGAGAAGGACGGGGCCGATGAGGGACTGCGTTGCCTTCCGGTTCTGGTGGGACCGCTTGAGGCTCAGGCTATCATTGTGAGCCTGTTCCGCCACCGCATCCCGCATCCCGGTATCTATGACCTTTATCTTAATACTCTCAAGCAGTTTGACGGTAATCTGACAGAGGTTGATATATACAGGATAAGCGGCGGTATATTCTACTCCCATCTGTTTATTGAGCGTGACGGCAACACCTCATTCATCACCTGCCGTACATCGGATGCCATAGCTTTGGCGGTACGCAACAATACACCTATATATATTGAGGAGAATCTGCTGGAACGCAACTGCGTACGCCTTCAGTCTGACGGCGCATATTCGTTGCCTATCACCACCGCCAGCACAAAGGTGCTCAAGGAGGCGATGGAGCAGGCTGTCGCAACGGAGAATTATGAGTTTGCGGCTCGTCTGCGTGACGAGATAAACAGCCGCGGACAGGCCGATGAATCTGATATGGACTTAATCTGACAGCATATGTGGCTATTGTATGCTCCCGATATTCAAGAAGAAATGCAGCTTCCCGAGGAGGAGGCGGGGCACTGCATCCGCGTACTCCGCATGAAAGAGGGTGACCGCATACGTCTGACCGATGGAAAGGGCTGTTTTTATGAAGCGGTTATAAGTGTCGTATCGGGCAAGCGCTGCTTTGTTCATATTGAAAATAAGGAAGAGCAGGAGCCGCTATGGAGCGGGCATCTGCATATTGCCGTTGCTCCCACCAAACTGATGGACCGAAACGAGTGGTTTGTGGAAAAGGCTGTTGAGATAGGTGTGGATGAGATTACTTTCCTAAAGACCGATCACTCCGAGCGTGATGTGATAAAGATGGAACGCGTTGAGAAGATAGCGGTATCGGCCATGAAGCAGTCGCAGAAAGCCACCCTGCCTGTGTTGAACGGCATGACTTCATTTCGCAGTTTCATAGAGCGCGGTCTTGACGGTGACAAGTTCATCGCTCACTGTGAACCGGGCTCAAAGGTGCTGTTGCAGGATGCGGTGGTTGCCGGGCATAATTCACTTGTGCTTATCGGCCCTGAGGGTGACTTCAGCCCCGAGGAGATAGATATGGCACTAAAGGCCGGATACAAGCCGATATCACTCGGCCCGTCGCGTCTGCGTACCGAGACTGCGGCTCTTGTGGCGGTACATATTATGAATCTGGCAGGACAGAGCAGGGAATGAGATACTTTATATATCTGGAATTTGACGGAAGTGCGTACAGCGGTTGGCAGATACAGCCGCATTCACCTTCCGTACAGCAGACACTCGAGGAGGCTCTGGCACTGTTTCTGCGTCAGACAGTAAGTGTGACTGGCGCAGGACGTACGGATGCCGGTGTCCATGCCGCCCAGATGGTGGCTCACTTTGACCTGGACGAGCCGCAGGACTGTGACTGGATGCGCGGCAAACTGAACGGGATACTGCCGCAGGATATAGCGGTTCATAAGATTGTTCCGGTCAAGGCTGATGCGCATGCCCGTTTTGATGCAACAGCCAGGACATACAAGTATTATGTTACCCTGAACAAGAGTGCGTTCAACCGCAATTATTCCTGGTTCCTGCCTAATGAGCCGGACTTTGAGATGATGAACCGTGCGGCTGAAATACTGATGAAAACGGTGGATTTTACCAGTTTCAGCAAACTGCATACCGATACCAAAACCAATGACTGTCATGTAACCGAGGCCGGGTGGGAGATGCTCCCTGACGGCCGATGGGTATTTACCATAACCGCCGACCGTTTCCTGAGGAATATGGTACGTGCCATAGTGGGGACTCTGATGGAGGTGGGACGCGGCAAACTGACCGTAGACGGCTTCCAGGGTATAATTGACAGCAAGGACCGCTGCTCGGCCGGCGATTCGGCCCCGGCGCAGGGCCTGTTCCTGCATAAGATTGTTTATCCTGATAATCTGTTTGTTGTATGACAAGAAGAATAATTCCCATTCTGCTTTTATGCTTATCGGTCATCGGCCCGGTTAGGGCGGAGGATCTGCGTACTCTGTTTATCGGTATGCCTGATTCCATAATACCCACTCTCACCAGAAGTGAGCGTATGGACTTTCTGGATTATATGGACAGCGGTATGAAGGCCCGGGTAAGGAATAAATTGGGCGGCGAGAGTGTGATGACCGCATTCTCTGACAACTCCCTAACGGTCATGACGTCGCAGTCGGGCAGGTTGGAGATGGTATTGTTCCCGCGCAAGAACGGCTCAAACCTCATATGTGTCATCAGGACTGTCACTGCACGCTATGATGATTCCCGTCTGTCGTTCTACAACGAAGACTGGACGCCTGTGGATGCCAAGAGTCTGATAGAATATCCCCGGTTTGATGATTATCTGACCAAGGCTGCGTTTAAAAGCGACTCATTGGACTTGTTCAGGAAACAGTCCCTGCTCAGGCTTCAGGCTGTAACGGCCGTTGACAATGCCTTGGAGTTCCGATACACATCATTGGATTATGTCGGTGAGGATGCTGACAGGTATAAGACATGGATTAAGGCCGATCCCATAATCTACGTCTGGAACGGGAAGCGGTTCAAACGCAAATAAAAAGAAAGCCGGTGCATATGCATCGGCTTTCTTTTTATCGGTGTCTTGACAATTACTTGCCACCGCGGCTCTTTGCGTAACGGCTCATGAACTTGTCGACGCGACCGGCGGTATCGACCAGCTTTGACTTACCGGTAAAGAACGGGTGAGAAGTGTTTGAGATTTCAATCTTGATAACGGGATAGGTCTGACCTTCAAATTCGATTGTCTCCTTGGTAGCGCAGGTTGAGCGTGACAGGAAGCAATCACCGTTAGACATGTCCTTGAATACTACAGGACGATAGTTCTCGGGATGAATACCTTTTTTCATAACTTATTTTGTTTTTTTATTACTCCATTTAGCGTCCGCCGGAATATAGGCGAAACATGATTATGGGGGTTTCAGCGCGCAAAGATACAACAAATTCCATTACGCCAAATCTTTTTGGTGGTGAATTTTGTTTATTAAACTTTGTGAAAGTGTGGATAACTATCTCTTGTTATAATATTAAATAGAAGAATAAAATCGTAATTTCGCGGCGTAAAACAATAACAGAGCAAAATATTCACTAAATAAAACATCAAATCTATGGTAAACTACAAAGATCTGGGTCTTGTAAACACCCGCGCAATGTTTGCCGCAGCCGTCAAGGGCGGTTATGCTATCCCGGCATTCAATTTCAACACTATGGAGCAGATGCAGGCCATCGTAATGGCTGCAGTCGAGACCAAGTCTCCGGTTATCATGCAGGTATCTAAGGGTGCCCGTAACTATGCCAACGCTACTATCCTGCGTTACATGGCAGAGGGTGCTGTAGCCTATGCAAAGGAGCTGGGTTGCGCTCATCCCGAGATTGTACTTCACCTTGATCACGGTGACAGCTTCGAGCTCTGCAAGGATTGCATCGACATGGGCTTCTCATCAGTTATGATCGACGGCTCTTCACTTCCTTATGAGGAGAATATCGCTCTTGCCAAGAAGGTTGTTGACTATGCTCACAAGTATGATGTAACAGTTGAGGCTGAGCTGGGCGTTCTGGCAGGTGTTGAGGATGAGGTTTCATCAGCAGAGTCTCACTATACCAAGCCTGAGGAGGTTATCGATTTCGCTACCCGCACAGGTTGCGATTCACTGGCTATCTCAATAGGTACATCTCATGGCGCACACAAGTTTACTCCCGAGCAGTGCACACTTGTAAACGGCGTTCTGGTTCCGCCTCCATTGGCATTCGACGTTCTGGCCGAGATTGAGAAGAAACTTCCCGGATTCCCCATCGTACTGCACGGATCTTCATCAGTTCCCATGGATGAGGTTAACACCATCAACAAGTACGGCGGTAAGCTTGAGGCTGCCATAGGTATTCCCGAGGAGCAGCTCCGCAAGGCTGCCAAGAGCGCTGTATGCAAGATCAACATCGACTCAGACTCACGTCTGGCTATGACCGCTGCCATCCGTCAGCACCTTGCTGAGCACCCCGGAGACTTTGATCCCCGTCAGTATCTCAAGCCCGCCCGCGAGAACATGAAGAAGATGTACATCCACAAGATTGTAGAGGTACTCGGTTCAGACGGCAAGCTCTTGCAGAAGTAAGACACACCATAAACACACATACATTGATAATGGAGAGGACTGGTTCTTCTCCATTATTTTTTTTCATTAAGCCTAAATAAAATAAGGTTTGGTACGTTCCAATTCCGAAAAATCATTAAGTTTGTAGGCTTATTGGCATGTGTATGAAATTACGTCTGTTACATATAGTACCGGTTATTTTGTTTTTTGCCCTTTCTTCTTGTATTAAGAAAGAGTATAAAACGCTTGACGACGGAGTCATCGTAAATGTCCGGGAACCTGTTGAGGGAGGTCCTCAGAAGGTTCGGCTTATTGTTATGTCAGACAGGATTATCCGTGTCAGCGCTACTCCCGACAAGACCTTTCGTGACCGCAGCAGCCTTATCATACTTCCTGATGCCGCACATCAGACCGGCTTTGCCGTACGCAACAGCAAGGATGAGGTTGAACTTCAGACCGGCGGTATGAGTGCCATTGTCAGCAAGGCGGACGGCAAGGTTCGTTTTACCGATGCGGGAGGGAACCGGATATCCAACGAGTCACGGCCGGCGGCCTTTACCCCTATAACTGTTGACGGAACCCATGGCTATTCGACCATAAACAGTTTTGATACGTCTGCCGATGAGGGCCTTTACGGACTCGGGCAACATCAGTCCGATCAGTGGAACTACAAAGGGCAGAATGAGGAACTCTACCAGTATAATACCAAAATCAGCATTCCGTTCGTAATCTCTTCAAACGGATACGGAATCCTGTGGGATTCTTATTCACAGGGCAGATTCGGAAATACGGAACCGTACAGTCAGCTTAACCGCCTGTTTAAGTTGTATGACAAGGATGGCAGGGAAGGCAATCTTACGGGAACCTACTACGGAATGATGGGGCGTACTCAGGTAAGGCAGGAGGATTCTATCTACTTTGTTGATTCAGAGACCGTAAAGAATCTGCCGCGTCTTGGCCAGAGGGTGCTATATGAGGGCTCTCTTGAGGCTCCGGAATCCGGCACATATGATTTTATCCTTTATTATGCCGGATATATCAGGGTGTTCCTGGGCAATGAAGAGGTGGTGAAAGAACGCTGGCGCACAGCATGGAATCCCAATGCATACAAGTTCAGTTTTGATATGGAGAAGGGACGGCTTTATGACCTGCGCATAGAATGGCGCCCCGACGGCGGCACTTCATATTGCGGCCTGCGTGCATATGCTCCCGTTGACAAGGCGGAGAAGGATAGGCTGACCATGTGGAACGAGATGGTTCAGGAGTCCGATTACTACTTCATATCAGGTGACAATATGGACGGCGTAATAAATGAACTGCATTCTCTGGTGGGAAAGCCCAATATGCTGCCCAAGTGGGCTATGGGATTCTGGCAGAGCCGTGAGCATTACCAGAATCAGAACGAGGTGGTGCAGACTGTCCGTGAATTCCGCCGCAGAGGCATCGGCCTGGATAATATCGTTCAGGACTGGAACTACTGGAAAGAGGGAGAGTGGGGCTCACATGAGTTTGACGAGACCCGTTATCCGGATCCTCAGGCTATGATGGACCGCGTTCACGGAATGAACGCTCACCTTATGATATCTGTATGGCCCAAGTTCTATGCATCGACTGATCATTACAGGGAATTTGACTCTCAAGGCTGGATGTATACCCGTGCCGTTGAGGACAGCATACGCGACTGGGTGGGCCCGGGATATATCGGTTCGTTCTATGATGCGTATTCGGCCGGTGCCCGTGAACTGTTCTGGAATCAGCTAAAGGACCATCTGTACGGATACGGAATTGACGCATGGTGGATGGATGCCAGTGAGCCCAATATCCGCGACTGTGTGCCTATGGATTACTGGAAGGCTCTTTGCGGACCTACGGCTCTGGGCTCATCTACAGAGTATCTTATGGCATATTCGCTTATGAATGCCCAGGCTATCTATGAAGGTCTGATGAAAGAGGATTCAACCAAGCGAGTATTCCAACTTACCAGGTCCGGTTTTGCGGGACTTCAGCGCTATTCTACCGCCTCATGGAGCGGAGACATAGGCACACGTTGGGAGGATATGCGCTCTCAGATAACTGCAGGCATGAATTACTCCCTTTGCGGCAATCCGTATTGGACCATGGATATCGGCGGATTCTGCGTGGAAAACCGCTATGCGAATGCCCAGCGATTCTATGACCGTTCCCGAATTGAAAACGCAGACCTTAAAGAGTGGCGTGAACTCCAGACCCGCTGGTATCAGTTCGGTACTTTCTGCCCGCTGTACAGGGCACACGGTCAGTTCCCGTTGCGTGAGGTCTGGAATATTGCACCGAGTGATCATCCCGCTTACAAGTCAATCGTATATTATAACAGGATGCGCTACCGCCTGATGCCGTATATCTATTCGCTCGCAGGAAGAGCATGGCTGAACAGCAGCACCATCATGCGAGGTCTGGTAATGGACTTTACCGAGGATTCCGTGGCGCGTGACATTTCGGACCAGTATATGTTCGGTCCGTCACTTATGGTATGCCCGGTTTATGAATACGGAGCAACAACCAGAGATGTCTATCTGCCCGAGGGCAGGATATGGTATGACTACTATAACGACTCGGTTTACTGGGGAGGTCAGACCATCTGTGCCGACGCTCCGTACGAGCGTATTCCGCTGTTTGTCCCCTCGGGTGCCATCCTGATATCCGGTAATGACGTGCATTACGTGGATGAGGGTAATTCAGATGTTCTAACGGTGGATATGTATGCCGGAAGAGACGGACGTTTCCTGCTTTATGAGGATGACGGTACCACAAATGCATATGAGCAGGGTGTCTACTCTGTAATTCCCATAATGTTCAGGGAGGATGAACACGGAGTTTCCTTCATTTTCGGACAGCGTGTAGGAGAATACAAGGGCCAGACGGAAAAACGTAAATTCAATGTGCGCTATCACATGCCCGACAGAGTAGTTGAGGCAGAGGTGGATTATACCGGTGAAGGTCTTGTGAATTACCATATGATTATGAGATAATAACTACATACAAAACAATAATAGACTTATGAAGAAGTATCTGTTAGGCTATGACATAGGCAGTTCCTCAGTGAAGGCCAGCCTTGTGTCGATTGAGACAGGAAAGAGTGTAGCATCGGCTTTCTATCCCGACAGCGAGGCCCCCATCAAGGCCCTTAATCCGGGTTGGGCCGAGCAGGAACCCGATGACTGGTGGACATATCTCAAGAACGTGACCGCCAAGGTAATGCAGATGTCAGGTGCCAAGGGTAATGAGATTGAGGCTATCGGTATTTCATACCAGATGCACGGTCTTGTATGCGTTGACAAGAACGGCAAGGCTCTGCGTCCCGCAATCATCTGGTGTGACTCACGTGCCGTTCCTTACGGCGACAAGGCTTTCCGTGAGATAGGTAAGGGTCAGTGCCTTACAAATCTGCTCAACTCTCCCGGTAACTTTACCGCAGCCAAACTGGCATGGGTAAAGGAGAACGAGCCCAAACTGTATGAGAAGATTGACAAGATCATGCTTCCGGGTGATTACATTGCCATGCGTCTTACAGGTACCACCTGCACCACGGTTTCAGGCCTTTCAGAAGGCATGATGTGGAACTTCAAGGAGAACGAGGTTGCCGATTTCCTGCTTGATTACTACGGATTCAGCAAGTCTCTCATCCCCGAGATCCGTTCCACATTCTCAGAGCAGGGCCGAATCTCAATCGCCGCTGCCAAGGAACTGGGTATCGAGGCTGGAACTCCTGTGACATACCGTGCAGGTGACCAGCCCAACAACGCTCTCTCACTGAACGTGTTCGAGCCGGGTGAGATTGCCGCTACAGCAGGTACATCGGGTGTTGTTTACGGTGTTAACGGTGCTGTTAACTTTGATCCGCAGTCAAGAGTAAACACATTCGCTCACGTTAACCATACCAACAAGCAGACCCGTCTGGGCGTGCTGCTCTGCATCAACGGAACAGGTATCCTGAATGCATGGACACGCCGTAATATAATGCTTGAGGGCCTTTCATACGGTGATATGAACAAGATTGCCCAGAGCATTCCTGTAGGTTCGGACGGCGTCAGCGTTCTTCCGTTCGGTAACGGTGCTGAGCGTGTCCTTGGCAACCGCAACGTAGGCTGCAGCATACACGGATTCAACTTCAACATACATAACCGTAACCATCTGGCACGTGCCGTGCAGGAGGGTATCGTATTCTCATTCAAGTACGGTATGGACGTAATGGTGGAGATGGGTATGGAGATCTCAAAGATTCATGCAGGAAACGCCAATATGTTCCTCAACCCCGTATTCCGCGAGACTCTGGCTGGTATCACAGGCGCTACAATCGAATTGTATGACACTGACGGTTCTGTAGGTGCTGCAAAGGGTGCCGGTGTGGGTGCCGGTGTATACAAGGATCACAACGAGGCATTCGCATCATTGGAGAAGATCAACGTCATTGAGCCTGACAAGAAACTTATTCCGCAGTACGAGGAGGCATATGCACGTTGGAAACGTATCCTGAACATGTACATCAACGAGTTCTGAACATCAAAAATAACAATCCAAAAAGGTTGCTAATTTGAATTATAAATGTAACTTTGCCTTTCGCGCAAGGAAAGGCGTAAACTAGAGTATTTATTCACATTTTATTAATAAAAAATCAATTATGGCAAAAGAGTATTTTCCCGGTTTGAAGAAGATCAAATTCGAGGGTAAGGACAGCAAGAATCCTATGGCTTTCCATTACTATGATGAGAACAAGGTTATCATGGGTAAGACCATGAAGGATTGGCTGCGCTTTGCAATGGCATGGTGGCACACACTGTGCGCAGAGGGTGCAGATCAGTTCGGTGGCGGTACAAAGTCTTTCCCCTGGATGGACGCTGATCCCCTTCAGACTGCAAAGAACAAGGTAGATGCCGGTTTCGAGCTCATGCAGAAGCTGGGTATTCCTTATTTCTGCTTCCACGATGTTGACCTCATTTCAGAGGGCAAGAACGTTGCAGAGTATGAGGCAAACATGAAGGCTATCGTAGCCTACATCAAGGAGAAGCAGAAAGAGACCGGTGCCAAGCTGCTTTGGTCAACCGCTAACGTATTCGGTAACAAGCGTTATATGAACGGTGCTTCCACCAATCCTGATTTCGACGTTGTAGCACGCGCTATCGTTCAGATCAAGAACGCTATCGACGCAGGTATCGAGCTGGGCGCTGAGAACTATGTATTCTGGGGCGGTCGTGAGGGTTACATGAGCCTTCTCAACACAGACCAGAAGCGTGAGAAAGAGCACATGGCTACCATGCTGACCATGGCTCGTGACTATGCACGCAGCAAGGGTTTCAAGGGTACATTCCTGATCGAGCCCAAACCATGCGAGCCTTCAAAGCACCAGTATGATGTTGACACCGAGACTGTTATCGGTTTCCTCAAGGCTCACAAGCTGGATAAGGACTTCAAGGTAAACATCGAGGTTAACCACGCTACTCTGGCTGGTCACACATTCGAGCACGAGTTGGCTTGCGCTGTTGACGCCGGTATGCTCGGTTCAATCGACGCTAACCGCGGTGACTATCAGAACGGTTGGGATACCGACCAGTTCCCCATCGACAACTACGAGCTCACTCAGGCTTGGATGGAGATCATCCGTAACGGTGGTCTGGGCACAGGTGGTACAAACTTCGACGCTAAGACTCGTCGTAACTCAACCGACCTGGAGGACATCGCTATCGCTCACATCAGCGGTATGGATGCTATGGCTCGCGCTCTTGAGTCAGCTGCCAAGCTGCTCGAGGAGTCACCTTACTGCAAGATGAAAAAGGAGCGTTATGCTTCATTCGACAGCGGTCTGGGTAAGAAGTTCGAGGAGGGCAAGATGACCTTCGAGGAGGCTTACGAGTATGGTAAGAAGGTTGACGAGCCCAAGCAGACCAGCGGCAAGCAGGAACTGTACGAGGCTATCGTTGCCATGTACGCTTAATCTACAGTTTAAGCAATCAAAAAAGGTCCGGAAGCAAATTCCGGACCTTTTTTATTATAGTTTGTAGTAGGAGGCGAGGATACGGTCGTACCATTTGGCCGGTAGGAGTGCTTTGAGTACTACCGAGGCTTTCTGTACGAGTGTGGCTATTATGTAGCGGTCGCGCGGATGTCGCTTGCGGATTATGCGGCTGATGCGGCGGGCAAGACGGTCGGGCTTGAGGCCGGTGTTCTCATCGTGCTCTATGCTCTGCATTGATTTTGCATAACCGGGGTAGGCTGTCAGGGCATCGGGATTGCAAACTTTGCTGCGTTGTGCGGTGAAGCCGGTGGAGAAATCACCGGGGTTGATGACAGTCACGTTTATGTTGAACTGGCGGAGTTCCAGACGCAAGGCTTCACAGTAGCCCTCTATGGCAAATTTGCTGGCAGAGTACATGCCCTGATAGGGTAGTCCCATGAGTCCGCCTATGGAACTTATGCAGATTATGTGTCCGTGTCGCTGACCTCGCATTATGGGTACTATCAGATTCATTAGTCTGACCATACCCATAAAGTTGACATCCATCTGTTGCTGTGCTTCCTCAATGGAGGTGAATTCCAACGGGCCGCCTATGCCCATTCCGGCATTGCTTATGAGCGTGTCTATGTGGCCTTCAAGCTCAATGACACGGTCAACGGCACTCTTGAGTGACTGATCGTCACGGACATCGGCCCTGAGGTATGTTACTCCGGTCAGGGGCTGGGAATCATGGCGGTAGGTTCCATATACTTTGTGGCCGTCAGCGCTGAGTTGACTTGCCATTGCACGGCCGAATCCGGAGGTAATGCCCGTGATGAAGATGACCATTTTACTTGCTCAGTGTGACGTTCATATGGGGATACTCGAACTGGAATCCCTGCTTGGGAAGTTCGGTCAACAGAGTCTTGTTAAGGTCAAATTTGAGCGGCCAGTAGTTTTCTGCCTTTACCCATACGCGGGCCAGGAATGTGACTGTGCTGTCATTCAGGGCACTTATTACCGACATGGGGTCTGATGCTCCTTTGGTCTTGGTATCCAGCACGCGGGCATCGGCCTTGAGTATCTCCAGGATTGCGGATATGCATTTGTCTGCATCAGTCCCGTATGCCATGTTCAACTCCAAGTCAAGACGACGTATGGGCTTGGCTGAATAGTTGTCTATGTTGCCGTTTGAGAGGGCTCCGTTGGGGATGATGATTTCACGGTTATCGGGAGTGACCAACTTTGTGTTTACTATCGATACCTCCTTGACGGTTCCGCTGTATCCCTGAGCGTTAATAAAATCACCGGCTTTGAACGGTTTGAATACCAGAATCATAAGACCGCCGGCAAAATTTGATACGGTACCGCTGAGTGCCATACCTATTGCCATACCTCCGGCAGCCAGAAGGGCGGCGAGCGAGGTGGTGTTTACTCCAAGTGCACCGATGGTTATTATGATAAGCAATACGGTGAGTGTTATGGATACCAGGGAGTTTATGAATGTGGACAGGGTAGCCTCAGTCTTGCGCTTGGCGAATATCTTGCCCATCCATATCTTTACTCTCTTGATAAGCCAGGCTCCGACTATATAGATGGCAACTGCAGCCAGCAGTTTAAGGCCGAAATCAATGGCACTCTGAAGCAGATCCTGCAATAATGTGTTGGGATCCTCCTTTACCTGCGATATCAGATTGCTGGTAACCGCTTTGATTGAATCGTTTACATTGATGACCGCATTAGGGTCAATGGGTGTTGATTGAAGAAAAGTCATAGTCCGTATGTTTTATGTGCCGTAAAAATAACGATTATTCCCGATAATTGGCTACTTTTGACAACATATGAAGAGGTTTTGTCTTATATTATTGACGTTGTTGACTGTTCTTACCGGTTGCGGCAGGAGCGGCTTGAATAATGTCAGATCCCTGGAGAATTCTCTGCGGGAAAAATCGGTTGAAGCCGGAATGAATCTTGACAGTGTTAACTCGGTTTACGGTAAGGGTTACAGCAGAAAGTACCGCCTGGCCATGGGCTGGTATGAGTTGGGACAGTCATATTCCGCTATGAGTAAGGACCCTGAGGCGATATATGCACTCCTGAAAGCCCGTGAACTGTTTACTGACACCCTCTCCACGGAATATATCTCCACGCTGTTCCTTCTGGGCAGGCATTACAATAACCGTGAGTTGTTTGATGACGCACTGGAAACATTCAGTAAATGCAGGAGGCTGTACCAGAAGAAAGGTGACTTGGGTATGGTCTCACTGACTGATTACAATATAGGAACAGCATATTTTGGTAAGAAGGAATACGTTCTTGGCAAATCTGTTTTTGAAAGGCTTCTTGATGACCGGTACCTTGACGATGAAAGCCGCAATTCCTGCTATCTGCATCTGGCGTATATAGAGAATGATATTCATTATAAGGATGCGGCCGATGAAGTACAGAAACTGGCTGATAAGTATATTGCAGGCTGCAAGTCGGAGAGTGACAGGGTTCCGGGTTATGCCATAAAGGGTATTGCCTTATACTATCTTCATGAGAATGATTCTGCTTTTGCTTATCTGGCCAAAGCCCATCGTCTTTCGGATGATCTGGGAACCAAGATCCTTGCCATTACGGGATTGGAGTGGGTGGCTATCCAGATGAGACAGTATCAGGCTGCATGGAACGCCGAGATCCTTAATAAGAAATATCAGGAGGAACTGAATAATAAGTCAAACCTTTCTGAGATTACCCAGATTCAACTCCAGCATAATGATGAGATTCAGGACCAGAGGTATCGCACCAGGGTGTCCAGAGTAATTTGGATTAGTATTTCGCTCATCATCATTCTTGCTGCGGCTGTCATAATAATCATTATACAGCGTGACCGCAAGAGAGAGGCTTATTACCTTAAAAAGTATGATGACCTGATACAGAAACAGATAGAGGAGAAATCCCAGTCTGACGGTAACCGTATTCAGGAAGCATCCGATGCCTTCCGGACCGGTATCGCTTTCAATCTGGTGAATGATGTGGCTCTTCAGAGACGGTCATTCCGCCAGGAGGAGAGGGATGTCGTGGTACATGACATAAACCTGTATTTTGCCAATTCCATAGCCGATCTGCGTTCAGAGGCCGGCAGGCTCGGTCAGCAGGATATAAATCTCATATTCTGTACGCTGCTGGGATTTGACCAGGATCTGATTGCAGATATAATGTGTACTTCGCGTTCCAATATGCGCAGTATCAAATCCCGCCTTAAATCAAAGATTTCGGCAGAGACGTTCTCCCTCTATTTCAAGGAATAGTCTATTTGATAAAGGAGATGGCTCCGAATACTCCAAGGCTTGCTGCAAGCATGATTGCGGCTGCCAGGAGCAAACCCAGCAGGATGTAAAGTATGCTCTTCTTGAAATCCAGGTCAAGCAGGCTGGCTGCCAGTGTGCCGGTCCATGCTCCGGTTCCGGGCAGAGGAATACCGACAAACAGCAAGAGAGCCATGTAGAGTCCCATCCCGGCTTTTTCCTCCAGTTTGCGTCCGCCTTTCTCACCTTTCTCCAGACACCATTTGCAGAATCCGCCTATCATTTTTTTGTCCTTGCCCCATACGAGAAATCTGCGGGCAAACAGGAATATGAACGGTACAGGCAGCATATTACCCAACAGGGCCACTATTATTGACGGGACGATGGGCAGATCGAATCCTACTGCATAAGGTATGGCACCACGCAACTCAATGAGCGGAACCATGGATATGAGGAATACTATCAGATATTTTTTCATAACTGGTCGGGAAGTATCGTTTTGGAAAGTTTCTTCAGATCCTCGTCATCAGGGTCAAGTGAAAGCCCGTCCCGTAGGAATCTTTCGGCCATATCTTTGCGTCCGGTCTTTTGGGCAGCGTCCGCCAGATAGTAGTATAGTTCCACATACATCTCTACCGGAACATCCTTGTCAAGCATGAGCATGGCCAGAGTGTCCAGGAACTTGTCATAGGCATCCTCCAATCTCTCCATCTCATAGAGACAGCGTGCGCAGTAGTAGAGGAGGGTATATGATGTGGGATCATCCTGAAGAAGCGAGTTGTAGATGTCAAATGCGCCTTGCCAGTCATCCATATTGAATATGCAACTGGCCTTCATCATACGGGCCGATCTGTCGGTGGGATCAATAGCCTCTATGAACTCAAAGCATTCGCGAGACTTGGCGAATTCATTCTTCTCATAATAAAGCCTTGCCAACTGATCCCAGTAGTAGGTGTCATATGCAAATTCGTCAAGAAGATGGTTGTACCATTCAATGGCGCTGTCGGACTGGCCGGTATCAAAGTAGAGGTCGGCCTGCAGTTCAATGAAGTTGCGGGAATCCGGCGAAAGCACCAGCGCCATGTCCAGCCATTTCTGACACAGGTCAAAGTTACGGTTATCCATATACTTGACGATGATGTCATTGAGCATTCCGGGGTCGTTGTCGCTCAATTGGACCGCATGCGTAAAATAGGCATCGGCTTCCTGAGGACGGTCAAATGCCAATTCTATCTCACCTTTAAGGTAGAGCAACTCCTGATTGTCCGGGTCAGTTATGGATTCTGTAAGGACTCTGGCTTCATCCTTTAGACCACGACGGAGCATGTTGTTGGCCTTGGAGATAAGGATGTCCGAATCGGAAGGATGGAGTCTCAGCCCGTATTCAATGGCTGTATCAGATTTGTCAAGTTCACCGTTTATGGAGTAATACTCGGCTATATTGGCTATGTCCATGCTGTCAAAATAGACGGAACTGCCGTCCTCCAGCATGTTCTCATACGATGCCAGGAGTTCAGTAAACTCAAGGCTGTCATAGTATGATGCCGAGTCGTCTTTCATCAGGCTTTATCCTTGACCTTGCTCCAGGTGTCCTTGAGTGATACTGTACGGTTGAATATGAGGTGCTCGGGTGTGGAATCCTTGTCGGTGCAGAAATATCCTATACGCTGGAACTGGAAGTGATCCATGGGCTTGGTGTCGGCCAGGAACTTCTCTACATAGCAGTTCTCACGGACCTCAAGCGAATCGGGATTTTTCATCTCCTTGAGTGCGTCTATTACATCCATTCCCTCCTCACGCAGGCGGGCAAGTTCATCACGGGGATTCTCTACTTTCCACAGACGGTCATACAGACGGACCTCAGCCTTGACGGCGTGGGCTGCGCTGACCCAATGGATTGTTCCCTTGCACTTGCGGTTGCAGTCGGACTCACCGGTCTTGGTATTGGGTATATACTCGCAGTAAACCTCCTCAATGGTGCCGTCGGCAGCCTTCTTGCAGCCGGTGCAGAGTACTATATAGGCGCTCTTGAGACGTACCTCACGACCCTGCGACAGGCGGAAATACTTGGCGGGAGCATCCTCCATAAAGTCCTCGCGCTCAATCCAGAGTTCGCGGCTGAATGTTATCTTGTGACTTCCTGCCTCGGGATCCTCGGGGTTGTTGATGGCCTCAAGCTCCTCGGTCTTGCCCTCGGGGTAGTTGGTCACAATCAGCTTGACGGGATTGATTACGGCCGATACACGTGTGGCGCGGCGGTTCAGGTCCTCACGTATGGCAGACTCCATGAGTGCCATGTCGTTCAATGCATCGAACTTGGTATAACCGATGCGGTCCACGAACATACGGATGGACTCGGGTGTGTAGCCGCGACGGCGGTAACCGCAGATGGTCGGCATGCGGGGGTCATCCCAGCCGGATACCATGCCGTTCTGTACCAGTGCCAGCAGGTTACGCTTGCTCAGGAGTGTGTAGTTAAGGTTCAGTTTGTTGAACTCGGTCTGACGAGGACGGTTGTCATCAAGGTCCTCTCCCTTCTTGAGCCAGTCAATGAACAGGTCATAGAGCGGACGGTGAGGTACGAACTCCAGTGTGCAGAGAGAGTGGGTCACACCCTCAAAGAAGTCACTCTGACCGTGAGCGAAGTCATACATGGGGTATGCCTTCCACTTGGTTCCGGTGCGGTGATGCGGAGTCTTTACAATACGGTATATGATGGGGTCGCGGAACAGCATGTTGTTGTGAGCCATGTCAATCTTGGCACGCAGCACCATGGAGCCCTCTTCAAGCTCGCCGCTGTTCATTTTGTAGAACAGGTCCAGATTCTCCTGGATGGGGCGGTCGCGGTAGGGGCTGTTTATGCCGGGTTGGGTGGGGGTGCCTTTCTGAGACAGGATAGTCTCCTGATCCTGCTCGTCTATGTAAGCCTTGCCCTCTTTGATAAGTTCTACGGCAAAATCCCACAGCTGCTGGAAATAGTCCGATGCATAGAACTCGTTGGCCCAGTGGAATCCCAGCCACTCGATATCCTCCTTGATGGCATCTACGTACTCGGTATCCTCCTTGGTGGGGTTGGTGTCATCAAAACGCAGGTTGCATATGCCTCCGTGCTTCTGTGCCATACCAAAGTCAAGGCAAATGGCCTTGGCATGTCCTATATGGAGATATCCGTTGGGTTCCGGCGGGAAACGGGCCTGTACGCGTCCTCCGTTCTTGCCCTCGGCAAGATCTTTCTCTACCATCTCCTCAATAAAGTTCAGGCTTTTCTTTTCACTGTTTTCAACCTCGGTCTTTTCTGCCATAATATACCTATATGATTAACGGGTTGCAAAATTATCTATTTTTCGGCAAAAAGCCATGCCAAGTCTGAGGAGAATGTTGTGTTAAGTAGTGCCAGACAGAAATTTGTTCCGGTATCCGCATGATCCTTGGTCCCGTAATCCCGAACCCTTATAGCAGCATCGGGGTGAGCGCCTGTAAACGACAGCAGATTATCGTATGGAACGACTGTATCATATCTGGAGTGCAACAATATTATCTTGTGAACGGGCTCCCAACCTTTTATGTTGGAGTTTGATTCAAGGGCGGCCATCAGATCCTCAAATTTGTCTCCTGTAAAGCGGTGTTCTTTTTCATAGTTTGACGTATCGCACAGATACTCGTACAAATCGGGCACAAGCATCTTAGAAAGATCCGATGTTACGCCGTACAGAGTCATGACAATTGATTTGGAGGAACTGTGGCTGGGAAACAGGGACTTCATCTGTTCGGGTGAATAACGGGTGCCGTCCTTGGCCGTCAATCCATTGTCATACATATCATACCATGACTTGGCAATATTATTGGTGGTCATCTTCTTTCCGGCCAGCCACTCCATTATGCCTGTGTCAAGGAACTGCTTACTGAAATAATCGGTGACATCGTGTTTTTTCATATCGGGATGTGAGTCAAGCATACCCTTTACAATAAGGGGAAGGACTACCGGCATGGATAGGGTGCCCCGGGTGTGACCGGTCTTAACCCCGTATGAATTGCCGTCATCCAGTATGAAATAGCGTAGTGTAGAGATAAGGTCATATGGCCCGTCTCCGCAGAAACTGCCTGCAAAATGCAACTCATCATCAAGAGCGTTCTCCTCAATATACCGTTGGGTTGCCAGTGCTATGGATCCGCCTTGTGAAAAACCTAAACAGAATGATTTCCAGTCATCGGCAAAAGGCAGGGCTTTCTCCAGGCTCTTGTAAACGATAAGACCGTATTTCACGGCATCGGCAGTCTGTCTGGCACTCAAGTCACGAGAAAGATACGGATGGGAACGGTGATCGGATATTCCATAGCCTTCAAGATCGGGCATGATGATTACGCTCTGTCTGAATTCGGGAATCTTTGAGCTTTGCGGCAGTGCTCCCATGACCGTTACGTCGTTGATGCTCGTTGACGTTTTGGCCTTTGACGGGCATTCCTCTCCCGAGGTGACGGTTATGTGACAGGCTATGATAACAGACTTGATGACAGAGGTACTGTCCGTTTGGGACGGATTATGTGCAAAAAGCGCAGAGGATAATTGTATGGGATTGCCGTCCGAATTAACTGAAGGATATGAGAAAGTGCAGAATAAAGAACCGTCATCAGAGTAGCTGAGTATCTTGTATTCAGGCTCCTGATAATTGTCTTGTGATTCTTGGATGCATGACGACAGCAATGCCGGAATCAGAAGCAACAGCAGTAGTTTCTTTTTCATTAAAGTCCCTTTAAGAATGTATTATACAAAGATAATCATTTTTGTATTTTTGCAGTGAATCAGAATTACAATTATGCTTGCCGATAATATCATAACTGAATTGAAGAGGGCTGCCGATAATTTTGAATGCCCTGAATTCATAAGCGGGGACCCTGTAAGGTTGCCTCACAGATACAGTGAGCGTCATGATATTGAGACATCTGCGTTTATATCGGCATGGATGGCATACGGTAGCCGCAAGGTGTTCCTGGGTGTGCTGGACAGACTGCATAGGATGATGGATGAGTCGGGTGGGCCGTACCGTTATGTTATATCGGGAATATGGCGTGAGATCAGTTCGGATGAGTGCCTGTACAGGTTCTACAAATGGAAGGACTTTGGAATGCTTTGTGAGTGCCTGGCCGGCATATATTCGCGTATGGACAGCCTTGAGGACCTTTTTGTTCCGGGTGAACCTCTGGAGAACGGCGTGGGGAGACTGTGCCGTGAGTTTGACGAAGTGAACGGAATTCCAGTTCCCGGCAGCACATCGGCCAACAAAAGGCTTTATATGTTCCTGAGATGGATGGTGCGCAAGGGGAGTCCGGTGGATTTCGGAATCTGGAACAGGGTAACTCCCGCTCAACTTCTGGTACCGGTTGACACTCATGTCTATGCGGTAGCCAAATCGCTGGGACTGACAGCAAGAAACAGCGCGGACCTTAAGACAAGTATTGAAATAACCGGTGAAATGGCCAAAATCTGGCCCGATGACCCGGCGCGTGGTGATTTTGCGCTGTACGGAAGTCAGGTCATGTAGGACTCTCTGTCTCCTTGGGCTCCATGTGAATGGCCACATGGGTGTTTTCACCGAACTTTTCCTTGAGTTGGTTCTCTATCGAGTCGGCGTGGTCATGAGCCTTGGCCAGAGTTATGTCTCCGCTCATAAGTATATGCAGTTCAATTGCATACCGGTTGCCTATCCGGCGTGTCTTAAGATCATGCGGCTCTATGACATCGGGCTCGGATGCGGCTATGCGCATTATCTCGTCCTCAACCTCGTCGGGTAAGGATTTTTCCATCAGTTCACCGATGCCTTTGTTGATGAGGTCAAATGCCACCTTGACAATGAATGCACCCACTACTATCGATGCCAGAGGATCAAGTACGGTCCAGCGTTTGCCCAGCAGAACGGCACCTCCGATACCCACTGCGGTACCTATGGATGAGAGGGCGTCGCTGCGGTGATGCCATGCGTTGGCTTCCATCGATGATGAATCCAGCTGACGTGCCTTGCGTATGGTGTACCGGTAGGTCAGTTCCTTCAGTATGATGGATATGAGTGCCGCCCAGAGAGCCAGCATTCCGGGGGCGGGGAGTTGCTCACCGTTATACCAGGCGACAATTTTCTTAGCTCCGTTGGTGAAAATCCCTATGGCTACCGCCATCAGCGCCACGCCAATGAAGATAAGTGCCAGAGTCTCATATTTGCCGTGTCCGTAGTCATGTGTCTTGTCCTGCGGCCTGCCGCTGATATAGACAAACAACAGCACTATCAGGTCTGTTATGAAATCGGACAGGGAGTGGATGGCATCGGCCACCATGGCGTCACTGTGCCCCAGTATTCCGGCCACGAACTTGAATGCCAGCAGTATGACATTGACGGCCCCTCCAATCAATGTTACCTTGTAAATGGTTTTCTGCCTTTCATCGGCCTTTTGCCCAATATTCATAACCCTATTTGTTTTATGCTTCACAAAAATAATTACTTTTGCAAAACGACGTGCACATTTAATGGAAGCTTTATCGATACTCATTCCTGTCTTTAACTGGGATTGCACCCAGTTGATCAAGGACTTGCATTTCCAGGGACTTACTTTGGGAATCCCCTATGAAATAATTGTGGCCGATGACTGCTCAACTGACAAGGATCTCCAGCAGAAGAGCCGTCTGGTTGCCGAGACTCATGAGAACTGCCGCTATTTCGCCCTTCCGCACAACATAGGACGTGCCGCCATCCGAAATTTCATGGCAGACCAGTCCAAATATGAGAAACTGCTGTTTCTGGATTGTGATGCAGAGGTTAAGGATAAACAGTTCCTTAAGAAATACGTGGAAGCGTCCGATAAGGCATCGGTCGTATGCGGCGGACTGACACATCCTGATGAGATCCCCATGAAAGGGCAGGAACTCCGTTATCTGTATGAGAAGAATGCGGCATACGAACGTTCGGCCGGTTTCAGGAGCCAGAATCCTTATCTTAGATTCACGTCATTCTCTTTCATGATTGACAGGGATGTGTTCATGAAGATCAGATTTGACGAGTCATATGTACGTTACGGATATGAGGATGTGCAGTTCGGACATGAACTGGAAGCGGGCGGCGTGAGCATACTGCATATTGACAATCCTCTGGCCCATATAGGGTTGGATGACAGCGCATCGTACCTGAACAAGACCCGTCAGGCCGTACAGAATGCCTTTGACCATCAGGATGAGATAGGTGACAGCTCAAAACTGCTTACCAATTACAACAAGGTCAGGAGCCTGAGAATGAGATGGGTGTTCCGTTTCTTCTGGGCTTTCTTCCAGAAAAGTATGGAGAAGAACCTTTTGGGCCCCAAGCCCAAACTGCGTATCTTTTCGCTTTATAAACTCTGTTATATCAGTGTATTGTAAGCCATGCAGCCGTTAGCCGAAAGAATGAGACCACGGTCTCTGGATGATTACGTAGGACAGACACATCTGGTTGGTCCGGGTGCCGTGTTGCGCCGTATGATTGATTCCGGCAGGCTCTCATCATTCATACTCTGGGGCCCTCCCGGAACGGGAAAGACCACTCTGGCACAGATTGTAGCCACCAAACTGGAACTTCCGTTCAGCACTCTTAGCGCCGTTACCGCAGGCGTAAAGGAGGTGCGTGAGGTTATAGACCGCGCCCGCAGCAACCCGTTGTTCCGGACCAAGGGCAGCCCCATACTCTTTATCGACGAGATACACCGTTTCAACAAGGCACAGCAGGATTCCCTGTTGGGTGCCGTTGAACGCGGAGACATAACCCTGATAGGTGCTACGACAGAGAATCCGTCATTTGAGGTGATACGCCCGCTGCTGTCCAGAATGCAGGTTTATGTGCTCAACTCACTTGAGAAAGATGACCTGCTCAAACTGCTTGACCGTGCCATAAAGACCGATGTCATTCTCAAGGAGCGCCAGATAGAACTCAAGGAGACTACAGCCATATTGCGTTTCTCGGGAGGCGATGCCCGTAAACTGCTCAACATCCTGGAACTGGTGGTTGAGGCTGACAGCTCAGATAAGGTGGTAATCACCGATGAAATCGTCAATGAGCGTCTGCAGCAGAACCCGCTTGCATACGACAAGGACGGCGAGATGCACTATGATATCATATCGGCTTTCATCAAGTCCATACGCGGAAGTGATCCCGATGCAGCCCTCTACTGGCTGGCGCGCATGGTGCAGGCTGGTGAGGATCCGGCATTCATTGCACGCCGTCTGGTGATATCGGCCGCCGAGGATGTTGGCCTGGCCAATCCCAATGCGCTGCTGCTGGCAAATGCCGCATTTGATGCCGTCATGAAGATAGGATGGCCCGAGGGGCGTATCCCGCTGGCCGAGGCAACGGTATATCTGGCTACCAGCCCCAAGAGCAATTCGGCCTATATGGGTATCGCAAACGCGCTGGCCAAGGTGGGAGAGACCGGCAACCTTCCGGTGCCTCTGCATCTGAGGAACGCCCCCACATCACTGATGAAGGACCTGGGATACGGCGAGGATTACAAGTATGCCCACGATTATGCAGGCAACTTTGTAAACCAGCAGTATCTGCCCGATGAAATAAGGAATGAGCGTTTCTGGGAGCCCCAGAACAACCCTCAGGAAGAGAAGATAAAAGAGCGTATGGATGCTCTCTGGGGCAGGAAATAATCACTGCTCCACATCAAGGCTGGAGACCAGACGGTCGTATCTTGATCCGCGCTGGCGATAGTAGAGCAAAATCAGATATTCGTTTTTGGTTTCATACCAGTCACCCTCGGCAGGTTTGGTCTGTCCGGCTTTTTCCTGGTCCTCAACCCAGAGGTACTGATAATCATATGCACCCATCTTAAGCAATACGGTGGCTTGGTATGCTTTTTCCTGAGGGTTGTAATCCATCTCATAACGGGATATCAGGTTTCCTCCGGTGAAATGGCCCGAAACATACATCTTTCCTCCTGTCATAGGCTCGCTTGCCAGGCTGAAATGGACAAACAGGTAATCGGCTTCAGTGTCGCTGTCGCTTGCCTGGTTGTAGCGGATGAGATATCGGCCGTTATGGTCATTGTCAAAAGAGTAGGCGTGATGACGGGTGTCCTTAATCAGATTGGCATGATAATAGGGATCATGGAATCTCACATAATCAACGTTCCGGAAATAATCGTAAATGTTGACTATCTCAAACCGGCGGAACTCATTGCCGGCCGGGAAGATGAGGTCACGGCAGTGCTCGTAGGTGAGCCTGTTGCCTGCGTTGTATGTGGGCTTGGGGTTCAGGACAGCATTGTCAAAACGGCGGTTCTGCATCACCACCGTGTATATCTCCCTGTCGGGATTGGTTACGTTCAGGCCGTTCAGGCTTACCGTCATTCCGATCTGCTGATTTGATTTGCGCGTGTCAATGTCGGTGTTTCCATCTACTGTGGCCGACAGGTTATGCATCCCCTCAACTATCATGAACCTGAACCATGCCACTTCTTTGCCGTCCTCCTGTATAGAAAGGCGATAGTTGCCTGACAGTTTAAGGCTTACGTCATTGTTAGGCAGGGTAAGGGTGTAGTGGGTATAATCGAATGTGGTGTTCAGAGAGTTCTCCCAGTCTTCTATGGGCTGGTCATTGAATCCGTCCATATACTCGGACTCTATCAGGTCTGACGGCTTCCACTGGGCATCGCAGTGAGTGATGTGGTATGTAAACCTGTGGTACTGGTGAGACATCTCGTCAAAGGAGAACTCGATTGTCTCGTCGCTGCCCAGAGTGATTATCTGCGGACGCTCCCAATCTCCGTTTGAGATGACTCTGAGGGTGTTTATCATATCGGATCCGGATCCGAACCACTGGGCATGAAGCATCAGAGGCATTGTCAGTAATGCCACTGATAGTAGTCTTCTTATGTGAAAGCCGGACGCCATGTTTTGTTAAAACGATGTGAAGATACTTCTTATTGTTTTATATTGTTATATTTGCAAGAGTTAAAGGACAAAAATACTAACCTTATAAAAAACTGACTTATGAAAAGATTCTTCACAATGACCGTTCTGATGGCCGCTCTATTCCTTACGGCATCAGCACAGGAACTCAACAATTTCTCAAGAGGCCGTCAGCAGGTCAAGTCACCTGAAATAAATGGTGAAAAGGTGACTTTCCGTCTTAACGCCAACTATGCTACAGTGGTTAACCTCCAGGGTAACTGGTTGGAGGGCAGCATTCCTATGCAGAAAGGTCAGAACGGAGTATGGGAAGTGACTATAGACACTCCTTCACCCGAGATATACACCTACAACTTTGTTGTGGACGGCGTATCTGTGAACGACCCCCAGAACTATATGGTTCAGCGTGACGGAACCCGTTATCTGAATATGCTTATGGTGCCCGGAGAGCGCTCAGAGAACTATTTTGAGGCCAATCAGCGTGGTACCGTAACATACCGTTGGTATGACAGCAAGATATTGGGCATTAACCGCCGTTTGACTGTTTATACTCCTTACGGATATGAGACCAGCGGCAAGAAATACCCGGTTCTCTACCTGCTTCACGGAGCCGGCGGTGATGAGGAGGCTTGGACATCGATGGGCCGCACCGCACAGATCCTGGACAATCTGATTGAGAAGGGACTGGCACAGCCTATGATTGTGGTTATGCCTAACGGTAATCCCGGTCAGCAGGCTGCACAGCCTCTGGGCTTGCCTGAGAAACAGATTGACCGTCGCGATCCCAATATGGCCGATGCATACGTAAAGAGCCTTTGCACTGAAATTGTTCCTTTCATCGAGAAGAACTTCCGTGTAATTGCAAAGCCGGAGTCACGTGCCATAGCAGGTCTGTCAATGGGAGGTGGCCATACCATCACTGCAACCAACCTGTATCCCGCCATGTTTGACTGGATTTGCCCGCTGTCGGCAGCCGGCAGTTCTACAGCCGATCAGATTACCGCACTCAAGAAGGCTGGTGTTAAGCTCTACTTCCTGGCTTGCGGTACAAGTGATTTCCTGTGGGACAATTCGGTTACACTTGACAAGACCATGACAGACTGCGGTCTGGAGCATACCTTCTACAAGTCAGACGGAGGTCATGTATGGGCTAACTGGCGTCTGTATCTTAATACTTTCGCTCAATTGCTGTTTAAATAAAATAGGCTACTTTTACACTGCTTTTAATTAACAACCAATTATATGATTATGAAGAAATTGTTTTATCTGGCACTGGCTTTGATGCCATTTGCCCTGGTATCTTGCGAGACAGAGACTGACGGACCGGAATCTGACGGCAATGCAACCGTTCTTGAAGGAACATGGTATTTTGCTGATTCCCACCATCCTTTCACTTTTGTATTCTCAGGTGATACATACACGTTTGAGACTCCCGGATTCAAGGATTCCGGTACATTCACATACAAGGATGGTGTCATAATATGCAACATCAACAAGAGGTGGACATCTGATACCGGTTGGGACGGTGATGTCCGTATCAGTGTGGGAGAATGGCAACAGACTGACCTGGACGGATATACAAGCCGCAGGTTTGAGGTAACACTTCTTGAGGGAGGCGTTTGCATCGGTAATATGATTGATGAATTCTACGGAGGAGAGCCGTACCCGATGTTCCTGGTTTGCAAGGGCGTAAAGATTACTATCAATCCTGCCGAACTAAACGGAGAATGGCTCTTCAAAGAGGATGGTAAACTGATGGCACGCCTTATCGTAGACGGAATCAAATATACAATCTGGGTTGCTGATCCTTTTTACACTTCGTTAGCAGCAACAAAGGAATCAGGTATGTGGTCATACACGGACGGTTATCTGAATCTGAATCCTGATTCACTGTATTACTCATTCACAAGACCGGCCGGCAGCGGAGATTATGAATTCTCACCGGTTGATCCCGAGACTCTTGAGTCAGAGCAGTGGTATGCAGCCCAGTATGAGTTGAATCCGTATAAGATACCTGCATACAGCAGCAAAGGCACCTTCTACATCAAACTTGAAGAGGGTACCATAGCCAGGTTCACTAAGAAATAGTGGAGTAGAGGGCGGCCAGAGATTGGGCGTACAAGGTTGCGTTGTAGCGCGTCTGACTGAGTTCAAGGGCACGGGCCGATGAGCGGTCAAACAGGTCGCGGTCAGTCAGAATGCGCTCCAATGCATCGGCCAGGGCAGCCGGTGTGTTGGGCGAGTAGGTAAGCCCGGCTCCGTCAAGGATCTCGGGGAATGAACCGGTGGCCGGCTCAACCGCGGGACGTCCTGCTGCAAACGCCTCACACAGGTATAATCCCACTCCCTCATTGAATCTGAGCGGATTGGAGAGTACTGTTATATCCCTGTAGAATCCGGGATGTCGCAACCAACTGTATTCTTCCTCTATCGTCACATCTTCACTGTATGGCTTGAGAGTGTGGCGTACCTGACGCATAAGGCTCTTATCTGGGCTCATATAGCCGCCACCTATACGTAGTTTCAGGTCAGGTATGGTGCCGTGCTGCTTTAGGAGCACGAACGCATCGGCCAGTATGTCCAGTCCGTCCAGGGAGTTCATACGGTAGAAGAATCCTATGGTGGGATGCTCGGGCCAGGATTGTGCAGCATAACGCTCTGTGTCGATACCAGGATAGATTATCTCTGGTTGAGGCAGGCCGGGCATACGCCTGGCTGCAATATCGGCATAATAGCGGCTGGTGGTTATGAACTTGTCCACATAGCGGGAGTATTCCGTTATGCTGTTCCACGCCCTGTCGGCATACTGTTTCTCCAGTCCGTCAAGCCATACCTCCTCATCCTGTATGGAGCATACTATAGGGATATTCACCACTTTCCTGATTTCACGGGCTATTCCGATGATAAGGGTGGATGACAGTTGTATCACATCCGGTTTTTCCTGACGGACATAATCCACCAGTTGGGCACAACTCTTTACGAATGCCGGGTCATCGCCCTCAATCATGCTCAGAGTCATGCCCTCCATGCCGTTTGCACTTGTGGTGCCCGACAACGCAGATGCCATGTTCAGCAGCGGGCGGGCGCTGAGCATCCGGCTCAGCCAATCGGGAGACTTACCCTTAAGCATCTGGTCCACATAGAATGATGTGGCCGGAAAGAAAATGGGAGAGTTTCCCTGTAACTGGCCGATGTAGTTAAGCGGCAGGTAGAGCGGTATGATGGTCACATCATGACCCGCATGATGGAGAGCCTGTGCCTGCAGGTTGTCACGGAAACAGTTACCACAATAGTAACCGTCGCCTGATCCGGGGGTTATGAACAGTATCTTCATTTACAGTCAGTACCGGCTGGCCTCACGCCTGCAAACTATTTAAGTTTGTAAGCGTAGAGAGCCTCTCCGTGGCGGATGTAGAGATTTCCGTTGTTGATGGTTGGGTGTGCCCAGTAGGGGCCGCTGCCCTTTGTTATGCGGAATTCGCTGGTTACCTCAAACTTGGCAGGATTGGGGGTGAGCAGGCCTACTGTGCCGCGACGCTCATCATAAATGATCAGTTTGCCGTCAACGGTAATGATTGAGCCCTTGCCCTTGCCGGTCCATGCAGTCTCATACTTGAGTTCACCGGTGTTCCAGTCCAGGCAGCACCAGTTGCCGGCGTTGTTGTTTACCCAGTTGGAGCCGTAGATGTAACCGTTAACCAGAACGTAACCGCCGTGATGGGTGTCCAGAACATCGGTACGCCATGTCAGTTTTACGCTCTTGAGGTCATCGGCCAACTGGAGTTGGAATCCGTTGATATTATAGCCGTGGCTAAAGAATATGCGACCGTCCTTGAACAGGGCTGAGTTGGGGGCGATATTGTCATTGCGTCCGCCGTTTCCACCATAGAAGTTGGGACCCCAGTTGTCGAATGTCCACATGATCTCGCCGGTCTCGGGATCGGCACCGAATGCGGTCTTGTTGGTGGAGCCTATGATCTGGCGCTTGCCCTTGTATGTAATGAGGATGGGAGTGATGTAACCGCTCTTCTCATTCAGGGCGCGGCTCTTCCATATCTCCTCACCGGTCTCCTTGTTCAGGGCAACGATGGTGGTCTGATTGCCGCAAGGGGTATAAATTACCTTGTTGTCATACACCAGAGGGCACTCGCTGGTTCCCCAGTTGCCGGTCTGACGCTGGTATTTCTGACCGCCGTCAACAGTCCATACAATCTTTCCGTCCTTGGCGTTGATGCAGGCAATCTCACCCATACCGCTTATTACGTACAGTTTGCCGTCGGAGTAGGTGGGAGTGGTGCGGGCCTCGGGATAAGACTGACGCCACGGGTTACCGTACTCCACAGACCAGAGTTTCTTGCCTTCAAGGGTGTAGCAACTAAGCTGCTCCTTGTTCTCCTGATCGTTGAGTCCGGTTATGTATATACGGTCACCTACCACCTGGGGGCTGGAGTAGCCCTTACCGGCATCGGTAGTCTCAAAAATCATCTGTGGGCCGCCGTCGGGCCATTTGTTTAACAGTCCTTTGTCAGGGTAAGATCCGTTGTTTTCAGGGCCGCGCCATCCGTTGGGGCTTTGGGCCGATGCACATACGCTTGCGGCAATAAAAGCAAGCGAAAGAAGCAATTGTCTTTTCATTTTTCTGATACTTTAAGGTTTATCATTCTGTTGGTTAATATCACTGTAAACAGCAGGATTAGGATGAACAGTACTACCGCTGTGAGCAGCGTACTCCATCCGGCGCCTCCTGCATTGGCGCTTATGCTTATTAGTGAGCCTATGGCACCTGTTATGACCGCGAATACCGGAACCGCCAGATTATCCCGCCTGAGTATGGACGATACGCTGTCACGGCCGAATCCTAAAGTACGGTACATCCGTATCTCAGCCGATCGGTATGTCAGGTTGTTCCGTATCACAATTATCAGAGCGGCAATGCCTAACAAAAGTCCAAGTCCGCCCAAAGATAAGAATATATTGAGATATGTATCGGTAACCTGGAAGAATTTCTCAAGTCTCTCGGTCGTGGTGGTGATGTCGGGACCGTAATCACTCAGGGCGGTTGCCAGCATCATGTCATCATCGGACTCTGAGAGTATTATGCTGCTGCCGGTCTCAAGCGGCCACAGGGAGCGGAATGCCTCCTGTTCCATAACGGCATACCCGTGCAGTATGCCGGTGGGATAGGTGCCGGCAATCACGGCATTTACGGAGCGTCCGTCATCGGTACGATAGGTTATGGTGTCACCAATCTTCATCATGAGGCTCCAAAGTAGGGCCTCACTGTCTATGATTACGGGTACCACATCGGGGCTGCATTGTTCTGTCAGTGCCGGATCAATGCCGAACAGGGACATGGCATCCCGCTCCATACCGATAACCGACGGGGTGGTGACGCGGTTCAGGTTAAGGCAGCCGGCTTCATCGGCCGTATGTCTCTGGAGTTGGAGGAAACGGCAGTCGTCCGGCAGGTCGCGGAGTGCCATACGCCGTCTTACATCGGGTTCGTTAAGGTCATACTGTACAGGTATGCGGCAGTCTATATAGAGGTTGAATCCACCGGTGGAAACAGACTGTGAACGGTTGAAATCGGGACGGTTCAGACCTACGGCAAATACGGTGAATACTCCGGCGGCAAGAGTCCAATATGCCAAACGGTGACGCGGAAGTCCATCCCGGAGAGAACTCCAGAACATTCCGGTACGTGAAAAGCCGTCATTGCCCATTGAAATAGTTTTGCGGTTTATGAACTCCCTGCCTGCCATTCCGACTGCAACGATCCACATTACACCGCATATTACAAATATAACTATACTCCTAAACAGCAGGAAGTTAAGAATTATGGCCAGGATGATTGCAACCCAAAGGCCGATGGTCAGTCCTATGCGGCTGCGGTTTTTCTTCCCTGAAGTGGAGTTATATCCTTTTACAGACCTGCGTATGGTAAGAAGCAGCGCCGTGATACAGATAATCAGGGAAGATGCCCATCCTATGACGATGGTCAGAAGATTGCAGTGCAGTCCGAAATCCTGCGTCTGGGTGGCTCCGCTCCATGCTCCCGACAGCAACTGCAGTGAGATGAAGGCATATACGATACCTGCCAGTACACCTATGGGAGATACGGTCAGGACAAGAGGCATGGATTCGCGGGCCAGTATGCGGAATAACCGGCGGCTGCTGTAGCCCAGTGTGGAGTAGAGTGCTGTCTCGGGAGTACGCAGGCGGAGCATTCCGGCAATGGGGCTAACCATAAGCAGTATGGTCGACAGGATTATAAAGAATCCCAGTCCCAGAAACAGTGATGAGAAATCGGTTCCGGTGCGGGCTGCCTCGATGGCCGCCTCACGCGGGCGGGCAACGGTTATTCCGGCGCTTTCAGGGGTCAGCACCTCATCGGCCTTGAGATTGGTTGTGATGGCTGTGGCATTTCCAATGCTTGCGGCCCAGTCCTGCTCAATGGCGCTGTATGAGACAATAGCCTTGGGGGTCTGGCGGTGAGCGGTCCAGTAATCCTCATCGGCATCGGTTATGAGGTCCATGTCTATGGGCAGGTCACTGTCCCAGTCAGTGCAGCGCTCCACATTGCTCAGGCCGGGGAAACTGGCTGTCAGCAGAGGGTTCTGCTCAAACTCGCTCAGGGGTGCAATGCGGCTTACGCGGAAAGTATGTGTGCGTGTCTCCAGTTGTTTAAGACCTTTCACTACGAAATACTCCATGCTTATCTCATCGCCCGGAGCGGCTTGCAGCAGATTTGCCGCATAGTCGCTCAGCACCACCTCATTATCCTTGAGAGCGTCTGTGGCGGTGACAAAGGAGTAGGGAATGGAGCCTATGCTGTTTACAAAGTATGCCAGATAACGTGACTGCGGCTGCAGGGCTGCGGTTATGGCGGCGGGCATGAAGACGCGGTCGGTTGTAACCGTATTGCCATGCTGGGTTATGCCGGAGTATGCAGGGGTCCAGATCTCGGCGAACTGCTCATGGGTAATCTCGTTATCGGACATTATGAGGTTGATCCTGTTGTCCAACTCCATGATATCTGCCAGTTCATCGCGGTTTACAAATATGTTGAGCGGCCGTATCTGCTCGTTGCGCAGCAGCATATTACCTCCGTCCTGTGCGCTCCTGATGCCTTTGACTGTCAGTCTGAGGGTGCCGGTATAAGCCTGGGACACAAAGAGTGAGCCCGATGGCACCAGGTTGTTTGACGGCAGATGCAGAACCACGGCGTCGGTGCTGCTCAAGCGGTCGGCAAGCGGCTTATTAACCAGTGCCTCGCCATCTTTCAGAGAGCCGTCATCGGTACCCCAGACCATTACCGGAATCATGCGTCCGTAGTCCGATATGAATCCCTCGGTTATAAGGTAGCAACGGGCATCCTTGAGCAGAGACTCATTCATGATGTCGCGGCTCATGAATCCCGTGCCTGATGTGATTACAGTCCTTGCGGAACCCAGACGCTCCTGGACCCTGTCCACAAGAGTGCCATTTACAGAGTCGCCAAGAATCAGACTGCCGGTAACCACGGCTGTCATGACTATGACTGCTGCGGCTGCCAGTCTGTAGAAACGGCGGTAATGGCGGCGGCTCTGGCGGTTGGTATTCATGACAGTTTACCCTCCTTTAACTGATAGATACGTGATGCGCTGTGAGCCAAAGCATCGGAATGTGTCACCAGAACTATGGTTGTACCAAGTTCACGGTTTACGCGGGCCAGAAGTTCGGCCACCTCACGTGCATGACCGGCGTCCAACTGGCCTGTGGGCTCATCGGCCAGGAGCAGGTCAGGTTTCATGATAAGGGCACGGCATATTGCGACGCGGCTTTTCTCACCTCCGGATAGCGTGTCGGGCAATTGGGCTGTCAGGTCCTCAATACCCATTATGCGGACCAACTGCCTGGCCCACTCGGTAACGGCGGACTCAACTGAGTCACTGTCGGCAAGTGCAGGCAGGAGTATGTTCTGCATCACGGTGAACTGAGGTAGCAGACGGTGGTCCTGGAATACGAATCCTATGCGGCGGTTGCGCAGACGCAACAGGTCAGTACCCGGTGCCAGGACATCGGTACCGTCAATAATGTAACTGCCTTCATCGGGGGTGAGCAGAGTGCCCAGAATGTTCAGGAGAGTGGTCTTGCCGGCACCGGATACACCGGTGACTGCCACAAAATCACCCTTGTCAAGGCTCAGGTCCAGGCCGTCCAGCACCTTGCGGCTGCCACTGCCGTCATTAAAGCTCTTTGTTATCCCTTTCAGTTCTATGAATCCCATATCATTCCTTTTTGTTGCCGAAACAGAGCAGTGTGCCCCTGGCGGTCATTATCATGAATCGGTCTGAGAGCGGGGCGGGGGTGGAGATGATCTGCTCACCAGTCTCGTACTCCCATAGACGCTCACCTGTTGCGGCATCGTATATTGTTATTATTCCGCTCTTGGTGCTGGCTATCACGCGGTCACGGCAGATGAGCGGAGAACTCTCGCCCGATTCGCTCTTGAGTGTCTGCTGCCAGATAAGAGTTCCGTCCTTGCGGTCCAGGCATTGGATGTAGCGTTCATCGGCCAGTACATAGAGGTATTTACGGCCTACGGCTGGCATGGAGAGCATGGCGCCCTCATCATCGGCGGCGGTGCGCAGTTTGCGGCATGAACTGAACCGGCCTCCGTTGAGACTTATCTCATATACATTGCCGTTGTAATCGGCCACATACGCCATGTCATCCACTATGGCGGGTGATGAGGGTATGTAAGCATCCAGTTTTACTGAGTCGGCCGCTGTGCCGGTGGTGCAGTTTACCATACGGAGCCAGGAGTCACAGCCGCCAAATAGTGCATACTCGCCCCAAACGGCTGCAGCACCGTTTATGTAGTATCCGGTAGATGCCAGGCCTTTCAGTGCGCCGGTTGCGGCATCTATGGTGTACATGTTGTTGTCATAACTGCCTGCCAGCAGATAGCGGTGGCCTTTTACAGTGGTTAGTGCCGGTGCGGCATTTATCTGTCCTTCAGTCTGATAGGACCAGAGCAGGTTGCCGCCTGCCAGTGATACGGCACGTACGTCACCGTCTATCATGCCAAAATAGAGCACCGAGTCCAGAACCATGAACGATGCCTCCATGGGCGCCTCCAGGTCTATACGGGAAACCTCATGTCCGTCACGGTCAATGCCAAGCATAAGTCCGTGCTTATCGCAGAAATAGGTTACATCCTTATATACTATGGCCGATGCCACAGTCCTGACTCCATGCTTGTACTCCCACAGCAGCACTGGGTCCGACGGCAGACGGCGGTCCGTATAGCCGCTCAGTGAAGGCTCGCCGCGAAACATGGTCCAGTCCGATGCACGGTCTCTCTGGCCGGTACCGACACCTCCCTTGCAACCCGTAATCAAGAGTGCTGTAAGGCAGACTGCTATGAACTGTAACCTTGATCTCATTTATCCTTGCTTATATAGAGCGCTCCGGTGGGGCATAAACCTGCTATCTCTTCTGTTACGTTATCCCTGCTTTCATCGGGGATTATCACCTGCATGCGGTAGCCGCGGTATTGGAATGTGAATCCGTCAGTGGTGTTATAGACGCAGAGTCCGCAACGGATGCATTTGGCCGGATCAAACCACAGATGTCCTGTAATCTGGGTCTCCTGCTTGAACGGCAGTTCCGATGATACTCCGTAGCGGGTGGCCTTGATGCCGGCCTCGGTTGAGAAACGGCGCAGACGGCACTTGTCACGACCGTTGCAGGCGCAGTGAAGGCAGCGGGAGGGCTGGGTATATTGCAGTTTCATCTGCTCCTTCTCCTTGTCGGTGAAACGGCCCATACGGTTGTTGAAGGTCTCCTTACGTGTATCGGACATGGATGCTGCGGTAGCGGCGGGGATGGATTCATCGGCGGCAAGAGAGTTTATTATACCGCTTATGTCAACGCTGCGGTCAACCGTTCCGCGGCGGCAGGCTTTCATGCAAGGGGTCTTGGCGCAGTCACTGCAGTCACGGCCCTGAAGCAGAGCCTTGGCCTGGGCTTTCATACCGTTGTCATAATACCATATAACCTGGGCGGCGTCAATGCCTTTGGGGCAGACCAGGGTGCAGGGGGCCTCGCAGTCGGCACGGTGATCACTCAGAAGCAGTTCCAGCGACATGCGGCGTAACTCCTTTACCTCCGGGCTGTCTGTATCAATCTCCATACCCTCACGCGGCATGGTGGAGCAGGAGGGCAGCATCTGGCCGGTACGGACATCCTTGACCATGCAGACCATGCAGGATGCATGATGCACATGTCCGCCTGCATAGCAGAGTGACGGCACTTCAATGCCGGCGGCACGCAGCTCCTCAATTAGAGGCTTCTGGCCCGACACTTCAAACGGCTGGTTGTTTACGCTTATTTTCATATTTGATGGCATTGAAGTCACATTCATCTATGCAGAGACCGCACAGGGTGCATTTCTCTGTGTCTATGGTGTGTATCTTGTATGGATCAAACGGGATGGCATCGGCCGGACAGCAGCGGGCGCACTTGGTGCAGCCTATGCAGTCATCGGTAACGGTCAGTTTTACCATCTGCTTGCAGGAGCCGGTGCGGCATATACCGTTTACATGCTCCTCATACTCGTTACGGAAATGCTGCAGGGTGGAGAGTACGGGGTTGGGAGCGGTCTTGCCGAGTCCGCACAGAGCTGCTTTCTTGACGCTCAGCGCAAGTTCCTCCAAACGGTCTATATCGGCCATCTCGGCCTTGCCGGAGGTTATCTTGTCCAGCAGATCCAGCATACGGCGGGCACCTACGCGGCAGAATGTGCATTTGCCGCAACTCTCACCCGATATGAAATTGAGGAAATAGCGCGCCACATCGACCATGCAGTCACTCTCACTCAGCACCACCAGACCGCCGGAGCCCATGATGGCGCCCATACGGTTCAGGGCATCAAAATCAACCGGGGTGTCACAGAGACTGGCCGGTATGCAGCCGCCCGACGGGCCTCCGGTCTGTACAGCCTTTAACTGCTCACCTTTTTCAACGCCTCCACCTATCTTCTCGACGATGTCACGCAGGGTGGTTCCCATAGGCACCTCAATCAGACCGCCGTGGCGTACCTTGCCGGCCAGGGCAAATACTTTTGTACCCTTGCTACCTTCTGTTCCAACCGATGCGTATGACTGCGCCCCGTTCCTTATTATGAACGGGATCTGGCTCAGGGTCTCCACATTGTTTATAAGGGTGGGGTGCCCAAAGAGCCCCTTCTCGGCAGGATAGGGCGGACGCAGATGGGGGAATCCGCGCTTACCTTCAATAGATGCTATAAGTGCAGTCTCCTCACCGCAAACAAAAGCACCGGCTCCCTCAAAGAGGCTTATGTCAATTGAGAATCCGCTTCCTAAGATATTCTGTCCTATCAGTCCTTTCTGCCTGCACATCTCCAAGGCACGGCGTACACGGATAACTGCCTGCGGATATTCGGCACGGATATAGAAAATGCCGTTTTGTGCTCCTACGGCATATGCCGCAATTATCAGACCCTCAATTACGCGCAGGGGATAGGACTCCAGCAGTATGCGGTCCATGAATGCACCGGGATCACCCTCATCGCCGTTGCAGATCACATATCGTACGGTATCGGACTGACCGGCCACAAGGCTCCATTTCCGGCCCGACGGGAATCCGCCGCCTCCACGGCCACGTATGCCGCTGGCCAGAACCTCGCTTATAACCTCGCTGCGGTCAGTCTTGAGGGCTTTCTTAAGGGCGTCAAATCCGCCACGGCGTATGTACTCGTCTATGTCGAGCGGGTTCATGAGTCCGTATCCTTCGGTGGATATGCGTTTCTGTCCGTCAAGGAAGGTGTTTATGCTCTGGGTACGCTGTTTCTCGCTCAGGTAGAGTATGTTGTCCCAAGTCTGGTCTGTATGGAAATTATCTACCTGATTGAGCAGGGTATTCCTGAGACGACGCAGTGCCGATGCAGGGCGGAAATGGTGCAGCAGTATCTCCTTTACCTGATCGGGTTGAATGTTGGGGTAGCGGGTTATGGAGCCGTCGGGCATGGCTACGTCTATGAGAGGCACCTGATTGCAGGCTCCCACGCAAGATACCGGTTTGATATCCACGTCAATGCCTAGTTCACGGCAGGCCTGTTCCACAGCCTCCTTTATCTGGGCTGTTCCGCTGGCCTGGCAGCAGTTCTCCATACCGAAACGGACCTCACCCAAGGGCTGGCGGTTGGCTCGCTCAACGGCGGCCTTCTGTTGTTCTGCCTGATCACGTTCAAACTCCTGGAGCACGGCATCCACACGTCCGGGCTGCACATGCCCGTATATCTTATTGTCAATCTGAACCACCGGAGCCAACGCACAGCAGCCCAGGCAGGCTATCTTCTCTATGGAATATTCGCGGTCAGCGGTGGTTATGGTATCATCGCCTATGCCCAACTCACGTTTGAAAGCGTCATAGACGGTGTTGGCTCCCTTTACATGGCAGGCCGTTCCGCAGCACACCTTGATGGTATGGCGTCCGTATGGAATCATGCGGAACTGCGCATAGAATGTGGCCACGCTTATCATCTGGGCCCGGTCTATCTCAGTGCGCTCATAGACACGCTCCAGCGCATCCGACGGCAGATAACTGAATTCGTCCTGCAGAGCCTGGAGCAGGGGGATGATATGACGCCGCTCACGGCCGATGCGGTCTATTATGGCATCGGTACGGCGTATGGTGGCCTGGCGGGCCTCCTCGGGGGAGTGTATGTTACAGTCTGCGCAAGCCATTACAGTCAACTCTTTTTTACCACGTAAAGACTCTTCTCACTGCGAATCACCATCATTCCATCGGTGAATGCGGGGGTTGCGAATGTCTGCTCGCCTGTCTCAAAACTGGTTATCAGCTCAAAATCGGCACCGGTGGAGAATATGTAGCATTTTCCGCTGTTGCTGAACAGCCATATCTTGCCGTCGGCAATCACGGGCGATGAGTAGAACGGGGTATCCAACTCATGCTGTTTTACGACCTCGCCGTTGGAGGCATTGTATGCGCATACGGCTCCGTAACTGGTGGCCACATAGAGCATATCCTTGGTTGCCACGGGACTGGAGCACTCGGGCATGCACTCATCGGACTGCCAGAGCACCGTGCCGTCCTTGCTGTCTATGGCGGCTACGGTGGCGTACTCGCTGGCTCCGAACACTATTCCGTCCGATGCGCAGGGGCTGGCTCCAACCTCGCCGCTCATGCACTCCACTCTCCAGAGTTCGGTGCCGTTACTTAGACTGTAGGCGGTGATGGCGGGATTACCCATCACTATCACTGCCTGCTGTCCTGCGGCCTGGGCTATGATGGGGGAGCTCCATGCTATGCGGTCCTTACGGGTCTTGGCCCAGAGCTGGTTGCCGTTGCGGGTATCCAGACAGATAAGCTGTGCCTTGTCATTGTTGTCATACTGGACAATCAGGCGGTTACCGCTTATTATGAGTGATGATGCAAATCCGTAGTGGTTATCGGGGACGCCCAGGTTCTTGGCCCACAGGCGTTTGCCCTCCATGTCGGTGCAGAGAAGGTCACCTGTGGCGAATATGGCGCAAACCTGATCGCCGTTGGTGGCTACTGTGGATGCGGCAAGTCCGGTGTCATCGTTCACACTGGGCATTGTGGTGGGTGAACCGGCTATGCCGTCGGCCTTTGCGGTCCAGCGCAGTTGACCGCTTGCCAGGTCAAAGCAGTAGAGTTCACGGGAGTCTTCATCGGCTCCGGTAAGGAATATGTTGCCCGAGTGTATTACGGGCGAGTTGTATCCCTGTTTGGGTACCTGGGCCTTCCAGGCTATGTTGCTGCCCGATGTCAGGTCCCATGAGGTGGGGATGCCGCGTACTGTTGAACGGGCGCTGGCGTTGGGGCCTCGGAATGAGGGCCAGGGGGCGGTCTTTACGCTGGTCTTGGCCGGCTCGGGTGCCGGTTTGGGTGCCGGTTTGGGTGCCGGTTCGGCTTTGGCCGGTTGGGCATCGGGCTTGGGTTGCTCGGCTATGGGCTCTGGCTCTGGTTCAGGCGCAGGTTCGGGCTCAGGTTCAGGAGTGGGGGCCTCGGCATAGAACTCTTGGGATTCTTCGGCGGGTTCCTCTACCAGTTGCTCATCGGCCTCTGATGAGTGGAACAGGGCTTTGAAACGGTCGGAACTGAATACTCCTATGAGCAGTGTCACTGCCACCAGTGCCGCAACGCCCCAATTCAGGTAGCGGCGGGACCGGCTTTTGCTTATCCACTCGTCTATGGCATCCAACTCCTTGGAGGGCAGGTTCATGGTGTCCTTGTAGTACATCCTGAGTGAGAATGCCAGTATGGCTCCCATTATGCACAGTATCCATATTCCGCTCTTGAGTTGGCTCTCCTGAGTGAAATAGGCACGGCGGGAGAGCAGGTCCAGCTGGCGTATCTCCTGGCCCAACTGCTCGTTGTCAGGGTTGCTCTCGTAGAGTTCCTTAAGGGTCTCCATGACCTGGGTCTGCAGCGGAGAGGTACGCCTCAACTGCACCCAACTCACTGTGAGCATGACTGCCAGAGCCAATGCGAACACAGCCGTCACTACGGCCAGATTCCTATAGATTTTGCGGTTCATACTTGATTTTTGACTTATTCTGTGGGCAATAGTTGAAACACTTGCCGCAGGCCACGCATGCGGCTGGTTCTATCTCATATGTCTTGCGGGTGCGCTTAAGCGAGAGCCTTATCAGACGGCATCCCAGCGCAAGTCCTATCATACCTCCTGCTATGAGTGACCAGTGGCGGAAACTCAGCATGGTGGCATCCACCCGTTCGGTGAGTTCATCGATTGATCGGCCCATCTCATAGAAAGCCTCGACCTCAGGCGTCATACCCTCATCGGGAGCGGCATCATATTCATTAAGCATACGCATAAGGCGCACGTCCTTGTTGGCTCCGGCCAGGACCTCACTGCGGCTCTGCAGAAGCAGGGCGCCGCCAACTGTCAGCAGCGGCAGCATCACGAAATAGAGCAGAATGCGCTTTACGCCCGTCATGCGGGTCTCTCCGGGACGGTTGGCATGGGGCGGACGTATGGCATCCACTGGGCAGGCGTTGTGGCACAGGGTGCAGTTTATGCACTCCTTGGAGGTAACCTCCACCTTACGGACCGATACACGGCTGACCAGTCCCAACAACGCTCCGTAGGGGCATAGGAACTGGCAGAACGGACGTCCCATGAATACCGACAGAAGCAGCAGGATCACTCCGAACACGATCATACCTATGTCGCCGCCCAAGCGGAATATCCCGATGAACGGGTCAAAACGGCAAATGATGAACTGGCTACGGGTGGCTGCATACATGATGGCGAATGCCAGATATATCCAGGGTATGAATCCCAGTGCGTTGGTGACGGCGCGGCTAAGCCTGAAGTTGCGCACATTGACAATCTCCTGCAGGGCACCCATGGGGCAGACTCCGGCGCAGAACACGCGGCCAAAGAAGAGGGCGAATACAAGAGGAATAAGGAACAGCAGCAGTACGGCCAGCGGCAGGTTGTAACTGCTGTCATTAAGAGCCAGCACTACGTTCTGAATGGAACCTACACTGCATACACAGCCGCTCCTGAAGAATCCGAAATACAGCACTGAAATTATGCTCTCCGTAAACAGCACACCGCGGCTGCGGCGCTTATGTACAGCCCATGCGGCAATGCTGAGCATGATAACGAGCACTGCTACATCCATCCAGGACCAGAATGTCTCATAGGGCAGTCCGTGGACAATCTCGGGATACTGGTAGCCGGACGTGAAGTCGGGCTTGGGGAATCGGGCAATCAGAAATGTATTCATGCCTTATCCTTGAGTTTATAGGCACTGCTTACCGGAACGCGCTGTATGGCGTTAGATACGCATACCTTTGAGATGGAACATTCATTGCAGTTAAGACAGAGCTCCTGCTGTATCTGGAGGAACAGGGATCCGTTGCCGAACGATGAGCAGCCGTTCACGCATTTGCCGCATCCGTTGCACAGGTCCTCATTTATGGTGTATTCAAAATATGGCTCCTCAATGAACTTGCGTGTTATGGCACCGGTGGGGCAGAGCATATTCTCGGCTGCGGTGTTGAGTTCCTTCACATTGGCGCGGTAGTAGCCTCCGCAAAGGTCGCAGTAGCCGCACACCTGATTGGCGTGGAAACACTTTACGGCCGATACGGGCAGCACGCAGTCAGTCTGGCAGCGTCCACACCTGATGCAGAGTTCAGGGTCTATCTGCCACATGGTGTCACCGTTGCCGGCCTTGGCCCTGCTGCCCAGCACTCCTCCCAGCGTAGCCAGGCTGCCGCCGGCCAGGATAGTACCGCACTTGCGCAGGAATTCCCTGCGCTGCATGGGGCTGTTCAATCCTTTGTCTTGTTTGTTGCTATCCATAATCAGACGGTTACTTTCATGGGACAGGGTGCGGTACAACTGCCGCATAGGGTATCGGCCGCCATACGGTCATCATACTGGAATACGGATACCCGTTTGTGGCCTGCTACTATGAGGCGGTCTTTGAACACTCTCATCTCATAGGCGTCGTTACCGCCGCCAAGTGCGGTGGTGTCAAGCAGTATGCTGCGGAATGTGCCGTTCAGACTGTAGCAACTGATGCGCGGTATGCCTTTCTCACTGGTCAGCAGTTCACCGGCGTTGTTGCCTGTCAACTGTACCGGGTTGCAGCATCCGCAGAACTGTCCGGCTCCGGCGCCGGGCTCTCCGAACGAGGCTATGAAATTGCCGTCGGCATCATACTGCTCCACTACATGACGGCCGGGATTGGAGCAGAACACCTTACCGCCTATATTGGTTATTCCGAACGAGTAACTGGGAACCACAAATCCCTTGGGGCTGTTTATGAACCGGGCCAGAGTGCCGTCCAGATTGTATTTGCAGATATTCTTGGCACTGGCATCGGTCACAAAGACTCCGCCTGAGAATACGGTAAAGAAGCAGTAGTCGGCATCGTCGCTGCAGGCTTTCCATCCGCCCAGTTCCTCACCGTGCTTGCCGTATATCTCTATGCGGTCGGGGTAGAGCAGGTAGATGCGGTCACGGTAGACAGCCACATCCCTGGCTCCGCCCGGAACCTTGAAGTTCTCTGTCAGTGAACCCGTTGCCGAATAGATGCTGACCGATGTGGCCATAGCCAGAAGGATATGACCGTCAGGCAGTACCTCCATGCCGGAAATGACACCTGGCACCTCAAAAGCGCCTGTCAGACGGTATGGCGATACAAGCTGTTCTGCATCGGGAACCTTTTTCTTGTCTGATTCCTTATTGTAGAATATGTCATCGGGGTTGGTGAGCATCTTCCACACGCTGCGTCCAGCCACTCCCGCAACTCCTGCTCCAAATAGTACGGAGCCTCCGGCCTTAAGGAACCCGCGCCGGGTTATCTTCTTGTCATCGTCATTGTTGTCCATATAGGTCAGTGTTTATTATTCAGTTATCTTGAGGCATCTCACCGAGTTGGCGTCACGCACCAGAAGCATGCCGTCAGCATATGCCATGGGACCCCAAGCATCGGCTCCATCCTCTATTATGCGCTGCCGCCTGAGCAGTTTCATGGATGCCTGTTCCAATTGATATACAAACAGTTCGCCGTTCTCCTTGAACGCAAAGAGGCGATCGTCAATTATCATGTATGGACCCAGTCCGAAACGCTCATCGGATGCAGAGTTCCAAAGGGAACGGTGCAGGTCACGCGGAGAGTAGATTGACAAGCGCTCACGCATTCCGCCGCCGTCCTTGGGTATTATGGTGATAATCATCCCGTTATACAGAATAGGGGTCTGCTGCTCGCTGCTCAGTCCGCGGTCGGCCTTGTACTGCTCCAGTACTGTAGCAGTCCAGTTGTTGCCGTTACGATCCACCTGCAGCAAGGCGCCTCCGGCTCCATATCCGGCTACCAGGAATATGCGGTTGTCGCTGAGTTGGAGAGGCGAGGGGGCCAGCACTGACGGCTGCCACTTGTCCTCATACCAAAGCAGGCTGCCCTTGTCAGAGCCAGATGCCGATACGCCGCACACGCCGCCGACACCTGCATATACCAGGGTGGGCTTGCCGCCCAGCGTCATGGGCATTACCGATGAGTGCGACATCTTGAAACCTATGGTGTTGGGGGTGCTCCACAGCACATTTCCGGTCTTTACATCAATGCCGGTCAGCAGTACATCGGTCCCGGCTGGAGCCAGGATGAGTTCACCCTCCGGGGTTATGTAGGGGCACTGTCCTGTGTACCAGAACGGTATCTCGGACGAGTAGAGTTTCTTCATGTCCATGGACCAGAGCATATCGCCCGTAACGGCATCGCAGCACATCACATGACCCTCGGGGCCGATGGAGACCACCTTGCCGTCATGTACTGCCGGTATGGTGCGTGAGAATCCGTGGTTGCGTTTCATGGGTACGCGGTACCATCGGCGCCATAACTCCTCGCCGGTAAGCAGGTTGAAACAGCGCAGGGCATCGGATGAAAGCTGCTCATTGTAATCCAGGACATAGACACGTCCGTTCCAAATCACCGGGGCGGCATGACCTTCGCCGGTGCTCTGTGACCACATTTCGCTGAAATCACCCTCCGGGAGATTGAGTTTGGTACCTGTTATGCAGATGTTGTCTTTCTTCTGGCCGCGGAATCCGGTCCAGCTGCCGGTAAGTCCGGTGGGGGGAGCGGCATCGTATTTCATGAAAAACTCACCTATAACCACGTCATCGGCCTTGCGGGCGGTTCCCTGGGGACGGTTGTCGGCACCCGGTTCAAATGCGGTGAAATGTTTGCCGGGATCGTATATATGCCACACCGTAAGGACTGCCGTGTATACAGCTGCCGCCAGGATGGTTATCAGGGTCAGTCTTTTCATTGCTTTCGGGTTCTGTATCTGGAATGAAAAATGTACAGGTCTTCAGAGTATCATGCAGGCCGGATAATAGTCCTTAATACAAGCCTGTAATTCCGTTTTTCCTTATACAGGGCATAAAGATAATGAATCTTAGTGTGAAATCTGTTTTTTTGCTTGTAAAAATAGAGTACCTTTGCATCCCGAAATTGATACGGATATGGCTAAAGAACTTAAAGACCTTACCAAAAGGAGCGAGAACTACTCGCAGTGGTATAATGAATTGGTTGTAAAGGCTGACCTTGCCGAGCAGGCACCTGTTCGCGGCTGCATGGTCATCAAGCCTTACGGTTATGCAATCTGGGAGAAGATACAGCGTACCCTTGACGACAAGTTCAAGGAGACCGGTCACGTGAACGCATACTTCCCGCTGCTTATACCAAAGTCATATCTGAGCCGCGAGGCCGAGCACGTTGAGGGCTTTGCCAAGGAGTGCGCCGTAGTGACACACTACCGCCTCAAGAACGCCGAGGACGGAAGCGGCGTTATAGTTGATCCCGCAGCCAAACTGGAGGAGGAACTCATAGTACGTCCTACATCAGAGACTATCATCTGGGCTACATATAAGAACTGGATCAAGTCATACCGTGACCTGCCTATCCTGTGCAACCAGTGGGCCAACGTAATGCGCTGGGAGATGCGTCCGCGTCTGTTCCTGCGTACCGCCGAGTTCCTGTGGCAGGAGGGTCATACCGCACACGCCACCCGTGAGGAGGCCGAGCAGGAGGCACGCCGCATGCAGCAGGTTTATGCCGACTTTGTAGAGGGCTATATGGCAGTTCCGGTAGTTCGTGGCGTCAAGTCCGAGACCGAGCGTTTTGCTGGTGCTCTTGATACCTACACCATCGAGTCAATGACTCAGGACGGTAAGGCTCTGCAGTGTGGTACATCACACTTCCTGGGTCAGAACTTTGCCAAGGCCTTTGATGTACAGTTCATCAACAAGGAGAACCAGCTTGAGTATGTATGGGCTACCTCATGGGGCGTATCAACACGTCTTATGGGAGCACTGATCATGGCTCACTCCGATGACAACGGTCTTGTTCTGCCTCCTAAACTTGCTCCCATACAGGTTGTAATAGTACCTATCTATAAGAATGCCGATGACCTGGCACAGATAAGCGCCAAGGTGGATGTTCTGGTCGATGCTCTGCGCAAGAAGGGCATCAGCGTCAAGTATGACGATGCCGACAACAAGCGTCCCGGATTCAAGTTCGCCGATTATGAGGTCAAGGGTGTTCCCGTACGCGTTGCCCTGGGTATGCGTGACCTTGAGGCCGGTACATGCGAGATCATGCGCCGTGATACTCTGGAGAAGGAGACAGTACCGTTTGAGGGTCTTGAGAACCTTATTCCTACGATGCTCGACGATATGCAGACCGCAATCTTTGAGAAAGCCAAAGCATGGCGTGATGCACGCATGGTTGAGGTCAACTCATATGACGAGTTCAAGGAGAAGATAGAGCAGGGCTACTTTGTTCTGGCTCACTGGGACGGCACCGCCGAGACCGAGGCCAAGATCAAGGAGGAGACAAAGGCAACTATCCGCTGTCTGCCTTTCGGCATGAAAGAGGAGCCGGGTACCGATGTCTACAGCGGTAAGCCTGCTGCACGCCGTGTACTCTTTGCACGTTCCTATTAAAAATCTTTTTCGAGTACCAGACCTACGCCCTGAGTAGTCAGCGTGGTCTTTGAGAAGTATTTATCATTGGCTTTGTTATAGCCTTTGATGCTTATTCCTTTGCCTCGTTTGTCGGGGATGAGCAGATACTTGAACTCAAAGTCACCGATAAAGTTAGAGGTGTTGTTGATGGTGTTTTCCCTGTAACCGAAGTTACCGTTTATAAGCAGACGGTTGTTGAGCAGGTGGGCTTCCAGTATACCCTGGAGTTCCTTGTTGCTCAGGTTGGTGGCATCGTTGGTGAGATAACTGCTGGCGCTCACGTTGCTTGACAGGGATATCTTCTCATTATCCATTACCTGTGAGAGCAGATTGTTTATCTGGCCGCTCACGGTAGAATTCACGATCGATTCCATTGTACTTGGAGTGAGACCGTTATTCATGGCGGCCATATCGGGCGTGTAGAAGCGTCCTAATGCCAGCAGGTACATGAACTGGTTGTTACGCTGCTCCTCAGTGGTGGTGGCGCTTGCAAGAACCGCTTTCTCCTCGGGCGTACCGCTGGGTATGTCTATATCAAACGATACGCGCGGATCTGTTACATTGCCGGTTATTCCCATCAGACAGCGTACATGAACTTTGTCGCTGGATGATGCGCTGGGGTCCAGGTCATAAATTGACGCGGAATTCACGTTATGGTATGTCTGCAGATTTATCTCCGTATCTCTGGGTGCACCGTTGAATCTTACAAAACTACCCTCCATCAGGTTGAAGTTCTTGCGGATTATATCCTCTATAGATAGGGCGCACTGACCGTAACTCAGATTGTAGATGCCGTTCAGCGAGATGCCGTCCTTGGGCGTGAACACCATGGATATGTTGCCGTTTCCACGGAAGAATCCGTTGAGTGAAGGCATAGCCATTTCTATAAGGGCATCCTCACTGCACTCCACTTTCAGGTCCAGACGGAAGGGCTTGTTTTTCTTTGTCTTGTCCGGAATGATTTTCTTGACGGTCTCCTCATCAATACTTACGGTTCCGCGATCCACTATCGTAAGGAAATTATAATCGGCCACAGAACCGGAAGAGGGGCTGTAACCGAGCCTTGTGCCCGGTGCAGTACGGGCATCAACGGATATGGCCAGTCCGCTCCTTTCATTGAACTTCAATGACATGGAACCCTCGGCGTATACGGAGGCGAATATGTCACTCTTATCATTCCTGAGTTGGTTAAAGACAAGCATATCGGCTACATCGGCCGTCATGTCAACTCTCCAATGGGCAAACTTTTCATGGGAGAGAATGCAGGTCATCAGGCCGTCATGTCCCTTTTCATCGTAGAATTCCACATCCTTGAAGAGCATTTTGCCCGGCTCGAACCAAAGCGTGTCGCGCCTTACTATGAATGTTGTGTGGACTACATCCTGAACAAAATAGCCGTCTTCAAGTATGGCCTCACCCTCCATGTCCAGACGGGGTACCTCACCGAACAGACGCAAATGGCCTACAGCACGTCCTCCCATATCCCTGAATACGGATTTTGTCCAATGGCTGATGAAATGCAGGTCGGTATGATCGGCATCCAGCGATACGTCTATGTATTTGGTCTTGGGGATGAAATAACCGTTGAATCCTGTGGTTGCCACACCTTCATCGGTCATGGAGCCCTGTAATTCCACCTGTCTGGTTTCACGGTTCCAACGGCAGTCCGCTTCCAGAAGGCCATGATGGGAATCCATGAACTCAAAACCGTCAACCTTGAACGAGCCGGAGAAGGCGGGGTTGGCCAGTACTCCTGCCACGAGAACCTGTCCGGATGCCACACCTTGTAACTGCGCGTTGTTGGATATGCGCATTGTGGCCAGCGTCTGTCCCAGGTCTATGTTTCTCATAGACAGCATTATAATGTCACTGGTATCGGCCGATACCGTTCCGTTGGCGTATATGAACTGATCGTTGTTGCTGGCATTGAGGTCATTTATGGTGACCTTGTGCATATCGGTCAGTATCTGGGCGATGGACATATCCCAGATGGTGCCGTTGACGGTTATGCTTGTGGTGTCTACGACCGATACGGATTGAAGTCCGTGCCGCTTGTCATACTTGATGAATTGGGTCTGGGTCTGAGCCGTACCCCTCATGGAACGGGCTCTGTTATCCCATGAATAGTCTCCGCGCACAAAGTCTGCAGATGCTTCGAGAGATGCGTCAATACCCGTCATGTCACCCTTGGCGTCTCCGTATGCTCCTGAGATATCGATTTTGCAGACGCCCCCCGATGACTTAAGGTCTAACCGGGCATCGGTAATGCTGTTTTCGTTAAGTGAAATATTAGGAACTGAAACCGATCCGGAGTAAATCTTCCTGTCGTCCATGAATGTCATCTGCAGATGAGCAGGCTGGTTGACCGAAACAGGGGAGTGGAACACTTTCTGAAGGAAGTCTGTGTTCTGCAGATTCACATTGACGGCAAAATTGTTGTAACTTTTTGAGTATGAACCGGTCTTGAGTTTGCTTGCCACGAGTTTTCCTATTGTGGGCAATGCGTCGCTTGTGGCTTTTGCAATCGAGGCAGGCAGTTTTGAGGTGCGGTAGTTGCCTATCAGAGTGGCGGTCATGAAGTCACTGTTAATGGTCGTGGCCCTTAAGAATTCGTTGTATTGGCCTACTGCTACAGTGAGGTTGTTCATGGACCAGTCGCCGGATTTGTCGGCGTAATAGAGACTGTCTACCGATATTTTTCCGATAATGTCATCGATGTTGTTTCCTATCAGGGTGGCTGTCAGCCTGGTTGTAAGCGACATGCTGTCTCTGTCAACCAGATGATAGGCCGACAGATTAAGTGAATCGGCGGTTGCATTCACCGCATAATACGGGATGTTTCCGGTACCTATTCCGGCAGTGAGATTAAGGGCGCCGTTCCTGTCGGCAAAATTCAGGTCGGTTATTATCAGGTCCGGAGTGAATGAACCGTTCACGTCAACCCCACGGTAATTGTATCTCTTGTATCTGAGACTGCCTATCCGTCCGTTGAAATTGCCCGAATAGCCATCTTCCTGCCTTGTTATCTCTGTGCGAGCGGTAAGTGAGCAGTTGCCTAGGTCCCTGTTACCGGTTATGACACGCAGGTTTACATCGGATGCCGTGAGAGCTCCTTCATATGAATCATTGGTGCCGTCGATGTTGCAGGTCACATTGCCGGCCTGGCTGAGAATCTCCAGTGATGCATTGGAACTTCCGTTGCGGTCTTCATACTCAGCCTTGAAAGAGCCATCCCCAAGTGAGTACAACTGATCGGGCAGGGTAAGGCCGAAACCCTGGAACTGGTCTGTGATCCAATCGGGCAGTTCATCAGAGAATGCGCCGTGGGCATCGGCATATCGGCATCCGGTTATCCTGAATGCAGTATCCAGCATGACTGTGCCGCTCATCCCTAATTCAAACACACTGTCCGGGATCTGTAAGTACAATGCCTTCAGATTCAGGTCACCATTGCGTCCGTTACTCTTTACCGAAAGGTCTATAGGAGTTGTCAGGTGGGCCAATTGCGGATAAAAAGCCATGTAATCACTGCCTGTAATGGTGGCTTTTATGTCGATATCCAGATCCGGAAGACCGCTTATCTTTGTTGCAAATCCGGCATTGGCGCTCAGACGTTTTGCCTGGAGTTCACTGTACGGAGTGGAGAATATGAATCCGGAAAGGTCTGTGCCGTATCTGCCTATGTTTGCGGTTCCTTTGGCTCTGCTGAGTACAAAACCGGATTGCTCTGCGAATGTGAACTTCCTGATAATGACCGATACTGAATCCTGGTTCAGTTCTTTCAGCGAAAGGTTTGCCGTAAGACCGCTCACTCCGATATGGTTGGGGTTGAACAGACTGTCAGTCCATTCTGCACTGCGCAGGTCATACCGTATGGAACCGTTCCTGATGAGAACGGAATTAGCCCTGAAAGACATGGGCTCGTCGCTTGATCCGAACAGACTGGTCAGGAACGCGTAATTGGGGTCTGACTCCGGATCCTCGCGGTTAAGCCTGATTTTCGGACTGTTTACCCTGACGCTGGTTATGCTCAGTTTCTTCTTGAGCAGTTTGACCGGTTTGAGCCTCAGGGATATGGATGCGGCGTGGGCAAGAGTATCGTGCTGAAGGTCATAAATAGTCAGGTTGTCTATCGTAATGCCGAACGGGTAGGTGAACTGGACTCTTCCGGCATCAACGTCTGTTCCCAATGCAGAGGATGCGATGCTTACGATATGCACGGCGGCCTCCTGCTGAATGTTTCTGTTATTCAGCAAGATATGTCCTGTGGGATAAACTACTAGCAGAACAATCAGGATGATATGGAAGACCTTGCCTGCTTTCACAATATGCAAATGTAACTAACTATTAGCAGAAAAGACGCACCTGAATCTATAGAAATTTTTAAAAAAATAGCCCCAAATGATATCCAAAAGAGGTGTAATTCCGTCAATCTGCCGATGAAATGGGCTTTTTTTGTAGGTGTTGATAAATCGCGCTTCTTTTTTGGTTTTATTAAGTCTGTAGTTATCTCTTTTATTAGTAATTTTGCGCCCGAATTTTTGAATAATATTAAACTATATATTCAACTAACAACAAAATGGCAGAAATCATTCGTTTACGAAAAGGTCTGGACATCAAGTTGCTGGGCGCTCCCGTTAAGGAGTTGAAAGAGGTAGGTCTTGCGGAGACATACGCATTATGTCCCGATGACTTTACCGGAGTCACTCCCAAGCCGGTCGTCAAGGAACAGCAGACCGTCAAGGCCGGTGAGGCTCTGTTCATTGACAAGAACCACCCTGAGGTGAAATTCGTTTCGCCTGTAAGCGGTGAGGTACTTGCAGTGAACCGTGGCGCACGCCGCAAGGTCATGAGTATCGTGGTCAAGCCCGATGCCAAGCAGACCTATGTAGAGTTCGGCACCAAGAGCGTACAGTCGCTCTCAGGTGAGGAGGTAAAGGCCACTCTCTTGGAGTCAGGTCTTTTTTCATTCTTCCGTCAGCGTCCATACGATGTGATCGCTAACCCCGCCGATGCTCCCCGCGGCATATTCGTGTCGGCATTTGATTCCAAACCGCTTGCTCCTGACTTTGAGTTCGTTCTCCAGGGCAACGAGGTGGACTTCCGCACAGGTCTGAGCGCAATCGCCAAGATCGCTCCCACAACACTGAGCATCAGCGCAAGTCAGACAGCCGAGACCCTTACCGACGCCAAGAACGTTGACCTGTATGCATTCAAGGGTGCTCATCCCGCAGGCAACGTAGGTGTACAGATCAACCACATCAAGCCCGTCAACAAGGGTGAGGTAGTTTGGACAATCGATCCCGAGGCAGTCATCTTCATCGGCCGTCTGTTCAACAAGGGCGTTGTGGATATGACACGCGTCATTGCAGTAGCAGGCGAGGAGATTGTGAATCCCCAGTACCTCAAGGTCATTGCAGGTGCCAAGATCTCATCGATCGTGGACGGCCGTCTTAACAGGACCGAGCACATCCGCATAATCAACGGCAACGTGCTGACCGGTGTCAAGTGCACCAAGGATGATTACCTGGGCGCATTCGCCAACATGGTGACCGTTATCCCCGAGGGTGACGATGTAAACGAGTTCATGGGTTGGATAGCTCCCCGTTTCAAGCAGTACAGCGTAAGCCGCACATTCTTCAGCTGGCTTTGCTGCAAGAAACAGTTCAGCATTGATGCTCGCATCAAGGGCGGTGAGCGCCACATGATCATGTCAAATGAGTACGATAAGGTGTTCCCCATGGATATCTATCCCGAGTACCTTATCAAGGCTATCATAACAGGCAATATCGACAAGATGGAGGCTTACGGTATCTACGAAGTTGCCCCCGAGGATTTTGCACTGTGCGAGTTTGTAGATTCATCTAAACTTGAGCTTCAGCGTATAGTACGTGAGGGCTTGAATAACCTGCGTGCCGAAATGGCCTAATACCCAAGGAAGTCATGAGTTTAAGAAATTACATAGACAAGATCAAACCGAATTTTGAGGAGGGTGGCAAACTGCACGCTTTCCGCTCGGTTTTTGAAGGTTTCGAGACCTTCCTTTATGTTCCCAACGACACTGCCAAGAACGGTGTGAACATCCACGACTCATTCGATAGCAAGCGTATGATGATCATGGTTGTTATCGCTCTTGTTCCTGCACTGCTGTTCGGTATGTACAATGTAGGCTATCAGCACTTTGCTCTGGCCGGTCTGCTCCAGCAGGCTACATTCTGGAATAAGTTCTGGTTCGGCTTCCTGGCCGTTCTGCCCAGACTGATTGTTTCTTATGTAGTAGGTCTTACAATAGAGTTCATCGTGGCTCAGTGGAAACACGAGGAGATTCAGGAGGGATTCCTGGTATCAGGTTTCATCATTCCTCTGATTGTTCCCGCTACAACTCCGCTGTGGATTCTTGCAATTGCAGTAGCATTCTCTGTAATATTTGCCAAAGAGATATTCGGCGGTACAGGTATGAACTTCCTGAACGTTGCCCTGATTACCCGTGCATTCATATTCTTTGCATATCCTTCAGTAATCACCGGTGAGACCGTTTGGGTGGTCGACCACGCAATCTGCGGTCTTGGTGCCGATATCGACGGTATGACAGCCGCTACAGCTCTGGGTACAGCCGCTACAACAGCAGCCGCTCCCGCATTCGATATGAATATGGTATGGGGCTTCATCCCCGGCTCAGTAGGTGAGACCAGCGTGATTGCAATCGCTCTTGGCGCTCTGCTGCTCCTCTATACCGGAATCGCAAGCTGGAAGACAATGCTTTCAGTATTCGTAGGCGGTATCTGCATGGCATTCGTATTCAACCAGTGGGGTCCCGACAACGCTATGGCTCAGATGCCTTGGTATGAGCATATCTGCCTGGGCGGTTTCTGTTTTGGTGCCGTATTCATGGCAACTGATCCGGTTACATCGGCCCGTACAGAGGTTGGTAAGTGGATCTATGGTCTGCTCATCGGTATGATGGCTATCACAATCCGCGTCCTTAACCCCGGTTATCCCGAGGGTATGATGCTGGCCATCCTGCTCATGAACTGCTTCGCTCCGCTCATTGACTACTGCGTAGTACAGCGTAACGTGAACAAACGTGCAAAAAGAATGATTAACAAATAAGGATTATGGCTACGAAAAAATTCAGATGTAAGGTTTGTGGCTATGTCCACGAAGGAGACAAGGCTCCCGAGCAGTGCCCCATGTGTCAGGCACCTCAGAGTGAGTTCGAGGAGATTGTTGAGGCCGGCGCAGAGGCTGCCGCTCCTGCCAAGAAGGGACTCAACACCAACAGCAACGTATATACTATCGTCTATGCTGCCGTAATGGTTGTCATAGTGGCTTTCCTCCTGGTGTTCGTATCACAGACACTCAAGGAGCGTCAGACCGCCAACGTAATCAACGATACAAAGCAGCAGATCCTCTCTGCCCTGAATATGCGTGACCTGCCCGATGTTGCCGGCACATATGCAGAGGTTATCAAGAACGATGCCCTGATGCAGCCCAACGGTAAGCTGGAAGAGTATGAGGGCGATTTCAACACCTCATATAAGAGTGAGTTCGACAAGGGTAACCTGCACATCTTTGTTGCCGAGGTTAACGGCGAGCGCAAGTTTGTCATCCCCATGAACGGACTTGGTCTGTGGGGTACCATCTGGGGCTATATTGCCCTGAATGAGGACCGCAACACCGTTTACGGCGTCTATTTCTCACACTCATCCGAGACTCCCGGATTGGGCGGTGAAATCGCCGGAACCAAATTCCAGGACCGTTTCCCCGGCAAGCTGGTGGTTAACGGTGAGGAGGTTGGCCTCAAGGTGGTCAAGTACGGCAAGGCCGACAAGGGCTCACAGTTTGAGGTTGACGGTGTGACAGGTGCTACCATCACATCAACCGGTGTGAATACAATGATTAATAAGGTGCTGTCAGCATACATCCCGTTCCTGACCAAGCAGTGCTGCAAGGAAGGCGGCTGCGAGGAGGGTTCCGATGAGTGCTGCGATGAAAACTCTAACGACTGATTAGGATTATGGCAAACAAGAACAGTGAGGCTTTCAAACAGCCGTTGTGGGTCAACAACCCTGTATTGGTTCAGATTCTGGGTATCTGTTCGGCTCTGGCCGTAACGGCTCAGCTCAAACCCGCCATCGTGATGGGCCTTTCAGTGACCGTCATCGTGGCTATGTCAAACGTGATTATTTCACTTCTCCGCAATACTATTCCTAACCGTATCCGTATCATCATCCAGCTGGTGGTGGTAGCCGCTCTGGTTACTATAGTAAGTGAGATCCTCAAGGCCTTTGCATACGATGTAAGCGTTCAGCTTTCAGTATATGTAGGTCTTATCATTACCAACTGTATCCTTATGGGTCGTCTGGAGGCTTTTGCCATGCAGAACGGTCCCTGGGCATCATTCCTGGACGGTATAGGTAACGGTCTGGGTTATGCTGCAATCCTGGTAGTGGTTGCTTTTGTACGTGAACTCTTCGGTAGCGGAACATTGTTCGGTTTCCAGGTAATACCGCAGGCTTGCTATGAGGCCGGTTACCTGAACAACGGTCTTATGATCATGCCGCCTATGGCTCTTATCCTGGCCGGCTGCATCATCTGGTTCCACCGCGCCAAGAACAAGGATTTACAGGAAAACTAATCTCAAAGCGTAAAGAACTATGGAACATTTCTTCAGTTTATTCGTAAGGTCGATATTCGTCGACAACATGATATTCGCTTTCTTCCTGGGTATGTGCTCATTCCTGGCCGTATCCAAGAACGTAAAGACGTCTTTGGGACTTGGTGTAGCTGTTATCTTTGTTGAGCTCATTACACTCCCCGTCAACTATCTGCTTCAGACCAAGGTTCTGGAGCCGATGGGTCTGGAATTCCTCAGTTTCATCCTTTTCATCGCTGTTATAGCCGGTATAGTCCAGCTGGTTGAGATGGTGGTTGAGAAATTCTCGCCGTCACTCTACAACTCACTGGGCATATTCCTGCCGCTTATCGCTGTGAACTGCGCCATCATGGGTGCATCCCTGTTCATGCAGCAGCGTATCGGAATGGATCCGGACAACACTCAGGCCATCACCTCTTTCGGTGACTCAATCGCTTACGCACTGGGTTCCGGTATTGGTTGGGCTCTGGCTATCGTCTGCCTGGCTGCCATCCGTGAGAAGATGGAATACTGCGATATTCCCAAGCCTCTGAAGGGTGTGGGTATTACATTCATTACCGTAGGTCTGATGGCTATGGCTTTCATGTGCTTCTCAGGTCTGGCAATTTAAAGGAGGTAATATTATGAACAACATCTATATATCAAGTATTATAGTTTTTCTGGCCGTTATCCTGCTGCTGGTAGTAATCCTGCTGGTGGCCAAAAGCTACCTGGTTGCCTCAGGCAAGGTCAAGGTAACAATCAACGGCGACAAGGAACTTGAGGTGAATTCAGGCGCAAGCCTCTTGAGCACTCTGGCCGAGAACGGTGTTTATCTGCCCTCTGCCTGCGGCGGTAAGGGTTCTTGCGGACAGTGCAAATGCCAGGTCGTTGAGGGCGGCGGTGAGATCTTGGACTCTGAGAAGGGCCACTTCACTCGCAAGCAGATCAAGGACAACTGGCGTCTGGGTTGCCAGTGCAAGGTCAAGGGCGACCTGGCCATCAAGGTTCCCGAGAGCGTACTCGGAGTAAAAGAGTGGGAGTGCGAGGTTATCTCCAACAAAAACGTGGCTACCTTCATCAAGGAGTTCATCGTGCAGCTTCCTCCCGGAGAGCACATGGATTTCCTGCCCGGAAGCTACGCTCAGATCAAGATTCCCGCATACTCTATGGATTATGACAAGGATATCGATAAGGACCTCATCGGTCCCGAGTATCTGCCTGCATGGGAGAAGTTCGGTCTCTTCGGACTTAAGTCAGTTGTCAAGGAGCCTACCATCCGTGCTTACTCTATGGCCAACTATCCGGCCGAGGGTGACCGCATCATGCTGACGGTACGTATCGCTACTCCTCCGTTCAAACCCAAACCAGAGGTTGGTTTCCAGGATGTTCCCACCGGTGTGGCTTCATCTTACATCTTCAGCCTCAAACCGGGTGACAAGGTTATCATGTCAGGTCCTTACGGTGAGTTCCATCCTATCTTTGACTCCAAGAAGGAGATGATTTGGGTTGGCGGCGGTGCCGGTATGGCTCCTCTGCGTGCTCAGATCATGCACATGACCAAGACTCTTAAGACTACTGACCGTGAGATGCATTACTTCTACGGCGCACGTGCCCTTAACGAGGTGTTCTACCTGCAGGATTTCCTGGGTCTGGAGAAGGAGTTCAAGAACTTCCACTTCCATCTGGCTCTGGACCGTCCGGATCCCGCAGCCGATGCAGCAGGCGTCAAGTACACTCCCGGATTTGTTCACAACGTTATGTACGAGACCTATCTTAAGGACCATGAGGCTCCTGAGGATATCGAGTACTACATGTGTGGTCCCGGTCCCATGTCAAAGGCCGTTACCGGTATGCTGGACAACCTGGGCGTTGATCCTGCCTCAATCATGTACGATAACTTTGGCGGATAGTACAAAAGGGGACAGACCCCTTTTGTATCATTTTCATGAATTGAAAAAGCGGCTCTCTTTGTGGGGGCCGCTTTTTTTGTTCCCTTTCTCCGCCAAAGTGTCCCACAATAATCGGCTCTGTGGGCTTTGTGGAGCCGATGAGCGTGGGACACACCCTCGTCCAAGGCTCGTGTCCCACGCTAACCCGCGTTAGAACGTATTGTCGATAGGCTTAGTGTGGGACACTTTGGCGAGATTCCTCATTGCATCTGTTCAAGCAGAGTATTGCATCGGTTACGGAGGTAGGGAGTCAGCTTGGTGGGATTGCTCTTTAGCGGGTTGGGCAGGCAAATGGCGATGGATATGGCTTGTCTGCGGGTAAGTTTGCCGGCTTGACAATTAAAATAATGCCGGGCGGCGGCTTCGGCACCATAGATGCCGGGGCCCATCTCAATCACATTGAGGTAGACTTCCATTATGCGGTCCTTGCTCCAAAGAAGTTCTATCAGAACTGTCCAGTAAGCTTCCCATATCTTCCTGGCGCCGGTGCGGGAGCCGAATGTGAATATGTTCTTTGCGGTTTGTTGCGATATGGTGCTGCAACCACGGATTTTGGTCCCTTTGTTCAGGTGATCATCACGCATCTTACGGATCTCTTCCCAATCAAAACCGTGATGCTGATAGAACTTCTGGTCCTCGGTCAGTACTACGGCCTTGGCAAGTTGAGGCGATATCTTATCCAGGCTTACCCAAGTATGCTGATTCTTAAATGACTCCACTTTACGGTTCTCGATGGAGCGTTTAAGCATGAGCGGAGTATATTTTATGGGAACGTATCGTAACAGAAGCACCAGGGCAAAGCTGAAGGCAACAAAGAGTAGGGGTAGTCTTACTAACAGCTTGTATGTCCATTTGCGCTTCTTCATAAACGATTGAGTCCTAATCGGCTGCAAAAATACTTATTTCTTGACACATGACACAAAAGGATCGTATCAGGAGGGCTTTTATAGGGAAACGCATTTTGTCTTGCCCTAAAAAAAGTTGACTCGCAAAATCGAGTTAACAATGAAGAGTAATCGTACAGTTTTGAAAGATCAGTATTACAAGAAGGTTATTGATCTTTACACGAAAGAACATCTGTCGATGTGGCAAATCTCAAAGATTATTCCGATAGACAAATCAACAATCTGGAGATGGATTTCTACCTTTGCGGCATATGATCAAGAATCATGTGTTATGGAGAAGAAAGAAATCGAAACTCCTGATTCCTTAGAGCAGTCGGACGACGCCGAACCCATGCCCGATGATGTTGAGTCATTGCAGGCAGAAGTCAAGCGCCTGCGCCGTGAACTGACCAAGGCCGAGATCAAGGCGGAAGCCTATGATGAAATGATCAATGTCGCCGAATCTCAGTTCAACATCCGTATCCGAAAA
>JAZSKR010000012.1:0-98623 GCA_045534955.1 Bacteroidaceae bacterium
AAATAAGGCTTGCCGGCCAGAACACGCTCCTTCTTGTAAGTACCTGCAACGGGGTGCTGGAAACGTGTGGGGTTGGTTGAGTTACCTGTGATAGATACGTCAACGCCCTCCTTCCACATGATGGCTACGCCCTCACGAACATCGTCGGCACCATAGCACTTAACCTTGGCACGGGGACCGTCGCTGTAAGGAATGGTCTTAACCACCTTGAGCTTACCGGTATAGTAGTCAAACTTGGTCTGAACATATGTGAAACCGTTGATACGGCTGATGATCTGTGCGGCATCCTTGCCCAGACCGTTCAGGATAACGCGCAGAGGCTGCTTGCGAACCTTATCGGCCTTAGCGGCAATCTTGATGGCACCCTCGGCGGCAGCGAAGCTCTCGTGACCGGCCAGGAATGCAAAGCACTGTGTCTTCTCTGAGAGCAGACGGGCAGCCAGGTTACCGTGGCCAAGACCAACCTTACGGTCATCGGCTACAGAACCGGGAATGCAGAAGCTCTGAAGGCCGATACCGATGTTCTCGGCAGCCTTAACGGCGCTCTTGTCACCGGTCTTCTCACCCTCCTTGAGAGCGATGGCGCAACCTACTACGTAAGCCCACTTGGCGTTCTCAAAGCAAATAGGCTGAGTCTCCTCACAAGCCTTGTAAGGATCGATGCCGTAGCTGTCACAAATCTTGTTAGCCTCTTCAATTGAGGAGATTCCATGCTCGTTAAGAGCAGCGAGGATCTGCTTCATGCGGCGATCCTGTGATTCGAACTTGACTTCTCTAATCATAGTAGTATCTCCTTATTCTTTACGGGGGTCAATAAACTTAACTGCACCGGCCTCCTTGGTGAAGCGTCCGTAGGTTGAAGTAACCTTCTTGAGTGCTTCGTTGGCATCGGTACCCTTCTTGATCTCATCCATGAGCTTACCAAAGTTGATGAACTCATATCCGCAAACCTGATCGTCCTTATCCAGAGCGATGCGGTTTACATAACCCTCGGCCATCTCAAGGTAGCGAACACCCTTGGCCTTGGTGCCGTACATGGTACCTACCTGGCTGCGCAGACCCTTACCAAGGTCTTCCAGACCGGCACCTACAATCAGACCGCCCTCTGAGAAAGCGCTCTGTGAACGGCCGTAAACGATCTGCAGGAACAGCTCGCGCATGGCGGTGTTGATAGCGTCGCATACCAGGTCAGTGTTGAGAGCCTCAAGCAGAGTCTTGCCCTGCAGGATCTCGGCAGCCATAGCGGCTGAGTGAGTCATACCTGAGCAACCGATAGTCTCAACGAGAGCCTCCTCGATGATACCGTTCTTGATGTTCAGAGACAGTTTGCATGCACCCTGCTGGGGAGCGCACCAACCAATACCGTGGGTATAGCCCGAGATATCCTTGATATCCTTGGCCTTGATCCACTTACCCTCTTCCGGGATGGGAGCGGGACCGTGCTGAGGACCTTTCTGGACCACGCACATGTTTTCAACTTCTTTTGAGTAAATCATAAATGGAATATGGTTTTTTATGATGATTTCTTAACAGGATGCAAAAATACTCTTTTTTCGGTTTTTAATAAGCAGAACTTGTGTTATCTTTAATAAATTTGCAACTGAATAATTTAAATCAGAGACAACTATGAAAAGAAACATCTTCAACTCAATACTTGCCGCCCTCACAGTGTCGGCGCTTGTTATGTCCTGTGACCCTATCGAACCTGCCTCTTATACAGAGAATTTCTATCGTATCGCCACAGTAAACTGTGTTAACGGCAGGGCATCGCTCAAGTTTGATTACACCGGCGAGAACTACAGCATAGACAATTTCAAGACGCAGAAAGACCTGGACAGGTTTGAACTGAATCACGGTGACCGCATAATTGCCGGCCTGCAGTACTACGCAGTAAACGGTATGGGTAAGGTCACAATCCAGAGCGCCACCGCCTATCCCGTCATCAAACTTGAGGAGTCACGCCCATCGGACACTCTGAACTATGACTTCCTGTTCAACGTACTGACTCTCTGGGATGTCAAATACCCCGCCATCTGGGCTACCGGCCATCTGGTAAACCTGGCGCCCATCTACTATGTGCCCAAAGAGACAAGCCCCCGTGACTTCTACCTCTACCCCATGCAGATGAACAAGGATACCCTGGAACTCCGCATGTACTCATACATCCCCGACAATGACCTGGCCATTCGCGGTTACGGCAGCGCGTCACAGTCATGGCTCTGCTACGACATAGCCTCCTTAAGGGATTCCGTGGCCGATGACGCCGAACTCAATCACCGCAAGCAGATACTAAGTGACATAGAGAAACTCAACAAGGATTCAATCATGGTTCACATATTCCAGCCCGATACCCTTCGCGGCATGCTGGATACCATTTACTATGAGCGCTATCCGAAAGTTTCCGTATCAATCAAGATTCCTTTTGATTTCTGATTCTCATCAGATGGCCAAGCGTACAGCCTCCAAGAGCGTAAACATAAAGAACAAGCGGGCATCGTTTGACTACGAGCTGCTTGACACCTGGACAGCCGGCATTGTGCTCACCGGAACGGAAATCAAATCCATCCGTGACTCTAAAGCCAGCCTGGCTGACAGTTACTGCACATTCATAAACGGAGAGTTATGGGTAAAGGGCATGCATATAGCCCAGTACGCATTCGGCTCATACAATAACCACGAGGCCAAGCGCGACCGCAAGCTCCTGCTCACCAAGAAAGAGCTCCGCAAACTTGCCGCCGACAGCAAGAACCCCGGCTTCACCATCGTCCCCACCCGCCTCTTCATAGGTGACAAAGGCCTGGCCAAACTCGTCATCGCCCTTGCCAAGGGTAAGCACGAGTATGACAAACGTCAGTCAATCAAAGACAACGAAGATAAGCGGGAGATTGCCCGCGCGTTCAGCGTTTCGCGTTGAGCATCACGGCGTGTACGCTCTGCAGCCAACCCTGAAGGTTGCGGATACGCTCCTCGGGTTTCATTTCCGGCAGACAGATTTCACTGATCTTGCGTACTTCCCTTATCTGATCCACTGAGGTAAAGATTCCGCAGGCACAGCAGTTAAGGATGGCTGAACCTAAGCCCGATGCCTCCTCCAATCCCAGACGCTTTACGGGGAAGCCCAGAATATCGGCCTGGAACTGCATCAGGAAATCGTTCCTGGCAGACTCTCCGTCTATGCAGAGTTCGCGCAGCGGAGTGGTCAGTCCGCGCATGGCCAGTTCTACGACATCGGCCACCTGATATGCTATTGATTCAATTGCGGCACGTACTACATGAGCCTTGGTGGTCTGCATGGTCAGACCGGTAATCATGGCCTTGGCTTCGGGCACCCACCAGGGTGAGCCCAGTCCGTTGAATGCCGGTACAAAATAGACGCCGCCGTTGTCCGGAACGCTCTGTGCCAATGTCTGAATGTCATCGGCCGAATCCACCAGACGCATGTTATCGGTAATCCAGTCCAGCACGGCGCCCGATGAATGAACGTGACCCTCAACCACGTAATAGTTATGGTCAAACATCGAGTAGCCTATGGAGCATACCATGCCGTTGGGTGCGGGAACAGGGCTCTCGCCTATGTTGAACATGACCGATGATCCCGTACCGTAAGTGGTCTTGCCCTCACCCGGCTCAAAGCACAACTGGCCCACAAGTGCTCCGTGTGAATTGCCCAGCACACCTGCAATCTGTACTGGTTTGGGCAGCAGGCCCTCTATATCGGTCTCACCGAACACGCTGTCCGACGGCTTGGTCTCGGGCAGCATCTGTGCGGGGATGGTGAATACCCTGAGGATATCGGGATCCCACTCCAGGGAATTGATGTTGAACAACAGTGTGCGTGATGCGTTTGAGTAATCGGTCACATGACTTTTGCCACCGGTTAATTTCCAGATGAGCCATGTATCGATGGTGCCCATCAGGATATCGCCCTTCTCGGCACGCTCCCTTACGCTCGGTATACTGTCCAGAATCCATTTTACTCCGCTTCCGCTGAAATATGTATCGGGAATAAGTCCTGTACGCTCCTTGATGGTAGTCTCATAACCCTTGTCAATCAGTTCCTGACAGAAAGATGCGCCGCGACGGCACTGCCACATTACTGCGGGATATACAGGCTTGCCGGTATTCTTATCCCACAGCACGACTGTCTCGCGCTGGTTAACCATTGAAATGGAGAACTCGTTGTCCTCAAACGGGGGCAGTTCCAGCTGCTTTATGGCAGCCACGGTATTTGCGTAAATCTCCTCGGCATCGGCCTCAACCCAATCCTGTCGGGGATGGCTGATTTTGTGAGGTATTATCTTATGGTCTATAAGATTGAGTTTCTCATCGAACAGCAGCGCCTTTGATGATGACGTGCGCTGGTCAATTGTGATTATGTATCTCATTACTTGTTGTTGTCAGCTAGTTTTTCAATCGCCAGGAACAGCTGTTCCTGATTCTTGTACTCGTTATATTTACGGTTAACGCGCTTTACATAGTTAAGTGTCTCGGTTGCATCGAACGCGCCGTATTGGCATACGCTGTCGTTATAGACCTCAGGGTCTTTCAAGGACTCCAGCACCGGACTCAGGCTGTTCCAGTTGTAGCGGTTTACACCATTCTTGCGCGCTATACGCATAGCATCAAAGATATGGTTTGAACCACCGTTGTAACTGCCCAGTATATAGTTCATTCTCTCTCTTTCATTGATGAAACTGAACAGGCTGCCCAGATCATCTATGTACTTAACGGCCACCCTGATATCCAGTTCCACGCTCTGCGCCATTGTATCGGCCACACCCATCTTGGCAAGCAGATGCCGGTATGTAGAGGGCATGATCTGCATCAGGCCCTGTGCACCGCGATGTGAGCGTGCGGTCGTATCGAACTTGGACTCCACGTAAGCAATCGCAGCAAGCATCTTCCAGTCACACACGCTGTCGGCATAGAGACGGAACAGAGAATCAAAGGGTGAAATGTAGATGTAATCCTGAGGCTTGGGCTGTACCTCTTCCTCTGCAGGGGCATCGGCCACCCGATCCTGCTTACAGGTTCTGGTGAGGAAAAGGATAAGTATCAGGGCTGCGGTTACCAGAAGTATTATAACCTTCTTGGCATTCATCTCGGGCCCGTTGTATCTAGTCTCCTGCATTGCAAACGTCGCACCTTAAAGCGACTCAATTAAATATCGGCGCAAAGTTACACCTTTTTTATAAGAGAGCAAAATCACAAAAAACGGCGTTTGGCTTGCATAATACAAAAAAGGCGCATACCTTTGCAGTCGAAATGAAAAGTTATACAGCATCATATCACCATCATCATACCTGCAGATCCTGATCGGTAGGCTATAATTGGTGTATAAATATACAAGAGGCTTGCCGGTTGACGGTGAGCCTCTTTTTAATTACAAGATTTAAAACACTTTATAATATGTTACGAATAGCTGTACAGTCAAAAGGTCGTTTATACGACGAGACAATGGAGTTGCTTCAGGAGTCAGGCATCAGCCTGGGAGTATCCAAGCGCACCCTTCTGGTCCAAGCCGGAAACTTCCCGGTCGAGGTCCTGTTCCTGCGCGACGATGATATACCGCAGTCAGTTGCCGGCGGTGTGGCCGATGTAGGTATCGTGGGCGAGAACGAGTTTGTGGAGCGTCAGGAGAAGGCCGATATCATCAAGCGCCTTGGATTCAGCCGCTGCCGCCTGTCACTTGCCATCCCCAAAGCCATTGATTACAAAGGCCTGGAGTGGTTCAACGGCAAGAAAATCGCCACCTCCTACCCCGGAATCCTCAATTCATTCCTCCAGAAGAACGGAATCCAGGCCGAGACACACGTAATAACCGGCTCCGTTGAGATTGCTCCCGGAATAGGTCTGGCCGATGCCATATTCGACATAGTAAGTTCTGGCTCCACACTGGTCAGCAACAACCTGCGTGAGGTTGAGGTTGTAATGCAGTCCGAGGCCCTTCTGATCGGCAACCCCAACATGGATGCTGAGAAGAAAGCCATCCTTGAGGAACTCCTGTTCCGCTTTGATGCAGTAAAGGCCGCCCAGGGCAAGAAATACATAATGATGAACGTCCCTGACGACCGCATGAATGAGGTCCTGGCCGAACTCCCCGGTATCAAGAGCCCCACGGTAATGCCTCTGGCCACCAAGGGCTGGAGTTCGGTTCACACCGTACTTGACGAGAAGCGTTTCTGGGAGATCATCGGCCGCCTCAAAGCCGCCGGTGCCGAAGGCATCCTTGTCCTCCCCATTGAAAAAATGATCCTCTAAGCAAAATGATACAAAAGGGGACAGACCCCTTTTGTACTATTTTCTCCAAATCGAAAGAAAATGAACATTGTAAAATATCCTGCTAAAGGCTTGTGGAAAGAATTGCTCTCACGCCCCGCACTGAGTGTGGAGGGTCTCTACGAGCGTGTCCAGGCTGTGCTTGACACTGTACGAAAAGGCGGTGACCAGGCGCTAAAGGACTATGAGCTCCAGTTTGACAAGGTCCAGCTGGACTCACTTGCAGTAAGCCAGGCTGAACTTGACGAGGCTGCCGCTCTGGTACCGGCCGATTTGCGCAGCGCAATAGACCGCGCCGCCCAGAACATCCGCAAGTTCCATGAGTCACAGCTGCCCCAGTTGAGCAAGGTGGAGACCACCCCCGGCGTAACCTGCTGGCAGAAGGCAGTGCCTATCACCAAGGTAGGCCTCTACATCCCCGGCGGCACAGCACCCCTGTTCTCAACAGTACTGATGCTGGCCATCCCCGCCCGCACCGCAGGCTGCACGGAGATTGTTCTCTGCACCCCTCCGGGACCCGGCGGAAAGGTCAATCCCGCAATACTTTACGCCGCACAGGTAGCCGGTGTAAACCGATTCTTCAAACTGGGCGGATCACAGGCCATAGCCGCTATGGCATACGGCACAGAGAGCGTACCCAAGGTATCCAAGATATTCGGCCCCGGCAACCCCTACGTTACCGCCGCCAAGCAGATAGTATCACTCAAGGACGTGGCTATCGACATGCCCGCCGGCCCGTCAGAGGTTGAGGTTATAGCCGATGCCAATGCCAATCCCGCATTCGTTGCCGCCGACCTGCTGTCACAAGCCGAACACGGACGCGACAGCCAGGTAATCCTGCTCACCACATCGGCAGAGCTTATTGATAAGGTTCAGGCCGAGGTTGACCGCCAGGTAGCCCTGCTGCCCCGCAACGAGATTGCAGAGGCATCACTGCAGAACAGCCGCATGATACTGCTGGGGGATGACGATGAGATAATTGAGATGACCAACGAGTATGCCCCCGAGCACCTGATCATCCAGACTCAGAACGCATCTGAACTTGCTGAGCGCGTAGTCAACGCAGGTTCAGTGTTCATCGGCCCATGGTCACCCGAGAGTGCGGGCGATTACGCATCGGGCACCAACCACACACTGCCCACAAGCGGCTATGCCAAGGCATACTCGGGCGTGAACATTGACAGTTTTATGCGCAAGATAACCTTCCAGCAACTATCACGCGAAGGCCTCAAGGCCCTTGGCCCCGTAATTGAGACCATGGCCGCCGGCGAGTATCTGGATGCGCACAAGAACGCAGTAACAGTGAGATTGAAAGAACTATGAAACCGCTACAAGAACTTGTTAGACCCAATATCTGGAGCCTCTGCCCCTACACATCGGCCCGCGACGAGTACAAAGGTCACGAGGCCAAGGTGTTCCTGGACGCCAATGAGAACCCCTACAACGACCCGGTAAACCGCTACCCCGATCCGTTGCAGCGTGACCTCAAGACCCGCATCTGCGCAATCAAGGGCGTAAATGAGGACTCCATCTTCTTTGGCAACGGCAGCGACGAGGCCATAGACCTGATGTTCCGCATATTCTGCCGTCCGGGAGTGGACAACGCCGTAGCCATCGAGCCCACCTACGGAATGTACGGGGTATGTGCCGATATAAACGACGTTGAGTACCGCCGTGTGCTGCTGGACGACAACTTCCAGCCCAGTGCAGACAAACTCCTGGCTGCAGTCGATGCCAATACCAAACTGATATTCTTCTGCTCGCCCAACAACCCCAGCGGCAACAACATTGACCGCAAGGTAATTGACAAGGTGCTGGACTCATTTGACGGAATAGTGATTGTGGACGAGGCCTACATAGACTTTGCAGGCGTACCTTCATATCTGCAGCAACTGCAGTCCCGCCCCAACCTGGTAGTACTCCAGACCTTCTCAAAGGCATGGGGAATGGCTGGAATCCGTCTGGGAATGGCATTTGCGCAGCCCGAGATCATCGGCATCATGAACAAGGTCAAGTACCCCTACAACATCAACCTGCTCACACAGCAGCGCGCCATGGAGGAGGTAATGCAGCACGCCCGCGTAAAGGGATGGGTTGAGTCTATCCTTAAAGAGCGCACACGCCTGATGAAGGAGTTTGCAGCACTTGACTGCTGCATAAAGGTCTATCCGTCCGATGCCAACTTCTTCCTGGCCCGCGTAAAGGATGCCGCCGCCACCTACAACTATCTGGTTGAGCAAGGCATCATTGTCCGCAACCGCAGCAAGGTTGCCCTTTGCGGTAACAGCCTGCGCATAACCATCGGTACAGTACCCGAGAACAACGCATTATTGGAAGCATTATCAAAATACAAATGATATGAAAAAGAGGGTGTTATTCATAGACCGCGACGGAACCATCATAGTAGAGCCGTCCGATGAGCAGCTTGACAGCTTTGACAAACTGCAGTTTGTACCCGGAGTATTCCGCAGCCTCACGTTCCTGCGCCAGCACACTGACTTTGAGTTCGTTATGGCCAGCAACCAGGACGGACTGGGCACGTCATCGTACCCCGAGGCCGACTTCTGGCCCACCCACAACTTCATCCTCAACACCCTGAAAGGTGAAGGCGTGGAGTTTGATGACATCCTCATAGACCGCCACTTCCCGCAGGACAACGCCCCCACCCGCAAACCCGGCACCGGCATGTTCGGCAAGTATATGACCGATGAGTACGACCTGGCTGCCAGTTACGTAATTGGCGACCGCGCCACCGACGTGGAACTGGCCCGCAACCTGGGCTGCCGCGCCATCCTGCTGCAGGACAGTGCAGACAGTCTGTCTGACGATTTGAAGTCAGTCTGCGCCTTTGCAAGCCGCGACTGGTGGAAGGTTACAGAATTCGTGTTTGCAGGCGAGCGCCGTGCATCGGCCCACCGAGCAACAAAAGAGACTGACATACTGGTAGAACTCAACATAGACGGAACCGGCAAGTGCGACATCAGCACCGGACTGGGATTCTTTGACCACATGCTGGAGCAGATTGGCCGTCACGGAGGTATGGACCTGACCGTCAAGGTAAAAGGTGATCTTTATGTTGATGAACACCACACCATCGAGGATACCGGAATCGTGCTTGGCGAGTGTATCCGCAAGGCATTGGGCGACAAGCGCGGTATAGAGCGCTACGGCTACGCCCTGCCCATGGACGACTGCATGGCACAGGTAGTCCTTGACTTTGGAGGCCGCAGCTGGCTGGTCTGGAACGCTGAATTCAAGCGTGAAAAGATTGGCGAGATGCCCACTGAGATGTTCCTGCACTTCTTCAAGTCCCTGAGCGACGCCGCCGCAATGAACCTGAACATCCAGGCCCAGGGTGACAATGAGCACCACAAGATAGAGGCTATCTTCAAGGTCTTTGCACGCGCCCTCAAACAGGCCGTGCGCCGCGATATCTGGAACTACACACTCCCTTCATCAAAGGGCGTGCTGTAGTCAGTATCGGCCTACTTTGGGCTTACTGGCCTGGTATTCACTCCAGTTTCCATCATCATTCCGTAGATATGCGACTTCGCCCCAAGCCCATGGGGTCGTCTTGCCGGTCTCGTAAAAGTCAATACGGAACTTGCCCTCATAATTGATGATTCCGGGATCTGTGGTGTACAAATGTGTCCAAAAATCATCGGAATACCTGTATCCGTCAACGACAACTGCAACCGAATCATTTACTACAACCAATGAGGAATGGACATCGGCTGAATCTCCTTCCTCTTTTCCTGACAGCCATCTCATATCCAGTTTCAGAGTATCCTCCTTAGAGACAATCACACTTGGATGCCCGTATCTGTCTTCAATTATTGTATCATCATGCAAACAATCCATCACTCTTGATACATATACATCAGACCAATAGGCGGTAATACACGCCAGTTCGTCGTTCGTATCCCAATTTCTACCCTCACATCCTGTCAAGGTCCAGGATGCAACAACTATAAGCGCAAAATATAATATAATCTTTTTCATATCATCAGAATTTGAAACTGGCACCAACTCTTACTCCCGGAATAATCGGAATAGAAAGGAAACAATACTCTGAACCATAACCCAGTTCAGTTAAAAATCCGATATTACTATTCATGGGTCTGAACCTGAATCCAAGTAATGTCAGATGCCAACGTATGTCTTTTTCACCTAAAGTGCCTCTATTCACCACATCACCGGTCAAATCCCAATAATCGCAATCATTCCTTATCTCTCCACCCAGAAAAGCCTGAGTATACATACTGAGTTGTGGACGGTCAAAAATGTGATATCTTAAACCCAACAGAAAATCCATCTTAAAGGCATATTCTCTGTCGTCTTTTGTGCCGTATATAACATTGACATCCTGGTAATCAGCTACATGGAGTCCTGTATATCCCACTAAAGAAAGGCGTTTAAAGAATCCCGAGTCTGCCAGTTTGTATGCCAATTCCGCAGATATACTGGGATACAATGTAGAATTGTAGGATTCTTTATTCAAATCACTCAGTTCCATAGGACGGAGAGAATAGAAATCAAGATGATTACCAATATAATTTCTATGGTTTTCAGTATCTGCAATAGAGTATAAACCTGGCGTGGATATACCGATATTAAACTCAAAATCTCCTTTTTTCTCTTGCGCCTTTAGAGCAAGCGGCCAAAACAAGGAAAAGGCTAATGTAAAAAGCAAACAATGTTTCAAATTCATAATTGTAATAATAAGTCCCCAAATGTAGGCATTATCACTTTACATAATAACAAGAACGGAAAGAAAGTGGGCAAAGTTGCATATATATTAAACTTTTTGTTTCTTTGTCATCGAAAAAGCGATATATATGCCTGCATTGGTTGACATAAAAGAACTCCGCAAGACAAGACGAATGACCCAATCGCAATTGGGACGGTTATGCGGTATGAGCAAATCCCAAATCTCCCGAATGGAGAATGGAACTTTGGGAAGTCCAGAAACTATATCCAGGGTTTTAAATGCTTTGGATTATGAAGTTAAACTTGTAATTGTTGACCGTCGCAACAATCTGTCATTAAAAAGAGATGCTATTCTTGATGCTCTCAAACAATACAAGGAGCTAAATTCACAGAAATACGGTATTACAAAACTGGGGCTTTTTGGAAGTTATGCACGTGGAGAACAAACGCCCAGTAGCGACATCGATATCTGCGTATCCATCGAACCACCATCCTTGTTCAAGCTAGGAGGAATACACTCCGACCTTAAAGAATTGTTCAACAAAGAAATAGACTTAGTATCTCTTACCGGAACACTGAAACCTGATTTCATCAAAGAACTAAATAAAGACGTAATCTATGTTTGAAAACAAAAAACGAATCAAGTCTTACCTTGAAACAATTATCCAGGAAACAGAACTAATTCCAGAAATGTCTAAAACCATCAAAGATCCCAATGATTTTCTTACTGACATAAGCGGTATGACCATCTTCAGGGCTTGCGGGATGAGTTTGCAGTATGTAACCGAAACATCTGTAAAAATCAGAAATCTTGTGAGAAAAGAACTGTTTGACCATTATGACGATGTTCCTTGACCGGAGATCTTTGGTTTAAGGAACTTTATCTCACATGCTTATGGTGATGTTGATGAGAAAGACATTTTCAATACCATAAAACAAGATATACCCGCTCTCAATTCAACAGCAAGAAAGATGCTCGAAGACTTGGAAGCGGGTAAACTGGACCGATTCTTGAAATAATCAACTTAAAAGTATTTGTTTGGATTGCTCAAGGGCAGCAATTACCTTGTCGCACCAGGCATCAAACTCCGAATCCTCAGTCTGGCACTCCTTATGCGCAAGTACATAATCCAGAGTGCGGCCGATGCCCTGCTCAGGAGTAATTGTGGCGCAGAATCCGGGCACGGCGCGCTTAAGCTTGCTGTTGTCAAACAGCACGGTGTGCGCCTTGTCGCCCCAAAGTTCACCTGTATAATTGTACGGCGCCACATCAATCAGGTACTGCGATGAAACGTAATACGGATGCAGCTCCACACCCAGATGCTTGGCTACTATCTGATAGATCTGGTTCCACGTGATTGATACATCGGTAGTTATCTGAAACGCCTCACCAATGGCACGCTCATTACCCATAAGGCCGATGAAACCGCGGGCAAAATCCTCGTTGCAGGTAATGGTCCAGAGCGATGTGCCGTCACCCTGAATGATGACCGGTTTACCCTCCATGATGCGCTTTACCACCTGCCAGCTGCCTTTGGGGCCGTGAACTGCAAGAGGAACCGCACGCTCATCGTAAGTATGACTGGGACGGATAATTGTTACCGGGAATCCGTTTTCACGGTACATTCGCATCAGGAAATCCTCGCATGCAATCTTGTTACGCGAGTAGTCCCAGAACGGGTTGGCAAGTGATGTACCCTCAGTAATCACTGCGCTTGCCGGCCATTTGTTGTAGGCCGATGCCGAACTGATGTACATGAACTGTTTGGTCTTGCCCTTGAACAGACGGTAGTCACGCTCCACCTGCTCTGGCACGAATCCGATGAAATCACACACCACATCAAAGGTCATATCCTTGATGAGTGCAGCCACACCCGCCTCATCGTTGTTGATATCGGCCTTCAACACCTTTACGTTCTCAGGAACGCGGTCACTGCGATTGCCGCGATTAAGAAGATAGAGCTCACAGCCCTGTGTGGCCAGTTGCCGTGTGATTGCGGAACTGATAGTCCCCGTTCCGCCAATAAATAATGCTTTCATATCCAGGTTAGTTGGTTTTACGCAAAAATACAAAAAATGACGCAAAGAGAAACGACCCCTTTGCGTCACTTTTGCATCAGAGCGGGATATTGAGCTTGAGGGTGATGTTGCGACCGGGATTGCGGATGCCAACGTACTTAAGGCGGCTCATGTGGTCAACATAGACCTTATCTGTCAGATTATCAGCGATAATACTGAGTTGTGCCACACATTTACCCTTACACATTATGTCCGTATGGGCCGATGCCCCAACGAGAGTGTATGAATCTGTTGCAGTCTCGGTTCCCTGCAGAAAATGATCCTGCTTGAAATGACGGTCGGCACGCACGGAGAGATAGCAGTTGTTCAAAGACTTGCCCGAATGGGTAATCTCCCATTTCACCTCGGCGCCCACCTTGGGTGCAGGGATAAGCGGCATGTCACTTGACTGGAACTTGCCGCGCACGTATGAGAAATCAGCCCCCAGATGCAGGGCGTGGAACGGATGACAATCGGCGGCGAATTCCGCACCGTACAGCAGTGCATCGGTTGCATCATAACGGTATTCGTCATAACTGTCAATAACAGTGCCTGTACGCAGGGCGTAGATGTAATTGTCTATGCGGTTGCAGAACAGGGCGGCGGTCAAAGAAATATGCCTTAGTTGCAAATCGGCCCCCAGATCACCCTGCAGGCTGAATTCGGGATCAAGCCGGTTGTTACCCCTCTCATAACGTACGGTTCCTTCATGGACGCCGTTCGATGCCAGTTCGCTCAGGTTTGGAGCACGGAATCCGCGTGCCACGTTCGCCCTCAGATTCAGGTTCCTGGCCGGCGAATAAACCAGACCGATGCTACCGGTCACTCCTGTAAAGTCACGCTCAAACGCATCGAACTTATCCTCCAGATAAAGGCTGTTCAGATGGCGCATATCGGCTCTGACACCTCCTGCCAGGGTAAAACGGTCCCAGTTCTTTGTAGTTGTAACAAACAGACCGGCATCAAACAGTCGGTATGCAGGGATGAGCACCTCCTCACCAAGATTGTCACTCTCTTGGTACATACCGCCCACTCCTGCCGCCAAACGCCAGCCGTCGGCAAACTCATCGGTGGTATAGCGCACATCATAATTCATGGTTGAAAGCCGGAAATCAAGTTCTGCCTCATCGGCCTCTTCCTCAAACTCCTGACGGCGGTTCTGTTGAAGGCCGATAAGCATCTTCATGCTGCCGGGACCCAACACAAAAGAGTTGTCCAGCACCGCCTTGTAGTGATGTACCTGCTGGAACGGCAGTTCAACGGCATAACCGGTGGGACCTTCAAGTTCTGACTCGCCGTCCTCATAACCTTCAGTCATGCCCGGAGTAAGGTGATAATAGCCCAACGTAAGGCGTGAGAATCCCCAGTCGCGGTTCAGGCCCACCTTGCCGCTGGCCGCGCGCTCCCGGAACTGTGTGCCCGGCACAAGTCCGTCGGCTACGTTGCGGAACGCATGTGAGTACTTATCGGTAAAACGAACATCCCAGACCGTTCCGCCACGGTTGCCGCTCTGATGTACAGAATAGGCTGCCAGGCCGCTGTTGGTCTGATACTCGCTAGTTACTCCGCCCTCAATTGCGCCGGGTTCCGGAAACGGATTGGGGTTGAGAATGATTACGCCTGCCAGCGCATCGGACCCGTACATGAGACTGGCCGGGCCTTTCAGGATTTCGGCGCTGCCCACGGTCTCGGCATCCACCTCGATTCCATGCTCATCACCCCACTGCTGGCCCTCCTGGCGGATTCCGTCGGCCAAAAGGATGACCCGGTTGTATCCCATGCCGCGAATTACGGGCTTGGAAACGCCGCTGCCGGTGGTTACCTGACTCACTCCGGGTATGGTTGCTATCGCATCTATGATATTGGTCGATGCCCTGCTCTTGAGCGTCTGTGCATCGGCCACGCTTATGGCCGACGGGGTCTGGCTCAGACGGCTGGTTCCGGTAAGTCCCGTGACCGTGATTTCATCGAGTTTGAGGTGTTTATAGAATATATCGGTACTGTCTTGTGAATATGCGGCAGTATGCGCTGCTATGCACAGCACAGCCGCAATGATAATATTTCTTTTCATTGTGGATTATAGTATCTTGATTAATAATGGTATATGAGGACTATTCGTACGGACAGTCCATTCTCTTTGATTATCAACAAGATACTGTAGGAGGAGCACGGGATTTGGATCGTTCCTGCCAACCTGCCTGCAGGCTGATGGGAACGGCAGGGCAGTCAACGCCCCGAACAACGGAAATGACAGGCTGCGCCGCAGGAGTGATGTCCAATTGGACAGTCTGAATGAATCGGCATATCCGGCAGTCATCAAGTCCGCCATGATTTATAAAGATGTAATGGGAACTCTGTCCCTCGCTTATCTCACAGACGGCATTTTGATCAGCAGGCTGGTGACGGTGAAACGATGCAAACAGCAACGCCTGCATGAATACCGCCAGCAACACAATGGCTGATAACCTTTTACCTCTGTTCCTTATCACAAAAAACCTTCCGTAAGATGTTATTACGCCCCAAAAGTACAAAAAACGCCGCATATGGATGGTTTCCCTTTGCATCGTTTTTGCCAAAGTGTCCCACAACAACCCCGCTCACAACGCCCGTAGCGGGGTTCGTTGTGTTACATACCCTCATCTGGAGCCTATGTCCCACGCTAACCCGCGAGAGAACGTATTCTCAGTGGGGTGAGTGTGGGACACTTTGGCGGAAATGGGAGGGGCCGATGCCCGATTCCTCAGTTGCGGATAAGGCCGGTGCGGTAGGCTTGGAGCAGGGCGCGCAGGTCCTCCACGCGGGACATCAGGCGGCGGCCCTTGTCGGTGTCGCGAACCAGGATCTGCTGTTCTGAATACTCTACCACCTGCGTGGCGGCAATAACATCCATGCCCTGGGCGATGGACTGCTGGATGGACTCGAACGGATGGTGGCGGACCAGACGCATTCCGTGTGAGTTGAATATGAGCGTGTAACCGGCTATTCCGGTCTGCTGGTGATAGACCTTGGAGAACCCGCCGTCAATCACGAGCAGGCGGCCATCGGCCTTGATGGGACTCTCGCCGCTGGATTCCTTTACGGGGATGTGCCCGTTTATTATGTGGGCGTGCTCCAGGTTGGTGATACCGAACTCGCGCAGTATCATCTCGCAGATGTCGCGGCGGTTCTTGAGGCGGTAATAGTTGCCCTTTTCCTCAAAATGTGTCTCTTTCTCTGCCAGGAAATAGCGCTCAAAGGTGGCCATGCGTTTCTTGTCGAAGGGGGGCGATACGGGTCCGCACCAAAGGTACCAGAACAGGTCCTGCCCGTACTGTTTCAATGGGTCGTCGTCCGATGCATAATACGCGGTACGGACGTTTTTATCGATTGTGTCAAATAACTCTCTACCCTTATAATCAACGCCTTGGATATTCATTGAGGCCAGCGTTCCGTCCTCGTTCAGAGGCACACTGCCGTGATAGAGCAGGTTGTTGTTGTGCACCAGATAGAGCGATCCGTGCTCAAAGAGGCAGTCCACGTGACGGGCCAGCGCCTTACTGTTGCAGAAACTGTGTGTGAGGCGGTCTATCACGTTCTGCTCGGCCGGAGTCAGTTTATAAGGATCTTTGGGGTCAACGGTGGGGAAGTTGGTATCGAGCAACTTATACTTTTTACCGTCTATGTTTATTACTCCGCTCTTGAAATCTATCTTATCCAGCAGGTTGCGGTGCTCCATATTGAACTCCGGATGGCGGGCAATCACCGCAGCCTCTATCTTGAACTGGATTATGGCGATGGCCTTGTGCATCTGTGAGAGCAGGTCCATCTGCGGCAGGTCCTCCACCGGGGTGTCATCGGTCTTGACCGGAATGAACAGCGTGCAGGGGTCATCGGCGTATGTCTGCATGGCGAATGTGGCCAGCGGCAGCAGGTTTATGCCGTAACCGTCCTCAAGCGTGGTCATGGCTGCGTATTTAAGGCTGTTGCGTACCACGTTAGCCACGCAGGCGGCGCTGCCTGTGGCGGCTCCCATCCACACTACGTCGTGGTTGCCCCACTGGATGTCAAAATCGCGGTAACTGCAGAGCATATCCATTATGCGGTGGGCGCCGGGGCCTCGGTCGTAGATATCTCCTATTATATGAAGCTGGTCAATTACCAGGTCGCGGGAGACATCGGCTATGGCGGTTATGAAATGGCTTGCGCGGCCAGTGCTGACTATTGTATCTACTATGGCTTTCAGGTAGTTATGCTTGGAGATGAATGTGCCCCGGGTCTCGTGCATCAGTTCCTCTATGATGTAAGCGTAGTCCTTGGGCAGGGCCTTGCGTACCTTGGAGCGGGTGTAGCGCGATGCTACGCGGGTAAGTACGGCAATCATCCTGATCAGGGTGACCTTGTACCATTCGTCCAGGTCGGTGTTATCGGCCTTGATGGCACGCAGTTTGGCCTCGGGGTAGCTAATCAGGGCGCTCAGGGTGCGCTTATCGTCGGCACTGAGTTCATCGCCGAATACCGCGTCGATCTTTTGCTGGATTACACCCGATGCAGAGCGCAACACGTAGTCAAACGCATCGTACTCGCCGTGGATATCGGTCACAAAATGCTCGGTTCCCTTGGGCAGGTTGAGTATTGCCTCCAGGTTTATTATCTCGGTCGATGCCGCCGCGATGCTTGGGAAACTCTTGGCCAGCAACTGCAGATATTCTACGCTTCTCTCCATAGTCCTGTATGTTTACTGCAAATTTAATGGTTTTCCGCCAAAGTGTCCCACACTCACCCCACTGAGAATACGTTCTCTCGCGGGTTAGCGTGGGACACAGGCTCCAGATGAGGGTATGTAACACAACGAACCCCGCCACAAGCGCTGTGAGCGGGTGTGATGTGGGACACTTTGGCAAAAATGACGCAAAGGGAAACGACCCCAATGCGGCGTTTTTGTGGAAAAGCGAGCCTGAGCTTATGGGATATTGCGCAAAATAGCCAGCAAATGGTCAAACACCATCGGGACGGTAGCCAGTTCCAGACGCTCGGAGGGAGAATGTACGCCGCGCAGTGTCGGGCCGATGGAAATCATGTCCAGATCGGGGTATGAGGTCAGAAACAGGCCGCATTCCAGACCGGCGTGGATAGCCTTGACCTTGGGATCCTTGCCAAACAATTCCTTATATGTGCGAACCGATATGTCCAGAAGTTCAGACTTGGGATTGGGAGCCCAGCCGGGATAGCCGTCATTGCTTGTAACCTTGGCGCCGGCCAGACGGAAACAAGCCGCCAGAGTAGCCTGAACCGCATATTTACCGGATTCAACAGAACTTCTCTGACTTGCCAGCATGGTAACCTTACCCTCCTCAGTGCGTATGCGCGCCAGATTGGACGATGTCTCCACCAGTCCCGGCACATCCATACTCATGGCATACACACCGTTGAACACCGCAAATACTGAACGTATGATATTACGTGCCACACCCTGCTCAATGCACTCCGCAACGGCATCGGTACTCTCCATAAAGAACTTGGCCTCACGCTCCGTTACATGATACTCATCCTGTACTTCCGATGCAAACACGTTAAAGTCAACGCGTATCTTCTCGCGGTCGGCAAACGGAACGGCAATCACGGCCACAGCGTCACGCGGAATGGCGTTGTGCAGGTTACCGCCGCTCAACGAAATCAGCCTCAGGTCATATTTGTCAAGAGCGCCGTAAAGGAACCGTGCCAGTATCTTGTTGGCATTGGCATAACCCTTGTCGATATCATCGCCCGAGTGGCCGCCGTGCAACTTATCGACCCCTACTCTAAGGAAGAAATATCCCGCAGGAACAGCCTCGGCCTTATATTCAAACTCAACGCTGGTATTGATTCCGCCGGCACAACCTATGAATATCTCGCCCTCATCCTCCGAGTCCAGATTGATGAGCATCTTGCCGTTCATCATGCCGGGCTTAAGGTTCTCGGCACCGGTCAGGCCGGTCTCCTCGGATACCGTAAAGAGGCACTCCACCGGTCCGTGCTCAATCTCCTTGCTGTCCAGAACAGCCAGAGCCATGGCAATACCCATACCGTCATCGGCCCCAAGAGTAGTGCCACGTGCCTTGAGCCAGCCGTCCTCAACGTACGTCTCAATGGGCTGGGTCATGAAATCGTGCTCCAGGGTGGCATCCTTCTCGCACACCATATCCTGATGCGCCTGCAGTATTACCGTCTGACAGCCCTCATAGCCGGGAGTTGCAGGCTTGGAAATCAGCACGTTACCAACCTCATCCTTCTTGGCGGCAAGCCCACGGGCGGCTGCAAAATCCATAAGGTACTCACCCATTTTCTCCTCACGACCCGACGGACGCGGAATCCTGCAGATTTCCAGGAAAATATCCATCACTCTCTTAGACCAATCTATCTTTTCCATATATATTTTAATAAATTATAATTATGCCTTAACAACTTATAAATGCTTCCCAAAAGTACATTATTCTTGGCATTAATTCAACTAAAATCCATATCTTCGCGCCGCATATGTGGAAAACGTTTCTTACAGTTGTACTTTTCCTTCTTGCCGCAGTACTTTTAATGTCAGCGAGCATTCTGCTCAAGAAGAACGGCAAATTCCCCAACATACATGTTGGACGGAATCCTGCCATGAGAAAGAGACACATAGGATGCGTAGAGGAGCAGGACAGAGAGGCGCAGAAGGTTAATCCTCTGGCCGTTAATGAAAAAGTAAATAATTGAATTTAGCTATATGAACTTCAAGTCAGTTTCATCATTCGTACTGTCATCAGTAATGGTTCTCGGTTTCACCCAGTGCTCACAGCAGGCTGCCGCACCCCAGCAGCAGGCTCCTATTGCAGTATCAGGTTTAAAAATCGCCTACATTGACGTTGACTCACTTCTGGCCAACTACGCCTTCTATCAGGACCTGGCAGAGGAGATGACCCGCAAGGAAGAGAACTACCGTCTGGCTCTCACAGAGGAGAACAACAAACTCCAGAAAGAGTATGCAGAGCATCAGAAAAAGATCCAGAACGGTGTTTACTCATCAGTAGAACGTGCTCAGTCTGAGGAGAGCAGATTCCAGAAAAGAAATCAGGCTCTGTTGGAGAAGAGTGACAAGTACAGTCAGGAACTTCTGGCTGAGAGCAATGCAAACTCACAGAAAATCAGCGAGACCGTTGACAATTACATAAAGGAGTACAACAAGACTCACGGTTTCAACCTTATCATCTCAAAGGCCAGTCTGCTTTATGCCGATGAGGCTCTCAACATCACAGCCGAGATTCTGGAAGGTCTTAACGCCGCATACAACCGCGTAGACCAATAATAAAATAACCAAAGCAAAAAAAGGTCATCCCGGGCAAGGATGGCCTTTTTTATTTATCTTTACAAAAAAATAAACGCTTATGAGAAACTTTAAGTATGCCCTTTCAGCAGCCATTCTGGCTTGCATTCCTTTTACAGTAAGTGCACAGTTCATGTTCGGAGGCGGAGGTAACCGCGCGGCACAGGACAGCCTGCGCAAGATTGCTGCAGCCGATTATGCCGATATGCTGGCCAAGGTAGGTGTAGGCCAGCCCCGCGAGGGACGTCAGCCCAACAGTCCCGATGAGAGCAAGCACCCCAACTACGATGAACTCATAGCCAACCCCTACCCCTTCTATCCCGATCCGCTCATCACCGAGAGCGGCAAGAAGGTCAAGAACGCCAAGATGTGGACCAAGGTACGTCGTCCGGAGATTGTAAAACTCTTTGAAGACAATGTCTACGGCCGAATCCCGGAGAACACCCCATCGGTCAAATGGGAGGTTACCAATGAGGAGAAGAAAGACTTTGCCGGCACTCCGGTAGTTGTACGCACCCTTAAAGGCGTGGTCGACAACTCCAGTTACCCGGCAATAACGGTTGAGATATCGGCCAACGTGGTTTACCCCGACGGCAAGCAGAACCTGCCCGTAATCATAGAGTTCGGATTCGGAGGCGGTGACCCCACCCGCGTACGCGGCAACAGCAAGTCCTGGCAGCAGATGGTGATAGAGCGCGGTTGGGCTGCAGCCAGCATCAACCCCTCTTCTATCCAGGCCGATGCCGGATCGGGCCTTACCAACGGCATCATCGGACTCTGCAACAAGGGAGAGTTCCGCCAGCCCACCGACTGGGGCTCACTCCGCGCATGGGGCTGGGGCCTTTCACGTCTGATAGATTACTTTGAGACCGATAAGACATTCGATGCCACCAAGTGCGCCATCGAGGGCGTATCCCGCTACGGCAAGGCATCATTGGTAGCCATGGCATTCGAGGAGCGCATTGCAGCCGGATTCATTGCTTCATCGGGCAAGGCCGGAGCAGCCGGATGGCGTAGAGACTGCGGTGAGAGCATCGGCAACATAGTATCAAACGAGGAGTACCACTGGGTATGCGGCAACCTCATCAAATACGGCACTGACCCCTATACCGAAAATGACCTTCCGGTTGATCAGCATGAACTCATCGCCCTTTGCGCCCCGCGTGCATGCTTCATTTCCACCGGCAGTTGGAACGGCGACAAGTGGCAGGATGTGGTGGGTTCGTTCATATCGGCCTCAAAGGCATCGCCCGTATATGAGTTGTTCGGCTACAAGGGCGTAGGCACCGACCTGTTCCCGGGTATGGACAACGGCCTTATGGACGGCCGCCTTACCTACCGCCAGCACCACGGCGGACACGAGGCAGGTCCCAACTGGCCCTTCTTCCTGGACTTCTTTGAGCGTGAAGTCGTTTCAAAATGATACCATTGGGGACGGTTCCGTTTGGTACTGTTTTCTCCAAAAAAATGAGTTGATCTTTGATAAAGATTAAAAACAGTACCAAACGGAACCGTCCCCAATGGTATCGATTTAACATTTTGCGGATTGTTACGTCTTAATAGTAGAAACACTTAAAAGACTACGACGATGAAAACAAGAATGATGATGATTGGCATTGCAGTTGCAGCGCTTCTGCTCGCCACAGAGAGTGTTCAGGCTCAGCCCAGAGAGGTTCGCAGAGAACGCACAGAGCGTAGGGATGACCGTCACATTGATCAGCCCGATCCGCGTCGCAGCCGTACCCGCGAGATAACAACCGCACCGGAGCCCCGTCGCATCAAGGTAGTTGAAAATGAAATAATACGCTCGTTTGAGCGCGAGAGATATGATTCCAACCGCCTCAAGATGGCCGATATGGTATTCAGCACCGGTGGATTCATGACCACGGCACAGATAATCCGCGTGGCCGAAATCTTTGACTACGACAGCAACCGCGTAAAGTTCCTGATTAACGCATACCGCAACTGTGTTGACCGATACAACTACTATCTGGTTCTGCGTACGCTCGACTACAGCAGCAGCCGTGAGAAAGTAATCAAGTTCGTGCTTGAAGAGAAAGAGGATATGCTGCGTGAGACCGATATGGTCCGCAAGGTAAGCAACTCTGACATGGCAGCCATTCTCAAGGCTCTCAAGAACGAGACTTATGACTCAACACGTGAAAAACTGGCCAAGATGATTGCATGCGGCAGCCTGCTCACCTCACGTCAGATTGCAGACATGGCCAAGACATTCACCTATGAGAGCAACAAACAGAGATTCCTTGAATACTCATATCAGTTCTGCGCCGATCCCCAGAATTACATATTTGCAATTGAAACTCTCAAATACAGTTCTGACCGCAATGAAATGATGCGCTTTGTAACACGCAGATAACACGCGGATAATCACAAAAAAACGAGGCAGGAATCCTGTCTCGTTTTTTTATATCGCAAATGATATCAATTCCTGCTGAAATAATCTTCCAACGCTTCCTCCAGTTCCTTGTCTCTGAGGTTGCGTCCGATTATCGTACCATCGGCATCTATCAGGAATGTTGAAGGTATAGCCGATATCGAATACTTGGCTGCGGCGGAGTTCTGCATCTCCTCACCGTTCCAGAGTTGGATCCAGTTCATGCCGTTATCCTTTACAGCCTTGATCCAGGCATCCGTATCATCATCAACAGATACACTTACGACCTCAAAGCCTTTTGACTTGAACTTCTTGTAAGCGGCCTTTATGTTGGGAATCTCATTGATACAGGGAGTGCACCAGCTTGCCCAGAAGTCAAGCAGAACCACCTTCTGACCCTTTACATACTGTGACAGGCTTGCCTTATCGTCAAAGCCGTATTTCTTATCCAGCAACTGTGCCTCAAAATCAATGTACTGATGTCCCAGGCTGGTAGCCAACTGAGCCTGAGTTATGACTGTAAGCTGCTGCAGAACGATATCCTGTCCGAAAGAAGGAGCAAGTTTCTCAATCAGTTCCATCAGTTGCTCGGGCTCAAACAGGCTGTAGTTCTCAACCAGTTGCTGATAACCGTAAATCTTATCGGCATTATCCTCAATGCTCTGGGCCAGAAGAGCGGTGAAACGCTCCTGTAAATCGCCCATCTGGCTGTAAAGGTCACTTGCGTCACCGTCAGTTGCCAATGTCATACGGATCTTGTCCTCAAGTTCATTGGCCTCTTCATTGAACACCTCGGTGTCATCATAGAACTTCTGGAAAGCGTCGTTGTTGGGAGTTCCGGCAAGGAACTGGTTACCGCTCTCAGTGTCTATCATAACCTTTATATCGCCGCGCTCCAGATAGAACTGGCAGCCTCTGACGGCGTCTCCAAAATCAAATGTGAGAACTGCCACCTGTGCGGTATCGGTCTGACCCTTGAATGAGAACTTTCCGTTCTTTACTGCACTTGAGTTAAGTGAATCCAGACCGTCAAAGTCAAGTACGCTGAGTGTGATCACAGTACCGTCCTCAACGCCCATGATCTCACCGTTTATTTTATAAGAATTGCCTCCGCAAGAAGCCAGAAGAACAGTTGCCAAGGCAACAAACAGTATCCTTTTCATAAATTACTTGATTAAATATTGTGAGCTTATAGACTCGTTACTGATGACCCTGCGGATAGTCTCGGCAAACATCTGTGCAACAGACAGTTGCTTGAGTTTCTTGCAGGGGATTGAGTTACGGTAAGGTATGCTGTTGGTGAATACAATCTCCTCAAGCTGTGAGTTGTCCACGCGTACAGGGGCATCGCCCGACATTACGCAGTGTGATGCCAGAGCGCGTACAGACTTGGCACCGGCCTCCATCATAACGTCACCGGCCTTGCAGATAGTACCTGCCGTATCAACGATATCATCCACAATAACCACGTTCTTACCCTGAACATCACCGATAATGCGGATATCATCCACCACGTTGGCGCGGGTACGGGTCTTCTGGCAGAGTACCAGAGGCACATCCAGGAACTTGGCGTATGCGCTGGCACGCTTACTGCCGCCTACATCGGGAGCAGCCATAACCAGTTCATCCAACTTAAGACTCTGTATATAAGGCAGGAACACCATAGATGCATACAGGTGGTCCACCGGAACATCAAAGAAACCCTGAATCTGGTCTGCATGCAGGTCCATTGTGATCAGACGGTCAATACCGGCGGTGCTGAGCATATCGGCCACCAACTTGGCGCCTATTGATACACGCGGCTTGTCCTTACGGTCCTGACGTGCCCATCCAAAATAAGGAACAACAGCATTCACTGACTTGGCCGATGCACGCTTGGCTGCATCGATCATGAGCAGGAGTTCCATAAGATTGTCTGATGACGGGAATGTGGACTGAACCAGGAATACATCCCTACCGCGGATGGATTCCTCATAAGACACTGCAAACTCGCCGTCTGCAAAATGAGCCACATTCATGTTGCCCAGGGGGCAGTTAAGGTAATCGCATATCTCTTTGGCCAGGTACATAGTGTTGGTACCGCAAAAGACCAGAAAGGAATTGCTTGAATCCATAAGGAATTTGACTGTTGTTTAAGTAATTTTTTTGTGATGCAAAGTTACACAAAAATAGGACGCACCGGGAGTCAGTGCGCCCTATTTTAAAATAATTTATTAACAGCTCAATAGAACCACTTTACGTAGCAGAAATCCTGACGGTGAGGCAGGTCTGCATTCTTGGGATACATACGGTATGCAACCTTGAACGAGCCGGCAAAGTCATTCTTTACGCTGCCGCGGAACGTATAGAGGTTACCGTCACGCTTAACCAATTCCAGCGGAATAACCTTAGTCAGTTTGTCATTGCCGTCGGCATCGGACCCTACAACTACCATCTCAACGCCTATTGCATCGTCCAGACCCTTCTCGTCTATGACATACTCCACGTCATAACTCTTACCGGTCTCGAACTGGCCCTGATTGACAGTCTCGGTCTTGTTGGTGCTGACCACACTGATGGTATCCCAGCGCTGTGCCACCGTCTCCTTCCAGGCTGCAATCTCCTTAGCCTTGGCAAAGTCATTAGCCTGCAGCACGTGTGAGCGCTCGGCCATCTTGCAGTAGAACTTGCTGAAATAGTCGTCCAACTGACGCTTCATCGTATAGTGCGGAGCAATCTGGGCGATTGAGTTCTTCATTGTCGATACCCAACCCTCGGATATACCCTCGGCGTTCTTGTTGTAGTACAGCGGCAGGATCTCGTTCTCCAGGATGCTGTATATTGTAGCGGCATCCAACTGGTCCTGATAAGCCTGGTTGTTGTATGTGCGCTTATCGGTCAGGGCCCAACCGGCACCCTCGCGATAGCCCTCGTACCACCATCCGTCCAGCACTGAGAAGTTGACCACACCGTTCATAAGGGCCTTCTCGCCCGATGTGCCCGATGCCTCCAGAGGCCTGGTGGGAGTGTTCAGCCAGATGTCAACGCCCGATACAAGACGGCGTGCCAGATGCATATCGTAGTTCTCCAGGAATATGATCTTACCCAGGAACTCCGGACGGCGGCTGATGTCGATGATCTGCTTGATAAGTCCCTGACCTGCACCATCGTGCGGGTGAGCCTTACCGGTAAAGAAGAACTGTACCGGATAGTCGGGGTTGTTCACGATCTTGGCCAGACGGTCCAGATCGGTAAAGAGCAGATGTGCACGCTTGTATGTAGCGAATCTGCGGCCGAAACCTATTGTCAGGGCGTTGGGGTTGATCTTCTCCATCAGCGACATGATGCGTGATGGATCGCCCTGGTTCTTGAGCCAGCTGTCCTTGAACTGCAGGCGGATGTACTCGATGAGTTGCTTCTTAAGGTCATTGTGCAGATCCCATACAACCTTATCGGGCACCTTATAAATATCCTCCCACAACTTCTCGTTTGACTGGTCAGAGAGGAACTTCTTGTCAAAATATTTCGCATAGAGAGCCTGCCACTCCTTTGATGCCCAAGTAGGCATGTGGACGCCGTTGGTAACGTAACCCACGTGACTCTCTTCGGGGAAGTAACCCTTCCAGATTCCGGCAAACATCTTCTTTGAAACCTCGCCGTGCAGCCAGCTAACGCCGTTAACCTCCTGGCAGGTGTTGCATGCAAATGTAGACATGCAGAAACGCTCGCTTGCATCACCAGGATTGGTTCGGCCCATATCCATGAGCTCGCCCCAACTGATACCCAGCTGCTGTGCATATCCGCCCATGTACTTGCCAAAGAGACCCTCGTCAAAGTAGTCATGACCTGCAGGAACCGGAGTATGAACGGTGTACAGAGACGATGCGCGAACCACCTCCATGGCCTGGTTGAAGGTAAGGCCCTGCTTTACGTACTGAGTCAGACGGTACAGGTTGCACAGGGCGGCGTGTCCCTCGTTGCAGTGGTAGATATCCTTCTTTATGCCCAGAGCCTCAAGGGTAAGCATACCGCCTATGCCCAGCAGGATTTCCTGCTTGAGGCGGTTTTCCCAGTCACCGCCGTAAAGCTGTGACGTGATGGGACGGTCATAATCGCTGTTCATGTCTATATCGGTATCCATCAGGTACAGAGGCACACGGCCCACGTTAACCCTCCAGATAGCGGCATAAACGGTATAGTTGATATAAGGTACAGCCACAGTCAGAGGCTGGCCGTTCTTGTCAAAGACGCGTTCCAGAGGCAGGGTGTTGAAATCCTGCGCCTCATAGTTGGCAATCTGCTGACCGTCCATGGACAGTGACTGTGTAAAGTAACCGTGACGGTACAGGAAGCCCACACCGCACATATCCACGTTGCTGTCGCTGGCCTCCTTCATGTAGTCACCGGCCAGAACGCCCAGACCGCCAGAATATATCTTAAGTACATGTGTCAGACCGTACTCCATGCAGAAGTATGCAACTGACGGACGATTGGCATCGGGCTTAACGTCAATATATTTGCGGAATTTGTCATAAATGGCATTCATCTTGTCCAGGAACAACTGGTCCTTGGACAGTTCCTCCAGCTTGTCATAGCCCAAGCTCTGGAGCATCATGATAGGATTGTGGCGTACACGTGTCCACATCTCGGGGTCAATCTCCTTGAACAGGGCCTTGGCGTCCTCGTTCCACACCCACCAGATGTTGTGAGCCACCTCATCAAGTTTCTGCAATGCCTCAGGCACACTCGACTTTACATAAAAATCGCGCCATGAGGGCTGGTTTGAATTGCTTGCTTTAATCTTCATATTGTGTTTTTTGCGTCAATTGTTTTCAAAAATCTTTCTCCAGGTCTTCTGTACGGCAATGTTGTAAGCCTCCAGATAGTACTTGATAAAGTGCTTCCAGAGTGCTTTCTGCGCAATCTTACCCGCTTTCTTGCGTAACTCCTCTCGCTCGGCGGCACTCTTGCCCACCCATTTCTCAACCTGACGGCTGATATCGTCCGATGCCTCATCCCAGTTGCTGTCTGTCCGATGAACCACCTTGACACCATCCTCCAGTTGAGCCTCATGCTTGAGCAGAGTGTTAACCCACATACCAAAACCTGCCAGGTCCGATGTCACCGTAGGAACCTTGAATGCTGCACTCTCCAACGGAGTGTAACCCCACGGCTCGTAATATGATGGGAACACAGCCAGATCCTGGCCGATGAGCAGGTCGTAGTATGTCTTGTTGAAGATACCGTCGTTTCCGTCCAGATAGCACGGAACAAACAGCACCTTTACATTATCCTCGGGGGCGTTACGGAATCCCATGCTCTGCAGGGTGCTGATAACACGGTCCTCGCCCATATTGTGCAACCAATGTGTGGTAAGCGGCATCTGCAGCGGCGTCTTGGCCTTATCCGCGCCGTTGATGCGGTCCTGCAGGTCGCGACGGGGCTCCATCACCCATGCCGGCACGTTAACCAGCGCCAGGATATGGGCATCGGCCACCTTTATGTTGTAACGCAGGCGGCGCATCGACTCCAGGAACATATCAATGCCCTTGTTGCGGAACTCGTATCGGCCGCCGGTTGCCACGATTACGGTTTCATCACCCCACTCCGTTCCAAAGAGTCTGTTAGCCACGTTCAGGATGCATTTGCGGGCATCGCGGCGGGTGCTCTCAAACTTATCGGCAGAAGGCAGGAAACCGTCCTCAAAACCGTTCACGGTAACAACGTCAGGGGTCTTGTCCAACAACTGGGTGCACTCACGGGCGGTAATGTCACTCACCGTGGTGAAGCAGTCCACCTGATGTGCAGCCTGCTTCTCAACGGAGTGCTTGGCCTCCATGTTGAGTTCCTGCGCCATCTGGTCACCGTTATAACCCTCAAAGAACTCATACAGCGCCTTGCCGTTGCCGCAGATTGAGCGGCCTATGGACGTTGCGTGAGTGGTGAATACAGTCGATATCTGAGGGACAAAGTACTTGAGGAACAGCGCGCCCAGACCGGTCATCCACTCATGTGCGTGGTAAACCACAGTGTCATTGGCACTTATGTTGAAGTTGTAGAAACTCTTGACTGCCATTGCGGCGGCGTATGAGAACATGGACGCCTCGTCATAATCACCGTAAGCATGCATTGAATCCACCTTGAACAGCTCCCAGGCACGGCCGTAGATGGAGTTCTTGAGCGGAAACATTGTCATAAAATCAACCAGGAAAACAATCGGACGACCGGGAATATCCCAGTAACCCACCCTTACCTTCAGACCGTCAATGTCGCGTGCATAGTCTTTCCAGATTGCGTAAAGTGATTTGTCCTCAACAAACAGGGGATTGTGCTTGCCCTCCCATACATCGGGGCCCACATAGATGAGTGTTGCGCCGCTCTCCTCCTTGAGTGTCTTAGCCTGGGTTGAAAGCACAGTGTATATGCCTCCAATCTTATTGCAGACCTCCCAACTTACGGAGAAAATATAATTCGGCTTCCTTTTGGTACTACTCATATCTTAATAATCAAACAAATAATCCTTTTATCTTGAATTTCAGGCCGCAAAGTTACAAATTAATCATACTTGACGCAAAGGGGTCGTTTGATTTTGCGTCATTTTTTTGACGCAAAATCAAACGACCCCTTTGCGTCACTTTATCACGCCTGATCCAAGCATCTCGTCGTCGGGAGCATACCACACCGCAAACTGGCCGGGGGTAATACCGCGCTGAGGCTCATCAAATAGGATATAAAGGGCCGATTCACGCTTTATGAGCCACGCGTTTTGCAATGGCTGGCGGTAACGTATGCGCACGCGGTAACGACGCACCTCACCATCCTGCATCTCAAGGTCGGGACGAATCCAATGTATATCGTCACGGCCGATGCACAGACAGCTGCGTGAAAGCCCCGGATGAGTATGCCCGCAACCCGCATAGACAGTATTGCTCTCAATATCAGTGGCAATCACAAACAGCGAATCATCATGCCCACCCACATTCAGACCATGACGCTGGCCGATGGTAAAGAACTGCGCACCGTCATGCGTGCCTATTATCTTACCCCAGGGATTAGCCTTGTAGCGCGTCTTTTTGACATGCTTGCGCCCCGAGCGGTAAGTCTCGGTTATGAATTTAATGCCGTCATAACGGTACGGGGTTGCCAGACGCTCCAGGACATCATCCGTAAGCACAGCAATTTTATCCGGGTCGTAATTATTTGAGTTTAAGGCGTTTGTACATTTATCCTCACTGATATATCCCGTTACCAGATTTGCCTCGCGACCATCGGCTGTAAGGCTGTCCAGTGTCTCCTTCTGGAACTTATAGTGCTGATTGTTAGTATAGAACTCCGGGTAAACCTCAACGATATTACCCTCCACGCTCTTGAGTTTCTGCTTTAGAAACTCCGGCAGATCCACCTTGCCCACAAAACAGATACCCTGCGAGTCCTTCTTGGTGGCCGATGGCAAAGCGGCATCGGCCGCAATCTGCCGCACCTGTGATTTGAGCAGATGACCTATGGGGAACAGTGCGCGTGAAAGCTGCTCCTGATTAAGCTGACACAGGAAATAGCTCTGGTCCTTGCCCGGATCCGTCCCCTCAAATATGCGGTACATTGTGCTGCCGTCATCGGCCTTGAACTCCTCCTTGCGGCAGTAGTGCCCGGTAGCCACCATATCGGCACCAAGCTTAAGTGCTGCATCCAGGAACGCATCGAACTTAATCTCGCGGTTGCACAGCACATCGGGATTTGGGGTCCTACCCTGCTCGTATTCAGAGAACATATAGTCCACCACGCGGCGGCGGTACTCATCGCTCAGGTCCACAAAATGGAACGGTATGCCAATCTTCTTGGCCACCATCTCGGCCACCATGCGGTCCTCCTCCCACTCGCAGTCTCCGTGCAGCGTGCCCTCGGTGTCATGCCAGTTCTGCATGAACATGGCAAAAACGTCACAGCCCTGCTGCTTGAGCAACAGGGCCGCTACGCTGGAGTCAACGCCTCCCGATAACCCTACGCACACTTTCATGTGTGCAAAGATAGTGCAAGCCGAGAGGAGAATAAAATAAACTGGTTTATTTTTTCTTCCGAGGCGAAGCCTATCTAAGACCGTAGGTCAGAGTACTACTTTTTTACTTTGCTTTTATTGGGGCGGGAAGATCGGCATTATCCTGTATGGCGAAATACTCATTCATAGCAAACATCAAACCTTCTTCTATTGGCACATCAAAGGTTGTGCCGTCGCTGAGAACAACCGAAGCCATACCATTTGAGTAGTCGCCATCTTTAATTTCATATCGACCCTCACCTTCAATTCTGTAATCAGGTTCGCGTCCATCATTCACTGAGTAGAACTTACTTGTGGTTTTAACAAGAGTATTGTCCGCAAAGAGGAACACTGCCTGTATCTTAACCTGATTATCATCAAAATTTGCAGTCAAATACCAGGCGGCAATGGTCTTGTCTGCATACTGAGCCGGGAAATAAGGTGTTATTTCACCTATATATTCATAGTTGTCGCCACCGTTATCATCACCGTTATCGTCACCGTCGTCATCACCATTATCATCACCATTGTAATCGCTGAAGTCGGTCGGACCATTGTATTTGGCATTATCCTGCTGGTAATATGTCATTTCCTGGCCATCCTCCTTTACGGTAACAACGCCATTGGAAGCTGTAAAGTCCTGAGGCTCACCATACATGACAATCCGTATAGTTCCATTGGTGAGGTCTCCCTCAACAATCTTATAAGTGCCCACACCCATAATTGATGTCATTACCATTGCGCCTGAGCCATCAGCAGCAGGGGTGCTGGTAAATGCAACGGTACCGTCATCAAGCAGAACTATTGCAATAGTATATTCTCTGTTGTTATATGTCTGCGTACTGGTATACCATGCAACGAGGCTGGCATCGGACTGGTCTTCATTACCATTGTCGTCACCATTGTCGTCACCCTGGTAACCGTCAGTTGAATCAAGAGGATCCGGAATATCCTTAAGTTGGCGCCTCTTGAAAGTCATATCGCTGTTGTATTCCAACACAAGATACCCATTAGCGGCAGTTATATTCATCTTTCTTTGCTCATCAGTAATAACATCTGCCGTAAAGTTATCGTAGTCAACGTCGCTTGTAATAGTGTATGAACCACGCAACCAAACATGACGCTCTTCGGACATGTTATCCTGTGAGTGTATCTTGCGTTCGGTAACAATCAGAGTGTTGTCAGTGAACAGGAACACAGCCTCAACAATTGTTTCTACGGGATTCGATGTAACAAATGAGTACCAGGCGATAACAGGCTTTCCGGCATATGAAGTCGGGAAGAATGCCGGCACGTCACTGTCACCCTGGTCTCCGCCCTGGCCACCCTGGTTGCCGTTATTGGTGGGATCGCTTGGCCCAGGTACCTTTGTATTATCCTGCTTGATGTAAATGGTCACACTACCATCTTCAGTATCTATGGCCTTCAACTGACCGTTCTCAATTTCCAGGATGACGGTTTTGTCCTTATCATACGTAATGGCTACCTTACCTGTATTAAAGTTACCCTCTACTATACGATAAAAACCTTCTGCTCCTACTGTACGTTCAAAACTCTGACCTGTAGGACCTGATACCGCCACGTTGCTGGTACCAACAAAAGAACCGTCAACAAAGAAATAGATTGCAGCAACATATTTCATCTCAAAACCATCACCTGATTCAGATCCGGAATATGCAAACCATGCCTCTATGCTCTTGCCGGCGTATGCCTTGGGGAAGAAAGCATTGTCGCCGTTAACATCGCCGTTGCCACCCTGGTTATTATTGCCACCTTGGTTAATATTGCCACTTGCGGGATCGGATGCCTTGGGAACCTTGGCGTTATCCTGCATGATAAAGACCTCTTCTCCCTGATCTGTAGTCAGGTGACCGTCTTCAATAACAACATTCATCACACCTGCTGCCTCACCGTTATCGGCCATGACAATAGCCCTGGCCTTACCGTTTTTATAGTCGCCTTCGGTCAACTCATAAGTACCTGTAGCCTCTATAGCACGTTCGTATCGGCCATCGGTATGAACCTTGTTCTTGGTAACAACAAAAGTGTTGTCTTTAAACAGGAAAACAGCCTCGGTCTTAGTCTTGTCCTTATCCTTCTCGGTCCAACTATACCACGCTGCTACTTCCTTATCGGCAAAAGCCTTAGGAAAGAAAGCCTCTTCGCCGGTAGCTTTTTCATCTTTCTTGTCATCAATAAGCCCTTCCAGCTCTTCACAAGAAGTATAGGTAAAGCACAGCATTAATGCCGATGCCAACACCCATAATAGTCCATTCCTCTTCATAATTAATTATTTAATAAGAAAATATTAGCCGTAAATATAGCGAGTAATTTGATAATCTGTGTATAAAATACAAATTATTTAAATGACGCAAAGGGGTCGTTCTCTAATAATGCGTCAAAAATTCTCTGCAATAAACAACTTTGACTAATTTTGGAGACCGATCATTTATACAGGACTATTAAATATGAAAAAGATTTTTCTGATTGCAGCCACCATCTTGATGACATTGATGAACGTGCAGGCCAGGGACATTCCCGCCGGTATCCGCATGGAGATAATAGAGGCCGATGAAAACGAGCAGAACCAGTACTCTATCTTCCAATACAAGGACAATGACGGAACCATAGGCTATTACATGAGTGTAGGCCGATACACGGAACTCCTGGGATTAATCCGCGATGACCTGGCATCAACTTTCGGCCAGTACGATGAGGTCTGCCTCTACATGGGCAGCACCAGGGATGAAGTAGTAGCCTCACTGGACAAGATGCTGGAGCAGCTGGGCAAAGCAAACGGCACCACCATTGAATATGACTGCCGGCTGGCCACCTGGGGACAGCGCCTGGGAGAGAAAGCCAAGACCACCTGCATAATAACCAAACGTTTCCTGCAGAGCAAGCGTCTCTGTTTCTACTTTAACAGTGGCGCGAATCGCACCACATATGCCGACCTCACCAAGTCCGGCATCAAATCCATGCGCCTGAGCGTCAAGCTGGACATCCGCCTCCACCCGGACCGCGACTGAAAGTGACGCATATTGTTATTTACCAGTTCTGATTCAAGATATAAGGAATGCCTGATGTAGTCATCCCTGCTCCGCTTATATTGAATCTGGTGCTGTAGGAGTTGTTGTAGAACTCCACTTGGGCTGTGCCTGTTGAATCAGTTTCTACGTTAGGGTTCCAATAAAGCGTGCGGCGGTAATCCACATCGCCCAAGACGGGGCCATCGGGGTATTGGGGTGAGTAGAAACCGTAGGGAACTGAGTAACCGTCTATAGTGGTGATGCGTTTGTTTATGTTATAGATGTCTCCTTTTTTACCAAGGTCTTTACGCTCCTTTACAAGGATGTCAATAAGCAGATACCGCTCGTTCATTTCACGGTCAAACTCCGGGGCGTATTCCTTGATGGAGATAAAAGGAGACGTTAGGGGATTTCTCATGTCCTTGGGCATCAAGGTACATTCCTTAAGTATATCGGCAATAGATACCAGATCATCGTAAACCTGAATAGTACGAGGTGTTGTCAAACTGGAGATAGACTTTCTCCTGCGGATAGATAGAGTTGAACTTACTGATGTCCTGGCTGAAGCGGATGAGCTCCTGACCGATATGGCGCGATGCATCAGGGATACTGTCTGCAAACAATACCGTGCAACACACAACTAAAGCTGCGGCAAGAACTATACGCTTCATCACCACAAATATATTTATTTATAATGATGACGACAATAATTTATTTGCAGACGGGACGACCTTCATTGCAGTCATTATTTATTCTGTTGCTGATATTTCTGCTGATATTTCAATAGGGAATCTTTAATTGAGATGTGTGTAAACCGTTCTATCTGTTTTATGTCTTCAGGCGTCTGTTTCCTGCCGTTAGGATATATGATATTACCTTCTTCATCCTTATGAACGCCGGGTTGCTTAAGCAGATAGGACTCGACGGTTTCTCCTTCAGGGAGTGGAATGGGTATTCCTATCAAGCCAAATTCTCTCATTTCTTCTGGAGTTAATGGGCGGGAGCCTTTACCATCCATTTTTACAGTAACAGCTTTTATATTAGGATCTAATGGTCCAATAGGTGGGAACGGAAGATACACGATGGAGTATTCCGGCGAGCGTACAAACTCTATACCACCTATCCCATTGAAATTTATACCAGAAATCTTGCTTCCAAATACATAAACATCTCCTTCATCTGATACCCATAAATATGGGAGTTTACGTAATAAAGCTATCTGTTCTGCCTGTTTAACAGGAAGCACGACACTCTTCTCTATGTATAACAAGGAATCAGGTACATATACTGTGTCAACAATATGCTTGATGTCTACTTGCGGGCAGACGGGACGGATGGAACGACCTTCATTGCGGTAGCTGCCGTTTCCCAATGGATAATCTCTACAGAACAAGAATCCCCACGCATGGTCACGATCTTCCGACATAAACCCACTTGGAAGATAACATAGTGTGCTTGACCAGTATGCACCGTATGCGGGGTACATTCCTTCAGCAATTGCAGCTTCATCACTGTACTGGTTGACCGGGAGGAAAATGGAGCGGTCTTCATATCCAGCCTTTTTGCTTGTAAAACGGAACCCCTCAATCCCTTTCACTTCTGTCCATGTCCAAGTACATTCCCTGATTAGTTCTTGCATCTCTTCCCACGTGGGCATACGCCAACTGCCTCCCCATTTGACATGAGCCACGTCATCTTCCAAATCCAATACAGTCTTATTGTCATTATCACTGTACTTGGTATAACTTCCCTTACTACCGTTTTTACTGAACTTATACGTTGAGTAACTGTAATCTGATTTGGGTTCAGTCTCACCCCAAGCGAATAATCCACCCACTTCTTCCGGCTTTTCTGCACCAACATTGCATGTTGCCCATTTGACACTTAAGCCCAGGTCAACATACTCATGTTGAGCACTTGCTGGAATGCAAAGAGTCATCATTATTGATGCCAAAGCAAATGACGAAATTATTTTTCTCATAATGCAACTGATTTGGTTTCCTGCTATCTAAACTGATTTATACAGAAAATGCGTCTTGTGTTAAATAGTTTTTTGTCATCATTGCTTAGTGGGATACTGATTTAGCCACCTCACGCAGAGGTATGGGTATGCCTTTATACTTATAACTTGAATCTGCATTCATTTCTACTTGAGGCAGATTATCCCATTCCTTCATCTTGATCTCAAAGAAGGTCGTGTCAATAGGAATATCCACGGTCTCATAACCAACAAAGGATATCTGCATCCTGTCATCAGGGTTGACCAGACGGAAATGAAAAATACCGCCAAAATCAGTGACTGTGTGAGCCACAACACTGTCCGATGAATCCAGCTCCACTACGTTTACCCAAATCATGGGGCCTATACTATCACGAATGATACCGGAGATTGTATCACCCGCCTTAGGCTTATCCTGAGCAAACACGATGGTTACGGCTGCCTGAATAAACAGCAATACCATAAATACAATGAGTCTTGAAGTTTTCATAAACAATCATTTATTCATGAACTTATCTATTTCCTGCTGCCAGATATCATCATTTATTCCCAAATACTTGAAACCTTCAGCCCAGAAATGTGCCGCCTTATCGGGAGTGATTGCAAAGGCTATATCACCATCATAAATGATATCCACCACAGGAAGTCCTCCTTCATAAACATCTACAATGACAGGATTGTTTACGGCGTACTCTATATCGGCTATCTTTTTGTTGACCGATGTCTCCAGTTCCTTTGCCAGAACAGACTTAATGTTTCTTGTCTCTGTCTTATCGGCCTCCTTATAAACCAGATTATAATTATCTCCTTCCTTTACAAGGAATATACCCCATAGGTTCTTGTTCCATGCATTCCGCATTATATAACCGCAGACAAAACCCTCCGGCGCATATTGCTTCAGCTTCTCCATATAGTCTGTATTGGTTCCCACCATTCCGCGGTCACGGGGATAAACCTCTTTAGTGCCAATCAGTTTACCCTTATTTACTTTCATATTAATATCAAAATGGAGTTTGTCAAATGGGATATCCACAGTTTCATAACCTACGTAAGTGATATTGAGCCTATCATTGGGGTTGACCAGCTTAAAGGCGAATACACCATCCATATCTGTAATAGCATGTGCAACTATACGGTCGTCCTGATCACGCTCTGTTACATTAACCATCATCATGGGCCCCTCATCATCGTTAACAACACCGGTAATTATATCACCAGCCTTTTGGGCAGACACTGTGGTTACGACTGCCTGAATAAACAGCAATCCTGTAAAAGAAATGAGTTTTGACGCTTTCATATACTTTTATTTTTGTGATAAATGTAAGTATAGATAGATTGTCAAAACAACAATTAGGCGTTGCAATATCGTTGCATCTCAGTCTCCCCCGATGACCGTACCCTGATAGCCTGCGATATGGACAACAGCGTCCTCAAGTACTCTCTATAAATGATAATAATTACATGAATGGCAACAGCCAGAACCAGTAAAATCCATTGATTCTGGCTGAATTTTCAATATACGATTCCCGATGTATTAAAGGAGTTGTTTCAGGTCATAATACATTGGCACAGTATCCCCTTTGTTTTCTTTCCGCAATGCACGGAAACCGTTGGACTCATAAAAAGATACAGCCGAATGCAAAGCATCGACTGTCACGAAACTACATCCCGTACGGTTGTTAGTTATAAATGTCTGTTTAATGAAATCAAGAATATCTGTACCAATATGACAATGCTGCGCTTTCAAATGAACGCCCAAACGACCTATCTTTACCGCAGGATAATCACTACGGTGTTTTCGGTGAGGAAATGCATTTCTAATACGACGCCAAGTAGACTTATCAGTTTCTGAAATAGAAATACGATCATTTGAAAGTGAGAAAAAGGCTACTGTGTCTATTTCATCTTCAATGATATAAGTAACAGCCAACAGTTGTTGGGAATACAGTTTGGCATCTTGCAACAGGAATTCATTCAAATCACTCTCGCCACAATCAAAAGGCTTAAACGAATGATCTGCTGAGAGTCTTACTATTTTCATAACTATCAGAAAGAAAAAGTCAGGAGCGACTGTATGAAAGATGCTCCTTTACGCACCCTCTCTTTCTCTTCATCAGAAGCCTTACGCTCCTTATCCATCTCGGCAACGAACTCAAATGCATCGTCGCCCTTCAAAACTGGTGTTGGTTCAATCTGTTTTGCCATGACTACTAAATTTAAACTATAATACAAACATTATCTATCTATTTACTCTTTTCATTGCAAAAATAACACATAATTTTCAATTTACAACACACAAAATTTCACAGTCTCTCATGTATGCTTATATTTACAACAAAAGTATAAATAATTGTCAAAATGTTTTGTGGTTTACATATAATAGTTCTATTATCTGTGTAAGTTTGCAACAAATTACATATTCAGCCAAATGAAAAGAACCTTTTCCAAATTAACCCTGTTATGGCTTTGACTATAAGCTGCAATCATTCTAACATAGTTCTGCAACTATGAGATAAACTTATCAGTTACTGATTCCCTGTATTTGAGAGATACAGGCAAATCTTTACCTTTAATAGTTATAGTATCAGTTGTGGCTTTATCCACTTTATTGCTGTTAACGAGGAATGAACGATGTATCCTTACGAAATCAGCCCCCAGCAATGCTTCCCATCCTGAGATGTTGGTTTTGTTGCGGAAGATACGCTCATCGATGGCGTGAACATACACCTCTGTGTCACAAGATTCTACATACATTATCTCGCTTGGTAGTAATGTCACTTTCTTCCTGTCTGAACAGAATGTTATGGGAGTCTCTATCTTGGGGTAGTGATTTGCAATCCAATGATCAAGATATGTATTTCCAAGAGTCAACAAAACAATTATGACCGACAGGAACAAAGGATTAACAAGAATATGTGGGACCACTAATTTTGAGTAATGCCTGTAGTCGAAGAAATAGTATGTATAGCTTTGGAATACATTTAATCCTTCTCTCATATTGCTGATGAAAAGATACGTCATAAAAATGAGAAGATACTCAAAGACAACAATAGCTAACGTTATGAAAACCACGTTCATTATTCCTTGGGAGCGCCTTTTGAATGACACTTGCGGATAAAGGAGTTTTGCGGCTACCGCACCAGGCAGATACATGGTGCCCAGCATCAGGGATTCCAGGAAAGAAAACCCTGTGCTTTTGACCATCAACGCAACTACAAGTATTGACAGTATCCAATAAGCCGTATTCAATAACACCTTCATTAGACTGTTATTATTCCAATGCGATCATATCATACCCAAAGGTAATCATTTGGTAGTATCGTGTATTTAAAAAACATCTCAAAATGTGTGAACAAAGGGTTTTATGGATTGTATAGATGGTTTTATTTACATCTACAAAGGCTTTAATATGCTTTATAAGGGGATTGTGTTTGAGAATTGGAATACTTTTGCGACAAACCTCAGTCAAACCTAAAAAGCAAAATCAAATTATGGAAGAAACAACCACCATTATCCGTATGATGTCCCAAATGGGACTTGGCGCATGTATTGTCCTTACCATGCTGTTTGTCCTCATTTTCCTGTCGGCTTGGAAAGCTCCGGCATGGGTCAAGGACCTTGGGTCAATAGCTGTCGCCATTGCCCTTATATTCTGTGCCCGAGGAGTGATAATATGGGTAGATGACATAAGGCATGCGGGTGATATAAGTTCCACTGTGGTAGGCGGTGGGCTTGCATACGTGTTATTACCAATATGTTATGCAACCGTTATATGTATTACATCACGCATAATTGCTCTGATTCTTTCACCGCGTAAACATTAAGGAACCGTATAAAATCCGTTTGTTATGGAACAGTCTGTTTTTCATCAGTTTGTAACGCCCGATGGCGGTATAGTAATGATCATTGTTTTTGTGCTTTTACTAGTTTTTGAGATTGTATCGATATGGAAAGCTCCAGCTTGGACTAGAAAGATAGGCAACATATCCCTGTTAACCGGATTCCTATTCTTAGGAATCTGTTCATATACCGCGATGGATGAGACCTATATATCCGGAGAATTCCATTATTTCCAATATCTTGAAAGTGCAACCAAAGGAGCATTCTCAGTTCTTTCAGGAAGTGTCATTTTCCTTGTTTCGCGAATTGTGAACATAATACGTACACCACGAATCTAAAAACAACCAATATGAATAAAACTCTCTACAAATTACTGTTTGCGGCTTTCTTCACAGCCCTTATACTTTGTGCCTGCAAGAACGATGTCCAGCCTGACAACTCCTTGTAGATAACAAAAGATGACGTTATCCATCTGGATGGTACGTTTAATGACAACTTCCTGGAGAACTGGGAATACATCCTGCTTGAAGATGACACCCCAGAAGCTATGCTCGGCTATGTAGATGGATTGTTTTATGATGACGGATTGTTCTTTGTCTTTAGCGACAAATACAGCAACCACGCATCAATAAAGGTATTTGACAGCACAGGACACTATCTGCACGATATCGGCCAGACAGGTAGGGCACGCAATGAGTACATACATCCCATTGACTGGGCCATAAACACATGGTGCAATGAGATAATCGTTATGGATAACACCTCTTTCAACAAACGATACAGCTACAAAGGTGTATTTCTTGGGGAAGCCAAAAGACAATCAGGCGGAATAAATGATGGTTATATTGGCGGAGATATTTTAAAATGTATGTCTGACGGAACAATGATGTATTATTGCGGTCTGTGCATTCTTCCTTCATTTGATTACTACATGGCTTACCCGGACGGCAACCTTGGCTCACCATTCAAAATGACAGACTATCACGCATATTGTGAGATGGACCCGATTGAATATGTAAGGCTGGCAGGAGATATAGGCGGTGTCACGCTAACATCCGTTTTTGCAAACGTCAAATCTGACACGACCTGGCTCTTGCGGCTGTTGGACAACCACATATACAAGGTATCTGATGATACCGCACAATGTGTGGCAAACATGAAATTTCTACCAGAAATACCTTATAAGACTAAATGCAACTATGACTATGAAAATGACAACAAGTATAAAGGACAGTGTATTCCCAATTACTTTTATGACATGAAGGATTACCTTTACATTTGGTACTATTCTGCTGGTGAGTATCTGTTTGATAAAGCCTCATCAAAGATGTACCATATGGAATACGATTCCCTTGATGTTTCAATCCCGGATATAGGCTTTCCTTATGTCTATGACAATAGTATAATTGGTTGTGTTGATACGTGGCGCATCCAGAAAGCGCTCAAACTGATTGACAGCAAGGACTACGACCACCGCTACAGCCCTGAAGTGGAAGCTTTCTACCGCAAGGTTAAGGATTGTGAGAATCCACCCATCATCATCGCCCACTACAGAAAAAAACAATAACAGCCAGCACAAACTGCTTTATGGATTAAACCGTGACAATTAAATCAATAATCTTGGTTAAAGGTTTTTGGAGCATAAAGAAGTAATAGTACCTTTGATATGATTTACATACATGTATTAGGTGTATAAATGAAAAGGAAACTATTTGCATTTGGAAGTGTTGTATTAAGTCTGGCCAGTATAATGCTAATTTCGTTTGCGTCGTGCGGCATGTTCATTTGTTCGTGAAAAGCTCCAGTTTGATCTAAAAGACCAACTTATAAGGGACGGAATAGGTTCTGACAGTTTCAAGGTTAATGTAAATATAACTCCTGTTTCAACTACTGACCCCGAAATCATTGAGGTTGAATACCAGCCTGTTTTCAATGACAATCCCTATATACGTTCAAAGGTTATCATTGAGGTGAGCGGCCGTTCCATGAGTGAGCCTGTTGAGGTTGTAAACCTGCATTCCTATATTGATGATGTATTTAAGGATGCGCCCTTTACAGACCCTGATTTCAAGGTCAGAGCGGTAGTGCCGGAACGTACGTTCCTGGAGAAACTGTTCCTGCTTCATGAAGAGTATCACAAACCATCTGCCGATGTAAGGACATCACGCATGTCACGCCACCATCATATGATGATCTGATAGCTAAACTGCAGGAGCTTAATAAGAAGATTAATAGCATAAGGCTATCCTGAAAGGGTTTAGGATATGGACCTGATGGTTTATCTGGAGGAGATTGAGCCGGATGATAATTAGAGGCCTGACTCTGTAATACGTCTTCTGTTAAATTAAGCAGATTCATACTATCCGCGAAGGCGTATTCTTGGTGCCATGTTAATCCTGTATTTGTTTCCTGTGATTTTGATGAGAGGAACATCGTAACTGGCAATATTATATCCGATAAACAGAAAATCATCAGGATTCTTTATGGCAATTGAGAAATTACCATCCTTATCTGTCTGCGTTTTTGAAATGACTGTGCCGTTTGAATCAATTTCCGCTATCATACAATTGTTTACAGCAGCGCCTTCAACCAAAAGTGCCCCTGAAATTGTTTCATCTGCCTTTGGCATGTCTCCAGTTACTGCGATTTCTGTCTTCCTGTAACCGTAATTGTTTTGAATCCTTTCCAGATTCCATCTGCCAAAATCAACATCGGTTTCATTCAAATAAGGATTCTTTTTCATTGTTATTTCAATCCTGGTACCTTTGATTGCCTGGTAAACGCCATGGTATCCGGGGCATTGTACTTTGATATGGTCACCGATATAAGCAAGGCGGAAAGCCAGACGTCCGTCTTTGTCGGTACTGCCCAAACCGCGCAACGCCTGCTTTTCATTCCCGGGAAGGTCAACCGTTGCCATCAACGGACCGTTTTCATCCTTCACTTCAACAAGAATGACATCACCTTCCTTAGGTTCTTTTCCGGAAACTTTCAATTGGGAAACAAAGTTGTTTTGATTTGTACGCACTTCAAGGACTCCATATTTTCCACGGCTTCCCCACGCCTTGATTGCATCGTCATCTTTCAGATACCTAACCGAAACTATATCTTCCGAATTAAGATTCAGGAAATCTGATGCCTTGTTTTTGAGTTCCGATATGTTTTCACAATCAAAATAATCACTGTCATAAAAATCAATGTCCCAAGTGATATCATCCATAAATATCAGGACTTTCTCTTTTAACTCGTTAAACTCTGACAAACTCAGCCAATCCTGTCCGGTAGAATATTCCGTATTATCACGAAGCGGAATGGGTATTGGTGCGGATGTACCTGTTTTCTCATAACCGGGATCTGTAAGAATCTCTACTTGAGGCAGATCATCCTGTTCCTTCATCTTAATCTCAAAGAAGGTCGTGTCAATAGGAATATCCACAGTCTCATAACCAACGTAGGTTATCTGTATCCTATCACCAGGGTTAACCAGACGAAAAGAGAAATAACCCCCAAAATCAGTAACAGAATGAGCTACAATACGGTCCAATGAATCACGCTCCGTTACGTTTACCATCATCATGGGACCACCTTCTTCACGAATGATACCTGATATCGTATCACCCACCTTAAACTTATCCTGAGCAAACGCGGTGGTTGCGGTTGCCTGAAAGAACAGCAATACCGTGAGGGAAATGAGTTTTGACGTTTTCATATACTTTTATTTTTGTGACAAATGTATATCCGAGATAATCATTGCACAAGGATTAAGCGTTGCAAAAACGTTGCATCTTGTGTTTCCCTAAAAAAGGTTGACTCGGATTGTCTTATCCCTAAGAGAAGTTGACTCTGGTTATTCTTATTCCTGTTATAAGTTGACTGGTGGTTGGATTGTTTCGTATGCAACCAGAGTTGATTGCAAAGGTAATGGGTTTTCGGAGTTCTCCAAACTCTGCTTTCTTTTAATGGCTCTCTCCCGATAACTGATCCACCATTTTCCAATCTCTCCTTCACACGAAGCAGCCTGTACGGGAGTCATCATATTGATGCTCATATGAGGCCTCTCGTTGTTGTAGAAGTCCACTGCCTTAGCTACAGCGGCTCTTACTTCATCGATGCAGGTGAAGCGTACGCCTCTAAGGAATTCGTTCTTTATGGTGTTGTTTATACGCTCGGCCTGAGGGTTGTCCGTGGGCTCTCCCGTCTCGGTCATGCTTATACGGATGTTGTTCTCCTTAAGCAGATTCACATACTCAGAGCTTGCATACTGACAGCCCCTGTCGGAGTGGTGTATGAGGTCTGTGGCTTTCTCTCCCTTGAGACGTCGCAAAGCCATCCTGAGGGCGTTTGATGGATATTCCAGTCCCAATGTGGGACCTACTTCCCAGCCGATTATCTCTTTTGTAAAAGCATCCATTATAAGTGAGAGATAACAGAATTTGTAATGATAGGCGCTCTTCCACATTGTGATGTAGGTGATGTCACTTACCCACAGCTGGTTCGGCCTGGTGGGTATAAGGTCTTTTATGATGTTGGGATATGTGGGGAGCCCGTGTCGTGAATCGGTCGTACGCGGCTTGCGTATCTTACGGCGGACTTTCAGGTTATATCGGTCCATAAGACATAGGAACCAGTCCCGTCCTATGGGATTATTCCCGTAAAACTCACAGCGGTACATATACCATATCTTCTCTCCACCTATACCGGGGTCTTTCTCGCGTACAGACATGATATAATCCAATGCCAACGACTCACGTATGGCGCAGGCCATATCCCTGGATTCATCATGCTTGTAAAAAGCCTGCTTGGTAACGCCAAACAGTGCGCATAGATACTGAACCTCATAACGCTTGGGATCCTTTGCGCGCAGGTTAGTTACTGTTTGGCGCCAGCTTTTTTTCGTATCTTGATGTTGAACTGAGATTCGGCAACGTTGATCATCTCATCATACGCCTCGGCCTTTATCTCGGCCTTGGTCAGTTCACGGCGCAAACGTTTGAGCTCTGCCTGGAGTGATTCAACATCATCGGGCATAGGCTCAGCATCTTCCGCATCGACTACGTGATCAGGTGTATCGGTTTCTTTATCCTTCATAACACATGATTCTTGGTCATACGCTGCAAAGGTAGAAATCCATCTCCAGATTGTTGACCTGTCTATTGGAATAATCTTTGCGATTTGCCACATGGACAGATGCTCTTTCGTGTAAAGATCAATAACCTTCTTGTAATACTGATCTTTCAAAACTGTACGATTACTCTTCATTGTTAACTCGATTTTGCGAGTCAACTTTTTTTAGGGCAAGACACTTTGGCGGAACAAATACGTTATCGCGCGATTACGTATTTGTGTAACGTCTTGCGGACGGCACCGGGTCCGGCGTAGAGTTCCTTGACCATTCCCTCTATGCGCTCGCCCAGGCCGGCTTCGTACAGATCAACTGCAAAGATGTCCTTGCGGCTGTAGAGCTTCTTGAGGCAGGAGTAGTCCTGATCAGGTTTACCGATTTCAAGCGGAGCTACGATTGCCTGCATTTCCTGGAGCAGAGGATCGGGTGAAGGCTCAAACGGAGTGCCGTCATCCTTGATGCCCTTCAGGTAGCGTGCCCAGCCTGCAAGTGCAAGCGGGATGAGCACCAGGTTGTCCATATCAAGTCCGCGGGCAATATACTTCTTTATGGTCTCACCAAAGCGAATTGGAATCTTCTGGCTGGTATCGCAGGCGATACGCTGCGGTGCATCGGGCATAAAGGGGTTGGGCAGACGGCGTTTGATTACGGCGCCGATGAACTCGTACGGGTTCAGGATTCCGGGATCAACCACTACAGGCATGGCCTCCATATAACCCATCTTCTGGATGAAGGGGCGCAGGTCCTCATCAGCCATCTCGGCACTGATAAGGGTGTAGCCCAGCATGCAGCCGTAGATGGCCATTGCGGTATGCAGGGGATTGAGACAGGTGGTAACCTTCATGGTCTCAACCTTATCAACAGTCTCACGTGTGGTGTAGAGGGCTCCGCCCAAATCAAGCGGCGGACGGCCGTTGGTGTAGTTATCCTCAATAACCAGATACTGCACCTCCTCGGCGTTCACGAACGGAGCGGTAAAGGTGTGCTTCTCGGTCTCGATATAGTCATTATCCTCAAAGCCGTCCTTTGCAAGCAGCTCCTTTACCTTCTCGTGCGGACGCGGAGTGATCTTATCGATCATTGACCACGGGAATGTAATCTTGGTCTCATCCTTGAGATAGGCCAGGAAATCAGCCGGCACCAGTTTATCGGCCACCCAACGCTCGGCGTATGCCATGACTCCGGCCTTTACCTTGTCACCGTTGTGAGAGCAGTTGTCCATGCTCTGAACGGTCAGAGGCAGACGGCCTGCATTGTAACGCTCCAGCAGCAGGGCGCAAACCTTACCCATTGCAAACATGGGCTTGAGGCCGCGTGCCAGGTCAGCCTCGTTGTAGGTGTAACCCTTCTCAGTGATGGTGAATGATATCATCTGCAGTGACTTGGCCTTGAATATCTCTACCAGGCGATTCCAGTCGGGGAACTGGGGATCGGCCTTGAGGGCCTCGGTGACCGATGCAATCACCTTCTTCTCTATGGTACCCGATGACTGCAGGCTTACCAGCAGAGAAAGGTTGTCATAGGGGGCGTAGGCCTTGTCTATAATCTCATAGTCAAAGGTCTCCGCCATGATGACGCCGCGGTCATACTTGCCGGTGTTAAGGGCGTCATTGATGATTGCGGCCGGGAAGGCGCGGAAAATGTTACCGCCGCCAAAATGTACCCATGTGGGCTCATCGTGGGTCTTGCGGCGTACTGCCTCTATATCAAACTTGGGGAGCAGATATCCTTTCTTCTCCCACTCTGCGGCGTTAAATCCGCCTTTTGTTATTTCTGTAAGTTTCATCTTAATCAAAAAAACCGGGTTGTTTGTATTCAATACCAAGCTCGCGGTCAACGGTAGCCAGGATGCCCTGCACCTGACCCATTGCGAACATACGTCCCAGCAGGGTGTAGCCTGCATTGTGTCCGTGGCTGGACTCGTCCATTATGCCGCCGGGATTATCGGTAAATGTCATACCGTGGTCAACACGCATGGGCAGCTGCGGGTTTTCTTTCTCGAATATGCGGCAGAGCTCAATCAGGTCTGCACGGCCACCCAGGTGCGATGCCTCGGTAAAGTCACCGTTGGGAAATATGTGGCAGGAGCGCAGATGCACGAAGTGTGTACGTGATGCAAACTTCTTAGCCATCTCTACAACATTGTTGTATGCACCGGCCGATAATGAGCCTGCGCAGAACGTAAGGCCGTTATGCTTGTTGGGCACTGCATCCAGGAACCACTGGATATCCTCCTCGGTGCGGACAATGCGCGGCAGGCCAAGGACCTCAATCGGGGGATCATCGGGGTGTACACACATGTTCATGTTGTACTCCTCACAGGTAGGCATGATGGCCTCCAGGAAGTATTTCATGTTGGCACGCAACTGCGCCTTGTCAATGCCTTTGTACAGGTTCAGGAAATCACGGAACTTCTGGATGGGAGCCTCATCGTTCTCACTGAAGTTGCCGCTTACAAATCCCTGGGTCTTGATGATGATGGTCTCAACCAGCTTGTGCTCACCCTCGGGGGTCATGGTCTTGGCCAGCTCATCGGCCTCGGCCAGAACGCTGCGGCCCTTACCCCAACCCTCGGGGAACTGGAACTTTGCCCACTCCTCACGTGCGCCCTCGCGCTTAAGGATATAGATGTCAAAGTAGGCAAACTCGGCGTAGTTGAAATAGAGGTTGGTGGATCCGTTGGGGTTGATGTGGAACAGGTCCGTACGTGCCCAGTCCAACACCGGCATGAAATTGTAGCAGATGCAGTGGATACCCTCGGCCGATAAGTTCCTCAAGCTCTCCTTGTAAACCTCAATCTGATGATCACGGTCCGGGCCGCCGTACTTGATGGTCTCCACCACCGGAAGGCTCTCTACCACGCTCCAGCGCATACCGTAACTCTCAATATATTCACGCAGATCACGGATTTTCTCACGTGTCCATACCTGACCCAGAGGTACATCGTGCAGAGCAGTCACTATTCCCTCAACGCCTATCTGCTTAAGCATGGCAAGAGTAATCTTATCCTTCTTGCCGAACCAACGCCATGTTCTCTCCATATATGATTTTGGTTATGTAATTATCAATACACAAAGATAAGGAAAGAAAATGGCATACCCGACTTAACTTTACCTTATTAAATAACTATTAAGTATGAACAAACAAAAACAAGAGCAATTTGCGAGTCCTTTGAGCAATAATTGAGTTCTAAGTTTAGTTCATAAATCAACAAGTTAAAGTTAAATAGGTCGGTCAGCGGTAAATTATATTTATCGCTGATTTTCTTTATGTTAACTATGTTTTCAAAAACAACCGTTTATTAAGTGTTATGTTAACGAAGGATAAATATTTAACTTCTCACTTAACTTCACTCCGCTTTTTGACTCTTAATTACGAACGCTGCGAGAGAGCAGCGGTCACGAACAAAACAGAATAAGTAAAAACAAAAAAAATAAGAATTATGAAAAAGATTTTCTTCGCTGCAGTTGCAGCACTGTTCTTCGGAATCAACGCAAACGCTCAGAGTGTTAACGAGAAAGAGGCTACCGTAGCCGATGTAGTTGCAGAACTCAACCAGGCCGACGCCCTCCAGTTCATCCCCATGTATCAGAAGATGCTTACCGAGATCGAGACCGTATGCCGCACTGAAAACAGCGACGACAAGAAGACTGCCAAGATCGAGGACATCAAGGAAGTTTACACCGATATGTTCAGCCAGTTCCTGGTATCAGAGCAGAACGAGGTTGCTATGAACAGCGTAACAATGGAATATTTCGATTCACGTATAGCAAAATAACACATACAAGATTTTCATAAGTTTAGGGTTAATAAGACAATGAGCCGAGCTGTGAAGCCCGGCTCATTGGTTTTAATTCAAAAGGGAAAATTACTTAAGAGCGTAGTAATTCTCCTCCTCACCCTCGGTAACGTTGATCTTGTCTTCACGGAGTAACCATCCGAGTCCAAGATAAAACTCTTTGTCCTTTAACTTTGTTGCCTTTTTAATTTCCTTCTGTGAAAGGGCGTTCTTACCCTCCAGTGCGCGCCAGATAAGACCGGCGAATTCGCCTACCATTTCGTTCATGATTGTATGTGTTTTTATAAATCGGCGCGAAATTACATATTTTTGCAACACGTTATTCCGAATCCGCCTTGTTTTTTACAAATATCATACGTTTTTGGTATAATTATTCGGCATTATAATCAAAATGAGGTATCGGCTGCAACTTAAACAGGTTCTTTACATGTTTGTCATCAATAGCAGCCTTGGTCTTGGGATCATCGCATACGCCGGTGCGGATGTATCGGTCCAGTACAGCATATGTAAAGCCCAGGTTATCCTCATCACTCTTTCCGCTCAGTCCGTCCGACGGAGTCTTGTCAACCAAATCTGCAGGCAGGCCCAATTCACGGCCGATAGCCTTGACCTCGGCAACGGTAAGACCTCCCAGGGGAGCAAAATCTCCGGCAGCATCGCCGTAACGGGTTGAATAGCCCACCCAGTCCTCGGACAGGTTACAGGTGTTGGCTACGCGGCCGTTAAAGGACTGTGATATTGCATAGAGAGTGGTCATACGCAGACGCGGCGGCATATTTATGATTGTCTGACGGCTTATCTCAACACCATCAGGAGCAAACTGCTCTCCGATAGTATTCATGAGCGCATTGTATGTATCGGCAATATTAACGTTGAAATGACGGATTCCAAGATGGTTTATCAGTTTCATGCTGTCCGATATATCCTTCTGCACACCGTTAGGCATAGTCACGCCTATCACGCGGTCAACGCCCAGCGCCTCCACGCACAATGCAGCAACGGTACTGCTGTCCTTTCCGCCGGATATACCTATAACAGCATTACAACCCTTACCGTTAACCTCAAACCAGTCTCTGATCCACTGAACCACCTGGTCTTTTACCTGTTTGGCATCGAACATCTTTATTCCTCGTCCAGAGGCTTCATGTTGGTGTAGACGTTCTGAACGTCATCGTCCTCGTCAAGGCGCTCTACGATCTTGTCGATTGTCTCACGCTGCTCGGGAGTAACATCCTTGAGGTCGTTGGGGATGCGGGTGAACTCGGCGGCCTTAACCTCGAATCCGTTCTCCTCAAACCACTTCTGAATTGCGGCGTATGACTTGGGATCACCGTACAGGGTAACCTCGTTCTCCTCCTCGTCAATATCATACTCCTCCTCAATACCAAGGTCGATGAGTTCCAGAATCAGGTCATCCATATCAACACCGTCCTTAAGGGCGATGGTGAACTGGCACTTGTGGCTGAAAATAAAGTCCAGACTGCCGCTGGTACCCAGTGTGCCGCCAAACTTGGTGAATACTGAGCGTACGTTGGCAACGGTACGGGTGGTGTTATCGGTCAGGGTCTCAACGTAGATGGCAATTCCGTGGGGGCCGTAACCCTCATAGTTCATCTCCTTGTAGTCCTTCTGGTCCTTACCCATCGCGTTCTTGATAGCGCGCTCGATATTGTCCTTAGGCATATTCTCGTGCTTAGCGGTAGCTATGATGGCACGCAGTGTAGAGTTGTTGTCCGGATCGGGACCGCCAGCCTTAACAGCAATGGCAATCTGTTTGCCAATACGGGTAAATGTCTTAGCCATGTTGCCCCAGCGTTTCAGCTTACGGGCCTTTCTGAATTCAAATGCTCTTCCCATTGTATGTGTTGTTTTAGTTATTAACGGAGTTGTGCATCCAGTTTGGTCTGAACAGCCTGGATAAGCTTGTTCATCACCTTGTCAATCTGGACATCATTGAGTGTCTGACTCTCATCCTGAAGCAGGAAACTAACGGCGTAACTCTTCTTGCCGGCGGGTAGGTTCTTGCCCTCATATACATCAAACAGGGTAACCTCCTTAAGCAGTTTGCTCTCGGTCTGATAAGCCAGCTTCTCTATATCAGCAAACTTGACGCTCTTGTCTATAAGCAGAGCCAGGTCGCGGCGAACAGCCGGATACTTGGGCAGATCGGCAAAACTTACCTTGTTCTTGCGGGTAGCCTTGAGCAACTCGTCCCAGTTGATATCGGCATAATAAACCGGCTGCTCGACATCGGTAAGTTTAAGCATTGCACGGCTTACCACACCCAGTTCGGCAACCGTCTTGCCCGAACGCAGTTTGTAACGCAGCCCGGTGCTGAATATTGAATTCTCAAATTCCTCAATCTGAATTGCGCTCTGAGCCAGACCCACGCGTCTGAACACGTTCAGCACATGTGACTTAAGTTCAAACACCGAATTCTCCTCATCGGCATGGGCCCATGAGGCCGATACACGGTTACCGGTCATCCAGATACCCAGACGGTAACCCTCGCTGTATGCGCGCAGAGGATTCTGCTCCTTGCCGTCATCGGCCGGCTGACGCAACTGCTCACGCTTGGCGGCATCAAACCAGTAGCACTTGCCGAATTCAAAGAACCTCAGATCCGAACTCTGACGGCGGATATTGTGAGAGAGGCTCTCAAGACCGCCAAACAGAAGTGATTCACGCAGCACGTTAAGATCTGCGCTGAGCGGGTTCATAAGGCGAACCAACCTGTCCGATGGGCAGCAGTCCATACCATCATAGTATGCGGCACGGGTAAGCGAGTTGTTCAGTATCTCATTGAATCCCTGGCCAACCAGCTGTTCCGATACCAGGTCCTGCAGTTTGTGTGAGCGGTCAACCTCACCCTGAACGGTAAGGCTTGACTGAACGGACTTGCCGAATTCCACGTTGTTGTAGCCGTATATGCGCAGAATCTCCTCAACCACATCGCAGGGACGCTGAACATCCACGCGGAAAGGAGGAACGGAGAGTTTCATGCCATCTGCATTGAGCTCATCCACCTTTATGCCCAGGTTCTCGACGATGCTCTTCATCACCTGACGGTCCAGTTTCTTGCCTATCAGATTATCGGCATACTCAAAGTTAAAGTCAACCTTGAAGTCCTGAGCGGGAGCGGGATTTACATCCTTGATCTCCATTGATATTGTGCCGCCGGCCAGTTCCTTGACCAGCATTGCGGCCTGCTTGAGAGCATACAGAGTACCGTTGGGGTCAATGCCGCGCTCAAAGCGGAATGATGCATCGGTGCTTAACTGATGACGGCGCGCTGTCTTGCGGATCCATGTGGGATGAAAATAGGCGCTCTCCAGGAACACGTTCTTGGTAGAGTCCGATATGCCCGATTCCAGACCTCCGAACACACCACCAATGCACATAGGCTCCTCCACGTTGCATATCATAAGGTCACGCTCTGAAAGCTTGCGCTCCACACCGTCCAGAGTTACGAACAGGGTACCTTCCGGCATGGTCTTTACAACCACCTTGCCACCCTTGATCTTATCTGCATCAAAGCTGTGCAGTGGCTGACCGTATGCAAAAAGTATGTAGTTGGTGATATCTACTATGTTGTTGATGGGGTGCAGGCCAATAGTGGAAAGCTTATTCTTAAGCCATTCGGGACTCTCCTTAACAGTCACGCCCTTGATGCTTACACCTGCGTAACGCGGGCAAGCCTCGGTATTCTGAACGTCAATCTCTATCTGCAGGTCATGGTTATCAACCTTGAAGCCATCCACATCAGGACGGTGCAGAGCGGTCTTGTAACCGTTCTGGAGCAGCCATGCATAGAAGTCACGTGCCACGCCCCAGTGTGAGCAGGCATCAGAGTGGTTGGGAGTGATATCCACCTCAATCACAAAGTCTGACTCCAGGTGGAAATACTCGGCGGCGGGAGTGCCGGGAACTGCATCGGCCGGAAGAACCATGATACCTGAGTGATCATTACCCAGGCCAAGTTCCTTCTCGGAGCAGAGCATTCCGAATGACTCTACGCCGCGCAGTTTTGAAGGCTTGATGGTAAAACTCTCATCGCCCTCATATATCTTAGCGCCGATGGTAGCCACCACAACTTTCTGGCCTGCTGCCACGTTTGGTGCGCCGCATACAATCTGCACGGGATCGCCGCTGCCCTGATTGACAGTGGTAACATGCAGATGGTCTGAGTTGGGATGCTCCACGCATGTGAGAACCTCACCTACAACTATATCCTTGAGTCCGCCCTTTACAGACTGAACCTCCTCTACTCCATCGACCTCGAGACCTACCGATGTAAGGGCAGCAGCCACCTCATCAGGCGTCAGATCAAAGTCAACATACTCCTTGAGCCACTTATATGAAACGTTCATAAAATCACCTGTTTCTTTTTCAAACTGCAAAGGTACAAAAAGTACGCCAATAGGGAAGAAACCTCCCGTGTATTTTTTGGGGTATAGGTATAGGAAACCATGGCCGCCCGTGGGCTTGTGAACGGGAGGGGCCCGTCACTAAGAAGATGCTCTGGAAGATGGGAGTTTACTCACGTCTTTCAGAGCGTCTTATTAGGGATGGGAGGGATAGCGCCAAAGGCGCGTAGTTTCAGATACCTATACCCCAAAAAATACACGGGAGGTTTCTTCCCTACTGCTTAAAAAGGAGCGTCACCCATGTCAGGGGCTGAATCCAGGGGATCGGCGGGTATGGGCTCGTCATTCATCTTGGACCGTTTGACGCTGCCCTTACGGCCACCCATACCGGGCTCACCGGTGCCGATGTTGTCAAACAGGGCCAGGTCACTGCGGAACGACAGGCGCACATCACCCACTCCGCCGTTACGGTGCTTGGCGATGATGATCTCGGCAATGCCGTGCAGGTCATTGTGGTTGTTGTCCTCGTAGATCTTGTAGTACTCCGGACGGTGAATAAAGCATACGATATCGGCATCCTGCTCAATGGCACCCGACTCACGCAGGTCACTCAGCTGCGGACGCTTGCCCTCGTAACCCTCTCGACCCTCAACGCCACGATTAAGCTGTGACAATGCAATGATTGGTATATCCAACTCCTTGGCAATACCCTTGAGGTTACGCGATATGGTGCTTATCTCCTCCTGACGGTTACCGAACCTGATTCCGCTGGCATTCATAAGCTGCAGGTAATCAATGATTATAAGTTCAACCTGATGCTCCTGCTTAAGCCTGATGGCCTTGGTGCGAAACTCGGTGATGGAAAGCGACGGAGTATCGTCCAGATAGATGGGTGCGTTCTGCAAGGCGTTGATCTTGCTGTCCAGAACCTGCCACTCATATGGTGCCAGACGTCCGTCACGCAGTTTGTTGCCCGGAATCTCGCACACGCTGGATATCAGACGGTTAACCAATTGAACGTTACTCATCTCAAGTGAGAACAGAGCCACCGGATGCTCGTTGTTCACGGCAATGTTCTTGGCCATGGAGAGTGCGAATGCCGTCTTACCCATAGCAGGACGTGCAGCCAGGATGATAAGGTCCGATTTCTGCCAGCCGGAAGTGATGTTGTCCAGGTCATTGAATCCGCTGGCCAGTCCGCTCATACCCTCGGCACGCTGGGCCGCAGTACGGATACGGTTGACAGACTCCTGCAGAACCACATCTATCGACGCAAAATCCTTCTTTACATTTCGGTGCGCAATCTGGAACAGTTTGTTCTCGGCCTCACCCAGCAACTCGGAGATATCGGTCGTATCGTCAAAAGCCTCGGTCTGGATCTCACTGGTAAAGGTTATCAGTTCACGGGCCATAGCCTTCTGGGCAATGATACGGGCGTGATACTCTATGTGGGCCGATGATGTCACCTTACCGGCCAACTGGGTAACGTAGAGAGCGCCTCCAGCCTCCTCAAGCGTGCCGTTGCTCTTGAGTTGCTCGGTCACTGTAAGGATATCGATGGGACGCTGGTTGAGCGACAGATTTGCCACAGCCTCATAAATCACCTGATGGCGGTGATCGTAGAATGACTCCTTCTTTACTATATCACTTACTTTTGGGAATGCATCCTGCTCTATCATGAGTGCACCAATAACCGCCTCCTCAAGTTCAAGTGCCTGAGGCTGAAGGTGATTGAGTACTATACCGTCGGTGTTGGCACGGCTGCTGCGGGTTCTTGTCTTGGAATCTGCCATATCGTAGTTTATTGCAGATACAAAATTAGCGGTTTGCCTACTCCCTTCAGCAAACCGCCACCTTTACTTTTCAACTCACTATTAACAGCTCACACTAATTCCCGTTGACACACGAACATATCGGGGAAAAGGTCGCCTGGAGCGTCAAAAGGCTCGCGGAATATGCCGTAAACGGTAGAGCCGGAACCCGACATTGAGGCATAGACAGCACCCATGGAGTAGAGTTTCTGCTTGATCTCGGCCAACAGGGGATACTTGGCAAAGACAGTGGTCTCAAAATCATTGAATACACAATCCTTCCACTCTGCAACCGGACGCTTTATTGCCTCCTCAAGCGGAATCTCGGGGCGCTTGGGAGTAAGAGACGCATATGCCTCGGCGGTACTTACAGCAATATCGGGCTTGACCAGAAGTATGGTGTAGCCCTTCAGTGTAAGGCCGATGGGATTGAGAATCTCACCCCTACCGGTTGCAAGCGACGGTGTGTTGCTGATAAAGAATGCGCAGTCCGAGCCCAGCCGGGCGGCATAACGCTCCATCAGGCTCTCACGCATACGCAGGTTGAATCGGCGGTTAAGCAGACTTATCATGAATGCGCAGTCCGATGAACCTCCACCAAGACCGGCGCCCGACGGGATGTGCTTGTGCAGTTTTATGTCTATTGAAGGCAGGTCAAAATCCTGCTGCAGCATAAGATACGCCTTGACCACCAGGTTATCGGCCGCCTTAAAGGGGAAATCATTGCCTGTAATCTCAAGTGAGCAGCAGGGTATATCCTCTTTCTTGGGGAAAAGGCGGTAAGGCATGAAAACGTCATCGGGCTGGACCAGCAGGCCGGCCTCAAGACGCTTGCGCAACTGCGTCGGATCAAGCGGACGCATGGGCTTTATCTCCAGTGCATCCTGCAGCAGCACCGGATAGAACACGGTCTCAATGTCGTGGTATCCGTCTGTGCGTTTGGCCACGACATTGAGTCCTATGTTTATCTTAGCGTTGGGGAATGTAATCATTTATTATCCTTCTCTATGCCCTTGGCAGCTATTCGGCCCGATGCCATACACTCTGTCAGGGCGTTACCGCCCAGACGGTTACCGCCAAAGAATCCGCCGGTAACCTCACCTGCAGCATACAGACCGGGTATTGCCTTGCCGCTCTCATCCAGAACACGGCGGTCCAGGTCAATCTTAAGACCACCCATAGTGTGGTGGGTTGACGGAGCAAGTACGCGGATAGACAGGTTAGCATCGTCAATGTTGTAGGTTGACTTGTCATACTGACCGTCGGCACCACGGCGTGCATTACCTATTATGCCGGTGGCGTGACGCTTGCCTACGCCCTCGGGCTCACGGCCGTCCATAATGGCCATATCGTACTCACGGATGCTGTTCTTGACTGTCTCAGCATCAATGTCTATACCCAGTTCACTGAAAAAATCCTGCAGTTCATTTGCACTACCGCTCCACTCACGGCCGTTGAATCGGCCGGTTCTGTTTCCGGCTGCATTATTGGCTGCGACAACAGCCTCATTGCTTCCGAATCCGCCACCGAATCCACCGAATCCACCGAATCCGCCTCCGAATCCGCGCATTACATACAGATATACGCCACGACGGCCATCCAGTTCTACGCCATGCTTGAATCCGTTCAAAGACAGCACGTCACGCTCAGAACACTCGTCAACATAACGCTTGCCGGTCTTGGTGCTGATGAATATGGCATTCTCTACACCGCCAAAGGCAATTGCACCGTCTGAAAAATAAGCCAACGGCAAAAGCTGTGTGTAGCCCTCGCCCACCGTTGCGGCTCCAATCTTCTGAGCCATATCGATACCGTCGCCACGCAGTGAAGAACGGTTGGTGGTACCTATGTTGGGTGACAGATACTGGCGTGACCAGTACTTGTTGGTCTTGAGCACCTTCTGTATGTTGGCTGCGTATCCGCCGGTTGCAATAATCACACCCTTCTTGGCGTGAGCGGTAACCTGGGTGCCATCGGCCATCTTGGCCTTGACGCCTGTAACGCGACCGTTCTCGAATATAAGATCGTTGGCGCTGGTCTCCCTCATTACGCGGTTGTGCTTATCGGCATTGTTAACCACAGCCAGAGGAGCCATCACGTATGAACCCCAGTTGCCCTGATAACGCTCGGGAGTGCCGTCGCCATCTGCATCGGTAGTGCATCCGTTCATTGTGGAGCCTCTGTACCAGAGAGCACCTACCAGAGTTGACTGGCTGTCACTGAAACCTACACCCATGCTCATAAGCCAGGGCTTTAGCTGCTCACCCTCCTCTATGAACTGCTTTACAAGTTCATAGTCACCGTATATCCACTCATCCTTGGCGGTGTTCTGACGCAGGCCGCCGTAGTAAGTCTGGAAGATATGCAGGTTGGTGGTAGAGAACAGCAGCAACTGGTTCTCGGGGGTACCCTTCTTGAGCTGAGGCTCGGCGTAATCCAGATATGCCTTTATCTCTTTCTTAAGTTCCTGGAGCACAGGCAGATACTCAGCATGAACTCCGTGCTTGGAGAGTTCAACTATATCACCGGCCACGAACTCGTGGTCCTTGTAATAAGATGCGTCAAACGGTTCCTCGCTCCAGTTATAGATAACCTTAAGGTCATTTACACAGCCCACGGTTGCACGTACCTTGTTGTGCATCTTGCCGTCAAAACCCTTGGCAGTGGTTGCTGTGGGTCTCTTGATATCCCATACAAGACTGTGATCGATAGACTGATAGACACCGCCCGATACCAGAGTGTTACCGCCCAGTTCGGCGTTCTTCTCAATGATAAGGACTGTGTTGCCGTCCTGGGCTGCCTGTGCCGCAGCGCAGAGACCTGCACCGCCACCGCCTATGATGACCACATCCCATGTATCCTCAATGGGAGCTCCCGGCTGTGCCTTGACTCCATTATCTATGAATGCCTTGCGGTTGGTAACTCCGGCCTGATCGGCTGCATTCAGCACGGCCTCCTTAAGACCGAAACTGGACATTGTAGCACCCGATACGGCATCAACATTCAGTCCGTTTGCAGCAATAATCTTGGCAGGAAGTGTCTGCAGAGCCACATCACCCACATGAGCGGTCTCACGCTGCTGTCCTACGCGGATATCGGTAATGCCGGTCTCGCTGAATGTCACGCGGGCCTGAACCTGGCCGCCGTAACCCTTACCGCTGCCGGTATATGTGCCGGGAGTGAAACTCAGGGCTGCGTTCTTGGCAGGAACCGGTTTCTCACCGCGGGCCTGTGCAAGAGCCAGATCAACAGCCTTCTTGACTGCGTCCGATGAATATGTGGCGCCTGTAACGCCGTCAACATCTGTACTCTGGGCCTCTACTATTCTCTGTGCGACGACAGTGTAAGGCGATGTGTACTGTGCGTAGGTATTGCCGTTATCCTTCACGGATACAGCAGCAATCTTGTGACCCTTTACGGTCACCGTAGCGGTTATGGTACTCTCCACGTTAAGGGCATCGGCACTGTACTTGCCGTTAGCCAACTGGGTACCGTCTGTAGGTGCACCGCCTCCGCAGGCTGCCACCAGCAAACCTAAAACTGAAAAAGAAACTCCGGAAATTCTCATATTCCAATTATTTAAAAAACTCTCTATTCTTAAAAACAGTACCAAACGGAAGGTTTAGCTCGACGAAGTCAACCGTCCCCAATGGTACTGTTTAAAGTCCGGCGGCGACGGCTATGCCATGGTCTACGCCGCTGAATCCCATGAATGCCAGGGCCAGCAGGCCTGCGGTGATAAGGGCGATAGCCATACCCTCCATGCTCTTGGGAATACGGACCTTGGCCAGCTGCTCACGGATACCTGCAAATATAATCAGGGCAAGGGCGAAACCGATTGAAGTTGCGATTGCATAGACCACACCTGTAAGCAGATTGGGCTCCAGACCCTGTGCGTTGTAGGTAGCGTTGGCAACCAGGATTGATACACCCAGTATGCAGCAGTTGGTGGTGATAAGCGGAAGGAATATACCCAGAGCCTGATACAGTGAAGGAGATACCTTCTTGAGTATGGTCTCAAGCATCTGGACCAGACCCGCAATCACCAGAATGAACAGAATGGTCTGAAGGTAACCCAGTCCGTAGGGATCGAGCACCCAGTTCTGCAATCCGTAAGTAACGATAACCGCAACCGTGAGCACAAATGTAACTGCCAGGCCCATACCGGCGGCGGTACTGATCTTCTTGGAAACACCCAGGAACGGGCAGATGCCCAGGAACTGGGACAGAACTATATTATTGACGAATATAGCCGCGATAAATATCAGAAAATATTCCATAGTGTTCAGGCTTTACGGTTCTTTACTGAGTTTACTATAGCCATAAGCAGGCCAAGTGTTATGAATGCTCCGGGAGCCAGCACGAATACCAGCATCTTCATGGACTCGGGCAGTATCTGATGACCGAATACGGCTCCGTTGCCCAGCAGTTCGCGGACAAATCCCAGGATTGTGAGAGCCAGGGTGAAGCCGATACCTATACCGATACCGTCACAGATTGATGCCAGCACGTTGTTCTTGGCTGCGAATGCCTCGGCACGGCCCAGGATGATGCAGTTAACCACAATCAGCGGGATGAATATGCCCAGAGTCTTGTACAGATCCGGAACATAAGCCTGCATGAGCATCTGCAGCAGTGTAACGAATGATGCAATCACCACTATATAACAAGGTATGCGCACACCGTCCGGGATAAGGTTCTTTAGCAGAGATATGAATGTGTTTGAGCAAATGAGCACAAACATGGTTGCCACACCCATTCCAAGTCCGTTTACAGCCGATGTAGTCGTAGCCAGTGTGGGGCACATTCCCAAAAGGAGAACAAACGTAGGATTCTCCTTTATAATACCGTTTATTATTGTCTTGAAGTAGTTCATCGTCGTTTCAGTTTTAGTTCTGTGATGAAGCTCCGCTCACGCCATCGGCTGCAGTGTAACCGAACACAGCCTTGTAGGCGGCGTTCACGGCACGCAGGAAAGCCTTTGATGTGATTGTAGACGCTGTGATGGCATCCACCTGACCGCCGTCCTTGCTGACTGTCATCAGGTCATCGCCGGGATTCATACCAATGATATTGTGGTTGCCGGGCTTGCCGGGAGCACCCAGAAGCACATCAACCACAGCCGACTGCTCTGCCTGGGCCGATGCCGGCTGGCGGAACCACTCATCGGCCTGGGCACCCAATCCCGGAGTCTCGCTGTGCTCCAGCACGGTGTAACCCAGGATCTTACCCTCGGAGTCAAATCCCACCATAACCTTGAGCGCACCGCCGAATCCGTTCTTATCGGTAGATTCAACTGCGGTACCCAGCAGGTTGTCATTCATATCATACACGTTGTGGAACACGAATCCCTCCTTCTCGGTAGGATCCTCCACACGGAACTTAATGTCACGGTCGCCCAGTATCACGCTCTTGATACCGTTCTCGATGGCCAGATTGTTAATCTTCTCGATGGGGCCTGCGGTAACGCTGTTGACCCATGCCAGCAGACCGCCTGCCACGATGGCGATTACGGTCAGCACAACGGCCATATTAGTTATGTTTGATTCTAGTTTCTTCATTTTACAGCCTCCCCGAAACGTTTAGGTTTGCACCAGTTGTTGATAAGCGGAGTAACGGCGTTCATCAACAGTATTGCGAACGACATACCCTCCGGATATGAACCGAAATATCTGATAACCACTGTAAGGAAACCTATGCCGATACCGTACCACACCATGCCTTTTGGAGTCATTGGTGAAGTAACATAATCAGTAGCCATGAATATGGCACCCAACATCAGGCCGCCAGAGCACAGATGATAGAGCGGATTCACATAGAGTACAGGGTTGATAAGCCACATCAGACCTGTGAGCACAGCCACAGTTGCGAATATGGTTACAGGAATGTGCCATGTTATCACCCTGCGCCACAAAAGGATTACAAGTCCTATCAGCAGAGCCAGCGCACTCACCTCACCCAGACAGCCGCCTATATTACCCAGGAACAAGTCCTTGAGGGCAGGCAACTGATCGGCGGCAGCGGTGTTTCCGCCTGCAATCTGACCAATCAGGTTCAAGGGAGTTGCACCAGTAACTGCATCGGCATAAGCGGTCATCTGATGGGGCACAGGCCATGAAGTCATCTTGGCGGGGAATGAAATGAGCAGGAACACACGGCCCACAAGTGCCGGGTTGAAGGGGTTGTTGCCCAGACCTCCAAAAGCCATCTTACCTATTCCGATGGCCACCAGCGCACCTGTCACGATCATGTAGAGCGGCAGGTTGGACGGCAGGTTGAATGCCAGCAGTATACCGGTTATTATGGCCGATCCGTCGGCAAGAGTGGAAGGTCTCTTAAGGAAGACCCTTGTAATGAACCACTCAAAGAACAGGCATGATGCCACCGATGTGGCAGTCACGATCAGTGAGCCCACACCGAAATAAATGAATGATGCAATGAGTGCCGGCATCAGAGCCACAATCACCCAGCGCATATTCCTCTCTATGGTGTCACCGCAATGTACGTGCGGTGATGTTGTAATATACAGTTTCTGAGCCATAATTCCTTATTTCTTAGCGTTACGTGCGCGGATTATTCCACCCACCCTGTTCTTGGCCAGACGTACCCAGTCAAGCAGAGGACGGCGTGAAGGACAGGTGCTCTGACAGCATCCGCACTCAATACAACTCATAATCCAGTTCTCCTCGGCGCACTCCCAGTCCTGTGACTCTGAGGCCGTTGCAAGCAGGTAAGGCTCCAGACCCATGGGGCAGGCCTGTACGCACTTGGCGCAACGGATACAGGTGCGTTCCTCACGGCGTGCGGCCTCCTTCTCTGGGATAAGCAGCACACCCGATGTTCCCTTGACCACCGGAGCGGTATCGTCCAGCAACGGACGTCCCATCATAGGACCGCCCGATATCAGTTTGCCGGTATCCTCAGGCATGCCGCCTGCATATTCCAGCAACTGGCTGACCGGAGTACCCATCCTCACCCTGAGGTTGCACGGGTTCTTTACGCTCTTGCCGGTAACGGTCACAATGCGCTCAAACAGAGGCTTGTTCTTCATCACTGCCTCATAGATGGCAAATACCGTACCCACGTTCTGCACTACGCAGCCCACGTTGGCGGGCAGTGCGGGCGGAGGCGGAACCTGACGGCCTGTAACAGCCTCGATGAGCTGTTTCTCACCGCCCTGAGGATATTTCATCTGCAGAGGCATCACCTCAATACCGCTTACCATCGATGTCTTGGACTTGAGCAGTTCTATGGCATCGGGCTTATTGGCCTCAACACCTATCACGGCGCGGTCTATTCCAAGCACCTTGAGTATTACCTTTATGCCTATGATTATCTCATCGGGATGCTCCAGCATCAGACGGTGATCGGCCGTAAGATACGGCTCGCATTCAACGGCATTGATTATCAGGGTGTCTATGGTGCACTCCTTGGGAGGACACAGTTTTACGTGTGTGGGGAAACAGGCACCGCCCATTCCTACTATGCCGGCATTCTTGATGCACTCAATTATCTCTTCACGTGACTTTGTGCTCTGCAGTACCAGTTTCTCGGAGCGGTCAATCGAGGGCTCCCACTCATCACCCTCCACATCGATGAATATGGCGGGCTTGCGCAGTCCGCTGGCATCGACTATGGTGTCTATCTTGGCCACCTTGCCCGATACGGATGAATGGATTGAGGCCGACATGAAACCGCCCGGCTCTGCGATTCTGGTTCCCACGCGTACGGTGTCACCTTTCTGTACACAGGGTACGGCCGGGGCACCTATGTGCTGCGACAGGGGGAAGACAGCCTGCTTGGGCAATGCCAGAGTCTCAATCTTCCTGTCGGCCGTAAGCTTGTTTGGTTCGGGGTGTACGCCACCTATCTTGAAAGTATTCATAATACCTTAATTGTTTTCTGTTGATTCTGTCTCCTGAGTTACGGGAGCGGCCTCGGTCACGGGTGCCTCAACTACTCTCTTGGGAGGGAAGTTAACGGCCATGATTGAATGCTGCGGGCACTCGTCCACGCACTTGCGGCACAGACGGCACTTCTCAAAGTCAATGTACGCCAGGTTGTCCTCAAGGGTGATGGCCTCAAACGGGCAGGCCTTTACGCACTTGCCGCAACCTATGCAGGCTGCATCGCACGCCTTCTTGGCAACGGGGCCCTTGTCCTGGCTTACGCAACTTACATAGACCCTGCGGTCCAGTTTGTTCTTGTTGCGGAGTTCTATGATGTGGCGCGGGCAGGCCTTGACGCAGGCACCGCAGGCTGTGCACTTGTCCTGATCAACCACCGGAAGACCCGTCTCGGGATCCATCTTGATGGCATCGAACTTACAAGCCTTTACGCAGTCGCCGCAGCCCAGACAGCCGTAGAAACAGCCAGTCTCACCGCCGTTCATCATGGCGGCTACGGCACAGCTTCTGGCTCCGTCATAGGTACGCGGTCTGGGACGGTTCTGGCATGAACCGTTACACCTTACAACAGCAATCTTCTCTACTCCAACCTCGACCGTATGACCTGTAATGTCTGCGATCTGTTGCATAACCTCACTCTTGCACACCGTACACTTGAGACCGTCCATGGATTCGGCCTTTACGCACGCGGCGGCAAAGGCGGCACATCCCGGAAATCCGCATCCGCCGCAGTTGGCACCGGGCAGAAGTTCGGTGATCTGACCCACGCGGGGGTCCTCTTCAACCTTGAATTTTCTTGATACGGCGTACAGAACCAGACCCAAAACCAGTCCGGTGACACCGAGCACAAGAACAGCAGTCAAAATAAACGTCATATCCTGTTTATTGTATTATCCTGAATTGAAAGTCCTTTTTTATCCTCTTGCGGAACAGCATCAGCACTATATAATAAGGAACAAGAATTCCCAGCGCAGCCGCTGCGCCTATCTTCTCGCTGCCAGTAACAGAGACGGCAGTCACAAGCCCTGCAATAAGGAGCAAAAGAGGCAACCCGAAGGCGAGCATTACGGCTGTCATACCCATGCTCTCCTCTCCGGCTATCGTCACGGTCTGCCCCACGGACAGACTGTCGGCACCTTTAATCTCTATCTCCACCTGTTTCTCTTTTGACTCGGCTGCACGGCAAATCCTGCTTGCCTGACAGCCCGAACAGGCCGATGCCTGCAATATGCGCACGGTAACCTTCTGACCGTCAATGGAGTTGATTACCCCCTCATGTCTTATGTCTGCGCCCATATTGTCCTGCTATCCGTTTAATCTTACAAATGTAAAACATTTTAAGCATTCCCAAATGCATTAATTCCACATTTTTATTTGAAAAAGGACGTCACTTTGTGTTTTCAAAACCATTCCGTATTTTTGGAGTCTCTAAGCTAACCGGAGCATTGACGATAATCGAATTATAAAAACATAACTATCCTTATGAAAAAAACATTTTTGCTTTCCTGCCTGGCTGCCGTAGCTCTCATTCCGGCCGGCGCCCAGACTTATGAGTATCCGTTCCAGAACCCTAAACTCTCATTTGACGAGAGGACCGACAACCTGCTTTCACTGCTTACTCCCCAGGAGAAGATAGGCCTTATGATGAACGGCTCCATATCAGTGGACCGTCTGGACATCCCCGCATACAACTGGTGGAACGAAGCCTGCCACGGAATCTGCTATGATGACGTAACCGTATTCCCGCAGGTAATCGCCCTGGGTGCCACATTCGATGCACCCCAGCAGTATGAGATATACAGCGCAGTGTCCGATGAGGCCCGCGCCGTATGGAACACAACCGATCACCATCAGCTTGGCGTAACACAGCCCAACGGAAGCATCTGGCACAACGGACTTTCATTCTGGTGCCCCAATGTGAACATCTTCCGTGATCCGCGCTGGGGTCGTGGTCAGGAGACTCCGGGTGAGGATCCCTACCTGAACTCCGTAATGGGTACACAGACCGTTCTGGGTATGCAGGGTAATGACTCCAAATACCTTAAACTGCACTCATGCGCCAAGCACTATGCAGTACACAGCGGTCCAGAGCCCCTGCGTCATCAGTTTGACGTAACCGTATCGGGCCGTGACCTTTGGGAGACCTACCTGCCGGCTTTCAAGAGCCTGGTTCTGGACGGCAACGTACAGGAGGTTATGTGCGCATATCACCGTTACGAAGGTGATCCCTGCTGCGCCAGCGACCGTTTGCTTCAGGACATCCTGCGCAACAAGTGGGGTTACAAAGGCCTGGTGGTTACTGACTGCGGTGCCATCGGCGACTTCTTCAACGCCCGCCAGCACGGAACCCACAAGGATGCCGCCAGCGCATCGGCCGATGCCGTCCTTTCGGGTGCCGATATCGAGTGCGGAACCAGTTACCGTTCACTGACCCAGGCCATCGAGCAGGGTCTCATCACTGAGGCCGATATCGACGTGAACGTACGCCGCATCCTCAAGGCCCGCTTTGAACTGGGTATGTTTGATCCCGCCGAGGATCTGCCTTGGGCCAAACTGGGTCTGGATGACCTGAGCAGCCCTGCACACACCGCTCTTGCCAGCAAGGCTGCCCATGAGGCTATCGTCCTGCTCAAGAACGCCGGCAACATACTGCCCCTCAAGAAGGATATCACCATCGCAGTGGTAGGCCCCAACGCCGACGATGCACGCGTCATCCTGGGTAACTACAACGGTTATCCCACAGCCGCCAACACCAAGACCATCCTGGACGGTATCCGTGAGGCCGCTCCCGGTGCAAAGATCATCTACGAGAAGGGTTGCGACCTGAATGTTCCCTACATCACAAAGCATTATGTATCAGAGATAAACGGAGGCAAGGGTCTGCATGCAGAGTACTACAACACTCTCGATTGGACAGGCGCAGTTGCAGCCAAGGTTGACTACGACGAGCCTCTGAGCCTGAACACCACATCACCCGCCCTTGCACATGAGGACTGCCCCTGGGCCGACGGAGTGAACATGACCGGATTCTCAGCTAAATATACAGGCACATTCACAGCCGATTATACCGGCGATATGGTATACAACGTTCGCGGAAGTTCACGCTACAACTTCATCCTTAACGGTGACACCATCGCCAAGAATGCCGGTCAGGGCGGCGGTCGCGGCGGATTCGGCGGTTTCGGCGGCGGATTCGGCGGTCGTGGCGGCGCTTCCACCACATTCCATGTAGAGGAGGGCAAGACCTACAACATCTACATTGACCTGGTACAGCCCGAGGCCCGTTCGGCATCATTCTCATTTGATATCTACAGCCGCGGTCCGGTTGATTTCCCCAGTGTAATAAAGAAGATCGCTCCGGCCGATGTAATCATCATGGTAAGCGGTATCTCATCGGACATAGAGGGTGAAGGTCATGACCGTTCAGAGATTGAACTCCCCGAGATCCAGCAGCAGTTGCTGGCCGAGTTGGACGCTACCGGCAAGCCCATCGTCCTGGTCAACGTATCAGGCAGCGCCATGGGATTCGGAAACGTAGAGAGCAAGTATGACGCCCTTATCCAGGCTTGGTACGGCGGTCAGGCTTGCGGTGAGGCAGTAGGTGACGTACTGTTCGGCAACTACAACCCCGCCGGACGTCTGCCGGTTACCTTCTACAAGTCAACAGATCAGCTCCCTGATTTCCAGGACTACTCAATGAACAACCGCACATACCGTTATTTCAAGGGTGAGCCCCTTTATGCTTTCGGTTACGGTCTGAGTTACACCACCTTCAAGTACGGAAAGGCCAAGACATCGGGCAAGTCACAGTCAATGACCCTGACCGTTCCCGTTACCAACACCGGTAAAATTGACGGTGATGAGGTTATCCAGGTCTATGTAAAGGCTCTTGACGATGCCGGCGCACCCATCAAGTCTCTGGCCGGATTCGCACGCGTGAACATCGGCGCAGGACAGACCAAGACCGTCAAGATTGAACTTAACAAGGAGGCATTCAGTTTCTATGATGAGGCTACAGACGGACTCAAGTTCCGTCCCGGACGCTACAGAATCATGTACGGCGGCTCATCACTTGACACTGACCTTCAGAGCCTTGAGTTAACTGTCAAGAAATAAAAATAATACGCGGGATGTAGAGTGCATCGGATTTTTTACTACCTTTGCGCCGCCGTTACGGGATAACGGCTATTCAAATCATTTATAAATTCAATAAAAACAACAACTTATGGCAGCAAAAATCAGATTGCAGAGAAGAGGCCACAAAGGTTACGCCTTCTACAGCATCGTAATTGCAGACACCAGAGCTCCACGTGATGGAAAGTTTATTGAGAAGATTGGTACTTACAATCCTAACACCAATCCCGCTACAGTAGATTTGAATTTCGAAAGAGCCCTGTACTGGGTTAACGTAGGCGCACAGCCCACCGATACCGCACGTAACATTCTGTCACGCGAGGGTGTGTATCTTATGAAGCACCTCCAGGGTGGCGTTAAGAAAGGCGCTTTTGATGAGGCAGCAGCTCAGGCTAAGTTCGATGCTTGGAAGCAGGCTAAGGAGAGCTCACTGAAGGCTATTTCAGTCAAGGATGAGCAGGCCAAGAAGGCTGACGCCAAGGCTAAACTGGAAGCAGAGAAGAAGGTTAACGAGGCTATCGCCGAGAAGGTTGCCACCAAGAAGGCTGAGGCTAAGGCAGCAGCTGAGGCAGCAGCCGCAGAGGCAGCAGCCGAGGAAGCAGCAACTGAGGCTACCGAGGCTCCCGCTGAGGAGGCTCCCGCAGCTGAGGAGGCACCCGCCGAGGCATAACCCTCTACCCCATCACAACAAAAACTCCGGCCCGCAAGGTCGGAGTTTTTATTTTACAGGTAATCGGTTTTATCAATCCAGCTTAAGGTCACCTGGCTTTATCCAGCCCACCTTGCGCATCATTGATCCTATTACGATTGTCAGGATTACGGGAAGTATGACGCTGACAGACAACAGCCCCACCCAATCGGCTCCGGTCACAAACGAGCGGGTACCGGCCGATATCTCCTGCATCCAACCCGTATAGACTCCAATGGGACCCACAAGACCGCATGTACCCATTCCGGATGCAATGGCGGGTCCGTTCATCTCCAGTTTGTACAGGCACGTTGCCATCGGACCGGTTATGGCCGATACCAGCGTGGGAGTAATCCAAATCTTGGGATTCTTTACTATGTTACCCATCTGGAGCATGCTGGTGCCAAGACCTTGTGAGATGATGCCGTTCCAGCCGTTCTCGCGGAAACTCAGCACTGCGAATCCCACCATCTGGGCGCAGCAACCTGCAAGTGCGGCACCGCCGGCCAGTCCGGTCAGGCTCAGCGCAGCACAAATGGCTGCCGAACTAATGGGGAGTGTGAGTGCCATACCTACAATGACCGATACCAGAATACCCATCAGGAACGGCTGCTTGGTAGTGGCCCACATTATGACGTGACCCAGGCTGCTTGCGGCTGCGCCTATTCCCGGTGCCCACCAGTATGAAAGGCCGATACCTACGGCTATTGTAACCAATGGGGTTACCAGAATATCAATCTTTGTCTCTTTGGATACGGCTTTTCCAAACTCTGATGCAATGATTGTAACCACATAGACGGCAAGAGGTCCTCCAGCACCGCCCAGTTTGTTTGCTGCGGCACCGACTGCCAGCATCGAGAACAGCACCAGGTTGGGTGTCCTCAGAGCATAGGCAATTGAGGCTGCCATTGCCGGACCGGCCATGCTCTTGGCAAAACCTCCCACATCAACCAGCCACTGCAGTCCTGCCTGCTCACCTATTGTTGCTATGATAGTACCTATAAGCAGTGACGCAAAGAGTCCCTGCGCCATTGCTCCCAGAGCATCAACTCCGTAACGCTTGCCGGATATTACAATATCCTTTCTCTCCAGAAATGACTTGAACTTTCCCATATCGGGTGCAAAGTTACTCTTTTTTACTTGATGGTCTTGCGAACCAGGTCAAGAAGAGACTTGGAAGGAACAGCTTTCTCCTTAAGCGGGATAAGATACCAGTCAACCGTCCAGGTCAGGCTCTCGCCCGGAGCAAGGGTCTTGTACTCGCCCTGACTCTCCAGTTCGATATAGGTCTTGCCCTGATTTACATATACCTGGATCTCAGCCTCATCGGGAGCGGGCTGTGAGGGGTTGATGTCATCAAATTTCTTAATCATCAGATAGCCGTTTGCGGCATATGCCAGCCAACCCTTGCCGTCGGCATTGATCTTGCGGTTCTGGGCGCCGGTCTCAAAGTTGTACCAGGATGCGCCGGCCTCACCCTTGAACGGGATAAGATTGGCAGGAGTGATGCTCTCAACCGGGGCGTCAAAGAATATCAGTCCCTCCTCATCGGACGCAACACGGGAAATCTCCCACGGAGCCACCTTGCGGGTCTCCTCACCTTTGTTTATTATGGTGTAGGCCACGCGGATGAACTTGCCCTTGGGATCGGGCGAATACTGCTTGCGTATCTGGAACGGCAACTTGCGGGCCACCTGGCTGGTGAGCAGAAGTGACTGGCTCTTCTTGCCGAGTATCGGTTTGGCCTCTGCGGACTCATCGGTATAGGCACCACGGTCAAATTCGGTTACGGGAGGCCAGTTCCACTCTTTCTGGGGGCTGGTCCAGAATGTGCTGCCGTACTGGTTCTGCATACGCAGTTTGGAGAGCATCTCGGTCTCATCATACTTATATGAAAGAATCTTGCCGCCCTCCTTGGCGCTTACCGTCATTGTCACTTTGCCGGCCTTTATTTCAAAACCGTCCTCTGCGTTACCGCTTACCGTCTGTGCATTTACCGCACCAGATATCACCACAGCCATCAAGGCTGCTAATATTCCGTTTGTTCTCATAAAGCAAAATTTTCTGCAAATATACAAAATGACACAAAAGGGGACAGACCCCTTTTGTACTGTTTTGCTCAGCGGAGAGCGCGCATTGCGTTGAGAACGGCCAGGACTGTTACGCCTACATCGGCGAATACCGCCATCCACATGGTTGCAAAGCCGGGAATTGCAAGCAGGAGCACCAGTATTTTTATGCCGATGGCAAACCAGATGTTCTCCTTGGCTATGCGAATGGTGCGGCGGGCAATCTTTACGGCCAGTGCAATCTTGGAGGGTTTATCATCCATCAGCACCACATCGGCGGCCTCTATGGCGGCGTCCGATCCAAGTGCGCCCATTGCTATGCCGATGTCCGCGCGGGTAAGCACCGGAGCATCGTTTATGCCGTCGCCCACGAATGCAAGCGTACCCTCTTGAAGCAGTTTCTCTACATGGCTCACCTTTTCGGCCGGAAGCAGTTGGGCATGATACTCATTTACCCCTACCTTTCTGGCCACTGTGGCTGCTACATGTTCCTGATCGCCTGTAAGCATCACCGTCCTACTGATACCTGCGCCCTTGAGGTCGGCAATAGCCTGGGCGGCATCCTCCTTGATGCGGTCCGATATCACTATGTGGCCTGCATACTTTCCGTCAATTGCCACATGGATTATTGTGCCCTCGTGATGGCAGGGACGCCATCCGGCACCTATCTTATCCATCAGTTTGCTGTTACCCACAGCCACACGCTTTCCGTTTACGGTTGCCAGTATTCCGTGACCCGCGGTCTCCTGGACATCGGCTATAACGCAGTCATCCTGCTCGTTGGGATATGCGTTGCGCAGTGCCATTGCAATGGGATGAGTCGAGTGGCGCTCCACGTGTGCGGCCAGATGCAGCAGTTCGTTGTTGTCAATCTCCTGCGGATGTACGGCGGTAACCTCAAACACGCCCTCGGTGAGCGTTCCGGTCTTGTCAAAAACCACAGTCTTTACGCCGGCCAGCTTATCCAGCAGGTTGGAGCCCTTTATCAATATACCCTTGCGGGACGCGCCGCCCAGTCCGCCAAAGAATGTGAGCGGGACCGATATCACCAGCGCGCACGGGCACGATACAACCAGGAACAGCAGTCCTCGGTAAATCCATGTAGCCCACTCACCTGTAATCAGACTGGGAATGACTGCAACCAGCACTGCCAGACCCACTACGATAGGAGTATATATGCGTGCAAACCGTGTTATGAAACTCTCGCTGCGGCTCTTGCTCTCGGCAGCATTCTCTACAAGGTCCAATATCTTTGAAACCGTAGATTCTGCAAACGCCTTTGTGGTGCGCACCTTGAGCAGACCGTTCAGATTTACGCAACCGGAGAGTATCTCATCGCCCTTGCCTACGCTGCGGGGCATACTCTCACCGGTAAGCGCCACTGTATCAAGGCTTGATGTTCCCTCAATGACCACACCGTCCATGGGGACCTTCTCACCCGGGCGGATAACGATTATCTCACCCACCTGGACTTCATCGGGCTTGGCGGTAATCAGTTTGCCGTCACGCTCTACATTGGCGGTATCGGGCCTTATATCCATAAGGTGGGAGATTGATTTGCGGCTGCGGCCCTCGGCCACCTCCTCAAATGCCTCGCCTATCTGGAAGAACAGCATTACGAATACTGCCTCGGCAAACTGTGTATCAGCCCCGGGCATGAATCCTATGGCAAGGGCGCCGATGGTGGCAATGCTCATAAGGAAGTCCTCGCTCATGGGCTCGCCCTCAAACAGCGCCTCGGCGGCCTCCTTCAGGGTCTCCCAACCTACAATCAGGTAAGGCACCAGGAACAGCAGCAGATACTGCCAATCGGCCCAATCGGTCCTGTGCTCGATTATTGATGCAACTGCCAGAAGTACAGTTGCTGAGATGATTTTGATGATGCGGCCGCGGCCCTCCTCCTCTTCCTCTTCGTGATGATGATGTTCGTGTGACATATAGCGTACTTTTTTTGATTTCCGCTGCAAAGGTAGAGAGTCGCTCATGCAACTGGGTTGCATTTTACGCTCCGCTAAAGAGTTTTCTTGAGGCTCCAGTTACCCATAGTCTCACCATTGTGGGTAATCTCATACTCATGGAACACTTCGTAGCCGCGTTTTGTGTAGAAACTAAGGTTCTCCCGGTTGTTGGTGAACAGCACCATAGTCTTGCCTCCGCGCTGGCGAACGTAATCCTCCAGATAAGACAGGAACTGAGTGCCTATGCCTTGACCGTGAAACTGCGGATCAACCTCAATCATACTCAGGTACCATACATCGGGATTGTTCTTCTGATAATCATGGCACGGGGTACCGGCCTCCTCATCCTTTGCCAGGAAAGCATGCAGGCGCTTCCAATTGGCAAGAAAATACATCTTAAGGTAACCGCTCAGAATGAACTTGAGTACCGATGGCTGCTTGTAGCCTGGCGGCTCAAGTGACGCCTCAGCCACCATCCGGCCGTCCAAACGCGCGGTCAGCATATGCCCGCCCTTAAAGTTTCCTTTCCTGTTAATTGCATGGAATCGGGCCAATCCCCTTTGCCGTTCCTTAACGCCAGGGAAAAAGATGGTTATATAGATATAATCAAAAAATGCTCTGGCAGCCAGTTCCGATGCCTCCTTAATCTCCTCCTTCTTTAATTTCTCATATTGCAGCATAGCATAATCTTTTTTCTGACACATAGATAGTCATAAAAAAACAAATTCGCAAATAAATATGCCAAAAGGGGAGCCTGATCAGAGATGCTGCGCCAGGACATCGGGGTCCGGGAAGTAGACGGTAAAGGCCGATGAACTGGGAAAGCGGTTAAAGAAGGGGTCAGTAGTCTCAAAAAACTCTATGGAACTGACCTTGCCGCTGGCCATCATGCCGCGACGGTAACGGCGAATGTGGCGCTCCATGCAGGGAATCACCTTGATGCCGGTGCGGCCGTCCTTAAGTACCACCCTTGCCACTACGTGTCTTTTGGGCCGATTATCGATCGCCTGCTCCTGTTGCTCCGCGCTCAGACGGTGTGACACGCGGATATTACGGCCAAAACGTTCATTTATATCGGCCATCATCCTGCGGAACAGGGCGCTGTGGCCGGGCATATCGGCCGGACTGAAAAGACCTATCCAGTAATGTATCATCTCATGGATTATGGTATCGTCAATCTCCTCCTGGGGCAGGTCAAACCGCCGGCTTATGCGTATCTTGAAGTCCGAATACTCCAACCGCCCGTGCCACTTGCGGTGCTTGCGGAAAGCGCACACGCCCAGATAAGTCTTGGCATTGGTAATGGATATAGGAGGTTCAGGGAGTCTGCCGTCAAACATCGTGACGTTAAACTCCCTGAACTTTTGCTGGACGTATTCTAATGTCGGTATCACTCTATGGTTTCGCGTTTGAGCGATTCTATGTAGCGGTCTATGCGGCGCAGTTCGTCAGGGATGCGGATGTTCTGCGGACATTCACGCTCGCAGCGGCGGCAGGCTATGCAGTGATCGGCCTGACGGACCGTGGGGATAGCCTCGTTGTAGGCCAGCAGATACTTGCGGCGGGCGCGGGCGTAACCCTGCTGCTCCTTGCTCTTTACGTATGTTCCGGCTGTGATGTTGTCATTGTAGAACTTGAATATGCCGGGTATGTTGATACCGTAGGGGCAAGGCATGCAGTAGTTGCAGGCGGTGCACTTTACCAGCGGGTAGTCCTCCATCTGGGTGGCCATATCGAGCAGGAACTTTTTTTCCTCATCATCCAGCGGCTGGAAATCCAGATAGGTCTCCAGGTTGTCCTGCAGATGCTCCATATAGGTCATTCCGCTCAGGGCGCACAGCACACGCGGGAAACTGCCCACGTATCGGAACGCCCATGATGCAATTGAGCGCTCGGGTTCACGTTCCTTAAGCTGGTCGGCAATCTGGGCTGGTACGTCCGATAAGGCTCCGCCGCGCAGGGGCTCCATTATCACGATGGGAATCTCACGTTTGTCGAGTTCGGCATAGAGGTAATCGGCACGGGTGTTGCGGCCGTTGGGATGCTCCCAGTCCACGTAGTTCATCTGGATCTGCACAAAATCCCAGTGATACTTGTCATGCAACGCCATCATCTGGTCAAATCCGTCCTTGTGTCCGTGGAACGAGAATCCAAGTTTGCGGATATGTCCGGCCTCACGCTCCTGCAACAGGAACTCCATGATTCCGGTATTCTCAAAACGGTTGCGGAAATCGTTGCCGTCCTGGATGGAGTGCAGCAGATAATAGTCTATGTGGTCTGTCTTGAATATGTTCAGCGAGTTCTGGTACATTGTCTTGCAGCCCTCAAATGTTGAGTTTCCAAAGACAGACAGCTTTGTGGCCAGTATCCACTTGTCACGCGGATGGCGGTTAAGAGCCTCGGCTGTGGCACGCTCGCTGTCACCTCCCAGATAAACGGGCGATGTGTCAAAGTAGTTGACTCCATGCTCCAACGCAAAGTCAACCAGGCGGTTAACTTCTTCCTGGTCAATCACCTGCCTACCCTGCTCGTTACGCTTCTGCGGCCAGCGCATGCAACCGTAACCCAGCACACCTATGCCGGGATAGTGCTGCAGCATCTCTCCGTGCAGGTCCTTGTTTGACGTTCCGGTCTTACCGGGATTCTTGGCAGCCTTGGGGGTGCAGGAATCAAGAGCCAGTGCGGCTGCTCCCGCTCCCATATATTTGATAAAATCTCTTCTGTCCATAGTAATCAGGCATTGTGGTGAATAGATAATCCGTTAACGGTGATGGCGCTGATGGGGCGTGAGGGGCAAAGGTTCTCACATGCTCCGCAGCCTATGCATCGGTCCTCGGATACGGTAGGAATCTGCATACGTGAACCAGGCTGGCGCACCATCCTTATGGCACCCGACGGGCAGTGATATGAGCAGTTTCCGCAACTGTCCTTACCCGTTGCAGGCAGACAGAGGTCCAGATTTACATGAGCCACACCTATGCGGACGGCCAGTTTCTGCTCAACGCTCACCGGCTTTATGGCACCGGCCGGGCAGACCTGACTGCAGGCGTTGCACTCGGGACGGCAGTAGCCCTTGTCATACTCCATGACCGGCTGCATGAAATGCTCCAGGTCCGATGACGGGCGCAGTACTCTATTCTTGCAGGCGCTCACGCAGAGCTGGCATCCGGTGCAGTGGTCATAGAAACTCTTTACGCTGCCTGATCCGGGCGGAACCAGACGCTCAGAGCGCTCGGGTGCTTTCTTGTCGATCACCTCGGCCAGTCCGCCGTGCATATGGTCCTGCGCGTTTGCGGCAGCACTTGCGGCCACTACGGCTGTGGTTACCAGGAATGCGCGTCGGCCCTCATCTGTGGGGGCATCGGCCTTTGCGGGTTTGCGGTTGAGGACGTATTTGAACTTGAGGGCGCCCTCACCGCAGTTCTCAATGCAGTCAAAGCAGTCTACGCATCGGCTGTAATCAATCTTGTGGGCTTTGAAGTCAATGCATCCCGATTTGCAGCCTCGGGCGCACTTGGCGCAGTTTATGCACTTGCTCTCGTCTATTACCGGGCGGAACAGTGAGAACCTGCTCAGAAGGCTGAGTGTGGTTCCTACCGGGCAGACGGTGTTGCAGTACTCACGACCCCACAGCCAGGCGCAGACGCAGATGATTACCAGCGTAAGCAGACCGGTTATGATCAGCGCGGGCGTCATTGTATCGGACCCCATTGCGGCTACGGAACGGACCATTCGGCCGTATGCGCTGTACGGGGCGATGAGGGCAATGAGCATCTGGCCGCTTGCAATTATCGACACGATTGAGAGGGCCAGCACGCCGTAACGCACCCATTTGTGCTCATTTACGTACTTGAACTTGAGGCTTTTCTTAGTGAAAAGTTTGCTCGTTTTGCGGTGAATCCAGATAATCAGGTCCTGGAAAACGCCCATCGGACAGATTACGGAGCAATAGATGCGGCCCACCAGCAGAGTGAGCAGAACTACACCTATTATGACTGCCAGGTTGAGGGCCAGCAGGGAAGGCAGGAACTGGAGTTTGGCCATCCAGCCCCAGCAGTTGTGCCCTACGCCCAGAAACAGCAGGGTTATCCCAATGAGGAACAACGCCGCCAGAATAATTCTACATTTCTTAAGCATGCTATAATTGACTTTCTATCGCAAATATATATAACTATTTTCAGTATACAAAGCGGAACTCGTCCAGCCAGAGGGTGCTGCCGTCACCGCCCGAGAAATAGTCACCGAATGAACTGGATGAACCCACCACCACAACGTAACGCGGTGTGCGGTCATTGCGGTAATCAATGTTCAGGGTAAACTTCTTATACCCCTCCATCACAGTGTCAAAAGTGATCTTGCCGTATCCTATTATACATGAGTCGTTTTCAACGTCCACAAACTTATCAGCCCCAGGATCTACGGTAAACTGTTTCTCCCAATCGGTTAGCAGGACCATCACGTGAGCGTTGTCCAAGGTGCCCTTCTTATCCTCATACGGAGGCTTTACCACATTGATTTCCACCGGTTTGTAACATACGTAACCCTCCAGCGCCTTTGGGCGGTATGTAAAGGGAACGCCCCACTTTATCGTTGCGGTCAACTTTGAGATATTGACGCTGCCCATCTGACCCGTAAAAATGCTGCCGGCCGCCAACTTCTTGACAAACAGAGCACTCACCTGCTGAGTCTTGAGCATGACGGCATGCTTTCCTTCGCCCTCAACTGCCAGCATCACGCTGTCCGGAACGCAAGTGTTCCTGCCCAGTTTTGCTGTCGATTCATTGGCCGATCCCCACACGCTCTTCTGATTGGCCGATGCATCATCGGCATAACACACGTAATGGCTGCCCTCCTTGCTCCAATCGTCAAAACTCATATTGTAAAGCTGGCCGTCGGAAGTCACGGCCGGTTCGCCCGAATCAGTCTCCTCCGGGACGGAATCATCCTTACTGAACAGATTATCCCAATCAACACATGACACCAGTGTAATACAGAAACCGATAACGGGGAACAATAGTTTTTTCATAAATGGCAGCAGTCCTGTTTCGGACCATAAAGGTAACAAATCTTTACTAAAAATCAAAAGATAACTGTCCGTCACCCAAAAGATTGAATGTCATCCGGTGATAAGGAGTGGTTCCGAACTGTCTTATCGCCTCCCGATGCGCGGCCGTTGGATAACCCTTGTTCTCACGCCAGTCATACTGCGGATATTCATCGGCTATACGGTTCATGAAGTCATCACGATAGGTCTTGGCCAGGATTGAGGCGGCCGCAATGGACATCATCTTGCCATCACCCTTCACGATTGTGGTGTGCAGGATGCCAGGGTACGGAATGAAACGGTTGCCGTCTATGAGCAGATGCTCGGGACGCACTTTCAGTTGGTCTATGGCCCGATGCATTGCCGTGAACGATGCCTTGAGGATGTTTATCCTGTCTATCTCCTTATTATCAACCACACCTACTGCCCATGCCAGCGCCTCACGCTCAATTATAGGGCGTAACTCATAACGCTGATGCTCAGTCAGTTGCTTGGAGTCGTTGAGCAGCGGGTTGCTGAAATCGGGCGGGAGTATCACAGCGGCGGCATAGACGGGTCCCGCCAGACAGCCGCGCCCGGCCTCGTCGCAGCCGGCCTCCATCCTGCCCTCCTGCAGGTACGGCAGCAACGGATTATGAATCGGTTTGGTTTTGCTCATACGGAATTGGTTGCACAAATGTACGTTAAAAACAAACATGGTGAGGTCAGACCCTACTGTGTTCTTTTGTGTAAATTTGCAGACTGAAATGAAAATCGAACTCTCGGGCAGTTACGGATACCGCAGGATGATACGCTCATCAGTGCCGTCCATACTCATGATGCTGGCCACATCGGTCTACAGCATCGTGGACGGCCTGTTTGTATCCAACTTTACCGGAACCACCCCGTTTGCAGCGCTCAACCTCATCTGGCCGGCCATCATGATAACCGGCGCCATCGGCCTTATGTTCGGAACGGGCGGCAGCGCTTATGTGGCCATGATTCTGGGCCAAGGCGACCGGGAGCGCGCCAGCCGGGCATTCAGCATGGTGGTCAAGACGCTGTTTGCGGTGGGTGTGGCGGCAACCGTGCTGTTCTACATTTTCATAAGACCTATTTGCTCTCTGTTGGGGGCCGATGGGCAAATGCTGGAGTACAGCGTCCATTACGGACGTATAGTGCTGCTTGTCATGCCGTTATATATGATACAGATGGCGTTCCACTCGCTCTATATGACGGCCGAGATACCGCAGATGGGCACGCGACTGAGCATAATCAGCGGCGTAACCAACATAGTGCTCGATGCGCTGCTGATTGTGGTGCTGGACTGGGGGCTCACGGGCGCGGCCATTGCCACTGCGGCTGGTATGGCTGTGGGCGGCATCTATCCGCTGTACTATTTTTCATCGCGCAAGAACACCACGCATCTGCGGTTTGTGCGCACCCGCACCAACGGACGTAGCATACTGCAGGTCTGCACCAACGGTCTGTCGGAATACGTGGGCAACATTTCTTTGAGTGTGGTCAGTATGTGTTACAACCTGCAGTTGATGCGTCTTATCGGTGAGGAGGGTGTTGCGGTTTATGGCATACTTATGTATATAGGGTTTGTGTATGCATCGGTCTTTATAGGCTTCAACCTGGCCATTGCGCCTGTGATCAGTTACAATTACGGGGCGCAGAACCGCGATGAACTTAAGCGGCTGCTGCGTAAAAGCCTGATACTGTTGTTTGTGGCGGGCTCCATTCTCACTTTGCTATCGGAGGTGCTGAGCGGCCCGATGGCTGGAATATTTGTAGGGTATGACGCTGAACTCAAGGCACTTACGGCACATGCCATACGTCTTTACATGCTCAGTTTCATGATCTGCGGCCTCAACATGTTTGTATCGGCATACTTTACGGCGCTCAACAACGGGCTGGTGTCGGCTCTGGCGGCATTTGCGCGCACGCTTGTGTTTGAACTGGGAGCGGTGTTCGTGCTGCCTCTGTTCCTTGGGCTCGACGGCGTCTGGCTGGCGGTAGACCTGGCCGATGTCCTTGCACTCATCATGTCCGTCATCCTTCTTGTCTCTTTCCGTCCGCGTTTTGACAAAAATCAATACCTTTGAGACTGGCAAAAAGACAAAACGATGGTTGCACTAATTACGGGAGGCAGTTCCGGCATGGGGCTGGAATATGCGCGCCAACTCGCACAGAAAGGCTACGATCTCATCCTGGTAAGTAATAGGCAGGACGAGCTGGACAGTGCGGTTCTGTCATTGTCAGATCAGTTCCCGATTAGTGTCAGAGGCCGATTCCAAGACCTTGCGCTACAGTCATCGGCCGATGAACTTTACGAATGGTGCAGGCAGGAGAGCGTTTTGCCCGATATCCTCATCAACAACGCCGGAATGTTCTTTTTCAAGGAGTTGGAGGCGGCCGATATGGATCGCGTGCAGGCAATGGTGAACCTCCATGTGTGCACCGTAACCCGTCTGAGCCTGCTATTCGGACTGGCCATGAAGGAGCGCGGCAGCGGGCACATTCTGATAGTATCGTCCATGACGGCACGGATCCCAGCGCCAGGCATCACAATTTATTCAGCTACAAAGGCTTATCTCAAGAGTTTCGGCCGGTCCCTTTCTTATGAATTAGGAGTATATGGTGTTGGAGTAACCACAGTCTGCCCTGCCGCAATTGCAACTCCGCTGTATAGAATGAGCACCCGAATGATGAACTGGGGCTTGAAAACAGGGCTGGTTCACACCCCAAAGTGGCTGGTAAGACGTGCTCTTAGGGCAATGTTCAGGCATCGGCGGGTAATAAGTCCATCCCTTATGAATCTGTGGCTGCCGGGAATAATTGCCCTACTCCCCGGTTTCCTGGTATCGGCCATTTGGGGAAAAATTAAAAAGTGACGCAAAAAAGTATATTTGTAACTGCAAAAAAACAAACTCATGCTCAAAGTACTTAATTTCTCAATTATCCTGGCTTTCATTGCCCTGGTGTGCGGTTGCAACAGCGCAAGCAAAAACGCCAAAAACGATTTCAAGTATCAAATCACTATGACAGAGCTGGTCGAGCCGTCCTGGTATGACCTGGTTGATTCCGTTTCGTACATAACCCTGAAGTCGCCCGACGCCACCCCGATGGGTGAAATATCCCAGATCATCGTCAATGATGACCGCATTTATGTACTGGCCGATGGGTTCTACTGCTTTGACATGAATGGAAAATGCCTCTTTAAACAAACGGCCAAAGGTCGCGCCAGGAATGAATTTGCCGATGCCACCTCAATGTCAGTGTCTGACGGTCAGTTGTTTATATATGACAAAATGCTGTACAAAGGCCTGTTGTACGATGCCCTTTCCGGCCGATACATCAGCACTGTCAATTTTGAACAATATGTCAGATTAGCTTATTCATACGATGATTGTTACATCTGTCAGCCGTTTATGAACGAAGGCCCGGACAATGCCCGATTCAATATCAGTTCCAAAGAAAAGCCCGACCAATTATTGACAGGCCACTTTTATGAGAAGGAACATGAAGTAAATATTCGCGGCACCGAGACCTGGTCCAATGATGACGGTCTATTTTATACCTCTTACAGGAGGAATCTTGCGTGGAAAATGAAAGGTACTGAGTGTATTCCTTATATAAAAGTGACCGTGCCTCAAGACCAGACACTACCTGACCAAATCATAGAAGAGATGATAGAGGAGGCTCGGATATCTCCGGTTAATTATGAATCGGACTACATATATGGGCTATCGTATATAACTGAATGTGATGATTTTATAACCGGGCGCCTGACAGACAACCACAAATTTATCTATTTCATTTATGATAAGGGAACCGGTCATTCCAAATTCTTTTACAATACTCAGGAAACGGAACCTTGGCAACTGCTACCCATGTATGAAAGGCCGTCGACAGGGCATTCGGACTGTATTTATACTATCTGTGCCGCCGATAACATTTTGTATATCAAGTCATTGCTTGGCAGTTTTGGTAACGAGCCCGTCAATGAGAAATATCGCAGGGAATATGACATCTGCAACTCACTTACTGACAATGACTACGCTGTAGTAGCCTGCATCCGGTTCAGGAGTTTTTGACAAAAAAGTGACGCAAAGTGACGCAAAGGGGTCGATTTTAGCATGCAGATAGAAGAGATACATAACAGTGCCGAGATGGTGGACCTGATAGAGCGCATCGGGTTCCTGCCGCTTCTGGACAGCGGCATAAGAGGGTTCTGTGCCGAAGCTATAGTCGATGAGGACTGCCGATACGTAGTCTACCCCGATGGCGGATGGGACTGGCCCATGTGGAAATGGAAAGGTGAGATTATCACCGAAGGCGGTCACGTTTACGGCAAGTTCTTTAACGGCAAGGCAGGATTCATAAGCCGGCGGTGGTGGCCCGATTTCTGCAACTACCGGCGCAGCGCGCACCCCAAACCGCAGGAAGGAAGCATCGAGGAGGCCATTCTGATGATTCTCTCCGAACACGGAAGCCTTATTACACGTGACCTGCGCGCCCTGTGCGGATTTGACGGCCGCGGGATGAGAAGCCGTTTTGACGGATATGTAACCCGCCTACAAATGGCCACACGCATCGTAACAGAAGATTTTGTGTATCCCCGCGACAAGCACGGGCGCGAGTACGGCTGGGGCTGGTCGCTGCTCACAACCCCCGAACAACTTTACGGCCACGAATCGGCCCAATCTGGTCGCACTCCCCAGGAATCATTCGCCCTAATAATAAAACAACTGCAAACCATCTGCCCCCAAGCCACCCCTCTCCAGCTCCAAAAACTGATAAAGTGACGCAAAGTTAAACGACCCCTTTGCGTCACTTTTGCTATCTTTGCACCCGATATGAAACACATCCAGTATCAGACAGAAGGAACCTGCTCACTACTGATAGACGTAGTGGCCGATGACAACGACGTAATCCAGCAGGTAGCGTTCCTGGGCGGCTGCAACGGCAACCTGCAGGGAATAAGCCGCTTAGTTGCCGGTCAGAAAATAGACGATGTAATAGCCCGCCTTAACGGCATAGACTGCGGCGGCAAAGGTACCTCCTGCCCCGACCAACTGTGCCGCGCCCTGGAACAACTCAAAAAATGATACAAAAGGGGACAGTCCCCTTTTGTACTATTTTTGAAAAGTGACGCAAAGTTAAACGACCCCTTTGCGTCACTAAAGCACCGATGCATGCTTCAGGGCATTCTTTATTGCCTTGTTTATAAAGTCATTAATGGTAGTGTCCGATGAAGACGCGGCCGCAGCAACGCGCGAATGAAGCTCCGATGACATTCTGAGATTCAGCTTTCCGCTGAAAGGTTTGGCCGGCTCCACACCATCGGCTCTGCAGCCCTCGATATAGCTGTCAATACCATCCTCAAAATCCTTGCGCAGCTCCGCAAGAGTCTGGCCCTCATAAAGGATCAGCACCTTATTCAGGCCCTGAACCTTACCACACAGGCAGTCATCCTCCTTGCTGTATTCTACACTGCCCTTATAGCCCTTGTATTCCAAATAATCCATATCCTCGTTCATAATAAGTTCTTACTCTTTCTGTGCCGATGAAAACACGCTCGCAAGGTACTAAATTTAGTACCACATTTGCAAAGAAATAATCAACAAAAACAAAGTGACGCAAAACTCGCTTGGCCCGAAGGGACGCTTTTACCAAGCGAAGCGACTAAAAGAAACGACCCCTTTGCGGCACTTTGCGTCACAATAATTGCAAAATTAACTCTGGCGAAGTATGCATTTGAGCAATAGCGCATAATCCCACCCCCATATCTTTTACACTGGCGCCAAGGAAATAGACAGTCTCGTCAATGATGAGAAAACGGTCATGATTACGTTGGGACAATTGTATGAATCTGATATCTCGATATTGGGCATTGTGTTTCTTAAGGTCTGTCAGGAAAGATTCATTATATCGAGTGTAAATGGTTGCTTCAACATTATCGTTCCTCTTATCCAGTAGTGATAACACACGGTCATCAACAAAGTTGTCAATCAGTATGATTCTTTCTTTGGCGGATCTAACCATATCCGATACATATGTCCAAGCATCCCAAACGCAACCCGTTCCAAAAACCTGTTCCGGCAGTTGTTTGGGCGTCCGTTCCTCAATTGTAACTAAAATCCGGTTTACCTTTTCATCCGTTTCAGTCTGATGCTGTTCTATGTTCAGTATTCGCTGCATCATCAGGATGTTGTTGTTCACAAGGTCCGGAATTGCTGTGAACGCGCGCATGATACGTTTGTTGACTTCAATAGCAGTATCAGAATTCAAAACACTACTAAGCATAGCAATTCCGTTTCGAGTAAAAGCATATGGGTAGTTTCTTATTTTAGATATGTCTTTTGCGGTCGCAAATTGCGACCGCAAAAGTGTAACGCATTCATCATCAGCTGATTCTGCGGTCGCAATTTGCAACCTCAAAATATTCCATTCCTTCTTTTCAAGTTGAAACATAAAGTCATCCGGAAATCGATTTATATTACGCTTTACCTGCTCATTTATACGTTTAGTTTTTTCGCCATAGAGCATAGCCAAATCAAAATCCAGCATCACCTGCTGCCCACGAATAACACGAATAAGGGACTTGATATCAATTTTAGCATCGTCAAATAAAGCAGAAGGAAGGTTGTTCGGATTTTCAACAACCTCATCAGCCACAGTTTTTTTCTTTTTAGTCATAACAAACAAGTATAATTAGGTTAAACATGATATCAAACACAAAAGGGTATCCCAACCCGACACCCAACGCCCAGCGGAACACCCTCAGGTATCAGATAGCACAAAGATAACACTAATTGAAGAAAAGTCGTCAACCATACGTAGCCTAATATTGGCCGATAAACGAAAAACGACGCAAAGAGAAACGACCCCTTTGCGTCACTTTTTAGGGAACCAAGGCCAGGTCCGATTAACGCGGCGGCAGTAAGCGTCGTACTCGGCTCCGTAGAGGCGGCGCAGCCATTTCTCCTCGGTGTGGCGCATCATAAAGCCCATCAGCCACCAGAACACAAACGGCAGCAGCATCAGCCACAGATTGTACCAGAGCATCGCCACCCCGATGACCATCAGCATCCAGCCCGTATAAAGCGGATTCCGGCACCACGCGTAAATGCCATCGGTCACCAACCGGTTGTTTCTGATCCCGTCATCAATCCTGGACCCCAGCAAAGCCACCAGCCAGATAAACAGTCCCGCCAAAGCCACCAGCACCCCCGCCACGCGCATCGGCACCTTAAGTCCCGGCACAATCCCCGACTCCAGCAACCCCGAGTCCGATGCCCACACACCCGCAGCAGTCAACCCACAAACCAGCCCCACATAAAGCGGCCCGATCCCAAAGAACGGCAAATGCCCACGCTCCTTTCTCATAATCTTTATTTTTTAATCCGGCAGCAAAGGTATGGCCGATGCCCTGCAACCGCGTTGCAAAAAACGCCGTGACGCATTGGGGTCGTTTCCCTTTGCGGCGTTTTTGCCAAAATAGTACAAAAGGGGACAGTAGTCCCCAATTGTACCGCCGCCAAAATAATCTTTCATAGAGACTTAAGTATTCTGCAATCTAAAGAATTCCTTTTGTTGTTCTATCTCCCGACGCAACTCTTCCTGTGTAGGCATATAAGTGAGGTATTTTGCAGCATATAACTGATCATTGCTGTTAAGGACCGAATAATGCGCAACATCCTCATCAGTCTCAGCGCATAATAACATACCTATAGTAGGATTATGGCCTTCCGGACATACCAGTTCGTCATACATTTTTACATACATATCCATCTGACCAACATCTTGATAACTTAGTTTAGTAGTTTTCAAGTCAATAAGCACAAAACTACGCAGATGGTAGTTATAGAAGACTAGATCAATGTAATAGTCTTCTTTCTCTGTATGAATGTGTTTCTGACGATCCACAAACGCGAAACCTTTTCCCAACTCCATAAGAAATGGAATCAGATGGTCAATGATACTTTGTTCCAGATTACTTTCCGTGTAGTCTGTGTTGTTCTTGAACCCCAGAAACTCCGCAATAACCGGACTCTTAAAATACTCGAGTTTATCCTGTAGAGGTTTTGTCAACTCCTTCATTTCATTACGAACAACCGCTTTATCTTGTGATTGTAGTAATCGATGGTAATATTGTGATGAAACATTGCGCTGTAACGTGCGCGTGCTCCACATTTCTTTTACGGCTTCATTCTCATACCAGACTCTGCCATCGGCGGTGGACTCTTGTAGAATTATCCTATAATGAGTCCATGAAAGGCGTACAGGAGTTTTTGAACGCAGTGAGTTCAAAATCTCATTTTTTGACTCCATCAATTGTGAACTCATTGCGTTCACAAATTGTTCTTCTGCAGGTTTTCCACTCACTGCGTAAAAAAAATCAGGGAACAGTCTATAGAAATCTATGAAATGATATAGATTCCTTTCACTAAAACTATTATCATACCTTCCAACCAGTAGGATAGATAATTTACGAACCAACTGTTTGCCATATTCGGCACGTTGGTCCTTCAGGACTTCATGTTGAATACGCATTCCCAACAGCCAATTACGCTTGATAAGAGTTTCATTGACGGCCAGATAAGCCGATTTTTGAGCTTGCTCGATAATTACACAAGCATCATGGAATAGTTCATTTTGAGACATAACAATAAGGTATTAAGTAAACATAATAGCAAACAATAACTTTTGTGAACTCCGCCCAACATTCGGTTGATTGGAAGTCCCAGAGGCATTAGTTTTCACAAAAATACTACTTTTTTTTGTGCGAACTAGAGACATGTTTTGATATCGCAATTTGCGACATCAAAACAGTCGCCAACCTTACGGGGCCCAATATGGGCCGATAAGCAAAAAGTGACGCAAAACGCGCTCGGCCCGAAGGGACGCTTTCACCAAGCGAAGCGACTGAAAGAAATACCCTAATGCGGCGATTTCAGCAACAATGCATATATTTGTATATAAATAATTCAAGCCTCAAACCAACATGGCAAAAATCTACGTAGCCTCCAGCTGGAAAAACCCCTACCAGCCCCAAGTGGTAAAGAAGCTCCGCGAGCAAGGCCATCAAGTGTTTGATTTCCGCAACCCGCCCGACGGCAAAGGCGGTTTCTTCTGGCGTGACGTTGACCCTAACTGGGAGCAGTGGACCACCCGGGACTACATCTCCCACTTAGATGATGAATGGGCCCGATACGGATTCCAGCGTGATTTTGACGCCATGCGCTGGGCCGATGTCTGCGTCCTGGTACTCCCCTGCGGCCGATCCGCCCACACCGAGGCCGGCTGGATGGCCGGTGCCGGCAAGAAGGTGATTGCCTATATCCCGGAGAAGGAGGATCCGGAGCTGATGTATAAGATGTTTGATTGCATCACGGATAGCCTTGAGGAGGTAATTGCCGCAATATAAAACTGAGGCACCTTTTGGGCCGATAAGCGAAAAGTGACGCAAAACGAAACGACCCCTTTGCGTCACATTCTTGAATATATGAAAAAAATTCGCCAACTTTACAAAGCCAAACAAATGCCCAGTCACGAATGATCAACCGTTTCTTCTACAAAGCAACATTGCCCCAATTCATCAATGCCTCCAAAGAACAGATCTTTGGTCAAATAGCATCAATGGATAAAGGCGACAGCGTAGCCGAACAAAAGTTTGCATGGTCAGAAGAAATAGAGATCATGAAACAAGTTCTGGCCCCGTGGCAGAATGAATACGCGGAGATCATTTTTGAATACTCAATCCCCCGTCTTGGCAAACGCATCGATGTAGTACTTCTACTACGCGGCATAGTATTCGCAATAGAATTCAAAGCCGGTCAAGACACCTATTTGCAGGCCGATATGGAGCAAGTCATGGATTACGCCCTTGACTTAAAAAACTTCCACCTGGCTAGCCACGACAAAACAATCGTACCCATACTGGTAGCAACCGATGCAAAAGAGAGCACCAGCGCCCTATTCTTCTCAGTCTATGACGACATGATATACAACCCCATCATGTCCAACGCCGATAACCTACAAAGCATAATCGCTAAGGTTATTGACAGAGAACTAGCCCAGCCCTCTAAAGAAAGCGACTTTGCCGATTGGGCTATAAGCCGATACCAGCCTACCCCCACAATCATAGAGGCCGCCAGCGCATTATATCAGAATCATTCAGTTGAAGATATTACCCGCCACGAGGCAGCCGGAGCAGCACTTGAGGACACCACCAAGTTTGTGCTCGATGTAATAGAGCGCAGCAAACAGAACGGTGAGAAAAGCATCTGCTTTGTAACAGGCGTGCCCGGCGCAGGCAAAACCCTTGTTGGTCTAAACGTAGCTATTCAGCAGTCTGTAAAAGAAGAGGATGCCCCCGAGGATGAACGCAATCTGGCTGTATATCTATCCGGTAATGGCCCATTGGTAAAAGTCCTAACTGCTGCATTAGCAAAAGACAAACAGCAGAAAGACAAGGCCAAAGGCAAAAAAAGCAACATAACCGATGCCAAACGTGAAGTATCACAATTCATCCAGATAATCCACCGATACCGTTCCAATATGCTTGCCAAGATCAAGCTACCCATTGAGAACGGAAAGCTGGAGATAGACGAGTCCAAATCAATTGCACACAAAACTGCCGGACACGGAGAGGTAGAACACGTAGCAATCTTTGATGAGGCCCAGCGCTCATGGGATTTAGAGCATCTGGCCGGATGGTTAGCCAGAGGCGGCAGTCGCGGCGGAATGAAAAAAGTGCCAGACTTCCCCATGTCCGAGGCCGAATTCCTTATCTGGTCACTTGACCTCCGCAAAGACTGGGCCGTAATAGTATGCCTGGTAGGCGGAGGCCAGGAAATCAACACAGGCGAAGCCGGAATTGGCGAATGGATACGCGCCGTAAACGAGACCTTCCCCGATTGGAAAGTATACGTCTCAAAGCATTTAACTGATAAAGAATATGCCGAGGGTAATGTAGCACAGCTCCTTGCCAACAATCATAATGCCCAACAAGTTGAGCAGCTCCACTTAGCAGTATCCATGCGTTCCTTCAGGGCCGAGAAACTATCCAACTTTGTCCATTACCTGTTAGACCGAGACATAGAAAACGCCCGCCAGATTTATCAGGAAATAAAGGACAAATATCCCATAGTACTCACTCGTGACCTTAACAAAGCAAAGCAGTGGCTTGAAGAGAAACATCGCGGCTCAGAGCGCTACGGATTGGTAGTCTCATCACAAGCCTACCGACTAAAGCCATTAGCAATAGACGTACGCCTACAACCCGATGTAGAGCACTGGTTCCTAGCCGATAAAACCGATGTCCGCTCATCACTATTCCTGGAAGATGTAGCAACCGAGTTTGACATACAAGGTCTAGAGTTAGATTGGACTTGCTTAGTTTGGGACGGTGATTTCCGCTACACGCCTCATGGCTGGGACCACAATGCTTTCAAAGGCAGCAAGTGGAACAAGATTCGCAATAAAGAGGCTCAATTATACCAGCTCAATGCCTACCGCGTGCTTATGACACGCGCTCGACAAGGTATGATTATTTGCGTGCCTGAAGGCAACGAGAAAGACCCCACCCGCTTACCGGAGTTTTATGATGGTACATATGAGTATTTAAGGAGAATCGGAATAATGACAATCAAACCATAAAGTAACTAATTATTCGCGAAAACCAGATTAAATGATAGTACCGCTATGAACGGCACCTATTTGCGCGTCATAGAGGAACCTTTTAGGACACCACACTCAGTATCTTATGAGCGCTATACTCACATAATGTCAACTCACATCCTTATTGGATTCCAATTCTAACAACCTTACCAAACGATCATCTTTATTGTCACTAGCAGGATATATTGCTAAGCTCATGGATAATGAAAGTATAATCTTTCCTGTATTGCTCATCGGAAAACGTTTAATATCACCAAATGGTATGTCCATCAACTGTTTAATCTGTGATGAAAATGTATTACTATTGAATACGGTAATGTTTTCATTTCGGATTATTTCTACCATCAAATCTAATAATGCTTGGTAGCCAACAGTTGATTGTAAAATGTTTTGAGGTTTTGAAACTCCATCATAATTCCAGTATTTCCCCAACATATCCTTTACTGTATTAAAGAAATAGAAAAGGCAATCTGATATCATCGTATCCTCATTATTTGCATAAAAACTTCTAAAAGGTAAAAACTTATTACCTTTTTGAGTTTTAAGATCCCTCCTTTTTCTATACTTATCATTTTCCGATTCTCGTAGAGATTCACTAATTAACGCAACAATACTTTTAATCATTGTTGCTTGTGACAATGGAGGGCTGGATAATTTATCATAGTCTTTACCATATAATTTGATGCGCCTATAAAAGGGAGACTTGGGGTGCCCGTTTAAGGCAAGAACCACTTCTAGAGCCGTTTTATATGGAGTGTCATCTTGAGAAAGGCCGAACAAGCTGTAAACCAAATCCTGAGACACACGTTTTTGAGTTCTATTAATAGTTGAAAAAATCATCGCTTGATATTCCAAGCTTTTGTCTATAAAGAATGAAACTACTAGCTCAATATTTAAGAGATCATTAAGCTTATTCCGTATTATTTCATCATCTTTCTTTTGTAATTGTTTTTCCAGACGTTCTATTGCAACCTCAATACCTTTAATTCTATGTTGTCCATCAATAATAGTAATGAAAATATCGGCATCTCTATTTCCCTGTTTAGCACGTTTAACTTCTTCTGCAACCCTTGCGTCCAGAAGTACCTCCACATACCCATGTTCGTCATTTCTTTGAGATAAGATAACCGACATAGGTATACCTAGAACTATATTAGTAGGAAAAGTCGCTTCCTCATCTTCTATCAAATAGTCTGCGATTTTGTTAACACGAGACATCTCGACTTTTCGTTGAACATGATTATTGTAGATCGGCTTTTCTTCCTCATCAAAACCTACAATGACACGTTCAGTATAACAGGTATAACGAAGTACCTCACCAATAGTGATTTTTCCTATAATAAAATCTTGTCCATTCTGTTGTACTGGAAAGCCCTTTATGATATTACCAACCTCTTCCATGTTGTTCTTCCTTCTTTTTTATAGAGTCATTAAAAGATTTGTCATTATAGTAAACATTATCTCGATTAGCTAGTATCCAATAAACCAACGAAATAATAGTACCTATAATGGCCAATAACAAACTACCAGAATATGCTTTGGGTATTATAATGATTTGGGCTACCAAAACCATCACACAAATAATGCTAAAACTCACTTTGTTAATTATGTCATGTAATTCTAATATTAAAGTCAGGATAGATGGGACTAAAATAGAAATGGAATAAAAAGCCAAACTCTTGCTAACATCATCCTTAGAAAACGCATTATTATCTATAAAGGCGCAAAGAACACTTGCACCATTTACGAATACAATGAAGAAAATTAGATAAAGGACAAAGCTAGTACACCATGGTTTTTTCAACATTCTCCCTAACTCACGAAGGACACCAATTTCATTTTTCTTGTTAATAGAACTATCTTCCATATTATTTACAACGTTTCTTTCCAATTTTGAACAACATCGAATACTTCTGTCCTAGGATATTCTTTAATATTAGATATAGCTTGGCCATTTCCTAGTTTTTCCAGATTCCTTATTGCCGCATTTCCGTCTTTCACTGTTAATCCTAGGAACTTGTTAATTGCCTTTGTATTTGCCATATCATTAATAGGCAACAGGAATGAGGTTTCACATTCTTGAGAGAAATCGAAATTTGCTGTATTATACTCTGCTATACCCTGAGATAATAAACATACAGAAACTCCATATGAGCGTATTTTTCTCAAAATTACCTCCAATATTTCCAACGATTTTTTTTCGCGGAACAGGTCATGAGCTTCATCTATCATCAACACATAACGCATTTCTCTAAAATTATCAATTACTTCTGTTCCACCCATATTGGAGAATACATTGAAAATGTAATTGATAATCAAAAAAACAGATGTAAAACGCACCGTACTATCCAGCTCACCAGACAATGACAAGTAATAGTTGTTGTTTAAGAATAAGCTCGGATTATTCACTTTAGAAGCAAATAATTCATACTCGCTTAAACGTCCCATAATTTCTGTAAGAGTATCTCTATTATCCCCAACTTGTTCTATGATAAGGTCATATACTTCTTTTAGAGAGGGATAATTACCACTCGTCTGCTGGATAAATGCTTCCTGAACGGCATCCTTTAAAGTTTGCTGTTGTTTCTTTCCAATATTTGAGTATTTAGCGATAATATCTACAAACTTATTGATACCGACCAATTTATTTCGATCATTAATATTGTCAATAAATGACAATGGGTTCAATGGAAAAGGTACATCTGGAGCATTAATACAAGTTGTATGTGTTTCCGTAAAGAAACCTTCCATTTTCTTTCTATCCTCAACCGATATACCTTTAAAATCTAGGAATAGGAAATTTACTTGCCCCTGAGTTTTATTAACCAATTGGCGTAAAAATTCCAGGGCAAATTGAGACTTACCTGAACCTGATTTTCCTGCCACAGCGATATGCTGGTTATTATAAACCTTCGTATTATTGAAACAGAAAGTAATGGGCTCATTTGTTTGGGGATTGTAGCCAATCTTAATGTCTATTGGTCCTGTAAATGATGTTTTACTGATATGCTGATTATTATTTGCAACAGCATCTAACGGAACCGGAGCATCCTCAATAGCATCAATTCCTTTGCCAAGGTGTTCTATTAATAAATCAAAGAAAGTAAACTGAGGTCTATTCTCAAACAGATAATTTATCTGTTCAAGTCCATGATCTATATGAAGCTTTACATATTTGGGGATCAATTCATTATTTTTATTGATACCATATGCTTGACAAATTAGAGCTATATAAAAATCTCTATTGGATGAATCAAACAGAATGTGATCCTTATACTCTTTTCCTTGAGAATCATATGTATTAAACTCATTCTCTTGGAATCGTTTGCCTGACGCCAAAGAAAAACCTAATGCGATCCTAGCAATTACATTTTCTTTAGCTCCCCCAGGAAGCTTCTGTGTAAGATTAGAAACTACGGCCTGATTTAACGCTGATGTCTTAATATTTATCTGCATTTTATTGGCGTTTATAGTTTTCAAACAATTCGTTAGGCATCACCTCTCTGAAACAAGAGCCACTCTTTGAATTCTCAATAAGGTAAGTTTTATTCACGTATTGATCAATTAAAGAATACTCATTCTCTGTTAACTCCTTCATGAGTAACGGAAAGAGGATAACCTGTTTTGAAACCGAAGGATAAAATTTGGTAAGGATATTCTCACTGTGATTTATATCAAATTTCTGCATCGGGCTATCAATGAAAACAGGAAAATCCAATCCCGTCTCTTCAACCAATGCCCCCAACAATGCAGAAGCAAACATCTGTCGTTCACCCATTGACAATATTCCCTTATCAATCTTTCTGTTATCATTGTCAAACAAGTTAATATCTACATCTTCTCCATTACCTTGTATATCAACAATAACATTATTTACTAAATCCTTTTTATGCAAGAAGGACTTCAACTTTTCTAGAAGATTCTTCTCCAAAGCTTTTTTCTTTTCGTCTTTAAAACGAAGTAAAAAAGACTGAATAGTATGTATTAATCTTGTAGCCTCGTCATCAACAGCCTTGTTTTTTGAAGTAACTTCAATCTTCTTCTTAAGTATCTCTTTCTTCTGTCTTGATGTCTTGATATTATCCTTTTTTTGTTCAATGTCAACTCTTAACCGAGCTATGTTCTCAAGTATCGACGAGACTTCACTTTCCTTATAGGCCTTTTTCTCTCGTAGAGATTGGATATAATCACTTTCTGCATTCTTCTCAGCTTCTCTAATCTTTTTTTCTATTGAATACAATTCGGCCTTAGCTTTAGAATATTTGGTAGAAAGAGTTTCAAAAGAAGACTTAGAATCTTTAATCTTGGACAGCAGAGATAAAAAATCGTCATATTGTAACTCCGTAAAATCATGCAGAGTTTTAAAATGATCGTACTTCTCCACTTCCAAGTCATTGTAAAAATATTTGTAGATCAAATTTTTGACTTCTTCCTCGTAAAAACGTCTTATTTTTACATCTATAAAGCCATTAAAATTATCCCTAGCCTTGTCTAAGTCATTGATTATCTCATCCGTTTTTTCTTCTACACCCTCAAGTTTTATTCTATTTTGTTTAAAGGTCGTTTCTTCCTTTAATTGTTCTGCTAATTGCGAAACTAAGTTGCCTGCTAATCCAAATGGAATGTAATTATATAAATCCTTCAAACCATCTTGAGCTTCAGTCACCTCACTCTGCAGTTCATTTTGTTTATTCTTAAGTTCGTTGAGCTTGTCTAATGTCATCAAATCTCCTTCACGGATCAATTTTTCTTGAAGCTCGTTGCATTCAACCCTTAAAATAGAAGCCCTTTCGTTCTCCTCAGATATTTTTCTTTCATCTTCCTGAATGCATTCTTCATCTGAATCAATTGATGCAATTAATTCATTATATTCTCTTCGTTCCTTGGGTTGCGCCGATTCTTTTCGATAATCATCCTGCAATTTTTCTAATTCATTTTTTAGGTCTGCGTATTTTTGAATACCTAGTACTTGAGAATATGCCAAACTGAGTTCTGCTCTCTGTTCTGGTGTATTTACTTGAGCAAATGAAACAATCTTTTCAGCGTCAAAGAAGAAAAATTTTGCAATCTCTATAGGAAGTATATAATCCCTTATGAATAATTCTTCTTCACTATTGTCACTAAATAAATCACTTTCTTTTCCATCAATAAGTATTTTCAATTCATCTGCTGCACTTGTTGCCCTATCATACGATCGTATAAGAGTTATTTCTGTACAAGTAGTATTGGGAATCTCCACATCAGTAAATGTTACTGCTACAGAAAATTTAGTCTCGCCAGCAGCGGCTGCTGCCGCATTTAGACTATTACCGATATATTTGCTATAAGACCCCTTCTCGTCTATTTCTTTTTTGTACAGCTCATCTACTTTCTCCATGTTCTTACCATAGAGACACCACACTAGCGACATCAGAAAGGTGGTTTTTCCATATCCATTGTTACCACTAACAATGATAATATTTCGCTCACCGTTGGGAGTCAGATCAATTTTATTAACCCCCCGATAGATACGAAAATTGTTGAGTTCAATAGACTTAATTATCATTTCTTATTATCTAAATAATCCTTCAAACGAGATTCAATTTCATTTTTCAATCCCCGGCGACGCTGCATAAGAGATTTACTTTTTTGCAGAAGGAGTAATTGCTCAATCAGCTCTCCTTCTTCTGGATTATTAGCGCAAACCTCGCGCATCAAATCCGCTTCTAATTTGTTCTTTGTACTTTCTTCCATACTCAATTGTCCTTCGTAGATAGAATTGAAAATATCTGATACTTGATAGCCAAAATTAAAATCTCGATACCAATTTACTTGAATAGCGATCAGTTCTTGATCGGTTATAAGTTTTATTGAGGCATCATATTTCTGTAACTCAAATTGAACTTCCAATAAACGCTTCAGTATTTTTGCACGATAACTAAAAACATATGGTCCCATATCGTTGACAGCTCTGTTTCCATCACGACGAAATGGCATGCGATTCTCTATATTATTTCTTTCAGCATCCAATTCTAACCGGAAATCATAAAGAGGCTGCATCCACTCACGACCATTTTTGATCAGAGATCTCATAGATTTATCATCCTTGACCACGGTACATATCCAGCAACCAAAACGACTTTGGCCACAAGAGCCATGACTTTTATCAGTCACAACAGTAGGACACTCATAGTCATCAGCGCTCGCATCCATATATATATTGAATAACACTTTGTTATCTGATCCCCAAGGACATGGAACTGCGTTTATGATATACCACACTTCTTCCAACATCAATTCCTTAATTGGAGAATAAACATAAGTGTTATGTAACAACGTGTGCCTTGTCAACCTTCGTCCATGTATTTCATGTTTTTTGATAGATCTAGCTCTAGTCGCACTTTCTGCCTTCCTCGTTCCAATAAGAATAATCGCCTCACCACATTCATCTACCTGTTCGGTTATAAAACGAGCTGTCGGTTTTATTTTCATTTTATCTGTACACCATCTGAAAGCTGTATTGGGCACTGGATAACCTTTGCCTATTACATTAACCCAAAAAGAGTCTTCCAATTTGGGTATTGTCTTACGTACAAATATTGGTAAATCTTCTTCTCTAGCTTTTCTTTCAATTTGCGACAAAACATCATTCACGTAGGTTGATATTATAGGATTTTCAACTAACGTATCGTTGCAAACAACATAGACAGGCCTTCTCAATTGAAATGGAACAGTAATACTTTCTTTGATCTTCCGTAAGGCAAGCCAAACTAAGGTCAGTAATACTGTTGAATCTTTTCCCCCACTAAAACCTATTATCCATGGGCGAAATGATTTATCAGCATACATATACTGATCCAATATCTCATCAATAATAAATTCAATTCTTCTGTTCATCAGACATTCCTCATCTACTTACAAAACATTGACAGCACTCACAAAATACAACAAGCAATGAAGGCTATTTATGAATACAATCATTTATCGGCACCACATTATTCAAGAGCTTAACAAAAGCTATGGTGAATAATCGGTTTAAAGATACTACTATTTTATAAAATACGTGCACATTTAGCATAATTCGGAGCATAACTATCCAGCATCATGGGAGTAAATCCACTAATTACATCAGAGCACACCTACACGAAAAGCGGCAATAACGTCCCCAAAAAACCGAAGCACCAAGAAACGCCCCCATTGCGCCCACATAGGTACCGCACCGTTGAGACATCGGCCCACCCAAAGACACCACTAAAGGAACAACACCAGCAAGAAGAAAAGGAGCAGCAGAATAGGATCTTTAAACTGCGCTACAAGCACAACGACGCCAATTGCAAAAATGGAGGCTATGACGATCATGAGCGGAGTTGGTTTGCCGTCGTGACCGGATTGGGTTTGTTTGTCCTTTTGGGGGTTGTCCTCCATATTGGGGTTGGTTTGATGCAAAGATATGCAGTAATGGGAGTTATCCTATTGAATTCCTCCCAAAAAACAACGCATCAGGAAACGACCCCTTTGCGTCATTTTCAAAAAACGAGTACATTTGTCATCGGACTATCTATATTGATTTATGACAGCGACACTGATTTTATACGGATTAATAACCAGTTCACTTGTATCGGTACTGGTTGGCCTGCTGGGTGCAAGGAGACGGATTGGATTTGGGTGGGCATATCTGCTCTCAATCCTGACCACACCGCTGATTGGTCTAATCATTACACTTTTGTTTGACAAGCTGCCTTACGGCGAGCGTAGATGGGGCTGCCTGGGAGTGATTCTGGCTATCGTTGCTATTGTGCTTCTGATTATGTTGGCTCTTGGCGTTTTTGCTTCTGTTCTGGGTCCTGAAACGGGTGCTTCTGGGGGTAGCGTGGCAATGGCTTATAGCTTTTTGATAAGGTAAGATTGGCGAGAGACAGGTTGCGAACAAACTTGACTGGCTATCAAGAAACAAATACATAGTTATAAAGTGACGCAAAACGAAACGACCCCTTTGCGTGCAATTGGGGTCTGACCCCTTTTGTACTATTTTGCTACTTTTGTCGGAAATATGAAACAGATCGAGGTAGTAGCCGCAATAATTCACGATGCCGATGGGCGCATTTTTGCCACCCAGCGCGGGTATGGTGATTTCAAGGATTTCTGGGAGTTTCCCGGGGGCAAGATGGAGCCGGGCGAAAGTCCGGAGGAGGCATTGAAGCGTGAGATCTGGGAGGAGCTGGAGACGCGTATCGTGATTGAGCGGTTTGTCAGAACCATTGAGTGGGACTATCCGCAGTTTCATCTGACTATGCACTGCTACTGGTGCCGCGTAGAGAGCGGTCAGCTCACGCTCAAGGAGCACGAGGCGGCGCGCTGGTTATCGGCCCACAAACTGGACAGCGTCAACTGGCTGCCGGCGGACCTTCAACTGCTGGATGAATTGTGACATTAAGATGATGAGATTTTTTGCGGTTCTGGCATCGGCCATAATGATGCTGCTGTTGGGAGGATGCCGCGGGAGCAAAACGGAGCGGATATCGGCCCGGATGGCTTTTGAGGGCGTGAGCAATTATTGCCACAGCGAGTTTGACTGGAGCCCGGCGCAGGACAACCCGTCCATCATGTATGTGGCGTTGGCCGATAGCACCGACGCGGAGTACAAGCTTGTGTTCCGCAGTTACACCGGCGCGCTGACTTACTTTCACGTGGATAAGGAGAGCGGTTCCACTAGGATGGTGGAGTTTGTTCCGGCGCTCAATCTGGAGACTGAGGCCGGCACTATCAACTTGCGTGTTTACCTAAAATGATACAAAAGGGGACAGACCCCTTTTGTACTATTTTGCGGCGTTTTTTGTATTTTTGAAACATGAAAACATTAGTAGCATATTTTTCGGCCACTGGCACGACAGAGTCAGTGGCTCGCAAACTGGCCGATGCGGCCGGAGCGACCCTGTATGAGATTAAGCCCGAAGTAAAGTATACCGCAGCCGATCTGGACTGGCACGACCGCAATTCCAGAAGCAGCGTAGAGATGCAGAACCGTCAGTCAAGACCCGTCATCATTAAGGACCTCAAGGATGCCGACAGCTATGACTGCATTCTGATTGGCTTCCCGGTTTGGTGGTACACTGCTCCCACTATAATTAACACGTTTATTGAGGCTTACGGATTCAAGGGCAAGACAGCGGCGCTGTTCGGAACGTCGGGCGGAAGCGGAGTTGCCAAGGCTGAAAACGATTTTAAAGCCGCATATCCTGAGATAAACTGGAAGCCGGCACGACTGCTTAATACTGCCGATGCCAGCGAAATCAAGCAATGGCTTGAGGAGATTGAAAAATGAAAGGATACTTACTGGGATTCGTGATTTTCATAGCCGGAATCCCCACCCTGATGTGGTGGGCGGCAGGTATGCCACAGATTGCGGACATTCCTTTGATACGCATGCTTTGTGCATCGGCCCCCTGTCTGGCGGGACTTGCTTTGAGCGTGTGGAGCATCATTTACATGAAGCGTGTGGGCGACGGAAATCCGTTCGATGCGATGGGGCACGAGGTCGATCCGCGCACCAAGCATCTGATGACCGACGGGCCCTACAAGCATAGCCGAAATCCAATGTTATCAGGCACTTACCTCTATTACGCGGGGATTCTGATTTCGCTCTGGAACTTGTGGGCGCTGTTGGTTTTTGCCGTCCTGTTCATCCTGATGATGTTTCAGGTTCGCTCCGAGGAGCATCGGCTGGAAGCAGATTTCGGTCAGGATTATATTAACTACAAAAAACGTACCGGACGATTTTTCTAAAAAACGACCCTGAGATACAAAAGGGGTCTGTCCCCTTTTGTACTATTATAACATTTAGGGACATTGTACGTCTATAGAGAAACATTTGTCTTATAAAAAGTGGGCCTTTTCTTGCTATGAAGAAATTTTGGAAAATCCTGATAATCACAGTGTTGACACTGGGAATTCTGGCCGTCACCTGTCCCGGCAGGCAACGTCATCTCGATGGGTTGGTTGAATTTATGAGCTACTCGTTGCATAAGCAGGCCAATGAAGTGACCAAGTCTTATGAGAAGCAGCATAATAAAAGTATGCCCGATCAAGGCAAGCAGGCGCTGGCCGGCTTGCAGGAGACCCTGATCAGCCAGATGAGGCCGGCAATCAACAGCGTTCTCGTGGTAAAGAACTATGTACTGTTCAGCGTAGGACACTTTGTGAACGAAACCGACGGAGCGTTAAGGGTATCGGTCGGAGTCCTCGGGATGGTTTTCGTCCAAAATAAAGATGAGTTCAATGTAAACTTGAACATTTAGTACAAAAGGGGTCTGTCCTAGGGTGTTAAGTTAACATTTTCATTTTAGCTCACTTTTTTGAGCAGATTGAGTCTTTTAATGGAGGGGTTAGGCAACAGGTTGTCGGCCCTCCATTTCTTTATGTCATTCAGTCTGGTATCA
>JAZSKR010000017.1:0-65253 GCA_045534955.1 Bacteroidaceae bacterium
ATATACAAATAATTAGCCAAACAACAATGGCTATTCCTTTGATATTCAAAAGAATAGCCATTATTTTTTATATTCCAACCACAAAACGAAGATGTCTTTGGTCAAACAAAAGAGGATGACTACTTTTTAGTCACCCTCATCTTTTTTGTTAATGCTTCTTGTCCTTGGGCGGACAAGGTGGTAATATCGATAGAAGTGGTAACCTTTGAGCGCTATTATCAACTATTTTCACTTATCTTTTTAAGTAATTGATATTCATCTTTTTCGAATAAATCGAAAGCACCTTCAGTTCCTTCAAATATAAGTTTCCTACATTTAGATAATCTGCCTATCATTGGAACTATAATGCTCTGTTCTAGATTTACATAATCAAAGAGTTCTGCTTTAGTTGATGGTATTTTATACCCATTAGAGTTACTAGCAATAATGACATTTGCATCGCGAAGTCTTCCAATGATCTTGGTTCTGAACCTTTGATTATCAAGTTTGTTGAAGCCGCGATCTTTTAAATTTGATATTAACTCATTAGTGGATATATATTTTCTTAGATGATTATTTACGAATCTGAACAGGAGATATTTTAAAGTGAGGACTTGCATTTTTACATCTTCGTCCATGTTCAGTTCATTTTTCTGAATGAATGCTTGTGCACGACGATAGCATATTTCTGCTATAACAGGTTCAAATGAGTCGTCTTCTGGCTGTTTTTCTAGTATGTATTTATCATAAGATAGAGGGAAAGTATTATATCCAATAATTTTGCCATTCTCTTTTAAGAGTTTATAATAATCATTCCCTTCAGATTGTTTTATTCTTTTAGTATCAAAGGTGTATGATAAAGAGCCACTTATGATATCTGCAATTTGAATAATTGAGTTATTCTTACTATTCATCATCATAAAATTGTGATCATCAAATAAACTTAACTGGGTATCAATCTTTTGTTTTCTTACGTATGATGAAAAATCCTTTATATATTCATTGCCACCTATCTCATCTGCTATTATAGATAATTCTTTAAAGTTAGTATAGAGCTCATTGTAGATTTTCTCATTACAAAACTTATAAAAGGTTTTCTTATATCTAGGACCGCAATTCTCAAATATCTTTGTTTTATCTATCACGAAGAAATAAATTACAAATGGTAGCTTGACTATTTCTTCCATTATAATCCTTCTTCTTTGATGATTCTTTCCAATAGAACTAGATTTCATTTCTCCGTTTCCAAAGAACCTTTTTGATAATTCTACGGTGGCATTTTCCATGTTGTTAACATTGTTGTCATCAACAATAACTGCTGTAAGAATCATGGAATTAGTACATCCTGGATCTTCAAATTTGAAACCATAAGCTCCATATTCGTCTATGTATGCGTACTTCATATTGTTTTTTGTCCTTTATTATAAAACTCTATTATTGTAGACTCGCTAGTCTTATTTGTGGCAAATTGAATTAACTATGAGTCGTAACAGAACAAAGGTATATAATTATTTCAATTATAATACTTTATGCTATATTGTGACTTAATCAACTTATTGCAAACCACTCTTTAACTCGTTTAAAACACGGTTGCTATTGGGGGGTATATTTCGTCTAGCTAAACCTTCTTTTTGGCACCGTTTGTGCATCGGCCTTTATTATAGTTGGGAGGGTATCGGGCATCGGCCGTGAACAGATGCCTGCGTTTAAGGATGTATCGGTCGAGGTTCATTACAGGCCTATTTATCTGAGGAACTGGTTTGTTGACAAGAAGCTGGCGCGATACATTTGTGGCATTGAGGAGCAGCAGTTTGGCAATAAGGTGTTGCTGGATGGCAAGGAGATTGGCCATCTAACGGACGATTTCAATGCTGTGTATGAGATGCTTCACATGTATGCTCATTTCTTTTCGTCCAGGAATAGCTTTAAGCAGTTTATTGACTACTACTACCTTCTGAAACGTGGGCTCTCTGAGCAGCAGAAGGCGGATGTGGCTGCCCGGTTTAAGGAGTTTAAGGTTGACCGCTTTGCTCGTGGTATCATGTGGATTATGAAGGATACTCTTGGGCTGGATGAGGGTTTCCTTATTGTTGAGCCTTCGGAGCGGATTGGACGGGCTGTTTTGCGGGAGAGTATGCGGTATGGGACTTTCTCTTCTATGAAACTTTGGCTCGTTCTGCAGGAGTTTGTTGGAAATCTGCGGCTGATTTTGCTATTTCCTGGGGAGGTGATTATTGCGCCGGCGTTTTTGGTTTGGCATCAGTGGTGGCGGCTGCGGATGCGGCTGGCACTGCGGTGACATTAGGGACGGTTCCATTTGTCACCTATTTTGTGCATCGGCCATTGTTGGAATCGGACGGTATCGGGCATCGGCCCTAAATAGAAGGCAAATGATGAAGACGACTCATTTGAGCGTGGTCGGAGGAATTACTCGGTGCATCGATTATCGGCTCCTAGCCACTACAACCCAGCATTGGGGGTGTTATGGGGCGCCGGTTGGAGATGTTTAATGAGATTATTTCGTTGGGGGAGCGGTATAGGCGTGTGAATCAGTATAAATAGTATTATGTCCAGATATCGGTTAGACATGAGGTGTTTTTCGGAATTAGGGGGCTTGGGTGCCTCCTTTTTTTGTTGCCGGAGTTTTCAACAATTGTTTCTGGAATGGGACGAAAAGTGAGGAATTCTTGTATATTTGCGGATAGTGGTGGCTGATTGCTAGTTAGTTAGCATCGGACTCTATAATGGGTGTGGGGGATTTTGTGGGTTTCTTTAATACAATTGAAAGAATAGTATGCATATAAAAGTTAATGATAGTCATAAGTCCATTAGTAGTGGCGTGGAATTTGACTTGCCAAATTTTACTGTGTTGACAGGAAAAAATGGCAGTGGGAAAAGTCATTTGTTGGAAGCTATTTCTACACAAGGGCTATCGGAGGTGACCGATGAACAGAAAGTGTTGTCGTCTATCAAGTATATTAAGTTTAACGATCTTAATCCCCAGTTCCAAGAGGAGATTTCTGAAGATGACGTTAAGAATAGTTGGCGAAACACCTGGAACCAGTTGAATCAACATCTACATAATTATCGGCGGTATCCACGAAACTATAATAACTCTTTTCAATCATATATTCAACAATTTGACCCACAGACGAAGAGATTTCTTCAATATTGGTTTGATTTGGCAGAAAACGATATTGAGAAGTTGACAGAAAACCTGTTTTATGAGAATTATGAAATATCAAGGCAGGATTTGTTTACCAGTCAGATAGGCACCATATTTAAACTCTACCAGACACGTCTGGATGGGAATAAGATGAATGAAGTCTCAAATAAAGAAGAGGGTACATCTCTGCCCGTACTTACAAGCGATCAATTTGAACAGAAGTATGGACGAAAGCCTTGGGATGTTATCAATGAGATGATGAGAACAGCTCATCTGCCTTATGAAGTGGAAGCGCCTTTGAGGTATAGGCCCTCTATTAATTATCATCTGCAATTGATAGACAGGCAACGTGATATTAGAATTCAAGTAAATGACCTGTCAACGGGTGAGAAGGTTCTTATGTCGCTGGCATTGTCAATATATAGTACAGAGGAGAAAGCCGCACGACCAGATGTACTACTCATTGACGAACCTGATGCTCCGTTGCATCCTGAGTTTTCAAATTACCTTATACAAGCGATTAAAGAGTCAATTGTTGATAAATCGGGAGTAAGGGTTATCATAACGACACATTCGCCTACCACAGTTGCAATGGCACCAGAAGAGAGTATATATCAGATGAGCAAGGATTTGAGTATGCCAGTAAAGGTGACGAAGCAACAAGCAATAAATCTGTTGACAAAAGACCTGGATAACATGCGTGTCAGCATTGAGGACAGGAGGCAGATATTCGTTGAAAGCAAGTTTGATGTAGGCTTCTATAATAGACTGTATAAGTGCTTATCTGCTAATAATGACTATACTACGGTTCCATTCTTCCTTCCTGCTAAGGGAGGCGATGGCTCGAACTGTGAGGATGTTAAGCAGATTGTGAATGCTCTAAGAGAGCATGGAAACGACCTGGTGTACGGAGTCATCGATTATGATAACCATAACCAAGGGAATCAATATGTATGTGTGGTTGGTGGAGGTAATAGGTACGCTATAGAAAATTATATCTTTGACCCTATTTACGTGGCCTTTCTGCTGATCAGAGAAAGAATTACGACAAGTGAAGCTATGGGACTGGCAAGAAGTGTGACGTTTACTCAGTTGCATACACTTACACATGATGAATTGCAGGTGATGATTGACTTTGTTGCTTCATCACTTGGATTTGACAAAACCAATAAGACAGCATACAGTGTGTTAAAACCAGATTCGTTTGAAGTGGCTTCTGAGTGGTTTACGATAAAAGGACACAAATTAGAGCCAAAAATAATACAAAAGTGGCCACAGTTGAATGGTATTAAGCACGGACACGGTGACGACTATTTGAAAAATTATGTGCTTGACAATGTGATTGCGGAGTTTCCGCAGTTTATTGCACTTGAAGTCAAGGAACTTTTTGAGAAGTTTATGTAAAAGTGTTGTGAATTTGTAATTGGAAAGCTTGGTAATAGGAGAGAAAGACACAAGTATTCTCAGAGTAAGTGATCAGTGGTGTTAGTATATCGAATTAACCGGATGAAATATGGTTATTTGAACTGTTTTAAAATATGTGCTTAATATGTTTGTATTTTAGAGTGTTATTATATAGTAGAAATAATGAGTTATATGAAAAAAGAATTGATATGTAGGATTTGTTCATATGTTTCATTGGCCATTTCCATTGTCCTTTTGTTTTTGTGGTGTTGCAATGTGGGCGGTTTTCAAGTTGTTAATTTAGATACATTCGTTGCGGTCATTATAGCATTACTAGCTATAATAGTGACAATCGTTTTGGGATGGCAGATTTACAACACGATTGAATTGAAAGAAAAAATGAAAGAACTAGATATATTAAAAAATGAATTAAATGAACAAAAGAAAAATGTTGATCAATTGTCTCATAAGACTAGTCATATGATTGGCTTGACATGGGGCGAGAATTCTTTAGAAAAAGAAATATATCCAAGTGCCTTTTATTATTTGATTTTTGCATTAAAGAGTGCGTTATTACTTGAGAATCCTGTTAATATTGATATTATCAATTCTGATATGAATAAGGCAACCGCACATATAAAAAAAGGTGATCGTTTAATAGATAATCAATATAACGATGTTATTAATAAAGACAAAGAATTAAGGACATTAAATAATTATTGCTTCATCAAAGAATGGTACGAGCCTATGTTTAAGATATTTGTTGACAATGTGAACGTATAATGAGAGTTTCAATATGGTCTATTGTAACTGATAATGAATTATTAGTTTGATTGTCTTCACAAACATGCGATTATTTCAGTATAGTTGTTACTTATTGTTATTGTTTATGCATCGGCGATTGTTATAATCGGAGGGTATCGAGCATCGGACTTTAGAAGGATTTTAAGAAGATTATTGATGAGAAGATGTTGAATGAGGTTAGTGCTCAGGCTAAGGTGTCTGCTCGGTTGCGGATGAACTATAACTTTCATCAGTCATTGGATGAGAAGTGTCATGGCTGGCTTTGTCTTCCTCTGTCGCGACTCGGCATAGTCCAAGCAAGCCTAACTTCGTTTTCCTCCTTCTCACTCAGCATAGCTCAAGCAAGCTTGGCTCTGCCTTCGCTCGTGCGTCGGTTGGCCTCTGCTCACGCTGCTCCATCGGTTCTTGAATGCGGTGGAGCCGGGGACTGAGATACCTATTCATCGGCACCCCACAAAGGATGAGTCATTTGTTGTGCTGAGGGGAAAGGTGCGTTGCTCGACATATAATGATGACGGCTCTGTGATGGAAAGCGTAGTGCTTTGTGCAGAGGAAGGACGGTTCGGCGTAGATATTCCCAAGGGCGTTTGGCATAAGCTGGGAAGCCTGGAGAGCGGGAGCGTGGTGTTTGAGTGCAAGGAAGGGGTGTATGGGGAGTGTGAGGTGGAGGGGATAATGGAGCTACCTAAGAAATGAGGGGACATTGGGGACGGTTGACTTTCCCCCTTCGGGGCCGTCGAGCTAAACCTTCTCTTTGGCTCTTTTTGGTGACAGTGGGGACATATCTCTTTGTCACCTTTTTTGTTTTTGAGGGCGTGGGTATAAGATAAGCAGTGTTATTTGTCCGTAATTATATGGGAGGCGACTGGGATTCTGGTCGCCTCTTTTTTTGTTGGTATTTGATTATAGTGCAGCTTCAGTATAAGCGTGTCTCTTATTTATGTGGCTGTTGAATACTTGTTGAATGAAAATGAGCGACTTGGGGTGGTGCTATTCGAAAAGAAAAGAAATGTATATTTACGGATAGAAACAAAACACAATTATATATGGCAACACAGGCTTTAGAGAAGAAGATTAAACATTTGGAGTTTGTACAGGGCGTAATAACAAGAATGAACTCGAACTCATTTAGTATGAAAGGCTGGATGATAACAATCTTAGCGGCTTTTCTTGCAGTATTTGCAGGAAGCAAGGGCTTAAATGAATTATATCTGTTTATTGCTATTATACCGACATTGTTGTTCTGGATTCTTGACTCGTATTATCTGTTATTGGAGAAGAAGTATCGTTGCTTGTTTGATGACGTTAAGGCGGATATCAAAACTGATTTTGATATGAATGCGTATGTATATGACGTGTGCTTTGGTAAGGTTATGTTTTCAAAGACTGAGTGGCCTTTATACTTGATTATTATTGTAATGCTTTTGATTGGTGGCTTGTTGGGCTGTGTGGGTGTATATTAATATCATTAAGGACTATGAATAGAAATGTTTTTGTGTCTTACAAATATGCGGATGAGGATGTCTTGAACCTTCCTGGACGTTATCATACAACCGTGAGGAACTATGTAGATGTAGTGGAAAAACTATTAGCAGCGGAAGGGCAAATTTATTTTGGAGAACATAAGGGCGAGGATCTTTCGGGGTGGAGTGAGAAACAGATATGGGAAGAATTGAAAGATAGGATTTTTCCTACGAGTTGCACTATAGTATTAATATCTCCTAACATGAAAGAACCACATCAATACGATAAGTCTCAGTGGATCCCATGGGAAATCAGCTATTCTCTTAAAGAAACAGAACGTGGGGATAGAATGAGCCATAGAAATGCTGTTTTGGCAGTTGTGTTACCGGATAGAAATGGGCGGTATGATTATGCCTTAATTGACCGTCATTGTTGTTTAAATGGTTGTACAACATATAACAACAATTGGATGTTCACCATAATCAGGGAGAATATGTTCAATAGGAGGAACCCTGATATTGGAGTTTGCCAGGAAACTTGTATGAAGATTTGGCATGGTGAATTCAGTTATATTCCTATGGTTCGCTGGGATTATTTTGTTGGTCATGTTCCTGATTTGATTGAGCGTGCTGAGCGCATTAAGGATGCTTATGAACGGTATGGGTGCTATGATTTGCATTTGAGTGTTAATCAATAGAATTAGAAGGGGCGAAGATGGGGATTAGTTTATTTATTGTATATTTGTAAGTGACATTGTTCGACTATTTATTTTTTAGCCGAGGCTTCGGCTTTAATTATAAGAAGGGCTTATCAGGACATACGAACTTGGTGAGCCATTTTGTTGATTAAGGCGAGTCGAATGTACATAGTATTCAGCTACACCTAATAGTTGAATACTGAATTAACAAAAAGTGAAAATGGAACCTGATTAAACCTAATTGATATGATAAATATAATTGAAAAAATTTTTGAAGAAAAGTGCCGTAATACGGAATGCGAGGTTTTCTTTAGTCAATGGCTTATATCTAAAGAATATGTTCCCAAAGTATTGTCCTTAATTATTCGTACTTTCCCTCATTATAGTCTTCACGATATCACTCATTCAGAAAATATTCTTAATAACATCGTACGAGTATTAGGCGCTGATTCTTTATTTACATTAGGACCGGTTGATCTGTGGTTGTTACTTGCCTCAGCCTATTATCATGATATAGGTATGGCACTGTTTGCTAAAGATATCATAGATAGTTTCAAAAATGAGGATTTCATTCAATTTGTTGTTGAATGTCAAGATGATCCAAATTCTCCACTAAATAAGTATGCGTCGCTATTTGAAATCAAAGATGATGGTTTGCATTATAAACCAGTTGCTATTGATGGTGATACTATAGATAGTTATACATTTTTATTGGCGGAATATGTAAGAAAGGAACACTCTCAACGATCAAAAGAATCCATTAATACAGATAAATCCCTTCACCTGGCAGGAAATCCTATTCCAGAAAGATTGTTGAGATTATTAGGGAAAATATGCGAGGTTCATACACTCTCATTTGAAAAAGTTATGCAGTTGCCTTATTGCGAGGCCGGCCTTGGAATGGACGACTGCCATCCCAGGTTTATAGCATGTTTACTTAGGATAGGTGATCTGCTTGATTTAGACAACAATAGGTATTCTTCCGTATTGTTGAAGACATTACCATCAGTGCCCAAAGATTCTTTATTGCATAAAGAAAAACATTTTGCAATTGATCATATTAGATTGGATTCTACAAGTATTGAAATTACAGCTCGTTGTGATAATTATGAGGTTGCAGATATATCCAACCGATGGTTAGAGATGATTTCTGAAGAATTTAGAAATCAAAGGGAATCTTGGACAAAAATAGTTCCTGATAGTTTTATTAAAAATTTGCCATTTATTGGTGAACTTAAAGTTGAATTGTTGGATTATGATACCATCGATGGTAAGAAACGCCCGGTTTTTGAAATAGATGACAATAGAGCGATTGAGATGCTTCAAGGCTCTGGCCTATATAGTGAACCATACCAATGTATTAGGGAATTACTTCAAAATGCAGTAGATGCAACTTATTTGTCTATTTTTAAAGAACAAGGTATTCTAAGTATTGACGATTTCTTTTCGGAGTGTAAAAAGAAGGATATTACTATTACAATTTCCAAAAAAGCTGTTGATGATGAAAAAGTTACATGGCATGTAGAAATAGATGATAATGGTATTGGTATGTCAAAAGATGATTTGCTATACCTAACAAAAACTGGCAGTAAGAATCCCAAGAAGATGCAGATGATAAACAAGATGCCTGAGTATATGAAGCCATCTGGAACTTTCGGAATTGGTTTCCAAAGCGTATTCTTGCTGACCGATAAAGTTGAATTGTTGTCAAAAAAAATAGACGCATCAGAGGCTATTTTTGCAGAATTATATAATCCTGCAGGGCCTAGAAGGGGCACAGTGCTCTTAAAATCTGGTTTGGAAAAAGAAAGATATGGGACCCATTTGAGTTTTGATTTTTATTCTAATAAAGATTTAAATCATTGGAGTGTTCGTTCTAGAGATTACTATACATTCCAAGCTATCGAATCCTATGATTTTATCTGTAATTCAACTTTGGATTTAGAAGTTGCAAAAATTATAGATGAGGTGAATAGATTTAACTATGCTTGTCCTTTAAATATCGTCGCAATAATTGATAACAGTTCCATTAAACTAGAAAAGACCCTGATAGATAGTTTTGATTATTATTCCGAGAACTACAAAATCCAAATCAAATTTGGATCTAATGATGCTGAAATCTATTATAGAAATCAAATCATTGATAATCCTCATATTAATATAAAGTACTTTCGTGGAAAGATTAATATTTTAGGAGCTAATGCAAAGGATATTTTATCTTTGAATAGAAACGAAATCATATCACAGGCTCAGGATCAAGTATATAAGGATATAGTATGTGCAATTAATGAGGCGGTTTTAAAGTGTTCAATAAAAATACCAAAAGATCAGCTGCCCCGTATGAGCATGTTCGTTAACGAAAGTGCAGAAGACATCTCTAAATATCCTAAGGAATTTATAGATTCTTGGAATAATTATGTGTGCGATGATGTGTTGCTCCTTTCATCTCCTCAAAAACAACAAGTAAAATTGAGCGATATTGTTTCAAAATGTCAAAGTAAACCCGTGATAATTATTAGTCCTTCCTATCGTTCATATTCTTTTGCTGTGAAAGAAACTGACAAAGCACTTTTCATTAATGTGGTTTATGGCGATGAGTTAGTGTTCTTGAGAAATCAAGTATATATAACGCATAAGTACCCTACAAATAACATAATAAATTATTTGAATGAAGACGATTATAGCTATGGATATCTGTTATCGATGACACCTGTTGATCCGATAGGAAACTTTGATGATTGGACTTATAAGTATTTGGACAGTAGTCATTTTGCCAGATCACTTATGCCATTGAATAATGAATTCAAATCTTTGAGAATTAAAGATGGTATTCATTTCAACTTTTCTAAAGATTTTTCTTTTTCAGTATCTGGATATCCTCAAATGATATGTCCATATGTTAGATGTCCTAATGAGAATAGTCGTTATGATGCAAAAATGCTAAAATGGAATGATTGTAATGGTGACTTGTATAGAATCACATATGATAATAGATATGATGAATCTGTTACAATTGATGATATTATTGAGACTTATTCAAGGTTTCGCAAAAAGATGGAACCGCATATCTCAAAGGTTAATAATAGGAATAGGGTAGACTAGTATAGTATTATTCAATATACTATTTGATATCATTGATAATACTGATAGTGTTGAAATGATTATGGGTATAAATGAACTATGAGATTATGGTGGGGATAATCAAAAAGTGTTTTTGAAGATTTGACTATATATTTTTGAATATTTATTTAGCATTTAAAACTAAGAATGCAAATAAACAATTAACTTTGTCACGTCAACCAATCAACGATGGATATCTTATGTTAGGAATTGATACAAATCGTGAACCTATTAAGGAACCTTTTGCGTCACAGATTAAAGACGTGGTCCGTCGTATTACGACAGGGTGTTTAAATGGTGATGATTTAAGGATTATTGAAGAATCCAAGAAGAGGAATAACACCTACCATGCAATCTGGAAGTAAATCTCCTGTTCAAGAATTAGTTATTAAGCAGATCAATGACACAGCCGTTTTTGAAAAATTCGTCTGTGGAATTGATGAGATGGATGATTTTATCCATAGTGGACTTGATAAATCCGTAACTAGTAATTTTTGCAAGTTGTATAAAGTAACCATTGATGACTCATTAGTGGCATTGTTTGCATTATCATTTGATTCGTTATATTTGAAACCTGATGATAAGGAGGAATTAAAGACTTTTGAAACCATATCTGTTGACAATTCATACCAAGAAACATTTTGGAGTAAGCACCATTATCCTGCTATAGAAATAGCATATATAGCTGTTCGTGAGGATATGAGAGGAAGGGATATAGGTTATTCTATTATTGACGCAATCGCATTAAAGGCCTCAAGACAAAAACTAGCTGGATGCCAGTTCTTGACTGTTGAAGCTTTAAAAAAAGTGCCAAGTGCCCCGGGTTATAGTGCTGTGGGCTTTTATATCAAGAATCATTTTAAACCCTGTGAGTATCCAGATCCAAATAAGGATACACTTAGAATGTTTAGACCAATATTAAAGGAAAAATCTTGCATGAATAACAAAACAGATAAACAGAAGAACAAATAACGTTTTGGATGTGACCTACCAAAGGCTTTTGATATAAGAATAGTACAATAGGGGGGATTCTCAGTAGTACGAAGATAAAATGTAATGATTTATGAGCATCGAATCTTATGAGGGGTTCGGTGTTTTTTTATTTTGGTAAACAAAACGATTTTTGTACCCTTATTAGCCAACTGTTTTTATGCTGCCATAAGAAATATTTATTTTGGGGGTAAGGTAAAAGCTACTTCTACATTGGCCCCAACGAAACAGTTTGTGCATATCGGCCCAAATGAGTAAGTTTGTGAAACCAATAATTTAATTGTATGCGAATATGAAGAAAGAAGAGAATTGTTTGCGGCTGGAGGAGATTCGGAGTGCTCTGGCTAAGGCGGATGCCGAGAGGTTGAGTGCGGGCGTATCGGCCCAGGAGAGAGAGGTGATGGAGGAGGCGTGTGTGACGCTCAGGGAGGCCGAGCGGCGGGCCATTGTGAATGCCGAGACGGGGCTGGTGGAGCGGTTCAGGGAGAGCGCGGGGAGCGTGAATCTGCAGGCTAAGAAGATTCGGGCTTTGGTTACTAAGATGAACAGGATTCCTAAGGGGCTTGATGCTACGGAGCGCGTTATTAAGGAGTGCGTTAAGGTGCTGCGGGCTATTGCTTTGTGGTGCACTATGCTGTTTTTGCTGGTGTTTATGGGCAGTTGCGCTAGTATGAGCAAGGCGCAGCTGAAGCGGGTTGGCGCGCTGGTGTAACGAGTAACTTTGAATCGACTTTTTTAGCAAAGGTAAATCGACAGATTTTGGCAAAGTAAAATCGTCACCTTAGCTATAAAAGACAAAGGCATCCATAACTTGTAAAACCCTACCGATACTATCACTTATCGGCCTGGATGTCGGAATTAAAACTGGTGTTAGGGGTATCGGTCGTTATCGGGCATCAGATCTTGTGGGGGATTCGGTGCTATTTTTTTGCTGGCTAGTTAGGGAGATTATATGTGGCAAAACTTGCAGATTGTTTTATAATTGGTTATTTTTGCCACAGAAGAAAACAGAACTATGTTAGGGGAAACATTAAAACAATTAAGAGAGGCAAACAACTACAAACAGGAGGATGTCTCGGATTATCTTGGTATTAAGCGTTCTACGTACTCTAATTATGAAACTGGCGACAGAGAGGCGCCTTTGATGGTTTTGGAAAAACTGGCAAGTCTATATGGATGTGACCTGTATGATTTGGAATGTGAGGATAAGGATGTGTTGCAGGGTGTGATTGCATGTGCATTCAGGGTTGATTCATTGTCGGTGGAGGATATGAAGCAGGTTGCTGCATTTAAGCAACTGGTTATGAATTATGTGAAAATGAAAAAGATTGCAGCTAAATGAGGAGATTGTCAGAATTTGATGCGGAACTGCTTGCTGTGCGGTTCAGGAACATGCTGCATTTGGCTCAAGATGTTCCTTTTCCGGTAAAGGAGTCATTGGAACAGTTGGGCATTATGGCCATTTTCAGGCCTCTGTCAGACAGTTCTTTTGGAATGTCTATCAAGACTGATGACGGGCTGCGTTTTATGCTGGTGAGCAGTAATTCTACCGTTGGCCGTCAGCACTTTACCATCGGCCATGAATTATATCATCTTTATTTTGATGAGAATCCGCAGCCTCATATGTGTGGCACGTATGGAAAACTGCCGTCGGAACAATCGGCCGATATGTTTGCTTCTAATCTGCTCTTGCCCAGGGTTGGGTTGCTGTCAATGCTTCCGGATGATTTCAGGGCAATGAAACAACTGGAACTTGCCACCGTTGTAAAGATGGAGCAGAAGTTCCAGGTTTCACGTCAGGCGCTACTTTATAGACTTAAGCGGCTGGCTATCATTAGTGAGGAACAATTGCAGACGTTGTTATCGGCCCCCACACGTGAGGCTGCTCTGCGTAGGGGTTATGATACCAGTGTTTACGAGAAGGGGAATGAGGGCCTTGTGATAGGTGATTACAGTGCTCTGGCTACGGATCTTTTTGAGACGGGGCGAATATCGGAGGGACACTATAATGAATTGATTAATCCTTTGTTTTATGCCGGATAAGATTCAGATAGTGTTGGATGCTGATGTGATTATCCACTTCTCGCAAGGTGGGTATTTGCATTTGCTGCCGCAAGTGATACCTGATTGTTCTTTTGTGGTTCTGAGCGTGGTCAGGAATGAATTGCGCCAGAATACAAAGAATGAACTGGATAATCACATTTTCTATCTGAAGAACATTTCATTGATTGAATATAATCCTGTTGGTGATGAACGGCGCGAGTTTGCCCGCCTGATCTCAACTTCTGGCTTATGTTTGGGAAGGGGTGAGAGTGCCTGCATGACTTATGCTCGTTTTCATCATAATGTGGTGGGCAGCAGCAACTTGAAGGATATTAAGGACTATTGCTCGGAATATGGAATTACTTACCTTACTACCTGGGATTTCCTGTATTATGCATACAGGGCGGGTAAAATGAGCAAGGCGGAGATTGCTGAGTTTGTAGTAAAGGTTAGGGATGCCGGCAGTATCTTGCCGGATGTGGATATTGAGAGTTATTATTGCGGGGTGTTTTGAATTACACCTGGGTGTTACGCATATTATGATACGCACGATTGACATAACTAATGTTATTGCGGTTGATCTCAGATCCAGGTCAACGGTTCATGACTTGCTGCAATTGATTCAGAATAGCGGCGAGAAGAAGGTTGTGCTTGACTTTAGCAAGGTCGAGTTTGCTACGCGCAGTTTTGTTGATGAATTCTATAACGTGTTTATCAAGAAACCTGTTGAGGGCGTTGATATTAAGTTTGAAAATATGCCCGATGACCTTGTAAAGATGCTTGAAGTTGTTAAGCAGACTCAGAACGGCAAACCAAGCCAGGAGAAGATTGCTGATGCTGAGTGCTTTGATACTGTTGAGGATTTTTGCAATTATTGCAGCCAGCTTGCGTTTTAAGGCGTCTTAATTTGACGTTTATCTAATAAGCCCTTCAGGCGCGTCTTTTGGGACAGCATACTTGAGGGGCGTTTTTTTGTTTTTTTGCGATCTTATAAGTATTTTCGGCCTTAGTTGAACCAATTAATGCTATTGAGATATGTTTGAACTGATAGAGTTGCCGTACGGTTCCAAGGATCTGGAGCCGGTCATTAGTGCGCAGACGCTGAGTTTCCATCATGGGAAGCATCTGCAGGCTTATGTGGATAATCTTAATAAGCTGCTGCCTGGGAGCGGGCTTTCTGAGGATTTGTCGCTGGAGGAGATTGTGTGCAAGGCTAATCCGGCCGGTGGTGCATCGGCCAATCAGGGGGTGTTTAATAATGCGGGGCAGATTCTGAATCATAATCTTTATTTTACGCAGTTCTGCAAGGGTGGTAAGGCGCTGGAGGATGGTGCTTTTAAGGCTCAGATTGTCAAGCAGTGGGGCGGCGTGGAGGCGTTCCAGGCGGAGTTTGTGGCCAAGGGCGTTGGCTTGTTTGGCAGCGGATGGGTTTGGCTGTCTCGTGATGCCGACGGATCACTCGTGATTACGCAGGAGCCGGGCGCTTCTAATCCGGTTGTGCGCGGCCTCAAGCCGTTGCTTACGTTCGATGTCTGGGAGCACGCCTACTACCTTGATTATCAGAACCGCCGTGCCGCCCATCTGGAGGCCCTCTGGCAGATCCTGGATTGGAGTGTTATAGAAAAACGATACAAATGATACAATTGGGGACAGTCCCCTTTTGTATCATTTTTGAAAATAGTACAAAAGGGGACTGTCCCCAATTGTACTATTTTTGAGAAGTTATGCTGAAAGTAGGAGATAAGATGCCTCAGTTTGAGGTGATTGACCAGGACGGTCAGGTGGTTCGGTCATCGGACTTTATAGGGAATGGCCGCAAGACGATTGTGTATTTTTACCCCAAGGACAACACGTCGGGCTGCACGGCCGAGGCGTGTTCGTTCCGCGATAATTACGCTGTGCTGACGGCTGCCGGGTACAATGTGGTGGGCGTGAGCAAGGACAGCGCCAAGTCTCACACTGGTTTCAGGGCCAAGTATGAGCTGCCTTTCAGGTTGTTGGCCGATACCTCTACGGAGATGCTGCAGGCATTTGGAGCCTGGGGCGAGAAGAAGATGTACGGCAAGACTGTTCTGGGCACTCTGCGCCGCACCTTCATCTTCTCCGAGGACGGCATCCTGGAGCGCATCATCGAGAAGGTGGATACCAAGAATGCTGCCGCCCAGGTGCTGGAATGATACCATTGGGGACGGTTCCGTTTGGTATCGTTTTCAGAAACGGTACCAAACGGAACCGTCCCTAATGGTACTACTTACTGATATGAAACGGATATTGCTGTTTTTTTGTGGCGCCATGCTGGCTGCGGTTGTGGCGTGTGCGCGAACATCGGACCCAATCAGCGGGCCTGAGGGGCGGATTGCGTACAAGATTACGCTGCCGGACGGGTTTGACGCGAGCACGGAGCGCTGCCCGATGGTGATTCTGATGCACGGGATTTTCTCCAGCAAGGATTACGGGCCGATGCCGCAGCTGGCCAAGGGGCTGGCTGAGGCGGGGATTGCGTCCATCCGGTTTGATTTTGACGGGCACGGCAAGAGCGACGGGCGCAAGCAGGACATGACCATTGCCAAGGAATTGTCCGATGCCCGGGCGGTTTGGGATTACGTTCGCGGGCTGCCTTACGTGAGCGGAATCGGCCTTCTGGGGCATTCTCAGGGCGGTGTGATTGCGTCGATGCTGGCCGGAATGCTGGCCGATGAGGGCAACGCGCCCGACGGCGTGGTGCTGATTGCCCCGGGAACCGTAATCAAAGAGGCTTGTCAGGGCGGCAAGTTCTTTAACGCCACGTTTGATCCCAAGGATCCGCCCGAATTTATCCGCTGCTGGGGCCTCTACAAACTGGGTCGCGAGTATCTGGTGTCCACTCAGCAACTGGACATTTACGGCACCGCCGAGTCTTACCAAGGCCCTGTGCTGCTGATTCACGGCACCAACGACGGCATAGTACCTATGTGGTGCAGCGAGAAGTTCCTCTCCACCTACGCTGATCACGCCCGGCTTGAGAAAGTTGACGGCGAGAACCATACCATCACCCGCCATCGCCGCCGCGTCATCTCCCTTACCGTAGATTTCTTCAAATGATACCATTGGGGACGGCACCGTTTGGTACCGTTTTTGAAAACAGTACCAAACGGAACCGTCCCTAGTGGTACTGGACCTTGCAGAGATTTGGAGGGGAAAGTAAGGCTGGAGTACCTTTGCGGCGTTGTTAAACGTTGGAGGTATGAAAAACAATCAGCAATGGATTAATGAATCGGGTACTTTTTTCCCTGTGAGCGGTGATACCCGTTTGCTTGAATCGCCGGGTGACGGCGTTTTTGTGGTGGTCCAGACCAGCACTGCTATGATGAAGAGGATAGGTCTTAAAAGGATTGGAGACCGGTTCGATTTTGATTTCAAAATCTATGAGTTGGGCGTTGAGCCGATAATAGGTCTGGTTAAGAAAACATGGTTTTCGGCCCCTTTTATTGAAGGAAACAAGAATCTGGGAATCATTTTCAACGGTATTAAAGGAACGGGTAAGACCATATCGGCCAAGCTGTTATGTAATGCTATCGGCCTGCCGGTAGTGATTGTTCAGAATAACTCAGAAGGGCTGCTACCTTTCCTGCAGTCTCTTAATTTTGAGTGCGTTGTGTTTATTGATGAGGCCGAAAAGACCTTCAAGAAGGGTGAGGACGATGATATCCTGCTAAGGTTGATAGATGGTGTCTATAATGCTTGTCGTCGGCTGTATATTCTGACAACCAATCAGTTAACGCTGAATGATAATCTGCTGGGCCGCCCTGGAAGGATACGGTATCGGTTTGAATTTTCCAATCTTTTGCCCGAGGCCATTGAGGAATATCTGAAGGATAATCTCAAGCCCGAGCTGGTGGATCAGAAGGAGAAGATTCTGCAGCAGATTGACCTTCTGGAGATATCGACCATTGATATTCTTAAGGCTTTGGTGGATGAGGTGAATATTCATGGAGAGTTGCCGGAAAAGCCATGTCTGAATATTCCTGTGGCCAAGTTTGCTTATGAAATTCTACAGTTCCATTATCTGGAGAGTATGGAATCTAAGGTGGAGGTGATGAATTTTATCCGCTCCAAGATGGCCGAGAGTGGTTATTCATCTTTGAATGAGTGGATTGCCAAATGGAAATCAAAGGATGGTGATAACGATGCCATGGATCTGCTACGGGATGAATTTGATTATGTTTCTAAGAATACTATGACATCGATGTCATCATCCCTGTGGCGTGAAACCACCACATCAATGGGTTCAATTGTAAGTGAACCGGATGCAGACGGGTTCTTTATGATGCGTTCACGGTATGATGACGCGGATGTGCTCTGTCTGCTGCTTAAGAGGAAAGAAACACCTTCTTTGTATCGTGGGATGCTGGTGTGATGGTGCAAAACAGTACCAAACTGATATGAACCTCGAAAGTTTTTTGTTCAACTTTAGGGGTTCATATCAAAGGGGACTGTTCCCATTTTGTACGAGTAAATGACAACCAAAAAGACTAGGCTCAGCTGTGTCTTAACAGAAACTAGCAGAAATCTGTGTCTCTTGCGAAGCGGAGACCAGCAGAGGTAACATGCTCATAGCTGGCAGCAGAATGGTAGTAATGCCCTTGCTCCCTTTCCCAGCGGTCGTAAGTTTCGCCTGTCCAGCCGTCTTCCATGCAGGTGACGTATTCATCCCAGAATTTGTCCGGGTCGATTTTGTCTCCGTATTCGTCGAACAGTTGCCAGCCGTCTTGATGGATGAACTGCAAGATGGACTCTTTGGTTTCGTCATAATGTTCCGGACTCGGGGCAAAGAGGAATTTCCAGCCGCAGGAGCGTTTTCCGATGTGCACTTCCTCATAAATTCTTTTTCGCGTCTTTTCGATTTCATAGGCTAGTTGCCAGTCACCCTCGGCGGGTCTCAGGTCTTCGTCCCGGTCGATTGACTCTATTGAATCCTCGTATTGCTTCTTCAGCAGCCGCTTGAGCTCTTCTTTCTGCGCTTCAGTCGGAATCCTTCTCATATAAACATTTGTTCCCATATGCTCATATCGGATGTGAAGAACCCTGCGGTTTATCGTCGGTGTAATGATAATCTTTCATTAGTCTTAGGATCCGCCGCTTGCATTTTGGATAGTCGATGGAGGGCGTGTTCAGGATGTCTATTGCCTTAAGGAATTGTTCACGGGGGATGGGGACGAAGCTGGCAAAATGCCCTTCTGTGATTGTGGCCATCGGGAAAACGGACGTGGAGACGGAGTTTTTGCCAAGAATATACCAGCGGACTTGGCAGATATCACGGGTCCCTATAACTTCTTCTACCTCCAGTACCTCCAAAAGTATAGGCTGCATGCCGCGGAGTTTCCGCCTCTGCCAGAATGTGTCGTATGCTTTGATTTCCATATTGGGGTGATAATTATAGCGTTGTGCTCTTCTCCATTTTATTATGATCTTCTATCTGTTTGTTTATGATTTGTTTGACCTGGCTGAATGAGACGGGGGTGAAGTTGTTGTTATCCACTCCTACGTCATATTGGGTGGGGTAGAGATACTGCAGGCGGCCGCCATCGATTCCGGTGTTGTTTTTTCTGGAGTGGACGTGACCGAAGAGTTGCCATACGTTCTTGTAGCCTCCTTCAAAGCATAGAAATGGAAAATGAGACAGATATATTCTTTGTTTGCCAATCTCTATGTGCATTTGCATTGCCACATGCTCGAAACGGTTGATGAATCCTTGGCGCAGATTCTTTAGGTCGTGGTTGCCGAGTATGAGATATATCTTGCCGTTCAGACGGTCTAATACCTTTGTCCACTCTGCAGAGCCGCCGAGGCAGAAATCTCCTAAATGGAATATTGTATCATCGGGTCCGATAACCTGGTTCCAATTGGCGATCAGTGTTTCATTCATCTGCTCTATGTTTTTGAACGGGCGGTCGCATAATCTTATGATATTGGCGTGATTGAAGTGCGTGTCGGACGTAAAGAAAGTGTGTTCCGGGTCGAAATTGTAGTTCATAATCAGAGTTTTTGACAAATCTCGGAAGTTGGTGCTGATAAGCCAAATCTTTGCAAGGTTTGCAGAGATTTGGAGGGGGTGGTGCGGTGGGTATAACTTTGCCTTTGGAAATGCCGGAGTTGTCTCATGTTTGAGTCACGGCTATTGGAAAACTATTAAAACTTATGATATGACACAGGAAAAGATGAATGTTACGCTGGCTAAGACCGAGCATGAGCGGGCGGTTTATACGGAATCGCTTAGGAGGCAGGTGGACTTTTTTAAGAGGAATACCTCTTCTTTTAAAGGGGAGAAGAAGACTTTCCATGCTGCCGAGGGCCAATTGGAGGATCCTACTAAGATGGGTCACACGGTAGTGGCTACAACGGTATCGGAAGAAATCAAGAGGTTGGTGAATGGTGCGTTGCTGCCTTATCTTAAGGATCAGTTTGCAATTGAGGCTACTAATGCGGCCGGTTCGGCAAGAGTGCCGTTTGTGGTGGATGGGCTCAATCTGGGAGATCTGTCGGCTACGGAACTTCTAAGACTCAAGAATATATTGACCGATGAGAATCTGAAGAATTTGATTGCCAATATTCCCGTAAGGTCTGATTCCGAGATTTGGAAGGCAAGTGAGAATGAAGACTACCAGGGTCGTGATGATATTTTTGAGACCCCGAGGCTGGAAGGGGACAGTTTCACTACTATCACGGATACTGAGATCCTGCTTGATCCCAATATTGACAAGGAGCATCTTCCGTCCAGTTATCGGCCTATTACTAAAGAGGTTAAAACTACTATAAAACGAGGATCATATACGTCTCAGAAGTTCTCGGGAGAGTGGACGCTGAGGCAGAAACAATTGGTTCAAGAGCGTATTAGCAAACTTTTGAATGCTGTAATAGAAGCAACTAAAACGGTTAATGATACGCCTACTATGGAACCTAATCTTGCAGCGGACAGGTTTTTGGGATATATCTTCTATGGGACGGAATGATTCCTGATTGGCAGATCAGCGTTAGCATTATGACTTAGCTTTATCTGTGTCCCGTTGGGATGCGCTTGAGCATCAGCATCGTGCCAAAGCTTCTGCATTATGGTTCAAAGCATAGGCTCTACAGAGGTTTAGTGTTTCGACAAGAATGTCCAAGGCTGCGGGTTCAAGTCCCGCACCCGCCTCTAAATCAACTTATTATACGGCGGGTTAGATTAATTGGCAGATCATGGGCTAACAGCATCAGCTTGAAATACTCTGAATCCTATCGGCCAACCTGGGGCCGGGAAGAAGGATAAGAATCCCGGTCCAGGCCGCGTACCTTAGTGGCAAAGGACAACACTTGTAATGTCGATACGTTGGTTCGAATCCAACCGCGGCCGCGATATGAAAAACTAATCAAATGATACAATTGGGGTCTGACCCCTTTTGTATCATTTTTGCTCTGCAATTATGTTGAGGGTGGATTCCAGCTCACGGGCTATGTCGCTGATGAGAGTAGAATGTGATTCCTTGTGGAGTATGTGAAAAATGTATGGGTTTTCTTCTCCAAAAACCAACGTTTCATCTACCCACATATCGGACGAAAGTGTAACATACCTTTGGAAAAGACGGGAAAACAGGTTGTTTCTGTATTGAGCCGGCAATAGATCTTTGCTTGGTCTGATGTTGGGTATGGGCGTGTTGCAATCGCAGAAATAGAAGAGTATTGTATCGGGCTCTTTGTCAATACAATCAACCATCCATTTTGCTATTTTTCTGAATGTGTCAATGGTTACAGGGCCATTGGTGGGATTTCCTTCAATAGAAATCTCAGTTATGTCAAATGGGATGTGCCTTGACTGAATTATGGTATCGGTAACGCTTTCATAGCAAGAAGAAAGGGAGACTTTTAATTTGTCCCCCTTTGCTGTTATAATATCAATTTGTTTGTTCATTTTGGATCATGGATTAGTGGTTTGCAATTCATTTAAGAAGTCGGTATGCCGTTGCTCCTTTCTGGATTGCATCTTCTTAAGAATCTTCAAAACTTTGTCCGAAGGATTCTTGATGTTGATTATTTCTGTTCTTCCTGACATAGTATAGATTGTTTTGTTGATGCAAATATAACTATTTGTTTTGGTCTATTGATTTGTTGGTAAGAAAACTTTTGTATTGAAACGGTACGAATCCTTTGGGTAGATCATAATCAACAAATACTTCGCGACGGGTTGTAGGTACGTCTTGGCCTGTAATTGGGTTGTGACCGGTCTTCTGGTAGTCTTTCCAATAGAGGCCGATGCCTCGTCGCTGCCAGGCAGGAAGGTTGTTGAAGTTGATTCCACGCTGGAAAAGTAGTTCGTTCTTGAAGGCAATTCCTTTATGTTCTAGTTCTTTGCTGGCTTTTGAGGCGCTCCAGCCCTCCTTACGCAAGGTCCAATAGCACCATGAATTAAGACAGTTACTGTGTGCATCTTCCATTCTCCAGCGGAAATAATCGGCCACCAGTTCTTGGTTGGGGAGGGGGATTATACGACAATCAAATACCGCAGGCTGCCCTAGAAGGAGTGAGAATTTGGCGCTGGCGGTGCCGGCAAGGATGGAGTTGAGCTTTCGTACTTTTAGGCCAAACACTTGGGTGCCCATGGAAAAGAGCAGAGATATTTCATCACTCTGAGTATAACCGTAGATTATTTCCATACCGGTGTCTGTCACCAGACTTTTGACGATTTTCAACCATCATCTGGCTGAACCGATCATCAAAAGGTTTCTCAAACTTGCAGATTTCCTTGGTGAGGCGAGTAAAACTGCGCCCGTCAATTCGCGCCAACAAGTAGTTTCCCGGCGGGATTATTTGGTCTAACGACTGCTCGTAGATGCGCATTTTTGCATCTAGTTCTTTGAAAGTCATAATACTGTTAACTGTGTTTTTGATTAGATTGTTCCACTAAATAATCATAGAAGGCATCTATGTCGCTTACGTTGTGCTCTTCTCCATTTTCGGTCCAATATATGGCTTGGTTTTGAGGTGACTGATCCATCCACCATTCCAATTCATCATCGATTCCTAGTTTGTTGAAGTCCAGATTGAAAAGGAGACAGAAAGCATATCTTACGGCTGTCCACCAGGGGGAGATGTAAAATGGTACGTGTTGCGCTTGTTCATCGTCCCAGATGAGTTCAAACGCATCATTAACTTTGTCTTCTTTTTCCTGGGCATTCTTAATGATTGCCATTAATTCTTTGAATTGTTCACGTGTAGGTGTCATAATATAATTATTGATGTTGTTTTGCAAAAGTGGGATTAGTCAATGGCGTCTCCAAATCTTTGCAAACCTTGCAGAGATTTGGAGAGGGGCTGATAGCCGCTGTACATTTGTGCAAATATTGATTTGGAGTTATGATACTGAAAGAGTTGATTAATCAGGTACAATGGCAAGATGTGGCGGTGGCCTTGGTGTCAGACCATCCTTGGTTTAGAAAGAGGCTGGAGAGTTTCGAGATTGTTTTTGAAACATTATCTCTTATGGATCCTGTAGATTCTGAGTGTAGTATAAAGATTGAATTGACGCCTGATATTTTGGAGCCAAAACGTGTTTATCCCGAAGTAATTGGTATAAAGAAGGGTGATAATGAAAGATGGGCTCTGTCATTTTGTCCCTGGAAGGAGTGGTTGGGAATGGTTGTTTGCCAAGAAACGCTTGATGCCTTTTCTGCCAGTCGGATTGTGGCTAATTGCCTCTTTGATATGACTTTCTATGGCATCACGGAAGAAATGATAGATCAAGAGAGGCAGAGAATAGAGGATTCAATTAAAGAATCAAAAGAACATCCAGAGACGTTACATGAATTTAAGCCCGAACAAATGCATATAGAGCTCTCTATGAAGGATTACTTGCTATGTTTGGGCCGATGGATTAAATGGGGCACATTGGCTAAAGATTATTATGGAGAGAACGCCTCTTGGTTCAAGGCACATTTTCTTAATAAAAATGCCCCGGAGAATTTTGATGAACTTGAACGTCAGACACTTAAAGCGGCTCTAAAGGAGATTATCTGGGAAATAGAGGATACTATAAAAAACTTGTAATAATTATGAGTGCTTTAGTGGCCGATGCGATATCGGCCGTCGGGGTGGCGGATTATGATGTGGTTTTTTGCTTTTCGGACGCCTATGGTGTTGATGAACTTGCGCTTTATCCTGGATATGTTGGAGTAGAAAACGATCTTGGACTGGCCGCAAAGGTTTTCTATTGTGTTGAGCATGAGTTTCTTATCGTCAAAGACCGATTCGTGGGCGTAGAGGCGGTACAGTTCCTGCCAGTGTAGTGATAGGGCATCGGCCCGGATGCCTTCTGGGTGATTTATAAATAGTTGGTATAGAGTTCGTTCCATTGGGTTGAGATATACTATGCTGTCGTTGTCGGGCAGATGGAACTGGCCTGGACGTGGACCTGGGATGATTAGATTTTTGTTGCTCATAAGGACATATTTTTTATGAGGCAAAGGTGTTGACGGGAATCGGCAATTCAAAGTGATTACAAGCTTGTAATTGTTTGGATGTGTTGCTTGTTTTTTATATGGAAAAAGGGCGTCTGGGCTTGGTGGTTGATGGATTTTTGCGTACCTTTATGGTATGATAGCATGTGGAAATTTTGAGGCTCAGTTGATGTGGCGCTTGTTATTTAGCGAAGCGGCCGGGATGCTGTGTGAACCGCCGGTTGATTATGGCGGTTTGCTGGAGGGTATGGAGGCGGCTCAACTGATGGAGCTTATGCTGAAGGTGCAGGAGCGGCTTAAGTATCTTGGGTGCGGTGTTGAACGGCTGGCAGAGCCCGTTGAGTTGTTTATTGATAAGAACTATAATATTAGAACAGGTGGCGCCGATGGGCAGATTCTTAATTTACGTCCCTTGATTAAGACATTGTTTATCTTGTTTTTAAGGCATCCCGAGGGCATTTTGCTTAAACAAAGGGATGTTTTCAGGGCGGAACTTGAGGAGATTTATGGGGTGATTTCTCCAAATACCGATCGCGATGATGTCAAGGCCAGAGTTGCGCGCTTGGTTGATCTTGAGGATAATTCTTTCAGTGAGAAGGCATCGGTTCTGAATGCCAGGCTTAAAGAGCTGCTTCCTGATGAGATTGCGGGCGATTATCAGATTCGTGGATATAATGGCTGCCCGCGTAAGATTCGGCTTAATCCACTGCTTGTGCACTGGGAATGATACCAATGGGGACGGTTCCGTTTGGTACCGTTTTTGAAAACAGTACCAAACGGAACCGTCCCCATTGGTACTTTTTGCTATCTTTGCGATATGATTCCGTTTTTGAGCTTGAAAGAGGTTACTGGGCTGCACGCGGCTGAGATTGAGGCTGCTGTGAAGCGTGTGGTAGAGAGCGGGTGGTACTTGCAGGGGGAGGCTAATTCTCGCTTTGAGGAGGATTACGCCCGTTATATTGGGTCGCGCTATTGTGTGGGCTGCGCTAATGGGCTGGATGCTCTGATCTGGATTTTCAGGGCTTACATTGAGCTGGGCGTTATGGCGCCGGGCGATGAGGTTATTGTTCCGGCTAATACTTATATTGCTACTATTCTGGCTATTACGGAGAATGGGTTGGTGCCGGTACTGGTGGAGCCTTCAATTGAGTCGCTTGAGATTGATCCAGAGCGCATTGAAGAACGTATTACTCCGCGTACCCGCGCTATATGCATAGTTCATCTTTACGGACGGAATGCTTACACTGATAAGATTGGAGAAATCTGCTCCAAACATAATCTGAAATTGATTGAAGACAACGCTCAAGCGCATGGCTGTTTTAGTGCTGATGGTCGCAGAACGGGATCAATCGGCGATGCTGCCGGGCACAGTTTCTACCCGGGCAAGAACCTGGGCGCGCTGGGCGATGGCGGTGCCGTTACTACCAATGACGCTGAACTGGCTGCAGCCGTGAGGACTCTGGCCAATTATGGCTCATCGGCCAAATACGTATTCAAATATACTGGAAGGAATAGCCGTCTGGATGAGATTCAGGCTGCGGTGCTGGATGTAAAACTGAAATACCTGGATACGGATAATGCACATCGCCAGCAGATTGCGGCGAAGTATTATGAGGGCTTGCGTAATCCTTTGATCACGTTGCCTGAGCGTTTACCTGATGCTCAGAACGTGTATCATCTGTTCCCCATACTTTGCACCCAACGCGATGAATTACAGGCATATTTGAAAGAGAATGGGGTAGAGACCCTAATCCATTATCCCATCCCTCCGCACAAGCAGGAGTGCTACGCATCGGCCCCCTGGAGCATCGGTCTACAACTACCTGTAACAGAGCAAATTGCAGCCCAGGAACTAAGCCTGCCCATCGGCCCCGTAATCAAGCCCGAAGACGTCTCCTACATCATTGAAGTGATCAACAGATTTTGAAAATGATACAAAAGGGGACAGTCCCCTTTTGTACTATTTTGTATTTACCTTGGGAAGTTGCCAGTGATATTTGGTGGCTAAGAGTCTGATTATTATTACTCCGGCAACACAGCCGGTCCGATAGACGGCCGGACTCAGGTTGAAATGTTGCAATAAGAAGTAGACTATTCCGCCGGCAACGCAGGCTAGAGCATATATTTCCTTGTGGAAAATGAGCGGCTCCTCGTTGATGAAAATATCGCGCAAAACACCGCCGCCGGCGCCCGTAATCGTGCCAATCACTATCGCGATAACGGCCGAACAACCCATGTCAAGAGCCTTGGTCATACCCAGAAGCGTAAAAATTGCTAGTCCTATGGTATCAAAAAGGAATATTGTGCCCGCGATTCGGTCCACTAGTTTATGGAAGAAATAGTACAGGACCAAGGCTCCGGCAACTATCAGGAGCGACATCAGATCATCAAACCAGAACGGCCGCACGCCCAGCATGACATCTCTGATTGTACCGCCTCCAACGGCCGTAACGAACCCTACGATGAACAGCCCGAACAGGTCAAATTGCTTTGCCGCCGCCAGCCGGATACCGCTGATGGCAAACGCAAATGTACCTATTACCTCAATCCAATACATACTGCAAAGTTAGCAAATAGTACAAAAGGGGACAGTCCCCTTTTGTATCATTTTGTGCGTTTTGCTCTTTTGTTTATCTTTGCGAATATCAAATCTATTATCAACCAATTTAATACTTTTTAAACCATGGCACGTTTGTCTAGATCTGTCAGTGATTCTGGCGTTTACCATGTGATTCTGCGAGGCGTTAACAAGCAGGATATTTTTGAGAACGAGAAAGATTATCTCAAGTTTTTAAGTTTAATGGAGCGCGTGGCGTTCCCGGTGGACGAGACTGGGAGGCCGATCCCGCCTTTGTTGGTCATTTACGCTTATTGCCTGATGCCTAACCATGTGCACCTTTTGGTTAGGGAACAGAAATGTCGGGTATCGGACGCAATTAAAAGTGTTTCAGGTACTTATGCAGGTTATTTTAATAAGAAATACGAGCATGTGGGACACCTTTTTCAGAACCGATTCAGGAGCGAAGTGGTGAATGATTGGGAGTATTTTCTGACTTTGATGCAGTATGTTCATCAGAATCCGGTGGCCGGCGGGCTTGTGCGGGAGGTGGAGCATTATCGGTGGAGCAGTTGGCGCGAGTATGATCCGGGGATGTTTTGTGATGTGCCCATTTGCGCTACGAAATCGGTTTACACAAAGATATCGTTCGATGCGCTTAAGGAGTTGGTAAATACACCGTTACCTAAAACGAAGAGAGTATTGGATTTTGACAGCGATACCGGTAGGCGTGTGTCCGATGACAGGTTGCGTGAGTTTATCAGAGCAGAGTTTGGGATTACGGAAATTGCTACTATTCAGCATCTTGATAAGGTTAAACGCAATGAGATTATTGTTAAGTTGCTGGAGTTTTGCGGGAATGTGATGCAGATATCGCGCGTAACCGGCATCAGTCGCGGTGTGATCATCAGGCTAGACAAATAGTACAAAAGGGGACAGTCCCCAATTGTATCATTTCTGGAAAATAGTACAAAAGGGGACTGTCCCCAATTGTATCATTTTGTATCTTTGCGATTTGTATGGAAGGGGCAAGATTGTATCCATTATTATTTGAGCCGAACCTGCACGAAATAGTGTGGGGAGGCGACAGGCTTACGCAGTGGAAAGGACTGGCGCAGCAGGAGCATATCGGCGAGAGCTGGGAGGTTAGCGCTGTGGAGAGCTCGCCTACGGTTGTGGCCAATGGTGCTTTTGCCGGGAAGACTCTGCCGGAGGTGGTGAAATCGGCTCCTGAGGGCGTTCTGGGCAAGGCTGTGGCTAAGCATTACGGTAACAAGATGCCGCTACTGGTCAAGTTCATCGATGCTCAGAAGGACCTTTCCATTCAAGTGCATCCCGACGATGAGATGGCTCTGCGCGAGCACGGCAAGAACGGCAAAACCGAGATGTGGTATATTCTGGACGCGGAGCCGGGCGCTTGCATCTATTCCGGATTCAAGAAATCACTTACTCCCGATGAGTATAAGCGGATGGTTCAGGATGGAACTATTGTGGAGGCTTTGGCTCGTCATGAGGTTCATGCGGGCGATGTGTTTTACATTCCGGCGGGCCGCGTGCATGCCATTTGCGGTGGAATTATGCTGGCCGAGATTCAGCAATCGTCGGACGTAACTTACAGAATATATGATTATAACCGCCCCGGACTGGACGGAAAGCCTCGTCAGTTGCATACGGAGTTGGCGGCTCAGGCTCTGAATTATCGGGTTGAGAGCCGATACAGGACCGCTTATTCGGTTAAGGCGAATCACGCCAACAGGGTGGTGGAGACGGCGTTCTTCAGCGCCCGCGTTACGGACATCGGACAACGTTTTCACCGTGACCTCAAGAAGTATGACAGTTTCATCATAACTATGTGTCTTAAAGGCGATTGCAGGATCAATATCCGTGAGACGGGCGATGGAATTGTGTTGCGTGAGGGCTTCAGTTGCCTGATTCCGGCGGCAATTGCAAATTACGATATTGAGCCAATGGGTGCTTCTACGCGCCTTCTGGATGCGTTCATCGACAACCAGAGGCGTGGAATTATCCGTCGTTGGCTCTGGCAAACTTTCAGAAAAACCGAAAAATAGTACAAAAGGGGACTGTCCCCTTTTGTATCATTTTTGCAAAAATGAGGATATGGCAAATCACGTTGTAATTATGGCGGGGGGTATCGGGAGCAGGTTCTGGCCGCTCAGCACCCCGGAGTTTCCTAAGCAGTTTATTGATATTCTGGGTTGCGGCAGGTCGCTGATTCAGCTTACCGTGGACCGGTTTAAGGGTATCTGCCCTCCGGAGAATTTTTGGGTTGTGACCAATCAGGCGTACGTGGATATCGTCAAGGAGCAGATTCCCGGTATCCCATCGGCTCATATTCTGGCCGAGCCTGCTGCCCGAAACACGGCTCCGTGCATTGCCTGGGCGTGCTGGAGCATCAAACAGGAGGATCCCGATGCCAACGTAGTTGTTACTCCCAGCGATGCGGTTGTGATGAACCCGGAGGAATTCAGGCGCGTGATATCGGACGCATTGGCATTTACATCGGGCCACGACTTCATCGTTACCATCGGCATTAAACCAAATAGGCCCGAGACTGGGTACGGTTATGTGAAAACGGTACAAAAGGGGACTGTCCCCAATTGTATCATTTTGGTGGAGGAGTTTAAGGAGAAACCTGATTTGGAGACGGCTAAGGGGTATTTGGTCGATGGTAATTACCTTTGGAACGCGGGGATTTTTGTGTGGAACGTGAAGACTATTACCGATTCTATCAGAAAATATAAGCCGGTTTTGGCGGAGCAGATGGATAAAATGGTACCAAACGGAAGGTTTAGCTCGACGAAGTCAACCGTCCCCAATGGTACTGTTTTGGAGATTTTCCCGACTTGTGAGAAGATATCGATTGACTATGCGGTGATGGAGCCGGCATCGGCCGATAAGAAGGTGTATACCTGCCCGGCGGATTTTGGGTGGAGCGACCTGGGTAACTGGCAGTCATTGCATGAAAAGTTGCAGAAGGATGCCGATAATAACGCATCGGTGGGCAATATAAGCTTCTATGAATCAAGTAATTGTGTGGTTCATGCGGAGGGGCTGAAAAAGGTGGTCCTGCAGGGATTGGACGGGTACATAGTATCTGAGAAAAACGGACAACTTCTGGTTTGCAAGCGCTCGGAGGAGCAGCGGATCAAGGAGTTTGGAGCAAAATGATACAAAAGGGGACTGTCCCCTTTTGTATCATTTTGTGCCGATGAGCGTTTTCTGGCGCGTGTGTGCGCGTGTTTTAATATTTATTAGTACTTTTGTGGCGCTAACAAAACTGATAATTCAAACTAACGACATTTTATGAAGAAAATTCTTGCCTTTGTTGCTGTTCTGCTGCCTGTTATGGTGTTTGCACAGTCAGCTTCGATGATGGCAATGGCTCAGGCCGAGTTGCAGAAGAGGGGACTTAATGAGACTGAGGTCCGCACCCGACTCTTGGAGGAGGGTATTGATGTGGACAACATTGCTCCCACAGAATATGCTAATTATCAGGACCGTGTGATGGCTATCCTGAACAGGATGCAGGCCGAGAAGGCTGCGGCCGATACAAACCCCGCTGCCGCCGCAACAGGTGGTGCTGAAACAGTTACTGCAGCAATTGATGCCCCGCAGTCAACCAACGGTGAGGCTGCTGCCGAGCAAGCCCTGGAAACCGCGCTGGCAGAGAATGGCGTATCTGCCACCGAGGGCAACGATATCTACGGCCACTCGCTGTTCACTGGAAAGTCACTTGAAGTGTTCCGCACAACCGACGGTGCCCAGGCCCCTGATACATACGTGCTGGGTGAGGGCGATGAGGTGCACATATCGATATTCGGATCATCACAGACCGAGATTCATCAGCGCATTGCCGCCGACGGTTCAATCCAGCCGGCAGGTTCGAGCAAGATATTCCTTAAGGGTATGACTATGGCGCAGGCTCGCAAGGCTATTCAGTCAAAGCTGGCCAGTCATTACTCGTTCCGCGAGGATCAGATTGCGGTTACAATCACTACCGCACGTACGGTTCAGGTGAGCATCTACGGTGAGGTGGGCGTTCAGGGCGGTTTCACACTCTCAGCCTTGAACTCTGTGTTCAACGCCCTTGCTGCTGCAGGCGGTCCGCTTGAGATGGGATCGGTCCGTGAGATTCAGCTGTCGCGCGGCGGTAAGAACACCAAATTGGACCTTTACACCTACATGACCAAGCCAGACTCAAAAGTCCAGTATGATATCCAGAACGGTGATGTGCTGTATGTTCCTGTGGCTCAGAATATTGTGAGCATCAGCGGCGCCGTTAACCGTCCTATGCGCTATGAGATGATAAAGGGCGAGGGCCTGAAGGAACTGATCCAGTACGCCGGCGGCCTGGTTTACAACGCTTACATGGATTACGTTCAGGTGGAGCGTTACGAGAACGGCGAGCGCAAGTATCTGGAGTTCAACCTGGCCGATGTCATGAGCGGCAAGCAGAAGGTTGACCTGCGCAACGGCGATGCTGTCAGGATCCATCAGTCAAATGTGCCGATGGAGAATTACGTGGCCATTAACGGTGATGTTTACTACGGCGGCAATTATGACCTGGAGGGCAACAGCAGCCTGCAGGGTTTGATTGAGAAGGCTAAGCCTACATATACAGCCAAGACCGATTTCGTGTTCGTGGAGCGTACCAAGCCCGATGAGACTGTTGAGATACTGACAGTTCCGTTCCCGGGTGTGGACGGCAATCCCGATTTTGAACTCCAGGCACGTGATGTTGTAAGGGTTCTGGCGCAGTCCACATACCGCGACGTTGAGACCATCAGCGTGAACGGTCAGGTGCGTGAGCCTTTCAGCCGCACATTCGGCCTTAACGACCGCATGACAGTGGGTCAGGCCATTGAGTATGCAGGCGGACTCAAGCCCAGCGTTTATCCTGTGGCTTACATATTCCGCAAGGATCTGGAGAACCCCGCCAAGATGGAGTACATCACAATATCGCTTGACAATGACCTTGACAAGGAACTCCAGCCGGGCGACCAGTTGAACGTTTATGACAACACCACATACACCAACGCCGGCGAAGTGCGTGTGAACGGCGCCGTAAAGAGCCCGTTCGGCACAACTTATGACCCGTCGCTCACAGTTCATGACCTGCTCACAATGGCAGGCGGCTTTGAGGTGGGTGCCGCTTATGACCGCGTGGAGGTGTTCCGCCTGAACGTATCGGACAAGACTTCATCATTTGACGTCCTGACCCTTGAGGTGGATGAGGATTACAACCCCAAGACCGATTTCCAGTTGCAGCCGTTTGACCAGATTGTGGTGCGCATGACACCTGACTTTACTACCGGCCGCACGGTTGAGATCAACGGTCGCGTAAAGTATCCGGGCGTTTATCTGCTGGACGATAACAAGACACAACTCTGGGAGGTAATCGAGATGGCCGGCGGTCTTCTGGATGATGCCGATCCGTACGCACGCGTGTTCCGCACAATGAACGGCCGCGGTAGCATCGGCATAAACCTAAAGGATGCCAAGAGCAACAAGGGTAAGGTATCGGCCGATCTGATTCTGATGGACGGCGATGTGGTTAATATTGTTCGCCAAGAGAATATCGTGGTTATCCGCGAGATTGGTACACGCATGGGTCAGTATGTGCCCGAGGAGTTTGCCGCAAGCAGCAAGACTATGGTTTATCAGGGCAGTCACAATGCTGCGTGGTACATACGTCATTATGCCGGCGGTTTCCAGAAGGTGGCCAACAAGAACAGCGTGACCGTGACTATGCCTAACTATCAGACCGATGGCACCAAACGCGGCCTGTTTGGTATACGCCGATATCCGACCGTTGAGCCGGGTGGCGTGATTACCGTCAGCATCGACCGCGAGAAACGCGAGAAACTGGATACTCCTAAGGAGAAGGTTAACTGGAGCAATACGTTCAGCCAGTCAGTTGCTACTCTGACATCGGTTGTATCATTAGTATTACTTTTAGACAGACTTAAGTAATATGCAGGAAGATATGAATAATGCGCCTCTGATGGACGATGAGGAGGGCATAGACATAATGGCGCTGGTAAAGCAGCTGTGGGACGGCCGCAAGACCATTATCATCTGGACGTGCGCGTTCATTGTGCTGGGATTTGTGGCTGCGCTGACTATGAAGCGTACCTACTCGGTGAGCACTGTTATGGTGCCTCAGGTGGGTTCTAGCAAGGGCTCATCGCTGAGCAGTCTGGCATCGCTTGCCGGAATTGACTTGGGGTCATCGGCCAGCGGGGCAGAGCTTTCACCGCTTATCTATCCGCAGATTGTGAACAGCGTTCCGTTCCGTAAAGAGCTGATGTACACGCCGGTACACTATGCAAATGTGGATACGGCGGTGAGCATGTTCACATACGCCACCGAGATTGCCAAGCCTACCGTTATGGGCACCATCAAGAAGTACACCATCGGCCTTCCGGGCGTAATCCTGGGCGCCATCCGTAAGGAAAAACCCGATATCGTTCTGCCGGGCGGTGAGGCCGATGACACTCCCAAGCCGCTGGTGCTGACCAAGGATGAGGTCAAGGTGCTGAAGGCTGTGAGTGAGAGCGTATCGCTTGCGGTTGATAAGAAGGAGGGTTACATTACGCTGAACGTGGTGGGATCAGAACCCATACAGACGGCCGAGCTGGCCATGAAGGCTCAGCAGTTGCTGCAGGAGGAGATTACCAGGTTCCGCATTGAGAAGTCTCAGAGTGAGTTGGAGTATATCCAGGCGCGTTATGATGAGATGAAGGCCGAGGCGGAGTCATATCAGGAGCAGCTGGCGCGTATTACCGATAAGACTCAGAATGTGACTACTACCAAGGATCGCATAGAGCATGACCGCATTCAGTCCAAGTACAATACTGCAAACAGCATTTACAGCGAGCTCTCCAAGCAGTTGGAGCAGGCCAAACTTCAGGTTAAGCGCGATACTCCGGTGCTGACTGTTATCCAGCCCGTCACCGTTCCGGACCGTCCGTCCAACAGCCGCGCCAAAACCCTGATAGTCTGGACATTCTTTGGCGCCGTCCTGGGTTGCGGCATTGTCCTTGCCCGCGGCTACTGGCCCAAACTCAAAGAGCAGTTCGCTTAGCGAGCTGAGGCGATACCATTGGGGACGGTTCCGTTTGGTACCGTTTTGCTAAATAAGAAACAGCGGCTTAATTGTAAGTCGCTGTTCTTTTTGTAGTTAGTTATAAAACGGTACCAAACGGAACCGTCCCCAATGGTACCGCCGCTGGTGCTGCTAGAGCATGTTCTCTTTGGCGAGGGGGCTCCAGGCTCCGTCTTGAGCCATGAAGATGATGGAGAGCTCAAAGACCTCAAAGGTGTGCCACTGACCCTTGGGGATGTTGACGCCGAATACTCCGGTATCGCCACCCATGTGGATGCGCTGCATCTCTACTCCCTTATTATTATAGAATACGGTATCCATGCGGCCGCGCATAAGCATCACGGTTTCGCTGGACAGGTTGTGCTTGTGGATGGTGGTGTGGGTACCGGGCAGCATCACGTTGAGCATACGCTGTGACTGGTCATCCTCACTGTTGCGCAGATCATAGTTCATGCGCAGACGGGGTGACTCCTGAGCCAGCATCTGTACCTTATCCAGGAGTGAGTCATCAAGTACCACCTGACGCTCCATGAATTTACGGTCGATGCCTTTGAACACGCGGAACATTGCCTTGCGGACGTCCTCAATGCCGCCGCACTCGCCGTCTACCTCCTGATACTTGCCGGCGTTCTTATAATAGGTGATAAGAGGCTCGGTCTGCTTGTGGTAGGTTGCTATGCGGTTCTTGATGGTCTCCTCATTGGCGTCATCGGCCCGGCCCTCAATCTCGGCGCGGTGCTGGATGCGCTGCTTGATGGTGTCGTCCTTGATCATGATGGAGATGACGGCATTGACCTTCTCACCGCGGCGGGCCAGCATCTCGTCCAGGTCAACGGCCTGGCCAAGGGTGCGGGGGAATCCGTCCAGCAGGAATCCGGCTACGTCCTTGTTGTTGTTGAATGTGCTCTCAATCATGCCCTCGACCACGCTGTCAGGGACCAGGTTGCCGGCATCGATGAGCTCCTTGGCCTGCTTGCCGAGCTCTGTGCCTGCAGCAATCTCACTGCGCAGCATCTCGCCTGTGCTGATGTGCTTAAGGTTGTATTTCTCTGATATGGCACCTGCCTGTGTGCCTTTACCTGCGCCCGGAGGGCCGAAAAGGATGTAGTATTTCATAGGTTATGTTTAAGTTGACTGCAAAAATAAAAAATAACACAAAGGGGCCATTCCGTTTTGGACGATTTTAGAAAAATTTAGTATGTTTGTGAGAATAAATACACGATTTATGAGGATATCTGTTTTTTCCGCGTTATTGGCATCGGCCGTAACAGGTATGGCACTGATAAGCTGTGATTTGCTGGACAATGAGGTGTTGATTGATGACGGGACCAAGATTACGGTTACGGACTCTACGACAATCCGTGTCATGAGCAGTATGACCGATTCAACTCTGTTGGTTATCTCTACTGAGGCCAAGTGGCATGCCGATGTCGCCGCCGGGGCCGATTGGTGCACGCTGTCCAAGCATGACGGTGATAAGGGCAGGGACTCTATCTACGTTCGTGTTGAGGAGAACAGCGGAACAACAGCCAGGCAGACATCGATCCTGGTGGAGTCCGGAAATATGATCAAGATATTCAGGGTGAGTCAGTTGGCGGCCGAATCATGGCATGACAAACCTTATTGGAACCGTACGGCGGCTGCGCGTATGGGACTGCATGGCTATGTGCAGAAGATGACGGTTACTGATAACAGGCACTCTACGGAGTCATCGGTCTATACCTTTGATCAGTTGGGAAATTTGCTTACACACCAGAGTATAGACAAGGTGGCTAACCGATATGATACCACACGTACGTATGCATATGACAATGCAAATCACCGCATACAGTGCTCGGTGATGGAGGATGCGGGCGGCAAGGTGGTTCGGAAATGGAAGTATGAGTATCGCAACACCGGTAAGTTGGTGGCATTTTCGGCTCGCGGCTGGATGGATCCGGACCCGCTGGCAGAGGATATGGAGGGTATGATTGTGCCGGATTTATCGGCCTCACATAAGACCTGGATTGAGGGCGATGTGGAGTTCCATGAGGACAAGACGTTTACGTTCACGGAGAATGACACCAGGCTGCTGATTATTACCGACCGATGGAAACTGGCTGATAATGAGCGTGTTGAAATGGGATGCGATACGGTGAGGGTTTCTTATCAGTATTTTAACAGTTGCAAGTTGTCGCTTCCTTATACCAGCCGTGGAAATGTTACCAACAGCGCTTATTTTGTGAACGGAATGCTTAAGATGATTACCACCACTACGGGGTCTTATGATTATCTGGAGAATTCTCAGCGTTTACTGGTGGCTTCATATGCTTATACTGGGCCTCAGGAGGCACCTCACAGGATCAATTCGTTTGAGTGCGAGTATAATACCAATCATGACCTGATACAGCGTAAGATACGCTACAACGGTGATGCGGAATTCACGGTGGAGAAATATCCGCAGTATGATTATGACGATCAGCACAACTGGGTGGCACGCGTGGAGGAGACCCATAAGCCCGGTATAGGGGAGGCTATCCTTAACGCTTCAAAGAGAGAGATTTTGTATTTCAGATATTGATTATTAAAAGATTATGACACAGGGAAATGTACGTCCGGCCGATATGGAGCGCATCACGACTCCGGCATTGGCTAAGAAATTTATTGACGAACAGGTTAAGGAGCTGCGTGCTCAGATTGGCGATAAGAAGGTGCTGCTGGCGCTGTCAGGCGGTGTGGATTCATCGGTTGTGGCTGCCTTGCTGATCAAGGCGGTTGGCAAACAGCTTGTATCAGTGCATGTTAACCACGGTTTGCTGCGTAAGGGTGAGCCGGAGCAGGTGTTACGCGTTTTCCGCGATGAGCTGAACGCTAATCTGGTTTATGTGGATGCTACTGACAGATTTCTGGATAAGTTGGCAGGTGTGGCCGATCCGGAGCAGAAGCGCAAGATCATCGGCGCCGAGTTTATACGCGTGTTTGAGGAGGAGGCACGTAAACTTGAGGGCATTTCATTTTTGGCCCAGGGTACCATTTATCCCGATATCGTTGAGTCGGGTCCCGTAAAGAGTCATCACAACGTGGGCGGTCTGCCTGAGGATTTGAAGTTTGAGCTGGTGGAGCCTATCAAGCTGCTGTTCAAGGACGAGGTTCGCATGGTTGGTAAGGAACTGGGCCTGCCCGATAATATGGTTTACCGTCAGCCGTTCCCGGGCCCGGGTCTGGGCGTACGCTGCACAGGCGCGATTACCCGTGACCGCTTGGAGGCTCTGCGTGAGAGCGATGCAATCCTGCGTGAGGAGTTTGCTAAGAATGGTCTTGAGGGCAAGGTTTGGCAGTACTTTACCATCGTTCCCGATTACAAGTCAACGGGCGTGAAGGACAACAAGCGCTCTTGGGATTGGCCCGTAATCATCCGCGCCGTCAATACCCGCGACGCAATGACTGCAACCATCGAGGAGATTCCCTACAAGTTGCTGCACCACATCACCCAGCGCATCATCACCGAGGTTCCGGGTGTTAACAGAGTTTTGTATGATCTGACTCCGAAACCTACCGGCACTATCGAGTGGGAGTGATACCATTGGGGACGGTTCCGTTTGGTACCGTTTTTAGATACTAAAAGCAGCGACGTTTCATTTAGCGCCGCTGCTTTCTATTGGTAATCAGTTTCTTACTGGAAAACGGTACCAAACGGAACCGTCCCCAATGGTATCACCTCAGCTGGCGGATGGGGCCGACGAGCATTGAGGGATCGGGCTTGGACGGTGTGAATGCGCCGGATGAAGCATCGGCCCTGGTGCTTACGCCTGAGGGTGTGTAATAATCGACCGTTCCGTCGTCTAACAGTTGTACTCTAACGCTACTTGTAATTCGGGCATCATAATCTACATATATTCCAACTATTTCGGTGTCATCGGAGGGACCGGCAGTATACACGGTGTTTTCTACAAAAACGCAGAATACGTAAAAGCCTTCATCGAAGTATACATTGCTCTTCATTGGTGTGAGGTATGAACCCTCACAATCAAAACTCTCTCCGTCACGTGTGCCACCTATAGCCTTTCCGGAAGAGGGGGTGCCGAGGAACCATCCCAGATATTCTCTGCGGCTTGACATATCCGGCACTATCGGAGCGCATAACCAGCCGTTATCATTATCATACCAGATTGCGTTCAAGATATAGCGCATAACATTACGGTTCTTCTTATCGTTCCAATAGAATGTCATATCGTCATAACGCTGTGATGAAGCGGGGTGATGGAAATATGTGCAGTACAAATCGGTCACATCATATGTCTCGCAGCCATCGGGGATGTATGTGCGGTGAGTGCCATCGGGCATGGGGATATCATATGCTATGATCTCGGCCGATGACCTGGAACTTGAGATGGGATACTCCTTTCCGTTGCTCCAGAAACTGCTTTCACGCAGGAAACCGCACTCCTGGCACCATGTCTCACTGATCTGCCAATCCCACATATATGAGTCGTGGAAACCGGTATAGGGCTGATACGATGCGCTTACGGTGAAACTGGCCGATGACTTTCCGCCGGGAACGCTTACAGTGCTTACCGATACCTTGTCATCAAGAGAGCCGTAGATGCCTGACGGTATGCTGGGCTTGTAGTTGAACAGGTATTTGACTTCACCATTGCTGTTTACAACCGGCTCAAAGAAACCGCTTTTAGCGATCTCTATCATTCCGTTGCTGCCACGGCGAATTTTCAACTCTCCGGGTTCGCTGTCCTGTTCCTTAGTCTGAATGGTTGCAGTCTGAGTCTGCTCGTCATAATCAGTAACGGTCCATGTAAATTTACTTGAAGTTTTACCCGATGTTCTTTTGTAGATGAACTGGGCTCCGGGGTAGTAAACAAAGCAGTCGGGATAATTGACCTGGGTGTTCTGATTGCCCTGGTTACCTTGGTTGTTGCTGCCGGAATCTCCTTGCTCATCGGTGGGGATTTCCTGTTCGTCTTCATCGGGCTTGATAGGATCGTCACAGGCGATTGTCAGCGCGATTGTGGCTGCGCAGATTGCCGCTAGGAAAAGGGCCTTTTTCATAAATATTCAAAATTAGGTTGATTATTAATGCAAATATAGCTATTGTGTTTTGAATAATGTTTATAATTGTGTGGTTTTATACTTACATGTAAGTATTGGTCGGGTTGCTTTTATGCAGTAATTTTGCAAGCAAAATTAGCGAGGATATGACTTTACGTGAGTTGAAGATTGGTGAAAGTGCTGTGGTTAAGGCAGTTGGAGGTGAGGGCGCGCTGCGTCAGCATTTCCTGGATATGGGTTTGCTGCCCGGTGTGGAGGTTAAGCTTCTTAAGTTTGCGCCGATGGGCGATCCCATGGAACTCCTGGTGCGAGGCTACACACTTTCCCTGCGTCTTGAGGAAGCAGCGAAGATCGAAATAGTACCATTGGGGACGGTTCTGTTTGGTACCGTTTTGCCCAAAACGGTACCAAACGGAACCGTCCCCAATGGTACTGCTGACTTTGGGTATAATTTGACTTTGCATGAGCATAACTCGCATCCGGGTTTGGGTGAGGCCGGTAAGTACCACGATCCTGCGCATGAAAATGCGGTTCCTAAGGGCACCACGTTGCGTTTTGCGCTTGCCGGTCAGCAGAACTGCGGCAAGACTACCTTGTTTAATCAGCTTACGGGGTCCAATCAGCACGTGGGTAATTTCCCGGGCGTGACGGTTGACCGCAAGGACGGACAGATTAAGGGCTACCCGAATACGCTTGTGACGGACCTGCCGGGCATTTATTCGCTGTCGCCCTACACTCAGGAGGAGACGGTTTCGCGCCAGTTTATCATTGAGCAGAAGCCTAACTGCATTATCAATATTGTCGATGCCACAAACATTGAGCGCAACCTGTACCTGACGGTTCAGCTCATGGAACTGGGCGTGCCTATGGTGCTGGCTCTCAATATGATGGATGAACTTACGGGTAACGGAGGTTCGGTCCGCGTAAACGAGATGGAGCGCATACTGGGCATTCCGGTGGTGCCGATATCGGCCGCAAAGGGTGAGGGTATCAAGGAGTTGGTGGAGCACGCAATTCATGTGGCTGAGTATCAGGAGGTTCCTGCCAGGACCGATTTCTGCACAAAGGATGATCACGGCGGCGCTGTTCACCGTTGCCTGCACAGCATAATGCATCTGGTTGAGGATCACACAGAGCGCGCGGGCATTCCGGGCCGATTCGCAGCCGGCAAACTGGCTGAGGGCGATGCTCAAGTGCTTGAGGCATTGCAACTTACACAGAACGAGAAGGAGACCATGGAACACATCATACTGCAGATGGAGGAGGAGCGTGGCATGGACCGCGCGGCCGCCATTGCAGATATGAGGTTCTCATTTATAGAGCGCCTGTGCTCACAGACTGTCGTCAAGCCGCAGAAGAGCCGCGAATACATCCGCAGCCGCAGGATTGATAAGATTCTGACTGGCCGATGGACCGCAATTCCGATATTTTTAGTTGTGATGTGCCTGGTTATCTGGCTCTCGATCGACGTGCTGGGCGCACCGCTGCAGGACTGGCTGGATCAGGGAATCCAGTGGCTGGCAGGCATCTGCGTAGCCGGTCTTGAAAGGGCCGATGTCAGTCCCGCAATCGTTTCACTGGTTGAGGACGGCATATTTGGCGGCGTTGGCAGCGTGCTCAGCTTTGTACCTATTATTATAATCCTGTTCTTCTTCCTGAGTCTGATTGAGGACAGCGGTTATATGGCACGAATAGCCTTTGTGACCGATAAGCTGCTGCGTAAACTGGGACTCTCCGGACGTTCCATCGTACCTCTGCTCATCGGCTTTGGCTGTTCGGTGCCGGCTGTGATGGCCACCAGGACGTTGCCATCGGCCCGTGACCGTAAACTGACAATCCTGCTTACTCCGTTCATGAGTTGCAGCGCCAAGATTCCTATTTACGGCTTCTTTACCAATGCGTTTTTCCCGGGTAAGGGCGGTCTGATTCTGGCCGGGCTGTATCTGCTTTCAATACTTGTGGGCATACTTGTTGCGCTGATTACCAAGCTGTTCCGCAAGAATTATGTGGCTGCTCCGTTTGTGATGGAACTGCCCAATTACCGCATGCCGGGACTCAAGAACGTGAGCCATCTGCTCTGGGACAAGACCAAGGATTTCTGCCAGCGCGCGTTTACCGTGATTTTTGTGGCTACCATCGTAATCTGGTTGCTGCAGACGTTTGATTTCCGCTTCAACATGGTTGAGGATGGCGAAGGCTCGATGATGGCTTGGGTTGCAGGCGTGCTGGAGCCTCTGTTCAGACCTTTAGGCCTTGGTGATTGGCGAATAGTTACCTCATTTGTGAGCGGTTTCCTGGCTAAGGAGAGTGTGGTTGCAACGATGGAGGTGCTTGGTGTTACCGAGTCGCTGACCGTTGTTACCGCTGTTCCGATGCTGATTTTCAGCCTGTTGTACACGCCTTGCGTTGCCGCAATCAGCAGCATCCGCCGCGAACTCGGTGACCGTTGGGCCATCTACGTAGTAATCTTCCAATGCGCCATCGCCTGGGTCGTATCCTGGATAGGTTATATTATAATACAAGCAATATTATGAACGCTTCAACAATTATCGCAATCATCGCCGTAACCGGTCTGGTAATAGTAGCGGTCATCGGCGCCATTAACAACCGCAAGAAAGGTAATTCCTGCTGCGGCTGCTCAATGAAGGACTGCTGTAGTAAGGCCCGCTGAACGCAGTACCATTGGGGACGGTTCCGTTTGGTACCGTTTTGCTAAAATAAGGAACAGCGGCTTAGTTGTAAGTCGCTGTTCTTTTTGCAGTTAGTTATAAAACGGTACCAAACGGAACCGTCCCCAATGGTACTGCCTCAGCTCATGAAGGCTTCTACGTCGTCGGGGTGGTAGGGGATGATGTCCTTGCCTAATACCCTGCAGCCGGTGGGGGTGATCAGGATGTCGTCCTCGAGGCGGATTCCTCCGAAGTCGCGGTACTGCTCTATTGCATCGTAATTCAGGAAATCGGTATGCATCTTTTCGGCCTTCCATTTGTCGATGAGGGCGGGGATGAAGTAGATTCCGGGCTCATCGGTCATTATGAAACCGGGCTGGAGACGGCGGCCGCAGCGCAGGCAATTTGTGCCGAACTGCGTGCTGGGGCGTACCTCATCGTCAAAGCCGACGTAAATCTGGCCCAGGCCTTCCATATCGTGTACGTCCATTCCCATCATGTGGCCCAGACCGTGCTGCAGGAACATTGCGTGTGCTCCGGCGGCGACGGCGTCATCGGTATTGCCCTTCATCAGACCCAGGTCTTTGAGGCGGTCGGTCATGAGGCGGCAAACGTCCAGGTGCATGTCCATCCATTTCATATCGGGACGGGCTTTCTCAATCACAAGGTCGTGGCAGGCCTCGACGATTGAGTAGATATCGCGCTGTTTCTGAGTGAATTTGCCGCTGATAGGCATTGTGCGGGTGTTGTCGCTGCAGTAGTTGTTCACTGTCTCGGCGCCGGCATCGACCAAAAGCAGACGGCCGGGCTCAAGTTGCTTGAGCGAGGGGTCGCCGTGGAAAATCTCGCCGTGCATGGAGACGATGCTGCTGAACGATACTTTTGCGCCGTAACTCATTGCTATTCCCTCCATTATGCCGCCTATTGACTTCTCGGTCACGCCGGGTTTGCAATGTTTCATTGCTGCTGTGTGCATCTGGTAGCCGATGGCCATTGCGCGCTCAATCTCCTCAATCTCGGCGGCCGATTTGATGGAACGCATGCTTACCACCGCTTTTATAAGGGGGACCGATGCAGCATCGCGGGTCTTAAGAGGGTGAATGCCGAGCATATCGGACAACAGAATCATGTGGTCGTGACGGTAGGGCGGGAGGAAATGTATTTTCCGGCCGGTTTTTTGGGCATCGGCCACCATATCGGATAGTTTGGAGAACGGAGCGCTGTTGGCGATACCGCACTCCGCGGCCAGATCGGCCACCGACGGGACGAATCCGGTCCAGATAATGTCCTCAATATCAATGTCATCGCCCAGGAGCCACTCCTGATTGCTGTCGGCGTCGATTACGAGCGCCAATGAGTCGCGGTCCTGGCCGGTGAAGTACAGGAACGAGCTGTCCTGACGGAAGGTGTAGCCGTTGGCGGGGTAGTTACACGGGGCGTTGTTGTTGCCCAGAAGGATGATCAGGCCGCTGCCCACTTTCTCTCTCAGTTCCGCGCGGCGGCTCGTATAAGTCAGTTTATCGAATAACATAGGTCACTTAGTTTTGTGTAAAGATAAGCAGAATATTATTTTCCCGCACACCTTAGGGAGAAAAATGGCCCTACGTGCGCTACGGTTCCCTAAGGTCAGGGGGTAACGCAGGTACGAGCGTATTTCCGTTTCACCTTAGGGAGAAAAATGGCCCCACGTGCGCTACAGTTCCCTAAGGTCAGGGGGGTTAGGGGGTGGTGGGGGTGCGGGAGTTTTTTTAACTTTGCGGGGAAATGGGAATCTTATATGTAGGAACCTAAAATGATTGACTTATGAAAAGGTGGGTTACTGTATTGGCTTTGATGCTGATGGTGAGCGGGATGGCGCTGGGTCAGCAGACTTGGAAGAACGAGACTCTGAGGTATACTCTCCATATCGGACCGATAAAGGCGGGCGAGGCAAGTTTTGTGACTCGCAACACCACTTTTGAGGGCCGCAAGGTGGTCCGCATGGACCTGATTGCACGCACAACGAGCGCTGCAGAGAAGATTTTCAGCATGAATGATACGCTCACGACATATCTTGAGGCCGATAACGTGCGCCCGGTATACTTCCGCAAATCGTGCAACGAGGGCGGTGACGTTTATACCGAGACGGCCCGATACACGTACGCTCAGGACGGTCTTTGCCGTGCGCAGATGCGCAAGAACTATATGGACGGACGCGTGAAGGAGAAGACCGAGAGCAGCCGCACCGCGGTGTATGATATGGTGAGCGTGATGGGTTACGCCCGCGCCATGAACACATCGGGCATGAAGGAGGGGCAGCACATCGACTTCCGTCTGGTGGATGCGGCCGAGATCCTGGACGAGTGTCTGATTTATCAGGGCAAGGAGACGGTGAAGTTATCGGGTAAGAAGTATAACTGCTTGGTATTCAGACTTGTGGAGCCTTACATGGAGAAGGGAAAGAACAAGTTCCGCGACATCCTTACCATCTATATTACCGATGACAACGCGCGCAAAATCGTGCAGATGGATATCAAGTTCAAGGTTGGTTCGGCCAAGGCAAAGCTTGCTGAGTGATACCATTGGGGACGGTTCCGTTTGGTACTGTTTTGCGCAAACCGGTACCATACTGCACCGTCCCCAATGGTATCGTTTTAACTTCGGCCATTAAACCTTATATATGTTTAAAGAATCAAAGTATAAACCTTAAACATAAAATGCAAATGAGAAAACTTATGGTTGCCGCTATGATGCTTGCGGCAGTGAGCCTTTCGGTCAATGCGGCTAAGAAGGATAAGAAGGAAGTATCCGAGCCGGTTCTTGGCATTAAATCAGGTGTTATAACAATGGCTAACAATATGGGCCAGTTCCAGGGCATGGGCGGCGGTGCCGGTTTCGGCGGTGGCGCAGGCTTTGGCGGCGGTATGGGTGGCGGCCAGTTTGGCGGCGGTCAGCGTCCCCAGGGTGCTCCCCAGGGCGGTCAGGGTGGTCAGCGCGGCCAGCGTCAGATGAACTTTGACCCCAGCCAGATGGTTACCAAGATATATTTCGATGATTACGGCAAGAAGACCGTAACCGTTACAACCCGCGGTGAGGCCGGAACAACCCGTTCACTGGCTATCGGCGAGGATAACTACCAGATCAACGACGCAGAGAAATCGGCCACAAAGATGCCGTCATTCGGCGGACGTCGTGGCGGTCAGGGCGGCGGCGGTGGTCGCGGTATGGGCGGCTTCGGCGGCGGTATGATGGGCGGTATGGGCGCTCAGACTACTCCTATGTTTGACTGGGAGAACCTGGATGCCAAGACCATCAAGAAGAACAAGATCAAGGAGTTAGGTGAGGAGGAAGTTGCAGGCGTAATGTGCAGGATGTACTCCGTAACCCAGAGCAACCAGGGTTATCAGACTCAGATGACTCTGTGGATATACAAGAACCTGACCATGAAGTCAGAGACCGTTACCGATTACGGTACAATGGGCCAGACCGTTGAGAAACTGGAGGAGACCGATGTTGACCCCGCACTGTTTGAACTCCCGGCCGATTATAAGGTAGAGGAGATGCAGATGAACTTCGGTGGCGGCATGGGCGGCTTCGGCGGCGGTATGGGCGGCGGTGACTTTGGTGGCGGCGGCTTCGGCGGAGGCGGCGGCTTTGGCGGCGGTGCCGGTGGTTTCGGAGGCGGTGCCGGTGGTTTCGGCGGAGGCTTCTGATCAAAAATAGTACAAAAGGGGTCTGTCCCCTTTTGTATCATTTTATTTTTGTGGCGTAGTGGTTGATGCCGTAGCCAAAGAAGTAGCCCAGGCCACCCTGGATGTTGCCGCTGAGGTTGGTGGAATAGGGCACAAGGGCAACGTGGCTGAACATTCGGATTTCATCGTACTTGCTCCAGAATTCAAAGGCGTCGGGATTGACCGATGCAATCTTGAAGCGCACGCTGTCTCCCATGGAGTAGAAATAAACGCTCTCGGTTATGGGATTGGCGCTGCCCCGGTTTACGGCAATCATATCCTGTGTGTGACGGCTGTCATATGTTCCCATATATGAGGGCAGATAAGTGGAGTCTTTACCTACGTCCATGCTGAAAAACATGTACTGCGCAACGCCCGGAGCGGGTACGGGACGGACTTTGACAAGATACAGTGAATCAATGGCCTGATATTGCTCGATTGCAATGGAATCAACAGTGCCGGGTGTGGGAATGGTGGTTGTGGCGCTGGCTTCCATATCTTTCCATTTGACGTCCAGCCGGTATGTGCCTCCAACCTGGCCGATAAGGCTGTTGGTGGTGTAGCATATCTTGAGCAGATACTCGTTACGGATGGATGGTTTGAGTTTGTAGGTGTTGCCATCATGCGTTATGGTGACATCGGCATTCATGGCTACATGCTGAATGAGATCCGTGATGTCCTTTTCCTGCAGTGTGGCCGATATGCTTGACGTGACGAATACCTTGGGCGTGCCGCCGTTCTCAATCCAGCCCTCTACGACCAGCATATCGGGGCTCTCCTGCAGGCTGGGCTCACAGGAGATGAATGCAACGAGCGCTATGAGTATGTGGATGTATCTTTTCATATCAGAATCGGCATGAATAACTTATGGACGGAATTGTGGGTATGATGAGTTTGGCAAGTTTGTAACGTATGGTCAACTTGTCCAGATCGGTTCTGATATAGCCCATGGTGTAGTTCTTGTGTGCCGTAGCGTTGAATACAGACAGGTTTAGACTGTGCTCCAGACGTCCCTTGCGTGGCAGATTATATGTGGCCGACAGGTCCAGACGCATATAGGGCGGCAGTTGGGCCGAATTGTAATCATCATAGAATATGATAAGGTTGTTGGACATCAGGTAGAGGTTCTTGGCGGGTGTGTAGGGACTGCCTGATCCCAGTATGTAACTGCCTCCAAGTTCAAAACGGCCGATGGTGTAGGTGAGTACGGCATTGAACTCGTGACGGCGCTCGTGCGATGAATGGAACAGTTTGGGGAAGAGCACTCCGTCACCTTCACGAAGGGACTGTCCGTACGAGTAACTGAGCCATCCGGTTACGGAGCCTGCCTGTTTGGCAAGCATGAGGTTGAGGCCGTAATTGTAACCCGAACAGATGAGCAGGTTGTCCTCCAGACGGTACGGGCGGGAAATGAAGTCAAATATGAATCCTGTGTATTCGGCTTGGTTATGAAGGCGTTTGCCGTATGCCTGAATGGAGAACGCATATTTGGACTGCAGGAATTCAAGGTCATAGGAGAGGGTGGCGAATGTGGCGCTCTGGGGCTTGAAATATCGGCCAGCAGCCACCCAGAACTCAATGGGAAATCCCGCGCTGGTCATTCCGGTCTGTGAAAGGTACTGGTGTCTGATACCGGACTCAAAGGTGAATTTGCCATAGCGGAAAAGATCATACTCAAAGGTCAGCGACGGATCGGAATAGAAGCAGTTATACTGGTCTTTCTCGGCGTAACCTGTGAGCAGCAGATGCGGGGTTATCCCCAATCCGTGACCCAACCTGAAGTAGCGGTTTATGTAAAGGTTGCCCTGCAGGGCCTGCTGGCGGGGCTGCGGGGTGTAGACGTCCATGAATATGGATACATGCGGGTCCTGGGGCAGTATGTCCAGGAGGTTGGCATCGGCCTCCAGAGTGAAGGCATAGGGCAGTGTGAGCGAGGTTCTCAGTCCATAGTGCGTGATATGTGCGGGCATATCTCCGTTTACCATGTTGTTGTCCATATGTCCGATCATGGAATAATTGCTCACGAACAGCGATGTGGATGAACCGACCCGGCTGCCGTGATGTCTCCAACGGACCGATGCAAGCGTGTTGCCCCATGTGCAATCCATTGCAATCTTGGTCATACCGAATATGCTCTGGCCGTTGTCCTGGTTCCATAGTATGTTCAGATCCAGGGTGTTACGGCTATCGAGTTTGCTCAGCAGGGTCAGGTTGGCATCGGTAAAACCGTATTTGAAAGGACTGCCGTCAAACTCCAGCAATGAGCCGTAGAATGTGTTGATGAATGAACGGCGTACGGACATTGTGAGGGCTGTTTTCTGCGATAGTGGGGCACAGAGCGTTGCCTGGCCCGATATAAGACCCAGGCTGGCGGTTCCTGAGAGTGTGTGCGGAATGGTATCGGCATGATCCATAGACAGTTGCGCTCCCAGCCAGGAAGACCTGGAGGATGTGCTGAACTCTACCGAGGGCAGATGGTCCTGGTTGAACAGCGAGAAGAGCCCCGTAAAGTTCATGGAGCCGTAAACTGGTACGTCCGATACCGTAAGCAGGTTGTGCGATGACTCGCCGCCCTGTACGTGCAGGCCTCCATCCTGGTCGGAGTTGGTGCTCACTCCGGGCAGTGACTGCAGATAACGCATGGGATCGGTATAACCGAATATCTTGGGGTAGGTCTGCATTATCTTGGAGTCAATGCGGATGCCGCTGGCCATTGTTCCGCTTATGGCCGATATGTTCCGATGCTCGGTCAGAGTGACCTCGGGTATGGTATAATACAGCGTATCTTCCTGCTGTGCAAAGGCCGGAGCCTGCACGGCAAGAAGATATGCGGTAAACAGTATAGTCCTTTTTTTCAAATCGTTGTTACTCAATTATTTCCAGCTGACGCAGAAGAGCTGCGGGTTCCGGATCGTGTCCGCGGAATTCGCGGTACAGTTGTGCGGCCTCTACGCTTCCGCCCTGCTCGAGCAGATGGCGGAACTTGCCTGCGGTCTCCTTGTCAAAGATTCCCTTCTCCTCAAAGAGGCTGAATCCGTCGGCTGCCAGCACCTCGGCCCATTTGTATGAGTAGTAACCGGCTGCATAACCGCCGCTGAAGATGTGGCTGAATGAGGTGGAGATTATGCACTCGGGTACGGTGGGGAGCACATCGGTGGATAACAGGGCGTTCTTCTCAAACTTTATGATTTCACCCTCGATGGGCTTGGTCTGGGTGTGGTAGTTCATATCCAGGATTCCGAACTGCAACTGGCGCATGTGGTAGTAGGCGCTCAGGTAGTTCTTGGAGGCCTTGATCTTGGCTATCAGCGCGTCGGGCAGGGGTTCTCCGGTCTGATAGTGCTTGGCGAAGGTGGTCAGGTACTCCTTCTCATATGCCCAGTTTTCCATTATCTGGCTGGGGAGTTCCACAAAGTCGTGGTCTACGTTGGTGCAGGTCATTGAGGGGTAGCGTCCCTTGGCCAGCATTCCGTGCAGTGAGTGTCCGAACTCATGCAGCATGGTGGTGAACTCGTCGTGGGTTATGAGGCTTGGGGTATCGGCCGTGGGTTTGGTGAAATTGGTTACCAGGCTGATGAACGGACGCTCCTCGACTCCGTTCTGGATCTTGAGGCCGCGGAACTCGGTCATCCAGGCGCCGCTGCGCTTGCTTGCACGGGGGAAGAAATCGGCATAGAAGAGGGCCAGGAACGAGCCGTCGGCATCTGTTACCTCATATACTTTTACATCGGGGTGATATACGGGTACATCGGCGGGCTTGAAGTTGATGCCGTAGAGTGTGTGCGCAAGGCTGAAAATGGCGTCTATGCAGTCCTCAAGACGGAAATAGGGCTTGAGTTCCTCATCGGTCAGGTTGTACTTGGCTACACGCTGTTTCTCAGCATAGTAACTGAAGTCCCAGGGGCGTATCTGATCTCCGTCAAAGCCTATTGACTTAGCATACTTGTTAAGTTCTGCAACCTCCTCTTTTGCCTTGGGCAGGGCGGGAGCGCGGAGTTCCTCAATGAACTTCCATACGGCATCACCGTTCTTGACCATGCGGAGTTCGGTCTGGTAATCGGCAAAGTCCTTGTAACCTAGCAGAGCGGCCTGTTTGTAGCGCAGGTCTACTATCTGGCGGATGGTCTCACAGTTGTCCCACTCGTCGCCGAACGCGCGGCGGTTGTAGGCGCGGTAGATCTTTTCACGCAGGTCGCGGCGGTCGCTGAATTTGAGGAATCCGCCGTAACTGGGGGCGGAGAGGTCAAACAGCCAGCCCTCTACACCTTTGTCCTTGGCAGCCTGTGCGGCCATATCGCGGATGTATCCGGGCAGTCCGGCAAGGTCTTTCTCATTGGTCAGGACCATCTGGAAGTTATTGGTGGATGAGAGTTGGTTCTTCTTGAACTGCAGGGTGAGCAGGGAGAGTTTCTCCTCATACTCGCTATAGAGTTTCTTGTCGTCGGGGCTGAGATTGGCTCCGTTGCGCTCGAATGACTTGTAGGTGTCCTCGAGCAGTTTCTTCTGGTCGGGGTCCAAGTTGAGGCTTTCACGCTGGTCATAGACGGCCTTGATGCGCTTGAACAGGCCCTCGTTGAGGCTTATGTACATGGAGTACTCTGTTGTCATGGGCGATACTTTCTCGGCAATCTCCTGGAGTTCTTCGCTGGCATCGGCCTCAAGGATGTTGTAGAATATGGAGCCTACCTTATTTACAAGGCTGCCGGAGTATTCCAGAGCCTCTATGGTGTTCTGGAACGTGGGGGCGTCGGGATTGGATACTATGGCGTCAATCTCCTGCTTGCCCTGACGGATGGCCTCCTCAAAGGCCGGCAGGTAGTGTTCATTGCGGATCTTGTCAAACTGCGGGGCTCCGTAGGGGAGCGGTGACTCTGTTATCAACGGGTTGTTCTGCATATTACAGGCTGTTAAAAGTGTAGCACTGAGGATACACGTAATGATTCGGTGATTCATACTTTTTTGTTTTATTTGTCTGCGAAGTTACAAAATAATGCTACCTTTACCGAATGTAATACATTATATTATGCTTATGAAATTTAACGTCCTGTTTACTGTTTGCCTGTTCCCGGCACTGGTCTGGGGACAGAGATCGCCTCAAGGCGCCTGGTTCGTGGACGGGAACAAAGACAAATTCGAGAACCGTTCCCACACATCGGTCGAAGCCTACGAGCAGGGAGTGAGCGTCATATATGCCACAAACGGTACCGAACTTTACCTTACCCAACTGAGAATGAACAAGACATCGGGCGGAATAAATGATGATAAACGCCGCGAGAACGGTGTGAATTCTGCATTGCTGGCCGATGGAGGATGCCTGGTTTATGTGGATGAGTGCACGGTGACATCGCATTCTCCCCAGGCCGACGGCATCACTATGGGCGGGCAGGGAACCAAGGCGATACTTACCCGCGGATCGGTTACTACAAACCGTCAGGGATCGGCCGGTATCTGCTCCATAAACGAGGCCGAGATTGATGTGACCAAGACCGATATACGCACCATAGACCATCAGAGCCCGTGTTTCTATGCTTCAAATGACGGAAAGTTATTACTGAAGGAGGCTACGGCACAGAGCGCAGGTCAGGCATCGCCGCTGTTCAATACCAAGGGCGGTATAATTGAGACCCAAAAATGCCGTATGACATCGGCCCGATGGACGATAGGCAGTGTGTTTGGCGGTAAGATGGAACTGACTGCCAGTGAGTTGAAATCGGGCGGAGTAAGCGGATTCCTGATTTATGATACAGACAAGGAGCGTAAGGACAAACTCACCGAGGGTACGCTGGTGCTTAAAAAGAACAGCCTGAACATAGGCGAGGGACCGCTTATCCTGATTACCAATGCATATGGCAACGTGTTCCTGACAGGCAATAAGATCAGTTGCAGGAACGATGTGATAATTGCACTGCAGCGCGATGACTGGGGCCCAAAGGGTTACAATCAGGGCGAGGGCGTGATAGAACTTGAGAATCAGTCTCTGAGCGGTGACATTTTTGTGGACAGCCTGAGTTCGGTTGAACTCAAACTCCATAAGAGCGGCAGGTTATACGGCCGTATTACCGGTGATCCTACCGATACGCGTACGGTAAGGGTTCATATGGGCAAGGGATCACAGTGGAGCGCCAAGGGTGACGTTTACATTACTTCCATAGTGTTTGACCAGCCGCTCAAGAAGGGACTCAAGCAGTTGAAGGGCAAGCACACGATCTGGTATGATCCGGCTGACCCGGCTAACGCACCTCTGGAAGGTAAGGAATTAAAGACCGGCGGCGGTATGCTGCGCCCCATAAAATAAAACAGGATGAAAAGGTTTCTGTATACGGTTTTGGCTCTGATGCTGGTGCTGCCTGCGGCTGCCGAGGATGTGGAGATTGCTTTTGACAGACTGCCGGAGAAAGCGCAGAAGATTGTGGGCAAGGCATTTCCCGACACCAAGATAAAGAAGGTGGAGATGGAGCGCAGGGCAAGCCTTATCCAATATGAGGTGAAGTTGGCCGGCGGAGCGAAACTGCAGTTCTCTAAGGACGGCAGCCTTACGGAGTGCGAATGTAACAATGGTGCCGTGCCGGACGTACTGATTCCTTCAAGGATAAAGAGTTTTATGGCCGATGAGTTTCCCGGCAGGGAGATACGCCGTTTTGAGCATGACGGCAAGTTGTATGAACTCTTGCTTGACAACGGCGATGAACTGAGTTTTAACAGTTCATACAGGCTTATTGATATTGACAGGACAGCAGAGCAGAAATAATGGAAAAGGTATTTTTTAACAGGGTCAGGATGGGGTTTGCGCTTGTGTGTGCACTCCTGGTGATGAATTCCTGTATCTTTAATGATGAGATTGACCATAAGATAAACAGAACGGTTCTGGTTTATATCGGTGCCGACAACAATCTTTCCAATACGGCCAACTCAAATATCTACGCGATGAACACCAGCGTAAGCAGCGGAATGGACAATTACAATCTGCTGGTTTTCCTGGACCGTAAGGATTTTGCTCCCGCATTGCTGCATGTGCACAATCTGAGGATTGATACCGTTGCCAAGTATCCGGAGTTGGATACATCGGACCCGATGGTGCTGCGGCAAGTGATAGATGACGTGCTCAAAGACTGGAAGGCTGAGCATTACGGACTTGTCTTGTGGTCACACGGAACGGGATGGATTCCTACCAACCAACTGCATTATGTGGCTCCCAACATGAACTATGCGCCGTTACGCGGTAATAAGGTGACGGAACTGCTGGAAGGCCGCCGCGATCCGTTCGGCCCCGAGACCAAGGCTTTTGCATGGGAGGACCGTAAGGGGCAGAGTCCGTCATACAAATGCATGGAACTGGGAGAGATGGCCGATGCCATTCCGGACGATGTGTTTGACTATATCCTGTTTGACGCCTGCTACATGGGTAATGTGGAGATAATGTACGCTCTCAGGAACAAGGCCCAGTATATTATCTCATCTTGCTATGAGGTAGTGAGTTACGGATTTCCGTATCACATAGTTACACGTGATCTGCTGAACGGCAGCGTGCTTAAGGTCTGCAACGAGTTCTACCAGTATTACAACTCCATGAGCGGGTGGGAGCAGATGGCCGGCGTATCACTGGTCAATACCGCCGAACTGGACAGTCTGGCCCGTTGTTTCCGTAAGGTGGCTGCAGAATATGGTGCTAATGTCGACAGTATTGATGTCAGCGAGGTTCAGTGTTTTGACAGGTTTAACAACCATGTGTTCTTTGACCTGGAGGATGTGGTGGAGAAACTGGGCACTGACCGTGAACTTATGAACGAATTCCGTCTGCAACTGGCTAAATGCGTATCGTTCAAGATATCCACTCCATATGTTTTCCCGGGTGATGTAGAACAGATAAAGGTAAATACATACAGCGGACTGAGCGTATACCTGCCGCTTGCCAAGTATGAGGCATCGGGCCTTAATGAGGCATACCGCCAGACGGAATGGAGTGATTACACGGGGTTCTAACCAAATATTTATACTAGAAAACTTATGAATAAGAATTTGTTTTGGGCCGCAATGCTGTTTACGGGAATGGCGTTGACCGGCTGTAAAGGTGATGTAACATTGTCACGTGATGTCAAAGGGTATGATGACCCTCTGATGCAGAATGAGAAGAAGATTACTCAGATTATAAAGAAGATGACCCTTGAGGAGAAGGTTGCGATGCTTCACGGCAAGCATATGTTCACATCCGAGGGTGTTCCAAGTCAGGGTATTGCCGATATGATTTATGCCGACGGCCCCTTTGGTATCCGCGAGGAGATGGAGCCGCATTCATGGAATTCTCTGCATCTGACCACTGACTCTGCCACTTTCTTCCCCACAGGATCGGCCCTGGCTGCCACATGGAGCGAGGAGATGGCATATATTTACGGTACTGGAATGGCCCGTGAGGCACGTCTGCGCGGTAAGGACATGATTCTGGGTCCTGCTATCAACATACAGCGTATTCCCACAGGCGGACGTACATATGAGTATCTGAGTGAGGATCCTTTCCTGAGTTCACGTCTGTCTGTTGAGTACACCAAGGGCGTGCAGGACAACGGTGTGGCTGTGTGCGTAAAGCATTTTGCGCTGAACAACCAGGAGACCAACCGCGGCAGCGTGAACGTGATTGTGAGCCCGCGTGCCATGCGTGAGATTTATCTGCCGCCGTTTGAGGCCGCTATCGTTGAGGGTAACGCATTCGGTGTGATGTCGGCCTACAACAAGATTAACGGTTACTGGTGCGCTGAGAATTATGAGTTGCTTAACTCTATCCTGCGTCAGGACTGGGGTTTCAAGGGTATGGTGATATCGGACTGGGGCGGCACTCACAGCACTGTGGGTTCAGTTACTGCCGGTCTGAACGTGGAGATGCCCAGTTCTACCTATCTGGGCCAGGCTCTGCTGGATTCTGTTGCAGCAGGTGCTGTGTCTGAGGATGTTATCGATGAGCGTGTGCGTGAGATTCTGCGCGTGCGTATGGTTATCGACCCTGTTCCCGAGGATAAGGCTAATGTTGAGATTACATGTAAGCCTGAGCAGGCTAAGATATCATATGAGGTTGCTACAAACTCAATCGTTCTGCTTAAGAATGAGGGTTCTCTGCTGCCTATAGACCTTAATAAGGTGAAGACTATTGCCGTGATTGGTGATAATGCCGAAAAGATTATGGCTACAGGTGGAGTAGGTGCCGGAGTCAAGGCGCTTTATGAGATTACTCCTCTGGCAGGTTTGCGCAACCGTATTGGCGATAAGGCCAAAATTGTTTATGCCCAGGGTTATACTTCACAGCAGGCCCGCGGCGGATTTGGAGGTTTTGGCCGTCGCGGCGGCGCTCCTGCTGCTCCTGCCAAGCCTGACGATACTGCCAAGAAGTTGCAGGATGAGGCTGTAAAGGCTGCCAAGGGTGCTGATCTGGTTCTCTTTATTGGTGGCGACAACCGTCAGCATGAGACCGAGGGTAGCGACCGCCGCAGCATGGATCTGCCTTATAATCAGGAGAATGTGCTGGAGGCTGTGGCTAAGGTAAATCCCAACGTTGTGTTTATTGCAGTTGCAGGTGCTCCGGTTGACCTGAACCGCGTTCAGGCCTGCAGTCCTGCTATCGTCCAGTCATGGTTCAACGGTACCGAGGGCGGTAATGCATTGGCCGATATCCTGTTGGGTAAGATTGCACCTAACGGACGTCTGCCGTTCTCATATCCCATCAAGTTGGAGGATAGCCCTGCATATGCTACAGGCAGTTTCCCACAGACCGATGCTCCTATCAACCAGGATGTGTTTGTATCACTGGTTCAGGAGGACAGCAAGGCAGAGGAGATGCTTAAGGGTGCTACAGGCCGCGGTACAGCACTGTACAGTGAGGACCTGCTGGTTGGTTACCGCTGGTTTGATACCAAGCAGAAGCCTGTTATGTATCCGTTCGGATATGGTCTGGGCTACTCTGAGATTGAGTATTCAGGTTACGCCGCAAACCAGTCTGAATACAGGGACGGTGATATGATAACAGTTTCATTTGCTGCCAAGAACACCGGTAAGTATGATCAGCTGGATGTACCACAGGTCTATGTACACAGGGTTGACTCCAAGGTGGAGTGGCCTTACAAGGAACTTAAGGCATTCAAGAAGATCAAGGTGAATGCCGGTGGGTCTGCCATAGTAACACTGGATATCCCGGTTGAATCACTCAAGTACTGGGACGAGGACAAGCATGACTGGGTTCTGGAGCCGGGTAATATTGAACTGCTGCTGGCTCATGATGCCGGCAATGTGGCGGCTAAGCTGGAGTGCCAGATTAAATAACCAAATTATATGAGAAAGTCATTACTAACCATTGCCGCAGCCATACTGGGATTCACGAGCCCGATGGTTGCACAGGAGGTGATTCCCGTATACAGGAACACCAACTATTCATTCCAGGAGAGGGCGGTTGACCTGGTCTCTCGCCTTACACTTGAGGAGAAACAGGCGTTGTTGGGCAACAACATGGCTGCTATACCACGCCTGGGTATTAAACAGTATAATGTATGGAGCGAGGCTCTTCACGGAGTGCTTGCTGGCGCAAATGCTCAGGCGGGTCTTCAGGGACCGACTTCATTCCCGGGCAGCGTGGCTCTGGGTTCGTCATGGGATCCGGATCTGCTGCAGTTGGAGGCATCGGTCATAGCCGATGAGGCCCGCGCCATTTTCCAGACAGGTACCAAGGGTCTTACGTTCTGGAGCCCGGTGGTGGAGCCGATACGTGATCCGCGTTGGGGCCGTACGGGCGAGAGTTACGGCGAGGATCCGTTCCTGGCTGCCGTAATGAGCGGCGGATTTGTGCGCGGATTCTTGGGCGATGACCCCAATTACATCAAGGCCGTGCCATGCGCCAAGCACTATTTTGCCAACAACAGTGAGTTTGACCGTCACGTGGGCAGTTCAAATATGGACAGCCGCGATATGCGTGAGTTCTACCTGTATCCTTACAAGGAACTGATTGAGAAGGACAACCTGCCGTCAATCATGTCATCGTACAATGCGGTGAACCACGTTCCTACATCGGCCAGCGGTCTCTATCTGGATACCATAGCCCGCCGTACCTACGGTATGAAGGGTTACGTTACAGGTGACTGCGCCGCAATTGAGGATATATACACAGGTCACTACTACGTGGAGACTGCCGAGGAGGCTACCGCTGCAGGTCTTAAGGCCGGCGTGGATTCAGACTGCGGAAGCGTTTATCAGCGTTACGCCCTGAGCGCACTTGAGAAGGGTCTTATCACCGAGGCCGATATGGACCGCGCATTGGTCAATATGTTCACCATACGTATGCGTACGGGTGAATTTGATCCTCTGATGAAGGTTCCTTATGCAAACTTCCCGCCCAGCACAGTGAACTCTGAGCGCAGTCAGGCTATCGCCATAGAGGTGGCTACACGCACTCCGGTTCTGCTTAAGAATGAGAAGGTTACGGGTACTGACGCCAAGGCTCTGCCCATTGACCTTAAGAAGATAAAGAGCATTGCGCTGATAGGCCCGCAGGCTGACCGCGTGGAACTTGGACCGTACTCAGGCCGTCCTGAGCAGTCAAGCCGTACAACCCCGTATGCAGGTATCAGCAAGTACATTGCCGACAAGGGGCTGGATATTGAGGTGACTCTGGCATCGGGCGGAAGCACAAAGAGCAAGAGCAACCTGCTGTATGTGGCTTATTTTGATCTGGAGAAGGCCGACGGCAGTACCAGTCACCATGATGCCACCAAGTACAGTTCTTCATCCGAAGGTATCACCGTGGGTTCCGGTATGGGTACCGAGGAGCAGGTGCGTTCAATCGATGACGGCTCCTGGACCGCATATGAGAATGTTGACCTGATAAACGTTGACAAGATTACCATCGGCGCAAATATTCCCACCGAGGGCGGTATCATCGAGGTTCATGTGGGTTCACCCGAGGGTAACCTGATAAGCACCATCGAGGCTACACGTGCATCGGGCAAGAGAGTAGGAGGCGTTTACGGTGCCAGCACGCCCATGGAGGGTAAGGTTAACCGTCTGGGTTACAACGGCCCGCAGACTCTCTATCTGGTATATAAGGCTCCTGAGGATGACGAGATTGCTCAGGATGTACTGGATGCAGCACGTAAATCGGACGTGGCCATAGTATTTGTGGGTACCGATGAGAATACCGCTACCGAGGAGGCTGACCGTCTGACTCTTGATCTGCCGGGCAATCAGGTCAAGCTGATCCAGGCTGTGGCTAAGGAGAACAAGAACACTATCGTGGTGATGCAGACTCTGGGATGCGTAGAGGTTGAGGATTTCAAGAACCTGGAGAACATTCCCGGTATGCTCTGGACGGGTTACAACGGCCAGGCACAGGGTGCTGCCATTCCGCTGGTGCTGTTCGGTGACGTCAATCCCGGCGGTAAGTTGAACGCCACCTGGTACAAGTCTGTCAAGGATCTGCCGGCCATTACCGATTATACCCTGCGTGCTGAGAACGGCAAGCCCGGACGTACTCTGTGGTACTTTACAAAGCCTGTCTCTTATGAGTTCGGTTACGGTATCAGTTATACCACATTCGAGTACTCAGACTTTGCAATCAGCAAGAGTTCAATAACTCCCGATGACAAGATCACGGTTAGCGTAAATGTCAAGAATACAGGTAATTATGATGGTGATGAGGTGGTTCAGATTTATGTAACTACACCTGAGAGCCCTGCATCTCTGCAGCGACCCATCAAGAGGCTGAAGGGCTTTAAACGCGTTACCATTCCGCGCGGACAGTCCCGTCTGGTGGAGATAGAGATTGACTGTGCCGACCTTTGGTTCTGGGATATAGACAATGACCGTATCACCTATGATTCAGGCAAGTACAACTTTGAGATCGGTTCTTCATCAAAGGATATCCGCGGAACCGTATCGGCCAATATGAACGGCAAGTTCACTCCGCAGCTTAAGACTGTGGTGTCAGACTGCCGCGTAACTGTGCTCAATGTGGGACAGACAGCTCAGTTCGTTACATCGGCCGCATTGACCGATGACTCTTTCATTGGGCTGGACAAGACCACCGTGAAGTTTGTGAGCAGCAATCCCGATGTTGCCGTAGTTGATGAGTCGGGCCTGCTGACCGCTAAGGGCTCAGGTATTGCAACTATCACAACCATAGTTACTTATAATGGCAAGAGCGTTAGTGACAGTTACTCAATCAAGGTGAATCCGGACCTTACGCTGGCTAGCCTCAAGGCTGGCAGTAAGTCACTGCTCAAGGCTGACAGCAAGCAATACAGCGTGCTGACAAGCAAGCCATCCAAGATCATTGCAATGGCTAAGGCCAAGAACCTGGCCACAAGTGTTGAGCAGGCCGATAAGGTGCCTGGAACAGCAGTTGTTACCGTTGCCGATCCCGTTACCGGTGATGCTGACACCTATCTGGTCAACTTTGGCACCAAGGGTGTGTCCGATGAGTTCAACGGTTCTTCTCTGGGTAAGCAGTGGAGCGTAGTACGTGAGGATAAGACCGGTTATGCTTTGCATGACGGTGTTCTGGAGATTACGGCTGCTGCAGGCGATATCAATGCTGCTGCCGATAATGCTCAGAACCTGATTCTGCAGAGTGCCAACACAGACTGGACCATCGAGACCAAGTTGCAGACATCGGCCGTTCCGGCTGCTCCTGCACAGAACGCAGGTCTGGTGGCTTATCAGGATGATTCACACTTTGTCAAACTGGTTTATGCGGCTCAGGGATTCCGTCGCGGACAGCAGCAGGCTGCTGCGGCTCCTGCAGTGGGAAGCCTGCAGTTGTATGCCGAGCAGAACGGTAGTGCCAAGACTACCGTGAACGTTCCTCTGGCCGATGCCGGAATAAAGGACAATACCGTTTGGCTGCGTCTTGTCAAGGCTGGTAGCGTTTATACCGCTTACTATTCGGCCGACGGCAAGAAGTGGGTTGAGGCCGGTCAGGTGGATATAGCCCTTAAGGATATCCAGGCCGGCGTTATGGCCGCTATGGGTGCTGCAGGTGGACGTATGGGCGGTATGCGTATGCCGGCCGGCGCACAGGGTGCTCCCGCAGCTCAGGCAACTCCTGCCGCTCCGTTCAAGGCTTGCTTTGACCGGTTCAGCATTAACAGTAAATGATTCCGATACGTAGGAGTATAGTCTTGAAAGTGTCACTGACCATGGCATTGCTGTGGTTGGCGGCACTTTCTTATATTCATGCCGCAACTCCCGTGATTGCGGATATAAAGCCTTTCCAGGATGGATTTGCAGTTGCTTATACTGACGGCAGGATCTGTTTTACCGATATTGAGGGTGTCGTAGAGGACGATGTGCAACTGAAATGTCAGGTAGCCGGTATTGATGTGCGTGATGACTACGTGCTTGCGGTTAGCCCAGATTGTGAGGTTTTTAAGGCATATCGTAACGGCTCAGTCAGCCGTATTTGCCGCAGTCAGTTGAGGAACAGTGCAGACAGGGTGGTGGGTATTGCCTGCTCCAATGACAGGACGCTGATCCTGACTGCTGGCGGAAGGATATTGAGTACTGTTGATTTTAAGAGTTTCAATACTCTGGATTTCAATGATACTTACAGTTCTTACTACGATTACACCCGTTTTTGCGCGATATGTGCATCGGACAATTTCTTTTATATAGCGGGTACGTACTCCAGCGGGATGCCTGCGGTGTTTACATCGGCCGCGGGTAATATCTGGAGCGAGCGTACGCTTTCTTACACGCAGGGCGCTGAGACTCTGCAACTTGAGCAGCAGCCTCTGGGGTTGGCTTATGACGGCAGGATGGACCGTTTTGTGCTGGGTTGTACGGATGGTTGGCTGTTTTATATGCCGGGATGCTCGCATTGTAACGGGATTGAGCGCAAATCTACCGAAGACATTACCGCTCTGGGGTATAATTCAGGCCATTTTTTAGCTAATTTTGCGGTGCAAAACCGTTGAATGATGAATAAGGTCGAAAAGATGGTCCACAAGTATGTGGTCAAGAGTTTTGAGTGTGACCGCAGGGATACTCTGCGCCTGCTTACCCTGCTTAATCTGTTTCAGGATATTGCCGATGACAGCGCAAACAGCATCGGGATAGGGTATGATTATCTGCGTACCGTGGGAAAGGCGTGGGTGCTGATTGCAATGAACGTGCAGATTGACCGTATGCCGCATCTGGCGGAGGAGATTACGGTCAAGAGTTGGCCGTCGGATACATCGGCCTTATATACGGAGCGTGAGTTTGAGGTTTGGAGCGCCAGCGGAGAGCGTATTATACGTGCTTGCAGCCAGTGGATTGTGATTGATTTTGCTACGCGCCGGCCCATGCATCTTAAGGACTGTCTGCCGGAGTATGAGCCTATCCGTGAGAAGGTGATTCCGGAGGACCGGTTCCCAAAGCTGCCGGCTACGGAGCGCGATGATTATTCTGAACGTTTCCTGGTCCGTTATGATGATATTGACCGTAACGACCACGTTAACAACGCGATATATTCACTCTGGGCAAGCGAGAGTCTGGAGCCGCAGTACCGCATTGAGCATGTTCCTGCAGGCTTGATGATTAATTTCCGCAAGGAGGGCCTGTTTGGCGAGAAGATCCTGGTGCACACCCAGATGGACGGCGACACCTCGCTTCACAGCATCCAGGCATCGGAAGATAACCGTGAACTGGCCCGCGTCCGCTTCACCTGGCAAAAATAGTACAAAAGGGGACAGACCCCTTTTGTATCATTTTGCTATTCTCCCTCCAGTTTGAATTCGTGGAAGTTGTCCTCGTTCAGCTTGAACTTGGGCGTGCAGAAGTAGATGAGCTCGGCGCGGGTAAGGACGGTGTTATCGGCATCCATCAGTTCGGCCTCGATGAATGCTACGTTGCGCATCATCTTGCTTATCTTGGCGCGGACGGTGATCTCGTCCAGATGTGAGCTGACGGGTTTGAGGTACTCCATGTTCATCTTTGAGGTGACGCCGTTGGTCTGGAGCTTGCGGCATACCACCCAACCGGCAGTCTCGTCAATCAGGAGCGCCTGGATTCCACCGTGCAGGGTGTTCTCCCAACTCTCATAATCGCGTGTAGGCTTGAACTTGGTTACCACATAGTCACCATCCTCATAAAATTCCTGGTGCAGGCCCTTGGGGTTGGTGGGGCAGCATACAAAGCAGTTGTAATTATCTTTTCCTATCCAGGGGTTGATAATCTTTCTTAGATTCATTTCTTATCTGTTTTTTTGTTCTTGTCTTCTTTTTTGTCTTGGTAGAGGAAGCGGCGGATCTTGTGCGTGGCGGTCTTGTTGAAGGGTTCTTTCATTACCTCCACGTCGCGGATCTTGAGGAACTGGCTCACTTTGGAGTTCACGAATTCCATCACCTCTTTCTTGCGTTTCTCTATGGCCTCAAGGAACTTTTCCTGTCCCTCCAGGTCCCAGTCTATGGCGCCGTCGTTGAACTGTACCAGTGCCACAAGCTGTCCTGAGCGGCTTATCACGAGCGATTCGTTTACGTCCGATATCTTGTTGATGACGCTCTCAATCTCCTCGGGGTAGATGTTCTCGCCCGATGCGCCTATGATTACATTGCCTGATCGGCCCAGGATGGAGTATCGGCCTTTCTTATCGACGGTGGCGATATCGCCGGTGCGCATCCAGCCGTCATCGGTCATCACGGCGCGGGTGCGGGCGTAATCCTTGTAGTATCCCAGCATTACGTTGGGGCCTTTTACCTGCAGTTCTCCCTGACCGTTTTCGGGGTTGACATCGGCCAAACGGACCTGAACCTCGAATGATGCGGTTCCGGTGGTGCCCAGATGGGTGCGTTTGGGGCCGGCGTCGCAGATGAGCGGGGCGGTCTCGGTGAGTCCGTAACCTATTGCATAGGGGAATTTGATGTTCCTCAAAAACTCCTCAACCTCGCGGTCCAGCTTGGAGCCGCCAACGCCGAAGAATCTTACGCGACCGCCAAACTGCTGCTTGACTTTTTTGCCCACCAGGAAGTAGAGTATGCGCGGGAAATGTTTCTTCATGTAGCGCAGGTACTTGCTGCCGGCTATTGTGGGGAATATCTTGCCGCGGATTACTTTCTCGATGATAAGCGGCACCGACAGGATTGTGGTGGGGCGTATCTTGAGCAGGGCCTGACTCAGGATTGTGGGAGTGGGGGGCTTCTGGATGTAATAGACGGGGCAGCCGGTGGAAAGCGGATAGAGCATGCCGATGCTCATCTCGTAGGTGTGCGCCAGCGGCAGGATGGACAGGAACGTGTCCTTGCGGCGGTAGACTTTGTGCGCGTACCACGCCTCCAGCACGTTGTGGCAGAAGTTGCGGTGGCTCAGCATCACGCCCTTGGCGTTGCCTGTGGTGCCCGATGTGTAGATGATGGCGGCTATATCGGTGGCGTCGGGCACTTTGCTGCGTCCGTCGCAGGTATAGCTCTCATCCTCGGCCTTGATCAGGTCAAATGTGCTTATGTCTATTATGAGATTCAGGCGGTTGTAGGTCTCCTGACTGATCTTGGGTAGTTGCTTGCGGCTTACGAATATGGCCTTGGTCTCGGAGTGGGTGAGAATATTCTCTACCTCGTTGGGTGAAAGGTCCGGCAGCATGGGCACTGCGATGCGTCCGTGAGCGGTTATCGAGAAGAAGGCAACGGCCCAGTTGGGCATGTTCTCGGACAGGATGGCAACCTTGTCGGCGGGGTTGAGGCCGAATGTGCCAAGAAGGCCCGAAAGTTGGTCGGCCTTGTCACGGAACTGTGAGAATGTGTAGCTGCAGCCTCCATCTACAAAGTCCGATGCAAGGCGGTCGCTATTTACTGTTGCTGTGTATTCAAGCAGATCTGCAAGTGTTGTAAATCTGTGTCTCATTTATCTGGTAAGGTAATTTTGTGGATGACGTCCTTTTAAATTCATGCTTTCGTATATCTCCTGGATGCGACGGGTATCGGCGTTGGCATCGTCAGTGAGTTCTACCTTGCGGTCCACTGCAATCTTTTTTCGGCCCCAGTCAAAGTAGCACAGGTAAACGGGGATGTTTGCGGCTTTGGCAATGAAGTGATAGCCGGTTTTCCATCGTGCAATGGGCTTGCGGGTACCCTCGGGGGCTATTGCCAGGTGCATCAGGTCGGTCTTTTCCATCTCCTTGAGTACGGAGCGCACTACCGATGCGGGGTGCTTGCGGTCCACGGGTATGCCGCCGATGGCTCTCAGAATCCAGCCCAGGGGCGGGAAGAAGAGGCTTTTCTTGACCATGCAGAAGGTCTTGCCGCCTATTGAGATGTAGAACAGGTACGATACTACAAAGTCAAGCATCGATGTGTGGGGCACGCCCAGAAGTATGCATTTGGGTTCGGGGGGCAGAAAAGGGCTTGTCTCCCAGCCCCAGACTCTCAGTATCCATCCGCAGAATTTTCGCCACATAAGGTTTGTTTTTTATTAAGGCTGCAAAAGTAATCATTCGGGGTGGTACTTTTTGTGTACATATTATAAATGTGGTTAATAGGCTTCCCTTTGTGGCGAATTGTTGGGACACTTTGGCGGAATGATAATTATCACTTATTTTTGTAGTAAAACTATTGCTAAACGATTTATGAGATTCTCAAAGTTCCTTTTCAAATTACCTTTTGTGTGTATTGCATTTACTAGCGCATTGTTAATAGGATGTAAAAGCGGTGACAGCCATGAGAGAGTGGAAACCACAGTCATTTACGCTCCGTTAAAGGAGAAAGTGAATCCGGACAGCCTTCCTCTGAGGTCAGTGCTATTTCAAAAAACTGATACAGTGAGACTTAAGACCGATCATCTGGAGGGATGCATTGGCGCTGTGAGAGATGTCAAGGTTACAGATGATTACATATTTGTACAATCGGCCGATGAACGTCTGCTCATGTATGGCATAAATGGAGCGTTTATCCGTCAGATAGGTTTCAAGGGACGCGGGCGAGGCGAATACACAAGTCTGCAGTCTTTTGATATCCGTCCCGGTAAAGAGGAACTGTATCTGTGTGAAACTCTGGGTGATAATATACTTATCTACTCGTTCCAGGGTGAATTCCTGAGAAAGATTTCACCCGCTAACCTTTCCAATGCCTTTGCCGTAAAGGATGACGGGCATCTTCTGTTCCTGTCATTATACGGCAATACAGAAAAAGGTTATGACGGTGGCGTATATGAGGCCGATGCCGACGGAAACTATATCAAAATGATTTTCACGCTCCCAGAGTACTATATGCCAAACGATACGTATAGACTGTTTTCGCACATATCGGCCGATGAGATAGGCTGTATGGGTTATGAGGATGAGGATTATATTTACCGCATAAAAGGGGATTCGGTTTACAGACCCTACAGGATCAAGACTGACATCGTGATGGGTCCTGATGAATTGAAAAGAAGACGCAGTTACCAGGACGAGAATGCATATTACAAGGATTTGTATCATGAGACGGATAAGTTACTGACTTTTATGGTTGCAGGCGCGGGTAAAATAGCCCGAATCTATTACGATAAGGTCAACGACAGGACATACAGGTTGGTTGATTATTCTGATGTGAAACCATCACCGGAGGAGTCTTTCTCCCCGTTTACGTCGTCATATATGGGAAAGCTTATACGGGTACATGATGTTCTGAATATCCTGAGGGTTCCTGAACTTAAGGAGGCTTTCCCCGATATTACTGAGGAGTCAAATCCGGTTATACTGATTTACCAATAGCGGTTATCTGAAAGCGGGTAATACTGTCAAATGATTCCCGCCAAAGTGTCCCACACTCATCGGCCCTGTGAGCCCTGTGAGCGGTATCGCTGTGGGACACGAGCCTTGGGAAGGGGGATGTCCCACGCTCATCGGCCCGAGAATACGTTCTCGCGCGGGTCCTTGTGGGACACTTTGGCGAAATTGTCTTGCCCTAAAAAAAGTTGACTCGCAAAATCGAGTTAACAATGAAGAGTAATCGTACAGTTTTGAAAGATCAGTATTACAAGAAGGTTATTGATCTTTACACAAAAGAACACCTGTCGATGTGGCAAATCTCAAA
>JAZSKR010000016.1:0-66200 GCA_045534955.1 Bacteroidaceae bacterium
ACCCATTACCTTTGCAACCAGCTCTGGTTGCATACGAATCAAGTCAACCACAAGTCAACCTATAGCAGTAATAAGAATAACCAGAGTCAACTTCTATCAGGAATAAGACAATCCGAGTCAACCTTTTTTAGGGAAACGCAAAGTGCAACAGTTTTGCAACGACGAATCCTTGGTGGTTGTTGATTTGAGTAATACTTTTGAGCATCAAAAAACAACCAAAAGATGTCATTCAAAGCTATCAGATTCTTTTTATTTGCGCTGTTGATTGAGACAGCCTCTCAGGCCGTTTTGGCCCAGAATACAGATGTAAGATATGTTGATCTGGGTCTGAGTGTGCTTTGGGGCGATTGCAATCTGGGTGCGGAGAGCCCCACTGATTATGGCTGTTATTATGCTTGGGGTGAGACGGAGCCTAAGGATTGCTTCTCGTGGGATAATTACCATAAATATGAGCCACCGCGTGAGGAAACGGACATAGATGATGAAGACTTGCTTCATCCTATTGGCTTGATTGGTTCCCTTAGTAGGCGTAACAGAAACAACGAGCCTCTCAGATTGATACCTGCCAATGATGCGGCAACCGTCCGGTTGGGTGCAGAATGGCGTATGCCTACTATTCAGGAATATAATGAGTTGTATGCTAACTGTGATTATGACACCGTTACCGTGAACGGTGTCTTGGGATTAAGATATACAAGCAGGATTGCCGGTTATGAGGACAAAAGCATTTTCATTCCTTACGGAGGGTATATTGAAGGTGGTGACATCATAGGGGTGGATTTAGGCTTCTGGGTGTGGACATCAGAGTCCGATACCTATTCGTGGGATGGTGACAGCAGTGCCACTTATGTGAGTACCAGTAATACTGTAAATCCGTCATTCTTCTATCTGGATGAAGAACTCAGGGTAGGTATAGGAACTAAACCATCGCTAGCCGGTAATCACCGTTATATCGGATTAAATATCCGTCCAGTAAGAAGGTATGATTCAGATACTTTGACATCATTTGATCTATCCACTGCCAATCTTGGCCTTGACTATGGTGAGATACGGAGGGTGAACGCCGTCATCGGACCGTCCGGCCGACAGGCAGAGAACGGAGAGGTCAGGTGGAGTACATCATCGGATTCGGTTGCGGTCTGTCAAGACGGTACGGTTACCGCTATTGGAGTTGGAACGTGCGTCATTACAGCAGAGTATAAAGGACATAAGGCACAGATGACGGTCAATGTCACCATGCCTGTGCCGGAAGCTGTGGATCTGGGACTTAGCGTCAAGTGGGCATCGGCCAATATGGGTGCATCATCTCCGCTCCAGCCGGGAGCCTATATCGCGTGGGGAGAGACAAGGCCCAAGGCCGGTTTATATACGGGAGAGAACTATAGGGGTTTCTGGGGTGTTAAACTTGAACCTGAGAAAGATGCGGCTGCGGTAAGGCTTGGAGGAGGCTGGCGAATGCCCGATGCCGATGAACTATGGGAGCTTATAAACAAATGCACCTGGCAGTACGTAAATAGTAAAGACAGTTGCGGGTATATCATTACCAGCAATGTGCCAGGTTATGAAGGTCGCAGCATTTTCCTTCCGACTGCCGGTTATAGAGCCAATCATGAAAGTATGGTGACGATGAACCAGGCTCATTATGGTACTTACAAGACGTTGGCATACAACACTTCAGTCGCCGATGTTGGTTTGGGCTCACCTAACAAGTCTCAAGGATGTCCTATAAGGCCGGTGTTGGATACACCTGAAGGCAAAAAGAAGAAAGTAGGGCCGGAGCCTGTAAAACCTTTGGGCCATAATGCGCTGGTTGATCTGGGCTTAAGCGTGCTTTGGGCCGATTGTAACGTGGGCGCTGAGAGTCCGGAGGAGCCCGGTGTACTCTTTGCGTGGGGCGAGACAGAGCAGAAGACATACTATACAACAGACAATTATAAATATAAGCAAAGCTATGATAACGGCAAGGAAAAGCTTGATGTGGAGTATGATGCCGCTCATGTGAACTGGGGCGGAGAGTGGAGAATGCCCACCAAGGAAGAGTATGCCGAGCTGTTCAGAAACTGCGAATGGGTAGACACGACACTCAATGGCGTGGAAGGATTCCTGTTTACCAGCAAAGTCCCTGGATACACCTCAAACTCCATTTTTCTTCCTTTCACCAATGGGGGTATATATAAGGCTAGTGGAGGGAAATATCTTACATCGGATGTCAGTTCCCGTTATAAGAACCAGTGTGTGGCTTTTCTGATCAATAAGTTCAGTTTTGGCACTTATGATGAGGTGGATCTTGGACTGGAGAACTATCCCGGCTGGGATTGTCCTGATTCAAAGATCCATATTTCTTCAAGTAACCGCTACGATGGTGGCTTTGTTCGTGCTGTCTGCCCAAAAGAAAAGGCATCAAGCCAAATCATAAAGCGTGACAATGGTTCTATAACATTCTGATGAATACCATGCAGAAGTTCTTTGAGTACAGACTTCTGGAAACCATATGCGGTATTCCATACTATAAGAGAGCGCGTACAGGTGCCTGAAGAGATACGGAAGGCGGTAGGAACGGGAGAACTATCTCTTAATGTGTTGTTTTATATTGACTGGGATGGCACCATTCTGAAAGGTGATGCCGGAAGATTCTGGTGGTATGAATTGTATAAAAGTGAAAGAGGCATTGAGGATAATCTGGATAGGGAGTTCGAGGAGGCCGTTGAAGCTGCAATAAAGAGTATGCCCAAGTGGTACCCTGCCACATACGGAGGAATAGCTGTTCCTTTTGAGAAAAATATAAAGGTGGAGTTCTAAGGTTTTTTATACCTTTGCAACTAGCAAAATCCTTTATCCAATTAAGTTTATGAAACGTCCGATAATCTTATTGACCGTATCATTTGCAGTGTTTGCATTATTCTGTACTGGTGTAGCCAAATCACAAAATTCAAGTGCCAAGGTTAAGAAACCGATATTTGTGGAGTCACTTAATGATTCTTTGCTTTTTGACCTTATGGCAATGGATGTTTATGACAGTATATCATTTGATCTTAAAATGGCCGATGATATGGATAAGTACAATATCCTGGCGAGCCATGCCAAAGCCCCCGATGGAAGTGACCATATTTTCAAGGAACAGTTAGGAGGTTTCTGGGACGAGAGATATGTGGTATACCGAAAGGGTTACGGGTATAGCGATACCCTGTACGCATGGAGGGTGATGCTGCTTGAGAAAAATGAGATTGTGCTGAATACAGAGGCCGATACATTGAAGATTTTTGGCCGTGACTTTGGCCAGAGTGTGACCGTTTCAACTCCGGACGGTAAGGTGGTCGGCCAGAAGGACATCCGCAATGGTGTTACGGAAATAATAATACCCCAAGGTCTTGAATATCTTGATTTGGACATCAAACGGAATGACTATGAGCACTATCTGATAAAGTGCCCTGTCAGATGACCCAAAGGGGACAGTCCCCTTGTGCCATTTTTATAGCGTTGCAAAAACGTTGCAGAAATAATGTAACGGTAATGCAACGCTCTTTTCTTGTTATGGGCTTATGACCGCTCTACCTTTGTCGGCAGAACAAACAAACCGACAACGGTATGAAAAAGCTGGTTATTATTGTAATCTCACTGATGTGTGTGAGTGTGGCGTCTGCCAAAAAGGTGAAGACGGAGCAGGTTGAGGGTGGAGTAAAGTTCCATATTGAAGACAGGGAGATGCCTATAATAAGTCTTGTTTGCCAAAGTGTCCCACACCAACCCCGCTCTCGGGCTGTGTGAGGCACTTTGTTGTGTTACATAGGCTCACAGAGAGGGTGTGTCCCACGCTCATCGGCCCGAGAATACCCTCTCACGCGGGTGGCTGTGGGACACTTTGGCAAAACAGGAAGTTGCGGTAATAAGCGGATTTTTTGCTAATTTTGCGGTGTAAAAACACCTTATATGGAGAACATCCGCAATTTCTGCATTATCGCTCATATAGATCACGGTAAGTCAACGCTGGCTGACCGTCTGCTTGAATATACACATACCATAAACATTACCGAGGGCCAGATGCTCGATGACATGGACCTGGAGAAGGAGCGCGGCATCACAATCAAGAGCCATGCCATCCAGATGGAGTATGAGTATCAGGGTCAGAAGTATATACTTAACCTTATTGACACTCCGGGACATGTGGACTTCTCATATGAGGTTTCACGTTCCATAGCAGCCTGCGAGGGCGCAATCCTGGTGGTCGATGCCACTCAGGGCGTGCAGGCGCAGACCATCAGCAACCTCTACATGGCCATAGAGCATGACCTGGAGATCATCCCGGTCATAAACAAGTGTGATATGCAGAGTGCCATGCCCGATGAGGTGGAGGATGAGATCATCGAGTTGCTTGGTTGCAAACGTGAGGAGATTATCCGTGCATCGGCCCGCACCGGAATGGGCGTTGAAGAGATACTGCAGGCAATTGTGCAGCGCATACCGCATCCGGTGGGTGATCCCGATGCTCCGCTGCAGGCTCTTATCTTTGACTCCGTATTCAACTCGTTCCGCGGAATCATAGCATACTTTAAGATTGAAAATGGCAGCATCCGCAAGGGTGACAAGGTCAAGTTCTTCAACACCGGTAAGGAGTATGATGCTGATGAGGTAGGCGTACTCCGTATGGATATGGTGCCGCGTGACGTGATGACCACAGGCGATGTGGGCTACATCATATCGGGCATAAAGACATCGACCGAGGTCAAGGTGGGCGATACCATCACACATGTGGCCCGTCCCTGCAGCAGTGCCATTGCGGGATTCGAGGAGTCCAAGCCGATGGTGTTTGCCGGCGTATATCCCATTGAGGCCGATGAGTTTGAGGACCTGCGTGCATCACTTGAGAAACTGCAGCTGAACGATGCTTCACTGAGTTTCTTCCCGGAATCATCGGCAGCATTAGGATTCGGATTCCGCTGCGGGTTCCTGGGACTGCTCCACATGGAGATTGTTCAGGAGCGTCTGGACCGCGAGTTCGACATGAGCGTCATAACTACCGTGCCTAACGTATCATACATGGTTTATGACAAGCAGGGGAACGCCACCGAGGTTCATAACCCAAGCGGTATGCCGGATCTTACTCTGATTGACCATATTGAAGAGCCATATATAGACGCATCAATAATTACCACTACAGATTACATCGGTCCCATTATGACGCTGTGCTTGGACAAGCGCGGTGAGTTGGTCAAGCAGCAGTTCATAGCCGGTAACCGTGTGGAGATATACTTCAAGCTGCCTCTGGGTGAGATTGTGATTGACTTCTACGACAAACTCAAGAGCATATCAAAGGGTTACGCATCATTTGACTATCATCCCGCAGGATACCGTCCTTCAAAGCTTATCAAGCTGGATATCCTGCTTAACGGTGAGCCGGTAGATGCCCTTTCAACCCTTACTCATGTGGATAATGCCTATGACCTGGGCCGACGTATGTGCGAGAAACTCAAGGAACTCATACCGCGTCAGCAGTTCGACATAGCAATCCAGGCCGCTATCGGCTCCAAGATCATTGCCCGCGAGACCATCAAGCAGGTGCGCAAGGATGTTACCGCAAAGTGCTACGGCGGTGACGTATCGCGTAAGCGCAAACTTCTGGAAAAACAGAAGAAGGGAAAGAAACGTATGAAACAGATAGGCAACGTGGAGGTTCCTCAGAAAGCCTTCCTTGCCGTACTGAAGTTGGATTAAAAAAGGTCGCTCAACTGAGCGACCTTTTATTATTACTCTTTCTGATAGAGGAATCGTTTGATACTCTTCTTGGGAGTCTTCTCAAACTCCTCGTGGTAGATGCGAATCTGAGAGATCTTCTCGTAGGCGGGCAGAATGTTGTTTAGTTCCTGTCGGTTCTGTTCCATCACCTCGGCTATCTGCTCATCGGTCATGCCGGATTTCATAGCCTCGTCAAAGTCAGGATATACCAGGGCAACAAGCTTGTCATTCTCAGAGATAACGACTGACTCGTTTACAAGGTTCATGTTGTTCAGGTGGTCCTCAATCTCCTCGGGGTAGATGTTCTGGCCCGAAGGACCCAGGATGAGGCTCTTGCTGCGACCCTTGATGAATATGTTGCCGTCCTTGTCCATTATGCCAAGGTCGCCGGTGTACATCCAGCCGTCCTTGTCGATGGTCTCCTCGGTCAGTTTCTCATTCTTGTAGTAACCCAGCATCACGTTGGGACCGCGGCAGATGATCTCGCCGGGCACGTGCTCGGGATCGTTGCTCAGAATCTTGACCTCCATATTGGGAACCGGCTTGCCGCATGAACCCGGAACGAATGTGGTCTTGTCATCATAAGCGATGATGGGACCGCACTCTGTGGCGCCGTAACCTACGGTGTAGGGGAAATGTACTGAAGATACAAATTTCTCTACCTCCTGGTTGAATGCTGCACCGCCCAGGATTACCTCATAGAAGTTGCCGCCGAATCCCTTAATCATCTCCTCACCGACTTTCTTCTTGATCTGGTCGTTCAGGATGGGCACCTTGAGCAGGAACTTCATGGACGGGGTCTCCAGTTTGGGCAGGATGTTCTTCTTTATGATCTTTTCTATTACCAGAGGAACGGATACTACAAGCATAGGCTTTATCTCTCCCAGAGCCTGGAATATGATCTTGGGGCTGGGCAGGCGGGTCAGGAAGTAAACGTGGCAACCCACCAGGAACTCATGCATGAACTCAAATGCGAATCCGTACATGTGAGCCATGGGGAGCATGGAAATGACTTTATCGCCTGATTTCATGGCAAACATTGCCTTACGTGCAAACAGATGGTTGCTTATGAGTGAGCGGTAAGGCAGCATTACACCCTTGGAGAAACCTGTTGAGCCCGATGTGTAGTTGATCATGGCCATATCGTCAAAACCGGCCTCGAAGTACTTGACATCAGCCTTGGTGAACTCTTTGGGATATTTGCGTCCGAAAAGCTCGTTCAGATGCTCGCGGGCATAGGTGAGTTTCTCGTTGCGTGAAATCACCAACTGGTACTCATCGAGTGTGATGATACCCTCAACGTTGGGCATGGATGCCTCGTTCAGGTTCTCCCAGATCTGGTCTCCTGCAAAGAAGAGCTTGGTCTCGGAGTGGTTGATGATATGGTGAATGTTATCGGCCTTGAACTCATGCAGGATAGGAACAACAACAGCTCCGTAGGTGAGTGCTGCGATGCATGCGGTGCCCCAGTTTGAACTGTTCTTGCCGCACAGTGCAATGCGGTCACCGGGTTTGATGCCGGCCTCCTCGAACAATATATGCAACTTGGCTACACGGCGGGCTACGTCGCGGTAGAGCAGGGTGGCACCTTTATAATCGGTGAATGCCTCCAAGTCCCAATTACTTATTATTGAGTTGCTTATGTAAGCATTCAGGTTTTTCTCCGTAAAGACACTGTCGGATCTGTCGTAATGATCTATCATATAATGCGTTATTATTTATTCAGATTATAGTTTCTCTCTCCGAATATGGAACTGCCAATGCGAACCATATTGCTTCCGGCCTGGATTGCAAGCTCATAATCGCCGCTCATGCCGGCCGATATCGTATTGAAGTCAGCGCTGTGGGCAAAATACTTCTGCTTGTATGTATCAAAGAGTTCCTTAAGGCGGCTAAACTCATGCATTACCTGAGCCTTATCATCGGTGTTGGTGGCCATACCCATAAGGCCGCCTATGGTGATGTTCTTAAGATCCTTCCACTTGCCCTCGTCAAGCATTGCGGTGCACTCATCGGCCGAGAATCCGAACTTGGTCTCCTCGGAGGCAATGTGCAACTGAAGCAGGCATGTTATGTGACGGTTGAAGCGGGCAGCCTGACGGTCAATCTCCACCAGCTTGTCAAAGGTGTCAACTCCCTGTATGACCGATACGTACGGAGCCATCATCTTGATCTTGTTGCTCTGTACGTGGCCGATGAAATGCCACTCTATATCCTTGGGCAGAACTTGGCTCTTGGCAGTCATCTCCTGTACCTTATTCTCGCCGAATATGCGCTGACCGGCATCATAAGCCTCCTTAAGCATCTCGGCCGGATGGGTCTTGGATACTGCTACAAGCGTTACTCCTGCGGGGAGTGTGGCTTTGATTCTGTTCAGGTTCTCTTTGATCATATTCCTGTAAAGCGGTGCAAATTTACTCAGAGGCGGGCACTGCGTAATTTTTATTTGTCATTATTTAGCCTTGGGTGCACACTTTATATCAATGTGTGCACGTTTTAGCCCTTCCGCTACGGCATCAAGTTTTATGGTTCCCTTCTTCCCGTTGTTCTGCAGTACCACCAGGCACTTCCCATAGAATGCCTTGCGCTTGTCATCCTTGAAACGCTCCAGGGATATGGGGCTGCCGTTGTCAACGCCTGCTATGAAACCGTTGCCGCTGATTTCAAACTTAACCAGGTTGTCGGCATTGGGGCACAGGTTTCCGTCCTTGTCCAGTATCTCTACTGTTACAAAACTCAGGTCCGTACCGTTGCTTTTAATGGTGCTGCGGTCCGGAGTGAGGCGTATCTGCGCGGGCTCGCCGGCGGTATGTATCTCCCGGCTGGCGGTCTCTACTCCGTCCTTGCGGGCCACGACCTTTACCGTACCGGGCTCAAAGGTCACGTTCCAGACCACATGCAGATGATTGGCATCCTTGGTGCGGGTACCCTGTGACTTGCCGTTTATAAAGAGCTCAACCTCATCGGCATTGTTGTAGTAGGACCACATGTCTATCTGCTCTCCGGGCTCCCAGTTCCAGTGGGGGAACAGGTGCAGCACGGGGGTATCGGTCCACTCCGCCTGATACAGATAATAGACATCCTTGGGGAATCCGGCCAGGTCTACTATGCCGAAGTATGAACTGCGGGCGGGCCAGCCGTAGGGGGTGGGCTCGCCAATGTAGTCAAATCCCGTCCAGATATACTGTCCGGCCACAAAGGGCTGGCTGTTCAGGAATATCAGGTTCTCCTCATGATGGCTGCCCCACGGGGTGGCCACGTTGTCATATGCCGAGCATGAGAATGTTGGGTTAAAGTAGGGGCGGTCCCAGCGTGCCGGGCGCGTCATCATCTTGTCTGACGGCATCTCATAGAATCCGCGTGTCATCAGGGCCGATACGCTCTCGGTTATGATGAACGGCTTACCGGGGAACAGGCGCGGTACCGACGGTACATTCTGGTTATGGTAGTTGTAGCCTATCACGTCAATGGCGCCGGAGCGGAACAGATGGTTGCCGGGGCTGGGCTCGTTGCAGCCGGCTGTTACGGGTCGGGTGGGGTCTAGTTTCTTAATAATCTCTGCCAGACGGGCGGTGATAAGTGAGTTGACACTCATCTCACCCTCTTGGGCCAGTTGGTCGGCGCTGTGTCCCATGTTCAGGATAAGGTTGGCCTGCTCAAGCGACAGGGTATCAGCCTTGGCATCGGACCACTGCTCCAGAACCTCGTTGCCTATGCTCCACAGCACTATGCTGGGATGGTTGCGGTCGCGTACCACCAGGTCGGTAAGGTCACGCTCATACCAATCGTCAAAGAAACGGGCATAGTCGCGGTCGGTCTTGCGGCGGCGCCACATGTCAAAAGCCTCGTCCATTACCAGGAATCCCATGCGGTCGCATAGGTCAAGAAGTATGGGTGATGGCGGATTATGCGAGCAGCGTATGCCGTTGCAGCCCATCTCTTTGAGTATCTGCAGTTGGCGCTCTATGGCACGCTCATTGGTTGCTGTGCCCAGGCAGCCCAGGTCATGGTGGTTGCACACACCGTTTATGCGTACATGCTCACCGTTCAGGTAGAACCCGCTGTCGGCGCGGAACTCTATGGTACGGATTCCGAACGGGGTCTCATATGTATCTACCTTCTTTTTGTTTACACTGACACTGGTAACCAATGTGTACATGTACGGATCATCAACGCTCCACAGATGCGGGGTTTCCACCAAAATGCTGTCTTCAAGGTCAAAGATTCCGTTGAATTGCAATTCTTTGCTTGTACTGCTGCTTGCAATGGTTTTTCCTTTAAAGTCCTTGATTGTTGATGTGACGGTCAATGTCCTTACCATTTTGTTAATGGTTCCGTTGATAACCGATGTGTTGATGCGGACAAGGGCTTTGTTATCTGATAAACTTTCAGTTCTTACATATGTACCCCACTGGTCAACACGAATATCACCGGTCTTTACCAGCCTTACGTCGCGGTATATGCCGCAGCCGGAGTACCAGCGGCTGTTGGGCTGGTCGGAGTTATCGACCTTGACGGCTATCACGTTGTTACCTTCCCAGTTGATGTAGGGGGTCAGGTCATAACTGAACGATATATATCCATAAGGGCGTGTTCCAAGCAGGTGTCCGTTGATCCAGACGGAACTGTTCATGTATACACCGTCAAATACTATGCTGATAATCTTTCCCTGATCCTTCTTGCTTACCTTGAAATTCTTGCGGTACCAGCCGATGCCGCCTGGCAGCGCTCCGCCACCTGTGCCGGAGGGATTGTGCTCATCGAAATCACCCTCGATGGCCCAGTCGTGCGGCAGATTCAGTTTCCGCCAGCCGCTGTCGTCATATTCGGGTGCTTCAGGGTTCTCCTTGGCCCCTACATTATGACTGAATTTCCAATCTCCGTTGAAGTTCTCAACCTCCCTTGCGCCGAGACCTGTAAAGGAAAGGGCAAACAGGAAAAATAGTATTTGTTTTATGCGTCTCATAAGGGCAAAGATAAACGTAAAAAGCTTATCTTCGCTTTCAGTTCACCGAATCTATCTGTTTTTTTCAGTTTGGTTCTTCCACTCCTGGGGCGTCATGCCGGTAACGACTTTGAAGTTGCGGAAGAAAGTGGTGCGTGATGAGAATCCGGATTGATCGGCCACTTCGTCAAGCATCATGTCAGGTTGTTCGCGCAGGAGTTTCTGGGCGTACATGACGCGGTATCGGGTTATCATGGTGGTGAAACTCTCGCCCGACAGGTTGTTCAGGATGATGCTTACATAGGTCTTGTTGGTGGCAAGTTCCGATGCTACATCGGTAATGCGCAGATTCTTGCGTCTGTAAAGCTCCTTCTCCTCAATCAGGGCCGATATCTGTTCCATCAGGTTGATGCGGCTCTCATCAGTAGTATCAGGCTCCTCTTCATTATGTTTTCTGAACTTTAAAAGAATGAAAATTATTAAGCCTGCTGCGGCAAGTATGCAAATAATGATTACCCATAATGGAACAGCCGTTTTTTTAGGTATATCCGTATGGAAAATATAGGCCGATGAGTAGGTCTTGAAGTAGTCGGCCAAAAGAGGAAATGAATCCTTGACATAACCCAAGCCACCCGCCACAATCATCCTGTTTCCAGGCATGAGTCTGGCCACGACGTTCTGGAATCCGTCCGGTGCGTCAGCATAGAAGAATGATGCGGGCTGTTTGCCGTCATAACCTAAACGCGCAAAGTACATGCGGCCCGTTTTAGTGGCAAATCCTTGTAGCCAGAAAATTCCTTCAGAGCGGTCAACTTGTAGATATCCCCAGAATATATGATTGCCGTCAGGCCCTTGAGACGGGATAGGCTTCTCCATTTCCAGTAGAGAGAACTCCCCGTTGGCAACCTTAATGATTGCAGTCTGGCCGGCTGTGATGTCTTTTGCAGGAATCAGATAAGTGTAATCATCAATCTGATAATCACCAGGTAAGAGGAAATAGTTATGGGAAACATCCCATTTTTCCAATAGCGGGATTTGTTCAGTTTTTCCCTTAATGTGCTTCACAATGCCGGAGACGTCATCGCCTCTGGTATCAAAACGTCCGAATATGATGATGTCGTCCTGGGATGCATGCATTACAAACGGTGCTGACCATCCCGGTAAAAGCGTGTCTCCAGGGACAAAACCCTCTTTCGCAGACCAAATCTCATAACTGTCATCGGCATACCAGTTGCCTGTAATCAGAATTCTGCCGTCATGCAGAGTAAGAGCCGATGACAGGGCTCGTTTCTGGGTCATAATACCTGTTGGAGAAAAGGTATGCGTTTGGGGATCATATATTTCGGCACCCCAACTTTGCCCAATGCCGAATGCTTCAGCGTTGCCGCCGCCCAACATTATCTTTCCGTCCGGCAGTTTTGCTGCAAAGCCGTTCTGGTGGGGATAGAGCATAGACATTGTGTGCCAGGAGCCGTCAGCGTAATACTCGCCTGTTTCCAACGGTTTGAATCCTTCTGTGTGGCCACCCAGGACCACAATCTCATCACCTATGACAAAAGTTCGGTGGTTTCCTCTTGGGGTGTTCAGGTCCGGTAGCCTCTCAACCGTCATAGACTGCCACACAGTTCCGTCAGGTGATGTCAGAGAGTGCTCTTCGGTTGAGCCCGTAGAGCACGCTGCCACCATCAAGGCTAATATCGGTATTACCAGAATCTGACGTTTCACTTTGTAAATATAGGGATTAAGCTATAATGATGCAAATACATCAGTTTATTCCGGTACCTGGAATACGGCACGAATCGGTCTGCCCACAGTGAACTCACTTTCAAGAGAGCTGTAACCAGAGCTAATGCGACCTCTATAGACCGGATCAGGCTCTACAAGGTAGGTGTCCAGTGATATATGACCAGGCCTATCTACAGGATTTCCCTGAAATATTATTTCTGCCTTGGTCGAGGTCCAATACATGCCATTGAAAGTATCTATATAATTATCGGGATCAGAAGGATCAAGTTCAGGGTCACTTAATACACTTCCAGTACGCGAAAGCATGCAACGACTGTAAGTAGCCCATAACTCTGCATTGTAATTCAAGGTACCAGCTGCGGGTAAGAAAAGGTGCCTGCCTTCATACCCGTCTATGGTACTGGTCAGGGTTGCTCCTCCTGCGGAATATGTTTTTGAAGTGTTTGATGTCAATATCATATAATCGGATTCGGTGGGCATACGCCAGAAACCTTTCATAGTGGCTTTTGCACCGTCGTATGCCGGCAAAAGGTTTCCGTCTCCATCAACATCGCATACAGGTTGTGTATTGAAACTGTTGGTAGTGCAGACATCAAAAATATATTCGGGATATGTGTCAGGAAGTGGTTGCCATTGGTCTTCTTCAATATAATATCCATTAACATCTCCCCATGCAAAATATTTACCGTAGCTTGCCCGGCCGTCATCGGCTGTAGCACCCACGTTTCTCTTGGCCCAATAAATCGGGTAGAGATTGCTGCCTGATGTTCCCATATCGACAAATTCCATTGCATTCCATGTGCTGGTGGAGATATCACCTATACCTATGTATTTTGAAGTACTCAGGGTCTTGTTGCCTGCATCACGGGTATAGGCTATTGAGTCAGTCCAGTCAATGATTGAGAACTGATAATCCAACTCGTTGCCTACGGCGCTGGAATTAAGCAATCCTGAGAAAGAGATTATGTCGTTGCCACTATCCTTATATCCTTGGAGCGCGGCACCTGCGCTGCCAGTCTCCCAGTATACAATGCCCATTTCATTTATACCCATAAACCTGATGGGTGTCACATAATCCTGATATAGTTTGTAATCATGACCATCAGTATAACCTGTTATGTCAAAATGGATGAATTTATCGTCATCATGGCCACCGGCAGAAAGATTGGGAGCCACCAGGTTCAGTGTACCGCACAACACTCCTCCATTGACTTCATAGGCGGCGTTCTCTGCCTGATAGAACAGACCTCCGTAGTTATATTGATGATCTTCGCGGTCTTCAAATACGACAGTTCCCGTTGAAGTCTTGAGATTCAATGAACTGCCGTATGGGAAATAGACGGCGGTCATTGTTCCGGTGGTGTTATACAGTTCTATGTCGAAGCCGTTTTTAGGAGTAGCTGTCCATGTGTCTGCCCCTGTTTTCTTCAATTCCAGATAGTGGTGGCTGGCATGGTATCCGGTTATGGTTACAAATACCACGTCATTGACTGCAAAATCATTCTTTACTGTGGCCTTGGTACCGGCTGTTGCGTCACCTAATGTTATGGTGAGATCAAGTTTGAGTCCTCCAAAATCTCCCTTTATCCTGTTTGCCGTATTATCTTGACTCGTGTTATTCTGAAATAAACCCAGACCCTCCTTGTCGCAGGCTGTCAGTGCTGCAAGTGCACAAAGAATAAACAATACCTTTTTCATAAACTGTATTCCTTTTTATTAATTACCAATCTTCACCTCCACCTTCAAATGGACTGAAGAATAAGGGATTGCTAAGCGGATCCAATCCGCTGGAGGCAAGAACGCCTTCCGTTTTGACCTCGATGACCTGAGTCAGAGGAGTTTCATAATTTTTTCTGCCTTTTTTTCTCATAAAGCTGTCAATGTGGTTTTGTGGACCGAAAGTTATGAAGCCATGCAGGCTGGTGGATTTCAGCTTAGATAATCGCAGTATCAAAAAAGAAATAATAATGAAATTCGTCAAATTAGACGTTTTATCATGTGGCAAAGAGCATCAAATGAACTATCTTCGCGTCAACTATAAAGATTTGCAGTGGAGAAGTTTCTGGCCAGAAGACTGTACGGTAGGGACGAGGGCGTAAAAGGTGGTTCGCGTCCTGCAATCATCATTGCTACGGCGGGTATTGCGGTAGGTTTGACCGTTATGATCCTTACTCTGGCCATCACGCGCGGATTCAAGAGTCAGATACGTGACAAGGTCATGGGATTCTCCCAGCATATCACCGTTACAAACTCACGCATCGGTCTTGGGGTGGTAGAGGATCCTGTGGAATGTCCCGATTCGGTATTTCAGGCCCTGCTGGCCCAGAGCACTGTAGAGCGTGTCCAGCCATATGTAAACAAACCGTGCATAATACGTACAGATGAGGCCTTTCATGGTTTTATGCTCAAAGGTATCGGGGATGACTATGACCGCACTTTCCTTGAAAGTTATATGTTGCGCGGCGGTTTCCCGCAGCCTCAGGACTCACTGGGAAACAATTGGATAGTATTGTCCCGTAACATAGCCGATATGCTGGGAATGGATGTGGGCTCCAGGGCCGATGTCTATTTCATGCAGAATCAGGTCCGGATACGTCGTCTCACGGTTACAGGCGTTTATGAAACCGGTTTCCTGGAGTATGACAGGATGTTCGGAATAACTGATATTAAATTGCTGCAGCGTCTCAATGACTGGGAACCGTATGAGTACAGTGGTCTGGAGATAGGGTTGACCGATGTAAGCAAAGTGGACGAAGGCTATGGCCAGGTGCGTGAAGTAATGAATGCGATAGAGGAACAGACCGGTGATGATTTTCTGGTTCGTACCCTCTATGATACCCATTCAGGACTGTTCGCATGGCTTGATGTGCTGGATCTTAATGTCTGGATTATCCTGGCTCTGATGCTGGGTATTGCCGGATTTACAATGATATCAGGTCTGCTTATAATCATATTTGAGCGAACGGCTACAATAGGTACTCTCAAGTCTCTTGGCGCATCGGACAGGATTGTAAGGAAGATATTCCTACGTCTTGCATCGTACATCATACTTAAGGGAATGGCTATAGGCAATGCAGTCGGAATAGTGATTTGCCTTGTGCAGCAGTGGTTCCATCTGTTCCCGCTTGATCCCGCCAACTATTATCTGGACAGCGTACCTATGCAATTGGGAGCAGGATGGCTTATCATTCTCAATGTCACCATGTTCCTGCTCTCCATGCTGATGATGCTGCTTCCCAGTGCAGTCATCTCAAGGATAGTTCCTTCCAAATCTATCCGTTTTGAGTAATCCCGGTTATTCCTGTACCGGAGTTTCCTGACCAGTCAGACGTGCGTATTCCTCACGTGCTGCGGCCATATCGGCCATGAAATCGGCGCTGGTATGCATACGTGCCAGACATGCTGCGGCCAGCATTCTCGATGCATCCACATCACTCTGCCAGTGATATCCCAATATCACGCGGCTCTGTCCCCATTCATATCCTAACAGAAGTATGGCATCCTGTGCGGCGGGATTGATTTCGGCCAGGATAAGGGCCATACCCCATCCGCGTACCGTATGGCCCGATGGGTATGAACCTGTGGGATGCTCACGGTCCTCACTGGCGGGTAAGCCGGAGGGCTCGTTGTAATAATTGTAGGGTCTGGGACGCATGTATGCTGCCTTGGGGCGTGTGGCGCTTGCCTGGAAGGTGGGGACTGCACGTTGCAGAAGGCGCATTATGGCGGGAGTGTTCTCCCTTGATATCTTCATGCCGAACGGCTCGCTGAAATAGGCTGCCATCTCGGATGCGGTGTTGACTGCATGATTCTGAGCATGCCTGAGCCTGAGGGTGTCAAGCCGCTGCTGCTTGCCCCACTCATATTGGGAGACGTCATATGCGAACTGGGTTGAGTTCGTATCGGGAGGTGCCGGCAGGAATACTACCGCATCGGGCAGAGAATCGGCACTGAAATAGGATGTGTAACGTCTGTATTGTGCCTGTGAGCTGACTGAAAACAGCAGGGCGGCAACTGCGGCAATGTATAAGCTCTTTTTCATAACAGATTGATTGGTTAGTTAAAAACAGCATTACAAAGATATTTTATTTTCGTGAAGATTAATTATCTTCGTAACCATATAAAGGAATAATTCATTATGGTTGTAATAATAGGTGTTCTCTGTGCTGTGGTAGGATTGCTGGCCGGTTTCCTGTTGGGAACAGGCAAGGCCAAGAAGGATTGGCAGGAGCAGACGCGTGAACTTGTTGACGCCCGTCAGAAGGCATGTGATGATATGATAGCGGCGCAGGACAAACGTCATGCCGAGGCTTTCGCCGCCCAGCAGGCCAAGTTTGACGAGACAATCGCCAAGGTATCGGCACAGATGAAGGCCGATACTGCCGACCTGCTCAAGAAACGTCAGGAGGAGTTTGCCGCATCCAGCAACACCAGCATCGGTCAGATAGTCAATCCTCTTAAGGAGACCATTGACCGCATGAAGGAGGCTATGAAGGAGAATACCATCAAGCAGACTTCCATTAGCAGCGAGATAAAGACCCAGGCTGAGAACATGATGCGTCAGAGCGCTGCCGCCAAGGAGAGTACCGATGAACTTACGCGCGTGTTCCGTCATGCCGGCCGCGTGCAGGGTAACTGGGGTGAGATTATCCTGGATGAACTGCTTGAATCACAGGGCCTGACCAGGGGTGTCCATTATGAGATACAGTCATCCATCCGTGATGCGGCGGGTGACGTGGTCCGTGATGAGGATGACCGCAGCAAACGTCCGGATGTAATCCTGCACCTGGATCAGAAACGTGACGTAATAATTGACTCCAAGGTGTCCCTGACCGCGTTCGTGGATTACGTGAATGCCGAGGATGAGGGTGAGCGTCAGAAGCATCTCAAGGCCCATGTGGAGAGCATTCAGAAACATGTCAAGGATCTGGCTGGTAAGGACTACTCATCATACGTAAAGCCTCCCAAGATCAGGATGGACTACGTGATAATGTTCGTGCCCAACACCGGAGCCCTGTGGGCCGCATTGAACGCACAGCCCGACCTGTGGCGCAAGGCAATGGACAAGAATGTATATATAGCCGATGAACAGACCCTGTTTGCCGCCCTGCGTATAATCAACATGACATGGACTCAGATTGAACAGGCCCGAAACCATGAGAGGGTATATGAACTGGCAAATGAGATGATGGACAGAGTGGGGCAGTTCCTGGACCGCTACAGGGCCATCGGCAAGGCGCTTGAGACCGCCGGCAAGGCTTATGAGGCCGGCGGAAAGAAACTTGAGCCCAGCGGCCAAAGCATAATCCAGACCTGCGCCAAACTGCAGAAACTGGGAGCAAAGCAGAGCGCCCGCAATCCCATTCCGCAACTGGAGGATGCAGATGCCGACGATGAAGGGCAGGAACTGCCGGATTCCGTTGAGGCCGCAGAATGAACAATAGGGTTTTCCCCCGAATCTTTTAGGGAAATTACCTTACACGGGTAAACTATCCTCTTTATCTTCGCATCGGAAATAAACCAAAACACTTATGAAGAAGTTGATGTTTCTGATGCTTGCCATCGTGTTGCCGTTTACAAATGTAGACGCCAAGAAGAATAAACAGAATCTGCTGGTGTGGGGTGAGGTGACCACAGCCGAAGACGGAAACGGCTATCTTACCATGTACAAGAACTCACCGGCCGAAATTACCGCACAGTTCCACTTTATATATAAGGATAAGAGCAAGTCTGTTATGTATGACCTGTTCATGCCCGATACCGTGGCCGAACTGCATGATCCGGTACCCGTAGAGAAACCGGTGAAGGAGGTTGTGGTTGACAATATCGTTTACAGCGCCCGTGATGCCGAGGGTAAGAAATACTCAACCAGCGATCCAGATGATCCGGTACTGGCCATGCTGCTGGTTGACCTGTTTGACTTCTACCATGACCTGTTCTGGTTTGACGTGACCCACAGGGCACATTATTATGACGGACGCCACTATGACAACTGGACTCCCTCCAATTCAAGCCGTTACAGCAAGACCCATTCAAGTTCCAAACGTACATCCTCACGGGACTTGGATCTCAAAGAGGTGGATGATGAAGCATTGCTGGTAGGCGCAGCAGCTGTAGCGGTTGCATCGGCCGGAATGATAATAGGTGTAGTAAAGAACTGGGATGTACCTGATGACAGGTTCCCGTACGTCTCACTTGCTCCTCAGATGCAGTTCTTTGCCCAAACCGGTAATATACGTGATGTCGTACAGATGAAAGTCCGCCTGGGCAACCGCGGTGGTGTGTCTCTGATGGGTGACCTTGGTTATACAACCGGCTCATTGTTTGAAACGGGCGTTTTTGAACCCGGATTTACCTGGAGCCTGGGTGCAGGACTGGATATAGGTGCATTCTCACTGTCATTTCACGCTAAGCCGGCTACAAGTCGCCATCATGAGAATTTCTTTACCTGTCAGTTGGGCTATGACATATTCCTGACCAAAAACGTGGCACTTGACCTTAGCGGTGGTGCGGGTGTTTTTGAGCACATGGAAGGTGATGTCAGCCAGTTATACTGGGATTTCCCGATATCTGTAGGAATCCTCTGGAAATTCTAATTAGAACTCTCCTTGTTCAGCCTTTGGCAGCGGTCGGCAGTTGTACTGTGAAGCCATAGCTTCTCCGTATGCGCCGGCAGACATGAGTGCTATCAGGTCACCGCGGTGAACCTCCGGTAGCACTTCATCTTTTCCGAATATGTCCGATGACTCGCAGATAGGACCTACCACATCATACTTCTGGACGGGGCCGTCTGATGTCAGGTTGACTATCTTATGGTGTGCGCCGTAAAGGGCGGGGCGTATCAGTTCGGTAAAACCGGCATCCACAATGGCGAACTTCTTTATTGTTCCCTGTTTTACGTAAAGAACCTTGGTGACAAGACGTCCGCACTGTGCAACTACGGCACGGCCCAACTCAAAGTGGAGCTGCTGTCCGGGACGCAGTTTGAGTTCGTTGCGGAATATGTCAAAGTATTCCCTGAAGTTGGGAACGGGATTCTGTTCAGGATTGACGTAATCAACACCCAGACCACCTCCTACATTGATGCTGCTCAGTTTGATTCCCTCTTTTTCCAGCATATCCTGCAGGTCATTTGCTTTCTTGCAGAGCAGATGGAACGGCTCCATGTCAAGTATCTGTGAACCTATATGGAAATGCAGGCCTTCAAATACAAAGCAGGGATTCTGCTGTGCCTTGCGGATGATGGGCAGGAGCATGGGGATCTCAATTCCGAACTTGTTCTCTGCCTTGCCGGTGGTTATGTTGGCATGTGTATGTGCATCGACATCGGGATTTACACGCAGAGCAATGTGAGCTGTCTTATTCAATGTGGCGCAACGCTCGGCAATTACGTCCAGTTCAGCCTCTGACTCCACGTTGAAGCATGCAATGCCGGCATTCAGTGCCAGGTCAATCTCCCAATCGGCCTTGCCGACACCGGCGAATACGATTGATGATGCGGGAAAACCGTTGTCAAGAGCAGTCTGAATCTCTCCTCCGCTAACGCAGTCTATTCCCAGTCCATACTCATTGATATGTTTGAGCAACAGAGGATTGGCATTGGCTTTTATAGCATAATGAACGTGCCAGTCAGGGTTGCCTGCTGTACATTCCTCTATTGCCTTGAGGGTATTTTGGAGTATCCCCAGGTCATACTGATAGTAAGGTGTGCGCATCTTGTTTACTTGTTGTTGAAGAGTACGTCGCTCAAACGCTGCAGGGCAGCTTTCTTATCACTTTCCTTGATAAGGAAGGAAATGTTGTAGTTGCTTCCGCCGTATGAGATCATACGTACGGGGATATCGGCCAGGGCGTCCATGGCGCGTGACTCGAATCCCAGATTCTCCCATACCATGTCACCTACTACGCATACGATGCACATTCCGCTGTCAACGGTTACGGTGCCGTATTTCTTGAGTTCCGATACTATCTCATCCAGGTGCTTGGTGTTGTCTATTGACATGGATACACCTACCTCTGATGTGCAGATCATATCGATTGATGTGCGGTAGGTCTCAAACACCTCGAATACCTTCTTGAGGAAACCGTGTGCCAGCAGCATTCGGCTTGACTTGATCTTGATTGCGGTGATCTTGTCCTTGGCGGCGACGGCTGCAATGCGGCCGGGCTCAGAGCGGTTGTCAATCAGTGTGCCGGGAGCGGTGGGCTCCATGGTGTTGAGCAGACGAACGGGTATGTTTGCTGCCTTGGCAGGCTGAATGCAGGTGGGGTGGAGTATCTTGGCTCCGAAATATGCCAACTCGGCTGCCTCCTCAAAGTGCAGGTGGCGTACGGGCTGGGTCTTGTCAACTACACGGGGATCATTGTTGTGCATTCCGTCAATGTCAGTCCATATCTGGATCTCATCGGCCTTAATGGCTGCGCCAAGTATTGATGCGGTGTAGTCGCTGCCTCCGCGCTGCAGGTTATCGATGTCGCCCTGTGCGTTACGGCATATAAATCCTTGTGTGATGTATATCTGCATGCCGGGAACGGCCTTGAGCTGTGCAGTTGCCTTTTCTGATATGAACTGCATGTCGGGCTCGGCATCGGCGTTGGTCTTCATGAAATCAAGTGCCGGCAGCAATGCGGCCTTGATACCCTGCTCCTTGAGGTAGCAGGTGACCATGTATGTTGATATAAGTTCTCCCTGAGCAAGTATTATCTTCTCTTCCTTTTCTGAAAAACCGTCAATGTAGAATGACTGGAGATAGTTGAACTTATCCTCCAGGAACTTCTGCAACTCATCCTGATTCTCCTTCTTGTCCAAGAGTTCGGGTACATGGGCGTAGTACTTGGTACGCAGGCGGTTTATTACATCGTCTGCACCTGTCTTGTTGCCTCCGTAAAGGTATTGGGCAATCTCTACCAGTGAGTTGGTCGTGCCTGACATGGCTGAAAGGACTACCAGTTTCTGCTGTCCGTCTTCTGTAATCAGGCGGCTCACTTCTTTCATTCGCTGCGGAGTTCCTACTGATGTTCCGCCGAATTTCAATACTTTCATGTTATTACTGTTTTTCTAAGTTTTCGTCTTCGTCCTGCTGAGATACCGTGGCATCTGCATCTACAAGCAGTTTGCGTCCCTCACATTTGAATACACGGCCCGGGAACTCCTGGATCCATTGCAGGTTGTGGGTGATCATGAGGATAGTTGTGCCGCTTTGTCCCACCTTGTGCAGGATCTCCATGATCTGGTGACCTGTCTCGGGGTCCAGATTACCGGTGGGCTCATCGGCCAGTATCAGTTTGGGGTCATTGAGCAGGGCACGTGCTATGCAGATACGCTGCTGCTCTCCGCCGGAGAGTTCATGCGGCATCTTGTAGCCTTTGGTGTCCATGCCTACTAGTCCCAATACCTGGAATATCTTCTGGTGTATGAGTTTCTTGTCTTTCCAACCTGTGGATTTGAGCACGAAACTCAGATTATCGAATACGTTGCGGTCGGTAAGCAACTGGAAATCCTGGAATACAATGCCCATCTGGCGGCGCAGACGCGGAATCTGACGCTTCTTGATGGTCATCAGGTCCATGCCCAGCACGATGGCGTGGCTGTCGGGCATGGGGCAGAGTACGTCAATCTCACAGTAGAGTGTCTTAAAGAGTGAACTCTTTCCGGAACCTACCTTGCCTATGAGATAGACAAAATCACCTTCCTGTACCGTAAATGTGACGTCGCCCAGGACGAACATATCCTCCTGGCGGACCTCAACGTTGCGATAATCGATAATATCCATTTATTCTTTGTGACGTTTTACCAGTTCGGCAGCCAGTTCCTCAATGCGGTGTCCCTTTGAGGTGAGCAGTACAATGAGGTGGTAGATAAGGTCCGATGCCTCATAGATCAGGCGGTCGTCAGTGCCGTTGGTGGCCTCGATTACGGTCTCAACAGCCTCTTCACCCACCTTCTGAGCCATACGGTTCACGCCGCTCTTAAAGAGTGATGTGGTGTATGAACCCTCGGGCATCTCCTTGTGACGACGGTCGATGAAATCCTGCAGATATGACAGGAAATTCAGATCAACCGAGTTCTGCTCGTTCCAGCATGTATCGGCGCCTGTGTGGCATACGGGGCCCTCGGGGCGAGCCTTGATGAGCAGTGTGTCCTTGTCGCAGTCCAGGAGAATCTCCTTGACGTTAAGGAAGTTGCCGCTTGTCTCACCTTTGGTCCAAAGGCAGTTTCTGGTGCGGCTCCAGAATGTGACTTTTCCGGTCTCTACGGTCTTGTCATAGGCCTCCTTGTTCATGAAGCCCAACATCAGGACCTTGCGTGTCACATTGTCCTGGATGATTGCGGGTACAAGACCGCCCATTTTTTCGAAATCTATATCCATCTTATGGTATAATTATATTCTAATAGGAATTTTCAAGTCGCAAAGGTACTGTTTTAATTCGGGAATCGGTATCTCACCGAAGTGAAAAACGCTGGCAGCCAGCGCGGCATCTGCGTGACCCTCTGTGAAAGCGTCCCTGAAATGCTCCTTGGCGCCTGCTCCGCCCGATGCTATGATGGGTATGCTGAGTTCGTCCGAAAGACGTCTGAGCGCCTCATTGGCGAATCCCTGCTTTACGCCGTCATGGTCCATGCTGGTAAAGAGTATCTCGCCTGCACCGCGCTCCTGAGCCTCACGTGCCCATTCAAAGAGCATGCGGTCGGTGGGTACACGGCCTCCATTAAGGAAACAGCGCCACCCCTCATCGGTCTGCTTGGCGTCAATGGCGGCCACGCATACCTGTGATCCGAAGTTGAGTGCAATCTCGTCAATCAGTCCGGGATTCTTGATGGCGGCCGAGTTGACCGATACCTTATCGGCTCCGGCCTTGAGCAGACGCTCCACATCCTTGAGTTCATGTATGCCTCCTCCCACGGTGAACGGGATGGATATGGCGGCGGCTATCCGCTCGACCAATTCTGTAAAGGTCTTTCTGCCTTCAAATGATGCTGTTATATCCAGGAACGTCAGTTCGTCGGCACCCTGTTCGCTGTACAGCCTGCCCAGTTCTACGGGGTCTCCGGCATCGCGCAGGTTTACAAAATTGGTTCCCTTAACGGTGCGTCCGTTGCAGATATCCAGACAGGGTATTATTCTTTTTGCTAACATGGCTTACTCTTGGCTTAGTTGTGAAAGTTGCTCGAGCGTTATGCGGCCTTCATAATAAGCTTTGCCTACTATGGCTGCGGGCAGTCCGGCGTTTTTCAGGTCAAGAAGGTCCTGAACGGAACTAACGCCTCCGCTGGCTATCAGTTTTATGCCCGGGAACTCCTTGAGCAACGTCTTGTACAGTTCTACTGACGGGCCTTGCAGCATGCCGTCCTTATTGATGTCTGTACAAAGTACCTGGGTTATGCCTTTCTCCATATAATCACGGATAAAGTCACTCAGCAGCAGCGCGCTGTCCTCCTTCCATCCGTTGACTGATATTTTGCCGTCGCGGGCATCGGCCCCCAGGATAATGTGTTCCTGACCGTAGTCTTCTATCCACCTGTACATGAGGTTGGGCTCGGTTACGGCAGTACTGCCTATGGTTACCATTGAGGCTCCGCATCCCAGTGCGGTCTCAAGGTCCTGCGTGGATTTGATTCCGCCTCCGAAATCGACTGTGAGGTCGGTGTGTCCGGCAATTGCCTCAAGAGTGGGGTAGTTTACTATATGCTTGCTTTTGGCTCCGTCCAGATCCACCAGATGAAGCCTGCGGATGCCTGCATCCTGAAAGCGCAACGCCATATCCAGCGGGTTGTCGCTGTATGTCTTGCAGGCGTTGTAGTCACCCTTGGTAAGGCGTACGCACTTGCCGTCTATTATGTCTATTGCGGGAACTATGTCCATTGTTGTCAGATGTCAAGAAAATTCTTAAGAATACGCTCTCCGGTAGAGCCGCTCTTCTCGGGGTGGAACTGTGTGGCGTAGAAGTTATCCTTGTGGAGCGATGCGCTGAACGGGAGTATGTAATCAGTCTTTGCGGCGGTCCAATCGCAGACCGGAACGTAGAAACTGTGTACAAAATATACGTATTCGGGTTTTGTAAAACCTTTGAACAGGCCATCCTGTGTGGTCTCTATAGTGTTCCAGCCCATATGCGGAACCTTGTCCTCATGACGCTGCGGGTTGAATTTGAGAACCGGAACGTCAAATATTCCAAGGCACTCGGCGTTACCCTCCTCACTGCGGCTGCACATAAGTTGCTGTCCCAGACAGATACCCAGAACGGGTTGCTTGAGTTCCTTGATTATGCGGTCCAGCCCATGAGCGTGAAGGTATTCCATCGTGGTGCTGGCTTCGCCCACACCGGGGAATATCACTCTGTCGGCACTACGCAGAAGTTCTTCATTATCAGTCAGAACAGGGTTGATGCCAAGCCTGTTGAGAGCACCTATTACCGAACGGATGTTTCCGGCATTGTACTTGACTATTGCAATGTTCATTTGGTCTGGAATCTGTTTCAGACCGCGAAGTTACTAAAAATGATGTCTACCATCTTCAAACTTAATAATAAAATGAGTAAATTTGCGGCAAATTACGGGCAAGGTGTCCGCAATATTAATGTAAATCCTTATATATCAGATAGTTGTGATGAAGAAGTTTGCTGAGCGTGGACAGCTTGACCTGTCACAGGTAAACAAAGATGTGTTGGAAGACTGGCAGAAGGAGAATCTTTTCGCCCGTAGCATAAAGGAGCGTGAAGGATGTCCTTCATTCGTATTCTATGAGGGTCCTCCCTCGGCTAACGGAATGCCCGGTATCCACCATGTCATGGCCCGTACCATAAAGGACACATTCTGTCGCTACAAGACCATGTGCGGCTATCAGGTTAACCGTAAGGCCGGTTGGGATACCCACGGACTGCCGGTTGAACTTGGAGTAGAGAAGAAACTGGGAATAACCAAGGAGGATATAGGCAAGAAGATATCGGTCGATGACTATAACATGAACTGCCGTACCGAGGTTATGAAGTACAAGGCTCACTGGAGTGACCTGACTCAGAAGATAGGTTACTGGGTAGACCTTGACAATCCCTACATCACATATGACAATCGTTATATAGAGACCCTCTGGTGGCTGCTCAAGCAACTCTACGGCAAGGGCTATCTTTATAAAGGATATACCATCCAGCCTTATTCACCCGCAGCAGGTACAGGCCTTTCAAGCCATGAACTTAACCAGCCCGGCTGCTATCGTGACGTTAAGGACACCACCGTGACCGCTCAGTTCACGATGACTGATCCCAAACCCGAGATGACAGGCTGGGGCACACCCGTCTTCCTGGCTTGGACCACAACCCCGTGGACTCTGCCTTCAAACACCGCACTCTGCGTAGGTAACAAGATTGATTATGTGGCTGTTCGTACTTATAACCCTTATACTGGAGCTCCTGTCACCGCAGTGATGGCCAAGGAGCGTCTCTCCGCATATCTGGATCCCAAGGGAGTAGAACTGGCACTTGACTCCTACAAGCAGGGTGACAAGGTTATTCCTTATCAGATTGTTGCAGAGTACAAGGGCGCAGACCTGGTGGGCATGCACTACAAGCAACTCTTCCCTTGGGTTAAGCCCGTATTCAAGGCTGATGACGGTTCAATTCAGACATCCGATGCAGGTTTCCGCGTAATCCCAGGTGACTACGTAACTACTGAGGACGGTACCGGTATAGTACACATAGCACCCACTTTCGGCGCCGATGACGCATTCGTGGCCAAGGCCGCAGGCATACCTTCACTCTTCATGATCAACCGCAAGATGGAGACCCGTCCCATGGTTGACTTTACCGGTAAGTACTGGCTCATGGATGAGTTGGATCCCGACTTCGTAAAGAACTGCGTTGATGCAGAACTCTACAAGGAGTATCAGGGCGCTTACGTAAAGAACGCATATGATCCCAAGTTCAACGAGGGCGGCAAGTATGACGAGGCTGCCGCATCCAAGGCCGAGGATCTGAACGTATATCTGTGCATCCGCATGAAGCAGGAGGGCACAGCATTCAAGATTGAAAAGCACGTTCACAACTATCCGCACTGCTGGCGTACCGACAAGCCCGTGCTCTACTATCCTCTGGACAGCTGGTTCATCAAGGCATCGGCCGCCCGTGACAGGATGATAGAACTCAACAACACCATCAAGTGGAAACCCGAGTCAACCGGTACAGGCCGTTTCGGAAAGTGGCTTGAGAACCTGAATGACTGGAACCTGAGCCGCAGCCGCTACTGGGGTACTCCGCTGCCCATCTGGCGCAATGATGAGGGCGATGAGCTGTGCATCGGCTCAGTTGAGGAACTTTACAATGAGATTGAGAAGTCTGTAAAGGCCGGCGTGATGAAATCCAACCCGTTCAAGGAGAAAGGATTCCAGCCCGGTGTTTATACACAGGAGAATTACGATAAGATTGACCTGCACCGTCCGTACGTGGATGACATCATCCTGGTATCTGAGGCAGGCCGTCCCATGAAGCGTGAGCTTGATCTGATTGACGTCTGGTTTGACAGCGGCGCCATGCCGTTCGCCCAGATGCACTATCCGTTCGAGAATAAGGAACTCATAGACAACGGTACCGTATTCCCGGCCGATTTCATAGCCGAGGGTGTTGACCAGACACGCGGTTGGTTCTATACGCTGCATGCCATTGCAACAATGGTCAAGAACGGCGTATCGTTCAAGACTGTAATATCAAACGGTCTTGTGCTTGACAAGAACGGCAACAAGATGTCCAAGCGTCTTGGCAATGCGGTTGATCCGTTTGAGGAGATTGAAAAGTTCGGCAGCGATGCCCTGCGCTGGTACATGATAACCAACGCCCAGCCTTGGGATAACCTCAAGTTCGATGAGGAGGGTGTTAAGGATGTAACCCGCAAGTTCTTCGGCACACTGCATAACACATACAAGTTCTTTGCACAGTATGCAAATGTGGACGGTTTTGACAATTCAGCCGCCCAGATTGCCGTAGCAGAGCGTCCCGTTATGGACCGCTGGATACTGAGTGAGCTCAACTCTCTTACCAAGGATGTCCGCGAGAGCCTTGACGACTACGAGCCTACACGTGCAGGCCGTCTGATTACCAACTTTGTCAACGACTACCTGTCCAACTGGTACGTTCACCTTACCCGTGACCGTTACTGGGGCAGCAGCATGAGCGCTGACAAACTGGCTGCTTATCAGACTCTTTACACATGCCTGGAGACAGTGGCCCGTCTGATGTCACCCATAGCTCCGTTCTATGCAGACCGTCTGTTCCGTGACCTGACCGCCGTTTGTGCAAACGCTCCTGTATCAGTTCATCTGGCCGAGTATCCCAAGTGCAACGACGCCCTGGTTGACAAGGAACTTGAGACCCGTATGGAACTTGCACAGAAACTCACATCCATGGTGCTGGCACTCCGCAAGCGTGATGATGTAAAGATCAACGTGCGCAAGCCGTTGCAGAAGATACTTATTCCCGTTACCGCCGAACTCCGCTCACATCTGGAGCCCGTCAAGGAACTTATCCGCGATGAAGTCAACGTAAAGGAGGTTGAGTTCGTGGAGGGCGCCACAAGCGTTCTGGTCAAGAAGGTAAAGTGCAACTTCAAGATCCTGGGCAAGAAGTTCGGCCCGCTTATGAAGGGCGTTGCCGCAGCTGTCCAGAACATGAGCCAGGAGGATGTGGCCAAACTTGAGCAGGAGGGCAGCTTCACATTCGATATCAACGGCACTCCCGCCACTGTGGATACCACCGAGGTCGAGATCTTCAGCGAGGATATCCCGGGCTGGGTGGTAGCAAATGAGGGTACACTTACCGTAGCCCTTGATATCCAGCTGACCGATGAACTCAAGCGTGAGGGTATAGCCCGTGAGCTCAAGAAACGTATCCAGGATGTACGTAAACTGACAGGTCTTGAGATTACCGACCGCATCAAGGTGCGCCTGGAGTCCAATGAGCAGACCGATGCCGCCGTACGCGAATATGAGGAGTGGATAAAGAGTCAGGTTCTGGCCGATTCAATCGAGATCGTTCCCTCACTTGACAAGTTTGAGGATGTATCGTTCGATGAGTACACACTGAAAGTTCAAATAGAGAAAATATAAACCTTAACAACCAATTAAAAATCCCCGCTATGGCAGAGAAGAACCGCTATTCTGATGAGGAACTAGAGGAGTTCCGTCAGATTATCAATGAAAAACTTGAAGTTGCACAGAGGGACTATGATGCACTCAAGGCCTCTCTTATGAATGCCGACAACAACAGTACTGATGACACATCTCCCACTTACAAAGTCCTTGAGGAGGGAGCCAACACTCTTTCAAAGGAGGAGACCACACGTCTGGCCCAGCGTCAGATGAAGTTCATCCAGTCACTTCAGGCTGCACTTGTACGAATTGAGAACAAGACATACGGTATCTGCCGCGAGACAGGCAAGCTCATACCCAAGGAGCGCCTTCGCGCCGTACCTCACGCTACACTTTGCATTGAGGCCAAGCAGAACAAACATTGATTCCCGTCATGGATAACTTTCAGCCGGAGAGCAGCAAGACTTCCCGTCAGGGACTTATTTCGCTGATAATAATCCTTTCTGTACTGGTTATTGATCAGATAATCAAGATCCTGGTCAAAACCGGCATGTCTCTTGGCGAAAGTATTGACGTCACGCCGTGGTTCAAGATACTATTTGTTGAGAACAACGGTATGGCCTTTGGAATGGAGATAATTGGCAAACTGTTCCTGTCTCTGTTCCGCATCGGTGCCATAGGTTTCTTTACCTGGTACCTGATAAAAATCATAAACAGGGGCTTCCCCACAGGCTACATAGTAACTGTGTCGTTCGTGATAGCCGGTGCGATAGGCAACCTGCTGGACTGTATGTTCTACGGGCTGATTTTTACAGAGAGCACACCTTTCAATAAAGCTGTGATGACTGCAATAGGAGACGGCTATGCGCCGTTCCTGTACGGTAAAGTGGTGGATATGTTCTATTTTCCGCTATGGACATGGCCGGAATGGATGCCTCTTGTAGGAGGCGACATATTCTTCGGACCGGTATTCAATTTCGCCGATTCCTGCATCACATGCGGTGTGATAACACTCCTGCTGTTTTACACCAGGTTGGTGAATATGGGACTTCAATACAAAAATCCCGATGAGGAGAATTGATCTGCTGTTGCTGGCCATACTGTTGCCGGTACTTTCAGGCTGTCGTCTGAACCGTCCGGATGATGTCCTTGCTCCCAGAAAGATGGAACAGTTCCTTTATGATTATCATCTGGCGCAGGCTATCGGTCAGGAACTACCCAAGGAGGATAAATACAGTTCAAAGGCATACACGGACTGGGCATATCAGAAGAACGGCATCACGCCCGAAGAATTCAACCGCTCCCTTGTATGGTACACCCGTAATCCCAAAGAACTGGCCAAGATTTACAAGCGTCTTTCAAACAGGTTGGATGACGAGTATAAAACTGCCACCAGGTCTCTGGCTCAGATAGAGAAAAAAGCATTTGAGATCCAGTCGGGCGACAGCGTAAACCTCTGGTATCTGGCCTCCACCGCTCTGCTCAATACATCGGTTTACATGAATAAACTGACGTACAAGATAAACCGCGACACCACTTTCCATAAAGGAGACACCATATGCTTGGACCTGACGGGTACTTTTGTATCTGAAGACACCTGTCAGTCGCGCTATTCATACATGTCGCTGTCAGCCTATTATGCCGATAGCGTTTCAACGTCCGATACCATACTGCGCACAAACGGAAGTGTCATGCTCTCCATTGTACTGGACGCCGACAAGGATTTCTCAAGTATCAGCGGTTCAATAAATTATCTGGATTCGGCCGATAACCGGAACAGCATTCTTATGCTGTCTGATATGGATCTTATGCGTTATCACAGGAAAACGCTTTCCGATACGGTCAAGGTTTCAGCCGCGGATTAATCTTCTTCTGAATTCAGAGCAGACTATTGCAGTGGCAACAGCAACATTGAGTGACTCTGATGTGGCTGCGCCTGCCGGCCAGTTGGGGATGTAGAGCTTACGGTTGACGGTTTTTCCCACCTCTCTGCTTATTCCTTTCCCTTCATTTCCCATTATTATTACGCCGTTGGCTGACAATTCGGTGTCATAAATAATCTGACCTTCAAGATAAGTGCCGTAAACGGGTACAGATGCGGGCAGTGCCGTAATCTCTTCCAATAGGTCGACATAGTGGATCTTAACTCTCGAGATGGCACCCATTGTGGCTTGCACAGCCTTGGGGTTAAAGACATCGGCAGAACCTTTGGAGCAGAAAATGTCCTTTATGCCGAACCAATCGGCTATCCTTATTATTGTTCCCATATTGCCGGGGTCCTGTACGTCGTCCAATGCCAGGACAAGATCACTGCCTGCGGCATCTTTCATGGAGCGGCTCTCCCGTGGCATACAGAAAACGGCTATTACATCCTGGGGTGAACGCAGCAGGCTGGCGCGTTTGAGTTCATCGGGGGTTACCTGTTCCACACGCTGTGCCGGAATACTCCTGCGGCTGCCCAACCATTCATCGGTTGCGGCCAGAAGAATGCAGTCGAATACGCCCAGCAGTTCACCTACAAGTTTATGACCTTCGGCAACAAAAAGTCCTTTCTCGTCACGGAACTTCTTATGTTCCAGACTCTTGATGTTCTTTATGTCATTTTTGCTGAGCATCTCTGTTTTTTAGACCGCCGTAAAGATAGTTATTTTTCAAGTCTGCTCTTTGAAAGCAGATGTACTTTCTGTAAATTTGCCTAATTTAAGTGGTACTGTATATGAGCAGGAGAATAATCCATATGGCATTGTCGCTGACCGCAGTCTTGTGGTTGGCATCCTGCTCTGTGTACAAATATGTCCCTGAGGGTCATTATCTGCTCAACAAGATAGAGGTTACCACCGATGAGAAGGGTGTCTCGGACCTTTCCAAATACAAGAACCTGTCATATCAGGCACCAAATACAAAATGGTTCGGACTGTTCCGTTTCCCACTCAGGTTCTACTCTCTTACAGGAACCAAATCGGGCGAGGCTCCTGTCATCTATGACCACCTGCTTTCCGAGGCCACATGTGCCGATATGAGACGTTCTCTCATGAATTCAGGTTATCTCAATGCCCAGGTGACATATTCGTCCAGGAAAAACCGCCGGCCCAAGACCACCGTTCAGTACCAACTCCACCCCGGTAAGATGTTTGTGGTGGACAGCGTGAGGGTAACCGTTCAGGACGATGCTATAAAAGACATACTGGATAAACATAAAAAAGAGACCCTGCTGGTGCCCGGAATCAATCTGGATGCCTCAGTCCTGGACGATGAACGTAACCGTATAGTGGATCTGGTTCACAGGTACGGTTATTTCAGGTTCAACAGGGATTACGTATCATTCGTAGCCGATACGGCCAAGGGGAGCGACAAGGTTGGATTAAGAATGATTGTGGCGGCCGAAAGTACAGATGATGACGGAACGGTTCATGCCCACAGGCAGTTTACGATATCATCCATAAACTATGTCCTGTCCGATAAGAACGGTAATCTGCCGGATCCGTCGGTGGCAAGTTCCGTTGAGAGCTACAACGGTTTTACGCTCATGTATCCGGGTAACAGCCGTAAGCCGATGCTGCGTCCCAAGATAGTGGATATCCATTCTTTCCTAAGAGAGGGAATGACATATAACTCGGATTCCATATCCAAGACATATTCATCCCTTTCGCGTCTGGGAATGCTCCGCTATACCAACATAAGTTTCAGTGAAATCCCGGAGAGTGACAATCTCCTCCGTGCCGATGTGCTGCTTATGAGCCTGCCAAAACATTCGGTGTCATTTGAGGTTGAAGGAACCAATACAGCTGGTGATCTCGGAGCAGCCGTGTCCATGTCATTTACGGACCGAAACCTGTTCCGCGGATCAGAGCAGTTTACCATTAAACTGCGCGGCGCTTATGAGTCCATATCGAACCTTCCGGGTTATACCGGCGATACTTATCTGGAATACGGCTTGGAGGCGAATCTGGATTTCCCGGAATTCCTTATGCCGTTCCTCTCTCAGGAGCAGCAGCGTCGCAGTCAGGCTACGTCACGTTTCAGTTTCAAGGTAAACGCACAGCGTCGTCCGGAGTTCCAGAAAACCATCTTCTCGGCCGGTTGGAGTTACCGCTGGGGAGATACATGGCAGAAAGCCCATCAGTTTGATGTGTTGGATCTGAACTATCTGGTGGTACCTTGGATATCGGACTATTTCAGATCCGAATATCTGGATCAGGTATTCTCTGCCAGATCAATCCTGAAATACAATTATGAGGACCTGCTCATAACCAAGATAGGTTATACGTTTTATTACTCCAATGCCAGGATACATTCTGTAAATCCTTTCCAGTATTCTGTGCGTGTGGGGGTTGAGACATCGGGCAATATGTTCAGCCTGTTGTCCAAACCGTTGGGCTTTGAGCAGAATGACGGCGGACAGTACAAGGTGTTCGGCGTGGCGTTCGCCCAGTATGCCAAGCAGGATTTCTCATTTACTGCCAATTGGCGGCTTGACCGCATGAATAATCTGGTGGCGCATGCGGAGTGGGGTATAGCAATTCCTTACGGCAATTCCACCAGTCTGCCGTTTGAGAAGAGATACTTTGCGGGCGGTGCCAACAGCGTACGCGGATGGGCTGTCCGTGAGTTAGGCCCCGGCACATACAGAGGTAATGACAAGACGATTGATTATATAAAGCAGTCCGGTGATATAAAACTTGGAGCAAGTCTTGAATACCGTTCCAAGCTGTTCTGGAAGATCAACGGCGCGGCATTCATAGATGCCGGTAATATATGGACAATCCGTGAGTACACAGAGCAGCCGGGCGGCCTGTTTGAGTTTGACTCTTTCTACAAACAGATTGCCGTATCATACGGATTCGGACTCAGATTTGATTTCGGTTTCCTTGTACTGAGGCTTGACGGAGGTATGAAGGCTTATAATCCTTCCGGACGTACCATGTATCGCAAACTGCCTCTCGTACATCCTGTGTTAAGCAGGGATTTTGCATTCCACCTGGCGGTGGGTTATCCGTTCTGACCATCAAAACACACTGATTATGAAGAAGATAATAAGACAACATAAAAATGAAAATCTACTTTATGAGTTTGTCAAGTGGAAGCAGCGGCAACTGCTACTATCTTGGCACAGACGAACATGCAATCCTGATTGATGCCGGCATACCGGTAAAACAGATCAAGGGATATCTCAAGGATGTGGGTATCCCGTTTGAGAGAATCATGGCAGTATTTGTGACTCATGATCACGCTGACCATATCAAGGCTTTGGGTAATCTGGGAGAGAAATGTGCCATCCCGGTGTATGCAACCCGAGAGACCCATGAGGGTATCAACAATAACTACTGCATGACAGAGAAACTGTCAAGTTGCGTGCGTTATGTGGAAAAGGAGGCGCCGTTCAGTTTCAATGAGTTTACCATAACTCCCTTTGAGGTTCCTCATGACGGAACGGATAATGTGGGTTATAGGGTTGAGGTTGACGGTAAAGTGTTCTGCTTTGTTACCGACCTTGGTCATATCACGGAGACGGCCTCAAAGTATATTTTGCAGGCTAACTATCTGATTATGGAGGCTAACTATGACGAGGATATGCTGCGGATGGGAAACTATCCCCAGTTCCTTAAGGACCGCATTACAAGTCCTCAGGGGCATCTCAGTAATAAAACCACTGCCAAGTTCCTGGCTCAGAATATCCACCCCGACCTCAAGAATATCTGGCTCTGCCACCTGAGCGGAGAAAACAACCACCCTGAAATAGCCTATAAAACCGTTGAATTTGAACTTCGTGGAGTAGGTATTATCCCTGGCAAAGATGTCCAACTCTGTGCTCTGAAACGCACTACCCCCAGTGAACTGTATATTTTTGAATAGGAACACGAATCTATGGTAACAAAAAAGGAGGTCGAAAAGACCTCCTTTTTTTGTACGCGATCAGGGATTCGAACCCTGGACCCATTGATTAAGAGTCAATTGCTCTACCAACTGAGCTAATCGCGCATCACAGCTTTCTTGTAAAGCGATGCAAAGGTACTCCTTTTTGTCGGTACTGCAAAACTAAAACGGCACTTTTTTTATAAAAAAACAGCTCCGGCATTTTCATACCGGAACCATCCTTATAATATACTATGAATCAGTGCTTGTCCTCGGCCATGTCATAGACAGACTTTGGTACCAATTCAATGTAATCAAACAGGAACTCAGCCTTGTCGTCATCAAGGAGCTGCTTGATACGGATATAATAATCCGTGTTGCTTGTCATGTACTCCGTAGCAAGAACCAGACGACCCATGGTGTTCACGTCGCGGTGAATTACGTCCGTTGCGGTCTTCTGTGCATCGGATCCCTTCAGCCAACCGCGGTTCTTCATGGACTTGTCCAATGCCTCAACGGCTGCGACGCCTCCGTCATTCATCAGGTCGCCATCCTCTATCCAGCCTACAGAAGGATCTTCCAGGTCAACTCTCAGGTCTACGGGGAGTCCCAGAGGCTTCCAGTCGGTACGGTCAACCTCTTTTCCTGCAGGAAGGGCTGCTATATAGTTCTGTACGATACCGCAGAGTCTGTTGGAACGGAATGAAAGTCTGAGCTGCCAGGTTCCGTCATGCGGTACGGGCGGAAGTTTTACATACATATCGAATCTGCCCTCGATATCAATACCGTCACCTTCATAAGCGTAACTGCTCGATGTGTTCGGGGCGCGTACGGACAACGTGTAGTCTGCGTGGTATGATACAAAGTTCTTGGGATCCTTGAAACCGCTTCCGTACTTGCTTACTCCGGTATTGCTGGCATCAAACTGGCGAGCACCCGATGTGATGAAGTCCGGTGAAAGGGTAGTACAGTCAATTCTGATACGGCGGTCAAGTATATCCTCACGAACCTTGGAATCATATACCAGTATTCCGTCAATGTAGTGGTATACGCCGTTTAGTGCCAGATTCTTCTCAACCTTCATTTCCTCAACCGGTAAGATTCTTACTCCCGGAACTTTGCCTCCCTTGAATCCTACGGTACCGTTACCTTCATTGTCGCGACGGTTTATATATGTGAAACCTATCAGGTTGTTCTTGTATGAGGTGGATATTCTCATCAGACTCTTTGACAGCAGAGGCTCAAAATAGTCCTCCGGATCTGTAATCTTGTTGTTGTATGTCTTAATGATGTCACTGCGTCCGTTGATTCTTGAAAGGTCCATCAGGAACGGCAGTATGTGGTATGATATAAGCTTGTTAAGCGGGTTCTGCGGACTTGCATAATTTGCGAGTATGGAGTCGCTCAGCGTCCTGTCTTTGTTGTATACATCATTGGCGAAATCAAACATCTCCGGGATATTGGAAATGCCGTTCCGGTTGAATATGGAATCCGTCGGAACCAACAGCGTGAAATTGGTCTTTCTCTTTTCCCAATAGAACACCGTGTAATTGTTGCTGGCCGATACAAGGGGAACTCCTTTATATACAGAGTCGTAACCTATCTTGTAATTGAGGTCGTAGTACTCGCTCAGAACGGGATGAAGCCTGCAGAGTTTGAGCGCTTCGCTGAACAGCTTGGTTTTAGGATCATTGTCTACCAGATCATATACGTAGTCTCCGGAGAAATCTATGCAGCGGTCTATGTAATGTACCACGCCGTTCTCGCAAGAGTCATCTTTGAATGTTACGATGGCGTTGTTAAGACGTCTCTGGAGAGCAACGACCGAATCTCCCAACTGTTCCCTGCGGGTTGAATCCAGAGTGAGGATGAGATATCGGTCATTCAGATTTACTTTAGGCAGAAGTCCGGGGACCAGGTCTCCGATAAAGCATGTTACATCCAGCAGGTGTGTCCATGCCAGAGTGTCACAATCCTCTATGGGCAGGTCGTCAACAGTGGTGTATGTTATATCATCACTTTTGCCTTCAGCCCTGGCAACGGCCCTGGCTATCGTTTCTCTTTCACGAAGAAACTTTTCCATAGCGGCATTGTTGGGGGCAAAGCATGTGTAGTGACCGTATGTTGAAAGGTCACGCAACAGACCGGTTCTCTCCAGAACCCTGACAAAATCACTGTAGTCGGGGTTCCCGGTCAGGTCAGATGCAACAGTCTTACCCTGGAATGTGTAATACGTGCCGGGATGGGTCTCATCCCAGCAACCGGAGAGGAAAAATGTGCCGATTGCCAGCACGGTCAGGAAAAGGGTTTTCAATTTATTGGTTCTCATATAGCAAAATAGAAATAATTAGGATATTTCTACAAATATAAAACTATATAAGAAAAGTTAAATTAGAAATAGAAGAAATTTTTGGCATTGTAGTAGGATATGTCCTCTACCATCTGCTCAATGCGATCCATCTCACTCATGGGAATCTCTCCGTTTTCAACGTCTTTTCCTATAAGATTGCACAGTATTCTGCGGAAATACTCATGACGTGCGTATGATACGAACGAGCGGCTGTCGGTAAGCATTCCTACAAAGCGTGAAAGCAGCCCCAGCATACTCAGAACCTGCATCTGCTGCTCCATTCCGTTCTTCTGGTCCAGGAACCACCAACCGGCGCCCAGTTGTATCTTACCGGGTACACTGCCGTCCTGGAAGTTACCTATTGTAGTTCCAACCATTTCAAAATCGGACGGGTTGAGATTGTATATTATCGTCTTGGTGAGTTTGTCCATGCTGTTGAGCCTGTCCAGATAACGGTTCATGGCTTTTGCGGTCATGACCTGAGACATGGAATCAAATCCTGTATCCTTGCCGATAAGTTTGAACATCTTGGAGTTCTGGTTGCGGATTACGCCGTAGTGGAACTGCTGGGTCCAGCCGGTATCAGCATCCATCTTGCCGAATTCTATCAGCATGGCGCTCTTGAACTTGCGGATTTCTGTTTCTGTCAGTTCGGAGCCTCCGTATACTTTGCTGAATATGGCATCCAACTCGGCGCTCGTAAAGTCATCGGCGTAGAATTCCTCCATGCCGTGGTCGCTCAGGCGGCATCCCATCTGCTCAAAGTATTTGTGGCGTACCAGAAGTGCTTTTACGATATCATCAAAACAGTTGATGCCAACTCCGCTTACTTTGGCCAGTTTATCTATATACTCCCGGTAAGCTGCCGGATTCTCCACAGTCATTGCCATATCCGGACGCCATGTAGGGAGCACCTTCACCTTGAATCCGCTTTCACGAACCTGCTTGTGGTACTCCAGAGAGTCTATAGGATCGTCAGTGGTGCATACGGCCTCCACGTTGTAGTGCAGCATCAGGTTACGTGCGCTGAACTCGGGACTGGCCAGTTTCTCATTGCACTCGTCATAGATTTCCTTTGCGGTCTTGGGATTGAGAACCTTGTCAATGCCGAAACAGGTCTTGAGTTCCAGATGTGTCCAATGATAAAGCGGGTTGCGCATGCAGTATGGCATGGTCTCGGCCCATTTCTGGAATTTGTCCCAGTCCGATGCATCACCGGTTATGTACTTTTCGGGCACTCCGTTAGTGCGCAGGGCACGCCATTTGTAATGGTCTCCACCCAACCATAACTCCGTGATGGAACGGAATTTGTGGTCCTCGGCTATCTCCTGCGGGTTGAGATGACAGTGGTAGTCAATGATGGGGAGTTTCTTTGCGTGATCGTGAAACAGATGCTCTGCGGTTTTTGTCTGGAGCAGGAAATTCTCGTGGATGAATGGTTTTGTCATATCGGTTTTGTTTGTAATCAGGTTAATAACGGTTTGTTCAGAACAGGCGTGCTATATGTCTGTCCAGTATGTTCTCTTTCACTTGCTGCGCCACCACATCGGCATTGCGCTCAAGGTCAGCGTAGAATTCGGATGCCAGTTCGGCCGCTATCTTGTAACTTACATGAACGAGCTGGCGGAAATCAGGATTGTAGAGCGGATCCTGCTGATTGTGTCTCAGGGCGCGTGCATACTGTTCTCCGCTCCAGGATGCAATTTGTTCTGCAGTGGGCAGATTGGCCGGGTTTATATCGATGACGGTGGCGTAGGGGATACACAGTTCCTCCATACGACCCAGGGCCGAAATCGCTATCTTCTTGGCCAGTTCGAGCGCCTTTGCATCGGCCAGTGCCAGGCCAATGTTCTCCTCAAGCCATGTGGTGCCTGCGGTCTTTATGTGTATTCCCTTGTCATACTGGCGGATAAGGCGGCCCATGATGGGATAGATTGAGAATTTGTCACTGCCTGAGTGAATGCTCAACTTAAGCCCCTGGGGCAGACCGAATTCCTTTACTGCATAATCTATTACCAGCAGGTCCTCGCGGAATTCCTTCTCAAACTGGGCTGTATCTCCTACATATTCCACGCCTTTGTTGAAACGGCCGGTAAACTTGGGGGCTATGGTCTGGGCGGGTATTCCCTCCTGGGCCAGGGCACTCAGGATAAAGAAAATCTCTATCGGGGTCTGGGGCGCATCCACCTCATCCATCGATACTTCCGTTACAAAGTTGTCGGCACCTTTGCGGTCTGCAATGTGACGGTATATTCGGCCGGCCTCCTGTGCGGCGAACAGGTACTTTCCGGCAAGAATCTCAAGCAGATTGCGGTCAACGCTGAAAGGTTCTTCTATGCCCGGTATCCGGAGTGTTCCGGAATATTTCATGTTGTTCCTGACAAACTCTGTTGTTGAAGTAGCATCGGCAGGTTTACCTATATAGTCGGCTACATCAATTGTAAAGAAATCCGATGAGTCTACAAAACGGTCCACGTTGCTCATGTTGATGTGGTCGGCATCTACGAAATAGGACTTTCCGTAACCTAAGGCCTTGACTGCCTCATCGGCCTCCCGACGTGTGTCTGAAGGCTCCGTGCCGATTATCTGATGTTCGCGGTTTGACTTGTTCCATACGGGTACGAACTCAAACGGGAACTTGCCGGCGCCTTCTATGAGTGCTGACAACTGTGCCTTTCCTTCATGTGAAAACCTGTCTCCTATTCCGAAGGAGTATTTTCCCAATGTCTTCATATTAATTGTATTTTTTTGTAATGACTATTCAGAAATATTGAAACCTGCTTCCCTTAAGAATGCCGAAGCCCTTCCGGTGTCGTCATTAAGCGGTTTCACGGTAAAGGCCGTGAACTCCCTTCTTATATGATAGCCGGAGCGAAGTGTCTCGAAAGCAGCCGGATTATCTCTCAGACTGGCATCATCCTGCATTATGTCATATGTGTGAAGTATGGCCTTTGCAAGGACCTCCTGCGGTTTTAACCCCTGTGTGTCAATGCCGAATTCCAAAGTCTGCGGAGGAGACGGCAGTTCTGTGACTTCCCATTCGCGGCAGGGGAGTTCAAAGAAATCACCCAATGCCTGTACGCACATGGTGGTACCGGTGGCTTTCCCGTCGGTCGAATAGCCTGCAATATGGGGTGTGGCGCAAAACAGAAGGTCCATCAGTTCCTGGTCTATGCCGGGCTCGTTTTCCCAAACGTCCAGTGCTGCGGCTCCGAGGGTCTTGTCTCTCAAGGCTTTTTTAAGAGCGGTAGAGTCAACCACTTCTCCCCGTGACGTATTTATGAGTATCTGACTGCCGTTCATGGCATTCAGCTTTTCCTTGTCAATAAGGTGGTATGTGGCGTCCCGTCCTTCATAATTGAGCGGAACATGACATGTAATAATGTCACTGCGCTCTATGAGTTCATCCAGGGTTAAGAATCCGGCGTTGCCTTCCTTTATTGCGCGGGGCGGGTCACACAATACCACGTTGAACCCCATAAGCGCAGCCAGACGTGCCACCTTGCTTCCCACATTGCCTACTCCTATTACTCCCAAGGTCTTTTCACGGCACTCAAACCCCAGACGCTGAGACATCGTTGCAAGAAGTGAACCCATATACTGCTCAACTGAACGGGAATTGCATCCGGGCGCATTGGTCCAACTGATACCGTGTGATTCACACCAGCGGGTGTCGATGTGGTCATAGCCTATGGTCGCAGTGGCAATGAAACGCACTTTGGAACCGTCCAGAAGCAATCTGTCGCATCTGGTCCTGGTTCTTATTATAAGAGCGTCGGCATCACGCACCGTTTCCGGACCGATATCCTGCCCGGGAACATACGCAACATCACAGTATGGCTCAAGAACCCCTTTTATAAAAGGAATATGGGAGTCACATATTACTTTCATGCCTCAAGAATAGCCTTTCTTTTCTACAAATGTCGCGTTTTAATCTGACAAATGGACCATTTTTGTTGATACTTGTCCAAAAAAAACGTTAAGTTTGCGATAAAGTCAGACCCTGATGATTTTTAATAGTTTAAAAAAGGACTATATCCGCATTGGCAGGTATATCGGCATTGTTGTTGCACTCATATATTCTGCCTTCTCACTTTTGTCATGTGATGTGGGGAGGGGTATCCCGAACGATGGCGGGTACAGTGTCGTCGTAATCCATTCCTATAATGACATGGGGCAGGAGGGCCGATACTTCCGCAGTTACATGGATCAGCGTTTCAAACACCATGGAATGAATGCCCGCACCCATCATATCTATCTGGACCTGATACATAAGGAGGCCCCGTTTGTCAATGACCAGGGTGTGGATTGCTTTGTCGATACGGTAATGAGTTATAAGCCTGATATACTTCTTGTAAATGATGACCTGGCTTTCCATTACATACTTAATAAAGAGGATATCCTTTTCAAAACCGTTCCGTCTGTGTTTGCAGGAGTGTCAGCGTCCACTTTCCGTCATCAGGATCATCCGCTGCTTACAGGATGGCGTGATCCTGTTGACCTGGCAGCCAACTGTAATCTCTACAGGAATCTCAATTATCCCGGAAATCCTATAGTGGAACTGGATTACGGTGACTATCAGGATGAACTGCGTGAGCGGTTATATGAGAATATATCGGATACTGCCTTCTTTATCAATAACTCCGATTTCCATATCAGTTATCTGGATCTCTCTTCTGCCGCATACAGGGACAAGGTCATTGTCAGCTTTGTCTGTATGGCTGACCCTGAAAAGAACCGCCCCATGGAAATGGATGATGATACGTACGGCAATGAGGAGGGCCTGAGGAATTCCGATATCGGCAAATCTTATACCTTTGAGGGCCGTCAGGGACATATTCAGGTAAAATATGACCTTTTCAGCAACAGCCTGATAGATCTGACGCGTATTCCTCAGGTTACTTGCATCCGTGAGCAGTTCGGCAGTTTCAGCAACCTGCTGGATAATAATAAAATAGGTGATGGTGAGAATGAATATGAACGCCCCAGATTCCTTTGCGGCTATTTCACCGGAGTGGAAACCCAGATATCGGACCAGGTTTATTCGGCGGTCAGGATTCTCAGAGGGGATCATCCCCGGACTATTCCGATAGAGACGCACAGGAAAGATTACTACATGGATTGGGATGCTATGAGCCAGATGGATCCGCCTCTCAATTACAACGATTATAACGAGCAGTTCATAATTGTGAATGTTCCTTTTGTGGTTTCCCATAAGGTCCTCTTCATTTCATTGGTCTCTCTGGGAGTCATCCTGCTGGCTCTTTTGATATCCCATCTGACCGGAGCAAGGTTCCGTAAACGCAACAGTCAGAGAGAGAATGCCCTTGCGCTGCTCAAACAGGAGACACAGCGGCGCCTTCTGGTTCTTGAGGGGAGCGATTCAATGTTCTATCGCGTCCAAAACGGCAGGATAGCATTCCTTCACAGTTCGCAAAGCGTATCACTTTCACATGAATGGGAATTGAACGAGTATCGCAATGAATATGTGGCCCCCGAGAGTTACGGTTCGTTCGATATCTGTTCAGGCGTGGTTCCGGCGGAATCCGAGAAGGCAAAAGTCCGTGTCCGTGCCAAGATGCTCAACGGCACCTGGCATTGGTGGGAGGTATCGTTCCGTAAGAATGAGACGGGGGATATGATAATAGGATTCGTTATCAGCGTGGATAAGATAGTTGAATTTGAAAAGAATCTGCAGGAGTCTGCCATAAGGGCCGAGGAGGTTATTTCAAAAGAGAATTTCATAGCAAACATAACCCACGATATCCGTACTCCGCTCAACGCCATTTCGGGATTCGCCCAGTTGCTGGCCGAAGGCTGCAGTCAGGAGGACAGGGCTCTTTTCGCTTCGCTTATCCAGGATAACACCGACCAATTGCTTGACCTCATCGATGAGGCTGTCCGGAAACCCTCCGACAGTACAGACTCGATGTCTTTCAAGATACGCAGGATAAGCACCGCAAAACTTGTGAATGACAGTTACCATACCAACAGGATTCTGTGTCCTTCTCACCTTAAGTTCAGGTATGAGCCTTATCAGGGCGATGATGTGATGATAATGGCCGACCCGATACGAACTAGTCAGGTCATCAACAATTTCCTGAGTAATGCATTCAAATACACCCTTCAGGGCTCTGTTACATTAGGTTGGATGGTACTGGGGAATGAGAATTGCATCGAGGTGTTTGTATCGGATACCGGAATCGGAATAAGCGAGGAGGATAGCGTTCTTGTACGTCAACGTTTCGGAATGGCCAAGGGTAATTATAAAGGTACCGGACTGGGACTTGACATCTGCTGCTCCATCATTGAGAAGCAGAACGGCCAGTATGGGTTTACCAGTAAGCTGGGGCAGGGAAGCCGTTTCTGGTTCCGTCTGCCGATTGACAATACTCAAAACGACGCATAGCTATGATGAAAAGGCTGTTTGTCATAATAATGATTCTGCCGTTCCTGCTTGCGGGCTGCCTCAATGGGAACAGGAATGATCGTGTGCGTCATGATGACAAGAAGTATAATGTCCTCTGTCTGTTTGTCTATGATTCCGTTTTCAGAAATTACAGGATTTATGAGGAAACGCTTTCCAAGTCCCTTGAAGATAACGGCATTAAGGCTGATATAAGGAATGTCTATTCGTCCGGACATCTTGATATGGCCCAGTCGGAGGCGTTGGAGGCTTCACTCAAACGACTCAATGATGATAAATGGATTCCGGATGTGGTTTGCTGCATTGATGACAGGACTCTCAGCCTCTATCTGAACGGAGAATACGGGAAATGGCTGCCGCCTGTAGACAGCATACCTATGGTTGCCGCAGGACTGCGTTGCCCGAACTGGTCCCTTATAAGACGCAGTACCAATATCGCAGTCTGCACGGATCTGCTCAATATTCAGCGTAATATTGAACTTGCGGTCCGCATGGCCCATTATACCGCGGTTCCCGGACAGCCTATGTATTCAAACGTGGTTGTCATCGAACTCGATACTACTGAATATGACAACCGTATCAGAGAAAGGCTGAGAAATGAGTTGAACAGGCCTCCGTACGTTAATAATATGGATTATCACATCAAGGATATGCCTCTTGACCAGTTGGCCGAGAAGTATAAGGATTCCATATTCATAAACGTATTCTCCAATGCCTCTCCCGAACTCAATGATTATCGCAGTGACGGTGATTATCAAAGGCACAGAGTCAAGATTCTTAACAGCCTTACAATGACTCCGTTCCTTACTGTCAAGAGAGATATTGACAATGAACAGGTTCTCAGTAAGACGTTAAAACCTCAGTTCTCGGCTGTGAGAGACGGTTTCGGTGACGGATCCAGACGCGCCTTGTGCGGATACTTCGCTTCGTATGAGACGGTCGCAAGGGATCAGGCTGCATATGTGGCACAGATACTCCGTGGAGAATCTGCGGGAAGCCTTCCTATTAAGGAACACCAGGCTAATTATTATATGTCCTGGATGGCAATGGAACTCCTGAATCTTAAATATGGCGATTTCTGTAACGATTTCATCATTGTGAGGGCTCCATGGAGGGTACAGCATCCGGTAAGATTCATATTGATGATATTGTTTGACATCCTGCTGTTCATAGGTTTGCTGTATTCCGGACTTCATATGCTTTTCCGCAAGAGGGATGCCGAGCTGCAGAATGCCCTGGATGAAATAGGCAATGAGCGTATAATGCTTGATATGGCACTCCAGAATGCCGATTGCATAATTATCAGTTCTGCCGATGACCTTATAGAACTGGAGCCGATGCTGCATCCTGATGATTCTGATGCCTTTGCCGAACTGCTGGCGTCTCTGGCATCGGGCAAACCTGTATTGACCAAGGATTTCCGTCTGACCAAAGATGAGGGTAAGAGCTACAGGTGGTGGCAGTTCAGACCCAACTTGAATATGGCAAAAACAGAGGAGCATCGCCTGGAAATGCTTGAATGCCTGTCGGGTATAGTGATTGACATCAATGATACGGTAGTATATAACGAGTATATGACCGAAGCGGCATTAGTGGCCGAGGAGATTACCAACAAGGAGACTTTCCTTATGAATATCAGCCATGAAATCCGCACTCCGCTCAATGCGATACTTGGATTCGCACAACTTCTCAGTACCGATGACGGCCTGATACAGGGAGAGGAACGGGATGAGATAGTGAAACTTATAAGGGAGAATTCCGCATTGCTTGGGGAGATGATAGAGGATATCCTTCAGTTCTCGCGGTTTGAAAGCGGAAGGGTCGATGTCAATCCCGTGGAGACGGAGATCGCGCCTCTCATGAAAAGCATTTTTGACGAGTGGTACGACAAGAAACCCTCCAACCTGGATTTCGTATTCGAACCGGGACGTGACCATGTATTTGCGCTTATCGACCCAATAAGGGTACAGGCGGTTATGGGGCAATACATCAAGAATGCCTTCAAGTTTACGGAGAAGGGTACGGTTTGGCTGGGGTGGCATTACAATATCAGCGATGAGAGCGTCAGGCTTTCTGTAGATGATACAGGCTGCGGAATTGAGAGCCGCAGACTTAATAAGGTCTTCAATATTTTCTGGAAAGATGATATGTTCAAGACCGGCGTGGGACTTGGACTTACCATCGCCAAGATGATTACCGAGAAAATGGATGGAACGGTGGGCGTTGAGAGTAAACCGGGAATTGGAAGTAGCTTCCATTCCACTTTCAAGGCTTATATCAAAAACTGACGGTATGAACTATTTGCTCAGACGATTGTTACTGTTGCTTTTGGTGAGCGTCCCGTTCATTAATTCTCCCGGACAGATAAGAAACCGTCTCGGAGTAGGCAATGAACTGTATCTGAAGTATGCCGGCGGGCGTATCAGACAGTTTGAAGAATCCAACATACAGTTGGCCGATTCCATTTACCGCTACGGACAGCATAAGAGCGATTCCCGAATCCGGATGCTGGCCTTGTCTCTTGAACTGCCGCCCAGATTCATCCGGAACGATACCGTGCGTGTCAGGGAGATAGTGGCGGAACTCAAGTCCATGTCGGATTACAACCTGCCTATGAGGGAGTTTTACTTCCTTACCATGCATGATTACTGTAATATGCTGATTATGTCTGGAAATATATCGGACGCTATGCTCGAGGCGCGCGCCATGTCCTCTTTCGCCGCACGGGCGGGAAGCAACCTTGGGCAGATGTATTCGCATAGGGTGATCGGACTCATACAGTCATTCCGCTCCAATTCGGAATTGGCCGTTGCCAATTTCAGTAAAGCGGCTGAATACTGCAAGCTTGCAAAGGAGGAACAGGAGTTGCCTGTTATTTATAACCTTATAGCCCGCGAACTGATAAGGATGGGCCGTTTTGACGAGGTCGAAAAGTATTGTTCCATGGCCGAGGAATTCCAGGATTTCTATCCTTCACTAAGGGTCAAGACACTGATGACTAAGGTATATCTGTATGATGCCCAGGGACAGAAAGAGGACCTTGACAGTGTATACTCTGAGCTGGTACATACTCCGTTGTATTACTCGCAGACAGATCGCGATACCAGACTTATGATAGAGATATGCTGGCTTCGCTCTCAGGGACTGCTCCGTGAAGCCCTGATCAAATCCGATTCTCTTACCACCGACAAGGAGCGTTTCGGCCAGAAAAGCCTCATATTTGTGATGGACAATGACTATTATAATGCATATGACCAGCTGAACAGCCTTATGAATACCAAGGATTCCATATACATAGCAGTACAGAATGAGGATATGGCTATCCTGGATGCAGAGCTGAACAATGCCCGTCTAAGACTGGAGGCCGAACGTCTCAAGTCACAGCAGGAGATGTCCATCATGTTCGGATTTCTGATGCTGTTCGCATTGGTTACGGTCGCAATTCAGTTCTCGCAGTGGAGTCTTAACAAGAGTCTGGATGATTTGCGTGAAAGGAACCGCCGTGAACTGGAGGCACGCAATGCATATCGTAAGGCAATGGAATCCAAGGAGATTGAGAATGAGATGAAAATAAAGGTGTTACAGAACAGGCAAAATATTGATCTGATATGAAAACAGGAGGTTTGAAAGGCTTCGTTATAAAGAACCGTTATCTGGTTTTTGCTGTATTGTGCTTTCTTGTCGGCGGAGTGTTGGCAATGATGTCCCTTATTCAGAAGGTATCTCTGTTCCTCGGCGTGGCGGGAATAGTGATCCTTACGGGTGCTATGTTCTATTTCTGCCTTAAACTGGTTACGGAAAGGTCATATCGGGATTATTACGAGGACAGTTACAGGATAGAACATGAAACCATTGAGGAGGAGATAAAGAAATCGGTCACATATCATCGGTATCAGGAGGCGGTGCTCAACAGATATGAGTCAGCCTGCCGTGATATCGGCATGAGCAAAGAACAGAGCGAGTGGCTCCTTATGTTGCTTATGGATGAGAAGAAGAAAGCCGATCTGGAAATGAAGGAGAAGGGAATTCACATCTGATTATTTCCCTGCAAGTTCAACCAGCTGAAGCTGGGTGATTACACAGCTTGTCAGCTTTTCCAGTATTATGGGCTTTGTAATGAAATCGTTTGCACCAAGATTGAATCCCTTCACGATATCTTCATTTGAATTCAGGGCCGACAGGATGACTATCCGCAAATCCTTTGTCTCAGGGTCCTCTCTAAGCCTTCTCAGAACTTCATAACCGTCTATTTCGGGCATCATAAGGTCCAGAAGGACCAGACTCGGCTTTTTCTTTGCAATGAAATCCAGAGCCTCCCTGCCGTTTGCGGCGGTGCTTATTGATATGTTCAAACGTGACAGGATTTTGCTTATCAACAACAGATTCATGGGTATATCGTCAACTGCCAGCACGGTATGCTTGGACAGATCAATATTCTTGATTTCGGTAGGTGTCATATTATAGTCCTTTGTTATTTTGGGCAAATATAATCAAGAATTTGAAATAAATCAAATCCTGTCCAGTTCAGAAGTGACGCTGGAGAGCAGAATGTCCATAATGACGGGCTTTTTTATAAACCCCGATGCTCCAAGGCTCATGGACTGTTCTATATCCTCCGGCGATGTGTATGCCGAAACCATAATGACCGGAATATCCTTAAGCTCGGGGCTGTTCTTCATTTTCTTCAATACATCCAACCCGTTCATTACAGGCATCTGTATGTCCAGCAGCACCAGTTCCGGCTTGAGTTTTCTGACCGTTTCCAAAGCCTGTCCGCCGTCTACTGCCGTGAGTATCTGCACATTGATTCTTGCCAACATTGTCTTGAGAAGGATAATGTTGACCGGTATGTCATCAACGATGAGAACCGTGTACTTGGAATAGTCTTTAGGATTGTCCATAATATGCTAACGCCTTATTTGTCTATGATTTCGTGGCCAACCATTTTTTGGGGGTCACGCCTGTTATCTTCTTGAATACGTTGTTGAATGCCGATGCATTCGGGAAACCGCATGCTGCAGCCAGGTCTGATTGCCGGGCGTCCCTGTGATGCAGCAGATACTGCTCGGCATAGTCAATTCTCAGAGTGTTGATATAGTCCGAGAAACTCATGTTGTATGTGTTGTTGACCAGCCTGGATACGTATGTCCTGTTGGTTTCCAGCATGGCGGCTATATCGGAAATTCTGATGCCTTGTTTCAGGAACAGTTGTTCGGTTACTATCAGATCCTCGAATCTGATTCGCAGGCTGTCCTCATCGGCAATCAACAGACTGGCGTTGTCTGCCGGCTTTCCGGGAGCAGGGTCGGAATCCGTTGCCTTATTAAGGCCTTCATTCCTTTTGTCTGTGCTGATGTCATTCAGCAGAACCTTGAATGAGTAGTTGTCCGATGAACGGAACAGGTCGTAGTATGATGTATAATAGATGACTATAGTGAGGATTATCCATATCAGCGGTGACAGGACGCGGAGTAGGGAGGCATCAAACGGTATTGCAGCCTCCAGCAGTATAAACATGACTGACAATGCCAGGCAATTGAATAACTGTGCGTGAGGGTTCTCACGGCTCTCTCTGATGACTGTTGCGGTCAGCAGCAGGAACTGAATGGCAAGTACGGCGTTATATATCCATACGGTGCATAACTGTATGAGATGCCCTTCTTTTCCGGATCCTGTAGCGGTAAATGCGGGATAGTCCCTTACGCAACTTATGAAACCGTCTGCGCCGATGAGCATGATCAGGATGATCTGTGCAAAAATCAGCGCTACCGGAACTGCAAGCCATGCCTGAACCGGACTTTTATGTGGTAAGTCTGGTGTCTGAACACGGATATATGCCAGTATGGACGGTATTGCGATAACAGCAAAGAACTGTCTGGTCAGGTATATGGACACTGCTGCAATGTCATTGCCGCAAACCCTCCACACATCAGGCACGGTAGCCAGAGCCATAACTGCCAATAACAACTCAAGGGCCCTGGACTCTTCGTCCGCTTTGCGGACAAGGGGGGTCAAGGCCAACCAGAACAGGCAAGTTATACAGGGTAGGAATGACAGCGCAGTTGTAAGCATTTTGATCGGTCCTTAATCAGAAGAAATCATTATCCTCATATATCTTGTTCTCTCCCCAAACGCTGTTTATGTCAACTCCGTAATTGTGTTCCCAATCGGTAACTGATGCGGTGAATTCAATGGGTTGATACAGTGTACCCAGATCAAGACCAAGATGGAATGTGTATTGTTTACCGCATATGCAACTGTTTCCGTTAAGGACTCCGTAAAGAGGGAATTTCTGCACCTGGTTCTTGAGTTCCTTGTACTTGTGTCCGTCATATTCAAATTCATCAACGTCAAATACCACCTCTATATATTGCTTTCCCATTTTGATGTCCTCGGGGACGGCATAAAAACGGCTGCTGAGTTTCCTGTCCGAAACAAGATTGTCAAAACCTACAAACATCTCATTTTCGGCGCCGCAACCAACTCGGGCGTTTCCTTCAAATACTGCTATTTCCGGGCAGACGGTTTTCTGAATCCACATTCCCTTGTTGTTGCCGATGGAGTCCAGATAGAAACCTTCTGTAGCAAAGTTGTGTGCGGAGAGTTTTCTGAGTCTGATGTGTCCCTGCAACTGAGGGTCAAATGTGATGTCGCAGATCCTGAATCCTATATCATTGGTTATGTGGCGGAACACCAGAGGTATTATGTCCAGGTATGACAAACGGTGCTGAACGCTGTTTGATACGAGAGGGCCCGCTTTGGTCTCTTCTGCACGGTATGGTATCACATAAGCCCTGTTCCCGTTCATGAATTCAGTCTCGTCTACATAGGGGTAGTAGGCGCTCAGCATAATGTTTTCTGTACTGTGCCAGTTTCTGGAATCAAATGTAGCTGATCTGATTCCGGCGGTTTCAAATACCCGCTGGTTGTTTATCAGCACCGCATAGGTCTCCGGATCCACGCCCATAAGTCCGAAAGGCTTGCTCGGGTCAAGCTTTGCGTCCTTGTCTGTTTCAGTTACTATATTGCCGTATCCTCCGTCTGACCTTGTGCTTATCTTTCCGTCCCTGGTGATAGCGATGTCAAAACTTACATCCCTGCTTTTTTCAAATCCGTCAAATGACTGGAATTCATCATTTGCTGTGCAAGAAAAGATTGTGAAAACAACAATCGGTAAAAATGCCCTTGTTAAGAAAGTCCTTTTCATATTGTTTAATTGCATATGCGTTGCAAATATATAAATTATTTACGATTCTGCAAAACAAATTACATAATTGTAAAAGATTGTTTTTGTAAAAAGTAATAAGCCCGACCTATTTGGCCGGGCTTATATCGTGTCGCTGAAAAGGTCTCAGCTTGTTTTAATAAGCGAACATGGGGTAATCCTTCATGATGCTGTTTACGCGGGCACGTACCTTTGCGATTACAGCCTCGTTCTCGGGATCATTCAGAACTTCCTCAATCATCTCTGCGATGGTAACCATCAGATCCTCCTTGGCGCCGCGAGTTGTGATTGCGGGAGTACCGAATCTGAGGCCTGATGTCTGGAATGCACTGCGTGAATCAAACGGAACCATGTTCTTGTTTGCGGTGATATCGGCTGCAACCAATGCCTTCTCTGCAACCTTACCTGTCAGGTCGGGGTACTTTGAACGCAGGTCAACCAGCATGCTGTGGTTGTCTGTACCGCCTGATACGATGGTGAATCCGCGCTTTGTCAACTCCTCGGCCAGTTTCTTTGCGTTCTTCTGAACCTGAATCTGATACTCTTTGAACTCGGGCTGCAGAGCCTCGCCGAATGCTACGGCCTTGGCTGCGATCACGTGCTCCAGAGGACCACCCTGTGTGCCGGGGAATACGGCAGAGTCAATGAGCTGTGACATCATCTTGGTCTCGCCCTTGGGAGTCTTGCGACCACGGGGATCCTCAAAATCCTTACCCAGCAGGATGATGCCGCCGCGTGGTCCGCGAAGTGTCTTGTGGGTTGTAGAGGTTACGATGTGGGCGTATTTTACAGGGTTCTCGAGCAGACCTGCTGCGATGAGTCCTGCGGGGTGAGCCATATCAATCATAAGCAGGGCACCTACCTCGTCGGCAATCTTGCGCATGCGTGCATAATCCCATTCGCGTGAGTAGGCTGAGCCGCCACCGATAATGAGCTTAGGCTTAACCTCGAGTGCCAACTGCTCCATCTTGTCGTAGTCTACACGGCCGGTTTCAGGATTCAGGTCATATCCTACAGCGTGATAGAGGATACCTGATGAGTTTACTGCAGATCCGTGTGACAGGTGACCGCCATGTGCCAGGTTGAGACCCATGAATGTTTCACCCGGCATAAGAACTGCCTGAAGCACTGCGGCGTTGGCCTGTGCACCAGAATGGGGCTGAACATTTGCGTACTCGGCTCCGAACAGCTTCTTGATGCGTGCAATTGCAAGGTTTTCAGCTTCATCAACTACCTCGCAACCTCCGTAATAACGCTTGCCGGGATAACCTTCGGCATACTTGTTTGTCAGGCATGAACCCATAGCCTGCATAACCTGGTCGCTGACAAAGTTCTCTGAAGCAATCAGCTCAATGCCTTTTGCCTGGCGCTGGTGCTCGCGCTCAATGATGTCAAAAATCTCTTGATCTCTTTTCATTTTAATATAGTGTTGGTTTCTTGTTCAAAACATTATTCCGTATGAGAACGACATTATTCCCAGGCGCTTGTTCAATCTGTAGTCGGGTGCCGGGTCTGTGTTGCTGAGGTCGGTCATCGGTCCGGATATGGGGTTGATGGTGGCCTCGTATTCAAAGTCCAGAAACTGCCTTCCGATGTTTACGCTCAATCCAATTGTCCAACCCATTATAAGTTCGGTGGGGGAGTCTGTGAACTGGTAAGGCTCAAGATTCTGGTATTGTACCTGGTAGAACTTTTGGGGAGTGTAATGGAAACGTGGTCCCGTATAGGCTGACATGCAATAGGGCGGGCTGTTTACGATGTGATAGCCCGCCTGAAGCGGAAGGGTCAGGGACTTGAACGTGTAAGAGCATGACATTTCTCTTTTGGTCTCGGATTCCGGGTTCCAGCTGTTCAGGTCAATGTAAAAACACGACTTATTGAAACTTAATCCTAATCCGGACTGGAAGAATAAACTTCTGGAACTGAGCCTGATAATAAAAGCCGAAAAGTTACCTACCTGGGTGTCCTGTGTGTATTCCGTCAGTTCGTGTCCCTCTATGTTGGCGTCGATTACATATGTGGCGTTGGCGTCAAAACCCACCTTGGCTCCCCAACTGTAGGAGAAGGCGGGAAGTGTGTTCCTGCTAAGGAACTGCGCATGGGCAGCCGAAAACAGGAGCAATGCCGTTACCGATGTTATCAAACGCAGTTTCATGTTGTCAAAGGAGTTTTATTTCACCTTTGTGTATGTCCTTGTTGCAGTACCTGCAGCGAAGGGTTCCGCTTTCCTTATCTACCACATCGAATACCGTCTGCATGGGTTCATGGTTGGTGATGCATTTGGGGTTGCCGCATTTCACTATACCGCGTACCTCATCGGGCATGGATATCCTTTTCTTCTCTACAACCTCGTAGTCGCGTATTATGTTGAGCACGATGTTGGGTGCGATGACCGACAGTTTGCTGCACTCCTCTTCCGAAAAATACTTGTCGGCGATCTTTATTATTCCCTTGCTGCCCATTTTGCGGCTGCTCAGGTTTGCACCAATGGTTATCGGGGTGTCGATGTTGGTCAGGTTAAGCAGGTTAACCACGTCAAATACCTTGTCTGACGGGATATGATCGATAACAGTTCCGTTCTCCAATGCCGCTACCAGCAATTCTGATTTTCCTGTCTTTTCCATATCTGTCATTTTAGAAGGTTGAGTGCATTGCAGATCAGGGCCTCGCGTACGTACAAGCCGTTCTTGGCCTGCTGGAAATAATATGCGTGCTCATTGGAGTCAACATCCTGGGCTATCTCGTTTACGCGGGGGAGCGGATGCAGTATCTTCAGGTTGGACTTGGCGCTTCGGAGCATATCATTCTTAAGGATGAACATATCCTTGACGCGCTCGTATTCCATGAGGTCGGTGAACCTTTCACGCTGTACGCGGGTCATGTAAAGGATATCGGCATCGGCTATGGTCTCCTCGTCAAAACGGGTGTGTTCCTCAAACTTTATACCGTTGTTGCGGCAGTACTCCTTGTATTCCTCGGGCATCTTGAGTTCATCGGGTGAGATGAAATGGAAGGTGGGGTTGAAGAATCTCATTGCGGTGAGCATGGAGTGTACCGTACGGCCGTACTTGAGGTCACCTACAAGGTGAATGTGCAGGTCATCCAGACGTCCCTGGGTCTTGAGCATGGAGTAGAGGTCAAGCATGGTCTGTGAAGGGTGCTGGTTGGCACCGTCGCCGGCGTTGATGATGGGTACCGGTGAAACCTCGCTTGCGTACCTGGCTGCTCCCTCAAGATAATGGCGCATAATGATCAGGTCGGCGTAGTTGCTTACCATCATTATGGTGTCCTTAAGAGTCTCGCCTTTTGATGAACTGGTGGTTGCGGCATCGGAAAAACCTATTACGCGACCGCCCAGACGGTTGACTGCGGTTTCAAAACTGAGCCTTGTCCTGGTGGACGGCTCAAAGAATAATGTTGCTACGATTTTCCCGTCAAGGATCTTGCTGTTGGGGTTGGCTTCAAATTTGGCTGCATGTCCCAGAAGCCAGAGAATATCCTCCCTGTCGAGCCCTTCGAGCGAAATCAGACTTCTGCCTGTTTGGTCCATTTGTTTATAGTTTGTTCGGGAGCACAAAATTACTAAGAAAATACCAACTATAAGAGTGTCTGTTCATAACTTTCCCTAAAAAGCCAATTTTTGCCCGAAGAGTGTTTTTTGAACCATGTTTTTATGCTAAATTTGTAGGATATTGATTAGTGAGAAAGATTGTTGCAATGAGCAAGACAGTAAAGCGTGTTCTTTTGGGGTTATGGCTGTTTTTTGTAGTCGGTATCCTTGCCGTATATCTGATTTTCAATGGCCTGAGCAAGGGCTGGATCGGCAATGCCCCTTCAGTTGAGGACCTTGAGAATCCTATCGATAAGTTCGCAACCCAAATCATATCGGCCGATGGTGTTACGCTGGGTACTTTCGCCCGTACTGAGGATAACCGTATCTGGGTGGATTTTGATGAGTTGTCACCATACCTTGTAAAAGCTCTCATTGCTACTGAGGATGTCCGTTTCCAGGAGCATTCCGGTATAGACCTGAAGGCGCTGGTCAGAGCAATAGTCAAGCGCGTGATACTTCAGCAGAGAAGTGCCGGTGGAGGCAGTACGCTGACTCAGCAGCTCGCCAAACAGCTATACACCGAGCATGTTGCCCGCAATTCGGTACAGAGAGCACTTCAGAAGCCTACTGAGTGGGTGGTTGCCGTAAAACTGGAACGCTATTACACCAAGGAGGAAATCCTGACCCTCTATCTGAACAAATACGATTTCGGAAACAGGGCCATCGGAATACATACCGCATCAAGGACCTATTTCGGTAAACTTCCTTCCGAACTCAATGCGGAGGAATCGGCTATGCTCGTGGGTATGTGTAAGAACTCATCCCTTTACAATCCGCTCCGCAGGGCCGAAAGGACAAGGGAGCGTCGTAATGTGGTGCTCAGTCAGATGGAAAAGGCCGGTTTCCTTGGGGAAGCCGAGACGGACTCCCTTCAGGCTACCGATCTTGTCCTCAATTACCATAAGGTAGACCACGCAGTAGGTCAGGCAACCTATTTCCGCGAATATCTGCGTTCCGTCATGAGAAAGCAGAAACCCGTCAGGGAGAATTACCGCGGATGGCAGATGCAGCAGTTCTATGAAGATTCCATCGACTGGGAGCAGGATCCTCTGTTCGGCTGGTGCAACAAGAACTTCAATCAGAACGGTGAGCCCTACAATCTCTATACTGACGGACTGAAAGTCTACGTTACCATAGACTCCCGCATGCAGCAGTATGCCGAAGAGGCTGTGGCTGCCCAACTGCAGGATTACCTTCAGCCGGATTTCTTCAAGGCAAAGAAGGGACTTAAGAGCGCCCCGTTCACCAAGAATCTCTCGGCCGATGAGATTAAGCGTATCATGGATCGCGCCATGAGGGATACAGACCGTTACCGTGGGCTTAATGCCAAGGGCGTTCCGGAGGATTCCATACGCAGGATATTTGATACCCCGTGTCAGATGTCCGTGTTCTCATATGACGGTTACATCGATACGGTACTCACACCTATGGACTCTCTCCGTTATATGAAATTCTATCTGCGAACAGGGTTTATGTGTATGGAACCAAGGACCGGATTCGTACGGGCCTATGTAGGCGGCCCGGATTACCGTGCGTTCCAATACGATATGGTAACGATGGGACGTCGCCAGGTGGGTTCTACGATGAAACCATACCTCTATTCATTGGCTATGGAGAGCGGTTTCTCTCCCTGTGACCAGTGCGTGAACGAGACACAGACAATATTGACTGAGTCGGGTCAGATTTGGCAGCCCAAGGACGACGGAAAATCCATGCTTGGACAGTTGGTTTCACTCAAGTGGGGTCTTTCCCGTTCCAACAACAATGTAACTGCTTGGCTAATGAGCCAGCTCAGTCCTTATGCTTTCGTGAATCTTCTGCATGAGTTCGGACTCCGCAATCAGGCCATCGAACCTGTCCTCTCACTTTGTCTTGGAACCTGTGACGTATCGGTCCAGGAGATGGTCAGCGCATATACCGCTTTCGTAAATCATGGAATCCGTACCAATCCTCTTTACGTGACACGAATCGAGGATGCCGAGGGCAATATAATCGCTCAGTTTACGGCGCACAGCAATGAGGTCATAAGTGAAGAGTCATCGTTCAAGATGGTTGACATGATGCGTGCCGTTGTAGAGGAGGGTACCGGAACACGTCTGCGCAGTTCGCGTCTTTTCCCCACTTTCAGCAAGGTGGCCTGCGGAGGAAAGACCGGTACTACCGATAACCATTCAGACGCATGGTTCATGGGTTATACTCCAGACCTGGTTGCAGGATGCTGGGTAGGCGGTGAGGACCGTGATATCCACTTTGACGATATGGACCACGGTCAGGGCGCACACGCTGCGCTTCCTGTTTTCGGTATGTTTATGGATAAGGTATATGCCGATTCGGCCGTGCTGGGTTATCTGCCGAGCGCCAAATTCGATATCCCCGCTGATTATGACCCATGTGCCGGAGACATGAACGTTGACAGTGATTTTGATAACTACTCGATAGAATCTTTCTGATGGAATTTGCAGCAATCATACCAGCCCGCTACGCATCAACACGTTTCCCGGCAAAACCGCTTGCGGTATTAGGCGGAAAACCGGTAATAATCCGTGTCTGCGAACAGGCAAGCAAGGTATTTGACCATGTGTTTGTGGCAACAGATGACGAGCGTATATTCAATGTGGTAAAAGAGGGTGGTTTCACACCTGTGATGACCCGCAGTGACCATAAGAGCGGAACGGACCGTTGTTTCGAGGCGTTCTGCAAATGCGGTGTCAAGGCTGATGTGGTGGTGAATATCCAAGGTGACGAGCCTTTTATCCAGCCTTCTCAGTTGCAGACTGTAAAGGAACTGTTCAATAGTCCCGATACTGATATAGCCACGCTTGTCAAGCCCTTCACACCCGACACGCCGTTTGACAGGGTGGCCAATCCCAACAGCCCCAAGGTCGTGGTTGATGATAACTGGAACGCGCTCTATTTCAGCCGCAGTGTCATACCGTACCTCAGGGGCGTTCCTCAGGAGGAGTGGCCTTCACGGCATACCTACTACAAACATATCGGCCTTTATGCATTCAAGGCCGGTGTACTCAAGGCCGTTACCGGACTTCCTCAGGCTCCGCTTGAGAAGGCCGAGAGTCTTGAGCAGCTCCGCTGGCTCTCTGCCGGCTATCGTATCAAGGTTGGAGTAACCGATGTAGAGACCATCGGCATCGATACTCCCGATGACCTGGCCGCCGCCGAGGCCTTTTTGAAGGAACATTCAAAATGAAGCATAGGACAGACATACTTTTCCTGATACTCATTATGGTATCTCTTCCTGCCGTAGCACGTCAGGACAGCATCAGGAACCGTCTTGTGCTCAGTGACGGATCTGTCTATACCGGACAGATGAGGTTGCGCAAACCCTATGGAACCGGTCGTACGGATCATGCCAACGGTGATGTCTACGAGGGTGCATATGAGAAGGGACTCAGAAAAGGTGTCGGAATTTGCCATTATGCCAACGGAGATCTCTATCTGGGCTTCTGGGACAACGACCAGAGAGCCGGTGAAGGAGAACTTCAGTACTCGTCAGGAGACGTATATAAGGGAAGTTGGCAGAATGGGGAACGGGCCGGAAAAGGCGTCTATATGTGGGCGGACGGCTCATATTACTCTGGCGAGTGGACCGGTGACCTGCGTCATGGAACAGGACTTATGTGCTGGTCGGACAGTTCCGAATACCGCGGTTCCTGGCAGAACGGACAGCGTGAAGGACAGGGTGAATTCAAAAGCAGGACATATTCATATTCCGGTTCCTGGAATAATGATGTGGAGAACGGCTCGGGTACATGCGTGATGCCCAACGGAGATACATATAAGGGGCAGTTCCGCAACGGAACCATTACTGGAAACGGTGAATACAAATTTGCCAACGGAGACTCCTATAAAGGTTCTTTCAGGGACGGTATGGCGCATGGCAAGGGAGTATATACATGGAATGACGGTTCTGTCTATGACGGAGAGTGGAAAGAAAACCGCCGTGAGGGAACCGGTCAGATGAAATGGGGCAACGGTGACAAATACAATGGCGAATGGCTTAATGACGTTCCCTGCGGTGAGGGATCGATGAGCCTGGCCGACGGCACCAAGTTCAAAGGAACCTTTGTGAACGGCGTGGTTGACGGCAAGGGACTTGTCGAGGAGGCCGACGGCACCCGTCTGGAGGGCGTCTTTAAAGAGGGCTTCCGCACCGGAACATTTACCGTAATGGACAAGACTGGAAAAAAGATAAGAACGATAATATATTGAAACTATGATACTGGATACGCTTGACAGACTGGAAAAATACGGATATATCAGTCCGTTGATGGATAAGGTCCTGGATTTCTTCCATAAGACCGATCTCTCAACTCTTGAGCCGGGCAGGATAGTACTGCAGGGCGATGACCTTTTTGTCAATGTAAACCGCCAGGGCGCCCAGAAACGTGAGGAGGTGCCTATTGAGGCGCATAAGGAGTATATTGACATACAGGTTCCCATTTCATCCGATGAGGAGATGGGGTTCATATCGGCTCCTTTCATGCCGGCTCCTTCGGTACCTTACAGTGCTCAGAAGGATGTGGCATTCTTTCCCGGCCTGTGCGATACATACCTCAACGTAAGGAAGGGTATGTTCACCGTGTTCTTCCCCGGTGAGGGACATGCTCCGGCTATCACTAAAGACGGTATTCTTAAACTTATAGTCAAAATCAAGAAACCATGTTGAAAATAATAGAGAATGACCCTTGGCTGACACCCTATACAGGTGCCATTGAAGGCCGGCACGACCACGCTTTATGGCGTGAAAGCCAGCTGACCGGCGGAAAAGTTAGCCTCAAGGATTTTGCCTCAGGCTATCTCTATTACGGATTGCAGTGCACCAAAAGCGGTTGGGTATTCAGGGAGTGGGCTCCCAATGCCACCGATATTTTCCTTATCGGTGATTTCTCCGGTTGGGAAGAGCAGGAGCGTTTCCGCTTAAGACGCATCAATGATGCGGGTGATTGGGAACTCCGTATCCCGCTTGGAATGATAGGGCACGGACAGCACTATAAGATGCGTGTCAAATGGAACGGTGGTCAGGGCGACCGCATTCCCGCATGGTGTCGCAGGGTAGTCCAGGACAACAACTCCAAGATTTTCTCCGCTCAGGTCTGGGATCCCGGCCATGAGTATGAGTTCAAGCACAAGGACTTTAAACCCAAGCAGGATCCGCTGCTCATTTACGAGTGCCATGTAGGTATGGCTCAGGAACGTGAGGGAGTGGGAACCTATATTGAGTTCAAGGATAATGTGTTGCCCCGTGTCAAGGCTGCCGGTTACAACTGCATTCAGGTCATGGCCATCCAGGAACATCCTTATTACGGAAGTTTCGGATATCACGTTTCAAGTTTCTTTGCTCCGTCATCACGTTTTGGTACTCCCGAGGAACTCAAGGAACTGATAGACACGGCACATGGGATGGGAATATCGGTCATCATGGATCTGGTACACTCACATTCGGTCAAGAACGAGAATGAGGGTCTGGGTAACCTGGCGGGTGATCCCAACCAGTATTTCCTTCCGGGCGACCGTCACGAGCACTCCGCATGGGGCTCGCTCTGCTTTGACTACGGCAAGACCCAGGTGCTTCATTACCTGCTTTCCAACTGCAAGTACTGGTTGGATGAGTTCCATTTTGACGGATACCGTTTTGACGGTGTCACATCCATGCTTTATTACAGCCATGGACTGGGAGAGGCGTTCTGCAACTATGACGACTACTTCAACGGGCATCAGGACGATGACGCCATCTGTTACCTGATGCTGGCCAACAGGCTTATACATCAGTTCAATCCCAACGCCATTACGATTGCGGAGGAGGTGAGCGGCATGCCGGGACTGGCAGCCCCGTTTGATGACGGCGGATTCGGCTTTGATTACCGCCTGGCCATGAATATCCCAGACTATTGGATAAAGACCATAAAGGAAAAGAAAGATGAGGACTGGTCTATGGCGGGCATTTTCTGGGAGGTGACCAATCGCCGCAAGGATGAGAAGACCATATCCTATGTGGAGAGTCATGACCAGGCTCTGGTGGGCGATAAGACCGTCATATTCCGTCTGATAGATGCCGATATGTACTGGCACTTCACCAAGGACGGAGGCAATGACGTAACGGCACGCGGCATAGCCCTTCACAAGATGATACGTCTGGTGACTGCATCGACAATAAATGGAGGTTATCTCAATTTCATGGGTAACGAGTTCGGCCATCCGGAGTGGATCGATTTTCCGCGTGAGGGTAACGGCTGGAGCCACAAATATGCCCGCCGTCAGTGGAGTCTCATCGACAACAAACAGCTGGCATACTCCTGGTTGGGCGATTTTGACCGTGCTTTGATGAAACTTATCGGCTCAATAAAGGATTATCAGAAGAAAGACGTAGTGGAGTACTGGCACAATGACGGTGATCAGGTGCTTGCCTTCGGTCGCGGAGACCTGGTATTCGTATTCAACTTCAATCCTGTGCGTTCATTCTCTGATTACGGATTCCTGGTGCCCAGAGGCTCATATAAAACAGTCCTGGACAGTGACAGCATAGAGTTCGGCGGTTACGGAAGGGTTGATGACAAGATGGAACATTTTACCCTGATGGATCCCTTATATAAAAAGGTGCGCAAGGAGTGGCTCAAACTCTATCTGCCTGCCCGTTCTGCAATTGTGTTGAAAAAGGTAAGAAGCAATGGAAAAAAAGTCATGTGACAAGTGTGTCCGATGGATATGCGCTGTGCTGTTTGCAACGTTCGCATTCTGTTGGCTCTATTTTTTCCAGAGAGAACTGTTGCAGGCTGAGAACAGGGTGTTGTTTTCGGCCGATAACGGTCTGAGGATATGGATGTTCAACCATCACTTTCTGGTCAGTCTGTTTTTGACTGCAATAGCATTGCTGCTAGCCATACCAGGTAGAATCCTGTTGCGTTTCAAGAAAGGACTGTATGCCTGCAATTACATGTTGTCGGCTGCATTTCTGGGAGTAATTACAGGATATGACGGAGATTCCGTGTTCGGACAAAGCCTTACTGTGTGGATTACATCGGGCGTTTTCCTGTTTGTGCTATTCCTGGTATGTAAGATTGTTGCATCGGTTCCTAAATCCGAGTACAACGACCGTCCCCGTACTCTTGCCGGAAACCTTCTAACCATGTCGCTTCTTTTTGCCATAACATCCTTCCTGGGTAATACTGAAGAAAACCTTCACCGTCGTCTCCGTATGGAACAACTGTATGACAGGGGGGAGTATGCCCGTTTGCTTGATTATGGCCGTTTTGAAGAGGAATCAGATCCGGGTATCGATTTGTTGCGTGCCAAAGCTTTGCTGCAACTTCCATCAAATGACAACCCGTCCGGCAGTCAGATAGGAGAGAATCTCTTCAAATACACCATCTCTGATCCAAATGCGCTTTCAAAAGCCCTTAAGAGCACAAGACATGAACAAGCCTACCTTGCATCATGCCTTCTGGACGGAAACCTGAAAGAATTTGCCGATACAATCAACCTGAATGCTTACAGAGCTCTTCCAAACCATTATATGCAGGCCATGGTTATACTGAACGACAGTACCGCCCGCGTAAAGTTCCCCAAGCAGTTTGCTGAAGAGATGTCATCTTACAACTCATTCCGTGAGACTCTGGAATCATTAAAATCCGAGTCCCGTCAGTTCCAATCCAACTCCACCTTCCTCCCCAACCACGAATCCTATTACTGGTTCTATACATTCAGGAGGTAAAAAAAGTGGAGGACCATAGGGACCTCCACCTTTCATTTATATAAACTGTAATTAGCAGTTCTCAATTGCACCCTGAGCTGCAGCCAGACGAGCGATAGGCACGCGGAAGGGTGAGCAGCTTACGTAGTTCAGACCAACCTTGTCGCAGAACTTAACTGATGAAGGCTCGCCACCATGCTCGCCGCAGATACCGCACTTCAGATCGGGACGAACTGAACGGCCCTTCTCTACAGCCATCTTGATGAGCTGGCCAACACCCTTCTGGTCCAGAACCTGGAACGGGTCAACCTTAAGGATCTTCTTCTCCAGATAAACCGGCAGGAATGAAGCGATATCGTCACGTGAGTAACCGAATGTCATCTGAGTCAGGTCATTGGTACCGAATGAGAAGTACTCGGCGCGGGCTGCAACTGCATCAGCGGTAAGAGCGGCACGCGGAATCTCGATCATGGTACCAACCTTGAACTCGAACGGCTTAACACCCTCCTCCTCAAACAGCTTGGCAGCTGTCTGGCGGATAATCTCCTCCTGCTGCTCAAACTCGTAGTGCTTACCTACCAGCGGAACCATGATCTCGGGCTGCGGATTCATGCCCTCCTTGCGCAGCTGGATGGCAGCGCCGATGATAGCCTTGGTCTGCATCTCGGTGATTTCAGGATAGGTGTTACCCAGACGGCAACCGCGGTGACCCAGCATCGGGTTGTTCTCTGACAGAGACTCAACGCGAGCCTTGATCTGCTCCAGAGTTACGCCCATTGCATCGGCCATCTCCTGCTGACCCTTTCTGTCATGAGGTACGAACTCGTGCAAGGGAGGATCGAGCAGACGGATGTTAACTGGCAGTCCGTCCATAGCCTTCAGGATTCCGTAGAAGTCCTTGGTCTGGTAGGGGAGCAGTTTGGCAAGTGCCTTCTCGCGACCCTCCTTGTTCTCGGCCAGGATCATCTCACGCATAGCCTTGATCTTCTCACCCTCAAAGAACATGTGCTCGGTACGGCAGAGACCGATACCAACAGCACCGAATGTGCGGGCTACCTCAGCATCGTGGGGAGTATCGGCATTGGTGCGTACAACAAGACGTGTGTACTTGTTGCAGAGGTCCATCAACTCGGCAAAGTCACCGCTGATCTCAGCAGCCTTGGTCTCAATCTGACCCTCGAATACCTGACCGGTAGAACCGTTAATTGAAATATAGTCACCTTCCTTAAGGACAACGTCCTCAATCTTTACTGTCTTCTTTACGTAGTCAACGTTTAGTGCACCGGCACCTGATACGCAGCACTTACCCATACCGCGGGCAACAACTGCAGCGTGGCTGGTCATACCGCCGCGGCATGTCAGGATACCCTCGGCAGCAGCCATACCGGCCAGATCCTCAGGTGAGGTCTCGATACGTACCATAATAACCTTGTGGCCGTTCTTGTGCCAAGCCTCAGCGTCATCAGCGTTGAATACAATCTGACCGCAAGCGGCACCCGGTGAAGCGGGAAGACCGGTGGTCAGTACCTTAGCCTTCTTAAGGGCGTTCTTGTCGAATACGGGGTGGAGCAGCTCGTCCAGTTTCTGGGGCTCGCAGCGCTGGATGGCGGTCTTCTCATCGATCAGACCCTCGTGCATCAGGTCCATGGCAATCTTAACCATTGCGGTACCTGTGCGCTTACCGTTACGTGTCTGGAGGAACCAGAGCTTGCCCTCCTGAACGGTGAACTCCATATCCTGCATATCGTGATAGTGGTTCTCAAGCTTTGTCTGCAGGGCATCAAGCTGCTTGTAGATCTCGGGCATTGCCTCTTCCATTGAAGGATACTTGGCCTTGCGCTCCTCCTCAGATACGCCTGCCAGAGCAGCCCAACGCTTTGAACCCTCGATTGTAATCTGCTGCGGAGTGCGGATACCTGCAACTACGTCCTCACCCTGTGCGTTAACCAGATACTCACCGTTGAAGAGGTTCTCACCGGTAGCGGCGTCACGGCTGAAGCAAACACCTGTAGCGGATGTGTCACCCATGTTACCGAATACCATAGCCATAACTGATACGGCAGTACCCCACTCATCGGGTATTCCTTCCATCTTACGATACAGGATGGCGCGCTCGTTGTTCCATGAACCGAATACAGCGCAGATAGCGCCCCAGAGCTGATCCATAGCGCTGGTCGGGAAGTCGTGACCGGTGCGCTCCTTAACGGCAGCCTTGAACAGCTTAACCAGTTTCTTGAGGTCGTCAACGCTCAGGTCCTTGTCCAGAACCACGCTGCTCTCCTCCTTAACTTTCTCGATGATTGCCTCAAAGGGGTCAACATCGGTCTTGTTCAGGGGCTTCATACCCAGAACGACGTCACCGTACATCTGTACGAAACGACGGTAGCTGTCCCAAGCGAAGTGGGGGTTGTTGGTCTTACGTGACAGACCCTCTACAACCTCGTCATTGAGTCCCAGGTTCAGAATGGTATCCATCATACCCGGCATTGAAGCGCGGGCACCTGAACGTACTGATACGAGAAGGGGATTCTCAACATCACCGAACTTTGAGTTCATCAGTTTCTCGATGTGGCGGATGGCATCCTCTACATCGTTCTTCAGAATGGCGACAACCTTGTCGCGGCCAATCTGATAGTACTCGTTGCAAACATCAGTGGTGATTGTGAAACCCGGAGGAACCGGTACACCAAGCAGATTCATCTCAGCAAGGTTTGCTCCCTTGCCACCAAGCAGGTTACGCATCTGGGCATTTCCCTCAGCCTGTCCGTTTCCGAACTTGTAAACTCTTTTTTCGCTCATAAATAAATTGAATATGTTGTTTTGTTTGTTTCTGACGGAGTTATTAGTCCTTTTTCGTTTTGCGGGTGCAAAGGTACTTATTTTTATTATAAGTATTGTATTTTTTCCCGTATTTATTCTTATTTGTTACCTTTGCAGCCCAAAAGGAAGAAATATGTCAAGAAAGAGACGTGAGCAACCTATAATAGAGAATGTAACTATAACAGGCGTGGCTGCCGAGGGCAAATCACTGGTCAGGATTGATGATCTGGTCGTATTTGTGCCGTTCGTAGTTCCGGGCGATGTGGTTGACCTCAAGATTCTCAAGAAGAAACACAGTTATGCCGAGGCGGTAGCCGTTAAGTTCCATAAACTGTCAAGTGTCCGCGCCGTTCCTTTCTGCCGTCATTTCGGCATATGCGGAGGCTGCAAATGGCAGAATCTTCCTTATCAGGAGCAGCTCCGTTACAAGCAGCAGCAGGTGGTTGACAACCTTACCAGAATAGCTAAAGTTGAACTGCCTGAAATCAGCCCCATTCTGGGGTCCGAAGAGATTATGCGCTACCGCAATAAACTGGAGTATTCGTTCAGCAATATGAGGTGGCTCACACAGGAGGAACTGGATGAACTTGACAACCCTGAAAACACCGCACAGCGCAAGCAGCCCGGACTTGGGTTCCATATTCCGGGAGCATTTGACAAGGTGCTTCACATCAGTGAATGCTGGCTTCAGGATGAGATATCGGACCGTATCCGCAATGCTGCGTATGAATATGCGGTTGAACACGGAATACCGTTCATAAACCTGCGTTCTCTGGAGGGAATCCTGCGTGATATGATGATTCGTGTAGTGACCACAGGGCAGATAATGGTTCTTGTTCAGGCTAAGGTTACCAATCCTTCTGAGGAGGAGCAGTTTATGGGACTTATGCAGTATCTGTCAGACAGTTTCCCGGAGATAACTTCACTGCTGTACGTAATAAACAACAAGTGCAACGATACATTCGGTGACTTGGATGTTCATGTGTTCCGTGGTGAAGAATTCATATATGAGACTATGGAGAACCTCAGGTTTAAGATCGGACCTAAATCGTTTTTCCAGACCAATAGTCGTCAGGCCTACCGTCTCTATTCGGTGGTACGCAAACTTGCTGATCTCAAACCTGAAGAGGTGGTATATGACCTCTATACCGGAACCGGAACGATTGCTCAGTTCATATCGGCCAAGGCCAAGAAAGTGGTGGGTATAGAATATGTTCCCGAGGCTATTGAGGACGCCAGGATCAATGCGGCGCTCAACAATATCGTAAATACCGAGTTCTTTGCCGGTGACATGAAGGATGTGCTCAATGAGGATTTCATCGAAAGGCACGGCAGGCCCGATGTCATAATCACAGATCCCCCTCGTGCCGGAATGCATCCGGATGTGGTTAATGTGATACTTAAAACCGCTCCTCAGCGTATAGTCTACGTTAGCTGCAATCCTGCTACACAGGCTCGCGACATAGCCATTCTTGATCAGGGATACAAAGTCGTTGCCGTTCAGCCGGTCGATATGTTTCCACACACCCAGCATGTCGAAGTCGTGACGCTTCTTGAAAGGCGTTAATGGCGATTGTCTTGCCCTAAAAAAAGTTGACTCGCAAAATCGAGTTAACAATGAAGAGTAATCGTACAGTTTTGAAAGATCAGTATTACAAGAAGGTTATTGATCTTTACACAAAAGAACACCTGTCGATGTGGCAAATCTCAAAG
>JAZSKR010000009.1:0-4024 GCA_045534955.1 Bacteroidaceae bacterium
TTACTAATAATCAACAATATAAACAAATATTTAAGCCGATAATTTCATCGTTTTTGTAAAAAATATTTAGATGAAAATACCAGCAAAATAAGAGAAAAAGATAATTGTTAACTTAACACCCTAGGTCTGTCCCCTTTTGTACTATTTTTCAGAAAAGCATCTCGTAAGTGTCGTAGACGACGGAGCGGGCGCCGAATCCCTCCTTCTGGAAAATGAGGCCCTCGTTCAGGTAACCGCCGCCGTTTTCGGTTGATACGCCGAAATCAAAATAGGTGCGGTCCGCATAGACATCGGTAATAAGAGTGTGCAGCAGCATATCCAGAGCGCCGTTGTTCTTGCCGAACTCCGATGACGCCAGATACTGCGTATGTACCACATGCCCCATATCATAGATGAGCGCGCCCGCCACAACCTCGCTGCCGTTGCGCACGACGTGCAGTCTGATGCGGTCCGGGAATCGGCTCTGAAGCAGGCGCAGTTCGGCAACCGTATGCACGGGTTTCTTCTTGTGCTTGGCCATCAGAATGCCAGCCAGGATATTCCAGAACGCCTCCAGATCGGCCTCCATATTACCGGCATCGACCGTAAGACCCGCCTTCTGAGCCTTAATAATGCCCGATTTGCGCGACTGCCGCATAGGGAGTTTGCGGTTCAGGTCTATGACCGATGACACTCCCCTCTCCTTGAGCGTGCCGCCGCTGCGGAACAGCGCATAGAGGTCCTCTTCGGCCGGGAGCGTGCTGTAAATATAAGGAATAGGCTTGTAGAGCCAGCGGTGCGCGCCCAACTGGCGCTTCATCCAGTCAATGGCGCAACTGAACACCTCGAGCGCATCGACCGCAATCATCTCCTTGGGCACAATCAGGCCGCCGTAGGTCAGGCCGCCGTGTGACTGCACCGTACCCTCCTCTTCACGCCAGTTGGCCGGCAGCATGGCCAGCAACTTGCCGTGCTTATAGAACATGAGCGAGCAGTCGGTGAAACGGTCGCTGTGGTAGTCCATATAACCGCGGTCAAACAGGAACGTGCCGTTCTTGGAACTCTTTACGAAGTCATTCCACTCCTGCTTGTGACTGGCGTCGTATCTTACAATCTGGAGCTGCTCGGTCAGATATTCGCTGTAATTGTTGATGTAGCCCGATGCGTTATACGGGTGCGATGCAAACACCACGCAGACCGTTCCGGGTGCAAAATCAAGCAGGTCACACCATACGCCCGGCGGGATCAGAATGCCCTTGCGGGGAGAATCCATCCTTACCGCAGCCTGGTGCGTACCGTCATCGACCATCATCGTGAATCCGCCCGATACGGGAACAACCACTTCGGCCGATTCGCTGTGCGAGTGACCTCCGCGCGTCTTGCCGTCAGGAACTCCGTAGATCCAGAATACGCGTTCTATCTGAAAAGGTATCTGATGCGCGCCCTCTGCGAACGCCAGTGCTCCGCGGTCATCGGCCGACTCCGGAAATTCTATAATTCTGCATCCGCGAGGGAGTTGCTCCATTTCTGCTTCTTTCATAATTATCGTAAAGATAACGGATTATTTTGGCTTATGTTGTTTTTTCAAAAATAATCGCTCTAAAACTTGCAGAACTCAAAACATCGCCTTACCTTTGTGCCCGCTAAAGGATTCCGAACCAACGGTTCCCAGGGAAGTTTGGGTGAGTGGCTGAAACCAGCAGTTTGCTAAACTGCCGTACGGGTAACCGTACCGGGGGTTCGAATCCCCCAGCTTCCGCCTCCTTTTGGCAGACATACATAACCGAATGGCGCTTTCATCTAACGGTTAGGATACAAGATTCTCAATCTTGGCATACGGGTTCGATTCCCGTAGGCGCTACAACGAAAAAGGTCCGATGATTCGGACTTTTTTTCGTTGCAGCGCCTAACACGACCTCTTTTTAGTTTGCTCCGCAAACGCGCTCATTCCATTCGCTCAGTGGCCCTCCGGGCCATCTCGCTCGCATACTCGCTTCGCCCCAATACTTTTGCACCTGCGTGGTGTTCCGCCAAAGTGTCCCACATTAACCCGCGTCAGAGCGTATTCTCGTCACGGTTCGTGTGGGACACATGCTCATTTTGAAGGTGTGTCCCGCACCCATCGGCCCTGAGAGTATTCCTGGGGCCGATAAGCGTGGGACACTTTGGCGAACTCACCATTTTTTCGCGCTGTATTTTGGAGGTAATAGATTTATTACCTATATTTGTACAAAACTTAAAATCTATGCCTACAGTTTTTATTCTATTAGGATTCGTATTTAAATTCTATTCCAATGAGCACAACCCTATTCATATCCACGTCTTGAGAGGGGGAGCAAAAGCTAAATATTCAATCTTTCCCGTCAAGATGATCGACAACAACGGGTTCAAGCCATCGGAACTAAAGATCATCGAGTCAATAATAGAAGAGAACCAGGAGGTCATAGCCGAACACTGGAACAGATATTTTAATAAGGACCGATGAGTATGATTGAGATAGAGAAAATATGGTTGACTGATGAGGCTGTGTGGATTCGGACCAAGGATGGTCGCGAAGCCTGCGAGCTTTTTGAGGATTACCCCAGGTTGAAGGTTGCATCGGCCAAACAGAGAGCCAACTTCAGGGCCGATGAGTACGGAATCAACTGGCCAGATATTGATGAGGACCTGAGTTTTGAGGGATTCTTCCAGCCCAAGAACCAGACAGAGCTTTACCGCCTGTTCCTAGCCCACCCCGAGTTGAACGCATCGGCCATTGCCAGAAGGCTTGGCATATCACAAAGCCTTTTCGCCCAATACATTAGCGGTACTAAGAAACCGTCTAAAGAACGGCGTGACAAGATCTACGCCGTCCTCCACGAAATAGGCCAGGAACTGATTTCCATCCCCGCTTGAGTAAACAATCAGGGACGGTTCTGCTTTGCCCGCGAATAGATTCTATTCGCTAACTGATCTTGCGGACTAGACGGGACCGTCCCTTACTGTTTACCTCCAGAGGTCGTTGGTTTTGGCCTCCAGGTACTCGGGGTACCATTCGGGGGCTGCAGCAAAGAGAGATTGTTTGGTTGGTTCAACTCGCTCCAGGACTTTGTTTACGGCATCAAGGTTTTTGGCTTTGACGGCCTGGTAGAGAGCTATTCCTATATCGACAAGTTTTTTAAGAGTACCTGATCCATATTGGTTCCGACAACTCGCGGATCGGCCCTCGGAGAAGAATGTATATGAGTTTCCGTCCACCAATACAACTTCAAAAGGTCCGCCCTTAAGCGTTTTGTTGCCCTCCTCATCGGTAAACACCGGCTTGCGGGATGGCATAAACGATGATGTCTCTACGGCCACGCGGAACAGCGCGTCCAGCCGGCCGGCCTGTTCCTTGCTGACCTTGAACGTATCGGCCGTTACTGTAACGTTCTCAGGCTGGTTGTACCAGATGTTCTTGCTGGCAGTGACGGCCACAAGATACGGCTGTCCGTCAATACCGATGCACTTGACCGCATACTCCGGATCGAACGACGGACGGTCCGAGAATGCCCATTGGACCCTTCGGCCTTTTAATTCAAACATATCATCCACAATCGCGGAGTAACTGTCCACGACAGGAATACGCGATGATACGGACGGAGTCAGGCGTGCCGGCCCCGGATCCGGCAGTTCATAACCCAAAAGACTCTCAATCTTTTCTTTCTGTGATTCAGAATTCTGGGCCGATGCGCACAACGTTATTGCAAACGCAGAGGCAAAAAGGATAATCTTTTTCATAACGGTTGTAATTAGGAATCTGTAATTAAGAATCCCCGAATGGTCCGATGTTAAGCCTGCCGCCATAAACATTATTGTTCGTTAAGATTCTGGGGCAAAAATAGGCTCCCAATCCTAACGAATCAAAAAAACAGAGTTGCAAAAACGTTGCAATTTGCGTTTCCCTAAAAAAGGTTGACTCGGATTGTCTTATTCCTGATAGAAGTTGACTCTGGTTATTCTTATTACTGCTATAGGTTGACTTGTGGTTGACTTGATTCGTATGCAACCAGAGCTGGTTGCAAAG
>JAZSKR010000006.1:0-62536 GCA_045534955.1 Bacteroidaceae bacterium
TTTTCGGATACGGATGTTGAACTGAGATTCGGCGACATTGATCATTTCATCATAGGCTTCCGCCTTGATCTCGGCCTTGGTCAGTTCACGGCGCAGGCGCTTGACTTCTGCCTGCAATGACTCAACATCATCGGGCATGGGCTCGGCGTCGTCCGGCTGCGCTAAGGAATCAGGAGTTTCGATTTCTTTCTTCTCCATAGCACATGATTCTTGATCATATGCCGCAAAGGTAGAAATCCATCTCCAGATTGTTGATCTGTCTAGGGGGATAATCTTTGAGATTTGCCACATCGACAGGTGTTCTTTTGTGTAAAGATCAATAACCTTCTTGTAATACTGATCTTTCAAAACTGTACGATTACTCTTCATTGTTAACTCGATTTTGCGAGTCAACTTTTTTTAGGGAAAGACATCTTCATTGTGAGACAGTTTGAAACTGTTATGAAGTATTGGTAACTATGGTATATGGTAAAGTATCACATTAATGTTCCGCCAAAGTTTGAAAAAAAAGCAAAGTTTGGCGGAACATTCAAAGAAACAATTTATCTTTGCAAAAAAGGAAAAAGTATGGATAGAATCATTGGAAGGGATGCCGAACTGGCAAAACTGGCTAGATATGACCAAAACGGAAAAGCAGAATTCATTGCTCTTTATGGCCGTCGTCGTGTAGGCAAGACATCACTTATACGCTACTACTTTAAGGATAAGTTTGACTTCTTTGCCAGCGGTGTACTGGAAGGAGACAAAGAAGACCAAAAGAACGCCTTCCTTTCTGCCCTAATTAAATATGGTTATGACGGGCCACAGCCAAAGAACTGGAACGAGGCTTTCAATGCGCTGGGTAGCATCATAAAAAAATGCAAGCGCAAAAAACGTTGCGTTGTGTTCATTGATGAAATATCATGTTTTGACTATGAGTACTCCAACTTTGTAAAGGAGTTAGGTATATTCTGGAATGACATAGCCGTATGGTATGACAATATTTTCCTTGTGATATGCGGTTCGGCAACATCATGGATGATACGCAATGTGATTGACAACCGCGGAGGCCTGCACCGCCGGGCGACCCATGAGATGCACCTGCGCCCATTCAGTCTGTACCAGTCAGAGATGTATTTCAAGGCAAGGCACTTTAAGTGGGACCGCATGACTATTCTGCAGTTGTATGCTGCAATGGGAGGCGTTCCCTACTACTTCTCACTACTTGACCCCACGAGGAGCGCGGCCGAGAATATTGACATGCTTTTCTTCTCGACCGATGCCGAATTCAAGAACGAGTTCAGACGTTTGTATAAATCACTGTTCCGGAATCCTGAAAAATATATGGATATAATCAAACTGCTTGCAGTAAGCCGCGAGGGGATGACACGGAAAGAGATCGCAAGCGCTCTGAAAATGAGTTCGGGAGAAGACCTTACCAATATGCTGAAGGATCTTGTATATTGTGACCTTATTAGTTATAACAGTGTTTGTGGTAAAAAGAATTCCGGTATATACCGCCTGGTGGATTTCTTTACAATATTCTATCTGACATTCTGCAACACAACCGTAACTGACCGTGCCTATTGGCGTCACACATTGAACACTCCAACACAGAACACTTGGTACGGACTGGCATTTGAGAGAATCTGCATGTTTCATATATGGGAAATCATTCAGTCGCTTAGGCTGGACACTATGCTTACCAAATACTATTCATGGCGCAACAAGCCCGGTAAGCCAGCAGGTCAGATTGACATGATTATAGAAAGAGCTGACGGAATAACTGACATCTGCGAGATGAAGTATTCACGGTACGAATACACACAGGATGCCGATGAGAGTAAAAAGCTGGAACGCAGGATACAGGCCTTTCAAAGCGAATACAAGAATCACGAATCAATCCGAACTGTATTGGTTACGACCAAGGGGTTGACGCAAGGAGAGCATAGTGACGATTTTGCCAAAGTACTGACTCTTAAAGATTTATTTGTAGAGAACACAGAGGAGTATTAAGCCAAACTTGCTAATTTTTGCCAACTTTGGCGGAACTTACTATATTGATCAATTCAGTATCTTAAACAGAAGGTATTATTCCGATAATTTGTGGATAAAGCTGAAAAATTCAGTAAGGTTTTAGTATTGTTAAAAAACGTAAAATACCCTACAGGTATGTTGTAATAGGTTTTTCGGAAAAGTGATTTCCAATAGATTCCTATGTTTTTTGTATTATTCAGTACCGATTCAGTACCGTATTCTTCAGGCTTATATGCACCGACATTACAAGTGGCCCAGTTGACGCTGAGGCCAAGATCAACGTACTCGTGAGTTGTTGTAGTTGTTGATGTATCTGAATAATCTTGTGCACGGGCACAGATCAACTGCGCAACGACTAATATTAACAACAACCAAGCCCTTCTCATATTGATTCGTTATTTGAACAATCATAATTATGCTCAAAAGTAATTAGCAAATCAACAAACGCCAAGGATTAGGCGCTGCAATATCGTCGCAAATTTCCTATGAATTCCGAAAAGTTGTCATTGTAGTCAGTTTTTCGGAGCAAAATAACAAATAAAGACTATTTCTAATTGTGCGTGATTATGATATAGAAGAATTTGGCACTAAAGTTGGTTATGTTTTAGAAGAAAATGCTATAAAAGTTGGTTATGTTTTAGAAAGAATCTATCTTTGGAGCATCTAAAACGTCGATTGTCATGTTTAAAAGAGAATTGATGACTAAGCTCCGTAACTGGAGAGACAAGAAACACCGCAAACCGCTGGTTCTGCGTGGTGCACGTCAGGTGGGCAAAACCACCCTTGTCGAAGAGTTTGCAAAAGAGTTTGACTACTACATAAGCCTAAATTTGGAGGTAAGTGATGACGCCCAGTTATTCAGACAATACACAAATGTGCTGGATATATGGCAGTATCTATGCCTGAAAAATCATATTCGCCAGGATAAGGATGCCAAGATTCTGCTTTTCATAGATGAGATCCAGGAAGAGGCAAAGGCGGTGGGTATGCTCCGCTATTTCTATGAGAAACTTAAATGGGTGTATGTAATAGCTGCCGGAAGCAGACTGCAGTCTCTTGTAAAACAGCGTGTGTCATTTCCCGTGGGCCGAGTGGAATACATGAATCTGCGCCCATTCTCTTTTACCGAATACGTTAACGCCATTCATGGACAGCAATGGGTGAAAATGATAAAGACACTGTCTGTCCCGGAAACGATGCATGACGAGCTGATGCGCGCATTCAACCGCTACGCCTTAATAGGCGGAATGCCAGAAGCGGTATCAGTTTATGCCGATACAGGTGACCTTGAAGCATTGTCGCCTATATATGATTCGCTGCTTAAGGGTTACAATGAGGATATAGAGAAGTATGCAAAGAATCAGGAACAGGCCAAGATTCTGAGTCACATAGCCAACACCGTTTGGGGAGAGGCAGCATCGTCCATAACGTTTGCCAAGTTTGGCGATAGCAGTTATAACTCCACCCAGATTCATGACGGCATGAATATTCTGGAAAGGGCGTTCCTACTGGATCTGGACTACCCCGTTACTGCTACAAAAGCTCCAGCCAAGCCTAACAAGCGTCGCAGTCCCAAACTGATTGTAGTTGACTCCGGGCTTATGAATTTCTTTGCCCACATACAACTGGAATATTTGCAAAATGAAGATTTATTAGACACTTGGCGTGGACGTGCTGCGGAACAAATTGTAGCGCAGGAACTGCGTGTAGTGCTGGATGACCTGTACAGGGACAAGCAGTATTTCTGGGTGCGCGACAAGAAAGGCACCAAAGCCGAGGTGGATTATGTTTGGCAACACGATACCCATGTGATTCCAATTGAGGTAAAAGCCGGAAACAACTCTCATTTACGATCCCTGCATTCATTTGTAAACATAAGTAAACAACACGTTACGGCCGTACGGATATGGAGTGGCAATTTCTTTATTCAGGAAGCAGAAACACCTGCTCCGGATAATCAACCATACACTCTTATCAATGTGCCTTTCTACTATGCCGGACAGATAGCCACAATACTAAAACAAGTGTTGGAAAGCAAGTAACTCCACAAAAAAGGTCCCACATGCTCCACATACAAAAAGAGGCCGCATTGCGACCTCTTTTTGTATGTGGAGCATACGAGACTCGAACTCGTCACCTCTTGACTGCCAGTCAAACGCTCTAGCCAGATGAGCTAATGCCCCAAAAACCGAATCCCGTTCAGAATTCGGACGCAAAGGTAATGATTAGGATTGAATAATCACTATCTTTGGCAAAATAAAAATTTCATCGGCACAAAAAGGAATGATAAAGCCAGTTGCAGAAAAGATAATCCTTGGCATAGACCCCGGAACCAACGTAATGGGCTACGGTGTAATCAAGGTAGAAGGCACCAAGGCTTCGATAGTAACCATGGGCGTAATCGATATGCGCAAGGAGTCCGATATGTACCTCAAGCTGGGCCACATTTTCCAGCGCGTGAACGGCATCATAGACTCCTACCTGCCCGATGAAATGGCCATCGAGGCCCCCTTCTTTGGCAAGAACGTGCAGTCCATGCTCAAACTCGGCAGGGCCCAGGGCGTTGCCATAGCCGCCGCCATCAACCACAGCGTGCCCATCACCGAGTACGCGCCCATGAAGATTAAGATGGCCATAACCGGCAACGGAAACGCCAGCAAGGAACAGGTAGCCGGAATGCTGCAACGCATGCTGCATCTGGACCAGAATGATATGCCCAAGTTCCTGGATGCCACCGATGCCCTGGCTGCCGCCTATTGCCATTATCTCCAGATGGGACGTCCCGATACCGGAAAGAAAGGCCCCAAAAGCTGGAAAGAATTCATAGCCAGCAATCCTACCAAAGTGAGCAAACGATACCATTAGGGACGGTTCCGTTTGGTACTGTTTTGCTAAATAAGAAACAGCGGCTTAATTGTAAGTCGCTGTTCTTTTTGCAGTTAGTTATAAAACAGTACCAAACGGAACCGTCCCCAATGGTATCGTTAGAGAGCTGAGCTCATCAGGAACACGCCAGCCAGAGCTACGATAGCGTAAAGCTCGGGGAATACGGCCAGAATCAGGGTCTTGCTGAATACATCGTGACCCTGAGCAATGCCTGCAATACCATTAGCGCAAACCTGGCCCTGACGGATAGCAGAGAACAGACCTACAATACCCAGAGCCAGACCACCGCCGAATACCGATGCAGCCTGCAGCGGAGTGATATCGGGAGTAAGAACTCCGGCCATATTGGCAAAGATAAAGTAACCGGCAAAACCGTACAGGCCCTGTGTACCGGGCAGAGCGGTGAGCACGATAAAGTTACCGAACTTATCAACCTTCTTCAATGCACCAACTGCTGCGTTACCGGCTATAGTTACGCCGTATGCGCTACCGATGCCTGCCAGGCCGATCATAAGGGCTACGCCCACAAAAGCTAAAACTAAACTTGACATAATTGTATTTATTTAATTTGTTATTTTAAACGGTTTGTACTCAGTGCCACCACCGGTGTAACCCGAGTTCTTGAAGAACTCCACAAATGTGAGTCGCATGGGGTGAACAATGGCTCCCAAGATATTCATAAAGATGTTCAGAGCATGGCCGATTACAAAAATCAGCACCATAACGATAAAACCGGCCACCTTGTTATCGGGCGCCATACCCACTGCCATGCTGTTGAACACGTTAGCCAGGATACCGCCTGACAGACCCAGCGCAAACAGACGCACGTAAGAGAGCACGTCGCCCAGCAGGCCGGTTGCCATGTTGTAAGTATCCCAAAGTCCAAGGCCGATGTTCAGCAGCGGGTTCTTGCCCGGGCTGTTGAACAGGAATATCAGCACCGCTGCAGCAATGAGAATACCCATCACCACAGGATTGCTGAATTCAAATCCGGCCAGGACCGATACACCCACGGTAATAAGCAGTACCAGCCACCCTATCGTACCCAGCGCATACTTGACGCCGCACTGGATGCTCAGGTTCACAGCCTTGATTGCCATACCGAACAGAATCTGCACCACACCGATGCACAGTGACACGGTGAACATGGTTGAGTTATCGGTATAGAGTATTCCCTTCATCTTCTGGACGAACGGAATGTCCAGGTCATACATGTTAAACCCAAAGAACGTACCCGACAGCAGTCCGCAAAGCATGGTACTTGCGCCGAACAGCACAACAAGCCACTTGCTGAAATTGGGATTGATCAACTGGAACAGCTTTGTGAATATGGGCAGAGCCACAATCATAAGCAGTCCGTAACCTGTATCGCCCAAACACAATCCAAAGAACAGCATAAAGAACGGCGCAAAGAACAGCGTCAGGTCCAGTTCCTGATAAGTAGGCAGCATGTAGAGCTTGGTAAGCGGCTCAAACAGCTTTGCGAACTTATTGTTACTCAGTTGGATAGGAATGTCATCATCCGGTTCCGGATCATTCACGTCAAAGAACACGCCCTTCATGTCAAGAGCCTTGCTCACCTCATCGACATCGGCTGCGGGAATCCAACCCTCAAGCAGCATCAGACTGTCAGCGGCAAGTTTCTCACCCGTCAGGCGAACACGACCAAAGTCGATATTGTTCTCCAGTTCCCTGACAGCCTTCTCCAACACAGGAATACCCACCTGTGCCAACTGTGCAAATTTGGCCGGTATGGCATCGATAGCAGCCTTGGTCTTGGCAATATCCGCCTCTACAGCCGATAACGACATGTGCGGCAGCTGAACCTGCTCGGCATCGATATCGGGCACCACATCAGCATGGGTGACCGTAACAAAGTTAACCTTCTGCTTGTCACGCTCAATCTCCACCACGCCGTATTTTGAAACCCATTCATTGTTGAATGCGCGCAACGGGCATGTATAGAAACCAATCCTGTAACCGGCCGATGCCAGACGCTCCACCTTGGCGGGCTCAAAATCGCCCCAGGGAAGCAACTGTGCGCGGTCACGTGACAGAGCCTGCAAGGTCTGCTCCTGAACCACCTTATCGGCGCAGATTATGTCATATCTCTCAAGAACCTTGGCAGGTGTATCGAACGCAAAGTTCTTTACCGTATCCGAAACCGCACCTTCCGCTACCGTCTTTGCACTGGACTCCAGTTCACGGATAGCGTTCTTGCATCGGCTCAACAGATTCAGGTCATCCTGCAGCTCTTCATTCTGAACGGTTCCCTGCTGCTTCTGGATCACATGGACTATGCCCAGTGAGCGCAGATGCTCCAGGAACTGCTCATACTCCTTACTATAAATCAGGAAGGAGAGTTTTTTCATCTTTGTAATCATACCTCTGCCTCCTCCTCTTTTTCGGCTTCACGGCGCTCAAGCAGAGATTTAAGAATCTTCTGGCTTGATTTGCTGAGGTTCTCCTCATCCTCCATAAAGCGTTTTATCTTACGAATGGCATCCTCATAACCCGGAATCTGCACCTTCTCAAACAGGTTCACCTTCTGGGTGGTCTTTTTGCGGGCCTTCTCCAGCAGCGCCAACTTGGCGGTAGTAAATTCCACCAGAATAGCGTCATGGGCCAGTCCCTGCAATATGTTGATGCCGTCATAGTACCATTTGGGCTGACTGAACAGGCTGAACGGAGCAACCTCAAACTCAACCTCGTCAAGCACCGGAATCCTGGTTCCGGCTATCTTGCGCACGGTCAGGTGAACATCCTTAACGCTCACCAGATTGGGGTTGAACTCGTTCCAAAGCGCAAACATGGAGTCATATCGGCCGATGCCCTCCTCCAGTTCACGTTCCAGCCGGACCAGATCGTCCTTGCATTTCTTGACCTCCATACGCAGCGCACTCTCCTTACTCTTAATAATAGGTAAGGTACGCTTACGCACTTTCAGTTGCTTCTCCAGCATCTGCAGTGAGGTCTTGTTATATTGGAACTTTATCGCCATTTAGTTTTTGGGCCAGTATTGTTCAACCAGAGCGGCCTTGATGTTAACCTCATCGGGCTTGAAGTACTTGGCAAACAGGCCCCAGGTAACATCCAGCATCTCGGTGGTATCCAGGTTCACGTCAATTGCCAGCAACTTCTCGCTGTAATCATGAGCAAAGTCAAGAGCACGCTGATCATAGTCAGTCAAATCAAAACCGTTCTCAACCTTTGTCTTTGCGTTCGATGCATCAGCATACAGACGCACGGCAGCGTTCATAACCTGCGGATGGTCGGCACGTGTCTTCTTACCGTTAACCAACTGCTTAAGACGAGACAGCGAGCGGAACGGGTCAACAATAACCTTACCGATATCACTGTCGCGGCGCAGGAACAACTGACCCTCGGTGATATAACCGGTGTTATCAGGAACGGCGTGAGTAATATCGCCACCAGACAAGGTCGTAACGGCAATAATTGTAATAGAACCGCCCGATGGGAACTGCACGGCCTTCTCATAAATCTTGGCCAGGTCAGAGTAGAGTGAACCAGGCATAGAGTCCTTAGAAGGAATCTGGTCCATACGGTTCGAAACAATTGCCAGAGCATCGGCATACGATGTCATATCGCTCAACAATACCAGCACCTTCTCATCCTTCTGTACGGCAAAATACTCGGCAGCGGTAAGAGCCATATCAGGCACCAGCAGACGCTCTACGGCAGGGTCCTCGGTAGTGTTCATGAAACCGATGATACGGTCCATGGCACCCGCGTTAGAGAACACGTTCTTAAAGTACAGATAGTCATCATTGGTCATACCCATACCGCCCAGGATGATCTTATCGGCCTTGGCACGCATAGCCACGGTTGCCATAACCTGGTTGAACGGCTGGTCCGGATCAGCAAAGAACGGAATCTTCTGGCCAGACACAAGAGTATTATTAAGGTCGATACCTGCAATACCTGTTGCAATAAGCTCTGACGGCTGTTTACGGCGGACAGGGTTCACTGACGGACCGCCAATCTCAACCTCAGTGCCCTCAACGGCAGGACCGCCGTCAATAGGATCACCGTAAGCGTTAAAGAATCGGCCGGCCAGGCTGTCGCTCACTTTCAGACTGGGAGCCTTGCCCATAAACACCACCTCGGCGTTGGTAGGAATACCGCCGGTACCCTCAAACACCTGCAGAGTAACCTCATCGCCTGTAATCTTAACCACCTGAGCCAATCGGCCGTCAATAACAGCCAGCTCATCGTAACCCACACCCTGCGCTTTAAGAGAGCAGGTAGCCTTTGTAATCTGGCTGATCTTGGTGTAAATCTTCTGGAATGCCTTTGTTGTCATAGCTATAGCGGGTTAAGCGGTTTTACGTTCATCGATAAGAGCCTTAAGCTCCTTCTCGTACTCAAAATACTTCTCTGACTCAAACGGCTGGTAGTTCATCTGCTTGCACAGGTTGATAACCTTCTTGAAATAGTCAATAACCTCCAGGAAAGTATCAAACTTGAACTCGGTGTGGCAGATGTCAATCACGCGGTCCACGATTGTCTCCTGACGCTCCATCGGGGTTACGGCATCAACCTCATCAAAGGCATCCTGCTGCAGCACGATAAAGTCTATCAGCTCTGATTTCCAGAACGTTACGTGATAATCCACAGGTACGCCGTCATCACCCAGAATGTTAATCTGCTCGGCAATCTCCTTACCGCGCAACAGACGGGTCTTAAGTTCGTTCACCTTACCGGTCCACTGATCATTGATACGGTCAGTGATATATTTCTCAAATTCCGGATAATCCAGATACTTGGAGTAAGAGTCAATGGGGTTGATGGCCGGGTAACGCTTGCGGTCAGCACGCTCCTGCTCCAGAGCATAGAAGCATCGGGCCACCTTCTTGGTGTTCTCCGTTACAGGCTCCTTAAGATTACCGCCGGCAGGCGATACAGTACCTATAAAGGTAATTGAGCCCGGCTGGCCGTTCTTGAGGTATACGTAACCTGCACGGCCGTAGAAGTTTGCAATGATTGATGAAATATCCATCGGGAAAGCATCCGGACCGGGCAACTCCTCCATACGGTTGGACATCTCACGCAAAGCCTGTGCCCAACGTGAAGTAGAGTCAGCCATAAGCAGAACGCGCAAACCCATGCTACGGTAATACTCCGATATGGCCATAGCCGTGTAGACCGATGCCTCACGAGCAGCAACAGGCATGTTTGAAGTATTTGCGATAATAATGGTACGCTCCATCAGCTTTCGGCCGGTATGCGGGTCATCCAGCTCCGGGAACTCGGTAAAGATCTCCACAACCTCATTGGCACGCTCACCGCAGGCAGCGATTACAACGATATCGGCCTCGGCCTGCTTTGAGATAGCATGCTGAAGCACAGTCTTACCTGTACCGAACGGGCCGGGGATGAATCCTGTACCGCCCTCCACTATCGGGTTCAGGGTATCTATGGAACGTACGCCGGTCTCTAACAGTTTGAACGGACGCGGTTTCTCGCGGTAGTTGGTCATAGCCACCTTTACGGGCCATTTCTGTATCATGTTCACGCTTACGGTGTCACCCTTGGCGTTCTCCAGCACCGCAATCTCATCGATAATGCGATACTCGCCAGAGGCCGCAATCTTCTTTACCGTATACTCTCCCTCTAACTGGAACGGAGCCATGATCTTGAGCGGCTGGAAATTCTCCTCAACCTTACCAAGCCAGTCCGATGCCTGCACCTTGTCACCCACCTTGACGATAGGCTCAAACTTCCACAGACGGTCATTATCCAGCGGATAGGTATACTCACCGCGCTTAAGGAACACACCCGTCATCTTGTCCAAGTCATTCTGCAGACCGTCAAAGTTGTGTGACAACATACCCGGTCCCAGAGTAACCTCCAGCATATGACCGGTAAACTCGGCAGGCGCACCCACCTTGAGGCCACGGGTACTCTCAAACACCTGTACATAGACGTTCTCGCCTACCACCTTGATGACCTCGGACATCAGCTTGTCGCCTCCTGTCTCAATGTAGCAGATCTCATTCTGCGCAACAGGACCGTCCACCTTCAGTGTCACCATGTTGGCAATGACTCCGCATACTGTACCTTTTGTACTCATATATATTGTATTTATTTAAACTCAGCAGGAACCTCAGTCTGTTCTTTGAGGTCTCCAATCAATTTACGGAACAGTTTCTGGCCCTCCTCACGGTCCAGACCGCTCCAACGCTCCACCATTCCAAGGCGAACCATGTATGAGAACAGTTTCTCAACACTGAAATAATTAAAGAAGGTATTCTCCTCAAGCCAGCGCCAGCGTATCTGGTCAGCCTTGCGCTCACGCTGTGAAAGGTCATCCTCCTCGGTCAGACGGGCCACGTCCTCAAAATAATCAAGTTCCTGACTCAGTCCCCAGTCACGCGCTCCGCTTGTACGCAGCGCATTGGCAACGTCACCGGTACCCACAATCACCTTCTGGATGTCCAGATTGTACTTACGGGCAGTAATGGCTGTCATGATATTGTTCAGATTCAGGTTGAACTCATACCATTTACGTACAAACCCGTTGCTTGACGCCATTGCGTACTCGTAGAACAGGCTCCACAGACGGTCCTCGGCAAATGCGGCCTTATCCTGCCAGCTTCCGTCCTTAAGTTCACGCAGAAAAACATCAATAAACTTGGGCTGATTATCACCCGGATTGACATTATCCCTGTCAGAAAGCAGTTTACGGCAGGTATCCTCAAGCAGGAGCAGATCCATAACCTTACGGTCCGCACCGCTCAAATCAGAAAACACCTCCTCGCGAAACTGCTCCAGGGTCATGGCGGTCTTGCTGTCATCAAAGCTGATGTCAGGCAGTCCGGCTATTATGTAATAGTAATTGGCCATCAGAACAGGGTCTCAACCAACTGCGGGCGCAGCATTGACTTGAACCAGTTCTCAAACTCCTCGGTGCCAAAGTTCACCTTATATGAACCGTCAGCAGGCTGGATTGAGAATTCAGCGGCATTACCGTTCACCTGTGTAATCTTTACACCCTTGTCAAGCAGTTCCTTGGCATTTGCCTGGAAGAACTTGGTAAGAGAGTCGGCATCGGTTGTCTTGATCTCAATCTGCTGGTTCTTACCCCACTCCTTTGCAATGGTAAGAATAAACTCATTGAAAGCCTTCTGGTCAGAGGTAAAGCCCTTGACAGCGTCCTTGACAATCTTGTCAGTCACCACTGTGGCAATCTCGCTCTTAAGAGCCTCAACAGCCTGTGCGGCATAGAGTTTCAACTCCTTCCTTACGTTCTCGGCATTGTCCGCACTCTCCTTCCTGGCAGAAGCAAGCAATGAATCAGCCTCCTTGCGGGCATCGGCAATAAGTTTCTGGGCTTGTTCCTGGGCCTGGGCCAGAATCTGGTCAGCCTGAGCCTGACCTTTTGCTACACCTTCATTATAAATAATGTCGGTAAGTTCCTGGATTTTGGTATTCATAGGTTATAATTGATAATTCTCTTTTTATATTAGATGGGCAAATTTAATCAAAACAGCCAAACACCATAACGTATTAACAAAAAAAAACCTCCGCAGGGAGGTTTCTTTTATTATGATTCAAAAAATCATCTCTTGGTACGCAGCGTTGCCTTCCAGACAGTAGGTGTAATACCCTCCACCTCACGGAACTTTCTTATAAACTGAGTTGAACTCTGAAAACCGCTCTTTACGGCAATATAATCAAGCGATGCATCCGGCTCATCTTTCATAAGCTGCTTGGCATAATCCATACGCAGTGAACTCAGATAATCCCTGAAAGACATTCCAAAGTACAGATTAACCAGTTTGGAAACATATGTACGGTTGGTATTAAGCACACGGGCAATCTCCTCTATGGTAAGTGAAGGATTAAGGTATCCGCGTTCCTTAATCATATACCGCTTGAAAGAGTCCATAATCTTATCATAGCCCGATGTGGCAACGCCTGCCATAGGACCTGAATCAATGCCCTGGAGATATTCCTGAGTAGACTGACGCATGGCAGCGAAAGGATGACGCAACCTGTCAAGATTGATGTAACCGCCGGGGAGTGCAGGAACAGTAGTGACATATCCTATCAGGAAAAGTACCACTGCAGCGGTCAGAGACCAGACTACAGACCAGACTGAAAGGGTATCACATATTACACTTCCAAAAATTAGAGAAACCGCCCAAAGTATAAAGTAAATGACGAAAAACAAACAAATCACATTGGCCACAAAGGACGACTTCTCGCCTCTCAAAAAAGAGGCAATATGTTTAAATTTAAACTTTCCGGTAAACAATTTGGCAAAAACATATATCAGCGATATGCAAAGGCTGATAAAGAAGGTGACAAAATAAATCCGGAAAGTAAACAGGATATACGCCTTATCAAGCCTGGAAAGGAGATTTCTTGGCACAACACCGCTGTGAAGCATCTCAATCAGCTGGCCGCTGCGGCCTATTCCTATAACAGAAGTAAGCGCTATAGAAATAAGCAAAAGGATCAATGAAGGCAGCGTAGACAGGTATGGGACCCATGATATGTGGTAATCCTCATAACATGACCTTATATATAAACATATAATGGGAAACACTGCCAGGGATGAAAACTGCAGGATAACGTTGCCTATAGCCAGCCGGTTATAGTTTGGATTGATATCCATATGCATGGATCCGCAATACAAACTGACCGCCAAAAGGCCCATGACCCACATCACAAGCTTGTCTGAGAGGGTTTTATGCCTCTTTGACAACAGAATCAGGCACCATACAGCACATACTGAAAACGGCAATTGAACTATAAAAATACCAAGCATAAAAGTCCTTTATTTTCAAATTCACAGCAAAAATAATGATAAAAACGGCTCCACAGCACTAAATATAGCCATTTTTTACTACAAAATTGTTTATTTTGGAAAACTGGAATTGTTGTTTTGTCTATGAATTGACATGTCGAATATTGTTCATTGTCATTTTGACTATTGTTTGAAATTCGTTTTGTGATTTTGATAAACGCATTTGTTGATGTGGGAAAATCATCACATATTATACGCGTAATTTTGTCTCAGAAAAAAACGAAAAGAACAAATTCAAATGTCGAACGGAAGATTTTCAAACAACAAGATGATTGCAAAGATACAGATAATTCTGAGTCTGGCAATGGTAATCATGTTCGGAACTTCATGCGAGCGCAAGGATCTTTACCTGCGCCTTGACAGCATCAATATAGCAGTTGAAATGTATGATGTACGCCTGGACCTGCTCTGGGGTATTGACTGGGAGACCGAGTGGCAGTACACCTGGAACGAAAGCGCAGCAGATTTCGGTACCATCGGTTACACCAAACCCGAACTCATCAAGGGTACTATATATAACGTAGACCGTTACACCGGCAAGCGTTACAGCTCATTCTTCAAGATCTTTGATTCAAACGGTGGCCGCGTATCACTGACCGCCGGTTCTGTATATGACATGCTGTTCTACAACTTCGGTACTGAGTACACCTCATTCTACCAGAGCGACGATTATGAGACCTACACCGCTTCAACACGCGTAAGCACCATGACCTCTTGGGTACGCACCCGCGGTGAGAATGAGAACAGCGAGATGGCAGACACCACCAAGACCTATGTAAACTACAATCAGCCCGATGAGCTGTTCGGTTCACTCGCATCAAACCTGACCATCAGTGAGGACCCTTCAACATATGAGAAAGAGTATGACGAGTTCGGTAACATCAACTATATATATAGAGTAGACGCCGCTCTCCGCCCCTACTCATTCGTATATCTGTTTCAGGTCGTAATCCTGAACAACGACGCCGACGGCAAGGGCAACTACATCACCGGTGCCAAGGGCTTCACAATCACAGGCCTCTCACAGGGTGTTGACCTGTTCACTCGCAAGACATTCAACAACACAATATCAGTTTCAACCGATGAGGTTAAGCCCATGCAGAACCACGACGATGTACGTCTGGCCGATGGCACCACAGTTGAAAACGCTGATATCATGGCAGCCCGCGTTCTGACATGGGGCCTTCCCGGTGTATCACCCATCGATCTGACCAAGGCTTCAACCAAGGCTCCCGAGCTTGACAAGAACTTCATCGGCGTAGGCGTTACTCTCCGTAACGGTTACAACTATGAGATCACCAAGGATATTACCCAGCAGATGCACGAGAAACCCGCCGGCGGCGTGATCACAATTTACATCGATGCAGCAGCCGAGATTCCTCAGAAGGAAATAGACAGACATCCTCAGAGCACAGGTGGCGGTTTCAACGCAAATGTTGAGGATTGGGCTAATGAAGTCAATGCAGAAATCACCATTTGATGCAAAATTGATGATTTTAGAACAAATCTTGGTTTAAATATAAAAAAAGATAAAAATAAAATAAGTATGTTTACAGAATCAATTAGAAAAGGCAATTGGAGCTACATGTTCCTGGCAGCAGTGGCAACACTGGCTGTTGCAGCTCTGGCCACTTTTGCAAACACACGAACCGTTGCTCAACCCACCGGAACCAGCAGAACGGTCAAACAGGAACAGCAAGGGAATGCCTATGGCAATTATACCCGCTACAACGGAACCACTATGCGTTTCGTAAACTAAAAAGAGAGAAAAATAAATTAAATAAAGAACTAACAAAAAAAACAAAAAGAAGGACTTATGAAGAAAATTCTTTTAGTAGCCGCTGCCGCCACAATGATGGTTGCATGCGGACAGACTGAGAAACTGAACAACGATCTCGTTAACAACGACGCTCCCAGAGTAATCGGTTTCAACACCATTTCTGACAAACCCACCAGAGCATCTATCGAGTCTCTTGAGACCTATCACAACACATTCGCTGTTTGGTCAACCAAGGAGTCACACAACACACACGCCATTGAGCCTGTATTCAACGGTGATTTAGCTGCTGACCTCATCACTTACGATGCTACCAAGCAGGAACCCAACAACTGGACATACAGCCCCTATCGTTATTGGGACAAGCAGGCAACTTACAACTTTGTAGCAGTTGCTCCTAACTCACAGATTATCAAGTATAACAACGCGGCCAACGTAGCTAACAACGAGGGCACCTACGTAACCACCAACGCTGCCGGTTACACACTGGTTGGTCAGAACCTTCAGACATCAGCCGCTCCTGCACAGGAGGAGATCAAGGTTGGTTTTGTTGGTGGCGAAGGTGACACAGACCTCATGACCGCTGGCAAGATTGAAAGAAACGGTGCAGCCGCTATTGAGGATGTAAGCTTTGAGTTCAAGCACATCCTGGCCAAGCTGAACATCGCTATCGCGAAGGATCCTATATATGATAATGTAAAGGTTGTGATCAAGGACGTTACCGTTAGCGGTCTTGATGACAACGGTACCTACAATGAGGGTATTTCAAACCAGAACAGCGCTTGGGTATCATCTGCTTCTGCAAACGCAGCCAACTACAAGCTTGCTTGGGCCAACACCAACGGTATCGAGCTGCTCAAGGGCACCGGCGAGGGTGACAGCTACGAGCCCGGTAAGTTCCTCTATTTTGTAGAGTCACTGGTTATGCCTCAGGCAATCGATGAGTACACCGAGGATGAGACCACCCATGATTATATAAAAGGTGAGTACCTCACAATCAACTACTCAATCGTATCAGAAACCCTCACTCAGAACTTCAATTATGTTCTCAAGTTCAAGGAGGCAGATTTCAAGGTATTTGGCGACAACTTCCAGGAGCGTAACAACTACACCCTTTTCCTGACTGTTCGTCCCAACGTAATCACCTTCGACGCTGCAACCTCTGGCTGGGAAGACAAGACAGCTAGTTCAAATATTGTTCCTCCCGTACAGCAGCCGTAAACAGCCCAATTATATTTATAAAAGGACTATTTATATTTAAAGAAAAGAGTGAATTATGAAAAAGAGTTTATTAATAATTTCTACAGTGGTAGTTCTGTTTACTGCCTGCTCTGAAAACGACACTTTCAAGAGTACCGTTCAGGAGCAGCAGGCAGAGCAGCCTCTGTCATTCTCAGCGTACGCTGACAAAGTGACAAAAGGCACCAATTCTACCGCTCTGAATGATTTCTACACAGTATTCGGTGTCTATAGCTGGAAGACCGTCAATGGAGCAGTCGTTTCTGATCCCGTCTTCTCAAACACCCCCAATGAGTTCTTCACTGCTGATCAGGCTGGTTCAACAGTCTATAAGACTAGCGGAAAGCCTAGTGTTGAGTGGGCACTCCCTGACAACTTTGGAACAGGAGAAGGCAAAAAAGGATATTGGTATTATCAGGATGTCCGTTATTGGGATAAGATGGCTAGCGAATATCAGTTCTTTGCCATTGCACCCTATGACGAATCAACGACTCCTTATTATTCAGTAGCCGCAATTGCTCCTAATGCAACCAATGAGCAGAAGAATAATAACTTCAGTATCTACAGTTCTGAAACAAAGTACAACATCTCCGCAGAGTACAATCTTGCTCGTACTAACTTGACTGCAAATCCTGTTTCTGAAACAGAAGCTCCTAAGGCTGAGTTAACTTATAGCGGTTTCAAGAAAGACTTCATGATTGCAGACAAAAAGACTCTTAAGCCTGTTGGAACTGTCACGACATCTGATGTACAGTTGGTATTCCACCACATACTTACCAAACTGAACGTAAAGATTCAGAAAGATGCCAACTACAAAGGCCAACAGGTTCTTAAGGTTAATGAACTGAAAATAGCTAACCTGGCAAAAGACGGCTATTACACATACACTACCAGTATGGTTACTAACGGTTGGACCTCATCAGGCAAGTACGATATCGATATTAACACCGAGTACCCCCTTGCAAATGCTACTACAAATTACAGCGGCAACTACTGGATTGAGACTCTGATCTTCCCTCAGACGACCAATTGCAAGGCCGCAGGCGCACAACCTACAGCTGATGAACTCACAGACCGCTATCTGTACATTCAGTATCAGATTGGAGAAGAAGAGTACAATGTATATTATGATTTAGCATACGTATTTGACGCCACTGCTACTCCCGGTACAAACTTTGAATTCAAACCCGGTAGCCAGTATAATCTGACTATGACAGTTGGTCCCTCCCCAATACACTTCGATGCTGAGGTTGTTGAGTGGACTGATTATAATGCAGATGAGTTGGCCGTCAAATAATTAATAACTACCAAACAATAGAGATTATGAAAAAGTCATTCTATCTTCTCGCAGCCGCAGCAATGCTCGTAGCTTGCAACGACAACACGATTAAGAACGACGTTAAAGAGTTCGACGAATCCCCTATAGCATTCGATACTTATGCCGGCATTCAAACAAAGGCTGACAACAATGCCAATGCTACTCATACATGGCTTCTTGAAGACCATCACGAATCATTTAATGTATGGGCATGGAAGTACTACAATGGAGCATGGGTTTCAACTGCTGTTTATAATAAAGGTGTTGTAACTTACAATACAAGTGGAACAGAGACAACCACATACTTCAACTGGGATGTAAATCCTGTCAAGTTCTGGGATAAGTCTGCCGAAAAATATTATTTCTACGCAGCATCTCCTTCAAATGCAGCATGGCAACTCTCAGGTACCGGCGATCAGGGCAAGTTGAGTTATGCTGACTTCACTCTAGCGGGAGGTCTTGATAACAACCTGTCAAAAGGGTCCAGTAGCACAGTTACTACACCCGTTCAGTCTTTCAAAGGACGTGGCGATGTTGACCTCATGATTGCAGAAGACAATTTGGTTCCCCGAGCTAAGTATAACAAGAATGACCCCGACAAGGTAAATGAGATTTTCAATCACATCCTTTCTCGTCTGAATGTTACAGTTGCTCTTAAAGCCGGAGGTACGATCGCAACTATAAATACAGATGGAAACACCGCTAACGATGTAGTTGTTAAGGTAACAGGTTTTGAAATCAAAGGTGTAAGCCTCAAGAACAAGGGTTCATTCAACGAAAACACTGAATTGGGAGATGGTGAGCTTGCTTCAGGAACCATCAAGCGTTGGACTTCTCTTGATTTAACCGGCACATATGATCTTCCCGGAGCAGACATAAGTAACCAGGAACTCAATGCCACAACAAGTCTTTATATCGCTCAGTACCTTATAATCCCGCAGGCTATCACAAGCGAGGAACTTGACAGAGCCAATGGTAAGAAAGACACTGACAGCAATAATGTTGGTGACCAGGATGCCGCATATCCTTATCTGAAGCTTGAATACACTATCGGAACTGAGCCTTATACCGCTTATTATAATCTTGCACATGCATTTGGTGTAGCCGCTGGTAGCGATCTCAACTTCTACGAAGGCTGGCAGAACACTCTTAATATTAAGATTGACGCCGATGCAATCGTATTCGATGCCGATGTATATGAGTGGAAGGATAAAGTAAATCCTGATGTTACCATTTTTGATTGATTTAATCTAAACAATCAAAATACAGGCCGGCAGGAGGTGATACTCCTACCGGTCACCAAGAAAACTATTAACCAAAAATTTAAAGAAAAGAGAATTATGAAAAAGAGTTATTTGATGATCGCTGCAGCTGCTACATTGTTAGCCGCTTGCGCAAGCAACGACACATTCAAGGATGTTGAAGAACAAGAGAGTGCTATCACTTTCAATCAGGTGCTCAACAAAACCACACGTGCTTACATAGAGAATGAAGCTTCATTGGCAGGTGAAGGTGGCTTTATCGTATATGGATACAAGAAAAAGACTTCTGAACAAAATTGGACAGCAGCTCAAACTATCTTTAATGGCGTTAACGTAAAGTCAACCAACGGTACAAGTTGGTCTTATGACAACCTTCGTTTCTGGGATAAGAACGGTACTTATAATTTCTTTGCTATCGCTCCTTATAATCCTACAACAGGAACTTATTCATTAGTTGACAATACAGCTCCTGAGGCATTAAAGTTCAAGATTACAGGTGCAGTTTCAGCAAAAAGCACTGATTCTGAAGACTATCTTATTGACAGAGAAGGTGCAACAAATATTAGCGGCAGCTATTCTGGCACCTCACATGAAGTTGTAAACATCGATTTCCATCACATCATGGCCAAGATTGATTTCAAGCTTAAGAGCACATTGTCTTCAGGCAAAATTACAGTAACCAAGCTCACTATGACTGGATGGGACAGCGGAGCCGGAACTTTTACCCAAAGTCTGACAGCTACCCCCACCACTCTTGTTAATTCAGAATGGGCAATACCGACAGCTGGTACAGGCAATATTACATTGGTAGGAACTGGTGCTTCACAAACTTCAGTTGAACTTACTTGCGCAACAAATGCAACAGCCACCGCTGTTACAGACTGGTATATTATGGTTCCCCAGAATATAGCAGTCTCAACACTGACTTTTACTGTTGATTATACCTTTGAAGATGGTACTTATTCTGAGACATTTGAGAATCAGGTTGCCACATTAACAGCAGCCCAGGTATGGGGTACAGACTCACACACCACCTACACACTTGACATTAAGCCTGCTGCTATTGAATTTGATGTTAACAGCATTTGCGGTTTCGATGTTGACGGTGGACAGGCAGATCCTATCATTGTACAGTAATTAATTACAGCCAAATAATAAAACTATGAAGAAATATTTATTCATTTTGGCAACTGCCGCTATTGCTGTAAGTTGCTCCGAAAATGACTCCTTTAAGGAGATCGACACACAGGATACCGTTATTGGCTTTACAACCTATGCCGGCAAACTGACACGCGCTGAAAATTCAAGCGCCACCAGCAAGAACAACAATCTTGAGAAGTACAACACTACATTCAAGGTTTGGGGTTATAAGTATGTCAATGGGACAGAATCCGCTGTTATGGGTGCTGTTGAAGCAAACAATACATATCCAGGCCAACTGGTTGAACACAGAGAAGAAGACAATTCTGCAAATCCAGCAGTAGCAGAAGGTTGGTATTATACCCCTATCCGCTTCTGGGACAAGTCTGCAACCAGTTATAGTTTCTATGCTGTTGCTCCTAATGAACCCACAGGCGCATCTTGGTCATGGAATAGCACTGACAAAAAGGTATCTATCGCCAACTTTACAATAACCGGATACAACTCAGTAACTAGCACACCTGCTACTTCGGTAGATGCAACTAAAGTTCTAACGCAGAATCTCTCAACTGAAGATCTGATGCTTGCGACAGACGTTACAGATTACAAGACTTACACCAATACAGCTGTAACTTTGGATTTCAATCACATCCTATCACGCCTCAACATTGGTGTCCGCAAAGCCACCATTCTTGACGACTACGATGTAAAGTTGAATTCTATAATGGTTTTCAATATGAAGAGCAATGGTACATTTGATGAGAGTTTAGCTAGCGGAACAACTCTTTCAGAAGGAACCATAGCACGTTGGGCAACTGCTCCTTCATCACAAACCAAATTTACATCAGGCGTAGGCTATAATCCTGCAGAAGCATTGTTGATAACATCAAGCGAAACCACATCTTCTTCTTATTATCAATATGTATATGAAGGATTAGCAATACCACAGGCCGTTGCATACAATCAGACAGTTGAAGTTAATGATTATGATGCAGACAGCTCAAATCCAAAGCATTTCAAACTTGATGGTACAAATGCAGACACAAGCAGTGATCCTTATATCGTAATTAACTACGAGATATGGACTAAAGGCACTGGAGCCACTAAGTTAGATAGTTATGTTTATTACTACAACTTGGCTGATGTCTTCAATGGAAATACTAGTGATGCCGTAAATTTCTACGAGGGATGGCAAAACACTCTTAAGATTACACTTGCTCCCGCAGCCATCAACTTTGATGCTGATGTTTACGAGTGGACCACAAAAACAGAAAGTTCTGTTGACATAGAATAATATCATCAAAAAACTCTTTTCTTTAGATAGGTCGGCCGGGGGTGAAACCCCGACCGGTCACCAAGTGAGCGTGAGCGCTTTAGAACCAATGATATTTATAAAAGGAATGTTGCCCAGGTAGACGGGGCTCGGTGAAAACCTTAACCGATGTAATTAATAAGGTTAATTATAAAAAGAGGTATAGAGCCAAGATGAACAGACTGTTCAGACATTTCGCAAAACTTATGCTGACGGGATTGATCCTGACAGTTGCAGGTTGCGCTTATGATGAAAGTGTCCGCGAAATGCGCAATCAGCCGCAGGACAATGAAAGTCTGGTCATTGCATTCAGCAACGGCATCATTGACAGCCCTATACCTATGCACACCAGAGCCCTTGCCCTGCTCAGCGAACATATGGAAAGTATGGGAGTCTGGGGTTGGCAAACCACATCCGAGGGAGTAACTGAACGTTTGTTCCTGAATCAGGAAGTGACGTTCAGCACTTCCCTTACAAAGTGGACTTATTCTCCCCTTAAGTACTGGGACAACAAGAGTACTTACAAGTTCTACGCCTACGCTCCGCATTCAGGCAGTGCCGGAGTGACGGCAACAATCAGCCCCGATAATCGTGCCATCAGCATTAAGGGTGTGACACTTCAGGGATGCAACACAATCGACAGCGGTGTTCCGGCTCCTCCCGCCAACTTTGGCAAGGTAGCCGACCAAGACTGGATGCTGGACCGTTCAGGTCAGAGCATGGCAGGCGTTAACCGTAACGAAGTTATCTTTAGCATGCAGCATATTCTGTCCAAGATCTGTGTCAGGGTACGCCGCAGTTCTGCTTTCATGCCCGACTCTATTTTATCTATCAGCATTGACAGTCTTAAGATAGGCGGATTTGTAAGTCAGGGTGATTTTACTCAGTCTTTAGAGGATGCAAGTATTGTTCTTGCCACCGAGTGGACTCCCATTGACACCCTGCCGCGCTACACCGTTACAAGCGCCAAGCATGTGAGCATACCAGACAGCGCAGTATATGTGCTTGAGTCACTGCTCATTCCGCAGCGTGTAAGTGATGACCAATACATACGCGTGTGGTATAACATCGGCAATGAAGGTGGTTATATCAACCATATGGACAATATATTCAGTCTTGATGAACTGTTCACCGGCTTTGAAACTGGAAAGAATTATGTGATCACCGTTACCATCGGCCCCGATCCTATCAGGTTTGACGCCGGTGTTCAGGACTGGACATACAATTGGTCAGAACAATCAGCATTTTCAAAAAAAGAACAATAATAAACAACAGTAGTCCTAATGAAACAGATGAGGAACTTTAGAGAGATTCTCAAATTGAGCCTTTTGGCTGGCATGATTACAGTTTCATCATGCCAGCAGAGTGGAATCCTGCATGAGATTGATACCAATGCAAGCAAGAGTAATGCGTACATTGAGTTTGGTAACTATGTTAACACTATGACCCGTGCCTCCAAGACTGTGGGCAACGGCGGATTCGTGGTAGGTGATACCATGGCCGTATGGGGCATACAGAACACAGACGGAGAGATAGATGTTATATTCAACAATCAGGATGTACGTTACGTAGCCGACGGTTCATGGACATATGACAACAAGAAGTTGTGGAACATAGGTTCAACCTATATGTTCTACGGTGTATTCCCCTACTCCAAGACTCTCTACACCATGAGTGAGGATAACAGATACGTTACTATTGCAGAGTACACCACTCCCGATGACCCCGCCTCACAGACTGACCTGATGATATCGGAGCGTCGTGACGTATCTCCTTTCAACACCGTTGATATGTTCTTCCATCACATTCTGAGTAATGTGAATATCTACGCCAAGATAAGTGACGCTCTGGATACAACCGGTATCGCAGACATCACCATCAAGAGCATAAAGATAAACAACATCCACTCTACCGGTCACTACGAGCAGACCGGATGGAATCAGGACCGTGCAGAGGGCGCATGGACCAACGTAAGGAACTACATGCAGATACCTGCCAAGACCGATGTAGTGATTACCAAGACCGCTACAGCCCTTTACAAGGACTATCTCATGATACCTCAGGTTCTGTTCAGCACCGATTCACGTCCCAAGGACGCCAGCGTTGATGCTACTTTCAAAATTACTTACAAAGACGGAACAACATCCACCTATACCAAGAACGGAATCCGCCTGGCCGGAATAACCGGTACAAGCAAATCCACAAGCAGGGCCATATCATCATGGCAGCCCAACTACCGCTACAACTACACATTGGCCTTCAACCCCCAGAAAGCAACACGTATCTGGGAGGCCGACGGTGATGGCAGCATCCAGATAGACCCCGTAACAGGCGATACCATAACCAAGGCCGATGACACCCCGTACCCCGGAATCATCAAGTACAACCCCGACGAGCCCGACAAGGTTTACATCTATGAGGATACCGATGGCGACGGTAAGCCCGATACATGGGTACCCGAGGAAATCATCTGGGAGGATGTTGACGGCGACGGTAAGCTGGAGGCCGGTTTTGACCGCGACGGTGACGGCCACATTGATGACGTTGACGGTGACGATGACACCCAGCAGCCCGGCGGTGACTCCGACAAGGATCCCAGTGACGGTAACCCCAACAACCCCGAGGGCAAGGATGTTATCCTGATTCACTATGACAGCGACGGAGACGGAGACATTGACGACGATGACGAATGGATCCAACTCCAGAAAGACCCCGACACCGGAGTAATCACCCCCAAGCCCGAAATTGAGGATGCCGCCATCGAGTTCACGGCTACAGTCCAGGAATGGGAAGAGGTTTTCTCGGTTGACCACAGAATCTAAGAAAATTTTTAACAATAAATGCAGCAATGAGGATTACGTCACTAACAACAATGATTATAACAGCCACAATTTCAGTATTGTGGCTTGACTCCTGCTGTAAACACAAGGATAAAGTTCAGGAGGATGCCATTGAGCTGGGTGTGTCCGGAAAGGCCACCAAAGCGATCATCGACAATGTGGACAGTCTTATTGCCAAGAGCTATCGCAGCGGTATAGGTTTCGGTGTATACGGTTATAAGATGGTCAAAGAAAGCGACCAAGAGAACGCGACTGTAACCCCCTACCAGCTTTTTGACAATGTCGAGGTGAATCCTTCCAGTGACACGGATCCGGATTGGACCTACTCTCCTACCCGCTACTGGGACAAGAACCCTCTGGCATCATATCGTTTCATAGCATATTGGCCCCACTTGAGTAAGACCCAAAGTGCCACCAATCCGTATGTGAGCGAGGAGAACAGGGTTCTCACCATTCACAACATTCCGTTCTGGCAACTTGACTCGTTAGACCAAAGCAACGATTTCATGACTGCACGCAGGTTTGGCAACTACAGTCTGGGTGACTTTACCGACAATAACGTTACAAAGGTTAGATTTACCTTCAGTCACATTCTTGCCAAGTTCGTTATCAGGGCTTACTACACCGGCGTCAAGGAGAGTCATATAAAGATCAACAGCATCTTACTGACTTCCGGAAGCAGCAGTAATCCCATTCTGAATACTGACGGCAAGGCTACATTCACCCAGAATTACAATGACAATCAGGGTGCATCGGCCTTCACGGGGAACACTCCCACCAGCACTACCAATCATGACCTGTACCACCCGACCACAACCGGAATGACTCTGAACGAGAACACTTACGATGATGAGGTTGCTCCGCAGGACAACCAGTATGACGAGGTGTGCGCTTGGCTCATGGTTCCCGCTTCAGGTTGGCAGAATCTGGGCCTGACAGTGGATTATTCCATAGGCGGATCTACACCGATCATTTCCAGAGTTACAGGCCTTACGCTGAACACCACCGTAGGTCAGGATGTTCTGCAAGGACAGACCGTTTCCGGAAAATCTTACGTGGTAACCCTCAAGTTTGATTCATCGGGCGGCGGAGTTGACCTGTATCAGGTTCTGGTTAGGGATTGGGTAAATTCCAACGTTGATGCTGGAGTTTACAATTGGTAAGATTTTTTGGGATATTTAACAAATTGTTATTATATTTGCGCATGTATACTATGACAGGCAAAACAAAAGGACTCATCAATCTGGATATGCTCAAGGCAGTAGCGTTAACCGTTACCGCTTTGGCCGTGTTCTCCTGTCAGAAAGAGCATGTGACTGGTTATGACAATGACGGTCGCGTAACCATTTATCCCGTCATCAACAATCAGATTCAGACCGAGGTATTCACCCGCGGCGCAATTGACAAGACCAAGTACACCGAATACACTGACCAGAACCACGGTTCTCGTCAGGCACTCTCTGTCCAGGCTATCGCATTCGAGATGGGAACCAGCACACGAGTTACCACAAAGGATGGAAGCGGAGCGTTTGCGCCGTTGGATGGTGGTTTATGGCGTTCGGGGGTTACGGTTGTACCCGGTTATGACTATGAGTTGTATGTTTTCTCAAGAGTAATGCCCAGTGCGGCTGAACCTGAGTTCAGTTATACAAACGGTAGTGCGAAGGTGGAATTTGACGGATTGTATTATCTTACAACTGAGGATCCTCTGGTATGTATTGCAGCCAATGCAAGCGAATTGGGCCCAATCCCCAATCAGAATGACTATCCTCCCTTGAACGAAGGAGAGTTCCACATAGGCACAATACCCAGCATCGCTCAGGCCGGCAATTCATACAAGGCATTCCTGGCCATGAATCATCTCTACGCCAAGGCTACACTTTCATTCCGTATCGCTCCCGAATACAAGAATGTTCGTGACATCCGTATCAAGGCCGTAGAGATATCAACTGCCCACGGAACCTTAACAGGTACGCACACCTACACATTCTCAGATGACATGCTTACTCTTGCCACCCAGAACAGCACTCTGGACGGCAATCGCATATCAATTGACCTGTTCAACCGCACCAGTTCAGCATCAACTCTGAATCTGGATCAGGACTCAGCATATTACACACTGACCAAGAACTATAAGGAATTCGGTTATTTCCAGTTACTTCCGGTCAACCCGTTGGATAACATCCAGCTCAAGGTAACCTACGATGTATGTGACCTGAAAGGAAATGTAACCAGAGCTGACCAGGAGGCTGTAAACAGCAACCTGTTCAGTTCCATCAGGACTACGGCTCAAAGAGGTTACAACTACAAGGTCAATGTAACGGTGGGCCCCACCTACCTGTATCAGTTGAGCGATGATGACGTGGAGATAGGTTTGACCATACAACAGGAATAAATTTTGTAAAAAGGATTTTTGACTATATGAGGACTCGCAACAACACATCAGCTTTTGGACCTGGCAGAGTAATCTTACTGGCAGGCATACTGTTGTTGGGGTGCGTTACGGCACACTCACAATCCATTGTTATTGGCGGTGACATATACGGTGGCGGCCGAAATGGAGCTGTGGGTACCGCAAATGCCAATAATCCTAATGAGGAGAACGTAAAGCATATAAGCCTTAAATCAACCAATACCGCCACTAATATCAACATCAATGACGGTCAGGTACGTACCGTATTCGGCGGCGGTGAGAACGGCCGTGTTTACGGAAGTACATCGGTAACCGTAAGCGGTGGTACAATAGGTGACGATGATTGGGACAACACCATTCACGGTGGCGTGTTCGGCGCAGGCGACGGTCAATCAGCATACGTATTCGGACACAGCAGCGTCACAATGGAGGGCGGTACGGTTTACCAGAATATCTATGGAGGCGGCAACCAGGCCAATCTGGTAGGATACACATCTGTAACGCTTAAGGGAGGTAATATCCTGAGCACTGTTTACGGTGGTGCCCGAGTAGCCGATATCTACGGATACAGTCTGGTGGACATTGACGGAGCCGATGCAACCGACAACCTGATAATCACGGCCGTTTACGGCGGTAACGATATTGGCGGAAGCATTATCATACCCGAGCAGGCCGACAATACCTGGGATTGGATCCGCAACCTCCAGGTCCCCTCTATTATCAGTACAAAGGCCAAGACATCCGAAAACGACGGCGGTTACGGTATTGACAAGACCTGGAACGCATTCGTTCATGCAACCGGAAGCTCCACCAAGACCATTTACATAGGTCAGTTGTTTGGCGGCGGTAACGGTGACTACACCTATAGTGAAGTTGAGAACGGATACACCATGAGCACGCTCACCGACAGGTACTGGGACAATACGGAGAATGATTGGGTAACTCCCGCATATCCGTTCACTTTGTCAAGTAAACCTGTGGTAGGCAAGGTATATCTGGAACTTGACGGAGGTAACTTTGGTTACACTTACGGAGGCGGCAACCAGGCTACGGTTACCGGCTCGACTGTTTTGTGTCTCAACAACTCAACAGAGACTCTGGCCACTCTGGAGGCTGCCAAATTGCGCTCCATGGGCATAAACCTGGATGTCGATAAGCAGGCTTATACCATTGCGGGCACAGGCGCTAATCAGACTGCCACACTCAAATATCAGTTTGACCGTGTGTTCGGCGGCAACAAGCAGGCCGATATGTCCATACTACCCAAGTGGCATCTTGAGAAAGGTAAGATTAATGCCCTGTATTCAGGTGGTGATGCCGGAAACATGACACACAGCACAGGTCTGTTCCTTCCTTTGACCAGCAGCGACCTTGAGGTGAACAACGTCTACGGCGGTTGCCGAATTGCCAATGTAGCTCCTTCAAGCAACAGCATAGGGGCCCAGACATACACCGAGAATGGTGTGCAATACACTTATTCAGAAGGTTATTCTGCCAGAATACTTATCACCGCAGGAACAATTCAGAACGTTTACGGCGGTAATGATATATCCGGTAACGTATTTGGCGGTACTGCCCTTGAAATCCTGAGCTCAATTAACGGTGAGGTTTACGGCGGCGGTAACGGCTCATATGTTTACACTGACAATACTTCGCTTCAGAATGACCCCACTTACGGAGATTTCTACTATGTTCCCGGACAGTCATCGATTGATGCTCTGAATGCATTCCGTCCCAGTACAAGCAAGACATACATCCATATTGCCGGTACTTCACAGAACCCCACAACTGTTCAGACACTGTACGGTGGTGGCAACAGTACCACTGTAAGTGATGCCATCAAGTTGCAGATAGGTTCCTATACCACCATCGGTAACATCTTCCTGGGCAGTAACGGTGCCAACATGATAACGACCGAGACCTTGTCGGCCTATTCCGGTGACGCCATCAGTTCCTTGAATTTCAAGGATGGTCAAGGTACATTTGACAAGTACATGTTGGGTACAGCAGTATCCTGCCAGCCTGTCCTGACATTTGATGACGGATATCCCGATACACATACGGCACAGAATGAGTGTGAACTTGCTCATGTAGGTTCGTTCTACTGTGGCGGTAACGTGGGCAGCATGACATCGGCCAACCTGTTTGACATCAAATTCTCCAAGCCTATTGTCCTTACCAACAAGCTTGTAGGCGGTTGTAACACTGCATTTGTCGAGGCCGGTACTTATAACGACCGTCACGAAGGTGGTTTTACAGGCGGTTCCAGATCTAACGACAAGATCAACCTTGATATTGACGGTATCATCTTTGCACCTGACAACAACGCTACGATAGGTAATCAGGGTAACATATTCGGAGGTTGCTTTACCAGCGGTATTATTGTCGGCAATGTCACCATTGACCTTAAGGAGAACATCATTCCCAGCAATTATGGAGCCGATACCGACGCTCTTTACGCATATCTCACCAACCCTGCCAACCTGTTCAATACTCCTCTCAGCGTATTCGGCGGAGGCTATGGCGTTAACGCGACCGTACAGGGTAACACAACCGTCAAGATTCATGATGCCGAAGGAAACAACAACGTCAGCGGCGGTGCCCTGAAGGTATTCGGCGGTGGTTACGGCGGTACGGTTGACGGCAGCACCACAGTCAGCATATACGGAGATTACAGTTTTGCAGGCAGACTGTACGGTGGCGGTTTTGAAGGACCGGTAACAGGTAATACAACCGTGAATCTGGACGGTGGTACTGTATACCACTCTTTCGGAGGTGCCTGCAACGCCAACATCACAGGTTATGCACAGACTTATCTTGGTGCAGGACTTAGCGGCTCTAACGGATACGCAACCGTTCTGGGTAATGTTTACGGAGGTAACGACTTTGGCGGTCAGATCAATGGCTCAGACAGTTTCTACAGTCGTATTCCCAATGCCGTGAGGAGTTCTGTTTACAACCCAGGCGATGAGGAGACTCCGTATGTTGTCAATGCTTCGGCCTACGTAGAGTATCAGCAGGGTAAGATTACCAACAACATATTCGGCGGTTCATGCGGTGCTTATAACTACACTCAGATGAACCATGAGCATACCAATCCCTATCTGGCTAACGCATTTGTAAACTTCATCCCCACAGGTGAGGATAACAACACCGTTCAGAAAATATTCGGTGCCGGCGAGGGTAATCATGGAACATCATCCAGTGACAACTATCAGGACCAGATGCAGGATCGCAGTTACATCCTGGTTGATATTGAAACTGACGAGGGCCGATTCACAAAGACTGATGTGTTTGGAGCCGGCGCAAACAGCGGATTAGGTATGAGACTTACCGCTCAGCAGGCTCACAGCAACACCGATGCCGTTACAGCCGTAATTGACCTTGTAAAAGGCCAGATACAGAATGCTTACGGAGCCAGTTTCAGTGAAGGCGTTACACGTCGTACCATTGTAAACGTTCCGCAGAATTCATCCATCCGTCTGGCAAACATATTCGGTGGCGGTTACGGAGACACTATCACCTCACCGTGTGATGCCATTGAGACTGTAGTGAATTACAACAGCCCCAACGCCATAGTAACAGGTGCTGTTTACGGAGGTAACAACAACTGCCGCCGCACACTTTACAGCCAAATAAACGTATCATCCAAACTGCGCTCCAATCCTAACAACGTAAACTATACAGGATATATCTATGGCGGTGGTCGAGGTGCCAACACCTGGTCATTCTACACCGAGGTTAACATGCTGGCCGGAGCCGATGCCTACATGGTTTACGGCGGCGGCGATAAGGGTAATGTACTCAACCGAGAGTCATTCCAGGCATGGATACCTGTTTACGCAAGTGCGAATAATGGAGCAGCTATCTACGCTACTCTGGGCAGCGACTATGACACCCAGGCTGCACAAGACTTGCTTGATGCAGACCTGATGCATCCCAACAAGCTTGATACCATAACCAACACCAACGTCTATTATTTCAAAGACTCACATCTGGGAGGTTACACTTACGGAGGCGGCAAGGAGTCACACGTAAGCGGATCTACTTACATAGGCCTTCACGGCGGTATAATAAGACAGGATATGTATGCTGCAGGTGAGAGCGGCGATGTCCGTGACCTTTATGGTGCCGGTTTCAGAGCCGTAGCCAACGCATATGTTGAAGGTGGTCAGGTAAGACGTGTTTACGGTGGCGGCTGGAAGGGTAACGTAGGTCATACTGAACTCCCCTTCAATGTTGACGAGAACTTAACTCCTGCACAGATAAAAGCCCTCATGAGTAATGATGACTTTGCTACTGCCAATGTGATTATAGGCATATCAAAATCCGAGGCTGATCTAATGGGCTATACCGACTACGGATTCTACCACGGAATTCCCGCCATTGAGTGGAATGCCTACGGTGCAGGTGAGCGCGGAGGTATCATAGGTACAGCCAATCTTACCCTCAACAACGGATACATAGGTTACCGTTATTTTGCCGACGCAAAGGACAGCGCTCAGACAGTAATTGATGAGCGTTATCGCGAGAAACTGGATGATGAGACAGCCGATGACGGCATAGGTCGCAACTACCTTATTGAGCACGGCAACCTGTTTGGCGGTGGTTATGATGACGGTAGTTTTGCCGATACCACCATCGTTAAGGTTTATGACGGTTACATCCGTAACAGCGTATATGGCGGCGGTGAGATTGCTGCTGTAGGACGCGGTGAAACCAGAGAGAGCGGCAATGCCAACTCAGTACGTGAACTTAAGGGCATATACAGGGCCGGTAAGGCCAGCGCCTTCATTTATGGAGGTCTTATCAAGAACAACGTATTCGGCGGCGGTAAGGGTTATAGTGCCACCAAGGCCGAGAGTTACGCTTACAGTTCCACAAGACGTTATACTGACGGATATGTATTCGGACAGACCGAGGCTAACGTATACGGCGGTGTGATAGGTACTCCCCAGTCTCTCAAGGAAGGCGAAGGTAACGTATTCGGTGGCGGTAACATAGGTTACGTTTACACCAAGGTCGGAAAGAAAGATACTGACGGCTACTATTACCTTATAAATGAAAATGGCACATGGGAACTTGACGGTGATGAAAAACAGTTCTCTGAAGACAGCAAGGTCGTAGTATCACCCTGGTGTCGTGTTAAGGACAACAAGTCCGTAACAATTGACAGCAAAACATACTATGGCGCACACATTGACAATGTCACCGGTAAGTTTGTACCTGCCGAGTACGTTCCCACAAGTGCACTTAACAAGATTGAAGACAAGAGTTCTTTTGACACCACCAAGATTGATGTCAAGACAGGTATCATAATACGTAACGCAGTATTTGCAGGTGGTAACGTAAGTCAGGGTTCTGACCTTCTGTATGCCGAGGCAAAGACAGTATTCGGTAATGCTACAGCATCTGTCATTGACCTGTTCTGCATGGACCTTGTCACTCTGGGTCAGGAAGGTATAGGTGGTCTGTACGGTGACGGTAACCTTACATTCGTGGACGGATACCGCGAACTTAACATAACCAATTACGGTACTGACTACTACGGTCTTTCCGAGCGTATCAATTATTCTGATTACATCAAACTGAACGACCGTGAAAGAGCATACTTCCAGTTGGAATACCAGTGTGCTACCGCAATACCGGGAAAATACGACAAGAACGCCATAATAACATCCGAAGAGTACGATGACCTGACCCCCGAAGAACAGGCATGTTTCGTTGTAACAGGTGTCTGCAGTATCTACGCCGGCCGTATGATGAACACTGTACAGCGTGCCGATTATCTGGGTGTGTTCGGAAGCCGTATGGTTATGAAGGGTGCACGTGACCGTGTGCCCGCTGAGGTTGACTACACCAACTACACCATTAACCGTGTAGGTGAGGTCGCATTGCACCAAAAAACAATCAGCAGCACCAAGCATGGAAATTACTTTGGTATCTACAATATCGTAAACTACCTGGGCGCCCTTACATCGGACGTAAAGTTCACCGATACAATGGAAGGAGAGAGTACCTCCTATTACCAGTGGAAGGCTGACAGGAAGGGCAAGCAGACCCGCAACAAGGGTAAAAGTCATAATGAGGTAGCCTTGGCATCGGGTGTTTACCTGGAACTTCTGCAGGAGCCGTCACGTAACTATGTCGGTGACGAGAAGGATTACGGACCTATAACTGGTATCGTACAGCTTAACCTTATTGCCGCAGCAACCGGTGAAGGTGGTGGTTACGTATATGCCAAGAACGTTCACGGAACACAGTCGACAAATGACAACCAGCACCTTATCCTGGCCGAGTCCAACAGGGGAGCTATAACATACAGAGCTTTTGACTATACGGAATCAATATCGACCAACCCGACTGATCACAACTGGATGCAGAGTTCAGGTAACTTTGTTTCCTCCACTCAGACTATCATTGACGAGTGCTTCCCCACTGCCAATTGCTACTTTGAGGATAAAACGAGTGAGTATTCACCCGCGCACTACTGGTTCATCAAGGGTGACTTCTACGTATACAATCAGGAGATATCAGCCTACACCGGATCTGCCCAGGCATACATTGAGAACGTAAGCATACCTCTTACCATTCTGGCACAGGGTAACGCAAAACTCTATATAGAGGACATCAAGACCAACCTCTACGCCGATTCACTGACATTCGCAGGTGCGGATAGTGTTATATGCAACGGTATCACATACTACGGCAACGATCCCATCAGTTATTGGGACTACTACAATCTGTCTGCCCACGATAAGCAATACTTTGTAGAGAAGTCATATGCTTGTGTAGCCGACGTTTACATGAAAGAAACCGACGCCGACAACGGAATTGATCCCGTTCATCGCAAAGGAGAGGTATTCCAGCCTGCAGGATATGACACTCTGAGAGCATCTTATTATGACAACAAGGGTAACGCGATTGCCAAGGACCGCGCATTCAGACTTACCAACGCTCTTAGCCGCGACAACGGTTATCTGCTTGCCGTTTCACTTGACCAGCCTGAACTTTGGGATGAGTATTACACTTTGGGAACCAACGCCAACACCAAGATTACCAAGAAGGCTTATGATGCATTAAGCACAAACGATCAGGCTAATTATAAACTTGGCCCCACATATCATCTGAACGGTGATAATAACACTTACCATATCTTCGGTCAGTCCGAGTACAAGGTAGCAGACCTTATTGAGAAGGGATTGTATGACAAGTATATGGGACTTGATCAGACAACTAGAGAAAACCTTCCTTACCAGGCTGTATTTGAACCCGCATACATGGCTCTCACCACATGCGATATCAATGTAGGCAACAAGGTTTACCATGTTGTGGAAAGGAGCGCTATTCCTCAGAGCAGGTATGACTCCATAACCGACAACACTCAGAAATCATACTTTGCCGAGGCGTACATCGGACTGGAGACAATTAAGCTGACCGATAAACTGTTGCTCAGTTCAGACCAGTTGTATTCATACGCAGAGTTGGCTGCATATGCTAATCAATTTGACCAGATAACAACTACCGGAACAGCACCGAACCTGGTATTCAACGGCTACCCCAGAGCATACTTCTGCAAAAAAGCAGGTAACTACGGCGGAACAGCATTCACCAGCGGTCAGAACTATCAGGCTGCCATGTATACCAACCTGAATAAGACGGAGCGTCAGAACTTCAGTTTCAACTATGACGGTCTGGATATAATGTATGATCCTACTTATTCAGGTAACATCAAACTTTATGACCGTGATCCTAATGATCCCCTTTACTCCGGTAATCAGCAGATTGACTACAAGGTGATATACACCGGCACATCAGGTATGCTGTATGGTTTTGGAAACACATTTACCCTCAATGCAGTCCAAGGCACGACCTATACACGACAGCAGTTTGAGAGTCTGGCTAATGAAAAGACAAAGTATGTACAGATAGCCGCAAATGCCCAGACTGTTGAGAACAATCAGACTGCCATAACTCTGTATGTGGTAGCTACGCCTTTTGGTAAGCAGTCGCGTGTTTTCAATTACGGCGAGGTAATCAGTTCTGCCGACTATGAAAAGCTTACCGAGACGGAACAGGGCTACATTGACATCCTGACCCTTACCCCCGATCAGCAGAATGGAGGTTATAACTATCAGTATAACAATGAAACCGCTAAACACATAAGCGGCATTGATGACCAGGGTAAGATTGAATGCTATCTCTCCACTGATCAATACACCAAGCCAAACGGCAACACTGTTGTACCGGCTCATATACTGATAACAAAGAGCGAATATAATGCCCTGAGCAACTATCAGAAGGACTTTGAAGTTGTAGCCGCAATCCCGCGTGAAAAGTCAGCTTTGTATGTATCACGTGACTGCGATATATATGACTTTACCGAAGACCGCATATTCACCATCATCTATCGTTACAATTATGCTGAACCTAATGACGATGGTGTATACAAGAATGTATCAGAGCGTCACATCCTCAATATCCGTGTACACTTTGAGAGCGGTGAGCCTATCATCGGCGAGTTGCTTGCTCCTTCAAAACTCATACCGGGCAGTGTTATCGGTCTTACCAAGCCTTCGGTACAGAAGGGTGCATTCGAAGTACTTGGCGGTGGATGGGAACTCTATGAGAATGAGAACAACGCTCTTACCCATAAGAACGGTATTCCTTATGAGAACTACGTAACACCTATGTACTGGTATCAGAACCAGTGGTACGTAGCATACTACGCAGAGACATATCTGGGTCGTACATTCAGTAACGCAGTACCGTTCACCATCGTGAACTATCATGATCTTGACAATGTAATGGCCGACTCAGTCAACCATCTGCATATAGACCATCCGTCAATCAAGATCAACAGCCGTATCTACGTTGACAACCGTACTACTACATCTGACGACACCAAGAGCGAGCTTGACCTGCTTTATGACCTGTTTGACTTGAGTCTGCAGACCCATGGCCAGACTGAGTTGCGTGATGAGCAAGGCAATATCGTCACCGATGATCAGGGCCAGGCACTTATGGTTGATGATTACAACATCATGTATAACCGCAATGGAGAGCTTAAGAACAAGCACTATGCTCTTAACTCCCATGTCAAGGGTCTGGAGAATCTTGAAATCATACTCAACAGCGATGTCCAGCCGCTCAAGTATACCGGAAATACCGATTGGAAGCAGATAGGAACCGACAGCCAGTGCTTTGAGGGTACTCTGCACGGTAACGGATATACTGTAAGCGGAATAAACAAGTCTCTGTTCTACAAGCTGTGCGGTGATGTATACAACTTGGGCGTACGCGGTTCAATAGAAGGCTCCGGTATTGCCGATAACGGTGACGGATATGCACGCAACTGCTGGCTCATCAACGAATCAGATGCAAGCCTGGGTTCATACAAGGCAATCCTGAATAGCGGTACAATCATAAACAGCTACTACAACGATGATGCCTCATATGGAAACGGTGATGCTATTTCCAAACCCATGAGTTCATTCATGAATGGTGAGGTAGCTTATAACCTGAACGGATTCTATCTGAACAAGCGTTATGAGGATCATGATGCAAACGGTAGTGGAGAAAGATACTGGTATTATACCGTCGATCCGGAAACTGACCAACTGACTACACCTACTGAGGGCTATTCAAATGACAACCTCTACGTAGAGAAATATTACATGGATGGCCAGTACGTATATGCAAACGGCACCATACCTTCAGGCCTTAACGAGCGCTTCTCGGATAAGCAAGGCAAGCACTACCCCATCTATCCGGATGACTACATTTACTTTGGTCAGAAGTTGACTTATGGAATAGAGTCAGCAAGCTCAGATGCTCATGATGTTCAGCCCAAGCATATCATCAGGAACTCTCAGCGCATTGACGAGACATTGACCGGCAACCGCGTTTACCGTGCACCTGCATACTTCGGCTCAAGTCAGAAAGATAAGGCTTACTTCAATCCCAATGCAGCATTTGCCGCAACATATCAGGGTACCGATGCCTATGCCGGAATGACCGCCATTGACTTTAGCGGCTATAACGACAACACCTGGACCGACGGATCGTCACAGAATGCATTCTTCCAGCCTACTCTTGATTGCGGAGACATTCTCAGATTCAACGTCCAGGGTCTGACCCAGAACCTGTTGGTTTATGTTACAGGACAGAACACGGTACTCACCGATGCTCTTACCGACAATGAGCCTTCACTGGCTTACACCGACAACAATTACAAGAACGTCAGCACGGTATCTGACAACAACACCCAGAAGGTAAAAGGACATCTGGTAACCAAGATAAACGGCAACTACGTGGCAGACGGATCTCACTTCCTGGTTGATAAGCAGGACTTCAACGCTCCTATAAGCTACTCATATACCGGCGCAAACAAGATGTGGTACCAGCGTGTACCCGAGCAGTATGTAACCAGTATGAGCGGCGGTTGGGAGGCAATAAGCCTGCCGTTCACAGCCGAAGTAGTTACCACTCAGAACAAGGGTGAGATAACCCACTTCTACACCGGAAGCAAGATAGGTCATGAGTACTGGCTGCGTGAGTTCTCAACCGTAAACTCAACAGATGAGAAGGTTGAATTCTGTTCACTCGCAGCAGGTAACACCAATAAGGAGGTCACCAATACCTACCTCTGGGATTACTATTACAGCAAGAACAGCAAGAAGGATGCCAACCAGGATGATTATCAGACCTACTACAACGAGGCACGTACTTACACTGACTACCCGCTCTACCAGGCCGGTACGCCGTACCTGATAGGATTCCCGGGCAGCCGTTATTACGAGTTTGACCTGAGTGGTTCATTCACTGCCCAGCATACATCATCACCGGCTCCAAGCACTGTCGGCAAGCAGACGATAACATTTGTATCGGCCGCAAACCAGACAATTAAGGTAACAGACAATGAGTACAATGTTACTCCCGATGCCGATGGTTATGCATACAACCCGATATATCAGACCAAGACCGTAGAGCATGCATATCTTGTATCGGACGGCGGAACCAAGTTCACACAGACAGCATCTGCAACGACAGTACCGTTCCGTGCATACCTGACCAAGACCGCAGCAGCCAACCAGAATAATCCGGCTCCGCGTCGCAGTCTCTATATCTCCAACCCGTCCGATAACGACCAGATGGAGCAGATAGTAGTAGACCGTGGCCTGAACGCCTACGCACAGGGAATGGCCATCTGCATAGAGAGCACGCTTGAAACTGCTGCAAACGTAACCATAACCTCTGTATCCGGCAAGCTGCTCAAGCAGTTCACCATACAGCCCGGCACCAAGGTTACCGTTCCGGTTAACAGTCGCGGCATCTATATCGTCAACCACCACAAGGTTGCGGTAACAAGATAAAAAACAACCAAGCCTGGAGGCTGTACCCCAGCCTCCGGGTTTTGCTTATATATTGAAAAGAACTTCATGCAACGCCATGCCATTATAGTACCGTTTTGCGCCCTGCCTCGCCTTACAGTCATCGCAACCTTACTGCTGTTACTGACAGCTGTTCCTCTTTCTGCCCAGACTTACTATGTATTCTATAGAGCCAACAGCGGATACATCTACAACAATGGAAGCAATGGCGGTGTAAAGGACTCGTTTACCAAGAACTGTATTTGGGTAGCAAATGGGAATCTTACAAATGATAATAACAATCTCCGTAATATTTACTCTTACACAGCAAACTCAAGCTATATGCAAGGAGGGAATGGCTCTTTTACTCTCGGGAATAGCCAAAGCAGCTGGCGTATAGCTAATAATGTTCTTGCATACAGAAGCAGCAACAACACATATCATGTCTACTTAACTAATAATGGACTATCCTGTGCCAGAAATCAACAAAACAACGGTTTCACCCCTACCGCCATCACCATTAACAACAACGAGCCAGCCGTTAACCCTACCCTTGGCATTACAGGCACTGGTTTAGTTGATGGAGGCATACAACTTGCTCCCACCTTCACCGGAGGCTCTGCTGTATGCAAATCGGCCACTGTAAACGGGGTTAAATATTATTGGGATGATAATACCGAAGCATCCTCCACCAGCCGTCCCCCTTTAAATGAAGATTTCAGCGATGCCACTATAACCTGGCAGTTAACGTCCGGCAATTCTTTTGCAAGCCTTTCCAATGGCGGCCTTCTTACTTTTATCGGAGAACCTACAACAGATTTCACGATACGGATAACTGCCAATAAAGGCAATTATAGAATGACAAACGATGTTACTCTTACAGCGGAATCTGTTGATGCATTGATAGAGAATGAAGGAGAGATAGAAATCACACCATCTACAGCCACATTGGATATTGGTGAAAGCATGGTGTTCCAAGCTCCTTCCAAAATAGAACTGACAACCCATAACCGCCCTCCATACACAGAAATAACCATCGGCGACACAAAATTCTACCGGGTCCATGGTATATTGTTCACTGAGCAACCATCCATTACCACTGATCATTATCATGATGTTCCCTTCTACTCATTCAATTGGAGTCTGGATAACAGCAACGGATATTACATTCGTATTGAAGAATACTACACTGAAGAAACAAATCTGATTACTGTTTACAGAACAGAACAGATGACCGAGATACCGACCACTTCCAAATTGAATGTATCAGGTAAATACAGGACAGCCACATTCACAGCCCAGGCCATAATAAACATTCCGCAGACGTATGTAGATATAGCCGGAATATCCTGCGGAGGACTAAGTCTGTCATATGGTCAAAGCGGTAAACTGACACCTCATACCTGGAAAGAGCAAACCGGAGCCATGTATGTGGATCTACGCTACTCCAGTAGTGATGAGAATATAGCAACCGTATCTGCAGATGGAACAGTCACTGCCACCGGAGTAGGTCAGGTTGAGATAACCATACAAAGTGTCAGGATGGACGGCACCACCGATGGCGCACCCAGTTGCGTTGTAAGTCTTTGGATACAAAAAGGAAGACTTGAAGCGCCCACAATCGATATAAGCTCCTCCGGTCAGGTTACCATTACAGATAACAACGCCCCATCGGTAGGCGCCACGATATATTACACAACCGATGGCCGTGGACCTGCGTATTCAGATACCCGCCGGGAATGGGATGGCAACGCTTTTACTGTTCCTAACATGACCACCGTCATGGCTATTGCCATCGCTGATGACAACTACAACAACTCAACAGTCAGCAGTAAGCAGTATCTTACAACCGGAATTGACGCCAACGCAAGAACCCTGTATTTCAATGACCTTGAAGACCACACATGGACCTACTACAGCACCAAGCCGGATGCTGATTACCCGGACAACCTACGGTCGCCCGACCCGCGCAACGTGGTCATAACATATAATGGAGGATGGGTGAATGGAGGAACTGAAGTAGCAGTATCGGCCACCGAGAACGTAAACAAGTTCGTCTACTACAAGACCATAGAGAAAAAGGCATGGGGCCAGGATGAGGGCCGATGGCTCACCGGCAACTACGCCTACCAGGTAATCCCCAACCCGTTCAGCAAACGTCCAGCCGTTTATAATGGCAACAACAAGACCTATTACGGCTTTGGCGGCTGGAAGATAACAAGTGGCGGAGAATATATATCCGGCTATGACAACAATCAAGTGTTGCCCTTGGATGCAAAAATCAACTTCATCAACCTGGACAACAACTACACCCCCAACTGCATATCGGCCCAGATTGAACTTGAGGCCACATGGGTTGCAGCGACAGTGGTTACTGTCAATGACAATGTGACTGGTGACCACGGCCTGCCAGCCGGAGGGACCTATGAGACCAACTTTATTGTGGTGAGCGGTAATGACCGAACCGTAACCGGTATGACCCGCAATGCCACAGTCATGGGCTGTTACCCCGACGGCACCGGAGCTACCGGAGCCCGGTTAAGCACCGTAACAGGCAGTGCCAACGACCTTAAGATTGAGAACATAAACATAGGCGACGGAAGCAAAGACTTTACAGCCAACACAGGATGGCTGATAGTAGGCCGAGGCTGCACCGGAAACGTACGACGCGTGATAGGCAACACCGGCCAGATAAAGATGCGTATTGAGAGTGGTCTATACAATTTTATTCACCCAATGAGTCAAAATACAGAGTCCAATTCCAATTACGGGTTAATTGTATTTGGCTGCGACTACGACCGTGCAACCAATGATGGACTTACCAGCAATGACCAATATGCCGACAATTCGACTCATCGCAAACTGCGCGTTATCAATTATGTCTCTCTTAACGGTAATTATGCAGACAAGGCAAGTGATAATGACCGAAGTGAATATATGGACATTACCATCAAGAGTGGATATTTCGGTTATTCTGCAGACTTCAGTAAGTTCAATAACACATTGAATGCTAATGGTCAAGATGGAGTTGGCCTTGGAATTGGTGGTAATACCGATAATTTAAAAACAACTTACAGTACATACGATCGAGACAACAACCCCATCACGTACAATGTAAGTAACTGGAACGTTGACAACTCAACAGACTACAGATGGCAGAAACTGCTCTCCTTCTATTGTGGCCGTACCCGCGGCGGTCACTATGGTGGTATAAACCGCGTTTTGGTAGAAGGCGGCGAGTTGGGCAGTATCAATGGTGGTGGCTATCGTAATACAGGAAACAACTTTGATGTGTGCTACCACTTCCGCATGAAAGGCGGCTGGGTAAAGGGCGCCATCTACGGAACAGCTTCGTCATCACAGACCAACGCCACGACCAAACAGGTTATTACCGGTGGTGAAATTAACGGTTGGATAGCAGGTGCCTGCAACGGAACCGATGTTGACAATGCTGCAGGTGAGAATCTTGGAGACACCTACATCTATCTGGGCGGAAACGCTCAACTACGCTCACACCGCAAAGACGGAAAATACAACAACGCATGGGGCCTGGTTGGAGGCGTTGAAGGCGGCAACATATTTGCATCGGGCCGCGGAACTCCTGCCACAAATGCCCAGCCCACCCGCAATTACTGCGGATCATCATACAAAACCTACGTGGTTGTAGCCGATGAATCAGAGGTTGAGCAGAACGTATGCGGAGGCGGATACATAGGCGTCGCCCAGAACAGCCATATCTACATAACCGGCGGACAGGTGGGTAACGTTTACGGAGGCTCCATGACTCCCACATCGACCAACAATACCTGGATGACCCAGACCACCGATATCCGTCAGTACGGAGGAACAGTCATGGGTGGCATATACGGCGGTCATTATCAGGGAACCGGCAATGCAGGTAAGATACATCAGACCACAAGCGTTCAGATACTGGGTGGTCAGGTAGGAACAGATGCTGATCATACAGCAAACATACACGGAGGCGGATTCGGATCAGGAACTACCGTAGGCGGAAATGTAACTGTGACTGTAGGCAGCGACAATGCAGACATTACCCCACCCGTCCTGTATGGTGATGTATATGGCGGATCGGCCCTGGGAACCGTAAACACCAACGCTCAGAACCAGACCAACGTAACCCTTAACGCGGGTACCATAAACGGATCGCTCTATGGCGGAGGACTTGGTGATCAGAGTACTGCGGCCGATGTGAACGGCGCCGTAGCGGTAACCGTGAACGGCGGCAGCGTAACCGGCGGAGTGTTTGGCGGCAACAACATAAACGGTATGCCCAAGAGCACCATTGCAGTAACTATCAATGAAACTGACATTAAACCTGCACCGGGAGAGTATGCTGTAAAAGCTGTATATGGCGGAGGTAATATGGCCCCCTATACCGGCAATCCCACAGTCAGGATTCAGGGCGGAAATATAGAGAACGTCTATGGAGGAGGACTTGGAACCACAGCCGTCATAACCGGTAATACCGGCATAACAATGACCGGAGGTAAGGCCGGATCTCTGTTTGGAGGAGGCAGCCAGGCCAATGTAACCGGCAGCGTGACAATAAACATGCAGGGAGGCCAGGTTGTGAATGATATCTACGGCGGAGGAGCCCTGGCCAATACCAACACCACCTCCGGCACCACCACAGTAAACCTTACCGGTGGAGAGGTCTATAACGTATTCGGCGGCGGCCTGGGTGATGAGGACCACTATGCCCAGGTGGGCGGTAACGTGCAGGTTCTGCTCAATCAGGGAGTGGCCGACAACGCCCAGGGCTGCGTGGTGGACAACGCCATATTCGGCTGCAACAACGTGAACGGAACACCTCTGGGCACAGTAACAGTACATATTTTTGCCACACAGAAAAATCATTATTCATCCATACTGCTTAAGCCCGACAAGAATCAGGACAAGACACTCAATCAGGGTGACCACGATATCAAGGCCGTTTACGGAGGTGGAAATATGGCCGCATACAGGCCCGCGCAGGCCAATACCCCCACGCATGTAATCATAGACGGCTGCGGCAAGACCAGCATAGAGTACGTATACGGCGGTGGTAACGCCGCGCCCGTACCCGCTACTCAGGTGGATATAAACGGATCCTACCAGATAGCCAACGTATTTGGCGGCGGTAACGGTAAGGATGCCCTGCCCAACGGTGATCCCAACCCCGGTGCCGATGTAGGTATCTATGAGGTAGACCAGAACACCTTCAACAGCACAACCGCCAAATTACGTTATGACGATCCCGGCAACGAAAAAGACGATGATCAGTATTACATCATGTACGGTGATACTGCAGATGCATCGGTCATCGGCACAACACGAGTCTATATACTGGGCGGTGTGGTGAGTCAGGTATTCGGCGGCAGTAACACCAAGGGAGACATTGTAAAGGAGGCCAAGGTCATTCTGGGCGATGAGAACCTGACCTACTGCGAATTCAGCATAGGCGGAGTATACGGAGGCAGTAACGAGGCTTACTTGTCCGGAAACGCCGCCATCGACATACGCTGCATAGGCGGCATGGACGAGATTTACGGAGGTTCCAAGAGGGCCGATATATCCAAGGATGTTGTGCTGACCATTAACGGCGGCCGATACGGCAAGGTATTTGGCGGCAACAACATCAGCGGCCGGATAAATGGCTCCATTACAGTAAATATTGAGCAGACCGGATGCCTGCCCATTGAGATTGGCGAGCTTTACGGAGGAGGCAACCAGGCTCCCTACTCCATCTATGGCTATGACGGCACAGAGATTGGAGAAGACGGAATTGAACGCCCCAGACCCATACAAGCTCCACAGCAAGGCGTCATACCACATCATGACCCCGTAATCAACATAGTATCCTGTGAGTCTATAGGAACCGTCTATGGCGGCGGATTCAAGGCCCTGATGGTAGGCAGCCCTGAGATAAATATCAACATGGTACGCGGCTGGGTAAACGGCCGATACCAGGCGATAAACAACCAGGATCCCGACAAGATATATGAGCATGCCCAGAATATGGATCACATGGGAACCATTGGAACCGTATACGGAGGCGGCAACCAGGCCGAAGTAGTAGGCTCCACCCACGTAAACGTAGGCACCCAAGGAAACGTTTTGGTACACGATGTAACCAAAGCCGTCTATGACGTAATCAAGACCGGCCGTACCGACATAACCAACCCCAACTACAACGGCGGTGCCGACCAGACCAAAGACCTGACAATAATCGTAGAGGGAGCCAACATAACCGATAACATCTACGGAGGAGGCAACAACGCCTCAGTAACCGGCCAAACCCACATCACCGTAGGTCCCGCCCAGTAACGCAAAGTGACGCAAAGGGGTCGTTTCCCTTTGCGTCATTTTTTGGTAATTCAGATTTCAATTCTATATTTGCAGTGCTAATACCGTAAGGCGCTCCATCGGCACAGAAGAGGTGTTAGGGGAGCGCTTTTCGTATTGTTTGCTGCACAATAGTGCATTGGGTTATAGTCCAACCTTTTTTATTAACAATTAATACTTTTGGAAATGAAAACCAAAAACACAAAAGACCGTGAGGCCACTCACAGCGAGAACATGGAAAAGGCCCGACGTTACGGGATCAAGTACATTGACCTTAAGATTGACTTTGCGTTCAAGTTTGTATTCGGAACGCATGGCAAGGAGGATCTGTTGCTTCAGCTTATTGATAGCATTCTGCCCGATAAGCACATAGTAAGCGTCACGCTGGGCCCTCAGGAGCAGATGCCCGACAACCCTGAAAAACGCCGTTCCATCTACGACATCAACTGTACCACAGAGAGCGGAGCGCACATTACAGTCGAAATGCAGTGCGCCAAGCAGAGCGACTTCAACAACCGTATGGTCTATTACTCCAGTTATACGCTGCGCAACACCCTTAAACGTGGAGAAGAGGGATTTGAGTACCCGGAACTGTATGTGATAGGAATCCTGGATTTCCTGCTGCCCGGCGTCAGGGAGAACCCCGAGGTGGTAAACCATTACAGTCTCAGGAATGACCGCGATGACGGAATCCTGTTGACCGACACGCTGCACTACGTAACAATAGAACTGCCCAAGTTCAATAAGCAGATCAGTGAGCTGGATGGCCAGCTTGACAATATGCTCTACCTATTCTGTAATCTTGGTCGGATGAAAGAGATTCCCGTATATTTTAAAAACAAAAATTTGGACAAGTTATTTGAAACCACTATGTTTGCAAACATGACACCAGAACTTCAAGACCGATATTTCCGCGAGTTCATGTATGAGATGGACCAGAAGAGCCGTATGCGCACGGCCCGTGAGGACGGCATTGCTGAAGGTAAAGCCGAAGGGCTAGCTGAAGGTGAAGCTCGCGGTCGCGCTGATACAGCTCGAGCAATGAAGGACCGAGGAATGGACACAGCCTTGATAGCCGATATCACCGGCCTGACTCAAGAGCAGATAGCACAATTGTAAGCAAATAACTTACACGGTGACATTGTGGGGGTGACGCAAAGGGGTCGTTTCCCTTTGCGTCATTTCACTTTGCGTCACTCTGCAAAAATTCTTACAAGTCCTATACTTTTTTGTCCATTCCGCAAGGCCTTATAGATATTTATATCTATATTTGTAACTTAAAATAAGAATTGCGTTTGCGGAATAGGATGATATTTATGAAAAGAGGGACTGTATTAAGAACAAAAAACATCTTGCAGTATGTGCTTGCTCTTATAGCAGGCTTATGCATGCCCCTTAATATCACCCATGCACAAACTGCACAAGTTCCCGAGCAAGTTGACTCCAATTTCGTAATAGCCTCCATCATAATAGCCGATCCGGGCGATGTCCTCTACTCCACCGTAGGCCACGTAGGCATCCACATGCAGTGCCCCGAGCACAACCTGGACTATGTGTTCTCATACGAATCAGAGGATGCAAGAAGCAAGGTTTTACGATTCCTGTCAGGTAAACTGAGAATGGGTTTGGCTGCCATCCCCTATCAGGAATACCTGGATATGTTCAGACCCGAAGGACGCGGCGTCAAAGAGTACACTTTATACCTGCCCATAGAGGTTAAGCGCAATCTGTGGCGAGTACTTGACAACCACCTTATGGAGGGCATGGATTTACCCTTTGACTACATAAAGCGCGGATGTGCCAATAGTACACTCAAACTCCTCATGGAAGGAATGGATACCCTTAAGATCTCTTTCGGCAAGTGGCCCCAAAAGTTCAACATGACCAGAAGAGAACTGACCGAAATCCAGATGAAGGATGTACCGTGGACATGGTGCTTCATGAATCTTATCTGCAATGGACAGATAGATGCCCCTTGCAGTAAGATTGACAAAGTGATTATGCCGGCTGACCTCATTGAGGTCTTAAAGGATGCCACAGTCCAGGGAAAGCCTCTCATGCAAAAAGAGCCTGCCACATTGCTTCCCGACAATCACATAGTCAAGCCCTGCCTGTTTACACCTTTTGTGTTGTCTATATTGGTTTTGCTGCTCACCATATTGTGTGCCGTATACAGATCCGGCATCATGGATTACACACTTCTGGCAGTACAAACCATACTAGGCCTTATAACCATTTACCTGGTATTTTTCTCCACTCTGCCCTGCACGGAATGGAGTTGGCTCATCATCCCGTTCAATCCGCTGCCCCTCATTTTCTGGAAGTGGAGACAGAAATGGTGTATGCCTTATGCATTTGTAATTCTTATCTGGGCTTTGGTAATGCTGCTCTGGCCGCATCACCTTACAGATAACACATACATAGTACTCTCTGTTGCTTTGGCCGTATCATATGCCAATATCTACAGATTATCAAAAATGTCTAACAGAAAGCAGAAATAACATATGAGAGCGCGTTACTTACAGAAAATTGTTTGTGTTCTGATTTTAGCAGCATCAAGCACCAATCTTTGGGCAACCAGTTATTACTATGCACAAGTCACAGCAAATTCCAGACCGACAGCTGCAGGTACCGTATATGCGAGCGCCAACGTAACCAATGGTAGCCAAGCCACAACAAGCACAGCATCAGGCCGATCAGGTAATAGTGGCGGCAACGTATCTTTTACTTTCACAGCCACTCCAAATGATGAATATGATTTTATCAAGTGGACAGCAAACGATAATGCTAACGCAACCGCCATATCAACAGATAATCCATACACAGCCAATTACCAAGCCTCAACAAATGCCGGTAATGATAACCCGCGAACATACAGCATTTACGCTATTTTTGCAGAAAAACCGTTATTCTACTTCCGCGCCGCGGCTGCAGTATCACCCGCTGGGGCAGGTACTGCCAGTGCAGAACCCATAAACACATCTTCACGTGGAGCCAGATATAATAGTGACAACGCAACCGCCTATTCCACATATACTGCGACAGCCACCTCCAATTACCATTTCATGGGTTGGAGTTCAACAGAGGATGGAGCTATCATTTCATCCAACAATCCATATGTAGCCACTCTTACATCAACATCAACAAACAGCGGCAACCCCGATATTACAACCTACTATGCCCGATTCCAGCCATACCCCACAAGTATCACGGCCACGCCGTCAACCATAACCATAGGTGCTGGTGACTCATCGAACCCCATATCAGTAACTGTAAACCCGGCAAACGCATATAAAAACATAAAATTTGTATCCGACAATACAAACATCGCCACAGTCGATGAGAATACAGGTATTGTTACTGCCGGAAATGGAGCCAACACCACAACCATTAGAGCAAATGCCATGAAAGATGACGGCACTACTATAGCCGCATCAACTACTGTTTCTGTCATCGTTAAGGATAAATGTATTGCTCCTGCATTTGAAATAGAGCCCGATGCATCCGGAAATACAGCTACGGTATCTATTACCACCACAACCCCGACACCCGTATCCATATACTACACTCTGGATGGAACCACCCCCACAACAAGTTCCACCCAATATACTGCTCCGTTTACCGTCAACAACGGACAGACAGTAAAAGCTTTTGCCGTCAAAGCGGATTTTTATGATTCAAACGTATCAAGCGTAACGTTTACAGCCACCAAGGTAGCCACTCCTACCATCACAATGGACCAGAATGGAGTTACATTCAGTTGTGCAACTACCGGTGTATCATTCTACTACACCACCGATGGCACTGAGCCCACAACAAGCCTCACACCGTGGAATGGCTCACCCATAACCAGCCTTACAGACGGCACCACCATCAAGGTCATCGCAGCCAAGTCCGGATTGTTATCCTCAGATCTGGCCACAGATACTTACCACACCCCCACCGGCGTTTCAGGTGACGTGGTTACCCTGAACGATCTGGAGAAACATGACTGGAGCTACTACAGCGATCCCGACTGCCCCATCCGCAGCTTAAGCCCAGCCGATGTCAAGATCACCTACTACGGTAACGGTATCATGATGAAAACCGATGCCAACTACACTGCCAACACTAATGCAAATGACTATTTAACAGATTCCACCAGCGATGATTGGACAAGCCCTGTAGCAATAGGTATTACAAATGCAGAGAATCAAAACACTATAGTCTATCTCAAGACACTGGAACGTGCAGCCAACACCACTACGGCTTGGACATTCAGCAGCGACAATCAATCTTCGGCTTCAGCGCGTTGTGCATATACAACAATTCCCAATCCTTTCCAGAAGAGACCGACATATCAAAATAACAATGACACAAAATGGCGCGGATTCCAGTGCTGGCGCCTTAAGAGTGTCACTAACGGAAAGGTATTCAGTGCAAGCAGCGGCGGAACCGCCCTGTCAACAAACGCCATAATCAATGCCGAGACCGAAATATACTTTGCTCCCAACAGCGAATACGGAATGGAGGTGGAACTTGAAGCAGTCTGGGCAAGGGCATATGTAGTTAGCAGCCTGACAACAAACGGTAATGGAAACAATAGGACATATACCTATAATGTCACAGATCAGAACGTTGGATATGAAAGGAATTTCATTGTTATTGAAGATGGTAGCAACACCTACAATATTGGATCCGGAAACAGATCAATCACCAATACCAATAATAGAGCATTCACAATATCCGGATATTACCCCAACGGAACAGTAGGCAATGCCAACGCCACGTTCATGAATGCCAACAACACATTAACCGCAGATACCAAAATAGAAAACATCAAACTGGGCGGCGGTTCCAACACTTTAAATGCCGCAGGCCACAGCCTCATAGTTGGAAGGGGTTGCACCGGAACCATCAATTATCTGAGAGGTATAAATGCCAATACCAACTCTAATTTGAATTACGCAATCAGACTGGAAAGCGGAACTTACAAATACATATCGTTTTTATCCGGATATGAGACCACCGATGACCAATCGGAATCAGATGCTATTACCTGTGCAGGCTCAAATAACCTGGTTACAGGTGTAATCGGTTGCGATTATGATCGCGCCAAGGGAGACAACAACAAATTTGAGAATACAGGAACCATGATTATGGGAGTTGCTGTCACCTTTAGCAATCAGGATGTCACAAAAAGAACATTTGACTTAACTATTAAAAGCGGCAAACTGTTTACATACATGGGCAACAACATGGGTGCCGCAGGTGCTCACCAAAGTCTTTACATGAGTATAGCCAATATTCAAAACAGTAAAGCCGGAGAGCGCAGACTGACCATTCAGGGAGGTATTTTAACCAGCGTTGCCGGAGGTATTGATGCCGGTAACCAAAACAGCAACAATGGTGTCCGTGGCTTGACTATACGAATGACAGGAGGCACCTTAAACGGCGCTCTGTATGGAGGAGCTGCCACATCTCCCGCCAGTGGTGACCGTCACATCGTAATTACAGGAGGAACAATTAAGGGTTGGATAGGCGCAGGCTGTAACGGTGTAGCTGGCAATAACGTCACTAAGGGAGGTCAAACATATGGAAAATCAACCGTATATGTTGGAGGCAACACCAGCGTTGGTGGAAGTTCAGATATTAACGGATCTCAAGGTGGAACCGTATTTGCAGCAGGAAAGGGCTCCGGACAATCTGATGATACAGAGAGTGGTGAAATGTCATATGGTACAACCATTGTTATCTCGGACAATGCAGATATCCTGAATAACGTATATGGTGGCGGAAACTATGGTTATGCCAAGATATCCACCAACATGTATATCGCAGGAGGCACAATACATGGAAATGTATATGGCGGTGCAAACCAGAACAATGGCCCTGTCATAAACATCACAATGAAGGGAGGTACAATTAATGGTGGACTATATGGAGGTTCAAACTCAAGCGGTACCATATCCAGCAATGTAACAATGAACATTTCCGGAGGCCTGATTGAACAAGGAGCATTTGGGGGTGGTTATGGAACAGCCCAGAATTCATGCGACGTAACCGGCACAGCAACCATCACCATGACAGGCGGTACAGTTCTTACCGGCCTCTATGGCGGAGGTAATGTAAACAGTAAGATAAACGAAAAGACAACTATCAACGTAAATGGCGGAACCATTGGAGCCAGCGCAACTCCGGCTAACGTTTACGGCGGAGGCCTGGGTGCTGCAACCCGCGCCAAGGGTGATGTTGAAGTTAATATTGGAAGTATCAACAATAACGTTACATCGGGCGATGCAGTGATTTACGGTGATGTTTATGGAGGTTCGGCCAAGGGTGTAACAAACTGTAATGACGCTGGCACAGCCCGCAACGGCAATACCACCACTAAAATCACACTTAACGGAGGTACCATTCATGGTTCACTCTATGGAGGCGGTCACGGAATTGATGGTGCCACAGCAAATGTATGGGGCCCCGTAACCGTTGTGGTAAACGGCGGATCCGTAAAGCAACCGCTTGGCAATCCCGGCAGTATATTCGGTTGTAACAATGAGGCAGGTTCGCCTAAGAATACAGTTACTGTGACCATCAACAAGACCAGTCCTACGGTCATAAATGACGGAGTCAAGACGTATGCCATTAACGGCGTTTACGGAGGTGGCAATCTGGCACACTATGATCCTACAACTACAGGCAATTATCCTACCGTAACCATTAACGGCTGTTCATCAAGTATCAAGGATGTATATGGCGGCGGTAACGCGGCAGCTGTTCCTTATACTAATGTCACAATCAACGGAGGTGATATATACCGTGTATTTGCCGGAGGAAACGGAGAGAGCGGTACGGCTGCCAACGTTGGATACAGGAGCACCTCAGCAACAAACTCATACGGTGTCGGCACTGCCCAGGCCCATATCTACGGAGGTACCATCCGCCAGGTATTTGGCGGAAGTAACGCCAATGGTGTAATAAGGGAAGGCAGTTCTATTGAGATTGACAAGAGTCAGGCCACCGGAACCGATGAATGCGCCATGATTATTCAAGAGGTTTACGGAGGTGGTAATATGGCCGATGGTAACGCAAGCAGTATAACCATAGGTTGCACCGGAGGATTATTATCGGGTGAGAATGGACATGAGGCTAATCCCGACAACATAGGAAAGACACTTGAGGGTATAGGTTCAGTTTACGGAGGTGCCAATCAGGCAAGTATCGGAACAGAACAAAACCACTCCGATATTACGCTGAATATTAACAGCGGAATGATTGCCAACGTATATGGCGGCAACAACACCAGCGACACCGTTTACGGAGATATAGTTGTAAATATCAACAAGACTAATGACGGCTGCGGATGGTATGTCGGTAACGTATTCGGCGGTGGTAACAATGCCCCCTATCCCGGCGATCCTGCCGTAAATATATTGAACGGCACGGTTAGTCTTGATGTGTTTGGAGGTGGTAAAGGTCCGGCTGCTAAGGTTACCGGTGATCCCGTGGTAACTATAGGATCAAGCGGAAATACTGTAGTTGTTAAGGGAAGTGTATATGGTGGTGGTGATGCAGCACCTGTTGACGGCAATACACAAGTTTCAATAGGAAACAGCAGCACAGTAAGCACTAAGGTGTTTGGCGGCGGTAACCAGGCAGGTGTCAGCGGAAACGCAACGGTACAACTCACATCAGGCACTGTAGGTAATACCAGTGTCATCGATGCCGCAGGCGGCATATACGGTGGTTGCAACAGTAGTGGAACAATTGGCGGCAACAGCTCTGTCACCTTACTGGCAGGTACAGTGGGTACAGAAACCAAACATGCCAACATCCATGGCGGCGGTTATGGTAAGCTGACTGGCGTAGCCGGAAATGTTACAGTAAACATCGGACAAAGTGGTTCTACGGCAGGTGCAACAATATACGGTGACGTATATGGAGGTTCTGCACTGGGTACTGTAAACACCACACACACAGAAAACGCTGAAGATGCATATAACAAGACTACAGTAAACCTCTACGGCGGTTTAATTGACGGAAACGTTTATGGCGGCGGACTGGGAGATGAAGATACAGAGGCTCTTGTATATGGCGATGTCGATGTTTTCCAGTACGGAGCCGCACTCAAAGCAGCATATTCCCAAGGTCTGCCCTCATCTGGTATGATATTCGGATGCAACAACGTAAATGGAACGCCTAAGGGCCACGTCAGGGTGGTAGTTTACAAGACAACAGGAATCAGTGGCGTTCAGGAACGCAGCAGTGACGCTGATCGCGATACGGATGATGAAAACGATCACACCTATGAACTTGCAGCCGTATTCGGTGGCGGTAATCATGCCGCATACGTCCCCGACTCTCTGGCAAACGAATCGACCGAGGTATTCATTAACGGATGCGATAATGTAAGTATACATTCCGTATATGGCGGCGGTAACGCAGCATCCACACCTGCCACAGATGTCACGGTTGAGGGTGCTTATGAGATTGAATATGTATTCGGCGGCGGTAACGGTGCCGGCACAGGCAACCCCGGTGCCAACGTCGGTTATTACGCTTATCCGGACAACATCTCCGGTCCTGATCAGATTGCTGCCCGTGCAGGTTATATTTATGGCTCTGGTGTAGCCAAGACATCGATATTCGGAGGTAGGCTCCATAAGGTATTCGGTGGCAGTAACACCAAGGGAAATGTTCGTGAAACGACTGTTGCCATGCTTGACGAGGAAAGCGATTGTATGTTGGTTCTGGACGGTTTCTATGGAGGCGGAAAGAGCGCTTACATGGAGGGAAAGACAGATATACAGTTAGGTTGCATAAGCGGCTTGCATGAGATATACGGTGGTGCCGAGAATGCCGATGTAGGCAGCAACATCGTATTGACCCTGACAAGCGGTAAATACAACAAGGTTTATGGCGGCAACAACATCGGCGGTAAGATTCGCGGTTCCATAACCATCAACATTGAGCAGACAGGTTGTCTGCCGATAGAGATTGGTGAGTTGTTCCTGGGTGGTAACAACGCCCCCTACTCGGTTTATGGTTACAACTCCAGTGGAAACATTATTGAATCAGGAGAACGTAAATATGCAGATCCCGTTATCAACCTCAGGTCATTCAAGACGGTCGGTACAGTATTCGGAGGTGGTGAAGGTGCCGGAGCAACACTTGCCGGCAATCCTACAATCAATGCCAACATCGCCTCCGGTTGGGTTGACGGTCAGTACCGCGGCCACGGAGACAATGACCCATATGGTATATATCATGCAGCTCCTCAGTTGTTGCCTAAAGACGGCGTAATAGACACAATTTTCGGCGGCGGAAAGAAGGCTAAGGTAATTGGTTATACAACCATCAATGTAGCAAATGAGCCAACCGTAGAAATGGCAAGCCTCAATGCCATAAAGGCAAAGATCCAGAATTCACAAACCGGAAAGTTCACTATAGGTGGTATGGTGTTTGAACTGTCAGACGATGGCAAGAGCATAAAGTACACTGTACTTGGACAGAACTCACCTGCATTGACCAGAACCATCATCCAGCCGGTAAACGGAGCCACCGTAACCGGAAACATCTACGGAGGTGGCAATGAGGCCGATGTCACCGGCGAGACCCACATCAACGTAGGTAAGGAATAATAATAAATTTTTCCAACAAAAAAGCGCGAGAACATTATTTCTCGCGCTTTTTTGTTAACTTTACGCCACAAATCCTTGCAAAGTCAAGGACTACGCATAAAGACATTGTCACAATGATAGCGTTAATGTTAAAAAAAATATTAATGCTGACATTTGGACAAAAGGACTGCAGCATTAATATACCACGAGCAGTGCGCAATACCGCCGTTATACTGCTCCTGTTGCTGTTTTCTTCCCTTAGCACATGGGCACAACCCGTAATAACCACGGACAGCGACATTGCCAACAACACCAAAAAACTCTATCTGATCCAGACCAACGCTTTCCAGCATTTCTACTTGGCTCCGCAGAACAACCACACCATTTCGACCAACAGTGTTCTTGGAGACTATTTATTGTGGTATTTTCTGGATGCAGGAACGGTTGACGATATCCAGTATTACTATATCGTAAACAACAGTACCGGGGAATATATCTGCAATCACAGTGACAGATTAATCAGTCTGGTATCTCTTAGTGAAGACAATAAGGAAAAGTGCAAGTTCAAGATTGTTGTCAATAACCAAGATGGTACTACAGACTTTTATAACATTAATGTAAAAGCCAGTCAGAAATATTATGGCTTGAATAAGCAAAACGGCAGTGCCAATACAAACCCTGTTAGATTAACGGATGGTCAATACATCAATGATATCAACTCAAAGTGGAAATTCATACCATACGAGACGTTTACCATTCCTGAGCCTCCCCTTACCGTATCTACCGGTTCGGATATTCATTACTACAGGATTAATAATGTTCAGACCACTGCAAATTCTCTTTCAGTAAACACAGATAATGATAAGATATTCTCTTCAAACTCCGAATCAGACTATATGGCGTGGTATTTCAAAGAGGCTCCCACTGATCCGTCAACGCCTTGGCTCAAATACTACTACATAGTCAACCCCGAATCCAGCCATAAATACTTGTACTATAGCGGCAACGGCAATGGCAATAATCAATCAGATGCCGTCAGTGTAAAAGCATATGATTCGGAGAATGAGGACCGATATCAGTTCATTATCGTACAGGCGGCAAGAGGCGACGGTAACACCCGAGTTGTTTGCTATGCCATCATACCAAAACTACTCAGTGGTTATCCATGGGGAAGTAACAGTGTAGGCCCCAGTGGTAATATTCAAGCAAACAGAGGCAATGATAATGCCGCTCAGTGGATATTTGTAATTAAAGATGATTATCCATCGCGGTGTGCAATACCTCTTATCACATTCTCCAGTGAGACAGGCAAAATCGCCATCACATCAACCACCCTCGGTGCCACCATTTACTATACAACTGACGGCAATGACCCCACAGACCAGTCAACTCAGTACACCGGTCCGTTTGAACTTGGATATGAGACAACAGAAATCAAGGCTATTGCATACTTCCAAGACCTTTTACCGTCTTCGGTAAGTTCTTTCAGCGTCACTCAGTACGATAGTCCCCAATTCTCATTCAACAACGCCAATAACAAACTGACCATTATATCAGATGGTGATATTATCTACTACACTACCGATGGCTCCGAGCCTACAATAGGTACCTCAAGTACGTATTCAGAGCCATTAACGCTACTAAACGCAACCACCGTCAAGGCCATAGCAGTCAAGAGCGGATACTACAAGTCCCAGACAGCAAGCAAGTCTGTTGAAAAAGTTGCCACCCCTGTCATTCAGCTGGAAGGTTTAAACGAAATATCAGTTACCACCGGTACTACGGGCGCTCAAATCTATTACACGGTTGACGGCACCACGCCAACTGCATCAAGCACCGCATATCATAATCCGGTTTCACTGAATACCTCCGGCATTACCTTTAATGCAATTGCCATACAGGATGATTACATCAACTCGGACATGGCATCGGCCAACATAGTTCTGAATTGCGGAACTCCTACCATAAGGCGCGACGGGATGACCTTCATTATCGACGCTCCAACATTCCCCTCGCAGGGTACAACCGTTTACTACACCACCAACGGCAGCACCCCCACGACATCAAGTTCGGTATATACGGGTACCGCCGTTCCGTTTGGCGAGTTCGGAATTACCGTAAAGGCAATTGCAGTGGCACAGGGATACAACAACTCATCTGTAGTATCAAAGGTTATGTTGGATCGTCTGGACGGCGACGGCACCGCACAGTCGCCGTATCTGATCATGTCCAACAGTGACTTCAGCATGTTTGTGGCTAACGCCAATCAGGATGGTTCTGACAAGCACTACAAGGTTACTGCCGATATTAACGCAAGCGGCATCAATGCCGTCACCAAGACCTTTACGGGAGTATTTGACGGAGGTAACTGCACTCTCACAGGACTCAGTCATCCGCTGTTTGATATTGTTGACGGTGGAATAGTCCGTAATGTCATACTCAAAGGCGTAAACATAAACAGCTCAGCAGACAACGTGGGTGCCATAACCGGCATTGCCCAGGGTTACAGCCGTATATACAACTGCGGCATCCTGCCCGATTCACCCGATTTCCCCGGCGGCATACATCCCACAGTATCCACTTCCGGTAACTGCGCCGGTGGTCTGGTGGGTAGCCTGTGCGATGATTCCCGTGTGGTAAACTGTTTCAGTTATGCCGATGTATCGGCCTCCGGCACCGCAGCCGGTATAGTAGGAAACAACACCTATGCTAGCACCGCCCTGGAAACCGACGGTAAATATACTGAGTTGCGTACCATGGTGGTTAACTGCATGTTCTATGGCAACATTACGGCCACTACCATTTATCCCGTTTACGGAGGAGAAAAGATTACCAACACGGGTGCCACCGCTATCAACAATTACAATTTCTACAGGAACGGCAGCACATTCAGCAGTGCTCTTACGGATTACAACTGCTCATGGCCTGCTCAGGAGGAATATCTGACCTTGCATGAATACTACCGCAACCTTCTTAACAGCAACCGTGAACTGTGCGGCTGGTGGGTAGGAGCACCGTCGGCCCCAAGTACAATGGATGCAGCCGATGTTCAGGCGGTACCCAAGGATGCATCGCTGATTACAAAGTGGGTACTTGACCCCACCGTGGCTCCTTATCCTATCCTCAAGCCTTTTGGCAGATACTATTCACCCGTAAACATTGATGCCGATGCCTCCTGGCGTACAACCGCCAACGAATGGGAAGGCAAGAACCTGGGTACCATAAGCGTAACCATTAATCCCGGAAATCATGCTGCGGCTGGTATCAGCACCAAATCGGCCGTTGACTTTGTCATCACCGATATGGACACCATACATGGTGATTTCTGCTATCGCAAGATACAACTGCCTTATTACAATACCGTGTTCGGCAATACTAACGGTCAGACATGGGCTACCAAATACGGTGGCAACTACGGCGAATATGTTGTGATTGGATGGGAGATTACCAGCACAAACGGTGCTGCAGGTACTTTTACCGCAGATTGGCAGGATGGCTATAATTTTGCTGACCGCAACAGTTCAGCCAAAGACTTATACAGTACGAGCGGGCGCATATTTGCACAAGGCGGTTATTATTATGTACCCTATGACGTGACATCCATCACCATAACGGCGCATTGGGCCAAGGCCATCTACCTGGATAACACCGGTAACAGTTATGACCGTGTCTACATGTCCCAACCCCAGGCAAATGAAGGCGACCCCTGTGCCGGCACACATTTTGCTCCGGCCGGCACACGTTCAAGTCTTGGAAACGGACAAACCGTCAACAATGGCACTATCAACAGTGTTATTCCAAATGGCGGCACTGTCTATGAGAATGCCATTGTGCTTGTGGGTAACTACCAATATCGTAACAGCGCCGTTGATGTGAAAGGCTCAAATAACACAAATGGAATGACCATCATGAGCGCTGATCTGGACTTCGATGATGAGCCGGACCACTGTCTTATCTGGCAGTTAGGCAACAAAACTTCACGATACAACATCTGTCCTATCCGATTTGACTTCCTCCCTATCTTGGAGATGGGTATGGCTATGAAAGAAGACGCATCAAGGCAGTATTACTCAATTGGCTGTTACCGTCCGCTTGGTCACTTTGAGGTTACTGAGACATCACTGATACATTTCGGACAGTTTGAGTTCGGTAACAAAAGCCGTTCAGCACAGGCACCGCTCATTCTGAACGGAGGCATTTATGATCAGTATTGTAAGGGAACAGAGTCCAACAATAATGACCATATCACTTATGTCATCATAGGCGGAAACGTATCAATGCCTTCATTTACTCCTGGTGCCCATGTAAGGAATAACGCCAATTTCTCCACCCGTCATTGCGCCGTGAATATCTTAGGCGGAAGAATTGACAACATCTATCTTACCGGTAACTATAATGAGAACGTAACTCCAAAAGAGGACAACCCCCATGGTTATATTGACGGAGGCAGGATCAAGCAAGTGGCAGCCGCCGGAAAGGAAGGAATCAACGGTGATGTCTATTTCTTTATCAACCACTCCAAAATCTGGGAGTTCTATGGTGGCAGTACATTGGCAACTGAACTGGTTACCGGTAATATCAATGTTACCATTAGCAATAGTATAGTAGATAAGTATTGTGGAGGTCCCAAGTTCGGCGACATGGATTATGCCAATGGCAAGACCATCACCACCAATGCCACCAACACTGTTTTCAAGGTCTATTACGGCGGAGGTAACGGAGGAACCAGTTATGTACAATATAAATCGGCTGTGGACAATTCGGCTCCGGCAAGCAATTATAATTGGTACGGAACAGGATCAAACCAAGGAAAAGTCAACGATTATGTAATAGGCAAGTATGTTAACCAGAATGATGGTTATCAGGCCAACTATGATATGGAGATTGTAAGGGAGTCTACAGGTACCACCCCCGGACAGGCTGTATTCCGTACTTATTACTATTCGGCCCAGTTCTCGGCCACAAACACAGGCTCCATCACCAACAACCTGAACGGCTGTACGGTACTTACCAATTTCTATGGCGCCGGTAATCTGGGCGGTGTAAACGGTAATGTAACTTCCACACTAACCGATACCCATGTACTTGGTTCCGCATTCGGAGCAGGCTACTCGGCCACCATTCCGGATGTGACCATCTACAACAAGGACAAGAACGTTCCTACCATTGATGTCAACACAGGTATCATAACCCCGCAGTCCGGCGGTACAAGCACCACATATACCTGGACCAATGAGACATCTCTGGGCGGACAGACACTCTCTACAGCTCATCCCGCTGCAAACAATGTGACAATTGACGGTGATACCCGAAACTATTACTACACTGAGGTATCGCTCAACAACCTTGGTGCCGTAAGCGGAGCCGTTAGTCTCACTATTACCGGCACCGATAACAAAGGCAGTGTTGTGGGTAATGTCTACGGCGGCGGCGATGCCAGTACCGTAAGCAGCAGCACTGACCCTGCAAACGCCACAACGACTGTCAACATCCAGGGCAACACCACAGTTCTGGGTGATGTATTTGGAGGCGGAAACAGAGGTGATGTAAGCGGAAGCGTTACCGTGAATATTGAAAGCGGTACTATAGAGAATGATGTCTATGGCGGTGGCGCTCTTGCCAATACCAATTACGGAAATGTCACTGCCGGATATGGTACGGATAATGAGACCATACCTTCCACCACAACCAGTACAACGACTGTAAATCTGGAGGGAGGTACCATAATAGGTGATGTTTACGGAGGAGGTCTGGGCCAAACCGGTGATGACCCCGTTGAAGCCAAGGTTTACGGTGACGTAACCGTATATCAGCTTGGCACTATCCTGGTTCCTGCATACACGGCCGACAGCATTGCAACATCAGGTCGCATATTCGGCTGCAACAATGTGAATGGAACTCCCTTGGGCCACGTTCTGGTTTACATTGAGAATACCGTCAAAGCTTCTGATTCTGACAAATTCGCAGTGTCTGCAGTATATGGCGGCGGTAATAAAGCCGAATACGTACCCTATAGAACAGATCAGGAAGACTCTGTTTACACAGAGGTAATAGTAGACGGATGTGATATTGTCAGCATACACAGCATATACGGAGGCGGTAATGCAGCATCGACCCCTGCCACAAAGGTTACCATAAGCGGAGCCAAAGAGATAATGTATGTATTTGGTGGCGGAAACGGAGCCGGCGCAGGCAATCCCGGCGCAAACGTAGGCTACCACTACTACAGCGAAGATGAGTTTGGAGGCACCACACCCGAGGCAATCGCAAGACGACGCGATGCTCAGAACAACCTTGCATACGGATCGGGTATTGCATCGACCAACATCTATGGAGGTAATATACACAAGGTTTTCGGCGGCAGCAACACCAGGGGTAACATCCGCCAGGCATCGGTCACCATGCTTGATGAACTAAGCACATGTCCGCTTGTACTGAACGGAATTCACGGCGGTGGACGCGAGGCTTACATGGAAGGCAAGTCAATCCTTGAGATGGGTTGCACCACTGGTATGCCTGCCATTTACGGAGGCTCCGAGAACGCCGATGTAGGCAGCGACATAACGCTCACCCTTACCAGCGGCCACTTTGACAAGGTATTTGGCGGCAACAACAAGGGCGGCAGAATACTGGGCTCCATCACCGTAAACATAGAGCAGACCGGCTGTCTGCCCATCACCATTGATGAACTCTACCTGGGTGGCAACAACGCGCCCTACTCCGTATTCGGTTATAAGGATACATGCCAGGACGTAATAATAAATGGCGAAACCGTAAGACAATATGACCTGATTGATTCGGCCGATGTCAAACTGTTTAGAGACCCTGTACTCCACCTGCGTTCATTTGAGAGCATCGGTAAAGTATTTGGCGGCGGTAACGGAGAACACGCCATCATGGTTGGCGATCCTACCGTTGAGATCAACGTAACCAAAGGCTGGATAAACGGCCAATACATAGGAACCGTACAGGAATACAGCCAGTATAATGGAACCCCGCAGGAACTGCCCCAGGACGGAGTGATTGATACCGTATTCGGTGGAGGAAATGAAGCCATCGTAAAGGGAAACACCAACATCCTTATAGGCGACAGCCTGAGCGAGACCATCACGATAAAGAGCATGGATCAGCTCTACAACAGCATCCCCCAGGAAGGACAGACCCGTAACCACATCAAAATGGTCAAGGCCGATGACAACGACATCAAAACGATAACATACACCGTCGTTGACCAGAACGGCGATCCCGTACCGGGCAAAGATCCGCTGACAGTCCACGTAAGGGAAACAGTAAACGGAGCCACCATCACCGGCAACGTCTACGGCGGTGGCAACCAAGCCGACGTAACCGGCTCCACCAACATCCAAGTAGGTCCCAATCAGTGACGCAAAGGGGTCGTTTCGTTTTGCGTCATTTTACCCTGCACCTTAGGGAAACACAACGCTGGTACGGCCATTTTTCTCCCTAAGGTAAGCCTGAAATACGCTTGTCCACACATACCCCCCACACCTTAGGGAAGCAGAACGTACGTAGAGGCTTTTTTATCCCTAAGGTGGGGGTGGTAACGCAGGTTCGAGAGTATTGGGGCGAAGTGAGTATGCGAACGAGAACGGCCGGAGGCCGTCCCGTTTACGGAGTAAACTAAAAAGAGGTGGCGGCTACCTTCTATCCAGACGCACAAAGGTATAAGCGGGAATTAATCCTTAATTCCCTGGTACTGCTTCAGCGGGAAGAGTAGGTAGACCGCCGTTTTTAAAAGCGCCATTATAGGAATCACTTTCACTGCCAGAAACTGATACAAAAAAAGAAAGCGCCTCAGATTGTGCTCTGAAGCGCTTTTAAAAACGGCGGCTACCTACTCTCCCACTTGCGCAGTACCATCGGCGTGAACGGGCTTAACTTCTCTGTTCGGAATGGGAAGAGGTGGAACCCCGCTGCTATAGCCACCTGAATAGGATTGACTTACAGCCACAAAACAATTGCCATATCATAACCACTTGGTCGCGATTCTCTTGAGCACTTTTCGCAAGTGTTCTCACACAAGGAAAAATTCGGGCAATTAGTACTGCTCGGCTTTGACGTCACCGCCTTTACACCTGCAGCCTATCAACGTCGTAGTCTACAACGACCCTCAAAGGAAATCTAATCTTGCGGCCGGCTTCGCACTTAGATGCATTCAGC
>JAZSKR010000003.1:0-80026 GCA_045534955.1 Bacteroidaceae bacterium
TTTGAGATTTGCCACATCGACAGGTGTTCTTTTGTGTAAAGATCAATAACCTTCTTGTAATACTGATCTTTCAAAACTGTACGATTACTCTTCATTGTTAACTCGATTTTGCGAGTCAACTTTTTTTAGGGCAAGACAATTCACCCTGACGCGCCGCCAAAGGGGTCAGTCCCCAATGGTATCATTTTTTGCGGATGGCAAAGACGTAGATAAGCAGGACTATGTTCATCATCAGCGAGTAGAGGATGGCGGGGATAGCCATCTCGGCGCTGGCAAAGATGAAGGGGCTGGTGGCGATGGCAATGGCCTGGGCGGCGTTCTGCATGCCCACCTCAATCACCACGGTGCGACGCTGCTGCGCATTGTTTTTGACCAGGCGTGAGAGCATGGACGAGCAGAAAATGGCCACCAGAATCAGCGCGGTTACGCATACGGTTATGATTCCCAGATTATCCAGGATGGTCCTGTGGTTCTGGATATAAAACACGGTAATGAGCACCATCAGCAGCGGGAACGCCAGTTTGGAAAGCACCTTGTCTATTGCGGCCGATGCCTTAGGCCATGCGTAATGAATGCCGATACCCAGCAGCACGGGCAGCAGCATAAGCAGCAGGTTCTGCTTGATGAGGTTGCCCACGGGCAGGGTGATTCCCACGCTCTCGCCTATCATCTGGGTGGCCCAGCTCATTATCACCGGAATTGTAAACAAAGTTATGATGCTGCTCAGCGCGGTCAATGTAACGGACAGCGCCACATCACCGTTAGCCAGCTTTGAGAATACGTTTGATGAACTTCCGCCCGGGCAGCATGCAATCAGAATGAGTCCGATAAAGAACACCGGGGTAAGTTTGAACGCCCATGCCAGGCCCAGCGCAATCAGCGGGAGCAGGATAAGCTGTCCGAACAGCGCCACCACTATAGGCCAGGGATTTTTAAAAACCTTACCGAAATCCTCAAACTTAAGTGTAAGACCCAGGTCAAACATCAGCAGGGTCAGGATGGGAAGAACTATCCAAATTGTATTCATGTTAAGTCTGATTTTCGGGTCGCAAAGGTATAAAATATTAATTTTGCACTCAAATTGTATTTGAATGAAGATTGCATTAGTACAGAACGAGCCCGTTCAGGGCGACCCCGGGAGCAGTCTGGCAGATCTGGACCGTTTGATCGGACAGGGCTGCGGGGCCGATATCTACGTACTGCCCGAGATGTTCGCAACCGGACAGTACATTGACCCGTCAAGCGTTGTGCAGACCATGGACGGACAGATTGTGGACTGGATGGTCCAGAAGGCGTCATTCCTTAACGCTGCGGTATGCGGCTCACTTCCCGTAAAAGAGGATGGCTGCACCTACAACCGCCTTATCTTTGCCAAGCCCGACGGCACCATAGACTTCTACAACAAGCACCACCTGTTCTCATACTCCGGCGAGGCAGAGAACTACACCCCGGGACAGGATCGGGTCGTAATAGAATTCCGCGGCCTGAGAATTCTGCTGCTGATATGCTACGACTTAAGATTCCCCATCTTCAGCCGCAACCGTGACGACTACGATGCAGTCCTCTACCCCGCCAACTGGCCCGAGAAACGCATATTGGCATGGGATACATTGTTACGTGCCCGCGCAATTGAGAACCAGTGCTTTGCCATCGGCGTAAACCGTTCAGGCAGTGACGATTTCGGTTTCTATCCCGGTCACAGCGCCATCATCACTCCTTACGGTGAGACGCTCATTCAGACCGATGCCCAGCCCCAGATGCTCTGCGCAGAACTGGACATGGAGCAGCTGGCCCGTTTCCGCGCAAAATTCCCCGTACTCCAAGACGCTGACCTGTAATGAATTCAGATAACAACAACGAACTCTTCCCCATTGTCGATGAGGACGGAAACGTATTAGGCAAGATTCTGCGCGGCCAGGCTCATGACGGCCGTAAAGTGCTTCACCCCGTGATACACCTGCATCTCTTCAACTCAAAGGGAGAACTCTACCTGCAGCGCCGTCCCGACTGGAAACCCATCCAGCCCGGCAAGTGGGACACCGCAGTGGGTGGCCACATATCATACGGAGAGACAGTTGAGGAGGCATTCAGGCGTGAGGTGATGGAGGAACTGGGCATTAGCGTTCTCAACCCCACTCCCATGGGTCACTACGTCTTTGAGAGCAATGTCGAGAAGGAGTTGGTCAACGTATTCAAGACCGTTTATGACGGACCGGTCAGCCCCAGCAAGGACGAGTTGGCCGGAGGTCGCTTCTGGACCATGCAAGAAATAAAGGATGCCCTCGGAAAGGGCATCCTTACACCAAATTTTGAATCAGAATTCCGGAAATTCTTTATTTGAAACGGAATTCCAGCATAACCGGATTGTCGTCATTCTGTTTCTTGAGTTCAGCGACAATCTGCTCGGCCAGGGGTGACATGGGTACATCCTCATCTATTGCCAGATCACCCAGATTCTCTATGATTGCAATCTGATGGTTGCCGTTGGCACCGGTGGGATCAACATCCATTGAAAGACCGGGAATACGCAGATGCTTGTAGACCTTGGTTTTGTTGTCACGACGGACAAAATAGAGATAGTTGCTGCCATCGCCTATAGAGCCGTCAGGCCAGTTATATGTCACTCTGAAACTGATGGTACCGTTATCAACCATTATATTGTATACATTGCTGATGCTGGGACCTTGGGTAGCCAGAGAAATTCTCTTGAGAACATCTTCCGCTCCTTCGGAACTCAGACTTTCAGTTTCATCAAGCAGCCTTTCTGCCTCTTCATCAACCGATTCCGTCCCAAGTTTGAACCTGTATATGGGAGTAGCCTTTTCATCGTCAAATGTTACGATTGTACATACAAGGCCGGTAAAGCAGGTTGAACGGTTTTTGGGATTGACATAGAACAGCTCCGGATAACCCAGAAGAAGTCGCTTGAGAAGACCTTCCCTATACAACACGACCCCCTTCCTGAGGTCACGCTCATCCCTGTCGACTAGAATCATCGACTCCTTAGGCAGATGAAGTGTATCACCAACTGCCGAAAGGGAACCTTCATCAAGGAAAGTTCCGAAATACAGCATCTTGTCTCCAAGGTTCAGGCAGTTCTGAAGGTTGATATTCACTTTCTGCTTGCCCTTGAAGTCCATGGTAACAGCATCATATGTCACCAGGTTGGAGTCATTCTCAATATAAATGCAGTTGTTGAACTTATCATAGGTAAAATCCTCGATGAAATAATATTCACCCGGACCACGTCCAAGACGGTCCAGCACGCCAGTCAACTCATAATTGTCAAACCGGAGAATCTTGCGGCTGTCATTGGTACGAGCCAGCATCACCTGGCCGTCATCCCAACTCTTTACACCACCAATTCCGTCAAGCGGGTCACTTGATTTGAGCGGATGGATCTTGAAATCATAGGCAATTTTGGTAAGGTCAGCCTCTTCCTCTATATCGGCTGCGGTTATCTCTTCATAATCGCTACCGGAACCGGAACAACCGGCAAGAACTGCCATCAATGACAGTGCAGACAGAAACAAAGGACTTTTTCTCATAAACAGGAAGTTTATTGGTTATACAACAAGGGACTATCTTTAGTCTGCCCAAAGATAGAAAAGATTTTTACAAACTACCAAAAACCAACTACTTTAGTGATCCGGTCGCGCGGAATTCGTCAAGTTTTTTGAAACAGTGCCGATTAATTATCTCCTGGAGTTCGCGGTCAAAGTTGTGACGGATCTCAATTTCAGGGCCGAACATCAGGCACTCGCCGTTCTCCCGGGTATACGGATGCCACTCCGGAAGGCCCTCCACATTGGGATTGCCAGTATGAGCAAAGTTAGCCCACGACTGTGCCATGCGGTCAGCCAGCCTCAGGTCTGATTCAGACGGATTGGGCAGATCCCTACCCGCCAGATGCAGTGTGTTGAAGCAGAAGTTCAACTCCGCTCCGTGGGCCGATACATGCGTACTGGGCGATTTCCATGTGAACATATAATTGTACACGGGCGCCTTCTTTGAGGCCGATGCAGCATCGGCCGTAATCAACGTCTTGGCACGGAACAGGTTGTCAATTGAGGGCAGGTCCTGCGGTATGTAATCGGGCCACGCCTTGGCAAGGGCGGCGGCGTAGGCATCGGTCTCGTCACCAAATGTGCTGCGTACTGCGTCCTTGGCCTGCTCCAGTGTCATCTGGCGGTTATACTGGCCGCGCACCAACTCGTTGAATGTAGAACCTATAATAAGAGGTATGTCACTTGAAATCTCGGCAAATCCATCCTGAAAAGGCTGCTGAAGCAGAACTTCGCCATCGGGTACGGGACCGAATCCCCACATGATGGGAGTACCCGGAGTGCGCACCAGACCCCTTGCCTGAAGGGCGCGCTGGCCGGCCTGATAGAGGCGGTCATACGGTACATCCTTTATGCGGTCGGGCTCACTGTGCGGTATTCCCAGTTCATCCAGAACAGCCAGGCCGAGTTCTTCGGTCATCTGCTTGTTGTTGACGTTCAGGATGGTGCCGCTCATTATTATAGCCTTGTGGTACAGGCCTTTGGCCGACGGCATGCACATCAGTGTACCCACCTTGCCGCCGCCTCCGGACTCACCGAATATTGTCACGTTATCGGGATCGCCGCCAAATTTGCTGATGTTGTCGCGTACCCACTCAAGAGCCTTAACGGCATCCATCATGCCCACGTTTCCGGAGTATTTGTACTTGGGATCACCCGTGGCCGACAGATCAAGAAAACCTATGATATTTAAGCGGTGGTTTATGCTAACAACTACAACATCCTTCTTGGCGAGGCCCATACCCGGATTCCATGCGCTTGTACCGGAGTCAAATCCGCCGCCGTGGCACCAGAACATAACGGGTTTCTTGCCTTTGGTATCGGTAGTCCATACATTCAGCACGCAACAGTCCTCGGCACTTCCGCGCTGGATGCGGCCGCTCTGCAGCGACTGGGGTCCCCACTCCGTGCAGTCCATAACGGTATCCCACTTGGCCACCGGCGCCGGCGGCATGCAGCGCTCGGCATGAGCATAAGGAATACCCTTGAACGCCATAGTCCCTTCCTCGTCAAATCCCCGTACCGGTCCGTTAGTGGTCTTTATCACATACGGATCATTCTGACAGTTCGCCAGCATCGGAATCAATGATAACAGTAATAATAGCCTTTTCATTTTTTACTGCAGTTTGCGATAGTGGATTCGCTTGGGCTCCTGGTAGCCAAGCTGTTTGATTTTGTAGTCCTCGTATTCGGAGTACGAGCCCTCATAGAAGACAACCTTGGAGTCACCCTCAAATGAGAGGATGTGGGTGCAGATGCGGTCCAGGAACCAGCGGTCGTGTGATACAACCACAGCGCAGCCTGCAAAGTCGTCCAGACCTTCCTCAAGGGCGCGCAGGGTGTTTACGTCGATATCGTTGGTAGGCTCATCGAGCAGCAGCACGTTGCCCTCCTCCTTGAGCGCCATGGCCAACTGCAGACGGTTACGCTCACCACCTGACAGCACGCCGCACTTCTTCTCCTGATCGGCGCCGGTAAAATTGAATCGGCCCAGATAGGCGCGTGCATTGATGTCACGGCCACCCATGCGGATAATCTCGTTGCCGCCGCTAACCACCTGATATACACTCTTCTCGGGGTCAATATCCTTATGCTGCTGGTCAACGTATGCTATCTTTACGGTCTCACCTATCTCAAACGTGCCCTTATCAACCTTCTCCAGACCCATGATAAGGCGGAACAGAGTGGTCTTACCCGCACCGTTAGGGCCGATGACACCGACAATGCCGTTTGGCGGAAGCGAGAAGTTGAGGTCATCAAACAGAAGTTTGTCGCCGAATGCCTTGGCCACACCCTTGGCCTCGATGACCTTGTTGCCCAGGCGCGGACCGTTGGGTATGAATATCTCCAGTTTCTCCTCCTTGGCCTTTACGTCCTCATTCATCAGTTTGTCGTAAGAGTTCAGACGGGCCTTACCCTTGGCCTGACGGGCCTTGGGGGCCATGCGTACCCACTCCAGCTCACGCTCCAGGGTCTTGCGGCGCTTTGAAGCCTGCTTCTCCTCAAGGGCCAGGCGCTGTGACTTCTGCTCCAGCCAGCTTGAGTAGTTGCCCTTCCATGGAATACCCTCGCCGCGGTCCAGTTCCAGGATCCAGCCGGCCACATTGTCCAGGAAGTATCGGTCATGAGTTACTGCAATGACGGTACCTGCGTACTGGTTCAGATGCTGCTCCAGCCACTGTATGCTCTCGGCATCCAGGTGGTTGGTAGGCTCGTCCAGCAGCAGTATATCGGGCTGTTGCAGGAGTAATCGGCACAAAGCCACGCGGCGGCGCTCACCACCGGACAGGACACCGGTCTTCTGATCCTCGGGCGGACAGCGCAGGGCGTCCATCGCCTGCTCCAGACGGTTGTCAATGTTCCACGCATCGGTAGCATCAATCATATCCTGGAGTTCGGCCTGACGGGCCATCAGGGCATCCATCTTGTCCTGGTCCTCATAATATTCCGGGAGTTCGAACTTATGGTTAACCTCATCGTACTCCTTAAGGGTGTCATAAATCTGCTGCACGCCCTCCATGACCACCTCCTTGACGGTCTTGTCGGGGTCCAGTTGCGGCTCCTGAGGCAGGTAACCCACGCTGTATCCGGGGCTGAACACCACCTGACCCTGAAAACTCTTTTCAATGCCTGCAATTATCTTGAGCAAAGTTGATTTACCGCTTCCGTTAAGGCCGATGATACCTATCTTGGCTCCGTAAAAGAAACTAAGGTATATGTCCTTGAGTACCTGCTTGTTATTCTGGAACTGTTTGCTCACCCCCACCATGGAGAAGATGATCTTCTTGTCGTCTGCTGTTGTCTGTGCCATTTCTAATCTTATTACGAGAGCAAAGATAGCAAAAAGCCGCTATATTTGCAGAGTCACATAATCAAGCTTATGAGAAAACGTCTGTACGCCATAGTTGAGCAAGGTCGCGATAACGACTGGGTGAGTTACATCTACGACGTCATCATCCTATTGGCCATCACCGCCAGCATAATACCTCTCATGTTCATTGAGACCTACCCCGTTTTCAGCATCATAGAACAGGTCACCGTAGGACTCCTTATCATAGATTACATCTTGCGCTGGTTTACGGCCGATTATATAGCAGGCGATGGCCAAAAGGGCAAATGGTGGTCATTCCTGATTTATCCCCTGACCCCTTGGGCAATCATAGACTTCCTGGCCATTCTGCCGGGTCTGAACATACTGGGACAGGGATTCAAGGTTCTCAGGATTTCCCGACTGCTCAGAATCCTGCGTCTTTTCAAGTTCATCCGATACTCGGAGAACATAAAAATCCTGGGCAACGTAATAAAGCGCGAGAAAAAGATCCTGTTCACGGTACTCGGAATAGCCGTCTTTTACATCTTTGTTTCGGCCCTGGTAATGTTCAACGCCGAGCCGCACCTAAACCCCGAAACCGGACAGGCAACCTTTGAGAACTTCTTTGACGCCCTCTACTGGGCCACCGTTACATTAACCACGGTAGGATACGGCGATGTAACCCCGGTAACGGACATCGGCCGATTCATAAGCATGGTCTCATCTCTCTTTGGTGTAGCGATAATCGCCCTCCCATCGGGCGTAATCACCGCCGCCTACATCGAGGAACTCCGTGCCCAGAAGAAAGAGTGACAAACTTTTCCTGTAAAAAATGGCTGTAATGATGACAATATGTTGAAATGTTGTTTACCTTTGCGCTCACAATGAAAGCAATCAACGCATACTTCTATTACTTTTGGTTTACCAGACAATAGCCGGGTAATTTGTTGTATGCATACTAACAGACAAGATAACAGAGAGCCCGGATCAATGATTCGGGCTCTTTTTTGATACGTAAACAAACACATAAAACTATGATAGCAGTACTTAAAGCCGGGGTCTCAGAGACTCAAAAAAAGAACCTTATCAACTGGATCAAAGGCCAGGGAGTTGACGTACACATCAGTGAGGGACAGTTCCAGACCGTCATCGGCCTTATCGGTGATACCAGCCGAATCGATCCCGACCTGCTGAGCGGACTGGACATAATAGAGTCAGTTACCCGCATCAGCGAACCTTTCAAATGCGCCAACCGCCGCTTCCACCCCGCCGACACAATCGTTGAGATAGGTCAGGGTGAGAACAAGGTAAAGATTGGCGGCGGCAACTTTGCCATGATTGCCGGTCCCTGCTCGGTTGAATCCGAGGAACAGATTGTAGGAATTGCACAGGCCGTAAAGGCATCGGGCGCAACACTCCTGCGCGGCGGAGCATTCAAACCCCGCACCAGCCCCTACGACTTCCAGGGAATGGGTGCCGATGGCCTTGAACTTCTGCGTAAGGCACGCAAGGCAACAGGACTGCCCATAGTTACAGAGATTATGAGTGAAAAACACCTGGACCTGTTTGAGGATGTAGACCTTATCCAGGTTGGTGCCCGCAATATGCAGAACTTTGAACTGCTCAAGACCCTGGGCCGCACCCGCAAGCCCATCCTGCTTAAGCGCGGCCTCTCCAGCACCATCAAGGAGTGGCTCATGAGCGCCGAGTACATCATGGCAGGCGGCAACGAGAACATCATACTGTGTGAACGCGGTATCCGCAGTTACGACACATACACCCGCAACGTGCTTGACCTGAGTGCCATCCCCGTTGTAAAGGAACTCTCGCACCTGCCCATCATAGTTGACCCCAGCCACGCAACCGGCAAGTCACGTCTGGTTCCGTCCATGAGTCTGGCAGCAGTTGCAGCCGGTGCCGACGGCCTTATTATAGAGGTGCACAACGACCCCACCCACGCCCTTTGCGACGGTGCCCAGTCACTCACACCTGCGCAGTTTGACGAGGTTGCCAGGAAAGTAAACGCCTTAAAACAAATAATCTGAGTACTTTTGTAAACCAACACAAAGCAAGATGATTGTAGCAGTTGTAGGATTGGGTCTGATAGGCGGTTCGCTGGCCAAGGCATATAAAGAGGCCGGCTGGACGGTCTACGGTTATGACCTGAACGAGTCGGTAAGTTGTTTTGCACAGTTGGAAGGCACTTTGGATGCGGTGCTGGACAGCAAGAACATAAAGAAGTGTGACCTTATCCACATAGCAGTTACGCCCGATGCCGCATGCGGCTGGATAAACGCCCACGCTCCGGAGATATCAAAGCACACAATAGTGATCGATGACTGCGGAACCAAGCGCAAGATAGTGGAGTGCGGAATGAAAGCCGCCGCCCGGTACGGATTCACCTACGCCGGCGGTCACCCCATGGCAGGAACCCACCTGTCGGGTTACAAGAACTCCCGCACCAGCATGTTTCAGAACGCATCCATGATAATCATCCCGCCTACACATGATGATATCCAACTGCTGGACCGCATAAAGCATCTGCTGGCCCCCATGCAGTTAAAGCGCGTGGTATTCACCACCCCCGAGCAGCATGACAGCATGATTGCATTCACATCACAACTGGCACACGTGGTATCCAACGCCTACATCAAGAGCCCGTCGGCCCAGCAGCACAAGGGCTACAGTGCAGGCAGTTTCCGCGACCTCACGCGAGTGGCCTGGCTCAATGAGAACATGTGGACAGAGTTGTTCCTTGAGAACAAGGACAACCTTCTGCGCGAGATACATACCCTGATAGACAACCTCACCCAGTACGCAAGTGCCATGGAGGCCGATGACGCCCAGACACTCTGCGCACTGCTGCGTGACGGACGCATAGCAAAGGAACTCTCAGAAAAGAACTGATATGGAAAAGATAACCGTCCACGCCTCAGGTACATATGACATCCTTATAAACAAAGGAAGTCTGAGTGGCATAGGCCAGGCTCTAAAGGAGCGTTTCCGTCCCTGCACCATTGCCATCCTGAGCGATGACAAGGTATTCCCGCTGTACGGCAAGACCGTGACCGATGCCCTTGAGGCTGCAGGGTTCAAGACCGTGAGCCATGTAATACCCAACGGCGAGCAGAGCAAGACCCTTGATAACGTGACCGCATTCATAGACTGTATGGTACGGGCACAGGTAACCCGCACCGACATGGTGCTGGCACTGGGCGGCGGCGTGGTAGGCGATATGGCCGGTTTTGCAGCCGCCATCTACCTGCGCGGCATCCCGTACATCCAGGTACCCACTACCCTGCTGGCTGCAGTGGACTCATCGGTAGGCGGCAAGACGGCAGTCGATATCAGCGCCGGAAAGAATCTGGTGGGCGCGTTCCACCAGCCCGCCCTGGTCTATCTGGATACAGACGCACTGAGCACCCTTGACCCCGCAGTAATGCGTGACGGCTTTGCCGAGGTTATCAAATACGGTATCATACTGGACAGCAAACTGTTCGATACGGTTTCCACACCCAACGGCTTTGACCTGACCAAGGTAATAGCCCGCTGCATAGAGATAAAGCGTGATGTTGTGGAGCAGGACGAATTCGACAAAGGCCTGCGCGGATTGCTCAACTTTGGCCACACATTCGGTCACGCAATAGAGAAACTGAGCGGCTTTACAATCACCCACGGAAGCGCCGTTGCCCGCGGAATGATAATTGCCGCAAAGGTGGCTAAGGTTTACGGTTTCACCGACTACACAGACGTAATAACCAAAGTAGTAAAGGACTACGGTTTTGATACCGGATGTCCTTTCAAGGCCAATGAGCTCTACAGCGTTATTCTTTCAGATAAGAAGCGCAGCGGAGCGGACATTACACTTGTGCTGCCCAAGGAGATTGGCGCATGCACTCTGGAGAAAATGCCTGCCGGACAGGTACTTGAACTGATGAAAAAAGCCGGATTATGATTCTGCAGATATCAGGGACAGTATCAGGGAACGTGCAGGTGCCGCCTTCAAAGTCGGTAGCCCACCGCATGCTAATTTGCGCGGCTCTCTCTGACGCGCCCTGCACAATTGTCTGCCAGAGCGTGAACCGCGATATGGAGGCAACCATGAACTGCCTTAACGCACTGGGCGCAAACATAACCTACACCGACGGAAAGTTCAGCGTCCAGCCAATCCAACAAGTGAATAAAGGCGCCACGCTAGACTGCGGCGAGAGCGGCTCAACCCTGAGGTTCCTGCTGCCCGTGGCAGCCGCACTGGGGGCCGATGCAACATTCATCGGCCAGGGACGTCTGCCCGAGCGTCCGCTCTCCCCTCTGTATGAGGAGATGACGGCTCACGGCGTAAAGATGTCGCCCAACGGCCGGATGCCGCTCAAATGTGAGGGCAAACTGCCTGCCGGTCTCTACACCATTGACGGAGGCGTATCGTCACAATTCATATCAGGCCTGCTCATGGCCCTGCCGCTTACCGGAATCCAGAGCAAGATTGCGGTTACCGGCAAGCAGGAGAGCGCATCATACATAGGGCTTACCCTGAATGCACTGGGGCAGTTCGGGATAGAGATACAGTCCACAACCGATGGTTATATCATACCCAGCGGTCAGGAGTTCACCACCCCGGCCACACAAGTTGCAGTGGAGGGCGACTGGTCGGCCGCAGCATTCTGGCTGACAGCAGGCGTGGCAGGCAGCAAACCCGTTACCTGTACCGGTCTGGGCTACGAGTGCTCTGCTCAGGGTGACCGCCGCATTGTAGACGTGCTCCGTAAGATGGGTGCCGATATCGCAACTGCAGGCAATACGGTTACCGCACGCCCGTCAAGCCTGACCGCAGCACAGATAGACTGTGCCGATATCCCCGATCTGGTTCCCATTCTGGCTGTCGCAGCATCATCAGCCCAGGGAACTACAATCTTTGACAACATACGCCGTTTGCGCATCAAGGAGAGTGACCGCGTGCAGTCCATACTGCAACTGCTGGGTATGGCCGGCATATATGCGTTTGCATCGGACAACACCCTTACCGTTACCGGCGGCCCTGCACGCAGTTGCGCCTACGACCCGTCGGGTGACCACCGCATGGCAATGGCTGCGGCTGTGCTGGCATCGGCCAAAGACGTGAAGATAACCATAAGCGATGCCGAGTGCACCGCCAAGTCATACCCCGCCTTCTTTGATGATTTCAACGCATTGGGAGGCACAATTCTGAAACAACAATAAATACCATATGGACCTTACGGATTACAGAAAACAGATTGACGGCATCGATGAGGAGATTTGCCGTCTGTTCCAACAGAGAATGCAGGTGGTAAATACCATCGGCGAATTCAAGAGAGAGCATGACATACCGGTAAGCGCCGGTTCGCGCGAGCGTGAGGTGCTGGCACACGTATCAAAACAGTTGCCCGAGGACCTGGAGGATTTCGGGCGCGTGCTGTACCGCTCCATCTTTGACATAAGCAAGGCATACGAGGCCATGTACAAGGAGAAGGACTCCCCGCTCTACAAGGCCATATCCGGTCTTATCAATGCCGATCCCGCTCCTTTCCCCAAGCGCGCCGTGGTAGCCTGCCAGGGACGTGAGGGTGCATACTCGCAGATTGCCGCCGAGAAACTCTTTGAGGTGCCCGAGATTATGTTCAACAACACCTTTGAAGGCGTTATCCGCATGGTCACCGACGGCCTGTGCGAGTACGGCATACTGCCCATTGAGAACTCAACCGCAGGATCGGTCAACGAGATTTATGACCTGCTGGTAAGATATAACGTACACATAGTACGCAGCACCCGCGTACGTGTTGATCACCAGTTGCTGGCAGCCAAGGGCGCCCGTTTCCAGGATATCAAGACCATCTACTCCCACCCGCAGGCCATAAACCAGTGCTCTCATTTTCTCAGTGCCCTCAAGGATGTGGAGATAATCCCGTCCGATAACACCGCCATGGCCGCCCAGAGGGTTGCCAAGGATCCCAACCGCACAACTGCCTCAATATCATCAAAGAGCTGCGTCGATCTCTATAATATGGAGGTTCTTGCCGCCGATATCCAGAACTTTGACAGCAACCACACCCGTTTTATCTGCATAGCCAAGAACGCCCGAATCTATCCGGGCGCCAACCGCACCAGTATCATGATGGTGATGAGCCACAAACCCGGTACGCTGTTCTCAGTGCTGAGCAAGTTCAACGCCACCGGTGCCAACCTGGTCAAACTGGAGTCACGCCCCATCCCGGGCCGCGACTTTGAATTCATGTTCTACTTTGACATTGAACTCTCCATCTATGACAAGAAGTTTGCGTCACTGATATCCGAGTTGGACCATTGCGGCGAGCAGTTCAAGTATTTCGGAACTTATCAGGAGATTATATAACTTTGCGGCATGAAAAAGATTCTTGTCATAAACGGTCCTAACCTGAACCTTCTGGGTCTTCGCGAGCCTGCAATCTACGGCAACCGTGACTACAAGGCACTTGAGGCCTTTGTACTGGAGAACGGTCTGGACCTGGGTCTGCAGGTGGAGTGCTTCCAGTCCAACCACGAAGGAGCCATCGTGGATAAGATACAGCAGTCGTACGGCGTGTTTGACGGCATCGTAATCAATCCCGCCGCCTACACCCATACCAGCGTGGCCATCCTGGACGCGCTCAAAGGAGTGGCCATCCCCACTGTCGAGGTTCATCTTAGCGACGTTGACTCACGCGAGGAGTTCCGCCGCCACTCATTTGTCTCCCTTTACGCGTCAAAAGTCATAAAAGGCAAAGGATTTGACGGCTACAGAGAGGCTTTGGAGTACTTTTCTGGAAAATAATTGAAAAAATATTGCGGTCCGGACCAACAAATCCGGACCTTTTTCGTCTAATAGACAAAAGAATTACTGAAAAATGAAAAAAAGTTATCTATTTGCGTTGGCGGCAGCACTGTTTGCAGTACCCGCGTTTGCACAAACCACCGAGAGGGTTTATGAATATGATGAATACGGCAAGGTCGGCCGCAGCGAGGGTTGGGCACGCCGTTTCGCCCATAATTTCTATGACGGTCTTGTAGGCGCCGAGTATTACGAGGTCGTCGATGAAAACGGCAACAAGACAGAGAACAGATCTGACGACCGTAAGAACAAGAAGAACTCAAGCAAGACATACCGCTACTACGGCCCCGGACATACACCGGATTTCTATTTCGGCCTGAACATGCTCTGCACCGATCAGCCCCCCACACTCACTCCCGGTTTTCCCCAAAAGACCGGTAAGGGATTTGAGCTTGGATTCGCAGTCGGACAGTGGGGCTACCACATGACCAAGAACATCGGCATCAATACCGCATTGTATCTGACACGCTCACGTTATTGGATAGACAACGGACAGTATCTTACCACTACAAGAAATGTCAATTCTGACAAAAAGATCGTATTCTCTGATGACGATATAGACGGCCGTCAGGTAAAGCAGGGTTATCTCCGTTACTGGAGCCTGCGAGTACCGCTCTGCCTGGAGATAAGTTCCGCATCCAGCCGCGGACCGTTCATCGCCGTAGGTCCCGAATTGGAATTCCGTTTTGCCGATATATCCAAGGTTGATTTCGTGAATCAGAAAAAAGGTGAGAAATACATCAACGGCATCAATGTCAATCCCTTAGGTGTAAATGCAGTGGCCAGGATAGGAATCAATGATTTCGGTATCATAGCCCGATACTCATTCACAAGTCTGTTCCTCGATGACGATCCCGTTCAGACTTACCCGTTCATGATCGGTCTGAGCACCACATTCTGAGTATCCTTGTTAATTTGCTTACATCCCGGACTTCCATGTTCGGGATGTTTTGTATTTTTGCACGCTATGCTTGAAATTAAGGAGGTCCTTACCGATAAGGACAAGAAAAAAATGTTCAGGTTCCCCATTGACCTGTACAAGGATTGCGATATGTACGTGCCTGTACTTATCGGTGATGAAATGGACACATTCAATCCGGCCAAGAACGGAGCATACAGTTATGCAGACAGCCGTCTGTGGCTTGCCCTGCGTGACAGAAAGGTTGTAGGCCGTATAGGTGCCATCCTTAATCGCGCCGCCAATGAGAAGGACAACGTTAAGCAGTTGCGCTTTACCCGCTTTGACTTTATCGATGACTTTGAGGTCTCTAAGGCGCTGTTTGATACAGTTGTGGCCTGGGCACGTGAGTTGGGCATGACCGAGGTTGTTGGTCCTCTGGGATTCTCCAACCTTGACAAGCAGGGTATGCTGGTGGACGGATTCGACCAGTTGGATATGTACATCACGCTCTACAACTACCCCTACTACATCGAGCATATGAAACGTCTGGGCCTTACCAAGAAGTGGGACTGGACCGAGACAAAAGTGATTGTACCCGATCAGGTTCCGCCCAAGATGGACCAGATAGCCGAAATATCTGAGAAGCGTTACGGCTACTCCATCAAGAAATTCCGCAACATGAAGGAGGTGCGTCCCTATGTGCGCCGCGCGATGGAGATCATCAACATAGCCTTTGCCAAACTTCACGGGGTGGTACCACTGTCCGATAAGCAGATTGACAACATGGAGCATCTGATTGCCCTGGTGGGCCGTCCCGAGTATTCGCTCATGGTACAGAACCAGCAGGGTGATCTGGTGGGATTCGGATTCATCGCTCCTTCAATAAGCCGCGGAATACGCGCCAGCAAGGGTAAACTCGGACTGTTCTCCGCACTGAAAGTGCTGGGAGACCTGAATGATCACCGCCACATAGATTTCTACATGATAGGCGTCCGCCCCGAGGACCAGAAAAAAGGTGTAGAGTGCATCATACTGCGTGAAGGCATCAAAGCCATCCAGTCACATGGCGGAATTGACTGCCAGACCGGTCCCATGCTCGAGGACAACGCCAACGTCCAGAACATCTGGAAACACTTTGAGCACTATACCCACCGTCGCCGCCGCTGCTGGACCTACCAAATTAATTGAGAATTGAGAATTCTTAGATTGTTGTGATTCTGTAAACAAATTCACTGCTCTTTCCGGCATCCAGGCAGTTGATGTAATCACGGCCGGAGATATCGCCGTCATAACCCTGGTAGTCGCACCGACCCATCCAAGGCTCGATGCATACAAACGGGGCGTTCTTTCCGGGAGGTGACCACAAACCCCAAACCGGAGCCTCATCGGTCTGTACCGATATATACGGGTTGCATTCCTTATCGTATAGTATCACCTGATCCAACTGATACTCCTCCAGTACCAGCGCGTCATTTGCAAAAAGACCCGGAGTAAGAGGCAGCATCGCGTCGCTGTCCAGTTCCATCATACCTGCGCTGTCACTGCGGTAACCATCGGCCGTTAGTTGACCTATAATGAGTTTGCTGATGGGTTCCTCGCCCGATGTAAGACGGAAGTAGCCGTGAATGGGATCGTCCTTCCGGAAATCGCGGTAGTTGAATCCGGGATGCGCACCTATCTGATAATACATCGGCCCGCTGCCTGGGTTCTTTATCCGCCACTCCACAACCAGAGTGTTATCCTCAAGGCGGTATGTGGCCTCCAGGCGGAACTTGTACGGATACACCTCAAGCGACTGCTCATCGGACTCAAGACAAAGCACCACGCTTTCCTTGTCGTGACACAGTACCTTGAACTCGCGGTCGCGGGCAAATCCGTGTTGCGGCAGGCTGTAGGTCTTATCCCCTACTTTGTATTTGCCACCCCACACCTTACCTACGATAGGAAACAGCATCGGTGCATGCCTGCCCCAATAATCCTTATCGGCGGTCCATATCAGTTCCTCCCCTACGCCCTGTCTCTTCAGGCTGGCAAGTTCGGCTCCGCGGGTATCAATCACGGCGCAAAGGATATCGTTCTCAACGGTTATATTCATTTTGCACAGAATTTAAGAAATTTTTTACATTGAAGCATTAACAATGACACAACCCCTGCGTCTATTGGTAAAACGCTTTAAAAACAAAATTATGAAAAAGATCCTTTGCACAGTAATTACTCTTGTTTGCGCAATGACTGCATTTTCACAGTCCGCAAGACAAATCGTGTCAAAAATGAACGAGTATCTGAAGATTTCCAATACTCAAGGTATGTATTGCACTCTGTATCACGTTATTCCGCGTGCCGAAAATCCGGGCTCACACAACATTTATCTTTTAAACAACAAGTACGGCCAGGCTGCCGAAAACAACAGGGTCATCTGTGACGGACAGACAAAATGGGAATATCTTCCTTTGGAAAATGAGATTGAGATAGAAAAATACAAACCCTCAAACATCACACCGGAAAAGGTGGTTGTTGATGAAATTGTAAACATTTTTGATAATTACAGATTCCGTATCGCCGATGAAACAGCCGACAACTGGATTATCAGATGCATCAAGAAAGACAAGAAAAACAGCAAGCCGTATCTCAAGGAACTGCTGCTTGTCATCGAAAAGGATACATACTATCCTCTGGGCGTAATCCAGAAAACAGATTTCCTGGTCTATTCCGATGAAGGCGATTACATGGGCAAACTGATGTACGCAATCAGCGATTTCGGATTTGGAGTATCGGAACAGCAGGTTTCATTTGATCTTACCGATTACCCCGGAGTAGCAATCAACGACAGGCGTTAGTAATTTGGAAAAAAAACGCTACCTTAGCGCTCTAACCAAATTACTCCCTGATCAGATGAAAAAGATTCTTTTGTTCTTAGTTGTAGCGGTAATCTGTGTATTCACATATGCCCAACGCTTAAATGTACTGGATGAAGTCAAAGCTAATCCGCAGAAATCTTACGGCACAGATTACCCCTACACTTTCGATGCCCCGGAACTCACCAAGGCCCCAAAAGGTTACAAACCATTCTACATCAGCCACTACGCACGCCACGGTTCGCGTTACTATTGGAACAATTCACTTTATCTTGAGTTGGATACCATTCTTACCGAGGCACACGAAAAGCATCTGCTCAATGCCGATGGTGAAAAATTCTACGAGCAGTACAAGGCGCTCTACCCCGAGTTCATGGCCGGCATGGGCGAACTTACCCGCGTAGGCTGGGACCAGCATCAGGCCATTGCCCGCAAGATGTATGAGAGTTTCCCGGAAGTTTTCAAGAAAGGCGGTACCATCCGTGCCATATCATCCACTACCGGCCGATGCATAATCAGCATGACCGCATTCAGCCAGGCCATGGTGCAGTGCAACCCCAAGATAGACATCTACGAGCAGGCATCCAGAGCCACCCTGCACGGAGTTAAGCCCGATGCCGATGACAATCCCTACCGTGTCAGGGCTCCGCGTGCAAGTGCACAGTTGGATATGACCAATTTCAATCCCGAGACCCCGCAGGTGGCATCGAACGATGAGATAATTGCACGTCTGTTTACCAGCACTGAGGGCCTTTCACGCAGTCCCCGCCGTATTTTCAGCAACCTTAAGAACCTGTACACCTCACTGCCCAGCATCGGCCATGAGGAACTTCTGGTAGGACTTTTCAAGCCCGAGGAACTGACCGCCGGTTGGGAGCGCACCAACCTGAACTCATACCGCAACTGGTACAGGGACATCAACGTGATGAAACCCATCGTTCAGGACATTCTGGATCAGGCCAAACTGGTCATAGACGGCGAATGCAATGACATAGCATCCCTGCGTTTCGGCCATGACACCAACCTGGGCCCGCTCAACATCGTGATGGGTATCAACATGCCCAAGGGCGGCGTGACCGATGCCAGCCAGCTCAAGTACTATTTCCAGGATTTCCAGATCGGCAAGGCCGGCAACCTGCAGTTCATCTTCTACAAGAGCAAGAAGAACCCCGAGATCCTGGTCAAGTGCCTTCAGAACGGCTACGAGGTGCAGCTCCCGCTTGACACCGACTGCTATCCCTACTACAAGTGGAGCGATTTTTACGCTTACTACAGCGCTGTATGCTCAGAGCAGTGAGGTGAGGTCGCTGAGTGAGCGGATGGTGTGGTCGGGAGTTATCTGGGCCGATGCCTCAACGCTGCGGATGTTGAACCAGACGGTGTGCAGACCGTAGGCCTGGCCGCCGCTGATATCAGCGTTGAGGGAGTCACCCACAATTACGGTCTGATCCGGACGGGTGCCGCCCAGTTGTGAGAAACAATAGTCAAAATACTCGCGGGACGGTTTGTTGAAGCCGATGTCCAGCGAGCCGAAAATACCGTCCACGTACTGCATCAGCCCGGCTTTGCCCAGACGTGTGGACTGCTGCAGATTGGATGCGTTGCTCACCACATAGACCTTGTACCGGTCATGGAGATATTTCATCACCTCATGCGCTCCGGCCACCGGGACCGATGTATCGCGCAGTCCAGCAATGAAATCAAGTTCGAATGCGGGCCCATCGGCCTCAATCCCAAGGTCACGGAATATGCCGGCCCAACGGGTGCGGTGCAGTTCATCGACGGTCAAGAGGCCGTCCTCGATGCGTTTCCAGAGGATGATGTTGCGGTTCAGAAAGAAATCAAACATGCTGTCCGAGTACTCAATGCCGTTCTTGCGGCAGCACCCGCGCACATTCTCCCTGGCGCACTCCTTGAAATCCAGGAGCGTGTCATCGACATCCATCAGGACGGTGGTTATCTGCTCCTTACTGAACATCTTCAAGAAGGAATGCAATCTCGTCGCCCTTGCTCAGGCGGCCGTTCACCACACTGACAACGGTAACCGTGGCCTGGATGCACAGTTTCATATCGGCCTTGCGGTAAATGTCCTGTTCAAAAATGAAACGGGCGCCCTCGCGGTGCAGGTTGAGGCATGACAGGAACTCCTCCTGACCGTGCAGCGGACTCTTGTATTTGATGTTGATCTCGGACACCATGGCGTCGATGCCCTTCTCATGCCACTGCTGGAATGACTGCCCGCGGCTCTGCAGCCACTTATGACGGGTATACTCCAGATAGTGCTGGTAATTGGCATTGTTGACTACGCCCTGCAGATCACATTCGTAGTCACGGGTCTCAAGTTCTGTGGTAAACTGATATTCTTTCATAATGACGCGAAGATAATGCTTTTTCAAATCCTATTGAGTACTTTTGCCCGTAAGAGTATTATCAAACCAATATTGTTATGACAGACTTTCTTGAATTATGCAAGGCGCGCTACTCGGTGCGCTCGTTCTCGGACCGCAAGGTGGAGCCCGAGAAACTTGAAAAGATACTTGAGGCAGGACGCGTGGCGCCTACTGCCGTGAACTTCCAGCCGCAGGTGATTTATGTGCTGCAGAGTCCCGACGCCGTGTCCAAGATGGCCAGCGTGACTCCGTATATGTTCCATGCTCCCCAGGCGCTGCTGGTATGCTATGATGAGAACATCTGCTGGAAAAACCACAAGCATGAGGAGGATGGACACTCCGCCGGCGAGATGGATGCCACCATCGTGCTCACACAGATGATGCTCCAGGCATGGGAGCTGGGCATCGGCTCCTGCTGGGTATGCAGCTTTGACTTCAAGGCCACCCGCCAGCTGTTCAACCTGCCGCCCAACATCAAGCCCGTTGCGCTCATGCCCATCGGCTATGCCGCCCCGGACGGTGTGGCATCTGACCGTCACCCCAAGCGCAAGCCCCTGTCCGAGACCGTCCACTACCTCTAATCCCGCCAAAGTGTCCCACAAGCACCCGCGCGAGAGCCCTCTCCCGGGCCGATGAGCGTGGGACACACCCCCTAAAATGAGGGTATGTAACACAATGAACCCCGCTACAGAGCTTGTAGCGGGGTTCGTTGTGGGACACTTTGGCAAGGGATTACCGGTGCTTCAGGAAAATCAGCATCAGAATGCCGGTCATGATCATTACAGTAAGCAAAACAGCCATGCCTTTATTCCTCTTGGGGAGATTCTCCACCTGAGCGGGTGTGATGTTATGCTCCTGATTGTACTTATCATATGCTGACCTGAGAATATCGTAGGTCTCCTCGGCATTCCTGATATTTGCACCCAGATTGCAACACATAGGAGAGGATTGGTCGTCCTGCCATATCAGCAACTGGCCCGATTCCATGGCCATGTTCCTGATATCGGAATAGGTTATCTCATCGGTCTTATAGGAGACTGACGGCACCCTGACCACAAGACGGTCATTGTAAACCACAATTGACGGCTTATTTCTGCTGATCATGTTAATAATCAGAATAAGCACCAATGGAATTGCTGTCAGGGCAAACAAGATTATCGATGCAACTGAAAAGTCATCATCTATCACTCTGGTTATCAAAGGTATTAATACCAGTATTCCTGCCACAATGCTGAGCCACGGTTTGCGATCGTAGTGTTCGTGTATTAATTTAGTCTGTCCCATAATCATGCTTTTGGTTTACGGCCGGCGCGACGCAGGGCATCGGCGATTATCCACTGCAGCTGGCCGTTCACGCTGCGGAACTCGCTGGCGGCCCACTCTTCAAGGGCCGTCATCGTAGCAGAGTCCACTCTCAGCAGAAAGCTTTTTGAATCAGCGTCTTTAGCCATCTGAAAGTCTTTTTAGTTATAAAGAGTACCGGCGTTTACCACAGGTGCTGCAGGCTCGTCACCGCACAGAACTACCAGCAGGTTGCTTACCATTGCAGCCTTGCGCTCCTCGTCCAGATCAACCACACCGTCTTTCTTAAGGTTGTCAAGAGCCATCTTTACCATCGATACTGCACCCTCAACTATCTTCTCGCGGGCGGCGATGATGGCATCGGCCTGCTGGCGGCGCAACATTACAGCTGCAATTTCAGGGGCGTATGCCAGGTAGTTGATGCGGGCCTCCACAGCCTCGATACCGGCTATTGCCAGACGGTCGTTCAGGGTCTGCTTCAGGGCCTCGTTAATCTCATCGGCACCTGAGCGCAGGGTTACGTCATCGGCCGGATTACTGTTCTCATCGTAGTTGTATCGGCCGGCAACCTGACGCAGGGCTGCATCAGACTGGACCGAAACAAAGTTCTCAAACGCCCTCATTGTTGAATTAAGAGTTGTGACACCGCCGGCAGTCTGACCGATGGTCTGTGAATCAATCTCGAACAGAGCCTTGTAAACGTCCTTGATCTTCCAAACCATTACCAGACCGATCATGATGGGGTTACCGCTCTTGTCGTTAACCTTGATAGCCTCGGCATTCAGGTTGCGGGCACGCAGGGAGATTCTCTTCTTGGTGTAGAACGGATTCACAATCCACCAGAAACCGTTCTCGCGCAAGGTACCTTTATATTTACCAAAGAACACCATTGCGCGGGCCACGTTGGGCTCCAGCTGGACAAGTCCGCATGAGATCAGAATAATTGCCAAGAACAGGACAGGAGTGATAATTCCTGAATAAGAGAGTAGATAAATGTTTGTAAGAGCAATACCGGCAATACAAGCAAGAAGCAGAAGCAGTCCTATAAAACCGCTTACCTTAGTTCCTTTGAATTCAAATTCCTTTGTTTCCATAATCTATTATTGTTTTAATGTTGTTTTGATATCATTTTGATATCGCAAATGTAAGCACCTATTTTCAACCCGCCAAGCGTTTAGCGAATTTTAACAATTGACGCAAAGGGGTCGTTTCCCTTTGCGTCACTTCAGTCCGTTCTGGCTGCTGTAGGTAAGGCGGAATCCGTCACCCTCGGCCATCATATCGTTGCCGCCGTTATTACCGTCGCTCTTTACGCCCTGGCGCTTGCCGGTGAGCAGGTCATCGCACAGGTTCTTGATATCGGTAACACGCTTGGGACTCTCCAGGTTGTCGCCGCTGTAGTGTCCGGGATACAGGAAACGTATATCGTTGTCCTTCATGTATTTCTCAACCTTTGCGGCCGATGCCTTCACGTTCGATAAATACGTGAATACCAGCAGGTTGGTGGATCCGAAAGCATCGCCGCTGAATCCGTAATGATTTGCCTTGTCAAAGAATGTCACGCTGCCCGATGTATGACCGGGAGTGAACATTACCTCAAGCTTGCGCCCGCCCAGATCGATAGTCTCGCCATCGGTCAGATGCTTGATCTCACCCTGGTATCGGCGCTGGCTGTTACGCAGCATCTGCTCGTCGGCCGGACCTATCCACACCTCGGGGAACGGCCCTACTCCGCCCACGTGGTCACCGTGTCCGTGGGTAAGTATCATCGTAACGGGCTTTGATGTGATACCGGCCACAATCTTGTCCAGTCCCGGAACGCGGGTCCCGGCATCGATCAGTACAGCGCGGTCATTGCCCTCCACTAGATAGAGGGACTCGTTATAAGTCCGATGCCCGTTACCTATCCAGGTGTGCTCGTCCAGCTGGCGGAACACCACCTCATCGTCCTCATAAACCACTTTGCCGCGAAGGTCACGGCTGTTGACATCACTACCCTGAGCCATCATCAGCCCGGGAACAAAGCAGAACAGGATTGCTGCAAGAATATTCCTTTTCATATTATTCTATTGGTTTTGAAGGCTGAATTTCCCAGCCGGTTATTGTAGAGAAATAGGGTATCAGGGCGTAGGCCAGTTTGATGTGGGCCTTCCAGTTGGGATGCCAGTCGGCGCCCAGTTCCTGGTCATTGTCCAGATGCACGGCCTGGAACATTCCGTCGTAATAGACGTTCTTGTAGCCGCACTCCTCGACACACTCGCGCACAAAGTCAAACAGCAGTTTGTCAACCTTGGTCGATACGCACAGGATGGGATGATCCTCACCGTAATAATCCTTGATGGACTTGATAAGACGCTTGTAATTGCGCTTAAAAGGATCACGCATAGGCTGGCGCTCGGTCGAGAAATCGTTCTGCCCCAGATAGATCATGGTGATGTCAGGCTTCTGCTCACCCGGCTCCCACTTGGGCTGGCGGGCATTGTCAAAAGTGCAACCGTATCGGTCGGGCATATACCAGCGCGACTGGCGGTCACTGTCATCGTAATTGCGGGTAATGCCTTTGCCCGAATGCGACACCGTAATGAAATCGGCATCAAAATAACGGGCCAGCAGAGCACAGTAAGTCTTGGACGTATTCTGCGTCTCAGGGGTGTACCGGTTACGCGAAATGCTGTTCTCAATGCCGTAACCGCAGGTATAGGAATCGCCCACAAACTCAATCAGGCGTTCCTTGACCGGCGCCGCCTGCAGCAACCCCTTATCGGTCTGGAACTCATGGAATGTGGTACGGCCCTGATCGGCCTCGGTGCGTTTCTGGATTATCACCGTATGGCTGGCCTGCTTCTTGCCTTTCTTGCTGAAATCGGCACTGCTTACAATGGTGAGCAGAGTATCGGAACTATTGATACACAGCACCTTATCAGCCTCGGCACTCATATCGCGGTCTATCCACACGTTGAAATAGTCCTTACCCGTGTCCGATGCACGCACGGCCAGATAATCGCCCTGGAAAGAAATCTTGGCATATGTGGAACTCCAGTCAAAACTTACATCGCCGTCAGCCGCCAGGGTACGGCCCACGTATGTGATGCGGCTGTCCGATGCCGGAGTAGTCTGCGCAGCGAATGCGGGCATCGGCACCAAAAAAGAAAGAATCAAGGCTGAAACGGATATTCTCATAATGAATACGGTTAGTAAGTTCTATCCGCAAATATACTCTTTTTCGTTACCTTTGCGCCTGTTATGGAGAGTTTTCTGCAAATAGACGGACTGTGCAAGTCATTCGGCGACCGCGTGATTTTTGACGGCCTCTCGCTCAATATCAACCAGGGTGAGAAGGTGGGGCTGATAGCACGCAACGGCCAGGGCAAGAGCACCCTGTTGGACGTGATTGCCGGTAAGGCCGATTACCGCAGCGGCACAATAACGTTCCGCCGCGACATCCGCACTGCCTATCTGGTGCAGACTCCGGTATTCCCCAAAGGCGCAAACGTCTTGACTGCCTGTTGCCCGGAGTCCGATGAGGACAAACTACTGCGTGCCCGCCAGCTGCTCACCAAACTGGGTGTGCCCGTTTTTGACAAGCCCATAGACCAGCTCTCCGGAGGTCAGGCCAAGCGTGTGGCATTGGCCCAGGCGCTGATGCAGGAACCCGATTTCCTGATACTGGACGAGCCCACCAACCACCTGGACGTGGAGGTCACCGAGTGGCTGGAGGATTATCTCACGGCCAGCCGCCTGACCCTGTTCATGGTCACCCATGACCGATACCTGCTGGACCGCGTGTGCAACCGCATCATAGAGATTGATGATTTCCGCGCCTACTCATACTCCGGCAATTACAGCTACTATCTGGAAAAGCGACAGGAGCGTCTGGATGCAGAGTCTTCGCAGCGCGAGAGTGACCTGAACCTGTACCGCCGCGAGCTGGACTGGATGCGCCGGATGCCCTGTGCCCGCGGAGGCAAGGCACGCTACCGCAAGGAGTCGTTCCATCAGCTGGAGGAGCGCCTGCAGCACCGCCGCGATGAGCAGAGCGTGGCCCTGGATGTCAAGGCATCATACATCGGTAAAAAGATATTTGATATTGAGCACCTTAGCAAGTCGTTCGATGACAAGATAATACTCAAGGATTTCAGCTACATATTTACCCGCTACGAGAAGCTTGGTATTATTGGTGAGAACGGCGTGGGCAAATCCACATTCCTCAAGCTGCTTTTGGGTATTGAGCAGCCCGACAGCGGTGTCATCGGCCGCGGAACAACATTAAAAATCGGATATTACTCGCAGGAGGGGCTCAAATTCCCCGAGGATGCCAAGGTGATTGACGTGGTGACCGCCATTGCCGATCACATAGTTCTGGATGACGGACGCCGCATGTCGGCTGGGCAGTTCCTGCAGAAATTCCTCTTTACGCCCAAGACGCAGTACAGCTACGTGAGCAAGCTGAGCGGAGGCGAGCGCCGCAGATTATATCTCTGCACCATCCTGATGCAGAGCCCCAATTTTCTGATTCTGGACGAGCCTACCAATGACCTGGACATAATGACCCTGCAGGTGCTTGAGGAGTACATTGCACAGTTCAAGGGATGCGTCATTGTGGTATCGCATGACCGATACTTCATGGACAAGATTGCCCATCATCTGCTGGTGTTTGAAGGTGACGGCAAGGTTACCAACTTCCCCTCATCGTACAGCGACTACATGGAGTACAAGGTACTCAAGGAGGATGAGGAGAAAGCCGCCGCAGCCGCCAAGAGCAAGCCCGCCACTCCGGCGCAGCAACCCGCAGCAACCGCCAATCGGCCCGTAAAACTGACCTTCAAGGAGAAACGCGAAATGGAGCAGATAGAGCAGGAGCTCCAGCAACTTGAGGAGGAAAAAGCCACCCTGGAGCAGGAACTGAACAGCGGCACTCTCCCCTACGACCAGCTCCAGCAGAAATCCGCCCGCATCGGCCAAATAATGGAGCGCACCGACACTATCACCATGCGCTGGCTCGAACTCAGCGAAAAATAAATCATTAAGCACAGTCTCTATTGCGTAATTTATTATATTCGCAGTATGAGAAAGAGCCTTATATTACTGACCATCATGCTGGTATCCTGCACAGGAGCACAGCAGAGCGTGAATAATAATGTGGCCAATGGCCGCAGGTACTGCAATCCGCTACCTATGGTGATAGGTCCGGGCGGCAACGCATCGGGCGACGTATCGGTAATGCGTGACGATGACGGCCGATACTACATGTTCTGCACCGGAGGCGGCGCCTGGCACAGCGGCAACATGCTGGACTGGGAATTCACGCCCGTACAGCGCGTGCCCGTGGCTCCCGATGTGGTCAAGTACCGCGGCAAGTACTACATGTCAGGCAACGACTGCCCGCTCTATGTGGCCGATAACCCGCTGGGCCCCTACTCCGTCCTGGGCGAATGGGAGAACACCCCCGATGTGGAGGGCGGCTGGAACGAGCCGTTTGATATGCACATTTTCATAGATGATGACAAGCCCTACCTGTTCTACTCGGGCCGCGGCATAAGCGGAATATTCGGAGTGCCTCTTGACCCCGACCACCTGAACCGTTTTGCCGATAAGCCCACCCACCTGTTCAGTTTCAACCCCAAACACGAGTGGGAGCGTTACGGCGAGATGAATGAATACACCGGTGTGGCATGGATAGAAGGCCCCTGGCTCTTCAAATACAAAGGCACCTATTACATGCAGTACTCGGCATCGGGCACCCAGTGGAAGACCTACGCCGAGGGCTACTACACCGCCAAACACCCGCTTGGCCCATACACATATGCCGATAATAACCCGCTGCTGCGCAAGACCGAAGGACTTGTAACCGGCACCGCCCACGGCAGCGTTGTGGAAGGTCCCGATGGTGGTCTGTGGCAGTTCTACACCATTGTACTCTCCAACCCGCCCGGAGGCCGCCGCATAGGCATGGACCGCATAGACGTTGACAAGAAGGGCCGATGGTCGGTACAGATTACCGATACCCCCCAGCCCGCACCCGGAGTCAAATCAGCCCGAGCATCACTGCCCGTAACCATCAACAAGATGAACGCCATGAACGCGCTCTCCAAATTCTCGTCACAGCAGCCGGGCCGATACGCATCATACGCTGTGGATAACTCCAGCGGCACAGTCTGGGAGCCCGATCCGCAGGACCCCGAGCCCTCCATCACCATAGAACTCTCACCCGCCACCCGCTTTGACGAGGTCCAGCTCTTTGACGTGGACGCAGTACGCATAATGTTCAACGGAGGCGGCCGCCGCGGATTCGGAGGAGGCGGCAGTTCCGGAACAGTCTATAAATATAAGGTAGATGTATCGCTTGACGGCAACACCTACACCACCGTCCTTGACAAGACCTCCAACACAGAGCAGCGCAACACCATCTTTGAGGAGTTCAAGCCGGTTGAGGCCAGATTTGTCCGCCTTACCGTAACAGAGTGGCCAGGCACACAACTTGGAGTGATTGAATTCACGGCATTCGGCCTGCCCGGACGCACCGAGCCCGCCCGCGTTGCAATCCCGCCCGTAATAACTTACTAACCCAATAATCTTATGAAAAAATCATCTATTGTCCTTTTGTTGGCCGGAGTAGCCTTAGCCCCGGCACTCATTGCCACCGTAGCCGTAGCGGCAGGTGACAGCCGCATCCCGCAGCGCCCCGACGGGCCTTGCGACGTTTACGCAAAAGGTGGTGCGCCCTGCGTGGCAGCGCATTCAACCACCCGTGCTCTCTACAAATCCTACAACGGCCCGCTCTACCAGATAATGCGCCAGAGCGACGGCAAGACACTTGACATAGGCGTGGTTCAGCCATCGGCCGGTGACCCCGGAGGTTATGCCGATGCCGCCGCACAGGACCGTTTCTGCAAGGACACCTACTGCTGGATAACCGTAATCTATGACCAGTCCGGCAAGGAGAACCATCTGCAGCAGGCCCCGCGCGGAGGATTCAGCGGCCAGGCCATGGGCGGATTCAACAACGTGCCGATGGCCGATTGGGCACCCGTAACACTGATGGGACATAAGGTCTACGGCGTGTTCATTACCGCCGGTATGGGTATGCGCTGGAACGATGCGCACGGCACCGCAGTCGATGACCAGGCCGAAGGTCAGTACTGGGTAATAAACGGCCATCACTACAACACCGGCTGCTGCTTTGACTACGGTAACGCCGAGACCGACAGCCGCGACGACGGTGACGGCACAATGGAGACCACATACTACGGCAACCAGCCCTCATGGTATCACGGACAGGCTCCCGGCCCGTGGATCATGACTGACCAGGAGAACAACCTGGTAGGTTGCGTCAATCCCGATCCCAATGATAAGTACTGCGCTGACCTGCCCAGCATCAGCTGGCGTTTTGTAACCGCCACAGCTGACGGTGAGCCTCACCACTGGCGCTCCATGGGCGGCAATGCCCAGGGCGGCGACCTTCAGATAATGTATGACGGACAGCGCATTCAGAACCCGCGCAGCAGTTACGATCCCATGCGCAAGCAGGGCGCCATCCTGCTGGGTAACGGCGGTGACAACTCAAACGGCTCATCGGGCACATTCTACGAGGGTGCCATGACCGCTCCCGGCACATTCCCCACTCTTGAGACCAACCAGGCTATTCAGGCAAATGTGGTAGCAGCCGGTTATGACGTGTCAATGCTCAGCATAAGCGCAGCAAACAAGGTCGATAAACCCAACCTGCTCCAGACATTCGCACCCAAGACCACCCAGAACGTAACAGCAGTGTTCACCAACACATCGGGCCAGACCATCAACGACCTTGAAATCAGTCTGGTAACCCCCAGAGGTTGGAAGAGCGTTGTGGCAAACGGCAAGGGCAAGGTACGCAAGATAGGATTCCCGGTTGAGCCAGGCCAGAGCGTTGCAGTAACATTCTCGGTTACATCGGGCAAGAAACTCATCAACGCCGACCTTTCAGCCAAGGCCAGCTGGGACGCAGGCAAGAGCCAGTGGACAGCCGCCCAGAAGGTACGTAATGTGGAGCCGGTCAAGATAAACGAGTTCCGCATAGCCGACGGCAGCGGCAACCAGACCAACTCATTCATAGAGCTTTACAACGCCGGCGAGAAGGCAGTCAACCTGTCGGGCTGGACACTGACTCACCATGCAGTCAACCTGCCCTACTTCTCATCAATAAACATCCCCAAGGGCACCAAACTTGCGCCCAAGTCATTCTATCTGATGGGAATAAGCAACTCAGGTCTATCAGTCGATGCAGCAAAGGGTGACAACGTAATTTATGTACGCAGCGTTGCCGGAATCGAGGCCGGTCACGAGATTACCATCGGCACAGGCAGTGATGCCGAAAAGCGTACTGTAAAGAATATCATCCAGCCTCAGGCACAGCAGCCGCAGCAGGGTATGTTCCGCGGCGCAGCTCCCGCAGGCAATCCCACAACTGTGTGGCAGCCTCTGCCCGAGGGTCCGGTAATCACCATCCCCGCAGGCTCCACCAACATCCCCGTAACCAGCACAGCCGGATTCCAGGCAGGCCAGAAGATGGCCATCGGATACGGCTCGACCTACCCCGCAGTATCCAACTCACTTGAAAAGTATGAGGTTGTAACTGTAACTGAGGTAGGCAAGCCCGGCACGCAGGCATGGTTATCGGCCGATGCCAAAAAGGGTGATACCAACATCAAGGTTTCAAGCACCCAGAACATCACCGCCGGCGATAAGATCCGTCTTGACATAGACTCTGAAGGTCACGGCGTTGAGTGGGTTACCGTAAAGAGCGTAGGCACGCAGTCATCACGCAACACGTTCAACGGCCCGCTGGGACCCAATGACAACCCCGGCACCGGTCTTGAACTGGAGGAGCCGCTCAAGTTTGACCACTCCAGCAACATGCCGTTCGCAGTAAACGGAACAGGCATCACATTTGAGCCCGCCACTAAGTTTGACCACTCCAGCAACGAGCCCGTATTGCCTCTTATCTACGCTATTGAACTTGACAAACCTCTGGCCAAGAAGCACGCCATCAACAGCGTGGTACAGGACGTAAAGGTTCAGAATGCAGGTTATCAGGGTGATACTCAGGCCGACCTGTTGTTTGGAGGCCCGGTTCTGGACGGATCACGCGCCAACATGACACTGCGCAACGGCAAGGGTCTGATTGTAGATGCCATGAACTATGGCGGTCTGGTTGACCCGTGGCTGGCCGAGGGTTATCATGGTGATTCAGGTGCCGGTGCCGAGGGTGCATATGCTCCCGTTCCGCAGTCGGGACGCGGTCGTGGAGGATTCGGCGGATTTGGAGCCTCTCCCGCTGCACCTGTAGCCGGACCGGATTTGAGCACAGGTCGTTACCCCGACGGCTTTGACACCGATGACAACAAGCTGGATTTCCATACCGGCCAGGCCATGACTATAGCCGCTCCCGTACAGGCAGGACAGGATAACGTAAAGGTTACATCCGTTCAGGGCCTCTCAATAGGTCAGGTTATGTATCTGGGCTCAGGCAGCACTATGGAGAAAGTAAGGATTGCCACCATCGGTACCGCAGGTGCCACAACCATATCGGCCGATGCCGCCAAGAATGAGACCAAAATCTCAGTAGCCAGCGCACAGGGATTCCAGAACGGTCAGACCGTTACCATCGGCTCTGAGAGTTATGTAATCAGCGCTATCCAGATGACTCCGCGCCGTGGCGGCTGGGGCCGTCCGCAGCAACCCGCCCAGCCCGATGTCATTACGCTTGCCACCGGACTCAAGGAGAGCGTTGCCGCAGGCAGTTACCTGGCCGGAAGCGGAATAACACTGGGTGCTCCCGTAACCGTTAATCACGGTGCAGGCGATGCATTCAGCGCATCAGTGGCCACTCCCGGCAAACCCAACATCCGTTAACCGGGCATGGGCAGAGATACCGGAATAATGAGAAAGACAATGGTGGTGCTTACCGCCATTGTCCTTCTTTTGTCCGTTATCCTGTGCATCCACTCTATCTCCGGACACGGCCTGATAGGCTGCACACAGGGCACCAGTTGCAATCAGGTGCTGGGCAGCAAGTGGTCATTCCTGTTCGGCATAATTCCGGTAAGCGCCCTGGCAACAGGAGCATACCTTACCCTGCTGGCTTGTATTCTACTTATTAATTCAGATAGTACCGCACAGCAGGAAAAGGCATTCCTTTATAAAGCCATCCTTATTGTATGCGGAGCGGTAACAGGCTGCGCTGTCTGGTTCATATACCTGCAGTACAGCATGATACATGCGTTCTGCCCGTACTGCATGACAGCCCACGTGCTGGGCATCGGCATATCAGCACTTACAGTAATCTGGTGTGTAAGGCAAAAGACCGGACGCATAGCATTGAATATCTGCGCAGGCATCCTGCTTGCAGTGATACTGGCTGTGGTACAGTTCTATACAACTCCCCGCTCACTTGCCGAGCGCGGTTTTACCGATGAGCAGCTCCGATACCCCAACCCCGCAGAAATGCCCATAGAAGGTAATCCCGATGCCAAACACCTGGTAACGCTGCTCTTTGACTGGCAGTGCTCACATTGCCGCAAGTTACACCTTCAGTTGCCGGATGCTGTCAGTCAACTGGGTGACAGCATAGCCGTAGTCTGCTGCCCCGTCTCCATGAGCCGTGAATGCAATCCCTACATGCCCCAAGGCATTGACAGGTTCCGCGGTTCATGCCAGTTTATGCGCATCGGACTTGCCGTATGGCGTACTGACCGCACTAAATACACAGAATATGAGCAATGGCTTTGGGGAACCGACATCAACGAAGCCTGGCATCCGCGCACTGTGGATGAGGCCACCTCAAAGGCGCAGGAACTGATAGGTCCCGAAGCACTTGATACAGCACTCCGGGACCGTTGGTTTGACCGTTACACCGATACGGTGAACGAACTCTTTGGCCGCACATCAAGGGGTACGGTTTCCGCGATTCCCCGTCTAATCTACAACGGGCACATCCTGATTCCCGAAGCCGATACCCCATCGGACCTGGCAGACCTGATTCTCAGCCTATGTACTTCAAGATGAGGTCGACAGCCTCCTCCTCGGTCTTGTCCTGCATTGAGATGACAAGGTCATAGTTGCGGGGATCATATCGGCTTACACCGGTATGGCGCCTGGCATAGTCGTCACACAACTTATCAACCTCCTTTATGAATTTCTCGGCTTCGGCCTCCGATGCGATTCCCTTCTTTTTCATCACTCTCTGTACACGGCACTCCATAGGAGACTGTATCCATATATGAAGATGGTTGGGATGGTCCTTGAATGTTACAAAGCTGCAGCGTCCGGCTACCACGCATGACTCGGCATCGACTATACCTTTAAGAATCTCCTGTTCCATCCGGAATTTCTGATCGGTATCGTTTTTCTCAGGAACTGCATAATTGGGAAGGTTGTCATAAATGGAGACTGCAAAACCGCCGTCCAGTTCAACCAGACGTTTCAGATCAGGCCACCATGTACGTTTTTTTGATTTGAAGTTCTCTATCTTTTCCTCGTTCAGGCCTTCCTTGTCTTCAACTGACTGTAAATGAGTCTTATCATAATAAGGCACACCCAATTTTTGGGCCAGAAGTTTAGCCACAGTCTTTCCTCCCGAACCTAACTCACGATTGATTGTAATGACAAACTTGTTTGATGTATTCATATTATAAAAGCATTATTGGTATTGTGTAAAAGCAAATATAACGGAATTTTTCACATTTATCAACATTTCTCCAAAAAAAGTGACGCAAAGGGGTCGTTTCTCTTTGCGTCATAAAAAATGTAAAAGGCGCATTAAGTAACGATACTAATGTGTACCTTTGCGCCCAGAATGAAAGGGGGTGCCTCGATAAGAGGCTGAGATCATACCCTTAGAACCTGATCCGGACAGTGCCGGCGGAGGGATTGGATTTCTTAGTTATTGGTATACCCTTTTCATTTGGATTATTAATTAAATCTATATGAAGAAGGTATTTTTTTTGTCCTTAACCCTAATGACAGGCCTCACAGCAAAGGCCGGTAATGAAACGTCTGGCGCCGATTCAGTGCGTCTCATGCAGCTTAATGAAGTAGTAATTGACGGCGTCCGCGCCCATGAAAACGAACCGTTTGCCACCACAGAGATTGGCCGTCAGGAACTTGACGACTATTCCAAGAGCGGACGCGAGCTTCCCTTCCTGTTCTCACGCACTCCCGGTGTGATAGCATGGAGCGAGAACGGAACAGGCATCGGCACCACATACATGCGTATACGCGGTGCGGCCGATTCACGAATCAACGTAACCCTGGACGGCGTAGCCCTGAACTCACCCGAGGACCAGTGCGTATTCTGGGCCAACATGAACAGTTACGCATCCCTGCTGGGCAGCGCACAGATACAGCGCGGTCTGGGCACATCATCAGTAGGTGACGGCGCATTCGGAGGCTCCATCGCACTCACCAGCAAACTGCCCAACCCCAACCCCAGCGCCGAACTCACAGCATCATACGGATCATTCAACACCCTGCGTCTGGGAGGCACATTCTCAACCGGAACCATCCTCAACAGCCTCATCGTAGACGGTGCATTCAACATGACCCGGACCGACGGATTCATGCACGGCACCAAAGGCCAGGCCGGCAGTTACTACGGCGGCCTGCTCTGGACACCGTCGGACAACATCATGATCCGCTACCGCAACATAGGCAACTTTGAGAACACCGGTCAGGCTTGGAACGGCGCCACAGCCGGAAACGATGACTCCAGCCTTATGGACGACATGTATCTGGGCCCCACCGGAATCAAGGAGTACAAGGATATGTACAAAGCCGGATTGGGCCAGTACAACAGCCTGTATGAGTATCTTGACTACGATGACGTCAACTGGTGCTTTGTACAGGATGCCGATGGCAAATACGTCACCCACCGCTATCAGATGAAAGACGGCTCATACTGGGACCGCACAACTGACAACTTCTGGCAGGACCACAACATCCTCTCCATGGCCTGGAACGTAAGCGACGCATTCTCAACCTCACTCACAGCCCACTACACCTACGGTTACGGCTACTATGAGGAGTTCCGATACAAGAACAAGGTTAGCAAGTACGGACTGTCCAACGGTCTGAATGCCGAAGGCGATCCCGTATGGTCCGATGGCACCAACTCCGTAAAGAAGACCGATTTTGTCCGTAAGAAAGGTCTGGAGCAGCACACATACGGCGTAATCTGGAATAATGTTTACACAATGGACCGTCTGGACCTGCGCAGCGGCGTATCTCTCCAGCAGTTCAAGGGCAACCATTTCGGTTACCTGCCATATATCAACGACGATGCCCTGAATGATTATGTCAGAGCCAACGGACTGGACAAATACTACGATTCCGATGCCACCAAGAATGACCTGAGCGCCTACATCAAGGCCGGATTCAACATCACCGAGAGCCTGCACGCATTTGCCGATGCCCAGTACCGTCACGTAGGTTACACAACCGACGGCTACAATGACAGATATTATGTAAATGATGACGGTACCACCTCAAAGCACAACCTTGACATTGATAAAAAATACGACTTCATCAACGCCAAGGCCGGTCTTACCTGGACCAAAGGCGGCCACAAACTGCATGCACTGGTTGCCACCGCAGGCCGCGAGCCCGAGCGCAACAACTTTACCGACAACGGTACCTACCCCGCTCCCAATCCCGAGTATATGATTGACTATGAGGCCGGTTACAGTTATGCAGGCAGCATCTGGAACGCCGGATTCAACCTCTACTACATGGACTACAAGGACCAGTTCGTACAGACCGGTGCCGTGAGCGACATAGGCGAGCCCCTTACCACCAACATCAAGAAGTCATACCGCACAGGCATAGAGCTGACCGCCGCCGTTCAGCCCCTGAAATGGCTGTCATTTGAAGGCAACGCCGCCCTGAGCGAGAACTCTCTCAATGACTTTGACGAGGTGATAGAGGACTGGCGTGACAAGTATTCGCCCACTGACCCCAGCATCGAGCAGTACAAGCAGGACTACCACATTGACGGAAACGGTGACAAACTGCGCACCATACCCCACAAGGGCAAGACACCCCTGGCATTCTCACCCAGCGTTATCCTGAACGGATTCGTCAATCTCCATTTCGGCAACTTCAAGGCCACCTGGCACACCGGTTATGTAAGCCGTCAGTATCTTGACAACACAGGCAACAACGACCGTTCACTGCCCGCATACTCTCTCTCGGATCTCTCGTTCTCATACACAGTACCAATGAAAAAAGCACTCAACAGCATCGTGATAGGTGCTGACCTGAACAATGTTCTCAACGCCCGCGTTGCAACAAACGGCTGGGTATATTCAGCAGTTGATGAGAAGGACGGCTTCACCCCTGACAACCGTTACTATCAGATCGGTTTCATCCCCGCTGCACCCTTCTCAGCATTGGCACACTTAACCCTGAAATTCTAAAAGACAATGTTATCAGATATCTGGTCATATATCGCCGGGCAGTTTACCGGCATGGATTTCTGGAGCACCATCCAGACAGTGGGACTCATCCTGAGTTTCCTTTACCTGTGGCTTGAATTCCATCAGAAACCCCTGATGTGGATTATCAGCGCCATGTGCTCCATGATCTATGCCAGCGTATACTTCCACAGCAAGATATATGCCGATATGGGATTCAGCTGCTTCAATATCTGCATGTGCGTTTACGGTTTTATAAAATGGCTCCATGGTGACCGTAAACGCGCATCGCAGGATATTGTCTACCGTCATTTCCGCGGCAGGGAGTTCCTGGCGGTTTTAGGGGCATCGGCCCTTATCTGGGGAGTCATTTTCAGTATCCTCAAGTTCCTGACCGATTCGCCCGTACCCGCTCTGGACGCCCTCACCACCATGCTCAACATAGTTGGCACCTGGGTGCTTGCCCAGAAAATCATCGAGGTCTGGGGCATCTGGTTCCTGGTCAACCTGATATCAATCTACATCTACAGCAAGCGTGGCCTGCACCTGACCACCATCCTGCTCTACAGCTTCTATCTGGGCGCATCGGTTTACGGTTACATCAAGTGGCGCGTCAAAGGCAAATTGTTGAAAACTTTCTGACGGCCGGTAGCATTCAACCCGCTCTATCTGAGTACCTTTGGTTTCCAGAATTTAAGCAAGCATCACTATGCAGCCTTATCTGGAAAATACTTTCCTGCACCCTGCAGGACACCACAAAGGGACCGATATCTACAGTCTGGAAGGTGGTAATTTCAGCAATAAATACTTTATTATCAGTAATGAAGGCACCCGCCATCTGCTGGCTGCCCCCGAGGTCATAGGCTACGACTCCTACTTGGCCATGTGCGGCGCCACCGGCGATATGCTGGGTTGGCTCAAAGAGCAGAAGGCCATCGGTGATGAGGCCGATATCATGACCATCCTGCGCGGCGGCCTGAACTACCCGCTCGAGGAGTGCTGCTACCGTAACTGCATACGCATCAACAACATGGACTTTGTTTCATGTGAGCGCGTTATCCGCAACAACCAGATTACCGGCCTTGACATCCGATACACAAAACTGCGCGCCCCGCAGGACATCACCCTGATGATAGGCGACATCATTGCATCGGGCGAAACCCTGGCACGTTGCATACGCTACATCATAGCCGAGTTCAAGCGCCTGGGCGGCAGCATCCGCCGCATGGTATTCTTCACCATCGGAGGCACCCGCGCCATTGAACTTTTTGAGGAACTCACCCCCGAATTCCGTTTCCACTGGCCCGAGTTCGAGGGCATCACCTGCATATTCTACGAGGGCATCTTCTCGGCCTACAAGGACAAAGGTGTGACCGGTATCAGCTGGCCGGCAATCGACTTCTTCTGGAAGGACGGAGTAATCTCCCCGGAGTTCCGCCGCTATGTCCTGTCCGATGACGACGCCCTGTTCGAGAAGTGCATAATCTACGACGGAGGTGCCCGCCGATATGAGATCCCAGACCATTTCCACGAGGTGACCGAATATTGGGAGAGCATAAAGGAGGTGGCCGACAATTTCCGTTTCAAGGATTTCCTGGACGAGAAACTGGGTTACCCCACCCCCGTAAGTTTTGACGATTGGCTCACTCTCAACCACTATCAGAAACTTAACGGCAAGGCCATGAATGAACTCTACATATTTGAGAGGGAGTTTGCCAGCAGGTCCGAGGACCTTTCCATCCGCCAGATTGCCGACCGCCGTCTCACTGAATTCAAAACCGCACTGAAATCTTACTCAAAATAAAACATATGGCTAACATCAACAACGACGCGGATTTTACATCCGGAAAAGTAACAAAAGAGGGTCGCAAGAGCAACCTTAGTATGTTTATGGTAATGCTGGGATTCACCTTCTTCTCAGCAAGCATGTGGGCCGGCCAGAACCTGGCTAAAGGCCTTGACTTTGCAGGATTCATAGGCGCAATCATCCTGGGTGGCATCATCCTGGGCGCTTATACGGGAACACTCGGTTACATAGGAGCCGAGACTGGTCTCACACTGGACATGCTGGCACACCGCAGTTTCGGCCGCAAAGGCAGTTGGCTGCCCAGCGCCATGATCAGTTTCACCCAGATGGGCTGGTTCGGCGTAGGTCTGGCCATGTTTGCTATCCCCGTGGCACAGGAACTGTTCGGACTTGAGGTCACGCCTGACCACATGCCCCCGCTCGGTTACATTCTGGTAGTGGTTGCCGGTATCCTTATGACCGCCAGTGCCTACTTTGGAATCAAGAGCCTTACCATAATCAGTTACATCGCCGTTCCTCTGGTAGGTATCCTGGGAACAATCGCAATGATCATGGCCGTACATCGCGGCGACGCCACACTCATTGAGCAGTTTGCACGCACCAATGACGGATCGCTCACCATCATTGCCGGTGCCGGTCTGGTTATAGGCAGCTTTGTATCGGGCGGTACCGCAACACCCAATTTTGCCCGTTTCAGCAAGAACGGAAAGATTGGTTTCTGGGTAACCGTAGTGGCTTTCTTCCTGGGCAACTCCCTGATGTTCTTCTTCGGCGCCGTATCAAGCATCTATGTTGGCGGTAACGATATCTTTGAGGTGATGCTCAACCTCAACCTGTTCTGGTTCGCAGTGATTGTACTTGGTTTCAACATCTGGACAACCAATGACAACGCCCTCTACTCATCCGGTCTGGGTCTGTCAAATATTTTCGGATTCTCCAAGAAGACCATGGTGCTCGTAGCCGGCATCATCGGAACAGTATCGGCCGTATGGCTCTACTGGAATTTCTGCGGCTGGCTGAACGTGCTCAACTGCACCCTGCCTCCCATCGGTGCCATCCTGATTATCAGCTACTTCATGAACCGCAATGATTACAAGTCCGATAACGTAAAGATCGATACCGTCAACTGGGCATCGGTCATCGGCGTTGTACTGGGTGCTGTCGTAGCCAACCTGCTGCACTGGGGTATCGCCTCAATCAACGGCATGGTCGTAGCAGTCATCTGCTATCTCATCGGCCACTACATCAAAAAATGATACCAAAGGGGTCTGTCTCCTTTTGTACTATTTTTCTATCTTTGCACCAAATATCAATTAAACAAGGACTGAATATGAAAAAAGTATTCTTCTTTCTCGCAGCTTTGCTGCCTCTGAGCCTCGCCGCTCAAGAGGAGTCAGCCTGGACACACAGCGGTCTGACTGGTATCAATTTCTCACAGACATCATTCACCAACTGGAGTGCCGGCGGTGAGAACTCTATGGCAGGAAATGTCTATTTCAACGGTTCGCTCAACTACAAGGAGGGTAAGAACGCATGGGATAACGACCTGAGTGCCAACTACGGTCTGAACTATACCGATGCCACCGATTGGCGTAAGAATATCGATAATCTCAATCTCTCATCCAAGTTCGGACGTCAGATCACTGAGAAACTGTACTATGCTGCCCTGTTTGATTTCAAGACCCAGATGGGTAACGGCTATCAGTACAACGACTCAACCCGTGAGGTTATCTCCAAGTTCCTCACCCCGGGTTACCTGAACCTCTCAGTCGGTATCGACTACAAACCCAACGACCACATCAGCCTCTACTACTCACCCGTAGCCGGCAAGATGACTCTCACCAACGACACCCTGTTCTCAACACGTTACGGCGTGGATGCAGGCAAGAAGGCCCGCTTTGAGCTTGGTTCCAGCTTCAAGGGTACTGTTAACTACAGCCTCCTGGAGGACAAACTCACACTCAAGTCAACACTTGACCTATTCACCGCATATAACGAGTCATTCGGCAATATAGATGTCAACTGGGACGTACTTGTAGGCCTGAACGTAACCAGCCTGCTCACCGTCACCTTCCAGTCAACCTTGAAGTATGACGATGACATCAAGTTCATCGATGCCGATGGCGTTACCCACGGTGCCCGCGTTCAGTTCAAGGAGATTCTCGGTGTAGGTCTCAGTTACAAGTTCTGATAATACAGAAGGCAGACAGTCATGTGGTTGGCATTCGCGCTTGTATCGGCCCTCTTTCTGGGACTGTATGACGTAGCCAAGAAGCAATCACTCAAGGAGAACGCGGTAATTCCGGTTCTCTGGTTCAACACCCTGTTCTGCTCACTCTTAATGCTGCCGTTCACGCTCCTGTCGGCCACGACAGGTCTGCTGGACGACAGCATTTTCTATGTACCCTCGGCCGGCTGGGAACTGCACCGCCTGCTCATGCTCAAGGCGTTCATCGTGCTGGGCTCCTGGATATTCGGCTACTTTGGCATGAAACACCTCCCCATCACCCTGTTCGGGCCGATAAACGCGACACGCCCCATCATCGTTTTGCTGGGCGGCCTGCTGCTCTTTGGCGAGCGACTGAACCTGTACCAGTGGATAGGTGTCATCATAGCCGTAATCTCTTTCTACATGCTCAGTGTGAGCGGCAAGAAAGAGGGAATCAGTTTCACTCACAACAAATGGGTGTTCTGCGTAATCATGGCCACCCTGCTGGGAGCCGTCAGCGCCCTGTTTGACAAGTACCTGCTGGGCCGCTTCAACAACATGTTCGTGCAGGCCTGGAGCAACTTCTACCAACTGGCCCTGATGACGGTAATCCTCTTCACCATGTGGTGGCCCACCCGTGGGCACACTACCCCCTTCCAATGGAAGTGGTCCATCATCTTCATAGCCGTATTCCTCACCCTGGCCGATTACGCCTACTTTGTCTCCCTGGCCCAAAGCGCCTCCATGGTCTCAATAGTCTCCATGATCCGCCGAAGCAGCGTAATAGTATCATTCCTCTGCGGTGCCCTCCTCTTCCACGAGAAAAACCTCAAGAGCAAAGTCATCGACCTCATCCTGGTTCTCCTGGGCTTGTTCTTCCTGCTAATAGGTTCTCTGCAATAATCCAAGAGCAGGTTCAGGCTGCGGGATATTGGGTGTGGTCCTACGGGAGACGACGTTCCGCGGCTATTCCGGACCCCTCCGGACCCTAAACGGCGAACTCGTCCTCATCGCCCCCTCTGGGGTCGAACGTTCCTCGAACAAGCGCCGTTCTTAACGGGATCCTCCGTGGGTCCTCCACTCACGCCGCTGCACTGACGCTCCCTTCGGCCCACACCCAAATCCCTGCAGTCTGAACCTGCCGCTCACACGGAATCCCCTCCTCGTCCTGCCTGCCTTCCCCAAAAATGGCCAAACCGTGCGTTACACGCTCTGTAGGGCCATTTCTCTGCAAGTATGGCCGCAAATATGCCCAAAAACGCGGTTTTGCTTGCCAAACTTGCAAAAAAAACCGGCCAAACCCACACTTCCTGCAAGTATGGCCCCAAAGCGCGCTAATGTTCCCGTTTGCAGGAGCGGGACTGATATTAGTTGGAGCGTCAGTGGAGGGCGTGAGCGGAGTGCCCTGGAAAGGCCGTTAAGAACATCGCCACCGTTCAACGACTGTTAGGCCCCGTAGGGGACTAAAAAGGAGGCGATCGATGTTTAGGCCTTGGAGGGAGCACGCAGTAGCCCGGAACGTCGTCTCCAACTAATGTCAGTCCCGCGGATGCAACGTGCTAATCTATAAAATAGCAGAATTATAACTTATTTTATAATAGGGAGTCCGGAGTTTTTAGTAAATTCGCGGAGTTTAAGCGTACCAGTATTTTATGGACGCGCCGAACAGGAGCGTACCAGTATCTGCAGGTAGCGTCAAACAAGTAAATTACAAACATCAAAATAAAGAACATCAGTATGATTAAAGACATTTTTGAGAGAATCAAAGAGACTCCGGGCCCGCTCGGACAGTATCAGGGAATTGGTGACGGTTACTTTATGTTCCCCCGCCTGGTAGGTGAAATCGGCCCCGAAATGGAGTTCAACGGCAAGCCCGTGCTCAACTGGAGCCTTAACAACTACCTGGGTCTGGCCAACCACCCCGAGGTAAGAAAGGCCGATGCCGAGGCAGCCGCCAAGTTCGGTCTGGGAGCACCCATGGGCGCCCGCATGATGTCCGGAAATACTGACTATCATATCAAGTTTGAGAATGACTTCTCAGAGTTCGTAGGCAAGAAGGCAGGTCTCTGCCTCAACTTCGGCTACCAGGGCATGATCTCAATCATCGACGTGCTGACCAGCCGCAAGGACGTTATCGTATACGATTCTGAGTCACACGCCTGCATCCTGGACGGTATGCGTCTGAGCCTTGCCAAGCGTTTTGCTTTCCAGCACAACAACATGGAGAGCCTTGAGAAGCAGCTCAACCACGCCTGCAAGCTGGCCGATGAGCAGGGCGGCGGCGTTCTGGTAATCACCGAGGGTGTATTCGGCATGGCCGGTGACCTGGGTCACCTTGCTGACATCGTAGAGTTCAAGAAGAAATATCCGTTCCGCATACTTATTGACGATGCACACGGTTTCGGTACAATGGGTGCACACGGCCGCGGTACAGCTGAGCATTACGGCGTAATCGATGAGATCGATGTAATCTTTGACGCTTTTGCCAAGAGTATGGCATCAATCGGCGGTGTTGTAAGTTCAGAGCCCGAGATTATAGATCACCTCAAGTGCAACATGCGTTCACAGATCTATGCCAAGTCACTGCCGCTGCCGCTGGTTATCGGTAACCAGAAGCGTCTTGACCTGATCAAGGCTCACCCCGAGTACCGCGAGCATCTGTGGGAGGTTGTAAACGCTCTGCAGGGCGGACTCAAGGCCGAGGGCTTCAACATCGGCGTAACCGAGTCACCTGTAACACCTGTATTCTTTGAGGGTGGTATCAACGAGGGCACCAACGTGGTTGTTGACCTGCGTGAGAACTACGGAATATTCTGCTCAATCGTTACATATCCCGTTATACCCAAGGGCCAGCTGATGCTGCGTATCATTCCTACCGCATCACACACTCTGGATCATGTTAAGCGCACCATCGAGGTCTTCAAGGAAGTCAAGAAGAAACTCGACGCCGGCTTCTACGAGGGTGCCATCCAGGATATGAACGTATTCAAGCGTGCTCAGATAAAGAGATAATGGGATATCAGCTTGTCTGCAAGAAGTGCGGCAAGGTAATAGGTGACTTTGCCGCCTGGTTCAACCAGGACCAGCTGTGTGAGTGCGGAAGCAACCACGCAGAAGTGGTCTATGATGCCGATTACCGTCAGCTGGATGAACTCTGCAAACCTCATCAGGATGTAAGCAACCTCTACCACTACCTGCCCTTCCTCCCCATAGAAGAGGCCGATGAGCAGGTCAGTTGCGGTGAGGGTGCAGTTCCCATTGAGGAGTGGGAGTTCCTGAGCCGATATGCAAAAGACCGTTACGGAATAGACTGCAAGGTAGTAGTAGCCCGTAATGACCTTAACGGAGGCAGCGGCACATTCAAGGATATAGCCGCATCACTGGCAGCCACACTGTTCAAGAAACACGGAGTAAAGGAGTATTGCCTGGCATCGACCGGTAATGCCGCCACCGCCTACGCCACCTATCTGGCCAAGGCAGGGGTAAAATTCGATATATTCGCTCCGCACGATATGTACCCCGAGACCCAGCAGGCCATCCGCGCCACCGGTCAGAATCTCCAGGTATCTGAAGGCGGTTACGGTCAGGCCAAGGCCGAGGCTGCTGATTTCCATAAGAACCAGAACGTAATGATATCGGCCGGAAATATCGACCCCATCCGCGTAGAGGCCAAGAAGACACTGGTCTTTGAGTGCATGCGCCAACTGGGCAGAATCCCCGATGTCTATATGCAGGCAGTAGCCGGAGGCACCAGCCCCATCGCATTCGAGAAAGGAATGCGTGAGATTGCCGATGCTTATCCCCAATACAAGATGCCGCGCATGCTGCTGGTTCAGCAGGACACCTGTGATCCCATGGTACAGGCTTGGGAATGGGCAACCGAAAACGGATTCCCGCAGGGCTGGAACAAGCACTTCCCCACTGTGGTTCCGCAGACCCGTATATCCATCCTTACCGCCGGCACCCCCGGAATGTACCCGCTCGTAGGCCCCATCGTAAAGAACAGCGGAGGCTGTTTCCTGCGCGTCAAGGAAGAGGGTCTGGAGCGTTTCGGCCGTATGGTCAAGGACAACCAGGGCATCTACATGGGACCCGCATCGGTAGTATGTATAGCCGGATTCTTCAAGGCACTTGAGGAGAACAAACTTAAGAGCGGAGATCTGGTTCTGCTCAACACCGGCGAGGGCTGCAATCGCGCTCTCTGGTTTAAAGAAGCTATTGACAACTGCAAATGAACAAGTTCAAGGATAAGGTAGTCTGGATAACCGGTTCGTCATCGGGCATAGGTGAAGCAACCGCATACGAGTTTGCACGTGAGGGCGCCAGGCTTATACTCACTGCACTTGAGGCCGACCTTCTGGAGAAGGTAGCCGCACACTGCATAGAGTTGGGTGCTCCCGATGCCAAGCCCCTACCCTTCGATCTCTCCAAGAAGGATGAGGTCGCAGAGTTGGCCGAGCAGGCATGGCAGGTTTTCGGACACATAGACGTGTTCTACAACAACGCCGGCATAAGCCAGCGCGGAACCACCTGTGAGACCGAGATGCGTGTTATCAACAAGGTAATGGACATCAACTGGTTCGCTCCTGTTATCATGACCAAGGTAATCCTGCCCAAGATGATTGAGCGCGGCGGCGGCCAACTCATGGCAACCACCAGCATCAACGGACGGTTCGGATTCCCGCTGCGTTGCGCCTACAGTTCATCCAAGCACGCCCTGTACGGATTCTTTGAGACCGTCCAGGCCGAGTACTACAAGGATAACATCCGCGTAACCATAGTATGCCCCGGTCGTGTCCAGACACGCATATCATTCTACGCTCTTGAGAAAGACGGAAAGCAGCACGCCAAGATGGATGCCGGTCAGGCCGGAGGTTGCACCCCGGATCAGGCCGCCCGCAAGATCGTCAAGGCCGTGTACCGTAAAAAGCGTGAGGTCCTTGTAGGCAGAAAAGAACTCCTGATGGTCTACATCAAGAGGTTCTTCCCCGGACTCTGCGCCAAGATAGCCCGTTCCATCAATCCGATGTAAATAACAAAAACACATAGAACTATGAAAAAAGAGATCCAATTCAGTCTTGTTTACCGTGACATGTGGCAGTCATCAGGCAAGTATGTACCACGTAAGGACCAACTGGCCAAAATTGCTCCGGTAATTATCGATATGGGCTGCTTTGACCGCGTTGAGACCAACGGCGGTGCCATGGAGCAGGTTAACCTCCTTTACGGAGAGAATCCCAACCAGGCAGTCCGTACATTCACCAAACCTTTCAATGAAGTAGGAATCAAGACCCACATGCTTGACCGTGGTCTGAACGCATTGCGCATGAACCCTGTTCCGGCCGATGTACGTCAGCTCATGTATAAGGTAAAGCACGCTCAGGGTGTTGACATAACACGTATATTCTGCGGTCTTAACGATCCGCGCAACATCATCCCCTCAATCAAATGGGCCAAGGAGGCAGGCATGACCGCTCAGGCAACCATGTGTATCACCTACTCCAAGGTACACAACGCCGAGTATTACATCAACCTGGCCGAGCAGCTCATCGAGGGCGGCGCACAGGAGATCTGCCTTAAGGATATGGCCGGTATCGGCCGTCCCGCAATGCTGGGCACCATCGTTCGCGCCATCAAGGAGAAACATCCCGATATCATCATACAGTACCACGGCCACAACGGCCCCGGTTTCGCAGTTGCCTCAATGCTTGAGGTTGCCAAGGCCGGCGGTGACGTTCTGGACGTAGCCATGGAGCCCCTGTCATGGGGTAAGGTTCATCCCGATGTAATAACCATTCAGGCTATGCTCAAGGATGCCGGATTCCTGGTTAAGGACATCAACATGAAGGCTTACATGGAGGCTCGCAGCCTTACTCAGAGCTTCATGGATGATTTCCTGGGTTACTGGATCGACCCCAAGAACTCACTGATGAGTTCACTGCTGGTAGGTTGCGGCCTGCCCGGCGGTATGATGGGATCACTCATGGCCGACCTTAAGGGCATGCACGCCGCCATCAACGCCAACCTCAAGAAGAAGGGCGAGAAGGAACTCTCCGAGGACGAGTTGCTTGTTGAACTCTTTGACGAGGTACAGCGCATATGGCCTATGCTTGGTACTCCCTGTCTGGTTACACCGTTCAGCCAGTACGTAAAGAACGCTGCCCTGATGAACCTGTACAGCAAGTCCATGGACGAGAAGCCCTTTACCCGTATGGATCCCGCCATGTGGGGTATGGTTCTGGGCAAGTCAGGTAAGCTGCCCGGTGAGCTGGCTCCCGAGATTGTTGAGATTGCCAAAGAGAAAGGATTCGAGTTCTATACCGATGATCCTCAGGTACTCTACCCCAACGAGCTCCCGCGCTTTGAGAAGGAGATGAAGGAGAACGGCTGGGACCGCGGCCAGGATGATGAGGAACTCTTTGAGTTCGCCATGCATGAGAAACAGTACCGCGAATACAAGAGCGGTCAGGCCAAGGATCAGTTCAACAAGGATCTTATGGAGCGCATGGAGAAGGCTCAGGCCGGCACCGCAGGTGCACCTGTCAAGCACTTCACCGCAGCCGATAAGCGTGCCATCCTGCATCCCGATGCACAGCCCATCGAGGCAGCAGTCAGCGGTCGCGTAATCTGGGATCTGGACTACATGGATCAGTCCACCAATCCTCCCTTCGGCAAGCAGTACAAGAAGGGTGACTGGATGGTAGGTATCCAGGCCAACGGCAACTCATTCATCGACAACGCCACTGCACCTTACGACTGCCACCTTGCAGCCGTCGAGAAGGAGCACGGCTCACTCGTCACCAAGGGTGAGGTCATCGGCTGGATAGAGAAATAATCCGACTCAGCGCACAAAAAAAGGGCTTGCAAATCTGCAAGCCCTTTTTTGTGTCGGTCTCTTTGTTACTGCTTGGTGTAGATAGGTGATCGGCCTACGAACATGCTGTACGCCTTGTTGCCGTCAACCACAAACGGGAATGAGAATCCTTCTGACAGGTTTCCGGTGTATTGCTCAGGATCATATGTGGGAAGCCACTCTGAAGCCCAAGGATCATCCGAGTTGAAGTCATTGCAACCGTCAATACGCCACAGGGTACGGAAAGTAACCTCGCCGTCACTGGCAATGACACCGTCCTTGTATGTGTATTTGCAGATGAAACGCTGGGACCACGGACCTACTATAAGGTCAATATTATCACCATTCAGCTTGATTGCAACGCTGACGTTCTTGTCACCGGCCTTATAGGATTCAAAACTGATCCATATGCCCTGAAGTTCGGCTATATCGTTAGGCAGTCTCGAGCCTTTCCTGAAATACATAGCCACACCGTAATCAGATTGAAGCAACATCACAGAACCGCTGCGGATCAGGCTCACCTCTGCATTGTCGGGGAAACTGTAACTGTCTTCCTCCCAATCTGACAATCCCTCGTAGCGGCCCTCATCCCATAAAGAGTGCTTGGACTGAACCTTGCTTACATTACCCTTCAGAGCAGTACCGTCCAATTCAAAGTTGCCCTCTACATGCTGGATATAACTAACCACTTCAGTATGGAGGTTCTCATCTTCATATGAATTCTTAATCTCCAGAACAAATGAGCCGTCCTCCTGAATAGTAAGAGTCTCAACTGTTGACTGACCCTGTTCTGGCTCATTGATGTACCATTCTCCAGCAAGGGTTTTCATTGAAACCTCAACACTGGCGCCGGAAACGTTTTCATCCTTGAGTTCATCTTCATTCTCACAAGCAGCAAGAACGGGAAGAGCAATTAATGCCCATGCTAAAAACTTTTTCATATACAATAGGTTTATAATTTGGTCCTTTTATGATGCAAATATAAAGAAATATTCTATAAAAGACAGACAAGCGTCAGGCTTTGCGGCGGACTATGCCTATGCTCACCTCGTATAGAAGATAGATGGGGAGCGTGACGATTGTTAGCGTAAATACATCGGTGGTGGGAGTGATGACAGCGGCAATGATCAGGATCACCACTATGGCGTGACGGCGGTACTTCTTCATGAAGTCGGCGTCAATGATGCCCATCTTGCTCAGGAACCAGGCCAGGATGGGCAGTTCAAAGAGGATTCCCATCAGCAGAGTCAAGGTAATCAGCAAATCCGTGTAGGACTCCAGCGTAATTACGTTTGGAATGCTCTCACTCACCTGATAGGTGCCCAGAAAGCGGAACGCCAGCGGGAATATAATAAGGTAGTTCAGCACAATGCCCACCATAAAGAGTATGTATGACCATACAATGACCCTGGTCGAACTGCTGCGTTCGTTCTGGTGCAGACCCGGGCTGACGAACCCGAAAAGCGCATACAGAGTGTAAGGAAGTATTACAACCAGACTCACATAGAAGGCCATTTTCATGTGAATCATGAACTGTGCGGTAAGTGTGGTGCTGAACAGGTCCACACTGAAATCCCTCAGGGCCGATGCATCCGCACCCATATAACCAGCCAGGGCCGATATCCACCTGTAGAGTATAAAATCAGGAGTGCTCGGGGCCAGTATAAGTTTAAAGAGAGGCTCCTTGAAACAGAAAGCGACGATAAACCCTACCACGGCAACGGCAAGGACACGCAGGATCACATCACGGAGAGCGTCCAGATGGTCCCAGAAAGTCATAGGCTTATCGTCAGGGGCAGCCATGACGTAACAGAGATTTACTTGGATTCGGGTTCAGCGTCCTTGGACGGCTCTTTTTCGGCGGTCTCATCGGCAGGAGTGTTGATCTCCTTCTCCACCTCCTTCATACCCTCCTTGAAGTTCTTTACACCCTTGCCCATGCTCTTCATGAGATCGGGAATACGCTTGGCCCCGAACAGGAGCAATATAGCCAGAACTATAAGGATAATTTCACCGGTTCCAAGACCAAGAAGCAGAGGAGTAAGTTTCATAGCTTTATACCTTTGATTTTGTTTTCGACAAATGTAGTTATTTGTTTTGAAACGGGTTGGAAGAGCCACATAAAATGATTAATATTGCAACTTAAATTATCACATTATGGAGGAGAAAGATTTCTTTATCACAGGAATACAGCAGGTGGGCGTAGGAACCACATCAGTATATGACTCATGGAAATGGTTCATAAAAATGTTCGGTGTTGATATCCGCGTACTCGAGGATGATACCGTAGCCGAGCGCATGCTCCCCTATACCGGCGGACACCCCCGCAAGCGTCACGCAGCCATCGCAATCAACCTGCAGGGCGGCGGCGGATTCGAGATATGGCAGTACTCGCAGCGCAAGCCAAAACCAGTGGATTTCCAGATCCAGGTGGGTGACCTGGGCATATTCTGCGCCAAGGTAAAATGCCGCAACGTGGAGAGCGCCCACAAGTTCGCCTCCGAGCGTTGGGACAAGGTAAGCCCCATAGTAACCGGCCCCGACGGCAAGCAGACATTCTACATAACCGACCTTGAGGGCAACTGGTTCCAGGCCGTTCAGGATGACTACCTCCTCCTGGATGAGGGTAAGGAGTTTGGCGGAATGATAGGCTGCATGATTGGTGTGACCGATATGGACAAGGCCCGCACAGTCTATTCCGATATTCTGGGATACAATGAGGTAATCTACAACGAATACGGCCATTTTGACGACCTCAAGCCTCTGGCAGGCGGTGACGGAGAGTTCCGCCGCACGCTGCTCAAGTGGTCACAGCCCAACAAGGGTGCATTCTCAACCATATTCCCCACCGGTTACATAGAGTTGGTACAGTGCCGTGACCGCGAGCCCCGCAAGATATTCGAGGGCCGCTACTGGGGAGACCCCGGATTCATACAGATATGCTTTGACGTAACAAATATGGACGCTCTGGGCAAGTGGTGCGCCGATCACGGACATCCCTTCACCGTAGACAGCTGCCCCGACGGCAAACAGTTCGCAATGGGTGACGCATCGGGCCGATTCACATACATCGAGGATCAGGACGGCACTCTTATTGAGTTCGTGGAGACCTATCGCATATCGGTTGCCAAGAAACTGGGCTGGTACATCAACCTGCTCTACCGCAACCGCGAGAAACCGCTCTCCAAACTGCTGTTCCGCGCCATGAAAATGAACCGCAAGAAATTTGACTGATATATATGGGCAATCTGATTGATCTTATCAAGGCCGATATCCGATATGAGGACTCGCTCAAGGCATGTATGAACTGCGGCATATGCACCGCCATCTGCCCTGCCGCCGAGTTCTATGACTATGACCCCCGCCGCATATGCGACACCGTACAGCGCGGTGATGAGGAGCAGGTGGAGAAACTGTTGCGCTCCGATACCATCTGGTACTGCGGCCAGTGCATGTCATGCAAGCCCCGCTGCCCGCGCGGCAATATACCCGGAGCGGTAATCAACATACTGCGCAAGGTATCACAGGATATGGGTTACTACAAGGACAGCCACATGGGCCGCCAGCAGGTTGACCTGATGGGCGCAATAGGCGACAACATCCTCAATATAGGATACTGCGTTCACCCCGATGTGGTATTCCCCGAGAAACACCCCGAGCAGGGACCCGTCTGGGAGTGGTATATCAAGAACATCAAGGCCGTTTCTCCCAAATTCGGCGCCAACTACCATGGCAAGGGTGCCGGAGCGCTGCGTGAGATATCCCCTGAGACCATGGAGGAACTCCGCAACATATTCAAGGTTACCGGAGGAATGGATTTCCATGATTCCATAAAAAACGGCCCGCACAATGAATAAGTTCGGATTCGCCATAAAGACTCCGCGTTCGGAGAACATGGACAAGGTATCGCTGGAGCGTTACCATAAGTTGCTGGACCGTGAGCCCTCATTCAAACGCTGTTTCCAGTGCGGATGCTGCAGCGCCACCTGCTCTGCACGCCAGTTCACAGAATTCAGCATACGCCGCGTGCATACATCTTTCCGTCGCGGAGAGTACACCGGTCTGGATGAGGAACTCCAAAAGTGCATGCTATGCGGCAAATGCACCCTGGTCTGCCCGCGTGGGGTAAACCTCAGATCACTCATTATCAATATGCGTCAGATTCTTGACGAGACTAAACAGTAATCGGCCATGAAGATACACGCATATCCGTATAATGACTTTGTGATACCGTTCCTGACAGGCACGGTACTGCTGTTTGCCATCATCATCTACAAGTACATACGCTGGATAAAGAAATTCAGCCCGGAGCAGCGTAAGGTGATACGCAGCAACTGGTACTCCTGGAAGATATTCCCAGCCATCTGGGAGATGATACGTGAGGGATTGCTGCATGTACGCATACTCAAAAAGAACCTGCTGCTGGGTATCATGCACCAGGCATACGCCCTGGGTTGGTTCCTGCTTATAGTAGTGGGTGCCATCGAGAGCCGTGACGCTTTCTACACCATGCAGCATGAGCAGTCTATCGAGGCCGTACATGAACTGCAGCATCAGAACGGCTGGCATATCTACAACACCGGTGAGGACAAGAACCCCGAGTTCCTGAACCAGCGCCGTTACCGCGTTGAGACCGAGGACGGCATAGCCCGAATCCACTATCACCGCCCGTTCTACGTAGGCATATTCTACCGCTACTTCGTGCACAAGGCACCGGCATCGTTCCGTCAGCATAAGGCCTACTCCAACCTGATGGACGCACTGCTGCTGTACGTGTTCCTGGGCCTGACCATGGCCATCATCAAGATATTCTGGTCCAAGATACTGGGAATGCGCCGCACCACCAAGCACACCATCATAGACAGGTTCTCCAAGTTCTCGCTGTGGATGATATTCCCCATGCGTCTGCTGGCCGAGTCCATTACGGCATGTCTGTACGGCAACGGCGGATTCTTTACCCAGGCGGTAGGCAACCTGTTCGATCCCATGATTGTACGCGGCATGGAGACATCGGTCTGGATGCTCTACTCGCTCATGCTGGGCGTGTTCTTTGTAACCATGCCGTTCACCCGCTACATGCACATCTTTACGGAACTGCTCCTTATATATTTCCGTAAGATAGGTGTCCGTGAGGAGACCGGCAAGACAGGCTACACGCTGTTTGAACTCAACGCCTGCTCACGTTGCGGCGTCTGCATATCGGGCTGCCCCATAGACCGTGTGCTTGAGAACCATGAGATCCAGTCAGTCTATCTCATACGCAGCCTCCGCAATCAGGAACGCGGCAGCCGTCTTAAGATGATAGCCGATAACTGTCTTATGTGTGACCGATGCACGGTAGACTGCCCCGTCGGCATAGACCTGAGCGCACTGCGCCGCCAGACCCGTGATAAGGGTGCCATCGATACCACCGGTAATTACCAGTATCTCGAAAAGAAACAGACCCCGTTCAACGCCATTGGCCGCGTAGCATACTTTGGAGGATGTATGTCACATCTTACCCCCGGCATAACCGAGTCCATGGAGCGCATATTCACCGCCGCCGACCAGAAATACTGGTACATGGACAAACTGGCCACCATATGCTGCGGACGTCCTTTGCAGCAGCAGGGATTCACAAACCAGGCCGCCGATTTGCGCCGCAAGAACACTGACCTGATAGAGAAATCAGGGGCCACCATGCTGGTAACCTCCTGCCCTATCTGCTATCAGTCATTCAAGAAGGAGTATAACCTTAACATACCGGTTGTCCACCACACCGAGTACATAGACATGCTCATCAAGCAGGGCCGCATCAAGGTACGTCATGATGACCGCAAGGTATCATACCATGACCCGTGTGAGTTGGGCCGCGGCTGCGGAATCTATGATGAGCCACGCAGTGTGCTCAGCGCCGTGACCAACCTGCAGAAAACCCGCTATCAGCGTGAAAAGAGCGTATGCTGCGGATTCAATCTGGGCGATACCAAACTCAGCATTGAACAGCAGACCAAAATAAGGAACGCATCGCTTGAGAATCTTACCAGCAAGCCGGTCGATGCCATAGCAACCGCCTGCCCAATGTGTAAGAAAGCGTTCCAGCATGCCACCAACGACTATCCTGTAAGGGATATAGCCGAGATTGTGGCAGAGAACCTTATAAACTGACAAGATTATGAACCGTTTTTGGAACGAATATCAGAAAGCCATAGCTGATGACCACTACTTCTACGAGCGCAGCTGCATCCGTCAGACCTTTTTCCCGGGTTCTGAGGCCGCATTCCTGCGTATGCTCCGTGAAGAGTTGAACAAGGATATCTTTGACGATTTCCGTCAGCACACCTGCACCGGAATAGGATATCACACTGACCTGGTACCTCTTGAGACAACCATGACCGTTGTGGCCCGTCTGTTCTCACTCATGACCGAACACGGTTATGAGAACTACGTACCGTCATGCGTAACGTCATTCGGCGTGTTCACCGAGATGGTACACATGTGGCAGGAAAAACCGGAGTTGCTTGAAAAGACCCGTGAGAACCTCTACAAGGCCTGCAAGCGTGAGTTCAACCTGCCCAAGAACATAGCCCACCCATCGGACGTGATATATCATTTCCGCCATGAGTTGGCTGAGAAGATGAAATACCGCCTGGTAAACCGCTTTACCGGCAAGCCCCTCAAGGTGGTGGAGCACATAGGCTGCCACTACGCCAAGATATTCCCCGACAAGGGAGTTGGCAAGGCAGAGTTCCCCTACGTTCTGGCCGGAATGATTGAGGCCTGGGGCGGTGAGGTTGTGGATTATCCCGAGCGCCGTCACTGCTGCGGATTCGGATTCCGCCAGTACCTGGTACAGGAAAACCGCGGCTACTCCGTATCCAACACCAAGAAGAAACTGGAGTCCATGGAGCCGTACGAGCCCGATTTCATAGTATCCAACTGCCCCGGCTGCTCCATGTTCCTGGACCGCTGGCAGTACACCATCGCCGAGATGGAGCACAAGACATATGACCGTGAGGGTTACGGCATACCGGTACTCACATATGAGGAGATGGCCGGCCTCCTGCTGGGTTACAACCCGTGGGAGTTGGGCCTGCAGATACATCAGGTACAGGCAGAGCGTCTGCTTGACAAGATAGGCATACCCTATGACCCCAAGGATAAATACAAGGCAGCCGACGGCAAGATACTGCGTGCGCCCGAGAAGCCCGAGAACCTTTTAGTCTAAGTTTGATTATGAAAAAAGTCGCTATAATAGGAGCCGGCCCCGCCGGTATAGAGGCCGCATCAGTACTGGCCAAAAACGGTGTTGAGGTAACTCTTTTTGAAAAGTCCGAGACTCCCCTCAAGAACATCCAGGACAAGGCGTTCCTGTTCCCCAACTTCCAGGCAGCCCAGGAGATAGCCGATGATTTGAGCGGCAAGCTTCTGGCCGACGGCATCACAACCGTATTCGGCGTTGAGATTGCAGACCTCAAATGGCAGGGAACCGAGTGGAAACTCATCGACAGCAAGGACCAGACATACATTGCCGATGCCGTACTCATTGCTACAGGTTACCAGGTATTCGATGCCCACCGCAAGGAAGAACTTGGTTACGGCATATACAAGGGCGTAATCACATCACTTGATATGGAGCAGATGATCAAGCACGGCAAGATACTGAACGCCAACGGCGATGAGCCCAAGCGTATAACATTCCTGCAATGCGTAGGCTCCCGTGACGAGAAGAGCGGCAACCACTACTGCTCCAAGATATGCTGTGTCACCGCCGTGAAACAGGCCATCGAGGTACGCAAGCAACTCCCCAAGTGTGAGGCATCGGTATTCTACATGGACCTTCGTATGTGGGGCCAGGGATTCGAGGAGATGTACCGCACAGCCCAGGAAAAGTACGGCGTAAGTTTTGTACGCGGCCGTATATCGGAGGCTGCCGCCACATTTGACGGCCGTGTCCAGCTTAAGAGTGAGGACACCCTGATGGGCCTGCCCCTCAAGATGACCACCGATCTTCTGGTACTCATGGTAGGTATGGAGGCATCATGCGGCACCAAGACCTTGGGACAGGCCTGCGGAATAAACGGTGATTACGGCTTTATCAAGACCATAGCCCCGCACCTGTATGACAATGAGACCGGCAAACCCGGCCTGTTCGCTGCAGGCACCTGCAAACGCCCCATGTCAATCTGGGACTCCGTGAACGATGCCCGCGCCGCTGCCATAGCCATAAAAGACTACGTGGACAGTCTCCCTCAGTAAAAAAAGAATGACCGCTCAAATGAACGGTCATTCTTTTTTAATCATGTGGCAGTTCAATGCGTAACTGTAGGCTCCGGAAGCATATCATTCTTCTGCTTGACGTATGCCTCATTCATGGCATACAGTACTCCACCATCGATTTCAACATCCATTACGCTACCATCGCTTAATATAACTGAAGCAATGCCGTTATCGAAATCACCATCGGTCAACTCATATTGACCGATTGCCAAAATCTCAAGTTCCGGATCGCGGCCGTCCGCTTTTGTGTAGAACTTGCTCTTTGTTACTACCAGAGAGCCATCCTCAAAGAGGAATACAGTTTCATACTTGACGCGATTCTCCTGCTCATCTACCGACATATACCATGCCGCAACTGCATTACTGTCTGCATACTCAGCCGGCAGGAAAGCCTGAACTTTACCAATATATCCCGGTTCCTCATACTCGCCTGGTCCCTCTTGTTGTCCTTCAGGACCACCAATCATGCTGTTATATGACTGATACATCATTGCCAATACAGCGTCCCTGTCCATTCCTATTACTGTAGGATAGTTATAGGTAATTCCATAAATACCTTCATCGTCTATCAATCTAAAATTGTACGACTGAATCTGCTCCTCTGACATTCCACTAGTCATATCAGCGTATGCCTGCTGTGCCTCTTCTGCAGTTTTATATGCTACAGATGCATATAAACCGGTGCAGACCATATAATCAGTTGAATCAGTCTCGGCAAATGTAGCTAGCATCTCATATCCCACATTACTATTGTAACAATAGAAGAATACGCTATCATCTTTGACTACAAAATCATGTGAAACCAATGTATCCACATACTCTTGCTCTTCATTTCTTACGATAACCAGACATGAATCGCTCAAATTACCGACTGTCGCAATAATGATGCAGGATCCTGTAGATTCGGCTGTAATCACACCTTCCTTGTCAACTGAAACAATATTCCGGTTGCTTGATTCCCAATATATGTCATCATTGACATTGGTGTTATAACTTATATAGAATGACTCACCCACCATCAATGGTAGTTGATGGTATTTGAGTTCAAGGTATGGATCTTCATTGCTGCCATTTACAATTATCTCACATGAATCCTTGTAGTCTCTATAGGAGGCCAGTATATAGCATGTGCCTTCACCGATTGCCCTAACCTCACCAAAACTGTTAACAACAGCTACGCTGTCATTGGTAGAAACCCACTGTGTAAACTGGTTAAGTTCATTACCGGCATTGTCATGAGCATAAAGGTAGCCATATTCACCCACAGTCCTAATCAAAGTATTTGTGTTCAGGATAAATCCGTCGGCCATATTATCTACAATGGTAACTGCAATGTCATCAAAGTAGAAATTATTACCTTCTTCAAGATAAGCCAGATTTATAACAAATACACGCTGATCGGGATCCATAACTGAGGTAGAGATACTATATTTCTGCCATCTGGGACTGAAATAAATATATCCAGGACCTTCTCCTGCCCATTCTCCGGGTACTGAATGAATCTCGGTAGCACAGTCAACTGAATTGTCAGCCTTATACCTGAATGAGAGCTCAAGAATTGCTCCGGCCAGCAGTTCTACACTGTCGCTTACCGTAATGTACAACTGGGCATCATAATAGTTCTCAGGATAACTGGGTGCTGTTACTATTATGCAATTGTTGGTAGAATCTGCAGGATCAGCAACAATGCGCGGAGCAGCTTTATAAACCGGCTCTCCATCTACCGTCTCATTAACCAATACCGTTGCGTCATCAGTCAGAACAACCTTGTCAACATATTCCGGATTAGGACATACCGGACGTATTGTACGACCCTGGTAACGGTAATAGCGCCATACACTGTATGACTGATTATCCAGATACAGGTAATCTGCTATGCTTGTTTCATCATCCGGATTCATTGTGCTAGCCCAATAGTAACCCTCATCATTATATTCGGTATTTCCACGGATAGAACCGGTAATGGGAAGGAATATGAACTTATCTGTATATCCTGTTATCTTACTTGTTACAAGATAGCCATTAACTCCATCCAATTCTGTCAGTGTCCATGAACAATTGTCAATAAGTTCCTGGAACTCATCAGCTGTTGGCATACGCCAGCTTCCGCCCCACAACACCTGTGCAGCATCATCCTCAGAATCAAGTATATACTTGCCGTCATCACCGTATTTCCTTAATGAATCAGAATTGAACTTATATGTATCCTGTGTATAAACTGATTTTGGAGAGGTTTCACCCCAAGCAAAATATTCACCCTTCATTTCAGGCTTGTTTGCGCCAAGGTTGAATGTTGCCCAGTTGACGCTTAAGCCCAAATCCACATACTCTGTTTCTACATCATACTGATCAAATACAGTGATAGAACAATATACTTCCTGTCCGTTATAAGAAGCCGTAATGGTTGCAACTCCTGCTCCTACGGCCTTGACAACGCCATCAACAACAGTTGCCACAGAATCATCGCTTGAACTCCAAACAGCAGTTCCGCTCAATGATATAGCATGTCCATCCAAATCACCTTGTACAGTAAGAGCCAGTGTATTGCCAATGCCGAGTTCATACTTTGTCTCACTTATTATAAGACCCTGAATCTCGGAATCATCATACATCTCGACAGGACGATACAGGAAACCATATATTTTGCCAATATTATACATCTCCATGTCAGTCAGACACATTACACTTACTGACGATGCTGCCACGTCAATTGATGATGACCAATAGTAGCCCTCATTATCTTCATCGTCATAAAGAGCCTTTCCGGAGCGATAACCTGCAATCGGCATAAATATCGAGTTGTTCTCATAACCCTCCTCTTTACTTGTAATTCTGTATCCTTTCACTCCGTTCAGCTCCTCATAAGACCATGAGCAGTTGTCAATGAGTTCCTGGAATTCGGCAGATGTAGGTATTCTCCACTTTCCGCCCCAAGCCAGGTTGGCTGCATCATCGGCAAGATCAAGAACCTTACGGCCGCTTTCAGCGCTGTACTTGTTGAAAGTCTTACCTTTATCGTCGGTATCAAAGTAAGATGACCATGTGTAACCTGCATCCTTGCCTTCTTTCCAAACAGGTGAGGTTGACAGGGCATTGCCGGCTTCGTAATACGGCTCCGCCTCGCCCCATGAATAGAAGTCACCTGTCATTTCAGGCTGGAATGCGCCTAGGTTGAATGTTGCCCACTTAACGCTCAAGCCAAGATCAACACTCTCAGGAGCAACCTGGCTGGGATCCTCGACTGTAACAGAAACCTCATAGGTCTCACCGCCGTATGCTACGGTAACGACGCACTTACCGGCACCTACAGCCTTAATCTTTCCGTCTGTTACTGTTGCAACTTCAGGATCACCGGATGACCAGGTTAAGTTCAAAGGTTCGTTGACAGCTATAGCACGTCCATCAACACTGACGGGACTTGCATTGACAATAACCTCCGAACCCAAAGCCAGAGCAACGACAGACTTGTCAAGCATTAATCCTGCTATATCAGTTACATCAAATGTATAAACAGGACGAATAGCCAAGCCTGACCAACGATAATAAGCACCAATCTTTTGGCCATCCAAAGCATATGCGCCAAGAGCATTAGATTCGAATAACGAACTTGACCAGAAGTATTCAGGCAGGAAAATAGAACGGTCCATAAAACCAGTCACACGACTAGTTACCTTATAACCGTATACACCGTCATGTTCTGTCCATTCCCATTCACACAAGTTAATAAGCTCCTCTATCTCAGCTCTTGTAGGAATACGCCAGTTGCCACCCCACTTGACCGATGCCACGTCATCGGCAGACTCAAGAACAGTCAGGTTATCCACGTTCTCACCATAATAGCTGTTGGTCACATACTTTGAAACTTGCGCTTCCTCATCATCATTATAGCCGGTAAAGAACCTGTAAGACTCCCATGAGTAATTTGACGTTGTATCTATAGCACCCCAAGCATAGGAGTCACCAATCTCAAACGGGGCTGTTGCACCAACGTTGAAAGTAGCCCACTTGACGCTAAGACCAAGATCTACATATGTGGGTGAACTAGCCTCAATTACCGTAACAATGCAATTATCGCTCTGATCCTTATATGTAGCAGTAATTGTAGTTGTTCCCTCTGCCTTTGCAGTTATAATACCATATATGTCAATAGTTGCGACAGTAGTATCACTTGATATCCATGTTACATTGGTAGGATCTATCCAACTATCGTTCATAAATGCAGAAATCTCTGATGTCTTACCCACAACAACTGCCAACTCATTCGATGAGAGTTCCAATGTGGGTGCAACATAATTCTCGTTCGGGCATACAGGACGTATTGGTACTCCGCACCAACGTGGATATGTATATCTATTGGTATTATCCGCCAACAACAAAGCATAATCACTCCGTCTGAAAGCGACTGAACTGGTCCAGAAACAAGATGCGCCCATATCTTCGCTATATGGGATGAAAATAGAACTCTTCTGGTATCCTTCCACCCTGCTGGTTACATAGTAACCTTGTATTTCTCCGTCATTATACCACTCGAAATCACAGTTCTCTATAAGTTCTGTAATCTCTTCATAGGTAGGCATACGCCAATCATCGCCCCAAATTACATGGGCGGCATCATCGGCAAGTTCAAGAACAGACAGTTCATCAACAAATCCATCCACACCATATGAAGGATTCTGACAGTATTTGGTCAAATAACCTTCACTGTCAGCATACTTATAGTTGTCAGAGCTATACTCAGACTTAACCTCAGTTTCACCCCAAGCATAATACAGACCTACACGTTCTGGTCTTGAAGCTCCGATATTGCATGTAGCCCAGTTAACGCTCAATCCTAAGTCTACATACTCCATTTCCTGTTCAAAGCCTAAAACAGTCACTAAGCAGGAATCAGAATAAATGCCGTACGATGCATAAATCATACATTGGCCTTCGGTTACGCCAAATATATTGCCATAGTAATCAACTCTGGCAACCATAGCGTTTGAAGACTTCCACTCAGGACGCATTTCTGAACTGTCCTGAAGAACGACAGAGCCATACAGATTAATAGACTGGCCAACCTCTATGCTGACTTCAGATTTATCAATTGATAATTCTTTGACTTCTACAATATTAGCCTCCCATGATGATGAATAAACGGGACGGATAGCCAGACCACCTACTCTGTTATAGTTGGCCATATACCACCCGTAATTATCGTCTGAGCTGTAATACATGTAAGCCGAATAAACATTTGATGCACTATTAACCTGAGAGAGTGACAAGGTGTTCGAATAATAGTGAGCGTATTTGTTATAACCTAACGTATCACCTTGCCAACTTTCACCTGTCAAAGGAATGAATATGCTGTTGTTGTTCATCTCGCTGGTAACACGGTAGCCCTGGACACCGTTCATCGTAGCAGGGGTCCAGTTACAGTTATCCAGCAGTTCCTGGAACTCCTCACGGGTAGGAGTACGCCAACCGTCACCCAACAATTTGAAAGCGACATCATCCTCCGGGTCAAGACGGTATTTCATATCCACCTTTCCTACGCTCTGCCAAAGGTTATACTTTGTATAATAGCCGTCGGAATCTGTGAACTTGTAATTATCATAATAACAGCCGTCTTTCTCCTCGGTTTCACCCCAGGCAAAATAACCACCGGTCTGCTCAGGGCTTTGTGCACCCACGTTGCAGGTTGCCCACTTAACACTCAGACCCAGGTCTACATACTCATATGAGAATATCGGTCCTGTCCACTCACGGAACGTAACGCTGTCAACATCAGCTACGGCAATCCTCAGGACGGTGCCGTCAACCTTGTGAACCATAATATAGGTCTGCTGTGCCTTCACTGTCTGGGCGCAGACCATCAGCAGCAATAACGCTGCAAATCTGATGATTGATTTTATATGTTTCATTTCTTCAAAATTTTAAAGGTAATGTCTTCTGATGCAATGATGTATGTGCCGTTGGCAAGGTCGGCAATGCTGAATGATACGGAGCCGTCCTTATCGGTCTTGTATGAACCAAGTTGTTTGCCATCCGATGATATCAGACGTACCACTATCTCTGGCTTGGCTCCGGTTAAGGTTACCGTATAGTCCTCAATCAGGAACTGTACGTTACGTTCCTCCACTTCCTCAACGGCAGTGGGAGGAATGACAGGAATATCCTTTGTAGTAAAGGTAAACTTAGTCAGCTTTTCAAGCGGATAACTTACGACCACCTCCCTGCCGTTGACAACGGTGGTGAGGACCGCATCCGTATCTGTAAATGTGATTACCGGCTTGTACTTGAAAGCAAGTTCTGCCACCGTGCCGGTTTTCAGGTGGACAACCATTACGTTCTGGGAACGTACTGCCACTGACGTTGTCAATAGCAACGCCATTAGGGCAAAAAGGAATTTTCTCATAATTAATTGGTTATTGTAGTTTAGGCAAATCAAATAAAAAAGTCCCTTCTCATTCAGCACAAGTACGCGTGTACTTAATAATCCGCCCTATCAAGATTCACAAACATACAAAGTATTTTTGAATTATTAATAATTCAGACAAAAAAAATGAGGATGACTCAACCGAGCCATCCTCAATCAATTATCTCTAAAAATTATTATTTAAAGTCTACGTCTGCCCAAGGGATCCACTTCTGAACTTCCTTGTCTGCCAGGGTCTCGTCAACAAACTGAATGATGGTGTTGGCATCCTCCTTGCCAAGCAGGAACTTGTCAATGAAAGCCTCAACCTCGGGGTACTGGCTCTTGGGGAGCTGGCAGTGACCGTGCTTGCCCTGAACTGAGAATCCCATACGGTCCTCAATACCGAACTTCTTCCAAACCTCACGTGCAGCTACGCATGATACGTAACCGGCCTCATCGGCCAACCACTCATAATCGGTGTTACCCAGTACCAGGAGGGCGCGCGGGCAAACCAAAGCGCAGAGCTCATGGTGGTCATACGGAAGCTTTGATACGTTGGCATCCTTCCAATCCCACATTGACTCCTTGAACCAGTGGGGATCTGTGTTACCCAGAGTCTCCACATGACCCAGAGTCTCGGATACGCGCCATGCAGCAGCACCGCCGCCACCGGGCTCCTGAGCGATTGTCAGAGCAATACGCTCATCGAATGCACCTGACCAGAGAGCCATCTTACCTGCATATGAGCAACCGGTTACGCCGATGTGCTTCATATCAATCTTGCTTGCAGCACCTACAATCTCCAGACCGTCAATGATACGGCTTACGCCCCAGGGCCACATTGAATAGGCACCGTTCTCAACCAACTCGGGATAGATCTTGTTGATGGGCTCGCTGCCACGTTTCTGCTGGTGAGCCATTACCTGACCCATGTTGAAATTCATTGTGGCAATGTTACGGTCCGAGAAGAAATTACGCGGCAGGCTGATACCTGACATACCTATCATCAATGGGAACGGACCGTCACCCTCGGGATATGTAATCTTTGAAGTGATGGTCAGGGTCTCACCATTGCGGTGAACAATAACGGTAAGGGTATTGTCCTCAAGCTTTGCCTCAATATCCTTCTTGTCAACCATAGGCTTCTCACCTACCTCATAGTGATAGAGCTCGCGGATAATCTCAGCACGACGCTTCTCCCAGTCCTTGAATTTCTTGACCTGCTTCTTGCTGTTTGAGAACTCAAACGGATTGGTAAGTGTCTCTGAAACAGTAGCCTCTTCAACTGACGGGAATGCGGGTGCGGGATACTTGGAACCTGCCCACTCCTGGTCATACACCAGAGGAATTGATTTCTGTGCCATTGCCGGAATAACAGCCAGAACGGCTGCGGCAAACATAATTGACTTAATTCTCTTCATATTAAAAGTATTTAGGTTAAATAATCACCAATTGGAAAAAGTCTCCAAATATAGTCATTTTTTATTCTTAATTCAGAAACCCAGGCGGATTTTAACCGGAAGATGGTCCGAATAACCTCCCTGATAGCGCCGCCCGTTATATGTGCGCAGCGGCTTTACCCCGCCGTAGTTGTCATCATCCGTCAGAAGGAAATCAGGAATCATATACTCCACTCCCAGCAATTCAGTACATCCCAGCCCGTTTGTAAATGATCCTGACAGAATGAACTGGTCATACTTATCCCACTCTCCTTCATATTTGTAACTGCCATCTTCAAGGTAATCCGTAACGGTAACTAACTCGCTGTCCCGTGCATCGGCTCCGGTCCTGAACGGACGGGCACGGAGGGTTTCACGCACCGCCGGGTCATCGGGCCCCTCATTGAGATCACCCATTATAATTATATAAGGTTTGCGGCGAACGTTAAAAACGCTGTCGGCCGATGCCCGCAACCTGCGTGCCGCACTCATGCGCAGCGGCTCGGTCTGCTCCGTTCCGTTAAGGCGGCTGGGCCAGTGGCACACATACACATCTATGGTATCATGGTTCTCCAACACACCCGTAACATGCAGGATATCACGGGTTGCACCCCCTCCGTAGCGTCTAAGGTCCACTCTGAGTGACTCCTGCCCTATAAGCCTGAAATAACTGCGACGATACAGGAGCGCCACGTCTATGCCGCGGCGGTCGGGCGAATCGGTTATCACAAAACGGTATCCGGCCTCACGCAGTGCGGCGCGTGCCGTAAGGTCATTCAGCACTGTTCCGTTCTCAACCTCCGCCAGTCCCACCAATGCAGGAGCCTGGTCTTCATCGGCCGCTACTATCACCTTGGATACCGCATCCAGTTTATCCCAATAGCGGGAACGGTTCCAATGATAATCCCCCTGAGGCGTATATGCGTCATCATCCTTGAGGGGGTCATCCTCAGGGTCAAACAGATTCTCCGTATTAAGGAACATTACCGTCATGCTCTGCTGTGAGCACAACTCAAAAGGAATTAGGATGCAAACAATCAGGAAAAGGAAAAAACGTTTCATTTATGGTTTTATTGATATTGGAAACAGCCCGCATCTGCCCCTGTGGCAGGTCTCGGAACTCCCGCCAGGTCAACCGGCCAGTCCGCCCCGAGATGGTTGGCAATGCCACGTGCAGGCGACAGCGAATCAAGCGCAAACACTGAGCGGTATCCGCGCATGGTGCGGTCACGGAAATTGTATGGTCCGAATATATCCCCCTCGCGGTCCTCAAAAACCACGCCGGTGTATCGGGTATCGGTGGTATCCCTTACCATCAGCAGCGAATGGCTTATGCTGTAAGGAGCCTTGTCCTTGACCGAATCAGCCAGCAGGGTGACAAACTCCTGCTCATGACGGCCGGTAATTATGCAATTGCTGAACGATGCCTCCCGGAGCGGCACATAACCATCACCACTCCTGTCGGTAATAAGCACTGCCTGAGCCCCTATACTCCACATGGAGAATCCGGCAATAGTGCAGAAAGTAAACCGTGACCATCCGCCCGTAAGGTCCACACAAGTTACGCCCGCATTGGTAATCTGAGAGTTAGCCACCTCTATGCGGCAGTCTGTAGCCTGTATGCCGTTACCGTCTACATTATGGATTATGCTGGAAATCACACTCAGTTTCAACAGGTCAGAACCGGCGCTGTCGGCTATTACGCCCCACTGCCCGCCGTGAATGTCACACCACTCCAGACGGTTGCCGTAACTGCCGCCGCGCAGTCTTATTCCGCCCCACTGTCCCGCCAGGTCATCGTACAGCAGATCCTGCAGCATATAGTCCAGGCGGTCGCCGCGCATCATGATGACACTGTCCATGGTACCCTTGGCTACCAACCTTCCCGCTACGTCAAGCACGGCATCCTGGTGGAAATAGAGTCTGGTTCCGGGAGCAAGCGTCAGGGTCGCGCCGTCGGCCACGTAAAGACTGTCAAATATCAGGTAAGGCAGCGCAGAATCCAGGAGCGTATCGGACTCTATCCGCTTGCCACGTAACCTTACGGCATTCTGGCCATAGGCGTTCAGATGCACATTCTGTACAGTCCCGCTCTCCAACACAAACCTTATTGAATCAAGCACCTGCATGATATCCGGCTGGCCGGTCTGACCGATATTGACCGATACAAAACAGAACAGGCTGTCATGGGCAGGAATCTCCAGGCCGGTAATTACCGCCCCGCCCTCGCCGTCCAGGTTCATACGGAAAGGGCTGGCTGTACCTGCACCCATCAGTGCGTCAAACCTGATACCCATATCATTCTGATTGTAAATCATGAATTGGGCCGATGCCGACGCCACACCTGCAAAAACGGTGTCAAAGCACACCGTATCTGCACTGAATTCCAACACGAAATCCTTATCGGCACTGAATTTCCAGTCATCCGTGCATGACCACAAAGCCAGCATCGGGAGCAGCAGGTTCATCAACCTGAATCGTTTCATATAGCGTTCAACATCGTTTTGGTGCGCTAAGTTAAAACGTAAATCGCAAATAAAAAGTATCTTTGGCGCCCGAAATGAAAAGCAGATTTGTCAAATTCCTCAAGGATTGGATGCTGGTGATAGGAATGGTCTCCGGCGCGAGTGCCTATCTCATATACACACAGATCCCCTCAATACATACCGCCGGACCCGTTTTGGAAGCCGTATGCCGTCACGCCCAGCCCATTCTGCTGTTCCTGATGCTCTTTATCAGTTTCAGCCGTATAGAGCCCCGTCAACTTGTCTTAAGACGCTGGCATCTGCACAACCTGCTCATTCAGGTACTTGTATTCCTTATACTCAGCCTGGCGGTGGTATGGGCCATGCACAGCACATCGGGTACAGCATTATGGATACTGCGTCACCGCATCCTGTTTGAGTCGGCCATGCTCTGCATGATATGCCCCACCGCTACCGCATGCGCCGTAGTAACGGGCAGGCTCGGAGGTGATATGGCTCAGGTAGTCATGTACACCATCATCATCAATCTGGCTGTATCAATACTGGTTCCGTTAACAGTTCCGCTGCTCTATCCGCAAGCCGGTATAACATTCATAGCCGCATTCGGACGGATACTCGCCAAGGTATTCCCGCTGCTTATACTGCCCTGTCTGACCGCTTGGGCTGTACGCTGGTTCATGCCGCGGTTTCATGATTGGGTGTCATCCAAGATGAACCTCTCATTCTACCTGTGGAGCATATCACTCACCATAGCAATACTCATGAGCACCCGCGCCATAGTTCACAGCGGTTGCAACATACTCACTCTACTGGGAATTGCATTGGTATCAATGCTTTGCTGCATAGTTCAGTTTGCTGCCGGCCGCATCACCGGACGCCGTGAAGGCAGCCGTATCGAGGCCAGCCAGGCATTCGGACAGAAAAACACCGTATTCGGAATCTGGATGGGCTACACCTTCTGGAATCCGCTGGTATCGGTAGCAGGCGGCTTCTACACCATCTGGCACAACATCCATAATACCCGTCAGCTCTACAAAGCAAAAAAATGATACCATTGGGGACGGTTCTGTTTGGTACCATTTTTTCTATCTTTGCGGTGTGGGACAGCTTTTCATAAACAGAATCAGTGAGTTCATCAGCAGCAATGCGCTACTGAAGGAAGGTGCACACGTAATCGTAGGCTTAAGCGGAGGTGCCGACAGTACCGCTCTGCTAATGGTATTGCTCCGCCTTGGTTACCGCTGCACGGCTGTCCACTGCAACTTCCACCTGCGCGGAGCCGAGAGCGACCGTGACCAGCAGTTCGTAAAAGAGCTGTGCCAGGAATTGGGAGTAGAACTGAAAGTGTGCAGTTACGATACCCTGTCCTACGCCAAAGAGAATGGAATCTCAATCGAGATGGCCGCCCGTGAACTCCGTTACGCCGACTTTGAGCGGATCATGAACGATACCGGGGCCGATGCCATATGCATAGCCCACCACCGTGACGACTCAGTTGAGACCGTCCTGCTCAACCTCATCCGCGGCACCGGAATCAAAGGACTGACCGGCATCAAACCCCGCAACGGCCACATCATCCGCCCGCTGCTGTGTGTATCACGTCAGGAGATTGAGGATTGGCTCCATAAAGAAGGCCAGCCCTACATAACCGACAGCACCAACCTTGAGACCGACTACACACGCAACAAGATCCGTCTTCAACTGCTGCCCCTGATGCGCGCCATCAACCCCGATGCCGACAACGCCATCGCCTTGACTGCCGCCCACCTGCAGGAATCATACGCCATCTACCGTAACACAGTTGACAACGCTCTGGACGCCATAGTCACAAAGGCCGATGACGGATTCACAATTGACATCCCGCAACTGCTCAGACAGCCCTCTGTCACCGCATTCCTGTTTGAGATCCTCTCACCCTTGGGGTTCAATAGCGCCCAGATTAATGACGTGGCAGTATCGGCCCATGCTCAGCCCGGACTGTTATTCCGCTCAGCCACTCATGAAATCATCAAAGGACGCAATGAGTTCTGTGTCCGTAAGCTTTCATCAGACAGGTTTGAGCCTATTGTAATGGAAATTCAGCCCGGCAACTCGGTTATTCTGCCCGATGGCCGCACCTTAAGCATCAGCACAGTTCCTGCCGGAACGCCCATATCCAAAAATCCTGACATTGCCACATTTGACGCATCCCTGCTCATGGGAGGCTGTCTTACCATACGCCCTTGGGCCGCCGGTGACTCATTCATTCCCTTCGGCATGAAAGGACGCAAACTTGTAAGTGATTTTCTTACCGACATCAAAACAAGCCCCGCAGAGCGCAAAAACCGCCTTGTAGTATCTTTTAACAAAGATATCATCTGGGTATTGGGGTACCGCACCGACAACCGCTACCGCGTTACTGAACAGACCGCTACCCAACTCGTCCTGAGCCATATTTAAGCCAAATAGGCACAAATTTTCAACAATTCGTAATATTAATCTAAATAAATATTACGTTATAATTATTAATTATTAACTTTGTGCCGCAATAGCCCTTAAAAAGGGCCAATAAATGTACTACAATTCGACATATCTCAATTTCAATAAACCTAATTTTTCACAAATCATTTTATTTATGAAACAGAAACTGTTTGGAGCAGCCTCATTGGTTGCGTTCATTCTGTTTGGAGCATCATGCTCTAACCAGGAGCAGTCAGAGTTCAATCTGGACTCTGTAAAGCAGGAGGTTACAATCTCCGCAACTGTAACTTATAGCACAGGTGTTGATGTAAACGCCACAAGCTATTCTATCGTAAACTCAAAGCCTGCTGCAGGTCGTAGGGTATTCATCGAGGTTCCCTACGCTCAGTATTCAGCAGTCGCTGCTGCAGGCAACAAGATTTTTGAGACCGTGACTGATGAGAACGGTAAGTTCAGCATCACCATTCCCACCAAGAGCACCGGTATCAACGCAACCATCCGTATGGAGGAGTTCACCGATGTATACCGCACCTATGAGAAGATGGGTGACGACGGTAAACCCGTATTCAAGACCGAACTTCGCAACTATGATTTCTCTGTTGCAACCAACGGCCTCAAGCCCGGAGCATTCAGATTCCCCAATGAGATCGTTTACAACAGCACAAAGATCGATGTTGACCAGTTCTCAAACGACGTAACAATGACCGGTAAGGTTAACCTGGCTTATGAGACAGGTTTCCGCAAGGGTGACTTCAAGGCCGCCAGCAAGGCTACCGTTGAGTTCACCGTTGTTTACGACTACGGAACAACCTCAGCTCTCGAGCTCAAGTTCGGTACCACAACCGACGCTCAGGGTAACTACTCAATCACTCTGCCCGTCAAGTCTCTGGCCGACGGTTTCCATATCACAGACCTCAAGGTTCTGGGTATAGGTGACAGCCAGTTCACACACTATGACTCAGACTCTACCACAGTTAAGGTTTACGGTGCATACCAGCTGATGAACTTTGGTAACACCGCTGGTGCAGGCGGACTCAACTTTGCCAACATCATTGAGGGTGTAACCTACAATCTGGGCTCACAGAACCTTCTGTTCACACCTTACTACAATGCAGGTGTAACCGATGCAGCTAACGCCAAACCCGACAACTGGGATGACAAACTGGTTGGTTGGGCCGCCGGTATGACAGGTTTCGATGAGTCATACTCCAAGACCGCCACTCTGACCGGTAAGGTTTACATGCCTTATCTGACATCATTCGGCGAGGGCGCATACCGTAACGAACCTCAGACCATCGTTATTTCGTCAACTAGTGATCCTTACAAGAACGGTTTCACCGTAATTACCGACGCTCAGGGTAACTTCAGTGTAGATATCCCCGTTAAGGATGACAATGCAATAGACTTCAGTGTAAAACTGGCCGATGAGGTTCAGCCTTTTGAATTCATCGATTCAAAATCAAAGAAGATTGTTCTCCGCGAGGGTAAATACGACGACAAGACCCAAATCAAGAAGGAGGGAGCCGAGTGGTACGAGCTTGGTGATTTCTTCTTCAAGTATACTCCTGCAACTTCAGAGAGTCAGGCTGAGTGGAACAATAATCTGATTGGATGGTACAGAAGCGCAGAGTTTGACCAGCCGGTACAGGTTAAGGGTAACATCCTGTTCTCTGTGGAGACTTCATACGGTATCGGTGAATATCAGCCTCAGACACGCATTGTTGAGGTAACCACCGATGATACACCTGCCCGTGAATTCGCCATCAAGACCAAGGCAAACGGCGCATTTGACTTTATGATCCCTCTTAAGGATGAGCATGACCAGCCCACCCTTACAGTTTCATCAAGTTCATATGAAACCAACGAGTATGTACACTATCCCAAGTACAACGATGATGCCACACAGCTTCTTTCAGTCAAGTACACCAAAAAGGCTACTGCATACCTGAACAAGGAAGACAAGGCTGCATGGAACAATCTTGGTACCACATACATGTATGTTAAATCAACAGATGTAAAGCACAAGCCCGACACATTCAATGATGACCTGGCAGGCTGGTTCATCAAGACCACCGATGAAGATGTTCTCTATCAGGAGTCAATCAAGGCTACAGGTAAGGCTTACCTGGCTGTTGAGACCGATTATCTGACCGGCGAGTACAAGCCCGCCAAGGGCCAGCTTGTAAAGCTCTCCGTATACTCAACAACCGTTTCTGTTCTTGCCAACAGCACAGGTACATTCCAGTTCAATGTTCCTCTTAAGAACGTAGGTGATGAGACCACACTCAGTGTTTCTGCCACAGCCATCACTGTTGACGACTTCAAGCACTTTGTTGATCCTACCGGCAAGTTCAATATAATTGAAGGTAAGTACACCGGTGAGAAGATCAAGCCCGGCGATGCTCAGTGGAATGACCTTGGAACAGTATACTACACATTCAAGCCGAAAGGCTATGACCCGACAGAAGATGAATTCGCACAATGGAAAGACTACTTCCAGTACATTGCCGGATGGGTCTATGTTGACGGACGTTTTGTTCGTGATGCCAACGTTACAGGTACAGTCAGAATAGCCGAAGAGAGCGGTTTCCGCGTAGGTACATTCGAGGCTGCCAAGAAGTTCCCCGTAAAGATCCAGATTGGTTCAACATACTATGTAGCCGCTACGGACAACGAAGGTACATTCTCAATCCCGGTATGGCAGAAATTCTCCGGTGATGATGAGACTGTTAATTGGATTAATGACGAAATCAAAACAGAGGTACTCGGCCAGAAGTTCAAACATTACCGTAAGGTAGGAACTGAAACCGTAGAGCTTGTGGAAGGCGTTTACGAGTCAAAGGTAGGAAATACCCTTGAGAAAGCCGGTGCAGCTTGGAATGACAAGGGTACACGTTACTACACAGTCAAGAAACTTACCGACGCAACTGAATTCACCGGCGCACTTGCCGGTTGGGAGGTTTGGCCGCTCGATGCCAAGACCACACTCACCATCAAGGGTTATGTTCATCAGGCATATGAGAAGAAAGACGGTCTTACCTATGTTCCCGGATGGGAAGCCAGCCCCAACAGACTTATCAGCGTAACTGTTGGTACAATCGGAACATTCAAGACTTCCACATCATCAAGCGGTTCATTCTCATTCCCGGTTAAGATTACAGATGCTGATGCACCCTCTGACTTGAGTATAAGCATCTCTCTGGACAAGGAAATTGAGAGCACATCATTCATCCACTATACTGATCCTTCAAGCGCAGCTTCGAAGATCACCCTTAGCGGCAAGTATCAGTATGCTTCCAACATCACATCCAACATCTCCAAGTCGGCTACCGGAAACGTTTATGAAGTTAAGGAGCCTTCATTCAAACTGATATTTGTTCCGAACGGTGCATACAAGACCGATCCCGAATGGACTCAGTATGATTGGGCCAGCAAGTATGATGTTGATAAGTAATCTGTCATTCTAACTCAAACATTAAAAACGATTAGTTATGACAATTAAGAAAATAACATCTCTTCTGATTCTGTCAGTGCTCCCCCTGGGAGTCCTGACAGCTCAGGAAGACAAAGATTACCTGCCCAAGGCCGGTGATCTGGCAGTAGGAATTGACATGCAGCCCGTTTACAGTTTCTTTGGCAATCTTGCCAATGGTGACGTCGGTAACGGTCTGGGTCAGTTCGGCGGTGAGGATCCTTTCGGTATCACAGGCATATCCATCATGGGTAAATATATGCTTGACAAGACCACCGCACTGCGTGTTAATGTAGGTATCAACAAGGATGTTACCAAGACTTACTCATACAGTAGGGATGACGCGCCAATACTATCCCAATCAAACCCTCTTTCCGAAGCCAAGGTTCAGGACCTCAATAAGTTCAACAGAGCAGGTTACTCTCTGGCAGCAGGTATCGAGTTCCGCAAAGGTAAGAATCGTATCCAGGGTTACTTTGGTGGTGATGTAGTATTCGGCGTTGAGAAGGAGCGTTACCAGTTCAGTTACGGAAACGCTTTGACTGATGCCAACCAGATTCCTACTCGTACAGCATACAACAACGTTCCCGGCGGTTTCCCCAGCGCTCCCAAAATCGCAAACGTAGGATACTGGACCAGGACATACGCTACTGAATCATACGCATGCACAGTACTGGCTGGTGTTGCCGGCAGGCTTGGTGTTGAGTATTTTGTAGTACCTCAGCTCTCATTCGGCGGTGAGGTTTCACTTCTGATAGCAGAGAGATTTGAGAAGGGTTCATACACCAAGTCAGAGGGTTACAACCCCACAACCGCTCAGGTTGAGACTCATACTGAACTCATGCGCCCCGCTTCAAGCCAGTTCCATGTCGGAACCGAGAATCTGGGCGGCAAACTGTTCATGATGTTCTACTTCTGATAACAACCGGAATCCTGATAAAAGCAGGCTGTCCCAAATTTGGACAGCCTGCTTTGTTTATGTATCTTTGCGTCCCGATGACAAAAAACACTGACAACACGGTTCCAAAACTGATGCTACAGAAGCGGTTCCTCATTCAGACCGTAGCATTTGTAGCTCTCTTTTCCATGCTTTTCATGACACTGTACCAGCCGTTCTCAAATACCACCTGGTTCGGGTTCGGTTCATGGAAACAGGCCGGAGTCACCGTGCTGTTCTACCTGGTTGCAGTCCCCACCCTAATCATGAGCAAGTTACTGCTGTCAGGTCTGAGTACAGTTCACAGCATCACTGTAAAGCGCTTCCTTTTGTGGCACATTCTGGAGTTTCTGGTAATTGCCATAGAGTATTATCTGTTTACGGTATGCTTCAAGTTAGGTCTGTCAAGAGAGTTGCCCCGGCTACTCATTCGCATACCGTCATGTGTTGCACTGATTCTGGCCATCCCCTACACCATCGTATGGTTCTACGCCCAGTACAAGGCTAAGAAAGAGGAGTTGGAACTCTTCAAGGTCACTCATAAGCGGGAGACCATGGAATCCGCACACCGGCTCATCCAGTTCCGCGACAGCCAGGGCAAACACAAGATGTCACTCAGCGAGGATTCCATATTCTACATAGAGTCACAGGACAACTACGTACAGATATTTTACGATCTGGAAGGCAAACTTTCAAGTTATCTGCTGCGTTGCAGCACTCAGAAGATTGAGGAGGATCTTGAAGGTACGGGTATTGTACGCTGCCGGCGCTCATTCCTGGTCAACACAGCCAAGATAGTCCGATACGGCAAGGAGCACGGTCGCCTTACCATCACGCTCGACCATCCGTCGGGCAAGACCATCACGGTCACCCCTGCTTATTACCGCGCCGTACTTACACGGCTTTCTTAAGAATTTTTCTTACTTTTTGAATCTTTGAAGAACACTGCGAACAGCAGTGTGACCACCACCATATATCCGGCGAATATAAACCACGCCCGGCTCCAGTCAGCGACTGCCGCCCTGAACACATAACGGTCCATAACCGCACCGGCACCCATCAGACCTATAGTGGCACCCACACCGTTTGACATCATCATGAACAGTCCCTGGGCACTTGCCCTTATGCTCATGTCCACATTCTGCTCCACGTAGAGCGATCCGGCTATATTGTAGAAATCAAACGCTATTCCGTACAGGATACAGCTAAGCACAAAAAGCAGCACTCCGGGCATATCCGGAGTGCCCACCCCGAACAGTCCGAACCTGAGCACCCAGGCCGTCATGGACATAAGCATAACCTTCTTTATTCCAAACCTTTTCATAAAGAACGGAACCAGCAGAAAACAGAGCGTCTCGGATATCTGCGACAGTGACAACAGGGCGTTGGAATTCTTTACCGCGAACGTATCGGCATAAACCGGGTTTGAAGAGAATGAACCCAGGAACGTGTTGGCATAGCCGTTGGTAATCTGAAGTGCCGTACCCATCAGTATACAGAAGCCAAAGAACACGGCCATATGCCTTACTCTAAACAGACTGAAGGCATTCAATCCAAGCGCCTCCCTCAGGCTCCGGCCGGCACCTGCACCCGCGGTAGGACAAGACGGCAGAGTTAGTGCATACAGACTCAGTGCCAGTGACAGGAATCCCGACAGTATAAGTTGTGTATAGGAATTCTGCATACTTATACCATCTATGGAAATAAAGTTTACAGCCAGCATACTACAGATAAAGCCCACCGTTCCAAACAGACGGATTGGAGGATAATCCTTTACCGGATCTCCTCCGGCCTGACCGATAATGCTGTAACAGACCGAATTCGTAAGTGCTACGGTAGGCATAAAGAAAACTATGCTCATGGCATACAGACCAAACAGCGGCGCAAATTCAGGCTGTCCTGCAGCGGAACAGTAAAAACCGGCCGACAGCATGAATCCGCCTGCCAGCAGATGACATATTGAAAGTGTTCTCTGGGCCTGTATGAAACGGTCCGCAACGATGCCCACGAGCGCAGGCATAAACAGAGACACTATGCCGTTGGCAGCAAAAAACCACTTGATCTGACTGCCCAGACCCGCCTGAGCCAGGTATCGGCCTATCGAAATAAGATAGGCACCCCACACCGCATATTGCAGAAAAACCAGTGCAACCAGCCGGATTTTCAGTCCGAATCCATTCAAAATGTCACTTTTACGCATCTATAAGCCATTATTTGGCCGCTAAGTTAGCATTTAATAACAAATTTGTTATAAATTTGCAAGTTGAATTCGCGTACGCACGCATATAATGAGAGGCCAAAGGACAAAAACTCTATTTGTTATTCTAACGCTGGTTGTGGCAATCTTGAGCACCATGACGCGCCCTGCATATGCACAGAGCCGTTCCATGGGTTCAAACCTGCTTAAGGTAGGAGACTCCACGGTAAAGCGCATTATGCCGGTACCCGAATCAGACAGCACATATGCCGATGCCGATTACACCGAGGTTCACTTCAGACAGAACAAAGCAGACCTGGATTTTGATTACATGGACAACGGCAAATCCCTGGAACATCTGCACAGGGTATTCGACTCGTTGGGAATAGAGAACGTTGCAGCCGTTGAGATTATCGCCCAGTCATCACCTGACGGTGGTCTGGCACGTAACGAGTGGCTGACCGAGCACCGTTCACAGGTAATCCTGGAATACATGAACCTGCACTTCCCCGAACTCAAGGACAGGATATCGCTCAACACGGTGACCGAGTCTTGGGAGAACCTCTCGATGTATGTTGCACAGGACCCCAACCTGACGGAGAAGAACAGGACCAAGATTCTGGATATCATTGACTCCCCCACCATGAGCGTGGCCACCAAGAAGTCCAGGCTCAAGAACAATCTGGGCAGTCAGTCAAAACTGGGCAACCTCTACTCATACCTGCTCAAGTACTACTATCCCGTCATCAGAAATACAGGTATATATGTCCTTCATACCGTCGAGCCCGTTACGGCCTTCAACATGCCGCCGTTGGTTCCTTATGTGGAGGAGACCAGCCCTGTATTGCCCGATACCATCGGCCCCGCACCGGCTCAGTCCGAGCCTCATGTATTTGAGGAGCCCGATTCAACACCGCCGGAGCGCAAACGTCCCGTGCTTGCAGTAAAGACCAACCTGCCCTACTACGGATTCTTCAGGAAAGACCTGGGATGGGCACCTATCTATAATGTAGAAGCCGAATGGTATCCCACAGAGGACGGCCGATGGACACTGCTGGGAGAGTATGAATTCCCATGGCATATGGCCAAGGATAACCATGAGTGCTTTGAGATACTCAATCTTCAGTTGGAAGCCCGCAGATATTTCAAGAAGGCATCCAACCACTCCGGACACTATCTCTCGGCATACGCAGGTGTCAACCTGTTTGATATATGTTTTGACGGCTATTCCGGTCACGGATTCCAGGGTGAAGGCTTTGGAGGCGGTCTGGGTTACGGTTATGTACTGCCGCTCGGCAAGAAGCCCGACACCAGATGGAAACTGGAATTCTTCATCAAGGGCGGTGTATACGTAACGCTGTATGATCCGTATGATGCAGGTAACCCGTTCCAGGGCAAATACTACTATGAATGGTATGATGCTCCCAACCTGTTCATCAGACGTAACATGATCTTCCGCTGGTTAGGTCCCACCGGTGCCGGTATCACGCTCAGTTATGACCTGATCCGCAAGAAAGTCAAGAACAAGTAAATCATTCCATTTCATTATTAACCCTCACATTTGTTATGAAAAAGAACTGTTTGCTTCTGGCCGCATTGTCATTGTCCCTGTCTGCTATGGCTCAGAAAGAAGAGATAATCAAGACGGGATGGAATTTCGGACCTCTTCCGGTAGTGGGTTTTGACTCTGACCTGGGTTTCCAGTACGGTCTGTGCTGTGACATCTTCAACTACGGCAACGGCACCAACTACCCCCAGTATGACTATAAGATCAACGTTGAGGCATCGACCTACACAAAAGGCTCCAGCATACTGCGCACATACGGAGATTTCAAGACTCTCATTCCTGACGGCAAACTTTTCTTTGACATAACCTACTTTAACGCACCCAAGTTCGGATTCTACGGTTACAACGGCTATGCCACTAAGTTCGACCCCGACATCATATTCCCGACAGGACTTCCCGAGGGCACCAAGTCAGGTTACAACTTCATGTCCCGCAATCAGTTCCGTGCCCTGGCCAGCGTACGCAAGACCATAACCGGCAATCTGAGTTGGGCAGCAGGTTTAGCCTTCTATCACATAAAGACAGACCGTCTGAGCCTTAAGGAATATGAGGGTCAGATGACTCTTTTTGACGCCTATATGGCCCAAGGTCTTATCCGCGACGATGAGAAGAACGGCGGTAACGTGACACAACTCCGCGCCGGCCTTGTTTATGATTCACGCAACCATGACAGTGACCCCACCAGAGGTGAGAACATAGAACTCTCATTGGTTTATGCCCCTGATCTGATTGACGGCAACGGATACAGCAACCTGGGCGTTCACCTGAGCCTGTGCCAGTACCTGCCCATATTCTCAGACAGGCTTACATTTGCATACCGCGCTCTGGTCCAGGCCAAATTCTGGGGAGAGATACCCTACTATTTTACCAATAACATAAACAGCATGTTCTTCCGCAAGATGTACACCGAAGGTTTAGGCGGTAACGCATCTGTAAGAGGACTCAACCGCAACGGTGTGCTCGGCGACGGATTCCTGATGCTCAACACCGAACTCAGATGGCGCATCTATGACTTCAAGTTCATAAACCAGAACTGGCAGATAGCCACCAACCCGTTCTTTGACTTGGGCAAGATCATCCAGCCCTACCGTCTTGACGAGCAGAAAGCCGCCATCGGCATGTATCAGGGCGACGAATCCAAGCCCCATTTCACTGCCGGATTGGGTATCAAACTGGTAATGAACCATAACATGGTCATTTCATTTGAGGGAGGCAAGCCGTTTGACAATAATGACGGAACAGGACTTTGGACAAATATAGGCTTCAACTACCTGTTCTGATTCCATGCTTCGCCGCCTTTCCGCAACAGTCCTGTGTACCATACTCATATCCATGAGTGTATGGGCCGATGGCGACGATGACCCCACAGTAAAACAAGGCTGGTCCGTAAACCCCATACCATCCTTAGCCTATGACTCCGACTTCGGTCTGATGGTAGGCGGAATAATAGACCTGAATTATTACGGCGGACTCTACCCCAACTACAAGCACAGGCTTTGTCTGGAAGCATTGGCCTACACCAAGCATGCCAGTTACTATATGATACAGTATGACTCCAAGTATCTCATACCCGGCATACGTACTTCTTTCAAGGCCTATCTTGATGACAATCCCCTTTACTGGTTTTACGGATTCAACGGCGCCGTCAATGATTATGACCGTGACCTTAACTGCAACCGTGAAAAGGGCATAGCATATTATAGCCTTGACCGCATATTCCTCAACACCCGTCTGGAATTCAGCGGTCCTCTGGGGACTTATCTGGACTGGACATCAAAATTCTCATACTGGCATTACTGGATAAAGGAACTCAACTGGCAGGGATATGACCATACCAACACCCTGTTCCGCAAGTACCGCAGCATGGGTCTTATTGAGGATGCCGAATCCGACGGCGGCGATGTATTTGAGTTCCAGGCAGGTCTCAAATATGACACCCGTAACATAGAAGCCACCCCGTCGCGCGGTATTTATGCCGATATAAACCTGGCCTGGGCACCCGATATATTCAAGACCGGATATGACTATCTTAAAGTGGCGGCAAGGTTCCGTCAATACCTGAGTCTGGCCACAGAGCGTCTGGTTCTGGCCTACAGCCTGGCTTATCAGGGCACCATAGCCGGCAACCAGCCCTTCTACACCCAGTCATACATGATCCATTTCAAGCCCTCCGACGGATTGGGCGGCGCCACCACCCTGCGCGGAATACTCTACAACCGCATAGTGGGCGATGATTATGCATGGGGTAATTTTGAACTGCGCACCCGCGTCTTTGATGTCAACATACTCCGCCGTAGGGTATTCGGCGTTCTCAGTCCGTTCTTTGATGCCGGTGCTGTAATCCGTCCGTTCCGTTTTGAGCGTCAGGCACAGGCATTCTATGCTGCTGACAATGTGACAGCCGTCCCGTATGATCAGTACCGCTCATCGCTTCTGGACAAGGCCCGTGAACTGCATATGGCATGGGGTATCGGCGGTCAACTTGTAATAGACTACAATTTCATCCCGTCCGTAACGTTTGGCATACCTTTTGATAAAAGAGACGGTGACTTCGGTCTTTACATGGTATTAGATTACATCTTTTAGAATTATGAACGATAAAACTCCGGTCCTGCTGCTCACCGGTTATCTGGGCAGCGGTAAGACGACTCTGCTCAACCGTATCCTGAGCAACAGCAAAGGCATCAAGTTTGCGGTAATAGTTAATGATATAGGTGAGGTAAACATTGACGCCAGCCTCATCCAGCAGGGAGGCGTGGTAGGCATGAACGATGACAGTCTGGTAGCCCTGCAGAACGGTTGCATATGCTGCACCCTCAAGATGGACCTTGTGGAGCAACTGCACCAGATTATCGCCCTGCACCGCTTTGATTATATCGTGATTGAGGCCAGCGGAATATGTGAGCCCGGTCCGATAGCCCAGACCATCGAGTCCATACCGCGCATGGATCCCAAATATACCAAGGACGGTGTACCGCAGTTGGACTGCATTGTAACCGTTGTCGATGCCCTGCGCATACGTGACGAGTTCGGTTGCGGCGATGACCTGGTAAAGAAGAACATAGGTGATGAGGACCTTGAGAACCTGGTAATCCAGCAGATAGAGTTCTGCAACATCGTGCTGCTCAACAAGGCATCCGAGGTCAGTGCCGAGGAACTGCTTCGCATCCGCAAGGTGGTTCGTGCCCTGCAGCCCCGCGCCCGCATACTGGAGTGCGATTACGGCGATATAGAGTTGGAGAATATTCTCAATACCGATATGTTTGACTTTGAGAAGGTAGCCACCAGCGCCACCTGGATCCACGAGATAGAGAAACGTGGAGATGAACTTGAACACCAGGAAGAAGAGCATCATCACCATCATGACGATGACGACGATGATGATGATGACGATCACGATGAGCATGAGCATCATCACCACCATGACCATGAGCACCATCATCATCACGATCACGAGGGCGGTGAGGTTGAGGAATACGGCATCGGCACCTATGTATATTACGCGCGCAGGCCTATGGACCTGAACCGTTTTGACTGGTTCGTATCCAAGAAGTGGCCCAAGGGCGTTATCCGCACCAAGGGAATGTGCTACTTTACCGATGAGTTTGACATATGCTACCTCTTTGAGCAGGCCGGCAAACAGATGTCACTCAAGAACGCCGGACAGTGGTACGCCACCATGCCCGAGAACCAACTGGCCAACATGCTCCGATCCGATCCCACCCTGGCCGCCGACTGGGACGAGACCTACGGTGACAGGATGCAGAAACTTGTATTCATCGGCCAGAATCTGGACAAGGCCTACATAAAGAAAGAACTGGACGCCTGTCTGGTTGACTAATAAAAAAGACCGACTCAATCGAGCCGGTCTTTTTTATTCAAAATGATACAAAAGGGGTCTGTCCCCTTTTGTACTATTTTACTTCTTTGAAGCGAGAGCCTGAGCTACGTCAACGGCGCAAGCAACTGAGCAACCTACCATCGGGTTGTTACCGATGCCCAGGAAACCCATCATCTCAACGTGTGCGGGAACTGATGAAGAACCTGCAAACTGAGCGTCAGAGTGCATACGACCCATGGTGTCGGTCATACCGTATGAAGCGGGACCTGCGGCCATGTTATCGGGATGCAGGGTACGGCCTGTACCACCACCTGATGCTACTGACAAATAAGGCTTGCCGGCCAGAACACGCTCCTTCTTGTAAGTACCTGCAACGGGGTGCTGGAAACGTGTGGGGTTGGTTGAGTTACCTGTGATAGATACGTCAACGCCCTCCTTCCACATGATGGCTACGCCCTCACGAACA
>JAZSKR010000007.1:0-22534 GCA_045534955.1 Bacteroidaceae bacterium
GATACCATTGGGGACGGTTCCGTTTGGTACCGTTTTGCGCAAAACGGTACCAAACGGAACCGTCCCCAATGGTATCATCTTAGAGCTCGTCCTGGGCGTAGAGGTAGTCCAGCAGGGGTGACGGGTAGTCGCAGTAGTCACTGGGACTGAAGAATCGGGCCAGCTCAGCCTGAGCTGTTTCAAGTGAGTCCGATGCGTGGATGATGTTCTCCTGATGACTGACGCACAGGTCACCGCGCACAGTGCCGGGCTGCGCCTTGCGGCCGTTGGTGGCGCCGGCCATCTCGCGCACCACGCTTACAGCGTCAATGCCCTCCCAGCAGCACAGAACCACGGGAGCCGCCATCATCGACTTCTCTATAATAGGATAAAAAGGTTTCTCCACCATGTGCGCATAATGCTTGCGCAGGATATCGGCATCAAGCTGCTGCATCTTCATGGCCACAAGCTTGAGACCGCGTTTTTCAAACCGTGATATTACCTCTCCGATAAGCCCACGCTGTATAGTGCAGGGCTTTAATATAACAAGTGTTCTTTCCATGCCGCAAAATTACTACATTTGTGAGACTAATAAAAAACATTGCAAATATGAAGACATTGGGCAATATCCTTTGGGTTATTCTGGGCGGTTTTGCAACGGCATTCGTCTATTATCTGATAGGATTCCTTTATTGTATAACCATAATTGGTATCCCGTTCGGAGTTCAGATAATCAAAATCGGATCATTCTGCCTGTGGCCGTTCGGTCGTGAGATGGCCGATAAGCCCGGCCAGCCCGGATGTCTGAGCACCGGATTCAACGTTCTGTGGATCCTGACCGGATGGTGGGAGATTGCAGCCTTCCATCTTGTTCTGGCACTGCTGTTCACCATCACCGTCATCGGTTTCCCGTTCGGACAGATGCACTTCAGGATCGCCCTCGGATCAATCTTCCCGTTTGGCAAAGAGATCCGCAGCGTAAAGTGACGCAAAGGGGTCGTTTCTTTTAGTCGCTTCGCTTGGTAAAAGCGTCCCTTCGGGCCGAGCGCGTTTTGCGTCACTAAAAGTCTGCTTTAACATACTTTATGTCTTGTTTTATTGCCACAATGTAATCTATTATTTACATTTGTGGCATCAAGAACCTATTAAAGTATCGTAATTATGAAAAAGTATCATTTGCTTGACCACAAGTGGCAGAAGATTGGATTTGCCATATTTGTTTTTGGAATTGCCCTATTCCTTATTTTTCTGCTGAATTCAGTATTTACCTTCCAGCCAACTCAAATTGAAGGTCTTGTAGAGAATTACAAACTCAGACTCTTTAACAGTATGCTAGTCCCATCGGCTTTACTCTCCTTCTTTCTAGCCATCGCTTTTGCCCTAATGGCACTTTCACAGGAGAAACAGGAGGATGAAAGGATTGTTGAGACACGTCATCAGGTCTTGCCAAGGATAGTAATCCTGTACATCATAGTTCTGGCAATCAGATTCATTGCCCTGTCTTTTGTACAAAGACTGGCTGCTCCGTTATCATACGCGTATGTGACCCATATTACAGGTATGTTTACGGGAGTGACCGCATTCATAGGATACTATGTACTGTTTTTCAAGTTATCTTTGTGGAAACAAAACAGGGAGTTGAACGATGAAGAATAACCTTAGGGTGGAGCGCGCCCGCGTGCGCATGACGCAGCAGGAGCTGGCCGATAAGACCGGCGTCACCCGCCAGACTATCGTGGCCATAGAGCAAGGCAAGTTCAATCCCTCAACCGTGCTTGCACTCAAGATGGCCCGCGTGTTCGGTGTCACAATCGAGGCCCTGTTTGAGCTAGAGGACACTGATTAAATTAGCATTGAGTCCGACAGGCGGTGAGCCATATCGTCGGCCATTGGCTGATGAAATGTCAGGTAATACATGTAGGCCGATTTGATGGCGGCAAAAGGCAGGAGTTTGCGTATTATTAAGCCCATCTCCTGTGGAGCGATGTCATAATAGGCCGGAGCAAAGATATTCCAGTGCTGCTGCATCTGCTCTGGTGTAAGATGGAAGAGCTGGTCTGTGCGCACCGGATCTGCAATCTGACTGATACGCCAGCACAGGCTAATATCCCATTCGGGAGTACCATATGAGGCCTGACCTATATCAATCCACAGGTTACGGCGCATGTCGGTAATTATATTACCTATCTGCATGTCACCATGCAGACAATAAGGAGTATCAGGTATGGTATCCAGAATAGGCAGCACCTTGTCTCTTAGAAATGCGGGCACAACACCATCCTTGTGATAGAAATCCTGCATTCTCTTTTTCATGGAGGGCAGCCTGGAGGTATCGGCCTTGACGGCATGAAGATCGCGGGCCACGCGGGCAAAAGTAAGGCTCACCTCCTCCATCCTGTCGGGCTCCTGCGATATGATACGGGCAAACGAGCGCTTGCCTTCAATCAGCTCATACTCGGCACCTACCCTCTCGCCATCGGTTACCAGCCTGTAGGGACGGGGCGTGGGGACTCCCAGATCATACATCGCCTGCGCTGCACCAAACTCCTCTACGGCCACATCGGCCTCAAAACCGGGGTTGTACAACTTGGCAAGGCGCTTTTCGGTCTTGTGGGTATAAGCCACGCCCTGACCGCCTTCGCCGGTCTTTACATACTCTTCTAGATTTATCTTCTCGTAGTCCATAATTATGCTTTGACGCAAAGGGGTCGTTTCGTTTTGCGTCACTTTAAATACCTTTCACGGAGGGTGGCGATGTCGGTGTCTGAGAGGCCAAGCGGACCTTTCAGGTAGTTTTGCATTGAGCCGTACTGAGCGTCTATCAGGTCCAGTGTCTTGACAAAATTACCGGTATTGGCGCCGATGAACGCCTGGACCACACTCAGCTCATCCTCGCGGCCGCCCATGAAACGGACGCGGCGTGACAGACGCCTTACATCCTTAGCGTAGACTGCATTCGTTGCATCAAAATCGGCGATTATCGTCTCCCTGTCCACACCCAGGACCGCCAGAATGTAGGCCGATGCCAGACCGGTGCGGTCCTTACCCTGTGTGCAGTGAAAGAATACAGCTCCACCATCGGGGTTTTCGATCAGTATTCGCAGGAACCTGGCAAACCGTTTCTGACATGATTCAAGTGTGACCATATTGGGATAGAGGTCACGGGCCACCTGCTGTGCCTTCTTGTTGAAGGCAGCTATCATTATCAGTTTCCTGACATTGAACTGCTTTTGTTTCTTTATCCCCAAGGCCTCCTCATCATCCATCGCATTGCCGTTGCTGTTTATAGGAATGCGCACATACTCAGCGCCGGAAATAATCCTATCCTCACGTCCCGAAAGTTCAAAATCCTGCCTGAAATCAATGACCCTGGTAACCGGAATCTGCTGCAAGTACTTAAGGTCGGCAGCGGTGGCATCGGCCAGAGAAGCGGCGCGGATAAGTTTGCCGGAACGCACGGTACGGCCATCGGCCGTAACATAACCGCCCAGGTCACGGGCATTCACTATACCTTTTACCGGCAGAAACTGCAGAGCCTGAACTTCTTTTGAAAACGACATAGTCCTTTATTTACTGAATTCCTTAAGGAATGGCTTGAAATTATTGCTTGACGGTGAGTCTATGATTGCAAAAACAATCTTGCTGAACCGACCCTGGAACTCCTCCTCGTCCAGAACCTGATGGAACAGACGCGCCATCTGTGCAGGCGGAGTGCAGAACGCCCCGCAACCCAAAGCGCCCAGCACCAGGCTGTCATGCCCTTTGAGTATGCCGATGCGCAGTATGGTGCGTATCTTCTCCTTAAGCACGAGCTTATCGGCCTCCGGAATGTTGCCGTTGGCATCCAATGAGTTGTGCCCGTGCTTGGGGTTGTAATTGAGTGATGCCACCGATATCACCGCAGCCTGGAACGGTTTTTCCAGCAGCACATAGCCCTCATCACGAGTGCCTCTAAAGAACGTGATGCCCGGACTGTAGATACCGCCGTAAGTATTATCCATAGGGTATCGCTCGGCACGCCGTTTAACGCCCACCATATCGGCCAGGTCACCATATCGGCCTCCCGGCAGAGAGAACTGGTACAGCGATATTGCCAGCGTACTGCGGCGGCACAAATCCTCCTCCTGAGCGCTGGAGCCCTGCAGCACCCCGCCTCCGGGATGATACAGGCTGGCCATATTGAGCAAAGCCGGATTGTACCCCTGCTCCACCAGATCCCGCGTGGCCAGAATGCAATCCTGATTCAAAACGTCAAAATGATACAAAAGGGGACTGTCCCCTTTTGTATCATTTTTGAGTTTGATGGGCGCTGAGAACATCTCAGAGTCCTCTATGAACGCTCCGCTCACGGGCAGTGTGACAACCCGGTCAGTCTCCGTGCGGTAGGCGCCGTCACGGAAAATGTCCAGATTGTGGGTGAACACCTTGGCCAGCAACGCCCGCTTGGCATCACCGCCGCGCGAGACCGATGCTTTCCACCACCCGCTTAGCCAGATCTGGCTGTTCCACTGCTGCGCTCTTAACATAAAAACCTTGGCTATTGGCTGTTGGCTATTAGCCTTTGTCAATACTCTCCTGTACCAATTTAAGCAGGCCCTTTGAGTCCAGCTGACTGCGCAGGGTCTCGTCATGGAAATCGGTCAGGAATTTAATAAGGTAATCCACGATGTTGTCCGAGAACACACCGCGTGCGGTATAGATGGCGCGGTCTTTCTGCAACTCCTTGGCAGCCTCCACGCAGCAGCCGGGCAGCTGCTCCAGAGCCTCCTGCACGGCGCGGTTCTTCTCGTCATGAATGTTTACGCCCAGACCCACGTAAGTCTTGTCTGCCACTGCCAGGGCATCGGGCATCTCAAATCCGTGACGGGCGGAGCAGCAGAGTGCGGCCATGAGCAGATAGGTATCGGCAAAGCCGTCGCTGGCACGCCACTCGAATGTCTGCTTGTAGCTGAAATCCTTGTCCTGTGCCTTCTCAAGGGGATTGCACTTGGCTGCCATATCCATGCGCTTGAGCCAGCCCAGCGGTACGCGTACCAGAGCGCTGCGGTTGGAGAATGACCAGCAGAGTGATGTGGGAGCCTCCTGATGCGGAACCAGACGCATGAATGAGAGCGGATGCGGGTTACCGAATGCAGGCAGTGATGTTCCGGCCACCATGTAACCGGCAATAGCCTTGCGGCACTCATCGGTCAGTTCTCCGTTTTTGGTCATTACAGACTGTCCGTTACGTGTAAACTTGCAGTGTACGTGCATGCCCGATCCGGCCTTGCCCACGGTAATCTTGGGGGCGAATGTCAGGGTCACACCATACTGGTAAGCCAGCTGACGCATAACCCACTTGGCCACCACCAGCTGGTCGGCTGCATCCTCTATATCGGTAGGCAGGAACTCAATCTCGTTCTGCTCATAAATCTTGCCGTCCTGTGTAAAGTTACCCACCTCGCTGTGACCGTACTTTATCAGACCACCGCACTGGGCAATCAGTTTCATGGCCTCGGTGCGCAGGTCCTGGAACTTGCAGAACGGAGCGCTCTCATGATAGCCGCGCTGATCAGGGGTAAGATAGAGGTCCTCGGCCTCAGAGATAACATAGTACTCAAGCTCACCCATGGCCTGCATCTCAAGACCTGTCACAGCCTTGAACTCGGTGTGAGCCTTGTGCAGGATGTACTGGGGGCTGCTCTCAAACTGGTTGCCCTCGCGGTCAAAGTATGAGCAGAGCAAGTCAACCGTGGGAACATCGGCAAACGGGTTCACGAATGCGGTCTTGTAACGCGGCAGCACATAGAGGTCACTCTTGCCGGCCTCGATGAAGGGGAACAGGCTGGAGCCGTCCACACGCTCACCTGCCTGGAGTATGTTCTCCAGATGCTCGGCGCTGTTGATCACAAAGTTCAGGGTCTTGAGTTTGCCGTCCCATCCGCAGTAGTGCAGATTTATGAACTGTATGGCATTCTCGCGACAGTAGCGGATAATATCCGCACAGGTAAATTCACTTGCAGGCTTGCCCAGAAAGCGCACCAGCAGGTTAGGGTTCATTTCAATGTTCTTGTCCATCTTATGTCTCTTTGATTCGTATTTACTAAAACACAAAATTATGCCTTTTTTCGGCAAAAAGCAAGCAGGTAAATATCACTAAAAATCAGTATTGCCATTTACCTCTCGATATAGGACCTTTGCACTGTCAAATAACGCTACATGAAAAGAATATTATTTATACTTCCGATACTCACAGCCGCATTAACCACACCGGCTGTATCGCAGGAAAACACATCCCAATCTCGTTTGAGCATAGGAGGATACGGCGAGGTGGCCATGAGCAGGAATTTTTACAGTGACAATGTATACCGATACTCCAATCCCACCAAATACAAGGATGATCCCAGCCACGGTAGGTTTGACATACCGCATGCCGTAATATATCTGGGTTACGATTTCGGTCAGGGATGGTCCATGCAGACCGAGATTGAGTTTGAGCATACCGGTACCGGCAGTGCCGTAGAGAAAGAGTACACTGAGGCCGGCGAATGGGAAACCGAAATTGAGAAAGGCGGCGAGGTGGCACTTGAGCAGTTCTGGCTGCAGAAAGAGATCAAGCCCTGGCTGAACATCCGTATAGGTCACATGGTCGTACCCGTGGGTGCCCTGAACAACGCCCACGAGCCACTGAAATTCTTTACCGTCTACCGTCCTGAGGGAGAATACACAATCCTGCCCTCCACATGGCACGACACCGGAATCGGCCTTTGGGGAGAGATAAAGAACTGGCGCTATGAGTTCCAGGTAATCTCCGGACTTGACGCCTTCATGTTCAACCGCGACAACTTTGTAAAATACGGTGCCGCATCACCTTATGAGTTCAAGGTTGCCAACAACTACGGTTTTGCAGCCAGGATTGACAACCGGTCCGTCAAAAACCTGCGTCTTAGCCTGAGCGGCTACTACGGCAACAGCATGCACAACTCGTTTCCCAACGACATGAAAGACACCCGATACAAAGACATCAAAGGCCGCACCGCAATAGGATGTTTCGACTTCAGTTACAAATCCGACAACCTGATAATCCGCGGAAACGCCGATTACGGTTATGTATCGGACGCCGTAACCATAAGCACCGTAAAGCGTAACATGACATCAAACAACGCTCCCTACAAGAAGACTCCTGTAGGAAAAGCCGCCCTGACCTACGGCGGAGAGGCCGGTTACAATGTTCTGGGTAAGGCCGATGAAAAACTATTTGTATTTGGCCGATACGAATACTACGATCCGTACATACCCGCATCTGACCAGCAGGACTACACCTTTACCGATGTACACCGCATAGCAGCCGGCATCAACTGGCTCCCGATACCGCAGATTGCCGTCAAGGCAGAGTTCTCGGAGCGTTTCCGCGACAGCCGTTACAACAACGAGCCGTCAGTTTCAATAGGTATAGCATACATGGGATTTTTCAAATAAAAACATAACGTAATATGAAGAACAGATTCATTTTGGGAATGGCAGTAGCCGCTATAGCACTGACTGCCTGCGACGATTCAAAGAAAGAGGAGAATTCATCATCATTTGAGAACGACATCAAGGCTGCCGTTGAGCAGTACGTACCCGGTGTGGTTTACTCTACATACAACGACCTTGCCGCCGAGTCGTCACAACTGTATGACCTTCTGGCCGCAGCCGCCGAGAAAGGTGTAGATGATCTCACCCAGGCCGAAATTGATGCCATCTGCCAGAAATTCCTCCAGGCCCGCCAGTCATGGGAGGAGTCAGAGGCATTCCTGTACGGCGCCGCTACTGATTTTGGAATTGATCCCCACATTGACACATGGCCTCTTGACGTCGAGGCTCTGGCTACCGCTCTGAGCAACGCCGAGCAGGTTGCTGCCCTGGAAGGTGAGGACGGAATAGCATACGCATCGGCCAAACTGGGTGCCGAGTTGCTTGGATTCCACGGTATCGAGTTCATACTGTTCCGCGATGGACAGAACCGCACAGTAGATGCCCTGAAGGGAAATGAGGACCACGAGGCATTCAACGGCAAGACCGTAACAGGTGCTCAGGAACTTTTCTATGCAGCAGCAGTAGCCGGTGACCTGCGTGACAACTGCTACCGTCTGAGCGTATCATGGAATCCCGATGCACCCCAGGCCTGGCAGGAGCGTTGCGAGGAACTGGAGGTTCCCGTTACACTGTCAGGTTCAGATAAGACATACGGAGAGAACATGCTTGGAGCAGCACAGGCCGGCAGTACCTACGCCACCTGGCAGGAGACTGCTTCATCAATTCTGGTAGCCGGATGCTCCAACATCTGCAACGAGGTTGCCAACGTAAAGATGGGTAACGCCCACAGCGGTGAGGATATCAACTACATAGAGTCACCCTACAGCAAGAAATCATTCCAGGATTTCATAGACAACATACTGAGCATCCAGTACTCTCTCTACGGAAAGGCCGGAGCCACCGCACCTGAGAGCAAGTCACTCATCAACATACTCAAGAATTACAAGTATGACGGAGCCGATGCCCTGCAGGCCAAACTCAACGAATCCGTAAATGCCCTGAAAGAGTGCCAGAAGAAGGGTGCATTCGTACATATCTATCGCGACAATGCCGTTCAGGATGCCATGGATGTCATAAACGAACTTGATGAAGAACTTAACAAAGCCGCACAGTGGATTGTTAAACAATAACTGATATGAACATAAAAGGATTAAGTACAGCCCTTGTTCTTGGGTTGATCGTTGCCGTCGGATGCACCGACGGCAATAGCGGTATTAAGGAGAGCGTCAATACCCGTGAGCCCGACGCCAGATACGTGGGCCAGGCAGTAGGTAATTTCAGTGCAGCCGAGTGGTATCCGGGCGGAGAACTGGGAACCACCGACAATGTAACTGCAGGATGCTATGAGGATGAGACACCTGCTGTAACAGCCCAGGGACTCAGCATGGCATTCAACCTGGGTGAAGCCGCATTTGAGCGCAAGTACACCATAGCCACAGCTCCGTTCAAGGGACTCGGACCGGCCTATCTGCGTTCATCCTGCCTGGACTGCCATCCCGGTTACGGCCACGGCAAGCGCCAGAGTGAGTACCGCGCCACTTTCGGCAACGGTTATCTGCTTGTAGTCTATCATCCCGTTGACGGACAGAACAGCGACGACGGTCCGTATGTAGCCGAAGTCACCGGAATGCCCCAGACCAAAGCCACCTACCCCTTCCTGCCCCCTATTGAAGAGGAGAAGATAGATATTCAGTGGCTTCCCGTAACCGAGATGGAGAGCGGCCTGCCCATGAAATTCCCCGACGGCGAGGAGTACAGCCTCATCTACCCCGAGGTAAACATCCCCGAGAGCGCCTTTAACACCAAGCCCACTCCCTATGAGACCGGTGCAGTGGCATTCCGTCTGGAATCCACCATCGGAATAATCGGATCCGGCCTGCTGGATGCCATACCGCAGGACAGCATCCGTGAGCAGTACCGCCGCGAGGCCCGTTTTGTGGAACTCAACCCCGCATTCTGGGATAAGGAGGCCAATGACTTTGCACCCACAGCATGGTACACCCTCGCCGACGGACAGTTTGCCGACGGCACCCCCGCACCGGCCGGCACCAAGATGGTAAAGCGTTTCACTTACGCCATGACCCGCGCATCACTCCAGGACGGAGCAGGCGCCAACGCAATCTGGAACATCACCAATGTAAGCCGCAGCGACCGCCCCAAACTCTACACCACAACAGCCTGGGCAACCGCAATGTCAGAGAATCCCGATGTGATAGCAGCCATCAAGGCCGATCCCACATCACCCTACTATGCCGACGGAACCGATGAGGGCATCCGTGACGCCGTTCTGCACCTGCTTGATCCTGGAACCAACCAGTTTGACAACCAGTGGCATAACTTCACTGCAGATATGAGCGATGAGCAGTACTACGATTTCATGGTATGGCACCGCGGTCTCTCAATCCCCCGTGCCCGTAACCTGAACCGTGAGGAGGTGCAGTTGGGCAAGGAGGTGTTCAACCGCATAGGCTGCGCCACCTGTCACCGTCCCTCATGGCAGACCACCGATGACAACCACTGGAAACCGGCAGTACTTGCCGACAAGGAACTGCCCCGTTATCAGGATCAGACCATCTGGCCATACACTGACATGATCCAGCATCGTCTCTACATGAAAAACGGCATTCACGGCAGTTGGTGCCGCACCACCCCGCTTTGGGGACGCGGACTTTCCCTTACCAACACCGGTGCCGATGACCGCCTGCACGACTGCCGTGCCCGTAACGTAATAGAGGCCATCATGTGGCACGGTTACAGCAAGGAAAGCGAGGCATACCGTGCTACAGAAAAATTCTATAACCTGTCAAAACAAGAGCGTGACGCTGTTGTGGAATTCATCAATTCCATTTAACTTAGCAGTCAATATGAAAAGGGAGAAACTACTTAAATACTTATCATTCGGTACAGCAGTCGTCATCATAATCATGATGGCGGCTGCCACCGTTATTGAGAAACTGTACAGTACTACGCAGGCTTTCCGATTGATCTATCACAACCCGGTGTTCATAGCACTCTGGGCTGTGTCAGCCGTATCGGGCGTTATTTACCTGATTAAACGCAAGACCATAAGGAAACCGGCCGTTTTCTTCCTTCACATCGCTCTGGTGCTTATCCTTGCCGGCGCTCTTGTAACAATGATCTCAGGCAAACAGGGACGTATGCATATACGTAAGGGAGAGACCACATCCCAGTGGGTATCGGATGAGGGTTTCCGTCAGATACTGCCTTTCAGCCTGACTCTCCGTGAGTTCAGCATAGAGTACTATGAAGGCTCCCGCGCAGCATCCGATTACAGCAGCACCGTCCGTCTGGATGATCCCGATGCCGGAGTCAGCGCCAATCATACCATTTCCATGAACAACATTCTCAAGTATCGCGGCTACCGTTTCTATCAGTCCAGTTATGATGAGGACGGCCAAGGCAGCGTGCTGTCCGTAAGCCATGACCCGTGGGGCGTAGGCCTAACCTATACAGGTTATGTCCTGCTGCTTATCTCCATGATAGGATTCTTTTTCCAGAAGAATTCCGGTTTCCGCACGGCAGTCAACAATCTCCGCAAACAGGCATCGGTCATTATAATACTCCTTCTTGCCGGAACCGCAGCGGCAAAGGCATCCGGGGACCATTATGACCTCCCGGTACTGCCCGATACCATATCGGCCCGGTTTGACAAACTCCACATATACTACAATGACCGTATTGCCCCGCTCCAGACCATGACCCGCGACTACAGCCTCAAGGCATACGGCAAAAACGGCTATCAGGGGTATACCTCCACCCAGGTGGTTACAGGCTGGCTCTTCTGGTATGACTGGTGGAACGTGGTCCCTTTCAAACTCAAGAACAAGGACCGCGGCACTCAGGTAGAGACCGAGAAAGAGTCCATACGTATGCAGGCAGCATCGGGCAAGGCTTTCAGGATATTTCCCCTGAGGATTGACCCACAGACCGGACTTGCAGTACAGCAGGGCGGCCGTGTGGAATGGTTCTCACCGAGCGATCCGCTGCCCGAGGAACTTGATTATGACACATGGGTATTCATCCGCCGTTCCATTGACCTCATCCATGATGACATAAAGAAAGAGAACTGGGCCGAAGTGAGCCTGATTCTGGACAAGATAGTCAAGTACCAGCATAAGGTTGCCGCCGATGTCCTGCCCTCTGCCAGACATTTCCGCGCAGAGATGCTCTACAACAGGATATCCAGACCGATGGTTCCGTTCATGGCCTCCATCACACTGGGAATGATACTGTTTGTAATCACCGGCATCATGATGGGACGCGGCCGCAAGACACCTGCATGGATGAGCAACTCCCTGCTGGTTGTATCCATCGCCCTGTTGGCTTACCTCACGCTTGTATTGGGACTGCGCTGGTATGTATCGGGACACGCTCCGTTTGCCGGCAGTTACTCGGTGATGATGCTTATGGCCTGGCTCGTCTCAATAGCCATGATAGCGCTTTACCGCAGTATCCCTGTCATCCAGCCCATGGGATTCATCCTGGCCGGATTCACCATGCTGGTGGCATCACTTGCAGGATCCAACCCGCAGATTACGCACCTTATGCCGGTACTGCAGTCACCGCTTCTGAGCATCCATGTGCTCTGCATGATGGTTTCTTATACGCTATTCGGACTTGTGGCCCTGACAGGTATAATGGGACTGCTTATGCCGCTGGAGGCATCGGCCAAACTTCGTGACGTAAGTCTGGTGATTCTTTATCCCGCCGTGTTCATACTGACAACAGGAACATTCATAGGAGCCGTCTGGGCCAACATTTCATGGGGAAATTACTGGAGTTGGGATCCCAAGGAGACATGGGCACTTATAACCCTGCTCATCTATGCCGCCATGCTTCACAGCAGCACCATGTCACGTTTCAGCAGGCCCAGGTTCTTCCATGCCTATTCAATTGCAGCCATCATCGCGGTTCTAATTACCTATTTCGGAGTGAACCTGATTCTGGGTGGTATGCACGCATACGCGTGACTTTACTGCAGATTGACCTCTGCAATATCAATCAGATTGTTTATGATGGCGTAAATGGTCAGACCGGCAGGCGAGTGTATCTGCAGTTTGGCCGTGATATTACGTCTGTGGGTGGTCACCGTATGGATTGACAGGAACAGCGCATCGGCTATCTCCTTGTTTGACATACCCTTGGCCACACATTTTATAATGTCTTTCTCACGGTCGCTCAGCACTGCCACGCTGGCACTCTGTATTGTGTCCGATGCACTTCCCTGCGCTAAATCAGTACCTGCGGATACTGATTTCTCCAGTTTCATTACAGCCGGAACAAACAGACGTTCCTCTATCTCGCTGTGTGATATCAGGTCATTCTCACAGTTGATGATATCATACAGGGCTGAGTTCAGAAGGTCATTATTGGGCTGACGGTAATGACGTATGACGATATCCTTGAGTTCCTTGAGTTTCTCGGATTCGTTGTCATGGCTTGCCGAGTATTTGGATATGTTGAACTTTCCGGTGGGCAGTCCGTGCATCAGTTTCTCCACATATACGAATATGGTATCATTCTCATACTTCATGTGGTTCTGCACCTCGACGGTGTAGTCATCATAGAATTTGAGAATCAGGAACGCCACGTCATTCACATCATTGCAGTTGATGGCCTCAATGAGTTTGCGGCGTATGGTGGGCAGGATGAAATCACTGAAATAGGTATGGGCACGCTTTAGATACTCAATGATAGCCGGCAGCGAAACTGTATAGGCGGTATAGTTCTTTCCTGCTATCAGGTTTGCCACGGCCAGAAAGGTCTGGCAGTCAACACCGTTCTCACGGCATACCTCATTTATGGTACTGTCACCGAATCCGAACTGAATTCCGAAACGGCTGATTACAAGCAACATCAGATTGTTGTCTTCTATCAGGTCCCTCATTTTGTCCTGTGGGACATATTCAGACGCTTTTACACCCATATTCTTATATAAAACAAGTCTAACTGAGTGCAAAAATAGCACTTTCAGCAATAACCCGTCATACTCACAAATGAGTATAATGACACAAAAGCGCGCATTAGGGACAGTCCCTGATGCGCGCTTTTTAAACTTGAGAGTTAAGGATTACTTCTTCTTTTTGTCTTCCTTAATCTCCTCTGCCTTAGCCTCCGGAGCATCGGTTTCCTTCTTCTTGCCAAGATACTCGGGCAGGTTCAGACCGGCCATGTTAAAGAGATCTGACATGGGAGGAACAGACTTCATGAGTCCGCTCAGAAAGTTTGCGGTCGATCCCTTTCCGTCGGCACCGTTGCCTGAATCCCAAACGGTTACATTGTCGAACTTGATACCCTTGATAGCCTCTACCTGAGTCTTTACAAGTTCCGGCATCTTCTCGGACATGAGCAGCATGAATGCCTTGGCGGCATCACCTCCTGCAGCCTGTACCATCTTGTCATAACCTGCTGCCTGCTTGGTCAGGATCTCATAGTAACCCTTAGCCTCGGCCTCCATCTTGGCGAATATGGCATCGGCCTCACCCTTGGCGCTTACGCGGAGTTTCTCAGCCTCAGCCTCGGCGGCTATGATTATACGGTCCTTCTCAACCTGCTGGGCAACCAGGATGTTGGCCTGCTGGGTTGAACGCTCACGCTCGGCACGGGCGTTTTCAGCGTCACGCTCAGCAATATAGGCATCCTGCAGTGCCTTAGCCTGCTGTACCTTCTCAGCTGTTACAGCCAGACGGTTGGCCTCGGCCTCCTTCTCACGACGGAATGCGTCTGAGTTGGCAATCTCAACCTTGGCGTTGTTCTCACCCTGTACGGCTACGGCGTTGGCCTGTGATGTACGGATACGGGTCTCCTTAACGGCCTCGGCTTTACCGATTTCACCGTTTCTATCCTGCTCTGCCACGCTTACCTTAGCCTCGTTGATGGCCTTGGCGGCAGCCTCCTTACCCAGAGCCTGGATATATCCTGACTCATCCTTGATATCGGTTACGTTTACGTTGATAAGACGAAGACCTATCTTCTTGAGCTCAACCTCAACGTTCTTGGAGATATTCTCCAGGAATGTGTCGCGGTCACTGTTGATCTCCTCAATGGTCATGGTTGCGATAACCAGACGCAACTGACCGAACAGGATATCACGGGCCAGTTCCTGAATCTCATCGGCTGTGAGTCCCAGCAGACGCTCAGCGGCGTTGTTCATGCTGTCGGGCTCAGTCGATATACCGACTGTGAATCGGCAGGGAACGTCCACGCGGATGTTCTGACGGCTCAGGGCGTTGGTCAGGTTGGCATCTATGGAAATAGGTGTCAGGCTCAGATATGCATAGTCCTGAATAACGGGCCATACAAACTTACCGCCACCGTGGATACACTTGGCACTGCCGCCTCCTGTCTTACCGTAAACTACCAGAATCTTGTCAGAAGGGCAACGTCTGTAACGGCGGATGATTGTTGCAAACAGAATGAAAAGGAGTACAACTCCTATCACTACGAGAATTGAAATACTACTTGAATTCATTACTTAACTTGTGTATTAAATTGTTATTATTCAATCTTTTAATCACTTTACAAGAAGGAGGTCATCGCCGAGAACTTCAACTATCTCAACCTGACCGCCGGTGGGAATCTCTGCGTCATTGTCAGTAACGGCGTCAATCTCGTGGATTGAACCCTTTACACTGATCTGCACCTTGCCGCGTCCTGAACGGGCAGCAGGGATACGCAGGTACACATCGGCCTTAAGACCTACGGTCTCACTCATCTTGAAACTGCCGTCATGTGAGAGTTTCATGACCTGACGGAACATGAACACGAATGCCAGCACGAACAGCAGACCCACTGCGATAGCCAACAACTGGAGCAGCCAGCGTTTTTCAATATCATCAAAAAGCAACACGCCTGCCCATCCGTATCCGAGCAGGAAGTTGATAAGGTTACGGAATGAGAAAACTCCGCTAAGAGCTCCGTCTTCCATGGAATCAACGGAACCGTCCATGGGACCGGCATCAACATCGGCATCAGTGCCCAGCCCTATGAATGTCATGATAGTCTGGATTATAAATACCAGAGATGCGCAACAAGCGATAGTCCAGAAAAACTTCTGTAATGGCTCCAAAGAATTAAATAAATCCATCATCGGTTAGAAACAATTATTGGTTTGTTAAACAAAATGTGCATGGTCTTAAAAAACAGGACCACTTTTCTACAAAAATAGTGATTCCTTCGGATTAATAGCACTCAGCAAAGAAAAAAAAGTAACTTTGCGTGAATTTACAATCAACCCGTGCATTATGGAACTTCCGATGTATGACACTCTGCTCAGTCTCCCCCTGTTTCAGGGTATGAGCCAGGCCGATTTCAACAGCCTGCTGCAGAAGATACGCCTTGACTTTGTCAGGTATGAGGAGGGAGCCGCCATAATCAGCGCCGGTGACAGATGCAAAAGTTTCGCCTTCCTCATCAACGGAACCGTGGAGAGTTCCCGCATCGGAATGGACGGTAACCTTACATTCATGGAACAGGCCGATGCCCCGTTCCTTATAGAACCTTACTCCATGTTCGGCCGGGTTGGTTCATATCAGCGTACCTACACAGCCGTCACCCCATGCAGTTTCCTGATGGTTGACAAGCAGTACATTTACACGGAGTTGGGCAAGTACAACATCTGCCGCATGAATCTGCTCAACATACTGAGCGGTCGCGTACAGCAGTTGGACAGTCAGATCTGGACCCTGAAAGAAGCCAGCCTGAGGGAGCGTATCATCCGATTCGTCAAAGGCTTGTCCGACACTCAGACAGGTATCAAGAAACTGAGCATCAAGATGAATGACCTGGCACTCCTGATGGATGCCACAAGACTTAACGTATCGCGTGAACTGAATTCCCTTGAGGCCGAAGGACTCATATCCCTGCGCCGTAAGGAGATTTTCATACCCGCGCTTGAAAAACTGGTTTGACTATGGACGAAACCAAGAAAGCGGCACTTGACCGCCGATATGCAAGGATGGCTCTTATATGGGCCGAGAACTCATACTGCGAACGTCGCAAGGTGGGTGCTTTGGTCGTTAAGAACAACATGATAATATCCGACGGATACAACGGCACACCTACCGGATTCGAGAATATATGCGAGGATGAGAACAACGTCTCAAAACCTTATGTCCTCCACGCAGAGGCCAATGCCATAACCAAACTGGCACGGTCATCCAACAGCAGCGACGGCGCTACGCTTTACGTCACCGCATCACCGTGCATTGAGTGCGCCAAACTGATCATCCAGTCGGGCATAAAGCGTGTAATATACACCGAGCAATACCGGCTCACAGACGGAGTGGACCTGCTCAGACGCGCAGGAATTGAAGTTGAATATCTGGATTTGAACACAGACAAATGAAAACGCTTAAGACCATTATCAGAATAATATTTCTTCTTACCATGGGCTTCTTTCTCGGCATTGAAGTCATGATAGGCATATTCAACAGAAACAAGAACCATTTTGACCGTGCAAGCAGTCCCGGCTCACAGAAAGTGGAGACACTTATCAAGGCCATAGACCGCAAATATGTCGACATCGTAGACATGGACTCCATAATGGACCGTGTCCTGCCCACCATACTGGAGGAACTTGACCCCCACTCTGCATACTATCCCGCCGAAGAGACCCAGGAGAGCAATGATGAACTCCACGGAAGTTTCTCGGGTATAGGAATCCAGTTCTCGGTCCAGGATGATACGGTCCGCGTAAACAGCGTCATCCACGGAGGTCCTTCGGAGAAGGTCGGAGTATTGGCAGGTGACCGCATCGTGCTTATAAACGATTCGCTGTTTGCCGGCAAGAAGATACCCAGCAATGAGATTGTCAAGAATCTAAAGGGTCCCAAAGGCTCTACCGTTAAGATAAGCGTTATGCGTAACGGCGAGCCGAATCTGGTTGATTTCACCATAGAGCGCGGTGACATTCCAGTCAAGAGCGTCGACGCAGCATATATGATTTCACCCGAGGAGGGCATCGGCTATATAATGATCAACAAGTTCGGTGAGACCACATTCTCCGAGATGCTCACAAGCCTGGCCGATCTGAGCAGCAAAGGCATGAAGAAACTCATAATTGACCTGCGCAGCAATACCGGAGGATATCTCGGAGCCGCCATTCAGATGGCCAACCAGTTCCTTCCCAAGAATGACCTTATCGTATATACCCAAGGAGCCCACAACCCCATCGCCAGGCAGTATGCCGACGGTCACGGGCACTACACCGGCATCCCGCTTGTGGTGATGATCGACGAGTCGACCGCATCGGCCGCCGAGATATTTACAGGAGCCATCCAGGACAATGACCGTGGTACAGTTGTAGGCCGCAGGTCTTTCGGCAAGGGACTGGTTCAGGAGCCCATAGATTTCCCCGACGGATCCAGCATACGCATAACCATAGCCCGTTACTACACACCTTCAGGACGTTGCATCCAGAAGCCCTACGGCGAGTCAGACGAGGATTATGCGATGGATATCCTCAAGCGCTACGAGCACGGAGAGTTCTTCAGCGCCGACAGCATCAAACAGAATGAGGATGAGGTTTTCAAGACCAAGGGCGGCCGCACGGTTTACGGCGGCGGCGGTATCACACCCGATATCTTTGTGGCACAGGACACCACCGGCTACTCCGAATACTACGCCAATGTGGTACGCAAGAGCCTCATAAACAAATTCTCTTTCAAGTATGTGGACAGCAACCGGGCCGCACTCAGCAAACTGAAGACATACAAGGAGGTAGAGGAGTATCTTGATTCGGACAATGTGATGCGCAGGTTCTACGATTATGCCGCCGGCAACGGAGTGAAGCGCGACAGCAGGCTCACTCTCCCGGCACGCCGACAGATGCGCACCGCTCTCTACGGCAACATAATCTATGATGCCTTGGATATGCAGGATTACATATCCTTCATTAACCTGACAGACCCCACGGTAACCAAAGCCATCGAGGTCCTGAAATAATTACCTTAAAACTATCTGGGTTATAACCTGGGCTCCGGCCTGGGCGTTGAGTCGTGCCACAAGTTCGGTACGGCGCATCATGAGTTCATTGCGTAGTGCGGCCGATGACACGGTGACAAAAAGGACCTGGTTGTAAATACGTATCTCACGGGTGTATTTTGACACGGCGGGTCCAAGGATCTTGTCCCAAGCCTGAATCAGCCTGTGCTCATAGAGGGGAGTCTCCAGCCCCATCTCACGCAGATACTGCATGATTACTCCGCCCACCTGCTCTGAATCGGTCTTTCTCATATCACCTGACCGTCCTGAACGGTGAACACCCTGTAATCACATCCGGCATCCTCCATGATACCGTCTATATGGTTGCGGTCCACATCGGTTATGAATACCTGTCCGAAATTCTCACTGTCCGATACCAACGCTATGATACGTCCCACCCTCTCGGCGTCAAGGCGGTCAAAAATATCATCCAGCAACAGTATGGGACGTTTGCCGCAGGACTCCTTGAGCAAGCGGTACTGCGCCAGTTTGAGTGCCACCAGATAACTCTTGTTCTGGCCCTGCGACCCCTCACGGCGTATGGGATACCCGCCAAGATTCATCTCAAGTTCATCCTTGTGTATTCCGTGCAGCGAATAGCCCGCACTGCGGTCCAGCGCACGTCCCTCTTCAAACTGCCTGAGCAGATCGCCCCGCTGGGCATGCGATGTATATGAGAGCGAAACCTGCTCACTGTCATCACCTATAAGAGAGTACATCTCCCTGAAGTAAGGCACCAGACGGTCCGTAAGGGCTCTTCGTCTTTCAAAAATCTTCTGCCCGGCATCGGCCATGGTCTGCTCCCACATGCCGAACAGTTCTGCATCGGGCTCAATCTCCATCTTAAGCAGGGCGTTACGCTGTTGCACCGCCTTATTATATGTAATAAGGAGTTTAAGATACTCGGTATCGTACTGGGATATGATGATATCCATAAAACGGCGGCGCTCTTCACTTCCGCCCGATATAAGTTCAGTATCCTGCGGCGAAACCATAACCAGCGGAATATAACCGATATGGTCCGAAAAGCGCTGATAATCCTTACCGTCACGCCTGAACTGCTTGTTCCGGTTCCTGGAGACGCAGGCAATGACAGTCCTTTCACCCAGAGGTGTACGGTAGGAGCCCTGCAACTGATAGCACTCTGCCCCGTGACGTATGGTAAGTTGTTCGGTCTGACTTATGGAACTCTTGCAGAACGACAGGCAATAGACCGCATCCAGGAGATTTGTCTTGCCCATTCCGTTCTTACCCACAAAGCAGTTCAACTTGGGCGAGAAATCCAAGTCTGCCTGTAAAATATTACGGTAATCCTGTACAAACAGATGTTCAAGTTGCATAAAGGGTAAAAACGGGTTTGATTGAACACAAAATTAGTCAATTATTTTGAGTCAAAATGTTTACGTAAAGTAAAAAATGACTATTTTTGCACCCGCTAACAAAAAGACGAAATGGCAAAGAAAGCAGTAAACCCCGCTCCCAAGCAGGATCAGAAAAGCCTTGAAGAGGCTTTGAGCAAGTCAGAACAGTTTTTTGAGAATAACAAGAAGACCATCTTCGGTACTCTCATAGCAATCATAGTAATCATTGCCGGTGGCATGCTTTACAGTGCTAAGGTGGCTCAGCCCCGTCAGCTCAAGGCAGCCGAGGCCATATTCCCCGGTGAGAGTTATTTCATGGACGGTGATTACTCAACCGCCCTGAACGGTGATGCATACGGCTTTGAGGGTTTTGAGGCACTCGCCAAGCAGTACAAGAGCACCAAGGCTGGTAAGTTGGCAAATCTCTACGCCGGTCTCTGCTACGCTCAGCTTGACAGCATGGAGGTTGCCCAGAAGTATCTGGCCAAGTTCAACGGCAAGGATCAGATGGTATCTCCCGCCGCTCTGGGTGCCCTGGCAAATTGCTATGCCACCGCAGGTCAGTACGGCAAGGCTATCTCAACATTTGAGAAGGCTGCCAAGAAGGCTGACAACAACCTGCTTTCACCTTATTTCTATATGCAGGCAGGTATTCTCTATGAGGCTCAGGACAAAACCGCCCAGGCACTCAAGACTTACAAGATGATCAAGGCTCAGTACCCCGAATCAATAGAGGCTCAGGATATTGACAAGTACATAGCCCGTCTTTCCAGCAAGTAATAAGACAGGTTTTAAGGCTGGGTGAATTCCAGAGTGGCCAAATGGGGCAGACTGTAAATCTGCTGTCTCTCGACTTCGGTGGTTCGAATCCATCTTCACCCACGATACCATTGGGGACGGTTCCGTTTGGTACCGTTTTTAAAATCAGAAAGCAGCAACGTATTAATTACCGTCGCTGCTTTCTGTTTGTATATAAGTTACTTGCGGGAAAACGGTACCAAACGGAACCGTCCCCAATGGTATCGCGGGTGTGATGGATGAAATACCTTTTAAAAAAAATAATTAACTTCGCGCAATCAAATTAGTTCCAATTATGAAGATCACGATCATCGGCGCCGGAAACATGGGAGGCGCAATTGCCAGAGGATTTGCAGCAAAGAAAGTTTTCGCAGCCAAGGATATCACCTGCTGCGACCGTAGTGACGCAACACTTGACACACTCAGGAAGGATGTTCCGGGTATCGGAATATCAAAGGAGAACGCAAAGGCTGTCAAGGGTGCCGACATCGTTCTTTTTGCCGTAAAGCCATGGATATTGCCATCGGCCGTAGAGGAGGTCAAGGAGGCTCTTGACTACAAGAAACAGCTCATTATCTCTATTGCCGCCGGTGTTGGTCTTGACAGACTTGCCGAGCTTTTTGAAAAAGGCTCCGAGAAGGCACAGGTTGTTTACCTTATCCCCAACATCGCAGTTGAGGTTGGCGCAGGCGTGTTCTTCTATTGCTCAAACACCGCCACCAAGAAGAATCTGGACCTTATCCAGAAACTCTTTGGCCAGGTTGGTTTTGCAAAGCAGGTTGAGGAGAAACAGATGACCGCAGGTACAGCACTTGCCTCATGCGGCATTGCATACGTATTCCGTTATATCCGCGCCAACGTTGAGGGCGGCGTTGAGATGGGCTTCTATCCCAAGGATGCTCAGGAGATCGTGCTCGGTACCATCAAGGGTGCAGTCGAACTACTCCTGGCTCACGGCTCACATCCCGAGCAGGAGGTTGACAAGGTTACCACTCCCGGCGGCATCACCATAAAGGGCCTGAACGCCATGGAGGAGGCCGGATTCACCAACGCAGTCATCAAGGGTCTCAAGGCCGGTAAGTAATGAAACTGGTATACTTTCACGGTTTCATGTCATCGGGCGCAAGCGGCACGGTCGAAAGCCTTCGCCACCTACTTCCAGAGCTTGAGGTATGCGCTCCCGACATCCCCGTAGATCCCGCCGAAGCTCTGCCATATTTACGCCAGTACGTTGAGGAGCAGAAGCCCGATATAATAGTAGGCACATCCATGGGAGCCATGTACGCCCAGCAGATGTTCGGTTACAGGAAGATATGCGTAAATCCGTCGTTCAACATGTCCACCATGTCAAAGGTCATGAAGGCAAACACCACCTACCCTTTCCAGAATGGACGCAAGGACGGAGCCAAGACTTTCAAGATTACCGGTCAGATAGTCAAAAACTTCAACATGATGGAGCGCCAGCAGTTCAAGGGCATCACCGATTTTGACCGCGAGAACACCTACGGTCTCTTTGGCAACCACGACACCACGGTAAACTGCTACGACCTCTTCAAGAAACACTACCCCAACGCCCAGCGCTTTGAGGGAGAGCACCGCCTCAACGACAAATCCCTCCGCACCGCCGTCGTCCCCCTAATCAAACAAATCCTCAACCTCTGACCCCACCCCCTGACCTTAGGGAGTCAGAACGCACATAGGGCCATTTTTATCCCTAAGGTGAGCCGGAAATACGCCCATATCCGCGTTACCCCCTGACCTTAGGGAGCTACAACGCACGTACGGCCCCTGCTCTACATAAGGCGAGACGGAAATACGCCCATACCTGCGTTACC
>JAZSKR010000010.1:0-176194 GCA_045534955.1 Bacteroidaceae bacterium
TGCGCTGTTCCTTTCGGAAAGCGGATGCAAAGGTAGTGCTTCTGCGTATTCCCACCAAACAAAAACACAACTTTTTTCCTGAATTTTTTGTTAATAAATATAACTTACTGAATATGACCACAGACAATAAAATAAAAGAGGCGGGGCCATCAGGCACCACCTCTTCTATATACGTGCGTGTGCGCGATATCACTCGGCTTCAGGGGCGATGAGCTTGTAGCCCTTACCGTGAATGTTGATGATTTCTACTGAATCATCGTCCTTGAGATGCTTACGGAGCTTGGTGATGTAAACATCCATACTGCGGGCGTTGAAGTAGTTGTCATCAATCCATATTGACTTAAGAGCGAAATCACGCTGGAGGATTTCGTTCTGGTGAGCACAGAGGAGGTTGAGAAGTTCTGACTCCTTAGTGGTAAGTTTGGTTGACTTGTCACCGATAGAGAGGATCTGCTTCTTGGCATCGAAGGTGAACTTACCGATCTGATAAACGGTAACCTCACGGTTCTTCTTGCCATGTACACGGCGCAGGATGGCTTCCATGCGGAGTGTGAGCTCTTCCATGCTGAAGGGTTTGGTGATGTAGTCATCGGCACCGATCTTGAAACCTTCAAAGATATCGTCCTTGAGGTTCTTGGCGGTCAGGAACATGATGGGTACATCTGAGTTGATAGCGCGAATCTCTTTTGCAAGAGTGAATCCATCTTTCTTAGGCATCATTACGTCAAATACGCAGATGTCATACTTGTTCTTAATGAAAGCTTTGTAGCCGGCATCACCGTCGGGGCACAGTTCTGCATTGTAGCCCTTGGCCTGAAGGTACTCGCGGAGGAGCATACCCAGGTTCTCGTCGTCCTCGCATAACAGGATGTTCAGTTTTTCTTCCATAATCTTAAGTTTTATAGGTTATTCATTGTTTTGCGGTAGTGATATGATGAACTTGGTTCCGTTGCCAAGTTCGCTCTCAGCCTTAATAGTTCCCTTGTGGTTGACTATTACTTTCTTTACGTATGCCAGACCAAGACCGAAGCCCTTTACATCATGGCGATTGCCGGTATGCACACGATAGAAACGGTCAAATATCTTCTTGAGGTCATCACGCTTGATACCTATTCCGTTATCAGCGATGGAGACCATGAGTTTGCCGGACTCGTTCCAAGTGCGGACTTCGAGGTGTAATGGTACATCGGCCCTTTTATACTTGACGGCGTTGTCCATGAGGTTGAAGATGACGTTGGTGAAGTGCATCTCATCGACCATGCCGAACGGATCCTCAGTCTCAAACTGGGCATCAATGGTACCGCCGATATTCTCGACCTTAAGTTTAAAGGTGTTGATTACGCCGTTGATGAGTTCATCTACATCCATCTCCTTAAGTTTCATGGTGTTGCTCTGACGCTCGAACATGGACATCTGGAGTACCTTCTCAACCTGGAAACGGAGACGTTTGGTCTCATCATTTATTACGCCGGAGATATGTTTGAACATCTGAGGCGACTTGGAGACGGCCTGATCATTAAGCATCTGGGCTGCCAGGGAGATGGTTGATATGGGGGTCTTGAACTCGTGGGTCATATTGTTGACGAAGTCATTCTTCATCTCGGTTATCTTACGCTGGCGTGTTATCACGAAGAGAGTGAACGCGAAGGTGACCATAAGAATGGCGATGAAGATGAGCGACGGCAACATAAAGTTGACGGACTTGTCTATATAGTCATCAAGTGTGGGGAAGAACACGCGGATGACGCCCATCCGGTTGGGATTATCATTACGAAACACGGTCTGATCATAGCTGTTTGCCAACAGATTAGTAGGATTGAAATCCTTACAATTACATGAATAGATGACACGACCCGTGTTGGTAGTAAGTTGATAATGGAACTGAATTTCTATACCGTTAGCCTCAAATACATCTGTAAGGTCATCACGCAATGTGGTATTATCAATACGCTGAGCCAGAGGTCTGGTGCTGGAATTGATAATCATATTGTAGATAACCTCATCAACAAGAGACTTGTTTGCAAGATAATGCTCCAGCTGACGCTGTTGAAGCGCTCTGGAACGTTCGGAAACTCCAATGCCGGCATCGGACTGCGAACGAGGGACCTGCAATGAGGGCATTGTAGGCGTTGTAGAAGGCACAGAGGGTGTCTGTGTTGAAGGATTAGGCGCTTGAACGGGCGGCTGAATGGTCTGAGAAAATGAGAAGGTTCCGTTTTGGAACGAAAAGACCTGTGTCTGACTGTAATACCCTTCCGGAGGAAGGTTTCCGAAGTCGGAATTACGTCCCATTTCACGGATATCCTCTTCTAGATACCTCTGAGCCTCGGCAACTTCAAGCCGATGCGCCACTTCATAGAGACTGCTTTTAACCAGTCTGTCAAACTCCTGATGACGCATATTGGTCATGACCTTCATGTACCTAAGCTGTAGAGAAAGCAGGACTATGAAGGAGATGCACATTACTGCGCTAAGGATCCAAACAACTTGTTTCTTCATGTCAGCAAATATACAGATGTTTTTATTATCGCAAACAATTAACTTAATTTTTTGTGCGAATTTTAGATAAAAAAGGCGGAATTGTGGTAATTCCGCCTTTTGAAGTTATCAAAATAGCAACTATCGTTATTATTCCTCGTCTTTCTGCTGTGCCTCGAACTCCTTGATGAGTTTGTCCTGTACATCGGTAGGAACGAGTTCATAACTGCTGAAGCTCATTACGAATGAACCGCTACCTCCGGTGATAGAACTGAGAGAGGTTGAATAGGTAGCCATTTCCTTGAGAGGCACCTTAGCCTTGAGGACCTGATAGTTGCCCTCACTCTCCATACCCATGATCATACCGCGACGACCCTGGAGATCACTCATTACATCACCCATGTACTCTGCGGGTACGAGAACCTCAACATCATAAACAGGCTCAAGAATCTTAGGACCGGCCTCCTTGAAGGCTGCGCTGAATGCGTTACGGCCTGCAAGCAGGAAGGAGATTTCATTTGAATCAACGGGGTGCATCTTTCCATCGTAAACGATTACGCGTACATCGCGTGCGTATGAACCGGTAAGAGGTCCCTGCTCCATGCGTTGCATGATACCCTTGAGGATGGCGGGCATGAAACGGGCATCGATAGAACCACCGACGATACTGTTTACATAGACGAGTTTACCACCCCACTCCAGCGGATATTCCTCAACGCCCTTGACGGTCATCTTGAACTCCTGGTTGCCGAACTTGAACATATCGGGCATGGGCTTGCCGTCAGTATAAGGCTCGACGATAAGGTGAACCTCACCGAACTGACCGGCACCACCTGACTGTTTCTTGTGACGATAATCGGCACGGGCGGGCTTGGTGATGGTCTCACGATAAGGAATCTTGGGCTCCTCAAAGTTGATCATCATCTTATCATTGTTCTCAATGCACCACTTGAAGGTACGGAGATGGAACTCACCCTGACCGTAGAGAATTACCTGACGAAGCTCCTTGGATTGCTCAATAACGAGTGTGGGATCCTCCTCACGCATACGGTTGACGATGGTCATCATCTTCTCCATATCGGCCTCATTTACGGGTTTGAGAGCACGTGAATACTTGGAGTTGGGATACTTGATGAAGTTGAATGAACGGTCAGCGCCCTCATTGAGGGTATTGCCGGTACGTACATCCTTAAGTTTAACAGTGCAACCTATATCACCGGGAAGGAGTTCAGGAACCTGAACGCGGCTGTTACCCTGGCTTACGAATATCTGGGCTACGCGCTCCTTGGAGCCACGATCTGAATTGATCATGTCCTGTCCCTCATGTGCCTTGCCGCACATTACCTTAAAGTATGAAACTGCTCCGATATGGGGCTCGATTGTTGTCTTGAAGAAGAAGAGAGATGTGCCGGATGCATCGAGTTTAACGACATCGCCCTTGGCATCCTTAATCTCCTTACCCTGCAGAGGTGAGGGAGCTACATTGCCCAGGAACTCAACGAGACGGCTTACACCGATGTTGGGAGCAGCGGCAGTGCAGACGATGGGGAACAGACCGCAGGTTTCGATACCTTTACGGAAACCGGCGCGGATCTCATCGATTGAAAGTTCTCCCTGATCAAAGAACTTCTCCATGAGTGCCTCATCGTTCTCAGCGGCAGACTCTGTGACTGTGTCACGCATGGTCTGAGCCTTATCGGCTACTGATGCGGGGATATCCTCGGCCTTCATGGCTGAACCATCGGCAAAGGTGAGTTTCTGGTTGAGCAGTACGTCTATCACGCTCTTGAATGAGGGACCGGCCTGCTCGGGGAACTGAATGGGCACGCATGTGGTGCCGAATGTAGAACGAATCTGCTCTACAACGTTATCATATTCACATTTATCGCTGTCAACGTGGTTGATTACGAAGAATGCGGGCTTACCGAGTTTCTTGACGAGACGATAGCTGTTGATGAGACCTACGTCAACGCCGCGTGAACCGTTTACTACGAGAATGGCGGAGTCACAGATATTGAGGGCGGTTACAGCCTGGCCTGAGAAATCATCTGAACCCGGGCAATCGAAGAAGTTGAACTTCTTGCCAAACATCTCAACTGCAAATACTGTTGAATATACTGAATAGCCATACTCAAGTTCTACTGCTGCGGTGTCACTGACGGTGTTCTTTGCGTTAACTGAACCACGGCGCTTGATTACGCCTGCTTCAAAAAGGATACTCTCGGTCAGGGTGGTTTTTCCTGATCCGGCTCCGCCAAGGATGGCGATGTTCCGGATGTCTTCTGTTTTATAATTCTTCATATTAGTAATATTGATTTAGCAATTAATTGGGTAAAGCCTTTAAAGCAAAGGCTCGCAAATTTATCTAAATATTGGAACAAATCCAAATAAATCAGCAGAAAAGGGAAGCGATGAGCAAGTCGCTTATAAACATGCCTGACTCGGGGATTCGGAGATGATTGTCAGTGATGACCAAAGAGCCGTCCGACAGGTATTTACGGGCACTTTCAAGGAGTCTGGCGCTATCCGTATCAGACAGTTCGGCGAGGTCGAGTCCACGGGCTGTACGGAGGGAGAGCATGATTTTCTCGTTGTAGATATCGGACTCTGAGAGATTTTCAATTTCATTCGAGGGATTTCCCTGTTCCATTCCGGTCATATAGGCATCCAGATCCGATGGATTCCATTGCCTGGATGTGCCGTTGTAGGAATGGGCTCCGGCTCCTACCCCAAGGTAGGGGGTTGCGTCCCAGTAACTGCTGTTGTGGCGGGAGTGGAAACCGGGACGGCAGAAGTTGGAGATTTCATAATGTTCAAAGCCTCCGTCATGAAGGGTCCTGCACATGAGATCAAACATCCGGGAGCAGAGTTCATCATCAGCAGGGGTAATCCTGCCCTGTTCGCGCATGGCCAGCAACGGGGTATTCTCCTCAAACGAAAGGCAGTATGAAGATATGTGGCTGACATCGGCCGATAACGCCGTATCAAGGTCTGTACGGAACATTTCAAGCGTCTGACCGGGAAGACCGTACATGAGGTCAATGCTGATATTGGTAATGCCCGATTCACGGCATATGCGGACTGCATCCAAAGCCTGCCCTGCGGTATGACGGCGGCGCAGGAAACGCAGCATATCATCATTGAAGGTCTGCACTCCCATACTTATGCGGTTGACTCCCAAAGAATGCAAGGCAGTTATATAACCGGGGGTGATATCATCGGGATTACACTCTACAGTGAGTTCCGACAGGTTATTGAGCCCGAACAATTCATCTATGGCCGAAATGATGCGGCCTAACTGATCCGGAGTGAGACGGGAGGGTGTGCCACCGCCGAAATAGACGGTCCTGACCTGTTTATCCCGGAGATAACCGGCACGAAGTTGAAGTTCACGACAGACCGCATTGACATAACGTGCGGCTTCATCCTGACGCACGGTCGAGAAGAAGCCGCAGTATATACAGCGTTTGGCACAGAAAGGTATATGTATGTATATACCAGCCAACGGATCAGATCATTGAATTGATGACATCCATCACATCCTGACCTATGGCATTGGCGGATTCCATTGTGGAGGCCTCGGAATAGACACGGATGATGGGCTCGGTGTTGCTCTTGCGCAGATGTACCCACTTATCGGGGAAGTCTATCTTGACGCCGTCAATGTCATTGATTTCCTCCTTTGCATAGATGCCCTTTACCTTGGCCAGGATGGCATCGACATCGGTTCCGGGTTTGAGGTCTATACGGTTCTTTGCGATGAAGTAAGGAGGATAGGTCTTGCGCAGTTCACTTACAGTCTTGCCCTCATGTGCAAGATGACTGAGGAAGAGAGCGATACCCACGAGTGCGTCACGGCCGTAATGGAGAGCGGGATAGATGACTCCGCCGTTGCCTTCACCTCCGATGACCGCACCGGTCTCTTTCATCTTGGTGGTGACATTGACCTCGCCTACGGCAGCGGCATTGTACTGACCGCCGTACTGACGTGTCACATCACGAAGAGCGCGGGTGGAACTGAGGTTGGAGACTGTGTTGCCGGGGGTATGTTTGAGCACATAATCCGCTACGGTTACAAGGGTGTATTCCTCACCGTACATGGCGCCGTTCTCATCAATGAAAGCCAGACGGTCTACATCGGGATCTACAACAAAGGCTACGTCACGGCCTCCTTTTTTCATGAGGTTCATGATATCGCCAAGGTTCTTCTCGAGCGGCTCGGGGTTGTGTTGGAAATCACCGGTGGGATCACAGTAGAGTTTGTCTACGCTCTCTACTCCAAGAGCCTTAAGAAGATCGGGCAGAATTATGCCGCCCACAGAGTTGACACAATCGATGGCAACTTTAAAGCCGGCCTTACGGATAGCCTCCACATCAACCAGGTCAAGTGCCAGAACCGACTCTATATGACGACGGTTCATGGTGTCATCTGTTGAATAATGGCCCAGGTGGTCGACATCGGCATATACGAACTGCTCCTTATCGGCCAATTCAAGAACACGGTTACCATCGGAGGCTGAGAGGAACTCGCCCTCACGGTTGAGCAGTTTGAGCGCATTCCAATGACGGGGGTTATGACTGGCGGTGAGTATTATACCGCCATCGGCCTTGAGCCATGTTACGGCAAGTTCTGTGGTAGGAGTGGTGGCAAGGCCGATATCGGTCACATCAAAACCCATACCGAGGAGCGTACCGCAAACTACTTCACGTACCATCTCGCCCGACAGGCGTGCGTCACGGCCTACCACGATACGGCTGGCAGACGGGTTGCCTTCACGTACCCATGTTGCATAAGCCGACACGAACTTAACTATATCAAGAGGGGTCAGGCCGTTTCCGGCAGGACCGCCTATCTCTCCGCGAATGCCGGAGATTGACTTTACCATTGCCATTTTTGCGTAGTTATTATGATTTCGTAATAAGCGGGATAAACGGACGATGCCGCATTCTGGGTCCCCTGATTATGAGGTGCGATAATGCGCACTTTGGCAGAACCGGCACCGTTAAGCAGACCTGGTCTGATATACGGCATTGTCATGATCCAGGCATTGGGAACAGAGTATCCATATGCCCTGGACATGATACCGCTCTTGAATGATGCCGAATAATTATCGCCTGTACGTTTTACATAGAACACATCGGGATCCTGCTGATAGAGATTCATTGTCATGGTATCACTCGAACCGAGATAAACCTCGACATAACGGGCGTTCATGTACCAAGTGTCACCCGGATCTATCTGACGGCCCTCGCCACGACGGACAATTTGCATGTAAACACCGTTATCTCCGAAAAGCACATATTCGTTACGTGTTGAATCAGGACCTGTCTCAGGATTATCGGTTATTGTATCCTTGAGAAATTCCTGAAGAGTGATGACATCTATGTTATGTGAATCCAACCAGGCACGTACCTGTTTTGCCTCACGTTCTTTCTGCTCGGCATAGGTCTCCTCTTCCTCCTTGCATGAATAGAGGAGAGATGAAATAGCCGTAAGGCCCAAAACTACAAATAACAGTTTCTTCATATTACTGTCTGAAAAGTTGTCTTATACAATCCTCCTGCGAGTGCGACCATTCGTCAAGTCCCTTATGGAATCGTTCCACAGCCTCTTCCAAGGTACCACGGTATTCACCTCCGGCGGCATTCTGATGACCGCCTCCGTTAAAGAAGTCACTGCTGAAACGGTTACAGGGCACTGTGCCGACAGAGCGGAAGGAGAGTTTTATGATTCCCTGCTCCTTATCCTCACGGAAAAACGCGCTCATGAGCACGCCGTTTATCTGAAGAGGCATATTGACAAATCCCTCCGTGTCACCCTTACGGTATTTGAACTTACGCAGTTCCTTGTCTGTAAGCGTGATGAGAGATGTGGATTTCTCAGGGAACACCTGCATTTTCTCATTAAGCACAAAACCCTGAAGGCGCAGACGTGACTCCGAATAGTTATTGTAGACAAGACGATAGATTTCATCCTTGTCCACGCCCTTGTCAAGAAGATGGGAGACTACCCGGAAAAGATTGCTGCTGTTACTGTTGTATGAGAGTGCTCCCGTATCGGTCATTATTCCGGTATAGATGCACTGGGCCATCTCCTTGTCTATCATGCTGAAATCGCCGAGAGCGCAGATGAGATGAAACACCAGTTCCGATGTGGACGACGCCTCGGGATGAGACAACGTAACCGTATAATTGGCACCTGGGAAAGGATGATGGTCAAGCAGGAATTTCTTGGCTTTGGAGTAAAGGAAACTGGCTGCAATCTTTCCGATACGGCCTACCACGTTGAAATCAAGGCAGCAGAGCACATCGGCCTTATAGACAAGATCCTCATTGGCATCGGGATCATCGGTAAAGACTCTCAGATCCTGAGCTCCGGGGAGCCATGAAAGAAAATCGGGAGCGGAATCGGGCACGATAACCACTGCCTCCTTGCCCTTGCTCCTGAGGTAACGGCAGAGTGCCAGAGAAGAGCCGATGGCATCACCGTCAGGGCCCATGTGGGTCAGTATCACGTAACGGTCGGCCCACCCCATCCAGATGCGGAACTCGGCTACGTCAATACCGGATAACATGTTTTTAATCATAGCACCGCAAAGGTACTCAATATGATTCAAACCACAAAGTTTTGAAAGACTGCCAAAATGGTGGCTGTCGCGATGCAGGCAAGAGCCTGGACAAGGCGGTGGGTACGTTTCTCCTTATACCACAAACAGATCAGTATGACGACAGCGTATATGACAAATATGACCCACCCCCGGTGCAACGAAAGTTCTAGATGTGAATACGGCAGGGCCGATATGCGCTTAAGAAGAGCTGTCATGGTATCGACCAGCCAGGTAAGCGAAGTAACGACGATACCCCGGAACAAAGGGAACCAGCCGATTATCCAAAGCGACATGGAGAGCGACACTATCACGAACATAACCGGAACGACAATGAGATTGGCCAGCATGACGTATGTGGAGAAACCGGAAAAATGGTACATCACTATGGGAACGGTGCCTATCTGCGCCGCGAGCGAGAGCACCGACACGCGCCATACATATCGGCCCAAAGGATTGCGGGGCTCATAGATTTGGAGCATTAAGGGCGTGATGATGACTATGAAGAAAACAGCGCTGAATGAGAGTTGGAAACTCATGTCAAACATGGCCGACGGATTGGCCGCAAGCATGATGATGGCAGCGATGCCAAGAGAATTGAGGGCCGATGTCTCCCTCTCAAGCGCCCGGCATACGGCCACGATGGAGAACATGATGAGAGTACGGGTTATGGAAACGGGCAGACCTATTGCAAATGCATATGCCCACAATACGCCCATTACGAGCAACTGACGCAGCCAATCGGCCTTACGGAACAGAATGGCCGGGAAGATAAGATACAGGAACCAGCACATGATACCCACATGAAGGCCCGATACAGCCAGGACATGACTTACCCCTGATGTGGAGTAGACCTCACGCAGTCGGTCATTCAGAGCACGTTTCTCGCCCAACGAGACGGCCGATACCACAGCCAGCGAATTACCGTCCAGCCCCCACTCCCTATACTTGCGGATGACGGCACGGCGAAACCTAACTGCACGGATACGCAGTCCTTCGGTTCCATCGGGCGGTAGGGAGTGCCAGTCCTTAGCCTGGACACGCAGCGTGCCGGAGATGCCGTGACTGAGCAGATATGAGGCGTAGTCAAATCCCGCTCCCTCACTGGAGGGTTTATTGACCTTTCCGTCAAAGACGATCAAAGATCCCGGTTCAAGAGACGCGGCCGCACTGTCCTTGGGCAGGTAGAGATAGATATTATGACCTCCGTACAGGGTGTCTTTGAGCATTACCTCAAGCCTGTAACTGCGTTCACGCTCCAGCGGATAGGAGTTTAAAACTCCTTTATAGACGGCATAATGCGGTGGCCACTTGACCCTGACCCTGTTCATCTGAATGGCATAGGACGAAGCCCCTGCAAGCACAAACGAGAGCGACAGACAAAACCCTGAAAAACGGGGATGTCTGCCGCTGAATATCAGTGCAATAATTGCTATCAGAAGGGTTGTGGCGATGAGACACCAGACCGGCATCTCTGCCCGGGTGTTCTCAATGGTATCCGATATGTATATCCCTGCTATAAGGGGAATGACCAGCCTTAAAGAGGGCCAGTCCGAAAGTTTCACTTGCTATCCTAGAGTTTCTTGAGTTCCATGATTGCCTTTTCCGGATCTGGCGAGGAGAAAATGGTGTTGCCCGATACCAGGACATCGACACCAGCCTTTACCAGACGCGGTGCTGTCTCAAAAGTGACTCCGCCGTCAACCTCTATGAGAGCCTTGGAGCCGGTCTCATCAATGAGTTTGCGCAGTTCCTTAACCTTCTCTATTGAGTGTTCTATGAACTTCTGGCCTCCGAAACCGGGGTTGACTGTCATGAGCAGTACCATATCGACATCACGAATCACATCATTAAGCATGCTTACAGGTGTGGAGGGATTCAGGGTAACTGCAGCCTTCATGCCGCGGTTCTTTACCTCATATATGGTGCGGTTGAGATGACGGCATGCCTCAAAATGGACATTATATGTAGATACACCAAGTTCCTGGAAACGGTCCATGAACTTCTCGGGCTCCACTATCATAAGATGGAGGTCAAGGGGTTTGGTGCAGTATTTGGCCACATACTTCAAAACAGGAAAACCGAACGATATGTTCGGTACGAATACTCCGTCCATGATATCAAGATGGAGCATATCCGCCTGACTGCGGTTGATCATCTCAAGGTCCTTGCGCAAGTCTCCGAAATCGGCCGACAGGAGCGAGGGTGCTACAATTGTGCTCATAGTTCTAAATTATGATTGGAACCCAAACCGGATTCTGCCACAAAAGTAGTCATTATTATGCGACATTACACACCTGGGCCGCGAAATTGCGGATAAAATCAAGAGTCTTTTGCGACGGCTCGCCATAGGAACCGTTCCTGACGGCTGCGCGGATGAAGTTTTCAGAAAGTAAAGAAGAAGTAGTAGAGGTCTGATCCATAGGCGTCCTTTATTTAGTTCACCTATAAAACGCAAACCTCTGAAAAATAGTATGTAAACCGGGAAGTATTTTAAAAAAAATATTCCGGGCCTGGCAGTATGGTTATACTGCTAGCGACAGGGCTATTCCGTTATCGACCGACATCTTGCGGATGTTTATGAGCGCATAACGCATACGGCCGAGTGCGGTATTGATGGATACGCCTGTGATATCGGCTATCTCCTTGAAACTGAGGTCCTGATAGTAGCGCATGAATACTACCTCACGCTGATTGTCGGGAAGGGCATCAACCAGACGACGGACGTCGCGCAGGGTCTGCTCGTTGATCATTGTATCCTCAACGTTGGCCTCGGCAAGACTTGCATCGTTCAACAGGTCATACTCCTGAGCGTCATTGCTGACGGTGTTCTCATTCTTGTCCTGACGGAAGTAGTCTATGATGAGGTTATGTGCTATACGGGTTAACCATGCGCCGAACTTGCCGGTGCTGGTGTAGTTTCCTTTCTGCAGGGTTACTATTGCTTTTACGAATGTATCCTGGAAGATGTCATCGGCAAGGTCACGATTGCGTACAACAAAGTTGATGTACGAATATAACTTGTCCTGATAACGTGATAAAAGGGTATCGAACGCCTTTGTGTTTCCGTTAGAATAGAGCGCTACCAACTGGTCGTCGGTGAGCTGAATTAAATTCTGCATTACTTCTTCTTTACTTGGTTTATTGGAGTAAAGTTCAGTCTATAGGCAGTTCGGTTTTAGTTGATAAAATGGTTATTGATGAGGCAAAGATAATGTGAATATTTCTTAAAACCAAAACAAAATGTGGATTTTAACACTTTGGAGGGGATTTTTCCTTCTTACACCGCCTGATATACCACATTTGGGAGACAACAGCTACGGGCTACTCCGGACCCATACGGACCCTAAACGTCGAACTCGGCCTTTTAGTCCCCTTTGGGGCCTAACGTGCCTCAGACATGCGCCGTTCTTAACGGGATCCTCCAGGGCCCTACGCTTAACGCCCTACGCTTAACGCCCTCCGCTAATGCTCCCCAATGTGGTATATCCGGCTCCTGCAAGAAGGGAAAATCCGCTCGCTGAGGAAGGGGTTCAAATGAAGGAACAATCTGATATGTTGCAGCCGCAGAGGAAGGCAGAGACATCCATTCTCTTTTTGCCGGCCATTTGGACTTCGGTCAAGCGGAGGGCTCCGTCGGCGGTTGATACTGTCAGGTTTTTGCGGCCGTCACATTCTATTGTTCCGGGCTTTTGGATGGGGGCATCGGTTACGGGCTGGGCTGCGAATATCTTGAAGTCCTGTTCTGTGCCGTCGGCTGTGCGGAGGACGGTCCAGGCGGCGGGGTATGGGGAGAGGCCTCGGATGAAATCGTTTACCTTTGCGGTAGGCTGGTTCCAGTCTATGCGGCAGGTCTCCTTGAAGATCTTGGGAGCCGGACGGAGTTCATCGGCCGGGATCTGCGACTGCGGAATGGGTTTTACATTTCCTGCCAGTATATCATCAAGGGTCTTGGCGGTGAGGTCTGCTCCCAACTCCATGAGTTTGTCATGGAGTGTGCCCACATTATCTTCTGGCAGAATGGGGATGCGTTCCTGATGGATTATATCGCCCGTATCTATCTCGTGCTTGAGGAAAAAGGTGGTTACGCCTGTCTCCCTGTCGCCGTTTATGATGGCCCAGTTGATGGGGGCGGCGCCACGGTATTGCGGCAGAAGGGAGGCATGCAGATTGAAGGTTCCAAGAGGAGGCATGTTCCAGACCACCTCGGGCAGCATGCGGAAGGCCACCACTACCTGGAGATCGGCCTTGAGGGCGCGGAGTTGCTCTAAGAACAGCGGATCCTTGAGTTTCTCAGGCTGCAGGACCGGTATTCCCTGCTCTACGGCATATTTCTTGACGGGACTGCTCTGAAGTACGCTACCATGACGGCCGATGGGCTTATCGGGCATGGTTACGACACCTATTATATTATATTGGTCTTCCACGAGACGGCGCAGTATATGCTCCGCGAACTCAGGGGTTCCCATGAACACTATCCTCATCTCTTTCTTTTCCATATCGGGCACTAAATCAAACACGTTGGGGATATCCTTCTTACGGTCACTCCTCAGAAAGTTCAAGTAAGACATTTCGGTACGAATTGAATATTTTGGACTTGGAGACGAATCCCAGATAATGGCCTTCCTCATCCTCTACGGGCAGGTTCCAGGCGCCCGTCTCATCAAATTTCTTCATGACGGTCTCCATGGGATCCTTGACCGACAGGCGGGCGGGCGGCAGTTCCATGAGTTTCTGGACATTGAAACGATGATACAACTCCTGACGGAACATGATATTGCGGATACTCTCCATGTTTACCACACCGACCAGGCAGTCATTGTCATCAACCACAGGGAACAGGTTTCGCTTGGAACGTGCTATTACGTTTACCAACTGGCCCAGGTCCATATCGGGACGTACCTTAAGGAACTCTTTCTCAATGAGGTTATCCATACTCATAAGCAGGAGTACGGACTGATCCTTATGGTGTGTCATGAGTTCACCCTTCTGTGCCAGACGCATGGAGTAGATTGAATGCGACTGGAAGAGTTTGATGGTGAGATATGACATGACCGATACCATCATGAGCGGCAGGAACATGGAGTAGCCGCCTGTGAGTTCGGCAATCAGGAAGACTCCGGTAAGCGGAGCGAACATAACGCCCGACATCAGTCCGGCCATACCCAGCAGGGCAAAGTTCTGGACGGAGATATCGGCACCGGGTGACAGACGGTTTATTATGGTACCGTAAATGAATCCGGTGAGACAGCCCAGGAAGAGGCTGGGTGCGAATATACCGCCGCATCCGCCTCCCGCATTGGTTGCGGTCGATGCAAAGACCTTGGTCAATACCACCAGACTCAGATAAAGCAGTATGTTACCCCCGTAGAACAGGGAGCCCTCCATTACTTTCTCGGGATTCTCATTGACATTGAGCAGCATGCCGATGGTATCATAACCCTCACCGAACAGTGACGGGAAGAGGAATATGAGTACGCTGAGCACGATGGCTCCTATGACAAACTTGACCCATGGATTGACGAATCTCTTGAACCAGGTCTCAAACCAGTGCATGGTCTGTGAGAAGTAGAGTGACACCAATCCGCAGGCAATTCCCAGCAGCAGGGCATGCGGTATGCGCGCCAAGTCGAATCCGTGTTCGGACACGAAATGGAACATGGAATCGGTCCCGGTAAAGACGTATGATATGGTGGCGGCCGTTACCGATGATACCAGCAGCGGCAGCAACGAGCCCATGCTCAGGTCAAACATCAGCACCTCGAGCACAAATACCAGACCGGCTATCGGAGCCTTGAAGATGCCGGCAATGGCACCAGCCGATCCGCAGCCCACAAGCAGCATCAGCGTACGGTGCTCCATCTTGAACATACGGCCAATGTTGGAGCCTATGGCCGATCCCGTAAGTACGATAGGAGACTCGGCACCGACCGATCCGCCCATTCCGATGGTGATGGCACTGGCAATGACCGATGAGTACATGTTGTGCGGTTTGATGCGGCCGTTCTTCTTGGAAAGCGCATACAGTATCTTGGTTACGCCGTGACCTATGTCATCACGTACAATATACCTGATAAACAAACCTGACAGCAGGATACCGATGACCGGATACAACAGAAGGGAGTAGTTCTCCTGACTGATAAAAAGATGTCCGGATATAAATCCGTGGATAACAGAAATAAGGTACTTGAGCAACAGAGCCGCAAAGGCGGTGAAGACGCCTACCACAAGACTGAGCAGCAGAATGAACTGACGCTCACTGATATGATCCTTGCGCCACAGGTTGAACTTGTTGAGCAGGGACTCAGTCTGTCTCTCCATTTCATCAGTTTTCTCTTTCATTACTCTCTGATTACTTTTACCAATCCGCCCGAGCCAAGTTTGATTATGCCCGATGCAACCGAACGAGTCTGTTCAGCCCGGCGGTATTCGACAATATAATCCACTCCTGCACGGATCTCATCAGAAATCTCGCTGAAATTGGCAGGCGAAGGCTGGCCGCTGATATTGGCCGATGTGGACACCACCGCCCCACCCATGCGGCGGCACAGTTCCTGTGAGAACTCCTCCTTTGTGACACGAATTCCGGCGCTTCCATCCTGGGCCAGCAACTCGGGAGCCATATGACGAACGTTATCGTAGATGATGGTGAGAGGTTTCTCAGCCAGATCCATCAGGTCATACGCCACGTCGGGGATATCGGGCACATAATAGCCCAATTTGGCGTCGGAGTCAATGAGCGAAAGCATGGACTTGCTGTCCGAACGGCGCTTGAGCTCAAAGATGCGGCGCACGGCGGCAGAGTTTGATGCATCGCACCCTATCCCCCAGATGGTATCAGTGGGATAAAGGATAATGCCTCCACCGCGCATCACCTCAACGGCTTTTTTCACATCCTCAATATACTCTTTCATCAGAACTCACTTGTAAAGTGGAACTTGATATGCTTAAAGTCTATCTGGGCCATCTGCAGCACGTAGCCGCTGTCGGCCAGGAAGACGTCACGGCCCTCCATATCGGTAGCCATGAACTGATATTTGCGCTTCTTGAACGCCTCCAGTTCGGCCTCATCATCACTCTCAATCCAGCAGGCTTTGTAAAGGCTTGCAGGCTCCCAGCGGCACAAGGCGTTGTATTCATGCTCCAGACGATACTGGATGACCTCAAACTGCAGTTGTCCTACGGTGCCGATGAGTTTACGGCCGTTGAACTGGTTGACGAACATCTGGGCAACGCCCTCACCCATCAACTGGTCGATGCCCTTGGCCAACTGCTTGGCACGCATGGGATCGGCGTTCTCTATATACTTGAACATCTCCGGTGAGAAACTGGGCAGACCCTTGAAATGGAGTTTCTCTCCTTGTGTGAGAGTATCGCCTATCTTGAAGTTTCCTGTATCCGGAAGGCCGATGATATCACCCGGCCAGGCCTCCTCGATGGTACTCTTGCGCTGCGCCATGAACTGGGTGGGTGACGAAAAACGGAAGGTCTTGTCCAAGCGTACGTGATAGTAGGGTTCGTTGCGCTGGAACCTGCCGGAGCAGACCTTGCAGAATGCCACCGATGAGCGGTGGTTGGGATCGATGTTGGCGGTAATCTTAAAGATGAATCCGGAGAACTTGCTGTCCTCGGGCTCCACCATACGCTCCAGGGCCTGCGTGGGACGCGGGCTGGGTGCTATCTGCACAAAGCAGTTGAGCAGTTCCTGTACGCCGAAGTTATTCAGGGCCGAACCGAAGAATACAGGTGCCAGTTCTCCGTCAAGATACTGCTGACGGTCAAACGGCTCATAGACGCCGTCAATGAGTTCCAGGTCGGAGCGCAGTTTCTGAGCCTCGCGCTCTCCCACCCTGGACTCAAGGTCCGTGCTGTTTATATCGACCTCAACCTTCTGGGTCACCTTCTGCTTATCGGGCGTAAAGAGGTCAAGTTTCTGCTCATATATATTGTAGACGCCTTTGAAACGGGCTCCTTTCTCGATAGGCCAACTCAAAGGGCGCACATGAATCTGAAGTTCCTCCTCAAGTTCATCAAGCAAATCAAACGGGTCGTTACCCTCACGGTCCAACTTGTTTACGAACACAATCACCGGGGTCTTGCGCATACGGCACACCTCCATAAGGCGGCGGGTCTGCAACTCGACACCTTTGGCACTGTCAATCACGATGATGACACTGTCAACGGCTGTCAGGGTGCGGAACGTATCCTCTGCAAAGTCCTGGTGACCAGGGGTATCCAGAATGTTTATCTTGTAACCTTCATAATCAAATTCCATCACCGATGTGGTAACCGAGATACCACGCTGTTTCTCAATATCCATCCAGTCCGATGTGGCTGTCTTGCGAATCTTGTTGGACTTGACGGCTCCGGCTACCTGAATCTGGCCGCCGAACAGCAGGAATTTCTCGGTAAGTGTGGTCTTACCGGCATCAGGGTGCGATACAATCGCAAACGTACGTCTTCTGTTTATCTCTTCAATCATAATTACTCAATTTCAAGTGTGCCTTCCTTATCCTCACGGTATAATACTGCCAGTTTCCCGATGAAAGCCGATACCGCCTTCACCGCCTGGGCTGTCGATGCGCTTACCTCCTTGCCCTGCACACGGAGCAGCCATACCCCGTAGAGCATATTGAAGCAGTCACGCAACTCCTCATTCTCAGTGCTGTGGTTCTTTGCGCGGAACTCGACGATGAACGGAAGCGCCTTGTAATACAGGTCTCTGTACTCCTGCTGTTTATGTGATTCCAGCAGTCGCTGATGAAGGTCATTAAGTAGAATGAGTACGTTCTCATTGATCTGCAGATGACCTCTCTCTGTCTTACCCTCAGAACGCATCATCTCTATAAGGTCATCATACCACTGTTTCCACTCACGGCATTCACCCTGGGAACGTCCGCTAACCTTTATGACAGCATCGTACAGCCGGTCACTGTCCAGTCCGGCGGCACGGATCATATCCTCGACCTGCCACATGTAGAGCAGGTACTCGGCAATATTCTTCTCTCTCAGTTCTTTCTGAACGAACATCTTACAATTTGATAAGTATTGATGTGCACCACGCTGCCGCGGCCACTATCAGTATGGTTCCAAGAACCCTGTTGATTATCCAAAGTCCACGCAAATCAAAACGGTTTCGCAACTTGTTGATAAGGGTTGACAGGGTAAACCACCAGCAAACATCGCCCAGAAGGACGAACAGGTATGTCTGCATCTTTACCGCCGTATCGAAATCATCCACCGGAAGTGAGAAGAACGCAAACAGTCCCATATAAAAAAACACCACCAGAGGATTTACAATGGCCACCGCAAAGCCCGTGACCATAATCTGCCACAGGGAATCCTTGCGGACCTTTACCTCCTTGGATGCCGCAAGGGGATTATTCCTTACGGTCGTAATGCCGAATATAAGCAACAAAGCGCAGCCTACCAGTTTGACAACCAATGCTATCGTAGGATTCTCGAGATAACCCAGAACCAACGACAGGCACATCATGGTAATCATGATATAGACGGCATCACTAATTGACACTCCAAGGCCGGTTAGAAATCCTTTCCACCGGCCTTTGTTGAGTGTTCTCTGAATGACAAGCACCCCCGACGGACCTGTGGGGGCTGCTGCCAGAAATCCTATAGTCATGCCTTTGAGGACTAATTCAAAGGCCGATATCTCAGTCATCAAGTTTATCGCGTTTCTTTCCGAATGCAAAGTTAAGACCTAAACTGAAATTAAGGCCAAAATCGTGCAGCGGAATGAACTGCGGATTGAATTCTGCCTTAAGTCTGTCAACTGCCACAAAGAAGTTGATTCCTCCCGGATGCAGGTTGAGCAGCAATCCCATGGACGAGCCCATACTTGAAAGCACTGCGTTTCCGCTCAGATCAAACCATCCGCAGGGTGAAAGACAGATTGAAGTACGGGACTCAGTATAAGGCCACAAACCTGAACGGTAAGTGAGCAGTTCACCGAACGATATCCAGTTTACGAAAGGCAGGGCATACTCGGCACCCACTCTGAAAGTTGCGTTAAGCATAACCTTTTCTTTCTGATCGGTGGTTCCGGTCTGATACATCTTGACCATGTCATTGAAATCATCGCTTATCTGGTCCATAGTCTCATCCTCGTTGTCACCGCTCACGTCATAATTGTTGAATCCCTCAAACTTTACATACTCGTTATTGTTGGTGGCAAAGGTGTTCATATTGGCCCAGTTGATAAATCCAAGGTCTGTAATGGCAGCCGATACCTTAAGGCCGTCAACCAATCCCTTGAAATCATACTCCGCACCCAGGTCTACAGCGAAACCGTGACTCTGGGGAATTGAGAAATTGAATCCGTCTACACCGTCAAAGGTCTGATTATCAGGATCCAGTTTGTACTGGGCACCCGGAATAGAAGCCTTGATTGAACCGTTGGACTTAACCAGCCATTCGTCCTCATGCAGTTGTGCATCGATCTCATTTACGGTGAGATCGGCATAGGCTACACCTTCCAGAAACTTGAGTCCCAGACCTACGGTAAGATTATCGCCTATCTTGTGTGAATGGGTGAGTGACGCTTCAACGTAGGAGATTGTATTGACGTTGATATTCTCAATCAGATAATCTCCATTGGCAAGGCTGGCCTTCATGAAACCGAACAGTTCCTTGGGAAGATTGATCTGCTCATTGTTTCTCAACTTAAGGTTGAACGTGGTGAATCCGTTCTTGCCACCTACACCCAGCGCCAGAATATCCATATTGAGACCGACATTGAACTGAGCGGCCTTGGGCATGGCATCCAAAAATTCCTTGGCATCAACATCAGGGCTCATGAATGTGGTAAGCATTCCGGGCTTGGATGTTGACTCAAAGAGGAAATTGGCAAGACCCACCGAACTGGAGGCGTCGACCTGGATATTGCTCAAAGCGGGAACAGCCATAAATACGGGACGCTCCGGAGCAAATGCCGGATTCAACTGATAACGCTGGTTGAAACCCTCGAGGAAATATGAAGAACTTGCACTCTGTGCAAATGCAACGGCCGAAATCAATAGCATTGAAACTGCCGCGAAGGACTTCCTGATTATATGCTTTTTCATAACTATATCTCTTTTTGAGGGTTATTTCTTGTCTTTGTCGGCGGTATCGGTAAGGTCGACCTTGATACCCTCCGGGAATCTGATTCTCAATTTCTTGAGCAGCAGCCACTGACCCTTGCGTATACCGGAACCGCTCTCGCCCGACTGTGCGGCGGCCGTGAATACGATAGCGTCAAGTTTCTGCAGTCCATCCTTTCTGACTGACAGGTCAAGAACAAGAGGCTTCTTTGTTATGGTATCGGAACCTGCCTCTATCTCGGCACCCTGGATGATGACATCCCTGAGTTCATTCCAGTCCTTATCATATGCCTTAGCCGTAAGCTTTACGCCAAGAGGTATGGTGCTTTCAACCTCGGCCAGCAGTTGCAGTTCTGTAGCCTCAATCTTATCGGCCACATCCTCAAGATCCTTACTCAGGTCTAAAATGGTATCTGCATACTCTATGTACAGGCTGTCAAATGACAGAGGTATGGAAACCTTGTATTCTCCCTCAACGGCCAACGGACGTGTCAGATCTATGAAATGGTCAACAGACTGGTTGGCACCAGCTGTGAGATTAAACAGTATCTTATCGGGAATGGTTGACATGAGTTCGGACAGACGGCTCATGCGGACGAATATGGTGTCGTCTGACTGTGATACCGGCCTGTCATTCTTGTAGATTACAAGAGTTGTGGTACGGCTGGACGCCAGTGTATCACATGCGGGCAGATGGATTGTTCCCATGTCAGGTCCGATATTCTGGGCTATAAACTTGCCGTTGGCATCCTTTGACGAGAGATTCAGGTCAATGTCAATGGGAAGGGTAATGGTGCTGGTAAGGCTTATGGTGAGTTGAGGATTACTCAATGACAGATTGTTCTTGTCATTCTTGAAGAAATCACCTGCGTCTCCCAGTGCCAGGTCTATGGACTCATCGACCGGATCGATCTTGGGATTCACCTTTCCGTATACGGACTTTACGTTGATAGGCTCAAAATCCACGGTGGGAATAACCCTGATCACATCCAGTTGACTGTTGTTGATCTTCTGGTTGTTTACTGTCACGGCTCCGTTTATACGAACCTTATTACCCTGCAGGATCAGGCGGCCGTCAACCGTCTCAAGAGGTGTATCAAAGTACATGCCTGTAATCTGGAGACCGTTCACGCTGAAGCCTTCTTCCGAGTGCAGCTCATCGGTAAGTGCTCCGTTTATCAGCAACTCGTTGCCCTTAACCCTTATACGGTTGTCCGATCCTACATAAGCTATCTTTATGAACTCGGGGAACTGAATGGTGAACTTGGAGAATGTCAGTTCCTCTACTGTACCGGGAACACCTTCAAACCTGAGGTTGATGGAAGCGCTGGCGGGATTAACCAGGTCTATGCGCTGTATCATGACGAGTGCGGGATCGACCATCTGGTCAATGTCAATAACGGTGGAGTCATTGAACTCGGTTGTCATCTCACCTGTCTCAATCTCCGCGTTGTCAACCACGAAATTACCCCAGAAGCGGACTGTAAGTTCCTTATCGTCCAGAACATCAAGAGCCGCCAGGTTAATGTCATCGTTCTCAGAAACAACCATGACACCCGAGTAGGTAACTTCAGTACTGATTGAGATTGAGGCGTCCTCTTCATCTACATTCTCATAGACAGAAAGTCCCTGAACCTTAAGGCTTACGGTGTGGCCGATCACCTTTGTGGCGTCAAGTGTAAGACGGGTGCCAGACCATGAGCCTACGGTATTGCCGTTCTCATCCCTGACCCAATCAGTATCAAATGAAAAGTCCGACGGGAATCTGAGTTGAATCTTGCTGGAACCGCCGCCCTTGAATTCAAAAGGATTGACATCTATATCTGAAATACTGAAGTACAGCATGCTCTGATCGGGCTTGAAAGTGATTGTGTTCACCTTGGAGATGCCGGACAGGCCGGTAACCCTGCAGCTTGAAGAGATTGTCTCCTCTTCAATATCTATCTCACGGCTGCGGGTCTGAGCCTCGATATCGGCCATCTTGAGGCCTGCATTCAGGTCAACGCTTACCTGGAACTGTGCGGCACTTGTTCCGGCCTGACCTCCGATATTAAGAGAGAGTTCATACTGGACTTTTCCGCTGAAATCAATCTCATCGGTATAATCCGAGAAATCGGCATACTTTACATAGAATGTAACGGGCAGTTTGTGATCTGCACCTATTCCGGTTATGGAGCCGGATGTCATATTGATGCTGAAGACATTGTCTGCCACCGTCACATACTGGCTGGGGATATATGTATCCAGTTCCGGATCCTTGCTCAGTACAAAGTTATCCGGGAATGATATTTCCAGATCGGAAACCCTGATAACCGGGTCGGTCAATACGTTGTAGATACCTGTAAGGTCAACTTCCAGGGTCAGTTTCTGACCGATCCTGGAACCCTGGGGCTCACCAAACCAGACTTTGTTTATTTTCTTTACGTCATCCGGGAACACATAACTGAAATTGCAGTTCATGCTCTGCTTTGAGACCACAACCGGGGGTAACTGGATGTTTGTTCCGATACCGGGCACGTCATAAGGACCCACCTGAACGGATTTGCTGAATGTGGGCAGTTTGGAGTTGATGGAAGAGACATCTATCCTGGAAATCTCAATAGTGTTTGAGTTCTCCTTGACCGGGATGTTCACATCCTTGACTTCCGGATTCTTGAACTCAGTCTCAAGAGGATCTATCGTGGGAGGTTCTATATCAATGGTTACCGGCTGGATCTTGTCCAGGTCAACTTTTACGGAATCCTTCATAGTGAATCCGAAAAGGCCGCCGTCAAGAGTATCAAGAACAGAATTGTCACCATCCAGCTTGATCAGGGAATCAAGATAGAGAGTATCCAGACTTCCCAGAGGAATGTAGAGACCTCCGGGGCCTATCTGCATATCCAGACTGATCTCCTTTTCAAGGTTCAGTTCATCAGTCATGGAAAGACAGGAACCAAGGCAGAATGCCGCGATGATGCCGCAAACCGCCAATGATCTTTTGGTTTTCTTCATAAACTGTATCGGTTTTATTGAGTATTTCTTCTGTGATAAAAAGGCTTATCACGGCAAAGATACTAAATAACAAGTACACACGCGCGTGCATACGGATAAAAAATTAAAAAGTGTAAAAAAATTATTCTTCCCTGGGGTTCCGGGAATTACGGCGGACTGTTACACGAATACCAGAAAGACGACGCTCCTTCTTTTCCATAACCTTAAGAATCAGATCTTTACAAACAAGCTCCTCATCCTTTTTGGGGAAATCCCCCTTTAGTTCCAGCAGGAATCCCGCCAGGGTATCTGCCTCTCCCACAAATTGGGAATAGTCATCCTCATCAAGGCCTACCGTCCTGAAGAAATCGGACAGCGGGGTTTTCCCCTCAAAGACATAGGTATCGGGACCGGTCTTACGGTAACTTACGGAGTCATCGTCAAACTCATCGTTTATCTCACCCAGAATCTCTTCTATCACGTCTTCGAGAGTAACCAGACCTGATGTGCCGCCGAATTCATCGACCACGATGGCCATATGGATCCGGCCGGTCTGGAAATCATGAAGCAGATCATCTATCTTACGGGTCTCGGGAACAAAGAATGCAGGACGGATGAGCGACTGCCAACGGAAGCCGTCTCCTTTCTCAAGGTATGGAAGGAGATCCTTTATGTAAAGAATTCCCTTAATGTTATCGGACGTTCCGGAGTAGACGGGAACACGCGAATAGAAATTCTCCCTGACACATTTTATCACCTCCCCGTAACTGTCCTTTATATCCAGCATGATCATGTCAATCCTGGATGTCATAATATCCACGACCGTTTCATCACCAAAACGGATAACGCCCTCCAGAAGTTGGTGCTCATCCTGGATATCCTCCTGGTCGGTAAGTTCCAGCGCATGTTCCAGCTGATCTACGGAAATGTTGAGATTTTTCTTGGATTGGATATGGTCCGACAAGACCTTGGACCGCATAAGAAGCGATGATACGGGACGCAGCACGACGGTAAGTACCGACAACACCCCGGATGCCCTTAAGCTGAACGAGAGGGAGTTGTGCGCAGAGTACAGTTTGGGGATTATCTCACCGAAAAGAAGCAGAATAAACGTGAGTATGACGGTAAGCACCAGGAACTCCATCCATTCGGCCCCGAACACCAGCATCTGTGAAAACGCCAGGTCCAGCAAAAGTATTATGGCCACGTTGACCAGGTTGTTGGCGGTCAGTATCGTAGCCAGGAGACGCTCCGAGTCTGAAAGCAGTGATGACGCCCTGCGACAGCGGGGTGAGTCATCTTCCGAGATACGCTTCAGCTCATCGGGCGAAAGTGAAAAGAATGATGTCTCGGATGCAGATACGAATCCGGACAAAAACAAAAGAAGCAGGGCCGTCACCATTGCAATGACGGACCCCGCTGATGGAATATTAAAACCGATAGGTTCTATAAGGCAGACGGTTTAAGTTAGAACGGCATTCCGTTATCACCGGATTCCGGCTGCGGAACTGCTTGCTGCGGCTGCTGGGGAGCGTCAGGCTTAGGCTGAGGCCTGGTAAGCATCTCCATCTGATCCACATAAATCTCTGTAATGTAACGCTTCATACCGTTCTGGTCATCGTAACTGCGGTTACGGATGTTACCTTCAATATAAAGCTTGTCGCCCTTGTGAACGTATTTTTCAACGGTCTCGGCCAATCCGCGCCAAAAAACGAGGTTGTGCCATTCGGTACGATCAGGCACCTGTGTGCCATTCTGAGCTGTGTAACCACGATCTGTCGTGGCCAGGGTAAGGTTAGCTACACAAACATGGTTGTCCAGATATCTCACATCCGGATCCTTACCCACATTTCCAATCAAAATTACTTTGTTAACTGACATAATAATTAGGTATTAATATTTCAATGCAAATATACAAAAGTTTTTTTTAGAACAAATTAGGATGAAATGTTTTATGTATCGCCAAAAAGAACTACATTTGCAACTCGAAAACAAAAAGCGACATTTTAGACTTAAATAATTGAGAATATGACAAAAGCAGAAGTTGTTAGCGAGATCGCCAAGAAGACCGGCATTGACAAGGCCGACGTTCTGGCATGCGTAGAAGGTTTCATGGATGTTGTTAAGAATTCACTCGAAAACGATGAGAACGTATACCTGAGAGGTTTCGGTAGCTTCATCACCAAGAAAAGAGCAGCCAAGGCAGCCCGTGACATCCTCAAGAACACAACAATCACTGTTCCCGAGCACAAGATTCCCGCCTTCAAGCCGGCCAAGACTTTCGCTCTTGCTGTAAGAAAGTAATAGTTAACTAAATAAATCATCACAGTTATGCCTAGCGGTAAAAAGAAGAAAAGACATAAGATGTCTACGCACAAGCGTAAAAAAAGACTGAGAAAGAACAGACATAAGAGCAAATAAGCCGTCTGTAAAAGAAACTTCCAAAGAACAAACTTGCCGCAATATGTTTTCGCCAGGTTTGTTCTTTGCTTTATTAAAACGTTAGATAAACACAAACGATGACAAGCGAACTGACAGTTAACGTCCAGCCCGACAGCATACAGATAGCCATTACCGAAGACCACAACCTTGTTGAGTATCAGAAAGACGCTCAGGAGGTGTCTTTTGCTGTAGGTAACCTGTATCTGGGACGTGTCAAGAAGCTGATGCCCGGACTGAACGCATGCTTTGTGGATGTAGGGTCCGAGAAAGAGGCCTTCCTGCATTACCAGGATCTGGGCCCCCAGTTCGCGTCATTAAAGAAATATCTCAAACAGGTAAGGGCCAACCGCAAGAAACTTGCTCCGTTCGGAAAGGCCCAGTTCGTACCGTTTGACGAGAAACAGGGCAACATAAGCACAGCTCTGGAGCAAGGCGAAGAGATAATCGTCCAGGTGACGAAAGAACCCATCTCCACCAAAGGTCCCAGACTGACGGGAGAGATATCGTTTGCAGGACGTTTCCTGGTACTTATCCCCTTCGGCGACAAAGTATCGGTCTCATCAAAGATAAAGTCAAACGAGGAACGCGCAAGACTCAAGCAGCTGATTCACAGCATCAAGCCCAAGAACTGCGGCGTAATAGTACGTACGGTAGCCGAGGGCAAGCGGGTAGCGGAACTGGACAATGAACTCTCAATACTGTACCAGCGGTGGGAGGATTGTCTTACAAGAGCGCAGAAGGCCGAAAAGGCCCCCGAACTGATATTCGAGGAGACCAGCCGCACAATAGCGATCCTGCGCGACATGCTCAACTCGTCATACGAGTCCATCCACGTCAATGACGAGAAGACATATCAGGAGATACGCGACTATGTATCGCTGATAGACCCCGAGAAGACCAAGATTGTAAAGTTGTACAAAGGTGAACTGCCGATATTCGACAACTTTGCCATCACAAAGCAAATAAAATCATCATTCGGCCGCATAGTATCATACAAGAGCGGAGCATACCTTATCATTGAGCATACCGAGGCCCTGCATGTGGTCGACGTGAACAGCGGTCACCGCGTAAAGGCAGGCACCCAGGAGGAAAATGCACTTGAGGTGAATCTGGGAGCGGCCGATGAACTGGCTCGCCAGTTGCGTCTGCGCGATATGGGCGGAATCATAGTGGTGGACTTCATAGACATGGCACTGGCCGAAGACCGCCAGAAACTCTACGAGCGTATGTGCCAGAACATGGAACGTGACCGCGCCAAGCACAACATCCTGCCTCTGAGCAAATTCGGTCTGATGCAGATAACCCGTCAGAGAGTACGTCCGGTTATGGATGTACCCGTAGACGAGACCTGCCCCACCTGTTTCGGCACAGGAACCATCAGACCTTCGATACTGTTCACGGATCAGTTGGAGAACAAGATCAGTTGCCTCAAGAACCAGATGAAAATGAGCCATTTCACCCTGTTTGTACATCCTTATGTGTACGCATATCTTACAAGGGGACTCTTTTCGATCAAGTTCAAGTGGAATCTCCGCTACGGACCGGGAATCAATCTGCTCCCCGACCAGAACCTTCCGTTCCTTTCATACAGGTTCATAGACCTTAAGGGAAATGAGATAGATATGAAGGAGGAGCACGAAATACTGTAATATCCATGCCGGCGCACGACCGGCATTCTTTTTTTTAAAAAATCGGCAATGATGCATTAACACTTTCGGGGTTGTTGCGTCATTATATCGGAAACGGTTAAAACAGATGACATCAGAAGTCCTGACAGAAACATACAAATCCCTTAGCGACGGGCTATTCAGGGTGGCGTACTATATTCTGGAATCCAGGACCGATGCCGAGGATGCCGTACAGGACCTATTTATTAAACTATGGAACAGCCGTGAGCAACTGGACACGGTGCTGAACCTGAAAGCATACTGTACCACGCTGATGAAAAACCTCTGTATTGACCGTCTCCGCAAGGAACAGCGTGTTCAGGCAATGGAACCCGGACCTGACATAGCGGAGTCAAGACAGTTTGACGATGACTATGACGCACGTGAGAAACTGGAAAGGGTTCTGGCCGCCATAGAACGGCTGCCTGCCCGCCAACGTGACGTGATGAAGATGTATGTGCTGGAGGAGATGTCATATGACGAGATAGAAAAGAGAACAGGAATGTCAAACCTGACTTTGAGGGTGCTTTTAAGCAATGCCCGCAAGTCATTAAGGAGCCAGATATGAAACGATTGGAAGATATTGAAAACCTGAGTATGCTTGATCTTGACCGGATAGCATCCGACGAGAACATCAAGGTACCCTCATCGCTCAAGCACGACATAGCCGTAACGGCCCGTGCCCTTGAGATGTCATCCAAAGAAGAAGAGGTCCAGGTGGCCGGCAAGCCCCACAGGAAATACAGAAAGATCCTGAGGATGATCTCATACCCCGCAGCAGCTGTGGCTATCGTAACTATCGGCATGCGCATTTCATTCCAGGATTCGATTACCACTCCCAAGGATACTTTTGACGATCCCAAGATGGCTTATATGCAGATGGAGCAGGTATTCGGATTCATATCAGAGAAAATGAACACCGGTTTGGAGATTGCCGATGCAGCCGAACCGGTAATTGACAAAACGATAAAAGCACTAAAATGAAAAAGATAGCAGCATTTGTGGCAGCAATGTTTCTGCTCACCGCCGGCGCCTGGGCACAGGACGGCAAGGGAATTTACAACAAATACTCCGACCACGAGGAAGTGAGTGCAGTATACATCTCATCGTCCATGTTCAAACTCATGGGCAAGGTCCCCAACATGGAACTGAGTGAAGGCAATTCGATGGATCTGGGAACCATCATAAAGAACCTTAACTCCATGTACCTGTTGGACTGTGAGGACCCCGACCTTTGCGCCGAGATAAAGTCCGATGTCAACAAGTTCATCAAGAAGTATGACTTTGAGATGCTTATGGAGATAAAGGACAAGGGCGAAGTGGTGAGGATATACACATCGGGAAACGAAAGGACCGTATCCCAGTTCATACTGACCGCCGCCGAAGAGGACGCATTCACGTTCATCTGTCTGGACGGTACCATGAGCCGCGCCGACCTGGAAAAGGCCATCGCGAAAGCCACACAAAATATGGAATAATCAGCGAAGAAGGAGGGTCATGCCCACAGATAGAGGGTTCTCCTGAGAAAGATGATTACGGTTTGCAAGAGGCTTCATCTTAACTCCGAACTGCTGGGAAATTGACCAAAGGCTGTCACCCTTCTTAACTACATAAGTCCTGTGCTCACGATCGGCACGGGACTTTTTTCTTTCCAGATAGATCAGGGTTCCGGCCGGGGGCACGAACTTCCGTTCGGCCTCATTGAAACGCCTGAGCAGACTGAGTTGCATTCCGTATTCACGTGCTATATCCTTAAGAGTCTCGCCCTCGCGCAGACGGACACAGCGCTGACCGTTCACCAGCATGGGCTGATGCGGAATCTGTCCCGGTTTGAGACGTACCCCACCGCTCTTGTCATAACGGTCCAGACCGTAGCGTTCTATAATCTCTATCAGTTTATCGGCATAGGTAGGACTGGTGGCATAACCCGCAGCCTTAAGACCTTTTGCCCATCCCTTGTAATCGGTAACGCTCAGTTTGAACAGAGACTGATACCGTGCTCCGTTTACCAGGAACAGCGAATGGTCCCGATATGAATCATCGGCATCGGAATAACAGCGGAAACACTCCTGGCGGGCATCGTCATCATGATACATCTTGCGGCCGGTCCAGTCACTGTGGCATTTTATCCCGAAATGGTTGTTGCACTTGACAGCGAGCGTACTCCGCCCCGCATCGGACTCCAACAGTCCCTGCGCAAGGGTTATACTGGCCGGAATACCGTATTTTTTCATTTGGTCTACAGCCAGATTGCCGTATCGGGCTATGTAATTGGCGAAAGCATCCTTTGACTGGGCCTGTGACGGAACCGCAGCAGTCTGTTGCATGACAGAGCAGGAAGCCAGCAACAACGGTATGGCAAGCGTTGCTAAACGGAGTATTCTCATTACTGTACAGATGGTTATGCGAAGTTAATGAAATATGCTGAAAAAATGAGTAATTTAGCGGTCGGATAATTGACCCCTTACATATGAAGAAACAAAGCCGTACCATTGAATGGAGTGTTTTGAATCAGAATGAGTTGGACAGCAGCGACCTGATGCTTGTCAACGCAGCCAAAGAGGCTACGTCGGGAAGTTGGTCGCCCTATTCCGGATTCAAGGTTGGAGCAGCACTGTTGCTTGACGACGGAACCGTAGTCACGGGCAGCAATCAGGAAAATGCGGCTTACCCTTCCGGTCTCTGCGCCGAGAGAACAGCACTGTTTACGGCCGGTCACACATATCCCGGCAAGGCCGTAAAGGCACTGGCCATTGCGGCACGCAACGACAAAGGCTTTACGGCTCAGCCCATCACGCCGTGCGGTGCATGCCGCCAGGTCCTGGCCGAGACCGAACAACGGGGAGGAAACCCTATCCGATACATACTTTACGGAACAGAAGGCACCATGCTGATTGAAGGCGGAACCGACTCCATTCTGCCTTTCTGTTTCGGTGCCGACTCCATGAAGTGAGTTTAAAAATTTTTAATGTGTCACTGTGTCACCGCCGGTTGCCGTGGCACAAAGTTTGTTGTATATAAGGTGCTATCAGAAACAACATGCAGATGAGTAAGAAAAACAAACATAAAATGTCAGAAAATTTCCAATCCGAGAACGATCAGGAAAAGGAAGTTCTGAACGGCGCGGAACAAGAGAATAATGAAACCGCGCAAGAAGAGAAGGAAGAGAACAACCAGGAGCCTCAGGAAGAGACCGTAGAGGCAAAACTCGCCAAGAGCGAAGCCGAGGTGGCCGACCTCAAGGACCGTCTGCTCCGTCAGATGGCAGAGTTTGACAATTACCGCAAACGCACCATGAAGGAGAAAGCCGAAATCATCCTTAACGGCAGTGCCGGCGTGGTAACCGATATCCTCCCCGTGATTGATGATCTGGAGAGGGCTATTGCCAATTCCGCCAAATCTGAGGACTACGGCGCTCTCAAGGAGGGTGTTGAACTTATCTACAATAAACTCATGCACATACTGGAGCAGAAGGGGTTGCAGAAGATTTCGCCCAAAAACGAGCCTTTTGACACCGATTTCCACGAGGCCATTGCCATGATACCCGCTCCCAGCGAGGATCTGAAAGGCAAGGTTCTGGACTGCGCTATTGACGGATACAAACTTAACGACAAGGTTCTGCGCCATGCAAAAGTGGCCGTAGGAGAATAACAATATGGCAAAAAGAGACTACTACGAGGTGCTTGAGGTCCCCAAGACCGCAACAGCCGATGAGATAAAGAAGGCTTACCGCAAGAAAGCCATCCAGTACCACCCTGACAAGAACCCCGGCAACAAGGAGGCCGAGGAGAAGTTCAAGGAGGCAGCCGAGGCATACAGCGTGCTGAGTGACCCTGACAAGAGAGCCAAATACGACCAGTTCGGATTTGACGGTCTGAACGGTGCCGGCGGATTCGGCGGAGGCGGAGGATTCAGCGGCGCAGGCATGTCCATGGATGACATCTTCTCCATGTTCGGCGACATATTCGGAGGTGGCGGATTCGGCGGTTTCGGCGGATTCGGCAGCAGCCGAACACGTGGCCGCAGCGGAGAACGCAAGTCAAGAGGATCGGACCTGAGGGTTAAGGTGGCACTGACACTTGAGGAGATAAACACCGGCGTAACCAAGAAGTTCAAGCTCAAGAAACTGATTCCCTGCCAGCACTGCAAGGGCACCGGAGCAAAGGACGGATCGGCCGCAGAGACATGCCCCGACTGTCATGGATCAGGTGTGGTTATGCGCACCCAGCAAAGTTTCTTCGGTATGGTCCAGACCCAGACCGTATGCCCCCGTTGCGGCGGCGAAGGCAAGATCATCAAGGACCGTTGCCCGCACTGCAGCGGTGACGGCGTGGTTTACGGCGAGGAGATAGTTGAGATCAACATCCCTGCCGGCGTTGCCGAGGGTATGCAGTTGTCCGTAGAGGGCAAGGGAAATGCAGGCAAGCACAACGGTTACAACGGCAACCTTCTGGTTCTGATTGAGGAGGTACCCCACAAAGACCTTGTGCGTGACGAGAACGACCTGGTATACAACCTGTTGCTTACAGTACCGCAGGCGGCACTGGGCGGAGCAATCGAGATACCAACGCTGGACGGAGCCGTAAAACTGAAGATAGAGCCCGGAACACAACCCGGAAAGATGCTGCGTCTGCGCGGCAAGGGCCTGCCCGAACTCAACTCCAGCCGTCGCGGCGACATGATCGTCAACGTAAGCGTATATATACCGGAAACATTGTCCAAAGATGAGAAGGCCGCCATGGAAAAGTTCCAGACATCGGACCATTTCCAGCCCACGCCATCCATCAAGGAGAAACTTTTCCGCAAATTCAGAAGTTATTTTGATTAATATAGACTGATGACTTATCAGGAAGCTGTAGAGTATCTCTACACACAGACACCCCTTTTCCAGAATGTAGGCCAGGAGGCATATAAAGAAGGCCTTTACAACACGGTGACGATTGACCGCCACCTGGGATGCCCCCACAAACTTTTCAAGTCCATCCATGTAGCCGGCACCAACGGCAAGGGCAGCGTTTCGCACACCCTGGCCGCAATACTTCAGGCATCGGGCCTTAAGACAGGTCTTTACACATCACCGCATCTGACCGATTTCCGCGAGCGCATAAGAGTGAACGGCAAGCCGGTGAGTCCCGAATTCGTGGTAAGTTTCATAGAGAAGAACCGCGAGTTCCTGGAGCCGTTGCATCCCTCATTCTTTGAAGTGACCACCGCAATGGCTTTCAGTTGGTTTGCCGACCAGGAAGTTGACGTTGCCGTCATCGAGACGGGACTGGGCGGCAGAATGGACTGTACCAACATCATAAAACCTGTGCTGTCCGTGATAACCAACATAGGATTCGACCACATGAAGTTCCTGGGCGAGACCATGCAGCAGATTGCCTTTGAGAAGGCGGGCATCATGAAGAAGAACGTGCCGGTAGTGATAGGCGAGCACAACGACATTACCCGTGAAGTTTTCTGCCGCAAGGCCGAAGAGGTTGGGGCAAAGATAATCTTTGCACAGGATAATTGTAAGATTATTTCGCATAAATACATAAATCCGTCAAAGGTCGTCTATGAAACGGCTGCCCTGCCGGCACTGGAGAGCGGACTGGCAGGAATGTGTCAGGAGAACAATGCAAATACCATTCTGACAGCCGTAGAGGAACTAAAGCGACATAAGTTCAGTATCACCGAGACTGCCGTCAGGAAGGGTTTCAAAGACGTATGCCGTATGACAGGTCTTCGCGGCCGCTGGCAGAGAGTAGGCAGAAAGCCTGACATCATTTGTGACACCGGCCACAACAGCCATGGCCTAAAATACATAGCAAAACATCTGGAGGAACTCTCCGCCAAACCGGGATTCGGCCAATTGCGAATCGTAATGGGCATGGTAAGTGACAAGGATGTGACAGAAGTGCTGGCTCTCATGCCACGCAACGCACGCTATTACTTTACGCAGGCATCGGTCCAGAGGGCTATGGATGCCAGCACGCTCAGGGATCTGGCCCGACAGGCCGGACTGACCGGCAGAGTATTCCGCACAGTGGCTCAGGCTGTCACCACAGCCCAGCGTGAGGCATCGGCCGAAGACCTGATTTTTGTAGGGGGCAGCACATTCGTGGTTGCCGACCTGCTCACTATGCCGGATTTCTACATACAAGGCTGAAATTTTAACCTGAATCGCTTGGAATAGTATCTGAAATTGGCTTAATTTGCGTGTTTATTAATAATAACCAATTAAGCCAATCATACTATATGAGCGATTTCTTTGTAAAAGACAATCTGGCCGGACTCAAGAGAGAGGATTTCCAGGCTACAGTCCAGGGTAAGAAAACAGATCTTTACATACTCAAAAACAAGAAGGGTGCCGAGATAGCAGTAACCAATTTTGCAGGTGCCCTTTGCGCCATCATGATGCCTGACAGGAACGGCAAGATGGAGAGCGTGGTCTGGGGTCATGACAGCATCCAGCACGTAATGGACAGCGAGGAGACTTTCCTGAGCGTTCTCATCGGACGTTACGGCAACCGTATTGCCAACGGCAAGTTCACCCTTGACGGAAAGCAGTACACACTGGCCATCAACAATGACCCGAACAGCCTGCATGGAGGTCCCACCGGTTTCCACAAGCGTGTATTCGACGCAGAGCAGACAGATGCCCAGACAATCAAGCTGCACTATCTGTGCAAGGACGGCGAGGAGGGTTTTCCCGGTAATCTGGACGTAAACGTAACTTACCGTCTGACCGATGACAACGAACTGGCCATCGAGTATGAGGCAACAACCGACAAGAAGACGGTGGTATGTCTGACACAGCATGCCTACTTTACACTGAACGGCATGAAGAAGAACCCGCTCACGGTTCTGGACTATGACATGACCATCAACGCCGATCATTATATTCCGATTGACAATACTGCAATTCCTCTGGGTAACATCGATAAGGTTGAGGGCACCCCGTTTGATTTCCGCACCCCCCACAAGGTGGGAGAGCGCATCGAGCAGGGCATTCAGACCAAGAACGGCAACGGTTATGACCACTGCTGGGTACTCAACAAGCGTGAGCCGGGTGAACTGAGTTTTGCTGTAAAGTGCGTTGATCCTGCAAGCGGCCGCACCCTGGAGTGTTATACCACCGAGCCCGGCGTCCAGTGCTATACCGGCAACTACTGCAGCGGCAGCACATGCGCACACGGTTCGACACTGCCCAAGCGCTGCGCCATCTGCTTTGAGGCAGAGCACTTCCCCGACAGCCCCAACCATCCGTATTTCCCCACAACGGTCCTGAATCCGGGAGAGGTCTACACACAGACTACAATATATCGTTTCGGAGTGGAATAAACCCACAGCATGGATACGACCACTTTGAGAAACAGGTTCCGCCGGCAGTTCGGCACGAGCGGTGACCTATACTTTTCGCCGGGACGCATAAACCTGATTGGCGAGCACACCGATTATAACGGCGGGTTCGTCTTTCCGGGTGCCGTTGACAAAGGCGTTACCATTGAGATATACCGCAACGGATCACGCAAGGTATGCCTGCTGGCACTTGACCAGAAAGAACATCCCTACGTGGAATTCACGCTCGATGACACCTCCAAGCCGGAGGAACATTGGGCGTGTTACATTTTCGGTGTATGCAAGGAACTGGAGAAGCGGGGTGTTACCTTGGGCGGATTCAACGCCGCAATCACCGGTGATGTTCCGCTTGGCGCCGGCATGTCCTCATCGGCCGCACTTGAAAGCGTTTTTGCATTTGCACTGAACACGATGTTTGCCGACAGCCGTGTGGATAAGTTCGAATTGGCAAAGATTGGACAGGCCACCGAGCACAACTACTGCGGTGTCAAGTGCGGAATAATGGACCAGTTTGCATCGGTTTTCGGCAAGCAGGGCTGTCTTATCCGTCTTGATTGCCGTTCACTGGAATACGAGTATTTCCCGTTTGACCCGCAAGGCTACAAGCTGGTACTGATAAACTCCATGGTAAAACACTCGCTCGGAAACGAGTATAACGAGCGCCGTGAGAGTTGCGAGAAAGCCGTAGCGCTGATGAACCGCGAGTTCGGCGGTGTAGAGACGCTGCGTGACGCAAACTACCAGATGCTTGAAACCGTAAAGGACGGCCTGACCGGGGATGATTACCTGCGTGCCAAATATGTTCTTGATGAGAAAGAACGTGTCATGGCTGTTTGTGAGGCATTGGAAGCCGCTGATTACGATACAGTAGGCAAGAAAATGTACGAGACGCACTGGGGGTTGAGCCGTGAATACACCGTCAGTTGTCCCGAACTGGATTTCCTGGTTAATACCGCAAAGGAATGCGGCGTAACAGGAAGCCGTGTCATGGGCGGCGGATTCGGAGGCTGTACCATCAACCTGGTACGGGACACCATCTATGAAAAGTTCGTGTCCAAGGCCAAGCGCGAGTATGCCCGCAAATACGGCATCGTACCCGAAATATATGACGTCACCATAGGCGACGGCTCCAGAAAACTGTAATAATTCATTAATCAACTAAATAACAAAACAATGAGAAAATCAAGTATTATCGCTCTCATGGCAGGCATGTTAGCTCTGACAGCCTGTTCAGAGAAGGAGGCTCCGGTACTCAACAAGGCCGACTTCCAGATGGAGTTTACAGGCAAGAAGACTGACCTGTACAGACTCAGCAACAAGAACGGCTGCGAGGTTTGGGTTACCAACTTCGGCGCCCGTATAGTGGCTATTATGGTTCCCGACAAGAACGGTAACATGCAGGATGCCGTCATCGGTTTTGGAAACATCAAGGATTACACCACTCTGGCAAGTGACTTTGGATCAACAGTAGGACGTTACGCAAACCGTATCGACCAGGGTCGTATCACTCTGGACGGAGTTACATATCAGCTGCCTCAGAACAACTTTGGTCACTGCCTTCACGGAGGTTGCGACATCACCATTCCTATGGGTTGGCAGAACCTGGTTTGGGACGTAAAGGAGGTTAAGAAGAACAGCATCACCCTCCAGATGAACTCAGCCGACGGTGAGGCAGGTTTCCCGGGTAACGTAGTTGCCACCGCCACTTATACTCTCAATGACAAGAATGCCATTGATATTGTATGGAAGGCTACCACCGATAAGAAGACCGTGGTCAACATGACCAACCACAGTTACTTCAACCTGAACGGTGACCACTCAATTCCTGTAACCAACCACATCCTTACCCTTAATGCCGACAATTTCACTCCCTGCGACAGCACTTACATGACCACAGGTGAGATACTGCCGGTTGCAGGCACCCCCATGGACTTTACCAAGGGCAAGGCTATAGGCAAGGAGATCAACAACTACGACTATATCCAGCTTAAGAACGGTAACGGTTATGACCACAACTGGGTTCTCAACACAAAGGGTGATGACACCAAGTGCGCAGCCAAACTGTACAGCCCCATCACCGGCATCTACGTAGAGGTTTATACCAACGAGCCGGGTATCCAGTTCTATTCAGGTAACTTCCTGGACGGTTCAGGTCTGGACAAGCAGGGCAACAAGATGGAGCAGCGTACCGGCTGCTGCCTGGAGACACAGAAGTTCCCCGACAGCCCCAACAAGTCAAATCTGCCCGGTTGGTACAGCGCAGAGCTGGTTCCCGGTCAGGAGTACTACAGCCACTGCATCTATCAGTTCGGCGTTGAATAATCACGGAAATCAACTAACTAATTAAATAACTAATGAACAATACAGACATTCTTGGTGCATTGTCAAACAACGGTTTCAAACCGATTGACTATGTAGTATTCGTTGCCTATCTGGCAATCCTTATTTTCCTGGGATTCTTCCTGTCCCGCAGTAAAGACGGTAAAGAAAAAGACTCAAAAGACTACTTCCTGGCAGGTAACACCCTGACATGGTGGGCAGTAGGTGCCTCTCTGATTGCAGCTAACATCAGTGCCGAGCAGTTCATCGGCATGTCCGGTTCAGCATTCGCATCAGGTATCGCTATCGCAGCCTATGAGCTTATGGCAGCCGCAACGTTGCTGGTTGTAGGTAAGTTCCTGCTCCCCGTTATGATTGAGAAGAAGATATTCACTATCCCGCAGTTCCTGCGTGACCGTTACAACCCGGGCACAGGTCTTGCATTCTCTATCTTCTGGCTTTTCCTGTATGTATTCATCAACCTGACATCAGTAGCATGGCTGGGCGCTCTGGCCATTGAGCAGATCCTGGGCCTTCGCGGATGCGTTCTCCTTATCGGCTCAACCCAGATTCCCGTACGTCTCATCATCATCCTGATCCTGTACCTGATTGCCGGTGTTTATTCAATCTACGGTGGTCTGTCATCAGTGGCTTGGACCGATGTAATGCAGGTTACCTTCCTGGTAGGTGGTGGTCTTATCACCGCATATGCAGCCTTGGATGTAATTGCCGACAAACTGAACCTGGAAGGCGGTGCAATGGCCGCTCTTGGTGAAGTATTCTCAAAACTGAAAGGTATCAACGGTGATACTCACTTCAACCTGGTAGTACAGCGCAACGCAGATCTGTATCCTATTGTGAACGGTATTGCCGAGACCACTGTTACCGCAATCCAGGGCAGCAGCGTTACAGTTGCTGAGGGCATCAATGTAAGCTCATCAATCGTTGAACCTCTCAAGGAGGGTGCTGAGATTGCAGTAGGTACCGGTGTCAAGGTTGCTGCGGATCCGTACTTCACTATCCCCGGCATAGCAGTTATAGTAGGTGCCCTGTGGCTTACCAACCTGGGATACTGGGGCTTTAACCAGTACATCATCCAGAAGGGTCTTGCCGCCAAGAGCCTTGACGAGGCCAAGAAGGGTATGGTATTTGCCGCATTCCTTAAGATTCTGATCCCGTTCATCGTATGTATCCCCGGTGTATGCGCATTCTACATCAAGACCCAGCAGCCTGAGTTGTTCGCTCAGTTGGCAGGTGGTATTTCAGTACCCGATGACGCTTATCCTTTCCTGATCCGCAACTTTACTCCGGTATTTGTAAAGGGTCTGTCATTCGCAGCTCTGAGTGCAGCCGTTATCTCATCACTGGCTTCAATGTTCAACTCAACATCAACCATCTTCACGATGGATATCTACAAGCAGTACTTCAAGAAGGATGCATCTGAGAAGCGCCTTGTAAACGTAGGCCGTATCACATCAGTATCTGCCCTGATCATTGCCCTGATTGCCGTTTATCCTATCATGGGTGGTGCTGACCAGGCATTCCAGATCATCCAGGAGTACTCAGGTTTCGTATATCCGGGTGTTGTTGTAATCTTCGGTCTGGGTCTGCTCTGGAAGCGTGCTTCCGGTCCCGCTGCCGTTGTAGCCGCCATAGGTACATTCGTATTCTCAATCGCATTCAAGTTCATCATGCCTGCCACCCCGTTCATGCTCCGCATGGGTTATGTATTCCTCTGCCTGGTTGCCATCTTTATCCCGATGTCACTCTATGGAAAGAAGCACATTGTTGAGGCCGATAAACTTGACCAGCACACCATCGATGCTCAGATGAAGTGGTCACAGATCCTCTTTATCTGCGCTGCAATCTGCCTGGTAGTCGCCATCTACGGCGTTATCAATCCGGTTCTGCGCACATGGGGCTTTGAGGCTATGTTCTTCCTGGCTGCTATCCTGGGCGTTCTGGGACTCTACCTGCGCTCAAATGCCAAGGATAAGGTTCAGGATGCCAAGGCTGTAGGTATTGACCTGGTTCTGTTCCGCACAGACAAGACATTCAACATCGGAGCTCTGGGTGTTATCGTGATTCTGCTTATCCTCTATATTTTCCTCTGGTAATATCATGCTCGAAGAACTTAAAGAGAAGGTTTTCAAAGCCAACCTTGATCTTGTCAAGCAGGGTCTGGTAATATTCACATGGGGTAACGTATCGGGCATAGACCGTGAGAAAGGCCTCGTAGTGATAAAGCCCAGCGGCGTAAGCTATGACGAGATGAAGGCAAGTGATATGGTTGTTGTCTCCCTCGAGACCGGTAAGGTTGTCGAGGGGGACCTCAATCCTTCATCGGACACCCCTACTCACCTGGTTCTGTACAGGGCTTTCCCCAACATACAGGGCGTGGTTCACACCCACTCCACCTATGCCACCGCATTTGCCCAGGCCGGTCGTGATATCCCCAACATCGGCACAACTCATGCAGATTATTTCTACAAGGATATCCCCTGCACACGCGATATGACCGAGGCTGAGGTTAAGGGTCAGTATGAGCTGGAGACCGGTAACGTGATTGTGGATGAGATACTGAACATCCGCAAGATCAACCCCGATCACACTCCCGCCGTGCTGGTTAAGAACCACGGTCCGTTCTCATGGGGCACATCACCCGACAACGCTGTCTATAACGCCAAGGTGATGGAGCAGTGCGCCAAGATGGCGTTCGTAGCCCTGTCTGTAAATCCGGGTCTAACGATGAATCCGCTTCTCATTGAGAAGCACTACAGCCGTAAGCATGGACCCAACGCCTACTACGGCCAGAAGAAAAAGTAAAACTTAAAAAAAGGATATTATGTTTGATAATTTTGAAATATGGTGGGTTACCGGTGCACAGCTCCTTTACGGAGGCGATGCAGTAGTTGCAGTGGACGGTCACTCAAAGGAGATGGTTGATGGTCTGAACAAGAGCGGCAACATCCCCGTCAAGATAGTATATAAAGGTACTGCCAACAGCAGCAACGAGGTTGAGGCCGTAATGAAGGCCGCCAATAATGACGAGAAGTGCATAGGTATCATCACCTGGATGCACACATTCAGCCCCGCCAAGATGTGGATCAAGGGTCTGCAGGCTCTTGAGAAGCCACTGCTCCACTTCCACACACAGTACAACACCGATATTCCTTGGGACACCATCGATATGGACTTCATGAACCTGAACCAGAGCGCCCACGGCGATATCGAGTTCGGTCATATCTGCACCCGTATGCGTGTAGCCCGCAAGGTTGTTGTAGGTCACTGGAAGAGCGTTGAGGCTCAGAAGCAGATTGCAGTTTGGGCCCGCGCCGCTGCCGGCCGTGCCGATGCACATAACGTACGCTGCCTTATGTTCGGTATGAACATGAACAATGTGGCCGTTACTGACGGTGACCGCGTTGAGTTTGAGCAGCGCATGGGTTACCATGTAGACTACTACCCCGTATCATCACTGATGGATTACTTCAAGAAGGTAACCGATGCCGAGGCTGACGCTCTGGTTGAGGAGTACAAGAAGCTCTACACCATCAAGATTGATGAGAGCGGCGAGAAGGTATATTGGGAGAAGGTAAAGAACGCAGCCAAGGCTGAGATCGCTCTGCGTCGCGTGCTCAAGGATGAGAACGCTACCGCTTTCACCACCAACTTTGATGACCTGGGTGATGCCGATATCGACGCACCCGATTTCTGCGGATTCGACCAGATTCCGGGCCTGGCATCACAGCGTCTGATGCAGGAGGGTTACGGTTTCGGTGCCGAGGGTGACTGGAAGACAGCCTGCCTGCAGCGTACTCTCTGGATCATGAACCAGGGTATGCCCAAGGGTTGCTCATTCCTTGAGGATTACACCCTGAACTTTGCCGCTGACTGCACATCAAGCCTGCAGAGCCACATGCTGGAGATCTGCCCGCTGATTGCTACCGGCAAGCCCAAGCTGGAGGTTCACTTCCTGGGTATCGGTATCCGCAAGCAGCAGACCGCACGTCTGGTGTTCACATCCAAGACCGGCCGTGGTATCAAGGCAACCGTTGTTGACCTGGGTAACCGCTTCCGTCTTATCACCAGCGAGGTTGAGTGCATCGAGCCCAAACCAATGCCCAAACTGCCGGTTGCATCGGCCCTCTGGGTTCCGCAGCCCACATTTGAGATTGGCGCAGGCGCATGGATACTGGCAGGTGGTACACACCACAGTGCTTTCTCATACGATATCACTGCCGAGTATTGGGAGGATTTTGCCGAGATGTGCGGTATAGAGTACATCGGTATCGACAAGAACACCACCATCAGCGGCTTCAAGCAGCAGCTCCGTAACAACGAGGTTTATTACATGCTCAACAAAGCACTTAAGTAATTATGGCATACGATCCCAAATCAGTTATTGAAAAAGGACAGGCCATTCTCGGTATCGAGTTTGGCTCGACCCGTATCAAGGCTGTGCTCATAGATCCCAGTTACAAGCCGATTGCCCAGGGTAGTCATACCTGGGAGAATCAGCTTGTAAACGGGCTGTGGACTTACAGCGTTGAGAGCATCTGGTTCGGTCTGCAGGACTGCTACGCTGACCTGCGCAAGAACGTGCTCAAGCAGTACGAGGTAGAGATTGAGAATCTGGCTGCGATTGGTATCAGTGCTATGATGCACGGCTATATGCCGTTTGACAAGCACGGTGAGATTCTGGTTCCGTTCCGCACTTGGCGTAACACCAACACCGCAAAGGCAGCCGCCGAGCTGTCCAAGCTGTTTGTGTTCAATGTTCCTCTGCGCTGGAGCATATCACATCTTTATCAGGCTATTCTGGATAATGAGCCGCACGTAAAGCATATTGATTTCCTGACCACTCTGGCAGGTTTCATACACTGGCAGTTGACCGGCAAGAGAGTTCTTGGCGTTGGTGATGCATCGGGTATGATTCCGGTTGATCCCGAAACCAAGACTTACAATGCCGATATGGTAGCCAAGTTTGACAAGCTGATTGCCACCAAGGGTTACCCCTGGAAGTTGCTTGACATTCTGCCCAAGTCACTTGACGCAGGTCAGGATGCAGGTGTGCTGACCGAGGCTGGCGCACGCAAATTGGATATCAGTGGTCATCTGAAACCGGGTGCTCCCATCTGTCCTCCCGAGGGCGATGCAGGCACAGGTATGGTTGCCACCAACGCGGTTCGTCCGCGCACCGGTAACGTATCGGCCGGAACATCATCATTCTCAATGATTGTGCTTGAGCATGACCTCAAGAAACCTCATGAGGTGATTGACATCGTGACTACTCCTGACGGCAGCCCCGTGGCTATGGTTCACTGCAACAACTGCACCAGCGACCTGAACGCATGGGTTAACCTGTTCAAGGAGTTTGAGGAGGTTATGGGTATTCCCGTTGATATGGGCAAGCTCTTTACCAACCTCTTCAACGTGGCACTGAAGGGTAATCCTGACTGCGGCGGAATTATGAGCTACAACTACGTATCGGGCGAGCCTGTTACAGGTTTTGCCGACGGACGTCCGCTGTTTGTACGCTCCGCTAACGACAAGTTCAACCTGGCCAACTTTATGCGCGCTATCATTAGCGGCGCTATAGGTGTGCTCAAGGTCGGTAACGATATCCTGTTCAACGAGGAGAAGATCAAGGTGGACCGTATTACCGGTCACGGCGGTCTGTTTACCACTCCGGGCGTAGGCCAGAGGATTCTGGGTGCAGCCCTGAACTCACCTATCTCCTGCATGAAGACTGCAGGTGAGGGCGGCCCGTGGGGTATGGCTATCCTGGCATCGTACCTTATCAATAACAAGAAGAACCAGTCATTGGCTGAGTTCCTTGATGATCAGGTATTTGCCGGCGATACGGGCACATCGGTCGCTCCCACTCCCGAGGACGTGGCTGGTTTCAATGCCTACATTGAGAATTACAAGCAGTGTCTGCCTATTGAGGAAGCAGCTGTGAAATACAAAAAATGATACAAAAGGGGACAGACCCCTTTTGTATCATTTTTATCGAACCAATTAATGAAACTATGAAGAATTTATCTTTTAAACTGTTTGCACTGGCTGCAGTGGTTTGCTGCATGTCAGCGAGCGCAGCAAAGCCCAAGTTTCCGCTTTTGCCCACAGCACCTTATGATACCATCATTGATGGCCAGAAGGTTGGCTTATATACTATTAAAAAAGGTAAGGTGGCTGCACAGATCATCAACTACGGAGGATTTGTGGTAGGCCTTTACGCTCCTGACAAGAACGGTGAGTACGCCAACCTGGTAACTCACTACGATGACATCCACCAGTACATGCGTTACAACATGGGTATGGTGGGTCCGGCTCTGGGTCGTTATGCCAACCGTATCGCCAACGGTAAGTTCACGCTGGACGGTAAGGAATACAACATCACCAAGAACAGCGGCCAGCACACACTGCACGGCGGTGCCAAAGGTTTTGACCATACCGCATGGAAGGTTGTAAAGGCTAAGAAGAACAAGCTGGTCCTCAGTTGCGTTCTGCCCGATGGCCTGGACGGATTCCCCGGCACACTGACTACTACCCTTACCTACTCCATCACCAAGGACGGCGGCCTGCAGATAAGCTATGAGGCTACCACTGATAAAGCCACTGTAGTGAACCTTTCCAACCACACCTACTTCAATCTGGACGGCGTAGGCAACGGTGATATCATGGATCATGAGCTTTATATTAACGCTGCTTTCATAACAGAGACTGACCGCAGTAACATTCCTACCGGTGACCTGGGTATGGTTGACGGATCTCCTTACGATTTCCAGAAGCCGGTACGCATAGGTGACCGTCAGTACTCACCTGCTCCTCCCCAGCCCGGACAGGGTGGCGGCCGCGGTGGATTCGGTGGCGGATTCGGCGGTTTCGGTGGTCAGGTTCCCGAGGGTATGGTCCGCAACTATGACAACAACTTCTGCCTGATTCATGAGCAGGCCGGTAAGGTTGAGAAGGTTGCCACTCTCTACTCTCCCAAGTCAGGCCGATTCCTGGAGGTTTGGAACAACCATCCCGGACTTCAGGTCTATACCGGTGCACGCACTGCCATAGCACTTGAGTCACAGATGTATCCGGACTCACCTAACCACGACTTCTTCCCCAGCACAACCCTGCGCCCGGGAGAGAAGTATGAGCACACTGTCATCTACAAGCTCTCAGTGAAGTAGTACCATTGGGGACGGTTCTGTTTGGTACCGTTTTATATCCAATTACAAAGAGAACAGCGACTTACTATTAAGCCGCTGTTTCTTTTTTCTCAAAACGGTACCAAACAGAACCGTCCCCAATGGTACCGCCCCCATCTTGGCAAAAATAACAGACAAATGTTTGGTGATTTGATTTGGATTAGTTTACTTTGTAGCGCAAAGTACTTTATTGAATCTGTATTTAATATGAAAGAACAGGAGATTAAGGAGACTCTTAGTGACATCAAGAATTTGATGGAGCGGTCACAGAAGGTTGTATTTCTGGACGGAGCTGCAGGCATAGTAGTTGGATTGTGGGCCCTGCTGGGTGCGGCGGCTGTCAGTTTCTTGGTATATGGAAGTTTCAGTCCGCTGTGGGGCGCTTGGATCAATCCTATCAGACATGCTGACTGGGCATCAATCTTTATTGTGGCAGGAGTTTGCGCAGTGGTGTTTTGTGCGGCTTTCAAGACCGTTTGGGATATGTCCAAACGCCGGGCCAGGCGTGAAGGTCTGGAGTTCAGGCTTGATGCGGGGTCACAGCATTTGCTGGGCAGGTTCTTCACCGTTATGGTTGTAGGCGGACTGGTATGCCTTACTCCGCTTATGAACGGGCTTTGGAACATGGTACCCGGTATCATGCTGGTATTCTACGGGCTGGCTATGGTGGTCATATCACCTATTGCCTTTAAAGTATCGGTCACCCAATATATCGGTTATGCCGATATCGTTCTGGGTATTGCCGCATTGGCTTTTGCTCCATGGGGACTGATGTTCTGGGCCATCGGGTTCGGAATTATCCATATCGTGTGGGGAATCTGGTTCCATATAAGGTTTGACGGTAAAAAGTAAATCCGATGACCGCTATCGAGAATCTTGACAAGGCGTTCGAGAGCCGCGTAAGGCTGGGGATTATGTCGGTACTGACCGGAGCGGGCCAGTCCGATTTCAACACCCTCAAGTCCATGCTCGGCGTTTCGGACGGTAATCTGGCAAGTCACATCAAGGCTCTTGAGGAACTTGGTTACATTGAGACCGTCAAGCAGTTCATCGGCCGAAAGCCCAACACCTCCTACTCTGTGACCGATGCCGGCCGCAAAGCCTTCAGCGCCCACATTGAGGCGCTCAGCTCACTTCTTGGTTTAAAATAATAAATGATATGAAAACTTTAACAGATACGTTTAAGCGGTACTTTCAGTTCAGGGGCAGAGCTAGCCGCAGGGAGTTTTGGACGTGGGTTCTCGCCTTACTGGCTGTATCGGTTCCTGTTGTTTGTGTGCTGGCTGTAATTGCATTTTTCTTTGGCAATACGGCAGGTCATCCTGTGACCGAAGGAGCGTTTCACGCAACAATTGTCCTTTTGGGACTGTTCTGGCTCGTTATGTTCCTGCCCACACTGACAGTATCTGTACGGCGTCTGCGCGATGCCGGGATAACTCCCTGGTTGTTACTTATCCCTGCAGCTTTGTGTGCATTCACACTGCTTGTCCTAATGGACCGCGCACTCTACAACATGTCCCCAAACACTCCGGCAAATTGGTCTGAAACCTTTGCCTTTGTCCTGACTGCAGTCACCGCATTAGTGGGTATTGCTTTCCTGATTCTTTTCTGCCTACCCTCCAAAAAGGACTCCATATAATGAAAGAACAGGATAGCAACGAGCATAAGCAGGCCGATAACAGAAGAGGATGCGGAGGATGTCTATTGGTATTGTTGATAATACCCGTCTCACTGGTTATATTCATACTTATTTATGACAGAATAACTATCAACAGATATAAGAAAGATCCCACTGGGTCTCACAAGGAGATTGTTGAAGGTTATGCCGGTTTTGAATTTCCGCCTTACAGGCTGGTAGAGACCATATTAAGCCCGGAGAAAGGTAGATTTGAATACGTCGATACCTTCAGGATGGAGTTCCTGACCACTCCTGATTCCTCGTTCTATGAAACTATCAGCACCGCATGCCGGAATGTTTATATTCTGGAAAACAGCGAAAACCCTACAAGATATAGACCCTGGTATTTCAATGAGGAGACAAACACATACCATTTCAGATTCTGGGCATTCTACAACCAGACCATATATGATACCGTAAGAAACACTTTCTTATCAAGAGGAGTTCCAAAGGAATTCCTGCAGGGGGACCGTGCGTACGAAATTCATCTGCCGGTGGATTCCAGAGAGTGGACTATAGTAACAGGCATTCATTAATGTAATATCAGATTATATGAGAAAGAAGCTATATCGTTTGATCCCAATACTTGCAACAGTAATCCAATTTGTTTTGAGTGCGGTAATTGTATTTGTCCACGAAAGTATCTGTCCACCCAAACAACCGGGTCCGACTTTTCCAATAGTTTTCCATTTGATTTTCTTTGGAACAATTGGACTGATAGAGATCGTAATAGGTTACCTTGTACAGAATCTGTATGAAATCAGGAAAAGTAATAAGGTTCTGCTCATTTATGGTATTATTTACTGCACTCTCAGTATTTGCTGGGGATTACTGATAAGTGACAGCAGATACAGGAATGATGTCATGTATTCAATAATAATCTTTATGGTTCCTACAATACTGTATCTTGTTCCGTACATTTACGGAACCATAAAATTCACGGAACAAATCAAAACAGATTCTAAAAATCAATGATATGAACCGATTTAAGGAAAAGATTAAAGGTTTGGCCGATACCGTAAGGCGCGGGATTCAGAGGTTTCCGCTTACGGTGGCGTTTGCCATTGCGCTTACCATGTGCATGATGATTCTTGACTGGAAGGGTTATCACGGTATCAGCAAGGAGTGGAGGTTCTTTATGATCTGGTATCCGGCCACGGGTATTGCGCTTTCACTGAGTCTTTCACTGTGGCTTGAGGAGCACAGAGGTCGTTGGGGGTACCGGCTGGCATCGGCCCTGATTCATATGGCATGGATCGGGGTGAGCGTTCTGCTGATGCGCAATTATGACATGCTGGGATATGCACCTTATATCTATGTGGTTGTGGCTCTTATTGCTACGCTCACGCTTTCGCTGCTTGTGCTTTCATTCTTCAGCGACAGGACCGATGTGGCTTTCTGGAACTTCAGCCTTCATTCCATAGGGGCTGTCTGCACAGCTTTCATTGTAAGCGGCATTGTGTGCGGCGGATTGGAATTGCTGGTGGTGGGTATTGAGAAACTATTCGGGGTGTCTGTAAACTCACACTGGTACAGCAACATTTCCATAATCTGCCTGTGCCTGCTGGCTCCGGTGCTGCTGATACAGGGTATGCCCGGAGGAGAGCAGAAACATGACTCTGAGCCTATGGAGATATCCCGCCTGCTGGTTAATTCCGTAACCAGGCTGTTCACGCCCATTGCAATTGCCTACTTTATAACTCTCTACTGCTATGCCGCCAAGATAATGTTCATCTGGCAGCTGCCCGACGGCTGGGTATCGTGGCTGGTCACAGCATCGATGCTGGCATTCGTAATACTATTCATGGCGGTCTATCCCTATCGTGACAGGGCCGAAAAGAGCGCATCGGGCTGGAACCGGAAAGCGGTAAGGATAATAACACACTGGATGCCCATACTGATGCTGCCGCTGTTGCTGCTTATGAGCATTGGTATTGCACGGCGCATATCGGACTACGGGATTACCATATTGCGCGTGTATCTGGTGGCGTTCAACCTTTGGTGCTACGCGGTTTGTGTGGTATTGATCCTGAAACGGAACGCGGGGATTCTGTGGATACCGGTATCGCTTGTACTGACTTTTGCTCTGCTCACCCTACTCCCGGTTAACGTATCTACATCGGTCAGAAAGAGCCTGACAGCAAAGATAGACTCCGTCCTTAAGTCAAACGGATGGGACGGCACGGCTATGGACGATGATACTTACGGCAAGTTCATCAGTACGCTGGATGCCGATGTATCGCACCGGCTTGACAGCCGCATAGACTATCTTAAGAGCCAGTTCTCACGCAAGTCGGTATCGGCCTTTATTGAAACCGGAGTGCTTACCGGCCGTGTTCCGGAGGCTGTTCAGGACCAGGAGGCTGACAGCACATTGAATATCAACCGTTATCGCCACATATTGGGAGAGACAAGTTTCAGTCTTCCCGCAAATGCCAGTAGTATGAGCCTGTACGAGACGACAGTAGATATTGACGATAAATCAATCCGGAATGATGTCCTGACAGTGCAACTGCCGGTTTCATGTGACGGCAATGAACTGATGTATGAGTTCCGCATTCCGATGCAGCAGCTACGCGCATTGGGGAAAGAGATGACAACTGAGAATATCGCAAAAGGTGATATCAATCACATAATCAGTTACATAGGAACACTTGTGGGTAATAATGCCGACGCCCCGGCCCGGGTGACTCTCTACCTCAACACCTTCCAGCTATACTACAGCGGCAAGCAGGGTTATTTTACCATTGCCGGCCCACTATTCCGGTAAAATAGTACAAAAGGGGACTGTCCCCAATTGTATCATTTTCAAAAATGAGGGTGACTAAAAAGTAGTCATCCTCTTTTGTTTGACCAAAGACATCTTCGTTTTGTGGTTGGAATATAAAAAATAATGGCTATTCTTTTGAATATCAAAGGAATAGCCATTGTTGTTTGGCTAATTATTTGTATATTTGTTGTACCACCAAGCCATATACAAACAGTTTAACAGCCCAAAAGCCTAATAGCTAAACAACAATGACAAAGGTAGTTTTTAAATCTTATAATCCCAACGACAGCCTGCTTCTTCCTCCATGTCTTGGCGATTATCTTCCCCAGAACCACAAGGCTCGTGTTGTAAGCGCCATCATCGACAGGCTCGACATATCGGACATCGAATCGGGATACAAGGGCGGCGGGACAAGCAGTTACAACCCCAGGATGCTGCTCAAGGTCATCGTCTATGCATATCTGAACAATGTGTACTCCGGCCGTCAGATGGAGAAACTCCTTGTGGAGAATATAGCATACATGTGGCTGAGCGGCATGCAGACCCCGGACTTCCGTACCATCAACCTCTTCCGCAGCAAGCGTCTGTCCGGCTGTTTCGACAGCATCTTCACCCAGATAGTGGTGCTTCTGCATGACGAGGGCCTGGTGTCGCTGAATGTGCAGTACATAGACGGCACCAAGATAGAATCGGCGGCAAACAAATACACGTTTGTTTGGAAGGGCAGCACGGAGAAGAACAAGGCCAAGCTGGAAGCGAACGTGAAGTCCGTCCTTGAATCGGCCGAGAAGGTGCTGTCGATGGAGAACGCCGATGAGGAGCAGGAGCTTACCGCCGAAGAGATGGCCCGGCGCGCGGACAACATACTCGACAAAATGGACGAGCAGGGTATCAGCGACAGGAAGCTGCGAAAGGCCGTGGAGAAGGTCAAGACCGAGAAGGCCCCCAAGATGCGGGAGTACGAGAAGAAGCTCGACACGCTGGGCGAGAGGAACAGTTACAGCAAGACGGATCCTGACGCCACTTTCATGCGCATGAAGGAGGATGCCATGAACAACGGCCAGACCAAACCGGGATATAACATACAGAGAGCCACCGAGAACCAGTTCATCACCAACTATGACATCTTCTGGAGACCCACGGACCAGGGCACCCTCATCCCGTTCCTTGAGTCTTTTAAAGACAGATACGGTAAACAGAGCGAAGAGGTGTGTGCGGACTCAGGGTACGGCAGTGAGCAGAACTACGAGTACATGTTTGATGAAGACATCACCCCGTATGTCAAGTACAACATGTTCCATGCCGAGGACAAGAGGAGCCGCCGCAACAACCCTTTCCTTACCCAGAACCTGTACTACAACGCAGAGGACAACTACTATGTGTGTCCGATGGGCCAGCACATGGAGCACATCGGTGACGTGCCGGTAAAGTCAGATCTCGGTTACGTGTCCACCATCAGCAGATACCGCGCCAGGAACTGTGCCGGATGCCCCTTGCGCGGCATGTGCTACAAGGGTGCGTCTGACCAGAGGGTGATAGAGGTCAACCACAGGAACAACGCCTACAGGGCCTGTGTCAAGCGCCTGCTGACAAGCGAACGCGGCATGTACCACCGCAGCAACAGGCCCGTAGAGCCGGAGGCCGTCTTCGGCGACATCAAGTACAACCACGGATTCAAGCGGTTCAGGCTCAGGTCAAACGAGAAGGTGAAAGTGGAGTTTGGTCTGGTTGCCTTGGCACATAATATCAGAAAATACATGGCCGTCAGCATCAGTAAAAATGATAATAACAGTGCCGATAATGTGCTCAAACAGGCTTGCGCAACAGGCTCAATGCAATGGAGCAGCTTAGCTCAGGCAAGTTGAGACATCAAGAAACACTCATACGGTCAAAATCCACAAAGTAAAAATGAGAAACAAATCATATGAACAAAAAAAGAGACCGGCTAAAAAATGCTTTTTAGTCGGCCTCATTTTGCGATTGTGAGGACCAGGTATTCGGAGCGGGTGCCGATGCGGATGCGGGCGCCCCAGATTCCTATGCCGGAGGTGATGTAGTAGCGGGTTGTGCCTCGCTGGTGGTGGCCCCAGGATTTCTCGTACATGGCATCGGTCACCCATGAGATGGGCCATACCTGACCACGATGGGTGTGACCGCTGAACTGGAAGTCTATGCCAGCCTGCTGGGCCTCCTCCAGATGATAGGGCTGATGATCCAGCAGTATGCTGAATCCTCTGATGCTGTCAGTTAGCGCACTAAGCTGCTTGCGGTGCGGGTTGGTGCGGTCATCGCGGCCTATGACGGTAAGGCTGCCAAACTGAGCCGATTCATCGCGCAGCAACCGAATGCCGGCATCCATGAAGAACTGTTCCACCAGAGGCTCATTACTGTAGTAGTCATGATTGCCCAGCACGGTCCACACAGGCGCTTTAAGCCGATGAAACTCCTGAGCGTAATTACCCTCAATCACCGGGCGGATACTGCGGTCCACCACATCGCCGGCGGTAAGGATAAGGTCCGGATTCTCTGCATTGATCATGTCCACCCATCGGGCCAGTTCGGCACGGCGGTTATGATATCCCAGGTGCAGATCGCTTATCATTACCACCTTGAGCGGCTTTTCCAACGGCTTGTCGGTATGAATAGTAAGTTCCTCGCGATACTTATGGTGATAATGCAGCCCGCCTATGAGCATGAGCAGCGCCACACCTCCAATTATAGTACAGAACCCCTCCGGACTGCTCTTTAGGAAATCAGGCGGGAGCAGGCGGCACCATTGCGCAATCCGTGCAAACAGGAACGCCAGCAACAGATACAGAAAGAAAATGAGCCAGGGGTTGCCCACATTATATACTGTCTGGGCCAATCCTATCGGCAGCCTCTCTATGCGGACAAAACTGATAAAGAACAGCGCCATCCAGACCAGAAACACCAGCAGCACTCCGGCCTTTACGGCCCACATACCCGGGGTGATTCGCCACAGCCGCCAGCCTACGTATATGGTAAGGCCCAGCAGCAACCCGATAAACAGCAACGCAATAGTTTTATTCATAGGCTGTAAAGGTAGCGTTTTTTTGTCTATCTTTATGCCTCAAACAAGACAACCATTACCAAATGAAGAGACAATACAAAGCATGGATGTGCATGACAGTTGCCTGCTGTGCCGCCATGACAGTTTCATGCACGGGTCAGGCCGGCAGTCAGGACAAAGAGCTTATGACAGTAGGAAATCCATTCATGCCCTTGTGGGAGCATATCCCCGACGGTGAGCCGTACGTATTTGAGGATCCGGACAATCCCGGAAAGCAGCGAGTCTATGTTTACGGATCACACGATAGCCGCATTACCGATTACTGCGGCCGCGAGCTTGTGGTATGGTCGGCTCCCGTAGAGGACCCGCACCACTGGCGTTATGACGGCGAGATACTCAAGGTCGATAAGAACCGTGACGGACAGCCCATCAGCCGCCGCGGACTGGCCGATGTGCTTTTTGCCCCCGATGTAACTTTGGTTACCGCCCCCGACGGCACCAAGACATACTACCTCTACCCCAACGATCAGGAGGGCGGACGCAACGGTTTGATTGCCAAGAGTTCACGCCCGGACGGACCGTTTGAGGTCTGCAACTGGAGCAAGGACAATCCCAACCGTGCCGACGGCGTGCTGGCATTTGACCCCGCAGTGTTTGTGGATGATGACGGCCGCATATACGGCTACTGGGGATTTGAACGCTCGTATGCAGCCGAGCTGGATCCAGCCACAATGGCTACCGTCAAGCCAGGCACACAGATCGTGGAGGATATGGTGCCCGGCCGATACATGGACGGGGTGTTCAAGTTCTTTGAGGCATCGTCCATCCGCAAGATTCAGGATAAGTACATATTTATATACAGCAGGTTCACACTGGAGGGAGAGTTCGGTCTGCCTTCATCAAACTACACTCTGGCATACGCATACAGCGACAGTCCTCTGGGCCCCTGGACCTACGGCGGCACAGTGATAGACGGACGCGGGCGTGAGGTGAATGAGAAGGGCGAGCCCATAGCATCTGGAACCGTTGACGGCAACACCCACGGCGGAATATGCCAGATAAACGGGCAGTGGTACGTATTCTATCACCGCCAGACCGGAACCGATGAGTATGCACGCCAAGCAATGGTTGCACCCATCACCGTAAAGGTTACCCCGGGTACCGGCGGCAAGGTGGAGATATCGGAAGGCGAGTATAATTCCGAAGGCTTCTCGCTGAACGGACTTGACCCGCTGGAGCGTCACTCGGCAGGTCTGGCATGCTGGTACACCGGCCCCAAGACAGCCATTCATGAGTGGCCCAACAACACTTTCTTCGGGTCATACGTGGCATCGGCCTACGGCACTGACAGCAGGTTTGACAAGCCGTTTGCACTGGAGAACAACACCAACCCGGTGGTTAACAACACCGACGGATCAATTGTGGGCTACAAGTATTTCAATTTTGATGCCACCAGTGGCCGCAAGAACGTTAAGCTGCTGCTTAACCTTATTCCCGAAGGCGTTGACGGCACAATCACCATAATGGCAGACCGCCCCTGGACATCTCAGAAAGGCAGGGAACTGGGCAAGATTCAAATTAAGGCCGATATGCCCCAGCAGCCCACTGAGATTGCAGTAAAACTGCCTGATCTTGGTGAACTTACCGGCAAACACGCCATTTACTTAATTTTCAGTTCCGATACTAAAGAGAAGTCTATCTGCACTCTTTTAGACTTTGTATTCAAATAGGCAACTGCTTTTACTTAAAGAAATTATCTTTACAAAAACAGGTCTATAGCCAGTAAGATATGGTATTCCTTTCCCATACTACTATTGTCGTACGGAAAGGGAATTCCCTACGCTCCCGGCAGAGAAAAATATTTCCCCTTAAGGGGAGTAAAAATTCTCTAGTTGGGGAGTAAATGTTTCGGTTAAGAGTTGTTGTCGGATTTGTTTGACAAAAAAATACGGCCGACAAGTGCCAAGAGAGAAAATCTTTTACATATTACAGAATATACCTATATACGATATTAAAATTAAAGATAAGAAAATGATTAAGACTAAACTGCTGTTTGTTGTTACGTTATTCGCTCTTTACTCATGCGGAAACAAGGATTTTGATGACGGTGTGATGCAGAAGAGCGGAAAGGTCTATACAATCAACACCGAGACTATCTGCAATGCAAGGGGATATCACGGCACCACACCAGTAAAGGTTACGGTCAAGAAGGATAAGATAGTTAATGTGGAAGCGCTCCCCAACCGCGAAACTCCGAGATTCTTTGAGAACGTAAAAAAATATATGCTTCCCAGGTTCAAGGACGTGAAGTTCAAGGATTACGCTACGGTCGATTGCGTATCGGGCGCAACCATCAGCAGCAAATGTGTGCGCGAGAACATGAAAGCCGCATTTGACTACTACACTGAGCACAAATAAATGATTGCGCAACCCGCCAAAGTGTCCCACAGTCAACCCCGCAAGAATAGGTTCTGACGCTGGTGAGTATGGGACATGAGCCTCAGATGGGGGTATGTAACACAGCAAACCCCGTCACAGCTATTGTGGCGGGGTTTGTTGTGTTACACTTTGGCGGGATTAATGGACTGGGATGCTGTCCACGCGAGCCTGATGACGACCGCCCTCGAAGGGGGTGTTCAGGTATTCGTCCATAATCTTGCGGGCCATATCGGTGTCGATGAAACGACCGGGCATTACCAGGACGTTGGCATCGTTGTGCTGACGGATAAGGTGGGCTATCTCGGGGATCCAGCACAGGCCGGCGCGGATGCCCTGATGCTTGTTCAGAGTCATTGAGATACCCTCACCGCTGCCGCACATGGCTATACCCTTCTCTACCTCACCGTTCTCTATGCCGCGGGCCAGTGCGTGGCCGTAGTCGGCGTAGTTGCAACTGTCGGGAGTATAGGTGCCGTAGTCCTTGAACTCCAGCCCCTTCTCCTTCAAGTATTCTATTACGAACTGCTTCAACGGGAAAGCAGCGTGGTCACTTGCAATTCCTATCATTACTTGAGCAATGACTTAACCTGAGCATATACATTCTCGGCAGTGAAGCCCAGCTTCTCATCAAGCACCTTGTAGGGAGCTGAGAAACCGAATGAACTGAGGCCCCAAACCTTACCGCTGGCACCTACCAGACCCTCAAGGGTAACAGGCAGACCTGCGGTGAGACCGAACTTACGCTTGTTACCGGGCAGGATTGAGCGCTGGTAAGCCTTGGACTGGCTGCGGAACAGACCCTCGGAAGGAACACTTACTATGCGGCACTTGATACCGTCCTTGCGCAGAAGCTCGGCACCGGCAACCAGAGTTGATACCTCCGATCCTGAAGCCAGAAGGATTACATCAAAGTCAGCGTCTGAACCTGCTACAACATAAGCACCCTTGGCAGCCTGGCTGTAGTCATTACCTGCGGGCAGGGTCTTGATGTTCTGACGGCTCAGGATAAGGCCTGTTGGTGATGTGGTATTCTCCATAGCAAGCTTCCATGCCTGAGTGGTCTCGTCGCTATCGGCGGGACGCAGAACCAGCATTGAGTTCTTGCCCTTGTGAGTCTTGAGTTTCTCCATAAGACGTATCTGTGCCTCCTGCTCAACGGGCTCATGTGTAGGACCGTCCTCACCTACGCGGAATGCATCGTGAGTCCAGATGAACTTGACGGGGAGCTCCATCAGAGCAGCCATACGTACGGCGGGTTTCATGTAGTCTGAGAATACAAAGAAGGTACCGCAAGCGGGGATAACACCACCGTGTAGAGCCATACCGATGCAGCAGCAAGCCATTGTGAGCTCGGCTACGCCAGCCTGGAAGAATGCACCGCTGAAGTCACCCTTTACCATGTTGTGGGTAAACTTGAGGAAACCGTCGGTCTTATCGGAGTTGCTCAGGTCAGCACTTGCGCAGATCATGTTGGGAACCTGCTGAGCCAGCTGACTCAGAACAGCGGCCGATGCAGAACGTGTAGCGTCATCGGGCTTCTGCTGAACCTTGCTCCAGTCAACCTTGGGAGCCTTGCCGCTGAACCACTCCTTGAGGAGGGCAGCCTTCTCAGGATTCGCCTTCTCCCATGCAGCCTTGCGGGCATACTTGGCATCCATGATCTTACGGAGCTGCTTGGCACGGTCAGCATAGAGTTTCTTGACCTCGGGGAATATCTGGAAAGGATTCTCGGGGTCACCGCCCAGAGCCTTGATGGTGTTAACATAAGCATCACCGCCCAGAGGAGCACCGTGAGTCTTGCAGTTACGCTCGTAGCTGCTGCCGTCGGCCTGGAGGGCACCCTTACCCATGATGCACTTACCGATGATAAGAGTCGGCTTGCCGTTGGCGTTCTGAGCCATTGTCAGGGCACCGCGGATCTGGTCTACATCGTTACCGTTTATCTCATATACGTTCCAACCCCATGCGCGATACTTGGCTGCAGTGTCCTCAGACGTTACGACCTTGGTCTCGGTTGAGAGCTGGATATCGTTTGAATCATAGAACATGATGAGGTTGTCAAGACCCAGAGTACCGGCAATACGGCCTGCGCCCTGTGAGATCTCCTCCTGGATACCACCATCGGAGATGTAAGCGTATATCTTGTGGTTCATTACCTCCTCACCCAGTACGGCTGCCAGATGCTTCTCAGCAATGGCTGCACCTACTGCAAATACGTGGCCCTGACCAAGGGGACCTGAGGTGTTCTCAATACCGCGTGCAACCTCGAGTTCGGGGTGACCGGTTACGGGTGAGCCCCACTGACGCAGTGTGGCCAGTTCCTCCATTGAGAACTTGCCGGTGAGTGCCAGCTGTGAGTAAAGCATGGGAGCCATGTGGCCGGGATCCAGGAAGAAACGGTCACGACCCTCGAACTTCATGTTGCGGGGATCATACTCCAGGAACTCGCTGAAAAGCACGTTTATGAAATCAGCGCCACCCATAGCACCACCGGGGTGACCGGACTTGGCCTTCTCGACCATGGACGCAGCCAGAATACGGATATTATCGGCTGCCTTGTTCATCAATTCTTTACTGTTCATTGTGTGAATATTTTTGATTGTATCTTACTTCCGTTTTCGCGATAGCTTGCAAATTTAGGCTTTTTTCCTTACTTTTGCAACAATACAAATCATACTGACCTAAACAAATGAAGAAATCATTTCTAATCAGCCTGGTACTGATATTGCCACTGACACTGTGTGCTGAAATCACCAAGAAAGAAGACATCAACAAGGACAACCTCTACAAGTTCAGAGGCAGCATGTTGCAATACGTTGATCCGGGAGTTACCTACTCAAAAGCACCCAAGGGATTCAAGCCTTTCTACCTGAGTCACTACGGCCGTCACGGTTCACGTTATCTGCTCAACACACCTCAATACAACGACCCGTACAGCATACTTAAGGCGGCCGATGACAAAGGCGTTCTGACCGAGTTCGGAAAGGATGTGCTGAAACGTCTTGAGATTATGGCAAAGGATGCCGACGGACACCTGGGTGACCTCACCATAGTAGGCCAGCAGCAGCATCGCGGAATTGCCCGCCGTATGGTACGCAACTACCCGGAGATATTCAACAAGAAGACTACCATTGTGGCCCGCTCCACCACATCACATCGTGTAATGGCCAGCATGACCGCTGCCATGATGGAGTTCTCAAGCATACTGCCCCAGATGAACATTGACTACAACTGCAGCGATTTTGACCGCGGTTATATGAACTCTGAGGACCGTGCCATCAACAGCGCCAAGAACAGTCGTGAAAGGAACGCCGCAGTGAACGAGTTCAATGCAAGGCACAACAATCCCGAGCGTCTGATGTGCGCCCTGTTCACTGACACCACATTCATTACCAGATATCCCAGGACATCTTCAAGTTCACGTTCGGGTCTGGCCAGCGGAAGTCAGGAGACAACCAGCACCAGCGTTGCCACATCGGACCGTTCAAACGACCTTTACACCAAGATCTATGACATAGCAGCCAATATGGGCAGCCACACTTATCTGGGATTTGACCTGGATGACGTATTCACACACGACGAGTGGTATGACTGCTGGCTGCAGAACAACCTCTACTGGTATTCAGTATCCGGTTACAACGACCTGACCCGGAACATAGTACCTTACGGCCACGCCACACTGCTTCAGGACTTCCTTGACAAGGCCGATGCCGCTCTCACAAACGGCACACCCAGCGCCAACCTGCGCTACGGACACGACACCGCACTATATCCCCTCCTCTGCCTCATGGAGGTAAACGACTGCGCATATGCACCAAAAGATATTGAAGACCTGGCAAACAAGTGGGTCAACTACGATATAGTACACATGGGCAGCAACCTGCAACTCATTTTCTTCAAGAACAAGAAGGGAACCATACTGGTAAGGGCTCTGCTTGATGAAAAGGAGGCCAAACTGCCGATTGAGTGCTACAAGGATGCAAAGGGAGTTGAGTATCCCTATTTCTACGAGTGGAACAAACTTGAGCAATACTACCGCGACATCCTGGCCAAGTGGACCAGAATCAAGGCTGAACTGTAACAGAGCTATAATGCAACAATTAGCCATTGGCATTGACATAGGCGGTCAGTCCTCCAAATGCGGGGTCGTGACACATGACGGGACCATACTCTGCCAGAGTGTGGTCACGTCACTTATAGACAGTTTTGACGAATATCTTACACTGCTTGCCAATACGGTCAAGGATCTGGTACGCCAGACAGCAGACCGCGGCACAGTTGTGGGAATAGGCATAGGCGCTCCCAATGCCAACCGTCTGGACGGCACCATCCGATACGCTCCAAACCTGAAATGGGCTCGCGGTGCCGACGGCAAGCCCGGAGTGATTTATCTGGCCGACCGTCTGAGAGAGGCTACCGGGCTGCATGTAAGAATCACCAACGATGCCAATGCTGCAGCCAGAGGCGAGCACACATACGGAGTTGCCAGAGGCATTGATGATTTCATTATGATAACCCTGGGTACAGGAGTGGGCAGCGGAATAATAACGCACGGCCATCTGGTTTACGGCCACGACGGATTTGCCGGTGAACTGGGACATGTATGCGTGGAACAGGACGGACGCCAGTGCAACTGCGGACTGAAAGGCTGTCTGGAGACATACGCAAGCGCCATGGGAGTGGCACGTACGGCCAGGGAATTCCTCAAGAAGGATTCGGGAAAGAGCATTCTGCACAATCTTGATCCGGAAAAGATATCATCAAAGGACATATATGATGCCGCCGTACAGGGCGACAGTCTGGCAAAAGAGATATTCACCTACACAGGCCGGATACTTGGCCGCGCAATGGGTGATTTCGTAAAGTTCAGTTCCCCGCAGGCCATAGTGCTGTTCGGCGGTCTGACCAAATCCCGCGAGTTTTTCCACGACGATATGGTCAAGGCAATGAATGACAACCTGATGCAGGTCTGGAAAGGTCAGATCCAGATATTGTACTCCTCACTGAAGGAGTCCGATGCCGCTATCCTGGGGGCAAGTTCCATGGTCTGGTCATCGGATAATGTATGAGAATAGGATTCGACGCCAAACGTCTCTTCAATAACTTTACCGGACTGGGCAACCACAGCCGTACCACCGTTGACATTCTCACTGAATTCTACCCTGAGAACGAGTATCTGCTTTACACGCCCAAAATAAAACTGAATGACATCACAGGCAGATACACAGACAAGGAACACTGTACCACCATACAGCCCCACGGTCTGTTAAGGGGAAGCATATGGCGCACGCTGGGATTGGCATCGGCCGTAAAAAAAGATTCGGCCGATATTTTTCACGGCCTGTCAAACGAGTTGCCGACGGGACTGAGAACGCCATCCGTGGTTACCATCCATGACGTAGCGTTCAAGACATTCCCGGATATGTACCACGCGCCGGACAGGTTTACATACAATCTTAAGTGGCGCCACGCCTGCAAAACGGCAGACCGCATAATAGCCATAAGCCAGACTACCAGACAGGATATCATCAGGTTCTACGACGTTGATCCGGCCAAAATTGATATAGTATATCAGCCGGTAAACGCACTCTACTACACCGACGACCAGGGCAAGTGTCCGCAGAATCTAAGTGATCAGATAAACGGAAAACCCTACATGCTGTATGTGGGTTCCATCAACTCAAGAAAGAACCTGTTGGGTATAATAAAAGCAATGGAATTGCTGCCCGATGACCTCAAGATCCCGCTTGTGGTGATAGGCAACGGAAGGGAATACAAGCAGAAAGTGCTCTCCTATATAGACAGTCACAACCTTAAGGATCTTGTCATCTTTGGCAACGGAAAGGTAGACACCAGGGAGTTAAGGTATCTCTACTCAAACGCACGCCTTCTTGTCTACCCGTCATTCTATGAAGGATTCGGATTACCGGTGGTTGAAGCATTGCTTTCCCGCTGTCCTGTTGTTACCAGCAATGTATCATCACTGCCCGAGGCTGCAGGGCCTGATTCCATGACAGTTGATCCCAACGATATAAGTCAGATAGCAGACGGTATGGCGGCCATACTCACCGATGACAGATTGAAGGAGTCAATGGCTCAGAAAGGTTACAGGTACGCAATGGACAATTTCAGTCCTAAGGTGTTGGCCGACCGGCTGATGGATGTTTACAGGAAACTGATATAAAAAAAGCGGAGGCGGTCATAAGATCGCCTCCACTTTTATTCTACCTGTCCGGGATTATTCCTCAGGGAGATCCTGGATCTCAATCGGAGCGTCAAATGTAGTGGTTGATGACTCCGGATTGACTATGTGGTTCTCAACTGCCTCACCGTCATAAACAGATCCTGCGTCGATAACCTTGGGTTTTGCCACATATGCGGTAAGAATGCTCAGGACTGCAATACCTGCAATCAGAGTCCAAGTGGTCTTTTCAAGGATATCGGTAGTCTTGCGAACACCCATAATCTGGTTTGATGAAGCAAAACCGGCAGCCAGACCGCCGCCTTTTGAATTCTGGATTGTGACAATGAAGCAAAGGAACACTGCCAGAATCACAATAATGACGAGTAAAACCTTAAACATTTTCTATCTTTATTTTTGATTTATCAAAACTAATTTCTCCAAATACCGGATTTGGTCCGCAAAGTAAATGCTTTTATTCGGAAAATTCAAATAAAGGGACCGAATAATTTCCAATGCCTTGTCATATCGGCGCTGTTTGAGGTAAATACGCGCCAAAGTCTCGGTAAAATACGTATCATCAAGCGGTTCGGGTTCTTCATCGGCCTCATCCGTCCGGTCACTTGCAGGCAATTCTTCCTGTGTGGGAGCAAATGACGGCGTCCTGTAGTCTGATGACAGGAACGTATCCAGCAACTGCTCTGTCTTGGAGCGTATAGCCTTGTCCGCCGTACTTTCAGTTTGAGACGGTGTATTCAGATAAGCCGATACATAATCCATAGGAACAGCGCCCAGTTCCATGGACACATCGGCACTCTCCCCCTGCCCCTCCAGAAACGAATCCAGAAGGGACATCATGCGTTCATCCCTGGTCTGCCCCATTACCACTTGGCTACCGTTGCGTTGAACACCTGATCAACTATATCATCAATCATCTGCTGAACCAGTTCCTCCTGAACTGCTGAGAGTTGCTGAGACGAGTCATACTCGCGGCTGGCGCTGAATGAACGTTCAAAATCGTCTTCATGCTTCTTGTTGTTGGTGAACTTGACCTTGACGGTCATCTTAAGTTGCACCATTGACGAGTAGCCATCGGCCGATATTGACTTGTTGGTCTGATCATACGACGTAATCTCACCAGACAGCAGCAGATCTCCGTCACGTCTCACCTGACGGAGTTTGGTCTGGTTATTATATCTGTCACTGATGGTTGTATTGAACATGGGAGCCATGGGAGCCCACTGATATGCCGCACGGTTGGAGAATGTCTCTATCGTAATCGTCTTGGTTTTGTTATAGTCAATTGAAGCACCGGTCAGACTATACGACACCTTGCAGCCTGATATCAGACATACAGACATCAATACAAAAAGGACTGTTTTGAGTTTTACGTTCTTCATTCCAGATTGTATTCCTTGATTTTACGATATAGAGTACGTTCCGATATGTTCAGGTCGGCCGCTGCTCCGCGACGCTTTCCTCCGTGCTTGGCAAGTGCGCGTTTGATCATATCCTTCTCAACCTCATCAAGTGACAGGGTTTCTTCCACATAGACCTCGGTATCCTGGATATCATCATCCATAGGCGCACTCTTGCGGGATGCAACGTTCTGGACGGTGGTACCCTCATCAGGGGTGATGATTGATACGGGCTGCTGAACCGGCTGCTGGTTCTGCGACATGCTGTTTACCTGAGCCTTCAGGTCCGTGATATCACGACGCATATCAAACAGCACCTTGTAAAGTATCTCGCGCTCGTTCTCAAACGAATTCTCCTGGCGCTGACCTCCGGCCAGCATGGGCAGCATTGATGTCCTGCGGTCGGGCAGATAACCCTGGAGCATATCGGCGGTTACCATTCTCTGGGTGGCCATTATGGAGATCTGCTCGGTTATGTTCTTGAGTTGGCGTACGTTACCCGGCCAGTGGTAGGTCATGAGCATCTGCTTGGCATCGTCCGACAATTGGATGGCGGGCATATGGTATTTTTCGGCACAGTCGGCAGCGAACTTGCGGAACAGCAACTGTACATCGGCCCCGCGATCGCGCAATGGCGGCACCTTGATGGGTATTGTGCTCAGACGGTAGTACAGATCCTCGCGGAAACGGCCCTGCTCTATTGCCTTGAGCAGGTCTACGTTGGTGGCTGCAACTATGCGGACATCGGTCTTCTCTACCGTGCTGGAGCCCACTCTTATGAACTCGCCCGATTCCAGCACGCGCAACAGGCGGGCCTGGGTTGCAAGCGGCAACTCGGCTACCTCGTCCAGGAATATTGTTCCTCCGTCGGCCTCGCCGAAGTATCCCTTGCGGTCGCTTATGGCGTTGGTGAACGCTCCTTTTATGTGACCGAACAGCTCGGAGTCAATCGTTCCTTCGGGTATGGCACCGCAGTTCACGGCCAGGAACTTCTTGGTTTTGCGCAGGCTGTTCTCGTGTATTATTCTGGGGAATACGTCCTTTCCGGCTCCGCTCTCACCTGTTATCAGAACGGTCAGGTCGGTGGGCGCAACCTGTATGGCTACGTCTATGGCCCGGTTCATCTCCGGTGAGTTTCCGATGATGCGGAACCTCTGTTTCATTCTCTGTATCTCTTCTAGATTCATAGTTATCCTTAATAGACTGACAAAAATACTTACTTTACCTCTTATACGGAAATTTTGGCAGATTATTTCTCTTCTTTTAACCTCCGCAGGATAATCGGATTAGGGAGACAACGCTCCGAGGCTACTCCGCCCCCTTACGGACCCTAAACGGCGAACTCGTCCTTTTAGTCCCCTACGGGGCCTAACGTTCCTCGAACAAACGCCGTTCTTAACGGGATCCTCCGGGGGGCTACGCTTACGCCTCTCCACGATGCTCCCTAATCCGATTATCCTGCTACTGCAAATGGGGAGAGAATGATAAAATGACTATATTTGCGGGAGTATGGAATTTGGGGTTTACAGGGAGTTGGTTGGAGTGGCCCGGCCTTTGTTTGAGGCTGATGAGTGGAGCAGGCTTAAGGGTTTGCTCCGGGAGGGTATTGCCAAGGGAGCGTACGCTAAAGATTCTCATGGAATTGACACTCTGGAACGGTGTATCAGGACCGGCACCGTAATTGTGGAGAAGACGGGGCTTAAGAAGGCTTCTCTGCTTACGGCTCTGTTTGATCCTATGGTTCAGCAGGGGCTTATTGCTCCGGAGCAGTTCCGCGACAAGTTCGGTGAGGATGCGGCGGGACTCATTCAGGGTATGTGCCGCGTCAAGGAACTGTACTCCAAGCATGATTCCATTGCCGATGAGAACTTCCGCAAGTTGCTGGTATCGTTTGCCGAGGATGTGCGTGTTATCATCTGCCTGATTGCAGACCGCTATGTCCTGATGCAGATGCTGGCTAATACTGATGATACTGATTACAGGCTCCATGTAACCGAGGAGGCTCGGCTACTATACATTCCTATGGCTCACCGTCTGGGCCTATACGCCATCAAGAGTGAGATGGAGGATATGACGGTCAAGTATGAGCATCGGGACATTTACGATGATATTGCCCGGCAGCTCAACGAGACCAAGCGGGCACGCGAGGCTTACATCCAGGCTTTCATCGGCCCGGTCAAGGCCAAGCTGGAGGAGGCCGGACTCAAGTTCACCATAAAGGGTCGCACCAAGTCCATATCCAGCATCTGGAACAAGATGAAGGCCCAGAATACCACTCTGGACCATATATATGACCTCTTTGCAATCCGTATCATACTGGACTCTCCGGCCGATAAGGAGAAGGCTCAGTGCTGGCAGGTTTACAGTATTGTGACCGATATGTACCAGCCCAACCCCAAGCGTCTGCGCGACTGGCTGAGCGTACCCAAGAGCAACGGTTATGAGTCACTGCACATCACGGTGAACGGCCCTGAGAACCGATGGGTGGAGATTCAGATACGTACCCGCCGCATGGATGATATTGCGGAGCGGGGTCTGGCTGCACATTGGTCTTACAAGGGTATCAAGAGCGAGGGTGCGGCCGACAGCGTTATGGCCGGCATCCGCGAGATTCTGGAGCATAACACCAGCCCTGATGAGATGCGCAAGGACTTTGCGCTGGATATGTATCAGGAGGAGATATTCGTATTTACTCCCAACGGTGAAGTACGCCAGTTGCCCAAGGGGGCTACGGTGCTGGACTTTGCTTTCTCCATACACAGCAAGATAGGTCTTACTTGCGTGGGTGCCCGGGTGGGCGGACGCAATGTGCGTATAAGCCACAAGTTGCAGAGCGGCGATACGGTCGAGGTATTGACATCGGCCACACAGGTGCCTAAGCAGGATTGGCTCAACATTGCCGTGACGTCCCGAGCCCGTATGCGCATTCGCCAAGGCATCAATGAGATTCGCAACCGTGAGGCTCAGGCGGGCCGCGAGTTGCTGCAACGCCGTTTCAAGAACCGCAAGATTGAGATTGACGAGAGCGATATGTCACGCCTTATAGTCCGTATGGGCTACAAGGGGCAGACTCCTTTCTTCCACGCTCTGATGGAGGAGGAAATTACGGTCGATGACGTGCTCAAGGTCTATGAGGAGATGCATGCCCAGGGAGAGCAGGAGGTTCACAGCGCCCAGGACTTTGACATAGAGAAGACGTTTGTTGAGACTGAGAAGAAGGCGGCCCAGGACAGTGATGTGCTGGTTATCGGCGAAGACCTGACCGGTATTGAGTTCAAGATGGCCGGTTGCTGCCACCCCATTTACGGTGATGATGTAACGGGATTTGTGAGCATAAACGGCGGTATACGTATCCACCGCAGCGGCTGCCCAAACCTGCTGCGTATGCGCGAGCGTTATCCGTACCGCATCGTAAAGGCCCGCTGGAGCGGCAAGAGCGGCAGCCAGTACAGCATCACGCTGAACGTGGTGGGTCAGGATGACATAGGAATCGTATCAAACATTTCATCAATAATAAACAAGGAGCCCGATACTCTGCTGCGTTCCATCAGCATAGACTCCAACGGTGGCCTGTTCCAGGGACGTCTTACGGTGCTGGTCAGTGATCTCTCTTCACTTGACCGGCTGGTCAAGAAACTCAAGCAGATAAAGGGTGTACGTGAAGTAGAACGAATTAACTGATATGAAAAAGATTATATTATTTGCTGCTGTGCTTTTGGCACTGGGAGTGCAGGCGCAGGAGGAGCGCAGGCTGCTTACTATGGAGGAGGCTGTCCTGGGCCGAGGCATCGGCGTATTCAACCCCGGCTACACATGGGATGAAGGCGGTTCAGTCTACAGATATTATGACAAGGAGTGGAATGTACTGCATACCGATGCACGCAGCGGACGCAACATGGGAGAGCCCACTGCAAAGCTTAAGAAGAGGGACTATTTCAGTGCCTTCAGCCGCGACGGTGAGGTATGGTACCTGGATGCCGACAGCGTAGAGCATCAGGTGACCGCTTTCAACCAGAAGGGCATAGTATGCGGAGAGACCGTAAGCCGTAATGAATTCGGCATTGACGGAGGCATATTCGTATCTCCGGACCGCCGCAAGATTGCGTTCTACAAGAAGGATGAGAGCCGTGTGACACTCTTCCCGCTGCTGGACATCACCACCCGCACCGGATCTTTGAAGGAGATACGCTACCCCATGAACGGCATGGTATCAGAGATCATCACCTTAGGTGTATACGATATCGACAAAGGCACGACCATATGGATGGATGTGACCGATTTTGACCAGGAGCGTTATCTGACCAACATCACATGGAGCCCGGCAAGCGACCGCATCTTCATTCAGGTGCTGGACCGCGCCCAGAAGAACATGCACCTTAACATGTACGATGCCGCCGACGGCAAATTCCTGAGCACGCTCTTTACCGATCATGATGACCGGTACGTGGAGCCGCAGTACCCACTCACATTCCTGCCCGATGACCCCGAGCACTTCATCTACCAGACAAATGTGCGTGACGGCTACTGGAACCTCTACCTGGGCAGCGTCAAAGGCGGTGAGCCCAAGCGCATAGTCAAGACCGATGCCGACCTGGAACTGGTGGACATCAAGGGCAAGTACATATACTACTACTCATTTGAGGTATCACCGGCCGAGCAGCATCTGTTCCGCGCCGACATCAAGACAGGCAAGGCCCAGCGTCTTACCAGGGAATCCGGATGGCACAACTGCCAGATCAGCCCCGACGGCAAGTATTTTCTGGACACCTGGTCAGAACTGAACACCCCGCGCGTGGTCAATCTCATCCAGACTGACGGCAAGAAACCCAAGGAACTGTTCCGTGCCGATGACCCCACGGCCGCCCTCAACTACTGCCCCATTGAACTGGGCTCAATCAAGAGTGCCGACGGCAAATACGACAATCACTACCGCCTGATCAAGCCCATAGACTTTGATCCGGCCAAGAAATACCCCGTAATCCTCTATGTATACGGAGGTCCCCACTCACAGATGGTATCCAACACATTCCAGGCACAGTTGCGCCGTTGGGAGATGTACATGGCCCAGCACGGATATGTGGTATTCGTAATGGACAACCGCGGCACTCAGCACCACGGAGCTGATTATGAGAAGGCCATCCACAAGTATTGCGGACAGGCCGAGATGGCTGACCAGATGGAGGGTATGAAATGGCTCATGAGTAATGATTGGGTGGACAAGGACCGTATAGGCGTTCACGGCTGGAGTTACGGCGGATTCATGACCATATCACTGATGGTTAACTATCCCGATGTATTCAAGGTAGGTGTTGCCGGAGGTCCCGTCATTGACTGGAAATGGTATGAGGTTATGTACGGCGAGCGTTACATGGAGACTGAGGAAACCAATCCAGAGGGATTTGAAAAGACCAGTCTGATTCCCCGCGCAAAAGACCTCAAGGGCAAACTGCTTATCTGCCAGGGTGCCATTGACAACACCGTGGTATGGGAGCACAGCCTGAGTTTTGTTGAGGCTTGCATCAAGGCCGGTGTCCAGTTGGACTACTTCCCCTATCCCACCCATGAGCACAATGTGATGGGAACCGACCGGGTCCACCTGATGCAGAAGGTTACCGATTATTTTGAAGATTACCTTAAATAAACCGATTGTTATGAGAATCATTAGTTCATCACTGCTGTTTGCAGCCGTTTTACTGGCCTCCTGCGGAGGAGCCAAGCAGGTGGGTGTCATAACCAAGCCCACAAGCGCCACAACCAATCTTGAAGGTCACGAGTATCCCAAGATCAACCCAGACCTGAGTGCAACATTCCGCAACGATTTTCCCGATGCAAAGACCGTTACAGTCAATGTTGGCGGCAAGAACTACCCTCTTGTAAAGGGTGATGACGGCATGTGGGAAGTTACCACCGATCCTCTGGTTGTGGGATTCCACTACTACACAATGAACGTTGACGGCAAGCGCATATCGGACCCCAACAGCAAGGAGTTCTTCGGCTCAAACTACTGGCAGAGCGGAATTGATGTTCCCGAGGCCGGTGTGGACTACTACCTGGAGAAAAAAGTTCCGCACGGTGAGATAGAGATTGTAAAGTATCAGTCCAAACTGACCAATGCCGAGCGTACCACCTGGGTATATCTGCCGCCGCAGTACAAGAAGGAGCCTAACCGCCGTTTCCCCGTGCTCTACCTGTTCCACGGAGCCGGCGAGGATGAGACCGGATGGGGCACCCAGGGCAAGCTGGGCAACATCATGGACAACCTGATTGCCGCCAAGGAGGCCGAGCCCATGATTATCGTAATGGAGCATGCCGTTGCCAATGATCCCAACGCAAGAGGCCGTAGCAACATGTTTGACTTTACATTCTTTGAGAAGGTGATGGTTGAGGAGATTGTCCCCTATTTCGATGCCAACTACCGCACACTGACCGACCGTGACAACCGCGCCATCTGCGGTCTCTCGCTGGGCGGATTCCAGTCATATACCATCGGCCTTGACCATCCCGAGATGTTTGGTTGGATAGGCGGATTCAGCGGATCGGGCCGCGGTCCCAATGACCGTCGCGATGCCGAGATGTATCCCAAGAGCATCAACGACCAGTATCACGTTCTCTACATATCAATTGGTACCGATGAGCCCGCCGGCATGTACCAGGGCATTCACGACCTGCATGTAGCACTGGAGGGTCTGGGCATCAACCACATATACTACGAGTCACCGGGCACAGGCCACGAGTGGCTCACCTGGCGCCGCTCCCTGCATCAGTTTGCGCCGATGCTCTTTAAGAAGTAAGTGATTAAGAGGATGACTCCCGGGTCATCCTCTTTTTTTTTGCACGCCACCCCACACCTTAGGGAGGGAAATGCTCCTACGTGCGTTATGGCTCCCTAAGGTCAGGGGGTAGCGCAGGTACAAGCGTATTTACCGCGCACCTTAGGGAAAGAAATGGTCCTACGTGCGTTATGGCTCCCTAAGGGCAGGGGGTAAAGCAGGTACAAGCGTATTTCCAGCTCACCTTAGGGATGAAAATGGCTCTACGTGCGTTATGGCTCCCTAAGGTCAGGGGGTAGCCCGCGATATGGCGTATTTCCAGCTCACCTTAGGGAAGAAAATGGCTCTACGTGCGTTATGGCTCCCTAAGGTCAGGGGGTAGCCCGCGATATGGCGTATTTCCGGCTCACCTTAGGGAAAGAAAATGCTCTACGTGCGTTTTGGCTCCCTAAGGTTAGAGGGGAAGTGAGCTGAGGGGGGAGGAGGGGGTGATTTGGATGGTTTGGCAGCCGATGGATTGGGCGGGGAGGATGTCTTTGTCGGGGCTGTCTCCTATCATTACGGTTTCCTGGGGTTCCAAGCCAAGAGCCTGAACTCCTAGGCGGAAGATCTGGGGATCGGGTTTGCGGACTCCTACTACACTTGACTCAACAACATCCTTGAACAGATGGCTTAGGCCGAACTCCTGCAGGACGGTGTGCATGTTGCCGTAGAAGTTGGTTACCAGGACTATGGGGAGTTGAATCCTTTCAAGGACGGGTTTGGATACGGTGGAGATATGCTTTACCACTTTGTTGTAGCAGGTGTCAAGGATTGTATCCTGTGCGGTTACGGTCACCCCATTGGACTGCAGGTATTCTGTCTGCAGGACAATCTTGGTCTGCAGGGTCTTGCAGAAGGTGAAATCAGGGCCGATGATGGAGTTGCGGCCAAGGGTGCGCTCGGTGTGGACGTAAGCGTCCCAGAGTAGAGGCTCGGGGACATCAGCCACAAGGGCGTAGGCATCAAGGAATTGATCAAACCAGTGGATGCCGTCGGAGTCTATGGTTCCGCCAAAGTCTATGAGTATTCCCTTAATCATCCTTGCGACCAATTTTCATAATCAATACACCTATCACAGTCCACACCACCTGGCGCAGGCGGGCCACCAGTGCGGTGTAGAGTCCGTATGCGCTTGGCACCTGAACGCCTCCCGCAGCAAGGGCCATACCTCCCTCAAAGCCTCCTATCTGCATGGGTGAGAAGAATATCAGGTTGCTGAACAGTGATGAGAACGCCATTACCAGTATGCTGTCCCAGAACGTGAATCCGGGCATGAGCATTCCAATCAGGAGCCAGTACTCCAGGCACGATACCACGCGGGCGGCATACTCCAGCAGCAGCGACCACCAGAACGGTGCACGGCGCTGCGTGTGCAGGAACGCAATCTGGCTGTCCACATCCTCCAGATCTGCACGGTGCTTTTCCAGATAACCGGCAGCCCACTTCTTTACAAACGGTATATGGCTCAAAAGTCCGAATACCCGGACCACGAAACCCTTGCGGTAGCCCAGTGAGAAAACCCACAGCACTGCCGCAAACACAACCGTCATAACTCCCAGCATGATGCACATCCACATGTCCAGCGCATAACCATCGGCCGTAAAATGAAGCGCCACATAGAGCACTACAGCCGATAGCCAGAAACAGAAATGGGAGCATATATGCATCATGGAGTAAAGGATCACGGCCGATGTGGCTTTCTTACCGCCCACATAACCCTGCAACTCAAGGATGCGGTACGGCTCGCCGCCCATAAGACCCAGCGGAGTGACGTAATTGAGTGCATAGCCGGAAACCGTTAACTGGAAGACCTTTCCAAAAGGCACTCTCCTGCCCGTTCCGTCATTGATGATAAGCCCGAACGAGCAGGCGTTCATAAGGTAGATAAAGCCCCAGAGTAGGACTATCACCGGGAACCATATTCCGGCATCCGACAGCACCTCTTTGACACGGTTCCAGTCCGCATCAAAGGTCAGGAGCATCAAAACTACCGCTGCCAGTCCGAACAGGAAGAATATGGTACGCCAGCCTTTTTTCATATCCGGGACATCATATCACGGCAGACACGCTCGTGGGAGCCTCTCATATAGAGGAATATTATGTTCATGACAATGATCTCAAACACAAAGTATATCCACGGCATACCCAGCAGCAACACAATGTAAAGCACAATTGCGCGGGTATTGAATGTGGATATGTTGGTCCACTTGAGAATGTGGTAGGTACGGCGGCAGAACTCCTGTCCAAGTTCCGCGGGAATCTCGTTGCCGTACTTTTCACGGACCGATGCACGGAACTTCTGGAACCGCGGGGTCATGCTCTCCTGGGTGCGGGTGTAACCCTGATAGAAGAATAGCCATATCTTCCAGAACCAACGCTCACGCCAGGGAGTAGATTTCTGCTCGGCGGCCAGTTCACGGCTGTCGTTGAGTTCCGAATGGTCGCCGTGGAACAGCAGATATATGTTGCGGTAATAATCGGCCAGGCCTGCCTGGCGTGAATGGAACACCATACTTACCAGCATGATTATCCAAATCCAGATGCCCCAAAATCGGCCGTTACCACAAGGAATCAGTTCAAAAGTCAGCCTCCAGGCTATGAAAACGTAGATAAAGAAGAACCAGACATCGCCGGCAAATCCGTCCAGCAGGCGTCCCCAAAGGGTCTTCTTGCCGGTCATTCGGGCCAGTTGTCCGTCGGCACTGTCCAGGAAATTGGCAAGCATGAGCATGCCTATGCCCAGCAGGGTCCAGCCCATTGAATCATGCCACCAGCAGAAACCCGCAAATGCGCCAAGAAAGATGGATATTATAGTTATAACATTGGGATGTATCCCAAACGCCCCGAATGCCTTGGCAATAACCAGTCCTATGGGACGGGTAAACCAGATATCCAGCCACTCCTCGGTATCCTTTGATTTGAATGTAGCCTCAACCGCTCTTTTCTTCTTCTCAGTCATCTCTTGTTCATTATCAGGTCCGCAATCATCTGTGCCGCACCGACTGTGCAGGTACGGAAACTGGGCCAGTCATTGAAATCTATAATCGTTATCTTTCCGTCATCTCCTACCACTGCGTCGCCGCCGTAAACGTCAACTCCCAAGAGGGCCGATACGCGCTCAGCCACAGCCGTCAGCGCATCCATATCGACGCAGGCCTGGTCCGGCTGGTCGTTATAGCGCTCCAGGCCGAACTTGCCCTCCTTTGCGGTTGCGGCATAGCAGTCGGTGAGTCCGTAACCTCTCACTCCATAGAACTTGGCAAGCCATCCTTTAACATGGGCCTGCAGAACACAATCCCTGATGCCGCGTTCCCGGAATCCCAGCATGGCGTTATTACACTCTCCCGCATCCTGTACAAACTGCACGTCATCACGGTCAACCGCATGGCTGTCAGCACGCTTAATCCAGCAGGGGAATATATTCCAGCCCAAAGGTACGCCGTCAGTCATGCAGATCAGACTTTCCGGGATTAGTCCTGAGCCCTGAAGCAACTCCGTCTGACGGGCCCGGCCGCAATTCATGACAGCCTGGACAGTGTTGGTTACGGGGACATCGGCCCGGCTGATTAGTGCCAGCGCCTCACTGCTGCGGGCCATATGGAATATGCCGTCAATATCATCAGGTATGACCGTAATGTCCTGTTCACTTATACAGATTACCTCATGGCCGTGACGCTCAAGTTCCGATGCAACAGCCCGGAACACTGCCGTATCGCCCGATACACGGTTAGGCGAATACAAATGGGCACGACTTACTCCAAGGTATCTCATAGTTTTGATATCTCCTGTGCGCGGTCCACATCACTCACGTGGTCCACATCGACCACCTGTCCCATATCGAATGCCTTGAGCCGCATTCCCGCCTCAAGCAACTGACGCTGAAAATAGCGCATCCTGGTCTGTCCGCTCTCAACACATTCCTTAAGCACATCAAGTGCAGGAGCCTTGAGTGCATAAATGCCGGCCGATACATACCGGCAACCATCCTGCATATCATGGAACCCTTTTATCATCATATCAAGATCCACATCCACATATAGGGGTTTCTCATCATCAATGAGCGGAGTTACACCCATCAGTCCGTCAAAAGGAGTCCGGGCGAATTCATCCATCATGACATGGAAACGGCTCCCGGAGAAAACGGTATCGACAGTGGTCACACAAAAACGGTCGGAGTCCAGATACGGAGCCAGTTCCATCATGCTGTGCATGGGAGTGGGAGTTTTCTTTACCACCAGGTCTATGGGCAGTTCCACAGCCAAACGGTTCAACAGGTCTACAGTCTGAGGATTCTCGCCGTTTACGATAATGGCTATACGCTCAGCACCGCAATCATTCATGATACGGGCCAGACGCTCTATCATAGGCATGCCGCATATGGGCACCAACGGCTTGGGCTGACTGAATCCTTCGGATGCCAGACGGCTGCCCTCACCTGCCGATATTATGCCCAGACGCATTCTCTACAAAAGGGGATTATTCTTTATCCGTAGGCAGATGCTTGAGTTTGTCGCTGTCATCGCGACGGTCAAAATAGAGTTTGCCAAGAGGATTGGCATGAATCTCGGCCTCGTTCTGACGGGAACGGAAAATGTCAATAGCGGCAAATATAGCCTCACGCATAGATGCCTCACTGGCAACACCCTGACCTGCTATGTCATATGCAGTGCCGTGATCGGGCGATGTGCGGACTACCGGCAAACCGGCAGTAAAGTTCACGCCGCAATCCATATCAAGTGCCTTGAGCGGAATGAGACCCTGGTCATGATACATAGCCAGAACCGCATCAAACTTACGGTACTCGCCGCTGCCAAAAAATCCGTCGGCAGAGAACGGACCGAAGCACTGAATCTTATCGGCCACAGCCTCATCGATGGCGGGCTTGATAATCTCATTCTCCTCCCTGCCTATCAGACCGTCATCACTGGCATGCGGGTTGAGCGCCAGAACTGCAATACGGGGAATCTCAATTCCAAAATCAATCTTGAGAGAACGGTTCAGGATTCTGAGTTTCTCCTTTATAAGATCCTTGCTAAGCAGAGAAGCCACCTTGGCAATAGGCTCATGAACGGTTGCCAGAGCAACTCTCATGGAACTGTTCATAAGAATCATAAGGGCCTTGTTACCCTCACCCAGTTTTGCCTCGATATACTCGGTGTGACCGGGAAAATTGAATGAATCAGAGTGAATGGTCTTCTTGTTTATCGGAGCGGTCACAAGCACATCTATCTTGCCTTCGCGGTACTCTTGTACAGCGCGTTCCAATGCCTCGAAAGCAGCCTGTCCGCTCTCTTCGGTAGGCATGCCGAAATCCACCTTTACATCCTCCTTGTTGCAGTTAACCACATTCAGGCGGTCCTGCTGTGCATCGGATGCACTGTCCACAACATTGAAATTTATAGGTGAATCTATTGCCTTGCGATGGTATGTCATAACCTTGGGCGAGCCGTACACTACCGGTGTGCAGAACTCCAGCATGGTGGGATCCTCAAAAGTCTTGAGAATGACCTCGTATCCTATGCCGTTCACATCACCCTGGGTGATGCCTACAACTATCCTTTCACTCATATCTTAAGTCTATTAATTTTCGGGGGTTATAATGATTTCATCAAGATCGTAACTGAACTTTTCCAGATCCAACTCATCGGGCAGACGCAGTGTGTAGAGCGCGGCCTCAAGTTTGCGGAGCACATCCCTCTTGGGATGGTTGGGGTAATAAACGAACGCCTCGGCCACAACCACGCGCTGGTTTTTCTCATCCACGCGTGATACCGATACGAATGATCCTCCCATATCGTAATCCTTTATATTCCAGAGTCCGCGTACCACCTGTGCGTAGTGCTTGTGGACTGTCTCGTCCGATACAATATTGAACCCTCTGGTGGTCATCATGTATGTATCCGGTCTGGGACCCGGGATGTTGGCTTTCATTACAGAGTCACGCTTGTGTGTGAAATACTTCTCGGTGAATGTATTCACATCGCGGTAGGGATAGGAGTAAACCACAAGGTTAAGTTCCTGCTCTACCCTCTTTACGAATCTTTCACAACGGGCCCAAACGAAATGACGGCCGGTTATCACCTTGGTCAACTCCACCGGAGCCCATATCTCGGCACCGAACATCTTTTTTACCTCCTCATTCACATGAGGCTGATGGTCTTCCCTGAGAATGTCTATCTGACGGTTCAGTTCGGCACGGGTAAAGAACTCTATTATCATGTCGTGATTATCGGCCACAAAACGTTTGAACTGGTTGGCATCATGTGCCTGGATGGTTGCAACCAATTGGGGAGCGGCATATACGTCCCTCTGATATTTGAACTTGGCTGTGGAATACTGAGAGGGATCAATTTTTATGATTATTATGTTGCGGCACAGACGCAGGGTCTTGGACAATCCGCTCTGGTTGATGCGTGACACCTTGAAACAGGGTTCTGACTGGGCCACACCGGCAACATCATCGGTCAGTACGGCATAGAGTGAATCTACAGCACCTGTTCGGAAATCCTCCTCACCTGCCACCAGCAGTACCTCATAAGGTGCTCCGGCAGATGTGGGAGTAAAGACCGATTTCCTATTTCTGGATTTCTTGGCTTTCTTGGCTTTTTTTGCCTTCTTGACATTACCGGACTTGACCTGAGCTTTAGCCTCGGTCTGCGCTCCTTCGTTCTGTGACTGTTCCCCTTTATTGGAGTTGCCGCAAGATATGGTAACCATTACCGCCAGCAGCACGATGCAAACTTTAAGGAAAAACTGTTTCATGATCATATATCGTTTTAGGATTGTTCATTCTTTGCAGTACTCAGCATTCCGCAGGCAGCCCATATATCCTCACCGCGCGATGCACGTATGGTTGCGAACACGCCGTGGCCGGTAAGCCAGTCGCGGAACTCCGTCATTTTCTCCTCCGATACCGGACGCAGCGGGCTGTCCGGTATGGCATGGAAACGTATCAGGTTCACCCTGCAGCTCAGGCCGCTCAAGGTCTTTACCAGCTGGCGGGCATCGTCCATGGAGTCATTCACACCGTCAAACATGGTGTACTCGAATGAGAGACGGCGCTGATGACTGAAGTCATATCGGCGCAGGACCTCAAGCATCTCGGTCATGGAGAACGCCTTCTCGGCCGGGATAAGCTCACGGCGTTTCTCGGGTGTAGGAGCGTGCAGGCTTACCGCGATATGGCACTCGCAACCTTCAATAAGCTGTTTGAGCTCACGGCGCAGGCCCACGGTTGATATGGTGATACGTTTCGGGCTCCAGCCGAATCCCCACGGAGCAGTCATGATTTCCTGTACGGCAAGCACGTTCTCCAGATTGTCCAGAGGCTCACCCATACCCATGAACACCACGTTGGTAAGGCTCTCCTTTCCAGGCAGTGAAAGTATCTGGTTGAGTATCTCACCTGCGGTAAGGCTGGCGGTATAGTGCTGGCGGCCTGTCATACAGAACACGCAGCCCATCTTGCAGCCCACCTGACTGGATATGCACAGTGTGGCACGGTCATCATCAGGGATATAGACTGCCTCCACAAAATGGCCGTTCTGCACGGGGAACAGATACTTGACAGTACCGTCGGCCGATGCAGCCTTGTGCGAAGGCTCGGCCAGACCCACCTCATAGTTCTCTGCCAGTTTGGCCCTGTGCTTAAGAGACAGGTTGGTCATGCCGTCAATGGAGCGGACCTGCTTCACGTAAAGCCAATCGGCCATCTGCTTGGCGGTGAACAGAGGCATACCGTTCTCCACAGCCACCTGCTGCAGCTGTGCCAACGTCATTCCAACCAGATTCTTGAGAGCCATTTTACCTGTATTTTGCCTTTCTGTATTATGAACGCGACGAATATTTAAATACGTCATTTAATAAGATGCAAAGATATGATTTTTATTTCTTATTTTTGTTGATATGATACAGACCATTGATTTACCCCAATACGGCAGTTCAACACAGTTTGTCCGCGAGACACTTAGTGCATGCCGTGACCAGTATATCCTGCTCAATCTTAGCGGCAGGGAAGTAACAATAACCGATGATGCAGCCAATCGGATGAAAGAGCATGCCGATTCCACAGGAGCCGGCCTGGTCTATTCGGATTACGTCAAGACGATGGGGGCCGATGCCATCGCACCCGCCCCGCTCATTGACATCCAGGCGGGCAGCCTGAGGGATGACTTTGACTTTGGCGCGCTGGTGCTCATCAGCCCCGCGGGTATCGAATCCTATCTGGAGTTCAAAGGCCAGGATTTCAAGACCGCCGGATTCTACCAGATGCGTCTGGCTATCCAGCGCAACCTGCCGATAGTACGTATGTCCCAGCCTCTCTACACCATAGCCGAGACTGATTTCCGCACATCGGGCCAGAAACAGTTTGACTACGTGAACCCGCGCAACCGCGATGTCCAGATAGAGATGGAGGCCGCCTGCACCGAGCACCTTAAACTCATTGACGGCTATCTTAAACCAGATACCGGCGCCAAAATCGATTCCACCGCAGGCAGTTTCCCCGTGCTTGTATCGGTTATAATTCCCGTCCGTAACCGCGAGCGTACCGTAGCCGATGCTGTAAAATCGGCCCTGAGCCAGCAACTGGACGGCCTGTACAACGTGATTGTAGTTGACAACCACTCAACAGACGGCACCACTAAGATACTGGCGGATCTGGCCAAAGCCGATAAGCGTCTGGTACATATAATTCCCGAGCGCACCGACCTGGGCATAGGCGGTTGCTGGAACCTGGCCGTAAACGATGAGCGATGCGGCCGTTTTGCAGTCCAACTGGACAGCGATGACCTTTACAGCGGACCTGACACCCTACAGAAAGTAGTTGACAAATTCCGTGAGGGCGGCTACTCGATGGTGATAGGCAGTTACCGCATGTGCAACTTTGATCTGGAGACCCTGCCTCCCGGAATAATTGACCACCGTGAGTGGACCGATGAGAACGGCCCCAACAACGCCCTGCGCATAAACGGTCTGGGTGCTCCGCGTGCTTTCTACACCCCTATAGTACGTAAGATCGGGTTCCCCAACGTAAGTTACGGTGAGGATTATGCAGTGGCCATACGCATAGCCGGAGAGTACCGTCTGGGACGCATCTTTGACGAACTCTACCTGTGCCGCCGCTGGGAGGGAAACAGCGACGCAGCCCTGAGCCCCGAGAAGGTGAATGCCAATAATCTTTACAAAGACTCGCTCCGCACCGCCGAGTTGCAGAGACGTATCATATCTAACCGCATCAATTGATGGAAGACATTTTCAAGCACCTTGACCAGTGCCTTGAGCAGCAGTTGGCCGTGTGGCCGGCTGCCAAACAGGCTTTTGACAATTTGGAGCAGGTACAGACCCGTGTGCTTTCATCATCGGGCCTGGCATTGCAGCACAACCCCGCACGTATAATATCCACCACGGCAAAGGTTGCACCGGCACAGACTACGGCGCGCCCCTGTTTCCTATGCAAGGAGAACCGACCCGTAGAGCAGATATCGTTTGATGCAGGCGACGGCTTTGAGTTGCTGCTCAACCCCTACCCCATACTGCGAGAGCATTTCTGTGTGGTAAGCCGCGAGCATCGGCCCCAGAAATTCCTGGACTGCTACGGGAAGATGCTGCAGATAGCCGAGCAACTGGAACCCGGATACATGATATTCTATAACGGACCACGCAGCGGAGCATCGGCCCCTGATCATTTGCATATGCAGATAGGACGTTCAGAGGGAATTCCGCTACTAGACAAACTGCGTGAGAACGAGCCTCCTGCCAAGGATGAGCCCATCACAATACAGCCTTTCGGATTCCCGGTGATTGTAATCAAGGGCTCTGACCCCACAAAACTGTGGGATTATATTAGCGGCATGACCATCTATGACGGTGATTACGAGCCACGTATGAACGTGCTCTCATTCAACCGCGACGGCCAGGTCATAACTGCCATAATACCCCGCAGCAAGCACCGCCCCGACTGCTATTACGCCCAAGACGGCAAGATTCTGGTCAGTCCCGGAGGAATTGACATGTTCGGTCTTGTAATCACTCCGCGCAAGGAGGATTTTGAATCACTGACCGAACGTCAGGTGCTTGACATATACCGCCAGGTCACCCCGCAGCAACCCAGGATAAGGGTTGGCATAATGGCCGCAAAAGAGATCCGGTTCTGCCTCAATGACAGTTACACTGACGGCCGCAGCAGTTATGAAGGCGAGATGAGCATAAGCGCTATCCAGGGACGCTTGAGCTGGAACGGCGTACTCATAGACAGCCTTACGCTTAAGCCCAATGACCACAGTGCCACATTCACCCTGCATGATGTAACCATCGGCATTGGTTTCCACTGGGAGCGCAAGGAGGAGCAGACATTCTCAGGCCAGCTCAAGTTCATCGTTGAGGACGGTCTGGTGCGAGCCATCAATATACTGCCGGTAGAGGATTATCTTACCAGCGTGATATCATCCGAGATGAAACCCACCGCCAGCCGCGAGTTCCTGCGTGCCCACGCCGTGATTTCCCGCAGCTGGGTATTGGCACAACTCCGTTCGCCCTACCATAAGGCCGATGCCGCCAAACCCATAATCAATGACCATATCCTGAACCGTATTATAAAGTGGTACGATCATGACCAGCATACCCTCTTTGATGTCTGTGCCGATGACCACTGCCAGCGCTATCAGGGCCGGACACGCATAATAAGCGCAGCAGCCCAGGCTGCCGTAAAGGACACGTTCGGCCAAACATTGGTAAGTGAAGGTCATCTGTGCGATGCCCGTTTCAGCAAATGCTGCGGAGGCATAACCGAAGAGTTTGAGACCTGCTGGCAGGATGAGCACAAGCCCTATCTGGTTGCCCTGCGCGACAGCAGCATAAACGAGGGCGCACTGCCCGACCTCACCGTTGAGGAGAACGCACGCCAGTGGATTCTTTCCGAGCCCAAGTCATTCTGCAACTCGGCCGACGGCAATATTCTGTCAGAATCGCTCAACGGCTACGACCTGGAGACTCCGGATTTCTACCGCTGGACGGTGGAGTACACTACCGCTCAGATATCAGACATATTCCGCCGCAAATCGGGTCTGGATATAGGTGATATAGTTGACCTTCGGCCCATAAAACGCGGGCCATCGGGCCGAATCTATGAGTTGGAGATTGAGGGCACCAAGAGCACCGTAACCATAGGCAAAGAACTGGAGATCCGACGCACACTGTCTGAGTCACACCTGTTCAGCAGCGCGTTCGTAATTGAAAAGACTCCGGAAGGATTCATCATTAAGGGAGCCGGCTGGGGTCACGGAGTAGGTCTCTGCCAGATCGGTGCCGCAGTAATGGCCGCCAAGGGCTACACCTACCGCGAGATCCTGCAGCACTACTATCCCCACACCACCCTGGGCCGCTTCTACTAAAACAGTACAAAAGGGGTCTGTCCCCTTTTGTATCATTTTGGGATTACGGGACGAACTGAGGCGCCAACAATGCGGCTGCCGGAATCGCTTATGAATTCTGAGTTGAAAATGACTCCCTCCGCGTAGTCCGAGCCTTCGGAAAGTGTACTTGACCAGTACCAACTCATATAATAGTCCTCATTATATTCTGAGTGGGTCATAAAATCATCTACGCAGTAACTGGCAGCAGGAAGGAATATGGAACGGCGCTTGTAACCGGGCTTTTTGCTTTTTATTTTATATCCGTACACGCCTTTGACCTTGGTCCAGGTCCAAGTACAGTTTTCGCGCAGTTCATCCCACTCTGCCTTGGTGGGCATACGCCAATTGCCTCCCCATTTTACATGTGCAGCATCATCCTCAGGTTCAAGTTCAGTACGACCATCTATATCACCGTGCTCGCTGTCAGCATTGTATTTATTGAACTTTATATTTCTGAATTCACCGCTCTCACGGAACCGGTAATTTTCATTGACATAACTTGGCTTGGCCTCTGTCTCACCCCAGGCAAAGTAGTCTCCGTTCTCCTGGGGTTTCTCTGCGCCGATATTAAAAGGTGCCCACTTGACACTGAGACCCAGATCTACCGCGGCCTTCTCTTCAGGATGTGATTCATATCCCAGACGTTCCTTCATAGGCTTGGGTATAGGAGTCCGTAGAACGTCATCAATTGGTTCATCCAGCCTGACTTTTACCTCGTCAATTGTGATGGAGGTTGGATTTGCAGGCCTGACTATATCACCGGCGTTAAAACGGATCAGTCTGTTTTTATGTATCCCTTTAAGCAGAGAGATCATCTTACCGGCCTCAAGGTCACTCTCTTTCAATCTTATCTCAAACCGGCACTTACCCGTCTCTTTGACCACAGGGTCCGATGCGCTATCATCCACTATGAATGTGGCATAGTTGGAGTCATCGGCAAAATCAGACTGGACATATATCCAATAGCCCACTTCACGGAGCAGGCTCTCATATCTCTCAAAATACTGTTTCCTGTATTCATCCCTGAAACTGTCACCTTCAAATATGAATTGCAACTCGAAACCGCCCACATTACAATACGGCTGATAGGTCATCATTTTAAATACGTCAGAGCCTAAATCCGCATAAAGGGAAAGCGTATAAACATTATCTTTCCCCCATGTGCTTGTCAGGCTATTGCCTGTCTGCATCATGTTCTCATGATAATTACCTTTGAATGCGTGATACAGGTAACCGGCTACGTCAGTGAAACTCTCCAGCCTCTCCCTGTCACCTGCCATTACGGATGTGCCGATATGCTCGAACAGACGGCAGGCATATTCCGGCAGGCCATCCGGGGACCAGCTGGTAACTCCGTTATCATTGAGAAAAAGATAATAATCGGCGCCATCCAATCCGCCGCGATCCATTGTAAAGGATGCTGTATTGACGGCATGTTTGGTTAGTAGTATCAATGATGAATAGAGTTCCGGACTGCATTCCATGCTGTATTCCTCCTGTTTTGTACGAACTATGATTTCTCCTGCATACTTGTAGCTGCTCATTCTCACGCTCAACGCCTCAAACGGTTGTTTCACCAATGAATATGACATCCCGAAATTGACAAATGCATAGGAATCACCATCAAAGTATTTGTCAAATAACTTCTGACTACGACGGTATGATGATCTGGACATGGGTGTGAACGCATTCTGCGCAGTGACCTTATTGGATACTGTCAGTGACGTGCAAATCAGGAAAAACAAAAGGACTCTTCTCATTATTAATAGGTTATGATGTTTGTTTATACGGATAGCCATTCCCGGCGCTCGGAGTCCGAGAATTTCTCAATAGCGTAGCGAAGTGCGGTGCGGGGCATCGTGTGAGCGCGGGGACGGAGCCACCGGCGGAGTTCATCGGCATCACGCTTGCCGGCTTCACGCAAAAGCCATCCTACAGCCTTTTGGATAAGGTCGTGTTCGTGATAGAGAAGTATCTCTGCAATGGCGTATGTATCGGCCGTCTGATTGTGACGGATAAACTGCATGGTGCTGACCATTCCTATGCGCTGCTCCCAGATGGTCTTGCCGCTGCGGGCCAGATCATACAAAAGACTCCTGTCCTTGTCAAGCAGCCAGGTTCCCAGCAACGGATAACATGAAAGGTCCACAAGATCCCAGTTGTTTATATAGTCAGTATGTGAAAGATAGAAATCCACGCACTGTTTCTGCAGGGCAGTATTCTTTTTGTTGTGGCCGAATATCTCGACAAGAGCAAGCAGGGCAGACAGACGCACCTCATGATACTTGCTTGTAACGCACTCCTCAAGTTCGGTAAAGCCCACATCTTTCCAGCACTCCTTTACCACGGAGCGTGTAACCGGGACCTTGATTCCAAGGAAAAGGTCACCATAGCCGTATTGGCCGGGGCCGGTCTTGAAGAACCGCATCAGACCCTCCACCTGTGAGGGATCCGCATGCTGCAGCATACTTTCAAGCAACTTATTCATAGTACGCCCTGATTATCTGTGATGCACGCTCCAGAGTCTCCTGCTTACCCGCATCGACCCAATTGCCTGGGTCCGATAACACCGATCTCAACCTGAGACGTGCCGCATTATCCACATAGAAATCCGTTATTGAGAACCTTGGCTCCGGGATGGCATCCAGCAAAGGCAGCAACGTATGCGACAACACATGAATGCCCTGGAAAGCACAAGGGGTAAAATGCGATTTGTCAAAGTCCGGATACGGGGAGCGTACCTGTCCGGTCTTCTCATTGCTCCAGCCGTGCAGCAAGCCGTCAGTATCAAAATATAGGTAACGCGAAGTGGAACGCTGAGCCACAAGCAGAGTTGAGTCGGCCCCACTCTCAATGTGACCGTTGTACAAGGCCTTCAGATCTACACTGGAGAATATGTCCACGTTATGCACCAGCACAGGCTGCTCACCACCAAACAGGCGCATTGCCTTGCGGATTCCGCCTCCGGTATCCAGCAGCAGGTCTGACTCATCGGACAGACGGATATCAAGCCCGAAGTTATTATGCTCCTCAAGAAAAGCCTTGACCTTGGGTGCAAAGTGGTGTATGTTGATTACAAAGCGGTCAAACCCGGTAGCAGAAAGATGCCGCAACTGATGTTCCAGCATAGTACGCCCGCGAACCTCCACAAGTGCCTTGGGGCGGTCCGATGTAAGGTCGCCAAGACGGGTACCCAATCCTGCAGCGAGTATCAGCGCATTCATAACTCAGTGCGTTTTTTCTGTTCCCGGTGCTCCAGGACTATACGTATCCTGTCACCGAACTTTTCCTTTAGATGTGCAGCCAAATGGTTGGCACAATAAAGAGAGCGGTGCTGTCCACCGGTGCAGCCGAATGCCACCATCAGGTTGCTGAATCCGCGCTCCACATAGTTGCTGACTGCCGGGTCAACCAGTCCGTACACATTCTCCAGGTATTTCTGCACCTCACCCCTGGACTCCAGGAACTCTATTACGGGAGCATCGGCTCCGGTTATACCCTTGTACTGCTCATAGCGTCCGGGATTCTGCATGGCGCGGCAGTCAAACACGAATCCGCCTCCGTTGCCGCTGGGGTCCTCAGGTATTCCGCCTTTACGGTAACTGAAACTCATTACACGGACGGTAAGTTTGCCGTCAGAGGGCTGTGCGGGAGCGAACTGTGGCAATGACACCAACCCGCGTAATACTTCAACAAGATAAGGATACTCCGTACTGCCCACACCGGCATCAAGCAAATCATTGAGATTACGGATAGCTCCGGGTATGCTCTCTATAAAATGCTGCTTGCGCTCAAAATAACCGCGGAATCCGTATGCTCCCAGCACCTGCAGTGTACGGAACAGCACAAAATGCATGAGTCCCTTGCGGAACGCGGCGACATCAACCTTGCGGTATCGGCCAAGGGACTCGACATATACATCTATAAGGTGATTACGCAAATCTACCGGATAGGCGGCACGGGCCTGCCAAAGGAACGATGCCACATCATACTCCACCGGTCCGCGGCGTCCGCCCTGAAAATCTATGAACCAGGGCTCACCGTCCCTGACCATTACGTTGCGTGCCTGGAAATCACGGTACATGAACGTGTCGTAAGGGGCATCGGCCAGCAGGACAGAGGCCAGACGCTCAAAGTCATCCTCCAGACGGGCCTCATGGAACTCCAGTCCGGTTGCCTTAAGGAATGAGTATTTAAAGTAGTTGAGGTCCCAGAATATGCTGCGTCGGTCAAACGCCTGGCACGGGAAACAGACGCTGTCGTCCAGGCCCTTTCCTCCCTTGAACTGGATATCGGGCAGAAGACGCATAACCTTTTCAAGCAGGGCCACCTGTGCCGGACTGTACTGTCCGCTCTCACGGGCACTCTCCATGAGGCCGAAAAGAGACTCGTCGCCAAGGTCCTCAAGCAGATAGTACATACCGCAGTCAGACACTGCCAGTATCTGGGGGACCGGCAATCCCGCCTTATGCAGATGACGTCCGATAGTCAGGAATGCACGGTTCTCGTCGGGATTGGTACCCTCTACTCCCACCACCGTGTGTCCATCGGCAAAGGCGAATCTGTAGTATACACGGTTAGAGCCTGCAGCAGTCAGTCTTGTGACCGTTTCAGGCTCACATTGGGCATATCCTAAAAGCAACTCCTTAAGTCTCTCATTCATAATGAGACCAAAGTTACTTGTTTTTTCCTATCTTTACACCCGTCAAACAAAATTAACACAACCAGACTAACCTGAAATTACAGTTGTCATGATCATACCGGGACAAGTATTGGAAAAAGCCGAAAAACTCAATGCCGAGAATGTCACATTCATCCAGCAAAAGGACGGATATGACGTCTTCAGACTCTCTTTCAAACAGTCAAACCTGCGTCATAACGGAACCGAAATACCGATGGAGACCGGTATGCCGGTTATAATACTGTTCAAGGACGGCGTGGCTCAGACAGCCAAATACGCCGACCACAGTTACTGGCTGGCACAGTAATCCGCGCCAAAAATCACTTGAATCGGATATCGGCAGGAATCTTCTCCAATCCCAGATACATCAGATCCTCATTGTAGCTATCGCTGCGCTTTGAATAACGTTTCTCAAAGCCGGTGGCAAATGCTATATCGCCTGTTGCCTGAGTCTTGAGCACAAGTGCGGTGAGGTCTGACAGAGCCTGTTCCATCTTTGCAGTATCAATAGTGTACTTGCCCGATGCCTTGCGCTGAATTGCTCCGGCCTCATACAGATAGTTGTAAATGATGATGCTGGAACGTCCCAGTGCTGAGCCCTCTCCGAAACGCTCAGAGCGCATCAGCGACGCAAAGAATGTGGTCAGGGCATCCTCCTTGGTAAAGATATTGCGGATATCGTAATGGTTCTGGAGATTGCAGACCAGAAGCACTCCGGCGGCATTGGCCTTAATCTCCTCAAAAGTAAGGGCGGCACTGCCAAGTACATTCTCCACACTGCCCTTTCCGTTAACCGTCTCCTTTACTCCCAGTCCGTGAGCAACCTCACGGAACACGATGTTCCAGAAGAACGCATCAGATGAAAGATGCTCTGCGGCTTCACCATCAAGCAGGATCTTTCCGGTGGGGTTGACTATATAATTGTACTTGGCCTTGATTATGTTCTCAAGCAGTATGGTACGGGTACCGCGGTCACGCTGAACATCGGCGTCAAACGGCAGGTTCAGGGCTATCACCTTGACACCCGCATTTGCCTTGCCTGCATAATAAAGAGCGTTGCATGAGAATATGTTGGAGCCTGCACCGGGCTGGAATGTCTTGTACTGGGGATCACCGGGCAATTCCTGCTGGAATTCGCTGATACGTGAAACATACTTCATCAGTTCATCCGTACGGGCCTGATTCTTGAGCAGGACGAAAGCCTCATATGAGCGCTTTACACCCAGCAACTGGTCATCGGCAGCCTCATTGGGACCTATCACCAGGTCCATCTTGCTGTCATCCATGTCAAGCCATGCCAGTGCGCTCTCATAATAATCATCAGACTCAAGAGCCTGGGCCTTTTTGAGCAGATACTCCTTTACGCTGGGCTTGATGGTTATATCAGCGGCAGCCTTGAGATAGTTAACGATCTTATCGATATGATCCTTATACTCATCATGAAACCATACGGTCTTGAGTGAACCGTCGGCATTGCGGCGTATCAGTGTGTACGGGCTGTTCTTGTCGGGATTGTCCCACTGCCCGAATTCGCTCAGGGTCATATCTGCAGGATAGAATCCGGCACCGGGAAGACAGTCATCGTAACCTTCCACGAATGATTTTCCGGTAAAGCGGTCCCACGGGCCGTAGTTTATCTCTGCATATGTCTTCTGATATGGATCTGTAATGCCGTTAAGAAGCGAGTCCTTATTGCCGTAATACTGTTCCCAGTATATGGCATCCACCTCATCGGCAATGAAACGGTAAAGGTTGAGCACCTCCTTGCCGTTGTCGGTTATGCCGCTCAGATCAGGAGTCTCAAGAGTTACCAGAGCATAATCAGCCACCTTGCGTACATACGGTGACTTAGGTGTTTTATTGCACGATACCAGGACGGTAAGTGCAACCAGTGACAGGATCAGATATCTTTTCATTTTTACCATGTAGTTTATAACCTTTTTATAATCATAACAATCCCCATTTGCCCACGAACACGAGCACTGTATAGCCCAGCACAAGACCTATCACACCCATGATGATTCCCACCTTGGCCATATCCTTCTGCTCAATGAAACCGGTTGAGTGTGCAAGTGCATTGGGCGGAGTGGAAATGGGCAGTATCATGGAGAGTGATGAACCCAATGCCACACCTGCAAGCAGAGTGGTGACACCGCCGAACGGCTCCAGATTCTTTGCGGCCGACATTCCCGCCAAAGCCAGAATAGGAATGAGCAGGTTGGCGGTAGCCGTGTGTGAGATGAAGTTGGCCAGAGCGTAGCAGATAAGGCCGGAGCCCACAATCATTATTACAGGAGGCCATTCATTGAATGGGATAGACTCAACCAGATGCTTGGCCAGACCTGAATCCTGCAGGGCAAGTCCCAGGGCGAAACCGCCGGCTACCATCCACAGGATGCACCAGTTGATTTCGGCCAGGTCATACTTGGTAATGATACGTGTCACGCAGAACACGCCCACCGGCAGCATGGCTACCACATTGGCATCCACATGAGTCCATTTATCGCTCATCCAGAGAAGAACCGTCAGAGCGAATGTAACATATACGGTTATCTCCTGCCAGGGTTTGAGAACACGTGTGGGATTCTCCTCTATCTTGAGTTCAATCTTCTTCTGAGTGAAGGGGAACAGCATCTTGATGACAAACCATGCCAGAACCAGAAGCACTATGGTAAGCGGGAGCATTATCATCATCCAGTCGCTGAAACCGATGTTCATGGCCATGCCGTTGGGATCATTGAGGAACTTGATGGCAATGGCGTTCGGAGGAGTTCCTATAGGAGTGGCTATTCCACCCAGGTTGGCACCTACCGGAATGGCCAGAGCCAAAGCCAGACGACCCTTGCCGTTTGCAGGCAGGGATTTGATGACCGGCGTAAGGAAGGTAAGCATCATGGCTGCCGTTGCGGTGTTGGACAGGAACATTGAGAACACTCCGGTTACCAGGATGAATCCCAGAAGGACATTCTCTGATTTTGTGCCGAAAGGCTTGAGCAACGCCTTGGCCAACTTGATATCCAATCCCGCCTTGGTTGCGGCAAATGCCAGCATGAAACCTCCGATGAAGAGCATTATAACAGGGTCGGCAAAGCAAGCCATGATTTTCTTGCTTGACATCAGCGTGCCGAACAGAGGATCATCGGCCGCATGCAGTCTGAACAGACTCAGGCTGTTGTCGCTTGCCGTAAACAGAAGTACCACGATTATGGCTACCGATGTCGCCCACGACGGAATACCTTCTGTAATCCACATTATGGTGGCAAAACAGAAAACGGCAATGACACGCTGCTCTATTACCGTAAGATTGTCTATACCGAATACGCTTGAGGGGAGATTCCAGACCACCAATCCGACTATTACTCCCAAAAGGACCTTGAGTGCACGCAAGGATACAGGCATTACAGCCTTTTTCTGTGCTTTCTTCTTGTCTTTCTCTTTTACAAGTTCAGAACCTAAGAATGTTTTCTGCATAATTTTTCTATTTCGCGGCGAAGTTACGCAGAAAGACAATCCGTTTTTATCGGTGAAATTTATTTGTTTCTATAAAATTGTTAGACAAAAACGATAAATCGGTTTTTAACTCAGAGTATCCGGAGATTACGGTTGGACAAGTTGCGCTGCATCAGAATCTCCACGAATTTGCGGGCGGACATTTTATGGTATGTGCCCTTAAGGAAATGGTAGCAGCCGTCCATCCTGCCATCGGGATGCACTATTGGAACTGCCTCCAGGCCGGGGAAATCATGGATTGACTCCTCGGACAGCATAGTCATGAGCGGGCTGTTGCTGACAAGGTCCAGGAGTGAACGTACACTGTTGATTTCCAAGCGGATATCCAGATCCACATCCTCAGCATAAAGAATAGACTCAAGTGTATCCCTGGCCTGCAGTCCCTTTGAAGGCAGAGCCAGCGGGAATCGAGCCAGATCCTGAACGCTCACCTCATTACCCACCCCTTTGAGAGTACCCTTACGGCCTATAAGGCAAAGGCGGCTCTGAAACAGCAGATGTGACTCTATACGGTCCTCACCCAACGGGGATTTATATGTAAGGGCCAGGTCCAGTTCACGGTCCAGAAGTTTCTGCCGCAACTCCTCCTTTGAGGTGATTATGATGTTGAGCTTGATATGAGGATATTCACGGTAGAAATCCAGCACAGACTGCTTAAGAAGCAGGCTGAAAGCATATGTGGAGCCCACGCTGAGAGTACCCACATTCAGGTTTACGACATCCCGGATACGGTCCTTGCCCGCCCTTGCATCCTCAAGCACCTGCAGCGCACAGGGATAAAACTGCTCACCGTAATCACTCAGTACCACATGGCGGGTATCACGGGTAAGAAGTTCCACGCCGAGTTCCTCCTCCAGTTTGCGTATCTGCTGCGAGATGGTACTCTGGGTGATAAAAAGGGTCTTTGATGCCAGGGAATAACTGTTGAGTCGGGCCACCTCAACAAAGTAGCGCAATTGTCTGAGTTCCATATCCTTTCGTTTATTTGAGGCAAAGATATCGTTATTTATCGTTAATAGCGAATAATCATATAGAAAATAACATCATACACCGATAAAATAAGGTACGCGTAATGAGTACTTTTGCACGCTCTCTGAAACACAAAGACAGTCGGATAATAAAAAATTCTCAATATGAGTGACAAGAAGATCAATGTTAAGATGTGCATCCTCCTGCCTATAGTTCTGGCAGTGACCCTTTTCCTTTGGCTCGTGCCCGTGGATTTTTACGGTATTGAAGCTCTTACAGTAGTTCAGCAGCGCGTCATCGCACTGTTTGTTTTCGCAGCCCTGATGTGGATGTTTGAGATCATCCCCAACTGGACTACATCACTGTTGCTGATAGTACTCACACTGCTCACCATATCCGACAAGGGTATAGGTTTCCTGTGTGATCCCAAGTACGGCACGCTGGTCGGTTACAAGAGCCTTATGGCTTCATTCGCCGATCCTGTAGTCATGCTGTTCATGGGCGGTTTCGTACTGGCAATCATGGCCGAAAAATACGGACTCGACGTCACTCTGGCAAGAATACTCCTCAAGCCTTTCGGAACCAAGCCTCAGATGGTTCTTCTGGGTTTCCTGGTAGTTATTGCCGTATTCTCAATGTTTATGTCCAACACCGCCACAGCCGCTATGATGCTGGCTTTCCTGGCACCTGTGCTTCAGGTTCTTCCGTCCGATGACAAAGGCCGCATAGGTCTTTCGCTTGCCATCCCGGTAGCAGCTAACATAGGTGGTATAGGTACTCCTATCGGTACTCCTCCTAATGCAACTGCTGTACGTTTCCTGACAGAGGCCGGTTATGAGGTGACATTCTCCGAGTGGTCTATGAGAATGATTCCGTACGTTCTTATCATGATTCTGGTTGCATGGGTTCTGCTTCAGATAATGTTCCCATTCAAAACCAAGAGATTGGTTCTGGACATCCCCGAGAACAAGCGTCCCGTAGACTGGAAGACATACGTTGTTTGGATAACATTCATCGGCACCATCCTTCTGTGGGCAACCGAGAGCCTCACCGGCATCAACTCCAACGTAGTTGCTCTTATCCCGCTGGGCGTTCTCACCATGACCGGAATCTTTACCAAGGAAGATATCAAGGAGATCAACTGGACAGTGCTCTGGTTGGTAGCCGGAGGTTTCGCACTGGGTACCGCACTTCAGGGCACAGGTCTTGCCAAGACACTGATCAACGCCATCCCGTTCGGTTCAATGAGTGTGCTTTCAGTGCTCATCATCGCAGGTCTGGTCTGCTACTTCCTCTCCAATTTCATCAGCAACTCGGCTACTGCCGCCCTCCTTATCCCGATTCTGATAGTGGTTGCCGAGGGTATGGCCGATCCCGCTGCCACCAACAACGCATCATTCCTGTCATTCGGCGGTACTCACGCAATGATTTCATTCATCGCCGTCTGCGCATCAATAGCAATGCTGTTCCCCATCTCCACACCTCCTAATGCCATCGCATCAAGCACAGGTCTGGTAAATACCAAGGATATGGCCAAGGTGGGTATCGTTGTAGGTGCCATAGGATTTACACTGGGATTCTTCTGGCTCACCAAGATATTCCCGTTCGCAACAGTTTGATTAATAAACAATTGAAATAGTACTTTTATGAAGAAGCTCTTCCTTACATTCATTGCAGCATGCCTTGCCATAATCCCTTCGATGGCCGAGGATGTCCAGTACGGACGCAAGTTAACAGATTACACCACCGGCCCCAAGGTTGGCGGTTTTGTAGTAGCCAAATATGCCCTGACCGATCAGGACGGCGCAAACAAGAACAACGGACTCAGCCAGCGTATGGCTCGTGTATATGTTGACGGCTCCATACTGACTGATTTCAAGTACCGCGTTCAGGTCCAGTTCAACAACGCATCGTTCCACATGAAAGACTATTTTGTAGAGTGGGCCCATTGGAAAGAGTTTGCAGTAAAGGTTGGTCAGTACAAGCGCGCCTTCCTTTTTGAGAACCCATTTAACCCTTGGGACGTAGGTTTTGGCGACTATTCACAGGTTACCAAGATGTTCGCTGGTATGGGTGACTACTGCGGTGAGGCCAGTTCAAACGGCGGACGCGACCAGGGAATCCAGATTCAGGGTGACTTGCTGCCCATGGGTGACGGAGGTTACCGTCTCATCCACTATCAGCTGCAGCTCATGAACGGACAGGGTATCAATGTGGCCGATGCAAACTCCAGCAAGGATTTCATAGGAAGCCTTCAGGTTCAGCCCATCAAGGACCTATATATAGGTGCATTCGGCTGGCTGGGTGACTATACCGCAAACGGAGCCACAGTTGACCGCAACCGTTGGGCTTTATCTGCCAAATACGAGCACAACTCATGGAGCGCACGTGCTGAGTATGCCAACTCAAAAGGTCACAAGATCAGCGAATACAATCCCGCTGACAGCACATTCTCAGGTGCTGGCAAGGCAGACGGTTGGTATGCAGCCGTAGGAGTTCCCGTAAATGACTGGTTCAAGGTGTATGCCAAATATGATGTATATCGCAGCCAGGCCTCAAAGGAATCTATGAAAACCATATACTCCATAGCACCCAACTTCCAGATCCACAAGAACCTGATGCTGCAACTGCAGTACAATTTCGTTGACAACAAGCCCACCTCATCACACTGGAACGAGTTCTGGACAGAGTTATATTTCAGATTCTGACGGAGTTGCTTTTATAATACAAAAAGAGCCATCGGGCATAAACACCCCATGGCTCTTTTTCTTTAATTACGCATTATGCGGGCTGCCTGAACCATGTTAAGGAGAGAAGATTCGGTCTCTGTCCAGCCGCGGGTCTTGAGTCCGCAATCCGGATTGACCCACAACTGAGCCGGCCGTATAACCTGCGCGGCTTTCCTGAGCAGATTAACCATTTCAATTACCGTTGGGACACGAGGCGAATGTATATCATACACACCGGGTCCTATCTCATTGGGATATCTGAATTCTGCGAATGCACCCAGCAGGTTCATCTGACTGCGTGCACACTCTATTGTGATTACATCGGCATCCATAGCGGCTATGTGCTCTATGATGTCATTGAACTGGCTATAGCACATATGGGTATGAATCTGGGTACTATCCTTAACTCCCGATGCCGAAATGCGGAATGATTCCACTGCCTTGTCCAGATACTCTTCACGGTCAGCCTTACGCAGGGGCAGTCCCTCGCGGATGGCGGGCTCATCTATCTGGATAATACGGATACCGGCCTTTTCAAGGTCCAGCACCTCGTCACGTATGGCAAGTGCAATCTGTTTCATTGTGACGGCACGGGGTTGGTCATCACGTACAAAACTCCACTGCAGTATGGTGACCGGTCCGGTCAGCATTCCCTTTACCGGTTTGTCTGTCAGGCTTTGGGCATAGGTTATCCAATCAACAGTCATAGCATGGGGGCGTGCCACGTCACCGTAAATGATTGGCGGCTTTACGCAACGGCTTCCGTAACTCTGCACCCAACCGTTCCGGGTAAATGCAAATCCGCTTAACTGCTCGCCGAAATACTCGACCATATCATTACGTTCCGCCTCACCGTGTACCAGCACATCCAGCCCTATCTCCTCCTGCTTGCGTATGGTACGCTCTATCTCACCCTTTAGCAATGCGTCATATTCCTGCCGTGTAATCTCACCCTTGCGGAAACGGCTGCGCCATGAACGCACATCCGCAGTCTGAGGGAATGACCCGATGGTGGTAGTGGGATAAAGCGGAAGTCCAAGTTCCCTGTGCTGGATTTCTATACGCTCGCTGAACGGACTCTTACGTTTAGAGAAATCGGGGGTAACCGACTCCATACGTTCTCTCACCTCAAGGTTGTTGGTAAGGGCCGATTTGCGACGGCTTTCAATGTCATCCACATTACTGCGTAATGCCGCCTTGGCAAAATAATCATGGGAATTGGACGCTATAGCAGCCAATGAAACGACCTCTGTCACTTTCTGGCGCGCAAATGAGAGCCAGCGTTTCACCTCCTTAGGCAGCGAATCATTGTCATTCTCGTTAGCCAGGTCTATAGGCGAATGGAGCAGCGAGCAACTTGTTGCAATCAATATCCTGTCATCGGCCGCCACATCCCTTATCCGGTTTATCAGATCCAGGGATTTGCTGAAATCATTCTTCCATACATTACGTCCGTCAACCAGGCCCAGGCTCAACTTGGATTCCTTTGGCAAAACCCTGAGCACATCTCTCCACTGCTGCGGGGCACGTACCAGGTCAATGTGAAGGATATCGGGCCTGATTTGGGCTATAAGGTCTGCATTGTCACCAATGCCGCCAAAATAGGTAGTAAGGATAAGTTTGAGACCGGTGGCTTTTCTTATGGCATCAAACGCCTTTACATAAGCACTCTTAACCTGACTGTCCAGGTCCGTGCAAAGGAACGGCTCGTCTATCTGTACGTATTCGGCACCAAGTCTTTCAAGTTCTTCAAGCAGTTCCACATATACGGGTAAAAGGCGGTCAAGCAGTTCAATACGGTTGAATCCGGCCTCCTTCTCCCTGCCCAGCAGAAGATAGGTTACGGGACCTATCAGAACCGGTTTTGTCCTGATACCAAGTTCCAAAGCCTCCCTGTAATGGGACGCGGCCTTGTTATAAGTAAGCCTGAAAGACTGATTGCGCGTAAACTCCGGAACTATATAATGATAATTGGTATCAAACCATTTGGTCATCTCCATGGCGGTTACGTCTATCCCGTCCTTCTGGCAACCATGGGCCATGGCAAAATAGAGTTCAAGCCTGTCGCCCGAAAGCGTCCTGTAACGGTCCGGCACCGCCCCAAGGCAGAGGCTCATATCCAGTGTCTGGTCATATAGAGAGAAATCATTGCTTGGAATCAGGTCTATTCCTGCCTCATTCTGCATTTGCCAGTTCTCTTTACGTATCTGTGCCGATACGGCAAGCAGTTCTTCGGCCGATATCTTTCCAGCCCAATAAGCCTCTTCGGCTCTCTTGAGTTCACGATTAGCACCCACTCGCGGGTAACCCAGAATATTTGTCTTTATCTGTGACATGTTCCTAATATTTTCCTGTTTCAGTTTGCAATTGCGCGGCAAAGATATGTCACACCAATGAGCCATAAAAATATTTTGGAATATTCGGGAAAATATGCTTACTTTGCAACATAAACAACCAATTATCAGGTATAATATTCTGCAATTTCACACAATACAAAATGGCAAACGGATATAAACCGGACAGGACCGACATAAGGATATTGCGCGAGTTACAGAAAAACTCACAACTCACGGTCAAGGAACTGGCCGAGAGGGTACACCTGTCACCATCACCCACATTCGAGCGGCAAAAACGTCTTGAGCGGGAGGGTTTTATTACACGTTATATGGCAGTGGTAGATGCTCAGAAAGCAGGGAACGGCATTATGGTCCTGTGCAATATCCGCCTCAAGCAGCATTCCGAAGAGATGATACAGCAATTCATTGATGCCGTACAGGACATTGACGAGATAACGGAATGCTTCAACACAAGCGGCGACTATGACTTTATGATAAAGGTATATGCTCGCGACATGCATGCATACCAGCAGTTCATGCAGCATAAGTTGGGAGCCATGAGTTGCCTGGGCAGCCTGCACAGCGTATTCGTCATGGCCGAGACCAAGAACACCCACGGAGTGGCTATACCGGATCCGGCTTTATAGCATCCGGCATTATCCCAGAACCACGTCAAGTACCATCATCAGGGCAAAACCCAGGGCAAAGCCCACAGTTCCTATATTGGAATGCTCCCCCTTTGATGTTTCGGGAACAAGTTCCTCTATCACCACATAGAGCATTGCTCCCGCAGCAAAGGCCAGCATGAACGGCATGATACCTATTACAGCCGATGCCAGCAACAGCACCAGTGCACCTCCTATAGGTTCTACAATTCCGCTCAGGGCACCTATGCCAAACGCCTTGAGGCGGCTGTTGCCCTCGGCCCTCAGAGGCATGGAGATGATGGCTCCCTCGGGAACATTCTGAATAGCTATACCCAGTGAAAGAGCTAGAGCCCCCGCCATATTGAAATCGGCAGTCAATGCACCGGCTATGGCCACACCCACGGCCATTCCCTCAGGGAAATTGTGAATAGTAACGGCAAGTGCCAGTTTGGCGGTGCGGGACAAACGGCTTTCAGGACCTTCAGGGCCGCCTACCGGGTGTATATGAGGGGTTATATAATCTATAAACAGCAGGAAAGCGAAACCTGCCAACAATCCGATTGTAGGTGACACCACGGCTTTACCACCCGTTCCCATCCCGATAGCAGGAATAAGAAGCGACCAGACAGATGCCGCCACCATCACTCCCGATGCAAAACCCAGCAGTATTTTCTGCAGGAGATCCGGCATCTCCTTTTTCATAAAGAACACGAACGCCGATCCCAGGGCTGTTCCCAGGAACGGAATCAGAAGCGCAGTAAATACAGGATTCATAATCTTATCTTTCTATTGTCTGATGCAAAGATAAGACAATCCGTTTGCAATCGGGTTGCAATCAGTCTGACTTGCGTCTTAAGGACTCGTAATAATCGTGTCGGGCAGGATTCTCCGGAAACCAGCCGCGCAGAACCCTCTTCTCCTGTTGGAACATCTCAAGGATTCCCCAAAGACAGGAAAAGGCAAAACCACCGATTATGGTGGATAAAGTCTGATTCTTGACCAGCATGGAAAGCACGCAGCAGGCCAAGCCTACTGCGAGCCAAACCCACCAGCTTTTCTTTCCGAAATAATATTCCATCTTGATGACGGCGGGATGACACAATCCGATGCTGAAAAACACCGCCGCCCCTACTATGATACCACTGAAATTCATGCTGCAAAGGTAAGATTTTCCTGCTGTTTTAAGAAAGCATATCAAAAGATATGCATAAAAGGAGAGTTGTCATTCACGTCATAGACCGTACCTGTTATATCTATCTCTATCTCCAGGTTGTCGGCATTGTCAGTTTTTCATTATATTCGCAACGAATTACAACATTGACATATATGAAAAAAGTAATCACAACTATCATTCTGTTTCTGGCCGTGATGACTGTTTCGGCTCAGGAGAACATCTACTCTTTCAAGGTAAAGAATGACAAGGGTAACGAGGTAAGTCTGGAGCAGTACAAAGGAAAACTGCTGCTTATAGTCAATACCGCCACCCGTTGCGGATACACCCCGCAGTACAAGGACCTGGAGGATATCTATGAAAAATTCAACGAGAAAGGATTCGAGATACTGGATTTCCCCTGCAACCAGTTCGGTCAGCAGGCTCCGGGTACGATAGCCGAGATCAAGGAGTTCTGCTCGGCCAACTATCACGTCAAGTTTGCCCAGTTTGACAAGATAGAGGTTAACGGAGAGAATGAGATTCCTCTCTATACCTGGCTAAAGGCAAATGCCGAGAACAAGAACAACATTCGCTGGAACTTCACCAAGTTCCTGATATCCCCTGACGGCAAGGTAATGAAGCGCTTTGAGCCCGGTGACAAGATGACCGATGTAGAGGCTGCCGTGGAACAGGCCCTGAAATAATGCCCCGTAACCCACACTCTACACCCGGTATGGATTATTCAGCCTGCAGGTTCTTTATCCGCAGGCTGAATTCACATAATCCTGACAAACCGGCCGAAATTCCATCGGCCACACTGCCTCTTATAGGATTCATATATGTAACATCGGGCGAGGTCCTGGTTGAGACCGGCGGCAACCCGTACCTCTGCCAGACAGGACATGCTTTGATCATACCGGCCAAACACCCCTTTTCAATAAGGTATTATCATGATGCGGCAGGTTACACGGGAGCATTCTCAACTTCAATGCTCTCCGATACCAAGCCGCTGCGTTTTCTTACCGAGCCGGTTCACCAGGCTTTCTGGTTTGACGAAGGGGTCTTTATGGGAGAGTTGTTCAACATGATACTCCTCTCTTTTGAAAAAGGTGATGACATTTTCATAGACAAAGCCATGGACCTGTTCCTGTCACGTATCAAGTCCGGCAAGACAGTTGCTGTTCCCGACATAGTGAACAGGTTCCTTGAATCGGCTTTCAACCCCGATCTCAGCATCGGTACTATATCTGACTATGCCGCTCAGGCAGGTATAAGCGAAAACTATCTGAGCCGTCAGGTAAAGCAAAGCACCGGCCGCAGCGTAGGCGACTGGATAGATGCGGTGCGTATAGTCAGAGCCAAGAAACTGCTGTCCGAGACATCCCTTCCCATCATTGATGTGGCCACGGCTGTAGGATTGGAAGACCAGTCATATTTTGCCCGTTTCTTTAAGCGTGAGACCGGTCAGACTCCATCCGGTTTCCGCAAAACCATGCAAGGATAATCCTAATTATTGCACTTTCCGTTCTAAAAAGCCAAGTTGTTTTTGCGGACCTTTGCAACCGCTATGACAACGATGGTTCTTATATCCCTTTTTGCAGCAATATCGCCCATTGAAGATGTTCTGGAGCAGAATCTACCCATAATAAACGTTACTGCCCTCAAAGAACAGGTACCTCTGGAGAGAGTTGCCTCGTCCGTATCGTCCATCTCCTATGAGTCATTGCAAAAGAACGGCATATATCGTCCTAATTCCCTGTCATCGGTAGTACCGGGACTGATGATTCCTGAATACGGAGCATCACTCACATCAACCATCTATATGCGTGGGCTCGGCTCCAGGATGGAGAATCCTGTAATGGGTCTTTACATTGACGGAATACCCATCGTTGACAAGAACGCCTATGACTTTGACTGGGAAGGAGTAAGCCGTGCCACAATGCTGCACGGTCCTCAGGGTACACTCTATGGACGCAACGCCATGAGCGGAGTCCTGTCGCTCTCCACCATCTCACCTTATGATGATTACCAGCCCACTGTACATGTTGAATACGGCACAGCAAATACAGTCAGAGCCGGAGTATCAATGACAACGGGCAACAGTGCGCTGTCAGCCACATTCCGCCACACCGACGGCTATCACACCAACGCCTTCAAGAACAGCCTCTGCGATCCCTATGACGGTCTGGCCCTGCGCTGGAAATGGATGAGTATCTGCAATGAGCGCCTTAGCCTGACCAATATCCTGTCTGCCAACATATCAAAGGAAGGCGGTTTTGCATACGGCCTCTGGAAGGACGGCACACAACATCCGGTATATTACAATGATGAAGGCAGTTACAAGAGAGTATCGGTAGTTGAGGGTTTCAGGATGCACAGTCACGGAGATATTCTTATAACAGATGCCACCGCATCGCTCCAGTTGCTGGCCGATGACATGCACATGGATCAGGATTATACCGAGAAGTCCATATTCACCCTGCAGCAGAAAGAACTGAGCGGTGCCGGCACAATGGAGGTTACTATCCGCAGGGCCGATGAAAAAGCCCAATGGCAACCCCAGACAGGAGTGTTCGGATTCTACCGTCTGAATCAGATGAACGCTCCCGTCACTTTCAAGCGTGACGGAATAGAGACCCTGATCCTGAACAACGCCAACAGCCATATCCCCACAGACATAGGTTATCTGGCCATTTCCGACCAGACGATGCCGGTCAACTCGGACTTCATGATAGACAGCTGGAACGCAGCCCTTTTCCACGAGTCGGTCTTTGACCTTGACCGATGGCTCATAACTGCCGGAGTAAGGTTTGACTATGAGGGAGGTACCATGGATTATGACTGCATCACACGCATGCACTACCGTTTTGAGCCCATCATGACGGCCGACAGGAATCTGTCCATTCCCTATAAAGGTACGGTCAGCCACAACCATTTCGAGGTGTTGCCCAAGTTGTCGGCACTGTTCAGGGTCTCTGATGATATCAAACTGTTCTCAACAGTCTCCAAGGGTTACCGTGCAGGCGGATTCAATACTCAGATATTCTCTGACATCCTGCAGAACATGACCATGACCGCCACCATGAATGATATGGGTGTCTATCTGGACAGGCCGTTCGTATCGGTCAATGCAAAGAACACCGAGTATGACCCTGAAACCGCCTGGAATATGGAGTTGGGAACACGCATACATCATGAGTCATTCAGCGTGGAGGCATCGGCCTATTATATGGATGTAAGGAACCAGCAACTCACTGTATTCCCTCCCGGAATGTCAACCGGACGCATGATGACCAATGCCGGCCGAAGCCGCAGCATGGGTGTGGAGACCCAGTTAGGCTGGACTCCCGGACAATTCCGTTCACAACTGTCATGGTCATGGTGCGATGCCCGCTTTGTCAGTTTCAATGACGGTAATGAGGACTACTCCGGCAACCGTCTTCCCTATGTACCCGAGCACACGCTGTACCTTAATGCGGGATACAGTTTCAAGATAGGTAGCAAAACACTTGACGTGGACGCATCCGTTCGCGGCGAAGGTCCTTTCTGCTGGAACGAGTCAGGGACACAGAAAGAACCGTTCCATCTCAAGGCCAACGCACGGATAGCGCTTCTGGCCGACAATTGGGAGTTCTTTGTCAGGGCCGATAACCTGACAGATGAGACCCACAGGAGTTTCTACTTCAAATCCATGGGCAACGAGTTCTTTGCATTGGACAAGCCCAGAATCATAATGACAGGAATAACTTTTAAACTATAAAAACATGAAGAAAACAGTATTTATTCTCGCTGCAATGGCAGCAGTTCTGGTTAGTTGTGACAAAACTGAAAACGACGATGTTAAGCAGGAAGATGTTGTAACAGTAAGCAACGACACCGTATTCTATTCAGGCACCTTGCTTGCAAACGCATCAAGCGGAGACTGCGAGACTCCCGACACCAAGATCAGCATCAACCCTTCCGATAAGGCTGATTCTACATCAATCACCATTTTCAAGGCCAAACTGGCTCAGAGAATGCCGGCCATGGATATCATCATTCCGGGCATTACAGTACAGAAGAACGGCGATGTAACCATTCTCTCCGCAGACAGCACCATTCCTCTGGCAATGGGTAACCCCTTCCCCAACTACACTGTCACCGAGTTTGAGGGTGAGATCCTGAACGATGAGATTACATTCTCACTCAAGTTCGGCTCAACTCCCACATCATACAGCGGCAGACTGACGGAATAACAAGCCAATTTTTTTCTATAGTAGCCCAACGGCCCCGCCCGGAAACTTTCTGAGCGGGGCCGTTGCATCAAGTATCACTTTTTTATATATTCGCAGTTGTTATCAATAATGAACATTATTATGAAGAAAACTGTTTTATCACTGCTGGCAGTCATGTTCATGACCGTTTGCTCAGCCAAGGATCCCAAAGTATTGATCACTTATTTTTCGCCCACAGGAACAACTAAGTCACTGTCACAGGACCTGGCCAAAGCCACCGGTGCCGACCTTTTTGAGATAGAGGGTGCCCAGCCTTACACCACCGATGATGTAAACCTGGGTAACCGTGAGGCACGTGCTTTCAAGGAGATGGCCGACAAGTCTCTCCGCCCCGAGGTAAAGGCCAAGCCCGACAAACTGAAAAGTTACGATGTAGTGTTTGTAGGATTCCCCATCTGGGGCGATGCAGCACCCAACATCATCAACTCATTCATTGAGGGCAATGACCTTAAGGGCAAAACCGTAATCATATTCTCAACTTCAGGCAGCAGCAATCTGACCAACTCATACAACAAACTCAAGGAGCAGTATCCTGACCTGAATATGGTTGAAGGCACAACACTTAAGCGCAACCCCACCCCCGAGGCTCGCCAAGAGGTGATTAACAAACTCAAGGAGGCTATCCCCGCTAAATAATGGCAAAACCCAGAACCTCATGGGCATGGGTGCCCACACTATATTTTGCTGAAGGACTACCTTACGTGTTGGTGGTGACCGTATCGGCCATCATGTTCAAGCAATTGGGCATAAGCAATGCCGATGTGGCCCTTTACACCAGTTGGCTTTACCTTCCATGGGTAATAAAACCTTTCTGGAGTCCGTTTGTGGATCTGGTCAAGACCAAGCGCTGGTGGCTGCTGCTCACTCAGATCATTCTGGGAGCAGGACTGGCCGGAGTGGCTCTTACGCTCAACACCACAAACTTTTTCCGTTGGTCACTTGCCATCATGTGGCTGCTGGCGTTCAGTTCGGCCACTCATGACATATCCATTGACGGATTCTACATGCTCGGTCTGGATGACGGCGAGCAGTCACTGTTTGTAGGTATCCGCAACACTGCATACCGCATAGCAATGATTGCCGGCCAGGGCGGACTCCTCATATTGGTAGGACAGTTTGAGAAACTGTTCGGGTCAACCGTACGCGCCTGGAGTCTGGGATTCATGGTGGCCGGCGGACTGATGATACTGCTTTGGCTTTACCACTCCTATATACTGCCCCACCCGGTTGCAGACTGCACAATCGGCATATCGGGCAAGAATATCCTCAAGGAGTTCGGAATGACCTTTGTGAGTTATTTCAAGAAGCCGCATATCCTGCCAGCATTGCTGTTCATACTGCTGTTCCGGTTCCCCGAGGCACAGTTGGGCAAGATTGCCCCTCTTTTCCTGGTTGATGACGCATCTGCCGGAGGACTGGCACTTACAACAGGCCAGGTAGGTTTTGCACAAGGCACCCTGGGTGTCATCGGACTCCTGCTGGGTGGTATCCTTGGCGGAATAACCCTTTCGCATTACGGCCTTAAGAAATGCATATGGTATATGGTGGCCGCCATATCCGTTCCGGATCTGGTCTATGTATATCTTAGTTGGTTTCCCACCCAGAACATGGCACTGGTAAGCACCTGCATATTCATAGAACAGATGGGATACGGATTCGGATTCACAGCCTATACCCTGTTCCTTATGTATTTTGCACGCGGAGAGCACCAGACATCACATTATGCCATCAGCACAGGCATAATGGCCCTGGGTATGATGCTGCCCGGAATGATATCGGGCATACTCCAGGAACACATGGGATACCGGACATTCTTTATTTGGGTAATAGCCTGCTGCGCTGTCACATGCGTGGTATCGGCCATTATCAGATACGAACCTGATTTTGGAAAGAAACAATGAAACTTGTAGTTGACAGCGGCTCCACCAAGACCGATTGGGGATTCTTCAATACCGTTTTTGACCTTAAAACTGTAAAGACACAGGGCATCAACCCCTGTCATCAGAGTGAAGAGGAGATAAGGAACATTATACGTAACGAGTTGCTGCCCAATACACAGAGCATAGACCTGGCCGCCATAACAGAGGTTTTCTATTATGGTGCCGGCTGCGCCACCCAGTCCATCTGCGAACAGATGGCCGCACTCCTAAAGGAGTTCATTCCCAACGCAGCCATTGCAGTGGACAGCGACATGCTTGGAGCGGCCCGCGCCCTGTGCGGTCACGCCGAGGGTGTGGCATGCGTACTTGGCACCGGTTCCAACTCATGCCTTTACAATGGCAAGGAGATAGTGGACCAGGTACCGTCATTGGGTTATATCCTGGGTGATGAAGGCAGCAGTGCCGCATTGGGACGCCGTCTCATTGGTGACTGTCTGAAACGTCAGTTGCCCGAGGCCGTGGCCAAGGAGTTTCTGGAACGTTACTCACTTACCAAAGAGAGCATCATAGAGAGCGTTTACCGCAAGCCCCTGCCCAACAGGTTCATTGCCGGTTTCGCCCCGTTCGTATATGAGAAACGCGCCATACCTGAGGTTCACAAGATGATAATACAGTGTTTCTCTGAATTCTTTACCCGCAACGTGATAAACTACCACAAGCCGTGGTTGCCCGTGCACTTTGTAGGCTCACTTGCAGGCTGTTTTGCTGAGGAATTGAAGGAAACGGCCGATTCGCTGGGAATGACCATAGGAAAGATTGAGGCCAGCCCCATGAGCGGTCTGGTCGATTACCACGCAACAGATAAGGCGTAACCCTTTTCGCGGTTGATCTTGGTGCCGGTGGTTACACCGCCCGAAAGTATATTATGCAGGTTATCGGTTATTCCGGTACCCTGCATTTTAAATACAGCCTCCTTGCATGTCCAATAGGCTGCGAATGCCTCCTCGGGTGATTCGGATGACAATATTCCGGCTTTCTCTTCAGGGTTCATGGTCTTGTCCAACAGCCCGTCACTGAAATGACGGAAAGACTCCACGTCTATTCCCACCGGATTATCACTGACTACCACCGCAATTGCATTACGGCAGTGACTGATATTGAAATGGATATCGGGATGATCTGTCAGATATGGCTTCCCATGCTCACCACAAGCGATACTGAACTTTTCCAGTCCGAACTCACTGCTTAAAAGTTCGGCAAGCATAAGATATGATTTCAGACATGCAAACCTGCCGAACGTATGCTTGAACCTGAGCGCTTCACTGCGACGGGGTTCGGGTACCATCGGCAACATGCTCTCCACCTGGGCATCGGTACAGAGTGTCATATCATCAAAAACAGATACGCGCATCATGCCTTCTTTTGGGCTATCTTGAACATACGCCCCGGAAGGCTTGTCATGAAGATGATACCGAGCACAATGGCTACGGCTACTCCCAGAGCGGTGAAGCCGGTGGTAACTGCCACCGACAACTCCTTGTTTACGATGTAATATACGGTCCAGAAGATACCGGCACCCGGAATGAGAGGGAACACACCGCATATCTGGTATACAATAACAGGACATTTGCGGTCAACCGCCATGAATCTTGATACCAGAACCACTACGACAGTGGCCACGAAATTGGATTCTATGACGGTGGCACCCACCAGACGGAGCATGAGCAGATAGGCCATCCAACCCACCGTACTGCAAACTCCCACATGAATGTATTCACTGCGCGGAACTCCGTACAGCACCGCGAATCCAACAGTTCCCACAAACGCTGCAATAGCCTGGATAATCCACCCTGATGTCTCGGCACTGGTCTGCATTCCGTCCAGCACTATGATACCGTGCTCAATACGGCCGTCCACCAGGAATGTAAGAGCCACGCCCGCTGCGATACAGAAAAACACGGTAAGCGCATCTATCATTCTTGTAGAACCTGCTATATAATCCTCATTTGCCAGGTCGCGGATACCGTTTGTAAAGGGTACACCGGGAATTAGAGGGATAAGTGAGCCGATTATCATGTTACCGGGATGCTCGCCGAATCCTATGTTCATGAACACTACCGAAAGGCTCGTAGCCAGAATACTTCCCAGGATGTTGGTTACAATCTTGGACATTCCCCGGCGGCTTACCAGAAGCACGAACACATAGAGCAGCAGACCTGCCACGAATGATGCGGCACAATCCAGGAAACTTCCGCCGAATATGGCACAGAATGCTCCGCTGCCCACAGCTGATCCCATAACCTGCTCCAGAAACGGTTTGGATTTCATATTCCTGATCTCAGCCAGGCGCTCACGGGCTTCCTGGATAGAACAGCCGCCCTTCTCTATGGCACGTGAAAGGCGGTTTACCGCAACTACCTTCTCCAACTGGGCACCCTTGAACGGAATGAACTCCACGTTCGAGTATCGGTTGCCGCCCGATGTCAGGATACCGTTGCTCAGCACAAAGAAATGGCCTGAATCCACTCCGTAGTGACGGGTGATGCGTTCCATGGTCTCTTCCACACGGAAGATCTCGGCACCGTTCTCAAGCATTATATGCCCGGCCTCGGTTGCCACCTGCATCACATCAGTCAACAGGTCATCCCTTTCGTCCATATCACTTGCCGTTGGGGAAGTATTTTTTCTTGACGGGATCACAAGTCAGGCCCACACCCAACTTGCGGAATATCTTACGGTCAACCTCACTGAGCAGGACCGTGCAGTGAACCTGGCAGCCTCTGAGTTCAGGCAACATATCCAAAGCCTTGCGGCAGTTCTCATCCTGCTGACTCAGAATTGAAAGGGCAACCAGGACCTCATCGGTGTGCAGACGCGGGTTGTTTCCGTGCAGGTAATCCACCTTGGTCTTCTGGATAGGCTCAATCATGTTCTGCGGAATGAGCTTGACGTTATGGTCTATGCCGGCCAGGTGCTTTGTGGCATTGAGTATCAGTGCGGCACTCGGACCCAGAAGAGCGGTTGTCTTGGATGTTATGATGGTACCATCGGACAACTCCATGGCGGCAGCCGGTACTCCGGTCTCCTCCTGGCGTTCCTTGGCTGCTACGGTGGTACGGCGTGTTGCTGTGGTGATTCCGGCCTTGTTCATGAGCAAGGCTATCTTGTTGACCTCAGTCTCATTAGTCTTGCCGCTGGCCATATCGCCAAGGGCTGTATAGTAACGGCGTATCACCTCATCCTTAGCTGCGCGACAGCATACCTCATCGTCGCTGATACAGAAACCTGCCATATTCACACCCATATCGGTGGGTGACTTATACGGATTCTCGCCATAGATACCCTTGAACAGAGCATCCAGTACGGGGAATATCTCAATGTCACGGTTATAGTTGACAGCGGTCTTGCCGTATGCCTCCAGATGGAACGGGTCAATCATGTTCACGTCATCCAGATCGGCAGTAGCTGCCTCATAGGCTATGTTTACGGGGTGGTTCAACGGAAGGTTCCATATGGGGAATGTCTCGAACTTGGCATAACCGGCCTTGACTCCATGCTTCTGCTCCTGGAAAAGCTGACTCAGGCAAACGGCCATCTTACCGCTTCCGGGACCGGGGGCTGTAACCACCACCAGAGGACGGGATGTCACGACATAATCGTTACGGCCGAATCCCTCATCGGAATCAATCAGAGCCACATTGTTGGGATATCCCTCTATGATATAGTGAACGTATGTGACAATACCCAGGCGTTTGAGGCGCTCGCGGAAAGCATCGGCACTGGCCTGGCCGTTGTAGTGGGTAATTACCACTGACCCTACCAGAAGGCCACGGCTCTGGAACTCCTCACGCAGACGCAGGACGTCCATGTCATAGGTGATACCCAGGTCACTGCGCACCTTGTTTTTCTCAATGTCTACGGCACTGATCACTATCACAATCTCGGCATAATCGCTGAGTTGCTTTAGCATACGCAGTTTACTGTCTGGCTGGAAACCGGGGAGCACGCGGCTGGCGTGATGGTCATCGAAGAGTTTGCCTCCGAACTCGAGATAAAGTTTGTCACCGAACTGAGCAATACGCTCCTTGATGTGTTCGGACTGTATCCTAAGATACTTGTCGTTGTCAAATCCGTATATCATAACGGATTGCAAAAATAATCAAAATCCCACATTTTTACTATTTTTGCGGAAACAAATAGTACAACCTATGCTTACCAGATTAGTATTGTTGCTGTTCACTGCCTTAATCGCCGTAACCCCGTGTATGGGACAGTCCGCCACGGTTGACTCTCTGATGAAATTTGCAGGTAACATTCACCAGTTCAACGAATTGTTCCCCCAGGAGAAAGTATACCTACAGTTTGACAACACATCATATTACACCGGTGAAACCATATGGTTCAAGGCATTCGTCACAAACGCCTCCACATTGGGACGCGCTCAGAGCAAGGTTCTCTATGTTGACCTGCTGTCACCTACCGGAGTCCTACTCAAACAGGAGAAACTCAAGATAGTGGCAGGTCAGGCCGACGGATCGTTCGTACTCATGGACGGATCCACATCACAGGCACGCGAGAAACGTGGAGTAGTCAACTACCCCAGCGGTTTCTACGAAATCCGCGCCTACACCAGTTACATGCTGAATTTCAGCAACGAGATACTATTCTCAAGGGTTCTGGCTGTATATGACCTCCCAAAGGAAGAGGGAGACTACTACCAGTCAAGTCCTGTAATCACCATAAAACGTTCCGAGACACCCGAGATCCGTCCCAAGACAGAGAAACTCCGCAACATCAACGCCTCTTTCTACCCCGAGGGCGGTCATCTTATAATGGGCAAACCCTGCCGCGTGGCATTCAAGGTTACGGATGATACCGGATTCGGTACAGACGCCACCGGACAAATCGAAGGCAAGGACATATCATTCAGCACAGTACATGACGGTATGGGCTGGTTCACCTTCACTCCGCACGAAAGACAAAACCGGATTGTAATAAACGCAAACGGAACCACACGTACATTTGACCTTCCGGAACCGGAGCCGTTCGGTTATGTAATGACAGTCGACCCGCTGGGTAAAGACAGCATAATCATAAAGGTTGACGGCTCAGAAGGATTTTCGGGCATGACTTTGGGTTTGGGACTTACCTGCCGTGGCGAACTTATGGACTTTGGAACCATTCAGGCCGGCTCCACCCAGTCCGAAAGAATCATATCACTCCGCGGCGTCCCCGAAGGAGTCTGCCGCGTCTACCTGTTTGACAAGAACGGCATCAACTACGCAAGCCGTTCGTTCTACCATCGCAGCCAGGTTACCAAAGCGCCGGTCATCGAGGTAACTACCGACAAGAGTTCATACGGACCGTTTGAGAAGATAACATTGGACTTCACCCTCAATGACAGGGGTAATCCGTTCCGTGACCGTTTCTGCCTCTCGGTACATGATGCGCGCACACAGAACAACGCCTATACCGATGACCTGCGCACAGCCATGCTGTTGTCATCGGACCTTAAAGGTTTCATAGAGCACCCTTCATGGTATTTTGATTCCGATGATCCGGAACGTGACCAGGCACTGGACCTGCTATGCCTTGTTCAGGGCTGGGAGCGCTACGACTGGGATTTCATGACCGGCCAGAAGCAGTTCTCGGAGAAGCACCGTATGGAAGAGAGCCTTACGCTTAACGGATGGATCCTTAACCCGTCGGGTAAGAAAAAGATGGAAGGTATAGAGGTTAACGCGTCACTGGTTCCCAAAGACAAGACACTCACTGAAATCTACAGATACACTACCGATTCGACTGGTTATTTCGGATTTGACATAGGAGCCGAATTCTACGACAAGGCCAAATTCTCCATCAGCGCCAACACCAACCATGAACGTCTGATAGGCACCAGTGCCCGAATCCAGATTGACCGCCCCACCATACCGTCAGTAAGGGCATATACACCCGGTGAACTGGTATTTACCGGCATTAAGGGTTCAGCAAAAAAGACCGCCCAGAAAACTGAAGGCGAGTCGGAATTCCCCACGGTCATCAATGTTGAGACGGGTTTTCTGCTGCCGGATGTAGACATCGACGAGGAGCGTATGTACATAGACTACTTTACATTCAGCGCATTTGATGTGCCCAAGGATGTGGAGCTGGAACTTGACAAGGGAGACTACTCGACCGACCTGTTCGGTTACCTGATTGACAAGGGCTATGAGGTAGTGCTTGACGACAGCGGAAACATAGGATATATCAACGGATGGGCTCCGTTCTTCTACATACACAACAACAAGAGATACCTCTATCAGGGAATCTATGAGAGCCCCGGATCGGTCGATACAAAAGACATAAAGAGCATCATCATCTTTGACCGTCCGATGTACCTCATGAACATCCTTGCCCAGTGTCCTCTCTATCAGGACTATCTGGACAAAACCATCCAGACAATAATGGGCGACAGCCTTTATCAGAGAATGGTGCTGATAGATGTTCAGATGAAAGAGGACGGCGAACTCAGTTCACGTGAAGAAAGGTTCACCATCAACAAGCGAATCACCACCGTTGACGGTTATTCCAGACCATACAGTTTCTACGCACCCGAGTACCCCAACGGACCGATATTCGGTGACGTCGATTACCGCCGTACCCTGTATTGGAACCCCAATGTCATAACCGATGAAGAAGGCAAGGCACAGGTGGAGTTCTATAACAACTCGGTAACAAAACGCTTCAGCATTGAGGCGGCAGGTATAACATCGGCCGGCGTACCCTACATACTGGAGTCTGGATTCTGAGCGTATCCTGCAGATTTACTTTATTTTTTGAGTCGATTTGGCTTTATTTAAATAATAAAGTGCTATCTTTGCGCCCGCCAAGAGCCACAGTGCCCTTGGCGCGTGTTTACAACATATTGTCCAACTTTATTTTAGTTACAAATTTTTACTAAATGGAAGATTTTAAGAATGTAGCTCCCCTTCAGGAATTTGACTGGGATGCTTTTGAAAACGGAAGTGCCGCAGCAGGCATGTCAAAAGAGCAGCTCGAGCAGGCTTATGACACAACCCTTAACAAGGTTGCCGACAACGAAGTAGTTAACGGTACTGTCACAGCCATCAACAAGCGCGAGGTTATCGTAAACATCGGTTACAAGTCCGATGGTATTATCCCCATCAGCGAATTCCGCTACAACCCCGACCTCAAGGTAGGTGATGAAGTTGAGGTTTACATTGAGAACACAGAGGACAGGAAGGGTCAGCTGCTTCTGTCACATAAGAAGGCTCGTGAGTCACGCTCATGGGACCGCGTGAACGAGGCTCTGGATTCACAGGAGATCGTAAAGGGTTACATCAAGTGCCGCACAAAGGGTGGTATGATTGTCGACGTATTCGGCATCGAGGCCTTCCTGCCCGGTTCACAGATCGATGTTAAGCCCATCCGCGACTACGATGTATTCGTTGGCAAGACCATGGAGTTCAAGGTTATCAAGATCAACCAGGAATACCGCAACGTAGTTGTTTCACACAAGGCTCTTATCGAAGAGGAGCTTGAGCAGCAGAAGAAAGAGATCATCAGCAAGCTTGAGAAGGGTCAGGTACTTGAGGGTACCGTTAAGAACATCACCTCTTACGGTGTATTCATCGACCTGGGCGGTGTTGACGGTCTTATCCATATCACAGACCTCAGCTGGGGCCGCGTAAGCGATCCTAAGGAGATCGTTGAGCTTGACCAGAAGATCAACGTGGTTATTCTTGACTTCGATGATGAGAAGAAGCGCATTGCTCTTGGTCTCAAGCAACTCACTCCGCACCCATGGGATTCTCTGGATCCCAACCTCAAGGTTGGCGACGTTGTCAAGGGCAAGGTTGTCGTTATGGCCGATTACGGTGCATTCATCGAGATTGCACCGGGCGTAGAGGGTCTGATCCACGTATCAGAGATGTCATGGAGCCAGCACCTGCGTTCAGCTCAGGACTTCATCAAGGTTGGTGACGAGGTTGAGGCAGTTATCCTGACACTTGACCGTGCAGAGCGCAAGATGTCTCTGGGTATCAAGCAGCTCAAGCAGGATCCGTGGGAGAACATCGAGGAGAAGTATCCCGTTGGTTCAAAGCACACCGCCACCGTACGCAACTTCACTAACTTCGGTATCTTTGTTGAGATTGAGGAGGGTGTTGACGGTCTGATCCACATCAGCGACCTGAGCTGGACCAAGAAGGTTAAGCATCCTTCAGAGTTCACAACCATCGGTGCTCCCATCGATGTTGTAGTTCTGGAGATAGACAAGGAGAACCGTCGTCTCAGCCTCGGCCACAAGCAGCTTGAGGAGAATCCTTGGGATGCATACGAGTCAATCTACACAGTTGATTCAATCCACGAGGGTAAGATCACCGAGATGATGGACAAGGGCGCAGTTATCCAGCTCGCAGAGGGTGTTGAGGGCTTCGCTACTCCCAAGCATCTTGTAAAGGAGGACGGTTCACAGGCTCAGCAGGGTGAGACTCTCCAGTTCAAGGTTATAGAGTTCAACAAGGATTCCAAGAGAATCATCCTTTCACACAGCCGCATATTCGAGGATATCGCCAAGGCCGAGGCTAAGGCTGAGAAGAAGGCTGCACGCAAGACCAATGCCAAGAAGGAGAAAGAGGAGCCGGTTATCCAGAACCAGGCCGCTTCTACCACTCTTGGTGATATCGACGCTCTTGCAGCTCTCAAGGAGCAGTTGGAAGGTGGTAACAAGTAATCCCTGATTATCACATTATTTAATAAAAGGACCGCACGCGTGTGCGGTCCTTTTTTGTACCTTTAGCCCGCTGATATGGAAAAGTTTGAAGTCACCATATTGGGATGCGGCTCGGCCACTCCCAGCCCCAAGCACTACACATCGTCGCAGGTCGTAGAGATTCGCGGCAAACTATTCATGGTAGACTGTGGTGAGGGCACTCAGATACAATTGCGCCGCTCTCGCGTGGCGTTTGCCCGTATCAACCACATATTCATATCACATCTGCACGGAGATCACTGCTTTGGACTGCTGGGCATGATATCGTCATTCGGACTGCTGGGTCGTACGGCTCCGCTGTTTGTTCATGCTCCGCAGGAGTTGGAACCTATGCTACGTCAGGAGATGGATTTCTATTGCCGCGACCTGGAGTTCCAGGTAGAGTTCCAGGGATTTGACCCGGCCAAGACCTCAGTCGTTTATGATGACCGTTCGCTTTCCGTGACCGCTTTCCCGCTTAAACACCGCGTTCCCTGTTCAGGATTCCTGTTCTGCGAGAAAGCCACATCGGACCACCTGGACCGTGCTGCCGCCGATTTCTACGGTGTTCCACAGTGGGACTACAACCGTATTAAGGAAGGTGGTGACTTTACCACCGCCGATGGCACGATCATACCCCATGACCGACTGACCAAGCCATCAGACCCGGGCCGCAGTTATGCATACTGCTGTGATACCGCATATAACCCGTCGATGATTCCGGTCATTAAAGATGCAGACATGATATACCACGATTGCACCTACTCCGATGAGGACGCTGACCGGGCCAGGAAGCACTTACACAGCACAGCCACTGATGCCGCCCGCACCGCCATGGAGGCCGGTGCCGGCAAACTCATGCTAGGCCATTTCTCGGCACGCTACACAGATGAAAGCATCCTGCTTGAAGAGGCTCAGAAAACATTCCCCAACACTATCCTGGCTAAGGAGAACCTTACCGTTTCTATCTGATTATGGCAATGATGGCATACGATGAACGCAGGATACTGGAGATGCTCCATGAGGATGATATTTCCCGTCGTCGTGCCTTTGAAGCCATAGTCAATAATTTCAGCGAACAGTTATACTGGCAGATACGTCATATGGTTCTCTCACATGATGATGCCAATGACATTCTCCAGAATACCTTTATCAAAGCCTGGATCAACCTTGATTCTTTCATGGGCTATTCCAGAATATCAACCTGGCTATATCGCATAGCCGTAAACGAGACTCTCACCTTTCTGAACAGGCAGAAAGCCAATCTCCCGTTGGAGACAGACAATGAAGGTGAACTGAGCCTTGCGGGCCAATTGGAGAGTGACCCGTATTTTGACGGAGACCAGACCGAACGTCAACTCCAGGAAGCCATCGCCACACTCCCCGACAAACAACGCATGGTGTTTAACATGAAGTATTTCAATGAGATGAAATATGAAGAAATTTCGGAGGTGCTGGGAACAAGCGTAGGAGCCCTTAAAGCCTCATTTCATATAGCCGTGAAGAAAATAGAGGAGTATTTCAACAAAATTGATTAAACCATTTTTCTGTAAATCAGTCAAAACAACGGATGGAAAAAGAAAGATTATACAAGATTGATGAACTTGAGCCTCGCAGACCGTTCACTGTTCCGGAGGGTTACTTTGAGAACCTGACGCAGAACATTATGTCCGCCCTGCCCGAGCAGGAATCAATCTACTCCACCACCATAAAGGTTACGCCCTGGATGCGCATCAGACCTTATCTGTATGCTGCCGCCGCATTTGCAGGCATATTCTTCTGCATCAAAGCTGCGGTGGGTATCAATTCCCGTAACAGTTCTGCAAATATTGCCCAGGAGACCACAATCTACTCGGATGAGTATATAGACTCATTCCTTGAGACAGCCATGATTGATGACTGTACATTGTATTACACTCTTGTTGATGTCAATTGACGGTCATGAAAAAGGTCATTCTTTTCATATTAGGAATAACAGTACTGTGTCCGATATCCGGTCAGAATCAGCCGGCGCAGAGCGGACAGCATCGTTGGGGCCAACAACGTCAGACATGGCAACGTAACGCAGCTCCCCAACAGGCCACGCCCAATCACAGCGGTCAGTTCTCTGCAGCTGAATACTGGAAACAGCAGAAAGCGTTCTTTACAGAGAAAGCCGGCCTTACAGAAGAAGAATCAAACGCATTCTTCCCTTTGTACAATGAGCTGCAGCAGAAAAAGCGTGAACTCAGCCGTGAGACCCGCCACTTTATGCGTGAGGCAGCTGCTGCAGGGGCATCCGAGGAGCAGAGTCTTAAGGCAATTGAGGCTCAGGCTGAAACCAACATCAAGATTGCTGAACTTGAGAAAGAGTATCTCAATAAATTCAAAGAGGTTCTTCCTGCCTCCAAGATTCTAAAGGTTCAGAATGCTGAGGAGCAATTCAACAGCCAAATACTAAAAGACATACAACAATCCCGCGGACACCAGTTCCAACAAGGTCAGCAAAGACCCGGTCAACCCCAACAACAGAGACCGCAATTCAACCGATCAGGAAACTGAGACATCACGAGTCAAGAAAAAAAGAGTGAGTTATAAACCCACTCTTTTTTTTCTGAAACTTGCCGTGATGTCGGTCATCACTCCGTTATCAATCCTGTACATACGCTGATTGGTATCGGGATTGGGGAGCGGCCCCCTACTCTCAATAAAAGGTCCCACCTTGACGTAGTCCAAAGATTCTTTTCTGAAACAATCCGGCAGTTCCTGACGGCCCGAGTACCAGGCTGTCTTTATACCCGCGGCATGTACACGGTCGGCAAGCCGCATTACCTCCCCCGGCTCACGGTCGCCTCCCATGAAACATACACACGTCACATCATGTCCATAGCGTTCCAGCAGTCCGTCCAGCATGTCGTCATCCAATAACAAACCTATATCTTCCTGCAACATCGGGCTGTGACAACCCGGACAGCGATTAGGACACTGGGAGAGGTTAAGCGATAGCGTAACCTCTCCCGGTACATCCTGGAAAACTATGTCGTATGATGCAATTTTCATTTACATAGTAGCGTAATAACGCTTGCTTGCCTCTACCTGGCGGGCTGCAGAGAAGTTGCTTACGCGCTTCATGTAGCCTATGATACGTGTCAGATAGTCAACATTAGTTGAGTGGCAGTGCGGGCACTCCTTAAGATAACGCTTGTCAATGGTGCCGCACTCGTTGCATATGGTGTTGGGTATGTTGAACGTAAAGTAGTTGCAACCCTCCTGTGCAGCCACACGCAGCAACTGGCGGTACTGAGCCTTTGACAGGTGCTCCTCAAGATTGCAGTGCAGAGCAGATCCGCCGGTCAGGTGCTCAATGTACTTGACACCGTGCAGACGGAAACGGTCAATCACGTTCAGTGTAGTATCCTCAACCTTGTAGAAGTAGCTGTTGTAGCAGTCACGCGGTACAACGTAGCCGTCCTCCTTATCCCACTTGGCGTTCTTTACGCCCACGTTCTCTGCAGGGATCATCTCGCAGTTGAACATGACACCCTTTGAGTGGTAGTGCTTGTTGAGTTTCTCTATGATACCCAGAACAGTCTGAACATACTCGGTATAACGCGGGTTGTCACTGATCTCGATGCCCAGGAACTCGGCACTCTCTACCAGACCGTTGACACCGATGGTCAGATACTGACGGCCTATGTTGATGTAACCGGAGTCAAACAGCGGAAGCATACCCTTGCTCTGCAGTTCCTTAAGGTTCTCGTTATAAGCCAACTGAACCTTGTGCATGAGGTCAACAACCTCCTCTATATACTGCTGATAAGGAATACCCATGCGCTGTGCATACTGTACGCAGCGGTTCAGGTTGATGGTGAGCACACTCTTGGAACCGGTACTTACGCCACCTGCACCCAGTGTATAGGAGAATCCGTTATCGGTAATCTGATTACGCAGACGGCAGCAGCTTGACAGAGAGTCAGCGTTGTCACTGATATATGTAAAGAATGAATGGCCCTCGGCATACATCTCAGCAGTGAAATCACCGTACTCCTTATCCTTGACATCACCGTTCTCGGTAAGAAGAGCCATGGTCTCAACAGGGAATGTGAGCACGCAGCGCAGACGCTCCTGATTGAACCACTTCATGAAACGCTTCTGCAGCCACGAGAGAGACTCCCAATGAGGTGCCGAGCCATCCGGGAAGCGGAACTCACCGAACAGAGACTCAAAATAGTAGCGATCATAGTAACTGATGTTCCAGAACACTGACTGGAAGTTACGTGCACCGGTAGGCTGGTTGATTGAGTAAACCACCTGCTGGAAATAGTCGGTAATAACCTTATCTATGGAGCGTTTCTTTATGCTAAGGTCAACAATCTCATCGGCACGCTTGTAGTAGTCCTCACCATACTCCTTCTCAATGAAGTAGTTCATGTACATAAGGAACTCAGGGGTAGCGCAGGCACCTGACAGCATGGATGATACCATGAACACCATGTTGATGAAACCTCCGCAGAAAGCCTTGAGGTTGGTGGGCTGTGTAGCGTTACCGCCTATTGACTTGGTGCCGCCAAGCAACCAGGGATACATGGTTATACTGGCGCAGTAGTTGGCCAGGTTGGTCTCATCGTTCTTGTAGATGAAATGCTGGTGCAACAGGCTGATATACTTATCAGCCACTTCCTTACCGAACATCTGGCGGATGCGGTCGCACAGCAGTCGGCGGTTAAGACGGATAAAGCCCTTTTTAGGCAACTCACCTATCAGAGTTGCGATGTTCTTGTTTTCAACATTTGCATTGGCATCAAACTTACTGCCCTCGGCAGCGTTTGCAGCCTGACAATAGCCCATAAGGAACTCGAGTTTTGATTTAGTCTCACGGTCCTCTGCGTGACGGTTGCGGTACAGCATGTACGTTTTGGCAACCTGATAATAGCCCTCGGCCATCAATGCAACCTCCACCTGGTTCTGAATCTCCTCAACGCTGATTCCGCTTTGGATGGTCAGATGGCTCAGGATTCCGGTCATAACCTCCTCAGTTGCAAATGCACCTGAGGCCAGGAAAGACTTGGAGATAGCGGCCTTAATCTTGTCAATGGTAAACACCTCGTGTTTGCCATCACGTTTTACAATATATGTCTCCATAAACAACTAAAAGTATTCATCAATTCAGCATAGCAGAGTGACCTTGTCGCTCCACAAAGTTGTACTATATGATCAGGATAACTCCCTCAAAATCCCCGGCCTTGTAGTCCTGCAAGAACCAAGGGCCCAACATCATTGGCAGGTCTTCTGACTTATCCCGTCCCATGCGCCTTCCCGGTCCCTCATCGGCCAGTGGCAGAGAGTGCACAAGACTTATAATCAAGGACTTACAGCAGCAGGCACTGTCCCGGACTCTCACCGGATTCCAAATTACGCCTTCAGGGGATAACCCCTACGGCAACCAATGACGCTAGCAAAGTTATGATAAAAAAGATAAGTTGGTGCGTGTTGTTGATAACAAAAAAGCACTAATTTCAAAGAAGTTTTCAACAGCCCTTTCAGAAATACTTTCTTTCCACTTTTGGAAAACTTTTCAAAATTTTTTTCAAAAAAGTTGTCCAAAATGTATAACTTTGGAATGAATAAAAACCGTATTGTTATGGCATTGAAGAGATTCGGAGTTTCACTGGAGGATGAGTTGCTGGAGCAACTTGACACCTTGGTAAAGGAGGACGGTTATGCCAACCGATCCCAGGCCATACGTTTCCTGATAGAGAAGAATCTGGCGGAGAAGAAATGGCAGTGCAACCACATTGTGGCCGGCACCATATTTATAATATATGACCAGCAGCGGACCGATATATCCGCACGCATATCGGATATACAGATCCGCCACCAGAATCTTGTGCTCTCGTCACAGCAGCACTATATAAGTGAGGGTACCTGCCTGCACGTGTGCACCGTCATGGGTGAGGCCCGCCTGCTTACCGCCCTGGCCGATGAGATGACGTCCATCAAGGGCATCCGCCATGGCAAGCTCCTTATGAGCCGGGCCGATTAAAAAATCGTGCTACGATTTTGTAATTTCGTGCCACAGGTGTATTTTTGCAGATAACAAACTAACCATATCTGTAATGAAACACCTCACATTAATTCTCGCAGCTGCGGCCATGACATTCAGTGCCGCTCATGCAATTGAAATTCCAGACACTCTACAGGAAGTTGTAATAACCGGTACACGTGCCGCAACCGATGTGCGCCAACTGTCACAGACCGTGAATGTGATAGACCGTACCGCAATTGAGGAGACCAACCGTGCATCGCTCCTGCCCCTGCTTACCGAGCAGGTTCCGGGCCTGTTCATCACCCAGCGCGGTTATTCCGGTTTTGGAGTATCGGGCGGTGCCGCAGGTAACATATCCATGCGCGGTATGACCGGAGGTACGGCACGTATGATAGTTCTTATTGACGGACATCCCAACTATGCCGGTATCTACGGACACCCCATAGCCGATTCATACCAGTCTCTCATGACCGAGAGGGTCGAGGTTCTGCGCGGTCCCGCATCAATCCTGTACGGATCCGGTGCAATGGCCGGCGTGGTCAACATAGTAACCAAGAAAGAGGAGGGCACACACGCACGCCTTCATGCCGGTTACGGGTCATTCAACACAGCCGAGACCGAGTTCACCGCCAGCACCCGTCAGGGTAAGTTCAGTGCAGTGGCATCAGGTTCATACAACCGCACCGACGGACACCGCGACAACATGAACTTTGAGCAGTTTGGCGGTTATGCCAAATTGGGATATGACATATCTGACAACTGGAATGCATCGGCCAACGTGGACATTACCCGTTTCAAGGCTTCACAGCCGGGTTCAGAGAGCGCTCCGCTTATTGATGCTGACCAGGATATAACACGCGGAACCACCGCCCTGTTCATCGAGAACAACTACGCACGCACACAAGGTGCAGTAAGTCTGTTCTACAGTTGGGGCGACCATTGGATCAATGACGGATATGCACCAGGTACCACACCTAAACTCTTCCGTTTCATTTCATACGATGAGATGCTGGGTGCATCGGCATGGCAGAGCGCAAGCCTGTTTGATGGCAACCGCCTGACTCTGGGATTTGACTACTACCGCTATGGAGGCAAGGCAAACAACCATTTTGTTGACGGACCTACAGCCGGAACAGATGTTCTCCAGGTCGATGAACGTGAAGATGAGTTTGCCGGTTACATTGAGATGCGTCAGGAGATAGGTTCACTGCTTACCTTGAATGCAGGTCTGCGTGTAGACCACCACTCAAAGGCCGGAACCGAGCTGGTACCTCAGGCCGGCGCCGCATTCCATCTGCCCGCCAATGCCGAGGTCAAACTGTCTGTAGGCAAGGGATTCCGTTATCCTATCATCAGGGAGATGTACTTGTATCCTCCTCACAACCCGGACCTCAAAGCCGAGTCACTCTGGAACTATGAGCTCTCGTTCTCGCAGAGGCTTCTGAACGGAAAACTCTACTACGGAGTCAACCTGTTCTATCTTGATGCCGAGAACATAATCATTACAGCCCCCAATCCCACGGCTCCCCCTCCAATGCTCAACCAGAACACCGGCGAGCTCAAGAACAAGGGTGTAGAGGTTGAGGCATCATACCTGATTTCAAAATCATTCGCAGCCAACTGCAACTACAGTTTCCTCAAGATGGAGACTCCCGTTGTGGGTGCACCTGAGCACAAGGCTTATCTGGGTGGTTCATACACCAACAAGGGTTGGCATGCCAGCACCGGTCTGCAGTATATAAACGGACTCTACTCTGCTGTTGGCCCCGATGTTAAGGAGAACTTCCTGCTTTGGAACGCACGCCTGTCATATCAGTTGTCCGATATGCTCCAACTCTGGGTAAACGGTGACAACCTGCTCAATACCAAGTATCAGATCAACGCAGGTTACCCCATGCCAGGTATAGCATTCATGGCCGGCGTCAACCTTACCCTTTGATATAGTGTCAAAAAATTAGACGTTTTTGATGTAAAAAGGACGATTCCAGATTTCTTTCTTGGAGTAAGGCAAGGGGGAGCGGTACTTTTGAGCTGTCAATAAAACAAAGTAGTATGAGACAGCTAATCAAAATATCGCTCCTCCTTGTTTTGCTGAACGTATCGGCCGCCGGCAATGCCGCCGGTGGCGATACCGTTCGGCTAACCATGAGCCAGGTTATCCGAATGGCTCAGGAGTCATCGCCGCAGGCGGTGCAGGCACGCAACACGTTTGAGTCGGCCTGGCTCAGTTACCGCAGTTATAAAGCCAGCATGCTCCCCACCCTGTCACTGTCGTCATCGCCGTCACTTAATCACAGCACCAATTACGTGACTCTGCCCGACGGCACCGAGCAATATGCGCAGAGCAATAGCATGCGCAACAACCTGTCGCTAGACCTTTCACAGAACGTGTGGTTTACAGGCGGCACCATTTCTCTGTCCGGCAGTCTGAGCCGTCTGGACCAACTGGGCGACAACCCTACACACAGCTACTACTCACAGCCTCTGCAACTGAGTTTCTCACAGAGTCTTAACGGCTACAACTCATTCAAATGGAGCCGCAAGACCGAGCCTATAGAGTATCGTAGGGCACGCAAGCAGTATGCCGAGACCATGGAGCTGGTGGCATCGCAGGCTGCAATGGTGTTCTTTAATCTGGTATCGGCCCAAACAGAACTGGAGATAGCACAACTCAACCATGCCGCCACCGACACCCTTTACACATACGGACTGGGCAGATATAATATAGGTACCATAACCGAGAACGAACTGCTCCAGCTGGAACTCAACAAGCTGAACAGCGAGACCAGCATAATGTCATCGCAGATGTCGTTCGATGACGCGGTTGATCAGTTGCGCAACTTCCTTAACCTGACATCGGACACACAGATAGAGGTTGTTACCACCGACAGCATTCCCCATTTCACAGTACCGTTGGATGAGGCTATGGATCTGGCCCGTCAGAACAGCCCTGATATAGAGAGCATGGAACTGAGCCGTCTCAACAGCGAGAGCAACCTGGCTTACGCCAAGTCACAGGCAGGATTCAAAGCATCCATCTATATGCGTCTGGGACTGGCTCAGACAGCCGACGAACTGCCCGAGAGTTTCCGTAACCTTAACGACGAGCAGTCAGTGAGTGTATCCATAAGCATTCCCATTCTTGACTGGGGACGTGCACGCGGCCGCGTAAAGATTGCACAGAACAATCTGGAACTTACCCGTATGCACATAGAGCAGAATGAGGTGAGTTTTGAAAAGATGGTCACCCGCACAGTGAGCCAGTTCAATATGCAGGAGCGTCAGGTAGATATAGCCCGCCGCGCCATGCAGACAGCCCAGCACCGATATGAGGTGGCGCGCCACCTGTACGTGAGCGGCAACTCCACCATACTGGACCTGAACTCGGCCATAACCGCCAAGGATTCGGCCTACAGGGGTTACGTATCGGCCCTGAGCCGTTACTGGCAGTTATACTACACTATCCGCAGCCTCACAGCGTATGATTTTGACAATAACGAATTAATAGAACAGCAAGTAGAATATGGACGTTAAGTTACCACCCAAGAAATGGTATGTAAAATACCGCATACACATAGTGGCCGGCATTCTGGCCGCAGGACTCATAGGGATGCTCATCAAGGTATCAACCGGCCCCAAGATAATAAGGATAAACTCTGACAGCGTGCAGACCGCAACCGTCCAGAGCGGCGAGTTCTCGGAATACGTGAATGCCGAAGGTACCCTCCAGCCCATCCAGACCATCAAGGTCTATACCCGCGAGGGCGGATTTGTGGAGAGCGTTCTGGTTCAGGACGGTGCCCTGGTTCACAAAGGTGATACGCTCATGATTCTGAGCGACCCTGAGTTGCAGCGTACCATAGAGACCGCTCGGGAGAGCTGGCGCAAGCAGAACCGCTCCTACCGTACCAGCATGATAGAGATGGACCAGCGTCGGCTGTCACTGGCACAGAGCATACTGCAGACCAAGTATGAGCTGAAGCGCCTGGAAAAGGAGCACAACCTGGCTCTTGAGGAGTTCCGCATGGGAATACGCAGCCGCGCACAGCTTGATGTGGCCGATGAAGAGTACAACTACAAGATGGAGACCGTACGCCTGCAGTTAGAGAGCCGCCGTCAGGACTCCGTTCTGAACACAATACGCCAGGAGGCCCTGCAGGATGAGCTGGCCGAAGCCCAGCGCCAGCTACGCAAGACCGAGGAGCGTCTGAATGACCTTATAGTGACTGCACCAGCCGACGGCCAGCTGAGCGGACTCTCACTGGAGCCCAGCCAGCGCATAAGCTCCGGCACCGCTATTGCCGACATCAAACGCATGGACCAGTTCCGCATGCGCCTGAGCATAAACGAGTTCTACATAGATAAAATCACCGTGGGCCAGCCCGCCACCATAACATACGAGAAAAAGACCTACCCCATGACCATCAGCAGCACCGTACCGGAAATCAAAAGCGGATCATTTGATATCTATCTGGTATTCACGGATTCACTGCCCGATAACGCCCGCATAGGAAAGTCCTATCAGGCCCGCATAGAGATGGGCGGCCAGGCGCAATCCATAATAGTGCCCAAGGGAAACTTCTACAATTACACTCACGGCAGCTGGGTATTCAAGGTCAACGCACAGCACACCCACGCCGTCCGCGTACCCGTAAGCATCGGCCGCCAGAACCCGCGCCACTTTGAGATACTTGAAGGCCTCAACCCCGGCGACGAAATAATAATAACCGGCTACGACCGCATATCCGATGCCGATGAGGTAGTCCTCAACTGAAGAGCGAGTGACGCATTAGGGTCGTTTTCGGAAAATGTGATGTTTAAGCCAAATTCTATACCGAAAATGTGATTTATTCAGTATTTTTGCATCGGATTTTGTGATTTTTGCTTATGGAACTACTTAAAAGAAAGATAGATAACTATCTCAAAGACTGGAAAAACAATCCTGATCGCAAACCGCTTATAGTAAAAGGTGCCAGACAGATTGGAAAAACCGAGTCTATACGCGCGTTTGCTAAGGCCAACTATGAGTCCGTGCTTGAAATCAACTTTGTGCTCCAGAAGAAATTCAGAGCCATATTTAATGACGGCTATGAGGTGGATACCATTATCAGGAACATCACTCTGCTGGAGCCATCATGGAAGATTATCCCGCATAAGACCCTATTGTTTTTTGATGAGCTTCAGAAATGCCCGGACTGCGCCACATCACTCAAGTCTTTCTGTGAGGACGGACGGTTTGATGTTATCTGCTCCGGCTCTCTGATGGGTATTTACTATGAAGAGATTGAATCAAACGCTGTGGGATTCAAGGAGGATTATGATATGCACTCCATGGACTTTGAGGAGTTCCTGTGGGCAAAGGGATATTCGCAGCAGCAGATTGACAGTCTATACACCCACATGCTCCACCTTACCCCATTCTCCAGTCTTGAAATGGACACCATGATGGACATCTTCCGTGATTACATGACCATAGGAGGAATGCCGGAAGTTGTAAAGACATATATTGACAACGGCCATTTTGGCGGAACGCTCAAAATCCAGCGTCAACTGCTAAAAGACTATGAGGAGGATATAACCAAATATGCCAAGGAGACCGACAAGGCCAAGATTCTGGCCGTCTATAAGCATATATCCACATTTTTGGCAAAGGATAACAAGAAATACCAGATTACCAAAGTTGCCAAGGGAGCCCGCAACCGGGAATACGTAGGCTCTGTGGACTGGCTCAAGGAGGCTGGCGTAATAAACGTAGCATATTGCCTGAGCAATGCAGAGCTCCCGTTAAAGGGCAACTATGATGCAAACAATTACAAGGTATATTATCATGACTCAGGGCTCTTGATTGCCTCACTTGATGAGGAGGCACAAGAGGATCTGCGTGCCAATCGTAATTTCGGCACATACAAAGGTGCCATATATGAGAATGTTGTTGGAGAAATGCTGATAAAATCGGGGTACGAAGGACTCTATTTCTACAAGCATGACAATCCGTCGCTTGAGATGGATTTCTTTGTACGTGACACTAATTCACTTATCCCTGTTGAGGTCAAGGCCAACGATGGTGCAACAGCATCCCTCAACAATCTGATAGACTGGGATTCTTACCCTGACATCAGATACGGAATCAAACTGGGTTACAAAAACATAGGTTGGAACGGTAAGTTCTACACGTTCCCATATTTCCTTGCGTTCCTCATTAAACGTTTCCTTAAGGAGAAGCAAGATTAGACTCATCAGACTTGTTCTCAGGGCAGTTTCAACTGAACTGGAGGGTGAAAGTGGTATAGGGATAGTGCGATGAGCAGGTAAGCGTACCCTCATGCAGCTGCATGATCTGGCGTGAAAGGGCAAGACCTATACCGCTGCCGCTGCCTCTCTTCTTGGTGGAATAGAACGGCATGAATATCTCCTCAATGCGGCTCTCCGGAATCTCCGGTCCGTTATTGGTTACGGTTATGCAGGGCTTTCCTCCGGGGGCCGATGCCATCACGGTAATGCGGCCGTCCTCCACTTCATCGGTTGCCTGAATGGCGTTACGGATGATGTTTATGAGCGCCAGCGGGATAAGGCTGGAGTCTGCATGGATAATAACATCGCCGGCTTGTTCAAAACGCACGCGGTCAGCACCCGGCTCGGCCTTGAGCAGAGTCTGCAGGTTACTGAAAATGCGGGACACGGGGATATCGGTCATTGATGGCTGAGCCAGCACCGTAAGCTGGCGGTATGACTCCAGGAAACTGCACACGTTATGAGCCTGGCTGTTTATGATGCTTATGGCCTCACGGCGGTCCTCCTCACTCTGGGCATCGGGGTTCTCAATCATGAAATCTGTCAGAGAAACAATGGGAGTCACGGTGTTACGGAGTTCGTGCGTCATCACGCGCAGAATGCGGTCATAGTAGTTCTTGCGGGTTTCCAGTTCATTCTGGTCACGGCGGTATGAGACCAGTATGCGGTTCATATCGGCCGATGCCTGACGCAGCAGCACATCATCGGTCTCAGGGATATGCAGCATCAGGTCATTGTTTTTGATGGCCCGCGCCATCATCTCGGTCTGGGTTATGGGGTAGCGCAGTAATCTTATGAGCCTGAATACTGCGGCAAGGGTCAGTATGCCCGTAAGTACAGCCAGAGGCGCGTAGCCTTTAAAACAGAGCCACACGCCAACTGCCGGCAGAGCCATTATCATCACGACCGATGCCGTCACATGCAGAGTGTAATGCCGGCTATAAGATGCCATGATGCTTCATCTTGTTGTACAGTGTCTGACGGCTTATGCCCAGTTTCTCGGCAGCAGTGGTAAGGTTGCGCCCGCTTGACTCCAACACCCGCTGGATGGTTAGTTTTTCCATCTCATCGAGTGAGCTGGGTACCTCCTGCTGTTCAGTCTCCGCTGCAGCGGGATTCTTCTGCTTTTCGGCATAGAGTGCATCACGCTTGGCAATGGCCTCCTGCAGTTTGCGTATCAAATCATTGTTGTCCCAGGGCTTCTGGATAAAGTCCAGCGCCCCTTTCTTGAGTGATGTCACAGCCAGGCCCACATCACCGAACGCCGTGATCATCACAACAGCCGGAGGATTGTCCAGCCCGCTGCGGCTCATTATACGGTCCAGCCAGAACAGGCCGTCCTGCCCGTCCAGCTTATCGGACCCGAAATTCATGTCCAGCAGCACAGCATCCACATCGCCGGCACTTATAAGCGCCGGGATAAGCTGCGGGTCACTTACTGCCACCACAGTACGGAACACGCTCTTGAGCACGATCTTAAGCGTACTCAAAACCGCCGTATTATCATCAATCACAAGAATCTTAGCATCTGTCATAACACCACAAAGATATGAAAAAATGACGCAAAGGGGTCGTTTCTCTTTGCGTCACTCACTCTTGATTACATCGGCTGGGTTGGTGCGCATTATGGCGCGTATCTTGCCCCATACGGAGAGCGCCACAATGAGAGCAATTGCCACCAGCGTTACAGGTGCAATCCAGACATACAGTCCTGCATGACCAAGCATAGCCAATGAAGCCAGAATGCCTATGGGGAATGCCACTGCCAGTATTATGCAGTACGGCTTGATGAACAGGGCCATTATGTTCCTGCCCTTTGCACCGTTGATTTTGCGCAGAGCCACTTCCTTGCGGCGTACGTTGGTTTCGGCCGATATGGATGATGTCACGCTCAGTATCACCAGCAGTATGCACACCATTCCGCCTATCTGGAATCCCAACGCTGCAAAGCGGTATTCATCGTCGGTATATTTGGGTATGGATATTATCCTGACATCTTCCATCGATGACGGATTAACCTCTTTCCAGGCATTACGCAGAAGGGTCTCAGCCTCAGTCTTTGAAACACCTTCACGGAACCTTACAAAAAAGTTTGTATGATATTCCGATATGGGATGATACTGGAACAGCCCACCTATATCTCCAGTGGTCACATAAGGATCACCCAGCATATAGTGTTCATACACTCCGGTTATATGAATAGGGATGACAGTGTTGTAACTTGTACTTGATATGTTGCTTAAATCCACGCTATCCCTCATATACCTTTCGTACGTAAGCCGGTCTATCAGGTATCCGCTTGTAGGATGTGCAGGATCAAGCCATTCAATAGGGATATTGAAGAACTGGAAATATCGTATATCAGAACCTTTCTCAAACAACCATTCCGTTCTCCCTCCAACATTGAACTGACTTGCATGTGATCCGTTCCAGTCGTCCTCAGAAGACACCATATCCTCAACCTGAGGCATCCTTCTGACCATATTGCAGAAAGCCTGCTGATTGTCCGTATATGAATCGCCTTCCTCGGTCTGAACATAGAAAGTCCTACGGATTTCTGACCTGGATAGCGGGTTATATGGTCTTGGTGCGGTAGATGCTATGTCAAGAACCGATGCCAATGCCATAACTGCAACCGATGTCTCTATGCCGATTATTATGTATTTCAGCACTTTCCGCTCACGCTGGTAGGCCACAATCCTGTTCCTCAGAACCTTGTTCTGCCCAAATACCGCTATCCGGCATACCACAACGCTTACTAACGCAATGCACACAGTTGTCAATGTATTCAGCCATATCAAATCCGCTAAATGGAAATAACGGTCTCCCATATAAACTGTCTGGTTGACCCATGAGCAGACAAGGATTGTGATATATTGGGCTATGGCAAATGATAATAGCAGTATGATTATGACTTCGGCTACCAGCATAAACGCAAGACTACTCTGTCTGGCTCCAAGGCTATATCGGATTATGTTGGCCCGGTTACGCTGCTTGAGCACCATTGCCAGATGCTTGAGGTAATTTGTTACGGCAACAAGGAGAACCAGAATGCTCAACATGCTAAGTAACAGCTTTTCCATCCTGTCACCGGGATTCTCATGGAATCCGGCCAGTTGCAGAATCTTACTGTTTCCCTCACCATCATCTACCAAGGTAACGCTCAGTCTGTCGTTTATATCATTTACATCGGCTCCCTCCTTAAGTACAACATCGACATTGTAAAATGTAAAACCTTGGATCTTCCAGTCCTGAGCACTGAAAAAAACGTCATAACCACAGCTGCGACGCCATTTGTCATCACGCACCACATTTACAATCTGATATTCTCTGCCTATCCGGTAGGTCTCAGTCTTGACAAGGCATTGGCTTATATCCTTGTCATAACCCATTCGCTTAAGAAGTGACTCCGATACTACTATCTCATTCTCGTTCTGTGGCACTCTGTCACCATACAAAAAAGAGAGATTCCAGTATTTGAAATAATCGCCATCAACATAAACTCCTTTTACCGGACCCATTCCATATACCTTGACCGAATCGGCAAAAGACAAATGGGCCGACATGCCACCGCCTACACTTACAGATTCTATTTCCGGCAAATCCAACAGAGTCTTGTAATCCAGGTATGGCAACTGTGAGCGATATATCCTATCCTGTTGCCCCACATGGTTTCCCGGTATTGTCATGCAAACAAACCGGCTCCGTTTGTGACCGGGCAGCCGGTTCTCAAAGAAATCATCATAGTTGATGCCATAGAACAGCATGGAGAACATTGCTGTTCCTATAGCGAGGCAGCAAACGCTGAGCAGACTGTAAACCCAGTTCCTGCAGATACTCCTCCAAGCGGTCTTAATGTAATGCAAAAACATAGGCAAGGGCTATTTCTCAATTCTCAATTCTCAATTTAATAGTGACGCAAAGGGGTCGTTTCGTTTTGCGTCGTTTTTTACAGCGGGAGTTCCTTGACGATGCTTCCGTCAAAGAGGTTGATAATGCGGTTGGCGTACGATGCGTCGTGACGGCTGTGGGTTACCATTACAATGGTGGTTCCCTGCTGGTTGAGTTCCTTCAAGAGGTTCATCACCTCTTGACCGTTCACTGAATCCAGGTTACCGGTGGGCTCATCGGCCAATATCAGCTTGGGACCTGCTATCACGGCACGGGCTATTGCCACACGCTGCTGCTGACCACCGCTCAGCTGGTTGGGGAAATGTTTCTCGCGGTGCGAAATGTTCATGCGCTCCATAACCTCCTCGGCGCGGCGGCGACGCTCCTTGGCGGGTACACCCATATAAAGCAGCGGCAACTCTATGTTCTCACGCACGTTGAGTTCATCAATCAGGTTAAAGCTCTGGAACACAAAGCCAATCACGCCCTTACGAAGGTCTGTGCGATGGTTCTCATCAAGTGTGGCCACCTCAACGCCCTGAAGCTTGTAACTGCCCTTGGTGGGGTTGTCCAGCAAACCAAGGATATTAAGAAGGGTTGACTTACCGCAACCTGACGGGCCCATAATGGCCACAAACTCACCGTCGGCAACCGTGAACGATACATCATTCAAAGCCCAGGTCTCAACTTCCTCCGTACGGAAGATCTTCTGTAAATTCTGTACTTCAATCATATTTCAAATTATTAGGTTATTGATTACTTATTTCTGACTCAAAATTATCCCTCAACTACTCCATTCTCCAAGAAAAAACATCAAAATCGCACTTTCCGGCCCAAAATCGTCTAATTTTTTGACACCAACATTGAATACAAACATTTTTATGTAGAATAGTTGCTCAACTGATAAACTTTCCTTTTCTTTGTACCAATGAAACGCACAATAAAAGCATACGGATCCTATTACAAGGATTTCTTTGATGCTCTTGACAGGTCCACACAGGAGAAGGTACTATACGGAATGCTTCTACTAAAGACTCAGGAGCGACTACCATCCAAGTTCGTGAAGCACTTACGGGATGGGTTATTTGAACTTAGAATTGAATGGCAGGGTAATATTTACCGCATATTTTTCTGTTTCGATCAAGGAAACATTGTTATCCTGTTTAACGGTTTCCTGAAGAAGACTCAGAAGACACCAGATAGCGAAATAGAAAAGGGACTAAAATTAAAAGCTGAGTATGAACAAAAAAAACAAAGAGGAGATGTTTGATGTTGACGCACAACTTGATGCTTTCTTTGGGAAGGAAGGCACTCCTGAACGTCGTATTGCCGAGGAACGCGCAAATGCTTTCTTTACAGGACAAATAATAGAAGAAGCACGAAAGAATGCCAATATCACTCAAGCAGAATTAGCTGAGCGTATTGGCACTAACAAGTCATATATTTCAAGAGTAGAAAACGGCCGGACAGAACCAAAGGTCTCAACATTCTATCGCATAGTAGCAGCATTGGGTCTAACTGTAGAGCTAACACCTATTGTGTAATATCCTAAACCTTGCTTACCCACTCTTGATCACATCGGCCGGATTCTCGTGTGCGGTTATGGAATCACAGCACTGACCCACTCCGGCCCTTGCTGACAGCTCCTTTTAAAGAGCCGGAATCAGGTACTGCCAGATTATATCCATATAGGGCTGGTAGAGGTTGGAGTCTGTGGTGAGCACCAGCACGGCATCCTTATCGGGGAATACCATGAAATACTGGCCGTTGGCTCCATCGGCCCGATAACCGTTATCGGAGCATATCCACATCTGATAGCAGTAGCCCTTGGCCCACTGGTTATTCTCCTTGGTTATGCCTAAGCGCGACATATCCTCCAGACGGGTTCCTGCAGGACCCGATTCCACCTTGTAGGTTGACATCTCCCTGACCCACGATGCAGGAATCACCTGCTTTCCTTTCCACTTGCCGTTCTGAAGCATGCACTGTCCCATGCGGGCCATATCCTCGGTCTTAAGGTGCAGACCCCAGCCGCCGCAGCTCATTCCCTGCGGGCTCTTGTCCCATTCGGGCTTGTCTATGCCTAACGGTTGCCACAAGCGCGGCTCCAGATAGTCATTCATATCCAGTCCAGTCACCTTGGTAATTATGGCCGACAGCATATAAGTACCCACTGAATTGTACACAAAGTACGTTCCGGGGGTATGCGTAACCGGCTCTGCCAGGAATCCCTCAACCCAATCAGGAGCGGTATAGGTATTGAAATTTATGGCCACATCATGTCCGCAGGTCATTGTAAGCAGGTCACGGATGGTCATTGCGGCCAGATTATCGCTCACCTGAGCCGGGAGTTTGTCCGGGAAATACTTGATAACCTTGTCATCCACCTTAATCAGTCCCTCATCAATGGCAAATCCTATGGCTGCGGCCGTAAAGGTCTTGCTAACCGACCACATGGTATGCGGCTTTTCGGCCGATTCGCCGTTATACCAGCGCTCCAGCACCACCTTGCCGTGCTTAAGCACCATGATGCTGTGCAAGTTGATATGGTCCCTACCCTTAGGCTCGGTCTTTGTGGCCTCGTAAAAAGCATCGGCAGCAGCCACAAGTTCCTTACTGGGCTTGCCACGCTTCAGCTCACTATTATCGGAAGAATCACATGCAGCAAACTGCATCATCACAGCAGCCACCATCAAAGTCAAAACAATCTTTTTCATATGCTGTGTCATTTTATATCAAGTATCTGTGTGTAGGGGGCCTTGCGGGTAGAGCGTTTCCAGCCACCCTGGGGATCGGCGTACTTACAGAAATTGGTCCAGTAGTCCATCATGCGGTCGCTCAGTTCATAATCGGCCTTGGTGAACGGACGCCAGCTGCGGTCCAGGGTATGAAACATGTACCACAGTTCCGATGAGTGGAACGCACCCGCATCCTGCGCCGGGTCATCGTCATCACCGGGCGGGTTACGCTGGAAGAAATACTTATAGACCGGCTTGCTGCTCAACGAGTCACGAACATCGGCAAAACGGTCTATTGCAGAGCCGCCCAAGCCACCCATATCCTGAGCCGTACAGCCTATCATATAAGGTATATCAGCTACCGAGTTGTCCCAAACTGCCTCATCAAAAGATTCGGTAAGCATCACTCCGTCAGTATGCGGACGGTATGATACTCCGCGCGGGACCTTGGCTACAGCAGCCTTAAGTTCATCGGGAGTAGCGGCACGCATCGCCTTGAGGTCTGCAAATCCGCCGGCCTGCTGGATATTGGTACCGGTACGGTCATAACCTGCCTGTCCACCGGCAGGTGCTCCGCCACCGCGACTCTGCGGATTCAGTCCGCCACCGCTCTGGATGATGGCCTTGGCAATCAAGCCTTTTGATAGCGGCGATGCCACCAGGTTCTTAACGCTTATGGCACCGGCACTCTGTCCGAATACTGTAATATTATCAGGATCTCCACCAAATGCCGATATATTGTCATGCACCCACTGCAAAGCCGCAATCTGGTCATACATGCCGTATCCGCCCGATGTGCCTCCACCCTCCTCAGTAAGTTCAGGATGGTTAAGGAATCCCATCAGTCCAAGGCGGTAGTTGATGGTAACAAGAATGACACCGCGCTGTGCCCATGCGTCACCATCCATGGTTATCTCGTTGCTGTAACCGTTATGGAACGCGCCGCCGTGCACCCACATGGCTACCGGTAGTTTGGCTCCGGAATTGCCCACAGCACCGACTGGAGCATACACATTAAGATAGAGGCAGTCCTCACTTTGAGTGGGGAATCCCATATAGTAGAACTCTTTCCAATAGAACGAGCCCTCGTCATGTCCCAACTGGATGCTTATGTTCCCAAACTCGCTGCAATCACGAACGCCTTTCCAGGCCACAACGGGCTGTGGCTTTTTCCATCGCAGGTCACCTACCGGCGGAGCGGCATAGGGTATGCCCTTGAACACAGCCACATCCTGTGCCTGTGACTGTACGCCCTTGATCTTTCCACCTTCAACCTTTACCACCAATGGATCATTCTGGCTGCATGATATGCCCAGAGCCAAGACCGCCAATGCGGCAACAAAACGCAATGTTTTCATAATGAATGGTTAGTAACTAATTTCTCCAAAGATAGTCATTATCCTCAGAATCATTCAGAATCTGCTTAAATTTGTAATCCCATTCAGAACTCAACCTTGTCTGATTTAAACAAAGGGAAATGAGAATACTTATTAATATGAAGAGGTTGGCGGAGGCAGCGCTTTTAGCTGCCACAATCCTGACCGGGACGGAAAGTGCAGCCCAGGAGGTTGCACATCCCGATATTGTTGAGCAGTGGCGGCAGGACAACAAGGACCGTTGGGAGGCCAATATGGAATCTCTGACGGTGAAGGACGGCGATTTATCAATGAAGTTCTCATACCAGATATTCGGTGACAAGCCATCCGATGGCCGCAGTCTGTATATCTCAATGCACGGAGGCGGCAACACTGCGGCAAGCGTGAATGACAGCCAGTGGGAGAACCAGAAGCGTCTGTACAAACCTGATGAAGGAGTATATGTTTGTCCGCGTGCCCCCTGGAATGACTGGGACATGTGGTTCAAGCCGCCTATGGACAGACTTCTGGAAGAGCTTATACAGACATTGGCTTACACGCTTGACGTAAATCCGGACAAGGTCTATCTGATGGGCTATTCGGCCGGAGGTGACGGAGTGTGGCGATTGGCTCCACGTCTGGCCGACCATTTTGCATCGGCCTCAATGATGGCCGGTCATCCGGGCGATGTAAGTCTGGTCAATGTACGCAACATGCCCTTTACGATATGGGTGGGCGGCGATGATGCGGCCTACAACCGCAACCGTGAAGTGGCGGCGCGCGGCAAAGAGCTGGATTCGCTTCAATCCACCGATGAAAACGGATATATTCATGAGACTCACGTGCTTGAAGGCTACCCGCACTGGATGGACCTTAAGGATGCCGCCGCAGTGCCCTGGATGGCTCAGTTCAGACGCAATCCCTACCCCGACAGAATAGTCTGGCGTCAGGAGGAGGTCACCCGCGATGCATTCTATTGGATAGAGATTCCGCATGAGTACGCCAAGCGCGGACAGACCATAATAGTGAGCCGTAACGGAAATGTAATCAATATAGAGAGTTCCGACTACCCCGAACTGACCATCTGCCTGAACAGCAAGATGGTCAACCTGTCCAGGAAAGTGACAGTAAAGTATCAGGGCAGCAAACTGTTCAAGACCAAACTAAAGCCTAGCAGTGAAACAGCCCGCCAGACCCTTGAATCCCGCGGAGACCCCGCCTACATGTTTGACTGCAAAATCCGCCTTATGCTCCCAAAGTGACGCAAAGGTGGCGTTACTCGCTCTTGATCACATCGGCCGGATTCTCACGTGCGGCACAGAGCACACGATTAAGTACCGTGGCAACAATGACTAGTGCGGTAAAGACAAATACCGATAGGTAAATCCACCAGCTTATGGCAGCCTGATAATAGAACTGCTGTATCCAGCGGTGCATCACCATATAGCCCAATGCCATAGCTACCGCCGATGACACAAGGAATATGGTTCCGTATTCACGGACAAATATGACCAGGATCTCCCCTACTTTTGCCCCATGAGTCTTGCGGATGGCAATCTCACGCCTGCGCTCCATACATGAAAGCGATATCTGCGAGAACACTCCGAACAAGGCAATGAATATGCTTATCAGGCACAGTATGGACAATACCTTTGACAGGTTTCTGTCTTTTGACAGATGCTTGAAGAAACTATCCGCAGGATACTCTATCTTATAATCTATATCCAACTCTTCCATCATCTTTTTTATTGATGATTCCAGTTCCTTTCTGGTACCCGGCCGATACTGTACTGAAAGTTCTCCCCATATTGATCCGCCGGCACGATTCGCTCCGTATGAAAATTCGGGAACAAGATACTTATTCCTGAATCCGCACAGCAATATAAATGAGGGTACTTCATCAAAATTATTCAGATGAATATTCTTTACCACAGCAACCACATTGAAAGGTTTGTTGGCTCTTGCGGTATCGCTCAAAGCGATATATAATCCGGGCATCTCCTCCAGACTCTTTTTGCCTAATGCCTTGAGAATGTTCTCCGTAACTACAACTTCATCATCCCTGAGTCCCTCTTGCGGAATATTCCCTTCCAGTACCGTCAGACCAAGGCGGTCTATAAGACCCGGATATATATAATCATAAACATCAGGGAAAAGAGAGTCATCAACATCTTTCAGACCAACGCTGGCCGAATTCCCGAAATGAGACACTGACATATCGGCAAAGTTCATATATACACCCGTTACACAAGGTATGGCAGATATCCTTTCTTTCAGGCCATATTTGCTCTCCAGTTCATCCAGATAGATATCTCCCCAATAAGCCCTTCCATCATTCGTTCTCATAGCGTCCTTTGGGAAATACACAATTGCCGTATCTTTTCTCTGTGTACCCCAATTGAGATTCATCATATAACTGAACTGATGAAACATCATTATCAGACAGAAAATAAATATCATTCCCGATGCAATCTGAACTCCCACACTTACCCTGCGGAATACCGCATCATTTCTTTTTCTGATACTTGCCTGCATTGCACGGTGTTTCATTATTATAACCTCTATCAGGCTAATGATAACTGAGAGAGCCAGCACAACCGACATAATGATCAGACTTCCTGTCAAATAATATGAGTCAGTCATTCCTATATCGGCTAGGCGTAAGTAAGGTTCTTTAAGTATCACTACACCCCACAATCCCAACAATAGAGAAACTAATACCGGGATAGTACCCTCAAGCATCATCTGTGTGGCAATGCTTCCTGTTGACGCACCGCAAACCCTGCGCAAAGACATCTCACGCCTACGGCCACGCAGATGATTCAGGAAAAACGTAAAGTGGTTGACTATGGCACAGATCAATAACAGGAGGCTTGCCTTGGATAAAAGCTCAAGGCCGTCTAGTTTTACAAATGTATCTTCATCGGTCTCCTCAAGATACTTGAATACCTCTTTGATTGGGATGATGCTTTTGCCTCTCATCACATATGTCATTGAGGTTCCATATCTGTCTGCAAAGAACGCCTCACATCGGTCAAGCATATCCTGTACGCTTATGCCTTCATGTAATTTAAAGAACAGCCAATTGTAAAAGAAAATGTTTTCATACTTCCATTTTCTCATAAGGTCAAACTCCAGGAAGGAATGGTCATAATCTTCAATTACGGCACCGACAGTATAATGATCATGCCATACGGTTATTTCCTTTCCTATGGGGTTATCATCTCCATATTCCTTTTGGGCGTATGATTTTGACACCGCAATCTTTCCCACATCTTCCAGGAAAGACCAGTCACCCGCCACCAGTATAGGATTAAAGAAATTGATGAATGCCGAATCAATATCCAAACATTTTGCGCCCTTGTCATCAACCTCATATTCTTGGAGATATGAATACATTATGGCTTCTATCCCCAAGGAATCAAGCAGATTACGTCTTTCGAATTCCCTGAACAGAATATAGAACGCATCACCGTTTCCCGCACGTGCCCTCTCATTTCCTATTGTTGTCTTGCCGTCTTCATGGTGTGCAAACGTATAAATCCTGTCCGCATCCTTATGGAAAGTGTCATAGGAGTTTACGTATCCGGTCCAGAGCGAAGAGAACGCATACGCCACAAAACCGGCTGCAAGGCCCACCATACTGATGATATTCTGCATGGCAAACTTGCGCATGTATCGGAAAGAGGATTTGAGATAATGTAGAAGCATATCAGGACTTTTTTATTCTCCCACCAAAATTATCCCTCTACGCACCATTCTCCAAGGAAAAAGGGCAAAAACGTCCTTTCCGCCCCAAAATCGTCTAATTTTTTGACACTCGCCAGTTTTTCCCGCCAAAGTGTCCCGCGCTCATCGGCACTGTAAGCCTCATAGCATCACTCACTGTGTTACATACCTTCATCTGGAGAGTGTGTAACACACCGATGTGCCCCACAAGCCCTATGAGTGGGGCCGATGTGGGACACTTTGGCAAAAGAGAGCAAAATGATTACTTTTGCACAACCTTATAGTGAATCTACGATGTTGCAGTTCCAACCAGACAAAGGTATTCCGCGCCACATATTGCTAATGATGGCCGTGCTGGCCGGAGTCACTGTGGCCAATCTGTATTATAACCAGCCGCTTCTGGAACTTATCTGCCGCGATACGGGCATCAGCCAAGTGCAGGCTAACCTGATAACCGTTTTTACCCAGACCGGTTACGCATTGGGACTACTCTTTATTATCCCCTTGGCCGATATGCTGCCGGTGCGCCGTATTACCGTCACTGCAATGCTGCTTGCGGCGGTATCGGCCTTCCTTATGGCTATTGCCGGTAATGTATGGCTGTTGTGGGTATCGTCACTAACGCTGGGGCTCTGTTCCATAGTGCCGCAATTGTTCGTTCCTATGGCAACGCTTTACTCCGAGCCGCAGAACAAGTCGCGCAACATGGGTCTGGTAATGTCCGGACTGCTTACCGGTATTCTGTCGGCCCGATTCATAAGCGGATACATAGGCAGCTGGCTGGGTTGGAGAGGTATGTTCTACATTGTGAGCGCCCTGATGATAATAGGACTGGCGGTAATTCTGTTCATGATGCCTCAGGCCACGCAATCGTTTAAAGGTACCTACAGGGAACTTATGCATACCGTGGGGCACATATTCGTAACGCAACCTAGAATACGCCTGTACTCTTTCCGTGCGTCAATGGGATTCGGCAGTCTTCTGCCCATCTGGGCTTGCCTGGCATTTCATCTGGCCCAACCGCCTTTCCTGGCAGGCAGCGACAAGGTTGGTATGCTAAGCATCTGCGGAGTGGCAGGAGCGCTGGCGGCCAGCGGAGTCGGCAAGTATGTGCCAAAAGTTGGAGTACGCCGAATGTCTGTAATAGGTTCACTGAGCCAACTTGCGGCGTGGGTTGTAGCATTCCTGTACGGCCACACCTATGTGGGCCTTATTGCTGCAATTATTTTGGTTGATGTGGGGGCACAATGCCTGCAGATAAGCAACCAGAGCGGATCGCTCCAGCAGCTGCCGCAGGCCACCAACCGCGTGAACACCATATTCATGACCACATTCTTTGTAGTGGGCAGCCTGGCCACCTTCCTAGCCGGACAGAGCTGGAGCCTTGCCGGATGGACGGGAGTATGCCTGGTGGGAGCCACATTCCCTGTCATCTCCCTCATACTCTCTGCTTTTGACCGCACCCGCTAAAGTGTCCCACGCTCATCGGCCCTGTGAGTCTCATAGCGTCACTCGCTCTTGATCACATCGGCCGGATTGGTGCGCATTATTGCGCGTACTCTTCTAAGCAAGGTCAATGCAACTACCATAACTATAATGGCCAATGATACAGGAAGCACCCAACTTACATAACTGTCAAGCATTATAAAAGATCCCTCTTTTGACGCCTTGACCATCGGCATTACGCTGAACATATAACCTGCCACGAAAGCAATAGCCACTATTATGCCGTAAGGTCTGACAAACAATCCGGCTATGTCACGTGCCTTGGCTCCGTTAATCTTACGCAGAGCTACTTCCTTGCGACGTCTTGCGGCATCGGCCGACACCGAAGATTTGACACTCAGGATTGCCAACAGAATACAGATGAAAGCAACTGCTGTATATAAGGAAGAAGCCGTCTTTACTTCATCCTGATATGAATAAGTTTCTATATCATTTAGTTTTAACTCTACTGTTTCAGGCAGATGTCCCGACACCACCTCATTGACCAGTTCCTGACCCTTCTCCCTGCTTATACCGGGCGCAAATCTGACATACAGATAATTGGTGATCGAGTTATTTATTGTAATGGCATCGCCCTTACTGTCCAATACCTCCTCATTTTTGCGGATAGCTCCAAAATTCCGCTCGTAAACTCCGGCAACTGTATATTTCCGGCTTGCTTGCGATATGATATTTCCATTCATGTCAAAACTGATTACACCCCCTGGATTATTCAGTTCCAATGGCTGCGTGACATCAACCCCATCGGCCAACAGATTATCATACAACCTGCGGCTCAGATAGATCTCATTGCCGGTTTCCGGTACGCCAGTCCTGTCACACGGTATATTGAAGAAATTAAAGTAATTGGCGTCCACCTGTAACAACCATGTATTGCTATTGCCGATTGACATAAGAGTTCCCACTCCGGCACTTGCACAACGGCAGACATCTTCAATCTGAGGTATGGAACTCAGTTCCCTCAACAATTCCTCAACGGGAACATACTGTTCAATTACTGACCTGTCTTCAAGATCCAGCCTGTATGTTCTCTTGCTGACATCTCCAGGCATAGGGTTATACCGTTTCTCTGAAAATCCGATAAAGATCAGGGACTGACATATTCCATAAACTGCCACAGACAGTTCTATACCTATAATCAGATTGGTTATGAGGTGTCTCTCCTTGCGTGACGCTCTTTTGGCAGCAAAGGCTCTTTTCATAAAACATAAGGCAGTTATGAATACTACCACTATACATATTGCCAGTATTATGACCGATGAGGATGCTTCGATAGCAGCAATATCCCCCATGGGCAGGCTGTGATACAGATTAAAGTTCTCTCTGTTCCTGTTCAGGAATTCCGTGAGAATTGACGAAATGTATATAGACAACAACATTGACGCCAGCAACATGATTACCACTTCAATCATCTGCAGGGAGAATATATGCCAAACACCTGCTCCCATGCAGAAATGTATCTGTTTGGCTCTCTTATTCTGAACTACAGACTGAACAAGCCTTTTGAGGAAACTGACAACTACTACGGCCAGTATGACAAGGCGCAGCAGCGTCAGTACAAACTGGTTACCGGAATCCGAATATCTAAGGGTTGTCAGTTCAGGAGTTTTGGGCTCTCCCCATGAATTCATGAACTGTTTTGCCTTAAGCCTCTCGTTTACCGTTTCCTTATCGGCTCCGGGAGAGAGAATGACATACGGGGTGAAGACCTCATTGACACGGGTTGCATCAAGCCAATGGAAGCAGACAAAATGCTCCTCAAAAGCCCATTTGTCATCCAAAATTACATTGACTATCCTGTACTCCCTACCAGACTGACTGTAATCGGATAATATAGGTTCAACAGTATATGATCCTATCTCATTATTATCCAGCCCAATCCTTTTTAGAACAGACTCCTTTATTATTATCTCGGAATCGTTGGATGGCATACGGTTTCCCATCATTAGAGTAAGGTTCCTATACTTATAATATGACCCGGATACACATCTTTGCTTGGCCTGGACACCGCTTTGGAAATAATATGGGATATCCTTTCCGGCAGCATGAAACATAAGACCGATCTCATTTGCGAACTCATCTCTTGAGTCCTGCAACACTATATCCTCTACACCTTCCACATAGAAACAGGATGCATCAAAGACTTGCGGGCCGAAAGTTGCCACATTCCTGTTGTACGCCTGCATAAAAGCACCAAAATCAGATGCGGCTGCTTTCTGCTTCTCCTTAATTGAATCCGGAACAGCCAGTTCGGTACTATAAGTCCTGTCAGAACCTGGATAACGCGTCTGGTAATAACGGTCTTCCTGTACTGTCATGACAGCATTGATGGAAAGACCGGCAGCAAGGCAAAGAGTAATAACAAGGAAATAACTCCAGTCACGCTTTATATTGCGTAAAGCAATCTTAAGGAATTGGTAAAACATATTGAGCCTGTTTTAATATACACCCCAAAATTATCCCCTCCCGCCACCATCCTCCAAGAAAAAAACTCAAAATAGTACTTTCCGCCCCAAAATCGTCTAATTTTTTGACACCAACGTAAGAATCTGTTCTATCAAATACAGTTTTACAGTCAGCTTTTATTCAGGAATCATTTGGTTGTACAAAATATTGTACGTACTTTTGCGATAAAACAGACAACTATGGTTACAACAACTATTTCTGATTTCAGAAAAAGCATAAAGGATTACGTAGATGCGGTCATTTCAAATAATGAGCCGGTATTGATAAACCGCGGCAGACAGGGAGCCGTCCTTGTGTCGCTTGACGAGTATAATGTCCTGGCCCGCACAGCTTCTATTCTAAACTCAAGAAGTGCAATTGACATAATTGAAGCTTCAAGTGAGCAAAAGTTTGTAGAAGTTGATATTGACGCGTTATGAAACTTCTGTTCACACCTGAAGCTCTTGAATCATTTCAGGAGATAAAACGCGTATCCCAGGAGGATGCCGATAAGGTTAAAGAGATACTAAAGGACATCTTGCTTCATCCTGAAGATGGCAAAGGTAATCCAGTACCATTAACAGGAGCCTTATCGGGGCTATGGAGTAGGGAGTATGGAATTCAGCAGCAGATAGTATATTCAGCAAGCAATGACAAGGTCAAGATTTTTGCTGTAGGACAGAGCATTATACCGACAAATCAAATCGGGCAAGCTGAATTATCCCAGACACAATACAGCGAGCAGGAATACCGCTCTGTCCTTAAACAAATGGCTGCAGGATTATCCGCATGTATATGAGATGATTCTGCGAGAGTTCAACCTTCCTCCAGAGAGGACTTCCGCCAAATATGCCGTCCACTGGGATATCGGTCAGTCCTGGCAATAATACAATACAGATTGATTCACTCGCTCTTGATCACATCGGCCGGATTCTGGCGGGCGACGATTATGGAATCACAGCACTGACCCACTTCGGCCCTTGCTGACAGCTCCTGCTGCGTAATATGATGTTTCTTGCAATCTATTACGAAAAAAATCGTAACGAAAAAATGCGTAGTATGGAAGTACGGTTTACAGTGCCCTGAAATGGCTGCTAACCCAATATTATCCCATCACCATCCTCCAAGAAAAAAACTCAAAATCGCACTTTCCGCCCCAAAATCGTCTAATTTTTTGACACCCGCCGGCAGTTTCCGCCAAAGTGTCCCGCGCTCATCGGCCCTGTGAGCCTCCTGACACCGCTCGCTGTGTTACATGCCTTAATCTGGAGGGTGTGTAACACACCGATGTGCCCCACAAGCCCTGTGAGTGGGGCCGATGTGGGACACTTTGGCAAAAGACCACAAAAAAGAATCTGATTGGTTGCAATACGGTGCAATATTTAATATCTTTGCAACCAAACAGTAATAAGTATGGCACAGACAGCATTTACAGTCCGTATGGACTCTGAGGTGAAAAAGCAGTTTGATGAACTCTGCAAGGACTTTGGCATGAGTTCCAATACCGCATTCAACATTTTTGCCAGGACGGTAATCAAGAAGCAACGAATACCGTTCGAGGTGGAATCCGAACGCGAGACCAGACTTCGCCAAGCACGTGAAACGTTCGAAAAAATAGAACGGTATAAGGCAGAGAACAATTTGCCGGAACTAACAATGGATGAAATTGATGAGGAGATAAGGAAATGCCGAGAGGAACGCCGTCAAATGAACAATAACATACAACAATAAAAAGCACATTATGAAATACCTTGCCGTGATTGATACAAACATCCTTGTTTCTTATCTGCTAACTAAAAACCGTGATTCTTCGGTCGTAAAGATCATTGAACTGGTCAAAGAAGGAATAATAGTACCTCTTCTTCAAAAAGATATAATTGAAGAATATAATACCGTTTTAAGAAGGCGTAAGTTTAATATCTCGGAACAAACAGTTTGTGACCTGGTTGGTTTTATTATGGACATGGGAATCATGTGTGACCGCAAGGAATCAAATGAAACATTCCCGGACCCAGATGACATAGTATTCTATGAGGTATCCCTGAGTGTTGACGGTTCATACATGATAACAGGGAATCTGAAACACTTTCCCATAAACGGACACGTAGTCACACCAGCAGAGATGCTGCAGATAATTCATCTGGCCGAAAGCCAGGGACACAGCATCTGCGAACCACCCATCGGATTCACATCCCGATGAGTGGTCTTACTGTATCACTCGCTCTTGATTACATCGGCCGGATTCTGGGATAAGGCCCTCCGGATGTTGTTGAATATTATCAGGCCTATGAAAAGGATCATTCCGGTCAGGATGAGCAGATATGTCCATACTCCTATCGGGGCCTGACGGACGTATGCGGACTGCCAGCGATGCATTATGATTGTGCCTATGGGGAATGCCACAATGGCGGCAGCCACAATCACCGGCAGATAGTCCCTGATGAACAGGCGCAGCACATCTGCACGTTTGGCTCCGTTTATCTTGCGAACCGCAATCTCACGGCGGCGGCGCTCACATGAGAGTGATACTATGCTGAACACACCGCTCACGGCTATGATGATACAGACTATGGTTATTATGAGCAGGAACTTACCCAATGCCAGCTCGGATTTAACGTAACTGTTTATATACTCATCCTCCATGTTTTCGATTACATGATAGGCTCCGGGGTGAACATTCTCAAAAACCTGGTTTATCTTATCCTTAAGAGTGTTCCAATCCGTGCCCTCCTTAACCCTGAACATGAACAGATTGGCCTGATTCACACCCGATATGCTGTTCTCCTGCTCATATTCATATACCAAGGGTATAGTAGCGCCCTTGGGACTTGTATAACACACATCCTTTATTATGCCCCTGACAATCAGAGGTTGGTAGTAGTTGAATATGGTTTTGCCAACAATCCGGTCTGAACCTCCCAGCAGATTGGCAAGAGTCTCACTTATTACAACCGCATTCTCCTGCTCATTCTCCCTGCTAAAGAGTTCACCTGCAATTGGCTGAACCTCTATCATATCAAGATAGTCACGGTTAGCTTCAATGTAAATAACGCTGATATCCTGATCGGCAGTCATACTCTCAAAAGTGGTATCAATGGTAATGGCAGAACTACGGTGGTACTGGAAATAGGAGTCATAGCCATACACCACCTTATCCATCTCGGGTAACTGTTTAAGCTGCTGCTTTACAGCATCTACCTCGGTTTCATTAAGCCCGAATTGATATATGGAACCTATGTTGTGCTTTACGTATCCCATATCCCTGGAGTTAATCATAAAGTTGACCTGCCTGTGCATTACAACCGTGCAGAATATGGCGCACAGGCTTATGGCCAGCTGGAATCCTATGCTCATCTTATAGCCGGCTGTAGTACTGCCACTGCTCAATGAACGGCCCAGGTACCTGGAGAGTTGCCTTTTGCTTACTACCGATGTTATAACCGATGCTATCAGGACCGATATGACACCAATTATCAATGCATAGAGAATGTATCCGCCCATAAAGAAGCCAAAAGGTTTGTCTATTGTGCTGAACTGTGTAAAGTACGGCAATGATAACAAGCATATTATGGCTCCGGTTACGATTGCGGCTATCAGCACTACCCATATCTCAACAATGAACATCCTGAGTATCTGCATAGGCGTGGCACCGTTTGCGTATCTGAGAGAAATCTCACGCATCCTGATGCCGATACGGGTTACCAGCATTGTGAAATAATTGGTCAGTGAGCAGATTATCATAACCACTCCAAGCAGAAGCAGCACAATTATGTATCTGATGTTAAGGTTCATAACCTCAAGCGCCTCCTCCTGTCTCAGTTTGGTTATGGGCACCAGTTTATAGTTTTTGGTATCAACCAGTGTCCAGGATAATTCCTCTCCGTCCACATCTGTACTGCTATAATTGGTAATAAGGGTGTCATTGGCAATCATGTCGGCCAGGGAGCCTGCATTATCCATGCTTACCCGCACAAAGTCAAGTGTAGTAAGAACGTACCGTGTGTTATATCTGTTAAGATCATAGCCCCTAAGGAAATCATAATATATTGATGTGGGTTCCGTTGGGTTGGCTATAACGGATATTACGGTCATCTGTCCCTGGTCGGTATAAAGAGTCTTACCCAAGGCATCACCGTCAAACAGAATGTCAGCGTACTTTTGGGTTATGGCTGCCTCAGAATAGGCAAGATTAAGGTTAGTCTCCCCTTCCAGCACATTGACATCAAAGAAATCCTGGAAACGTTCATCGATTAAAGTGCCCTTCAGGGTATATTCAGGCTTGCCGTCACACATTATCCTATAGTCTTGCGAAATCTCACATCTGGCCCACTCCTCTATCTGAGGATATTTTCCGGCCAGATACTCACCCTCGGGGTATGATGTGTAAGGAAGATACTCATGGTCGGCAGCATTGGAATTAGTGCCCATGACCAGATATATATCATCGGCATCACGATGGAACGCATCAAAACTGTGCTCATACCTTATCCAGATATAGGTAAGCGAGCAGAAAACCATACCAAGTGCAACGGAGAGAACACCTACTGTTGACTGCAACCTGTACTTGGCCAGATTGCGCAGGGCTATTTTAAGATTGTGGCGGAACATCTGTAACTATTGTTTTATTTTCACCCCAAAAATACCCTGCCTTCTCACCACAACCCAAATAAAAAAGGGCAAAACCGACGATTCTGCCCTAAAAACGTCTAATTTTTTGACACCTGCCCCTTATTTCCCCTAACGCAAGGGAATAACGCAAGAACTAGCAAATTTTCTACTCACCTTAGGGAGAGAAATGGCTCTACGTGCGTTCTGGCTCCCTAAGGTCAGGGGGTAACGAAGGTGCGAGCGTATTTCCCACCCACCTTAGGGAGAGAAATGGCCCTACGTGCGTTCTGACTCCCTAAGGTCAGGGGGGGGGAGTGAATACGCAGGTGCGAGGGTTTTTCTGAATGAGTGGGGGTTAGCGGCGGGTGCGGGCGGCTTTACGGCCGTTGACCTTCTCTTTGCGGCCGTTCACCTTCTCCTTACGGGCGGGTTTTTCCTTGCGGGCCGATGACTTCTTCCTGGACTTTCCGGCACCTTCGCTGCGGAAGAACTGGTGCCAGTCCTCGTTCTCGAAATTGTTCCAGAAATCATCGTCCTGGGCTACCTGGACTTGGGGAGCACGCTTAGGAGCACGTGAAGTCTTCTCCTCGCGGCGGGGTTTCTCCTCACGACGGGGCTTTTTCTCCACGCGTGCAGGCTTGTCATCACCGCCCTCCGAGCGGGTCTCGGCCACCTCGACATGCACCTGACGGCCCTTGTAGTTGACACCGTCCATGCCGATGACAATCTCCTCGGTATACTCCTCGGGGCACTCAAAGAATGAGAAACTCTGCATCAAATCGATGCGGCCCACATCCACACGCCCAGCCACATTGCGGTTGAGCATCTCAATGATATGAACTGGCTGTACGTGGTCTTTCTTGCCGATATTGATAAAAAAGCGGGTATAACCCTTCTGCGCACGGTGGCGGTCCTTTTTCTTGCGTTTCTCGCCTTCAACATCATTGCGGGTAACCTCCTCAAGTTCCGGAGCATCCTGATAATAGCGCACAAAACGGCCGAACTCACGGGTCACGATACGCTTTATGATATCGTTCTTGTCCATCCAGTCCAGACGGCGGAATATCTCAGGCAGGAACTTCTCAATCTGCTCCTCGTTCACCTCAATACGCTCCAGATCGTCAATAACCTTATAGAGTTGCTTCTCGCATATCTGGGTACCGGAAGGCATCACGCCCTGAACGAATGTCTTGCCTATGGCCTTCTCGATAAAGCGAATCTTGCCCTTCTCGCGCAGGTTTACAATGGATATAGAAACACCCTTCTTACCCGCACGACCGGTACGTCCGCTGCGGTGAGTATAGTTCTCAATGTCATCGGGCAGACCAAAGTTGATTACGTGGGTCAGATTGTCCACATCCAGTCCGCGTGCGGCCACATCGGTAGCCACCAGCAACTGCAACTGACGCTTGCGGAACTTGTTCATGGTAAGGTCACGCTGGGCCTGCGACAGGTCTCCGTGCAACGAGTCGGCGTTGTAACCGTCCTGCATCAGCTTGTCGGCAATCTCCTGCGTCTCCAGGCGGGTACGGCAGAAAATGATTGCGTATATGGATGGGTAATAATCAACGATGCGCTTAAGAGCCAGATACTTGTCCTTGGCGTGAACCATATAATAGACGTGCTCCACGTTCTCGGCGCCCTCATTACGTGTGCCGATAACAATCTCGCGGGCATTATTGAGGTACTTCTGCGATATGGCCTGGATCTCCTTGCTCATAGTGGCCGAGAACATAAGCATCTTACGCTCTACAGGTACCGATGAGAGTATCTTTTCAAGGTCCTCAGAGAAACCCATATTGAGCATCTCATCGGCCTCATCAAGGATAACGGTGCGGATGGTATCAAGTTTGACCACACCGCGCTCCATAAGGTCAATCAGACGACCGGGAGTAGCCACAATCACATGTGCGCCGCGCTTGAAGTTGCGAATCTGGTTCTCTATCGACGAGCCGCCGTACATAGGGATAACGTGCAGCCCCTCTATGTAATGTGAGAAATCGGCCAGGTCACTGGCTATCTGCACGCAGAGCTCGCGTGTAGGGCTCAGTATAAGGAACTGGGCGTCCTTGCTGTCCACATCGGTCTGCTGGATTACCGGAATGCCGTATGCTGCGGTCTTACCCGTTCCGGTCTGGGCCAAAGCAACCACATCACCGCTGCCTTGCTCCAGCAGGTACGGGATTACCGCCTCCTGAACGGGCATGGGGTTCTCAAATCCTAACTCTTCAATTGCTTTGAGTATCGGGCCTGATACCCCAAGCTGGCGGAATGTGCTCATCAAAAAAAATATCAGTTAAGTGTAACGCTCTGCTCGCCAATCATAACTCCGTCAACGAACAGATATGCAGTGTATGTGCCGGCACTCAGGAATTCGGCCACGTCAACGTACATGGTCACCTCCTGCTGCTCACCGGTGTACTCTATCATCTTCCTCTCAGAGCACTCCAGAACAACGTTCTCATACTTACAGGTGTAACCCGTATCCTTACCCAAGACCTCCTCATTGGGCTTTACAATACGCAAATAAACGGTCTTCTCGCCAGTCTGGACGGTTATGTTCTTGACTATGGTGAAGTTAACCACAAACTGGGTTACGTTCTTGGACTTCTTCTCCTCCTTACCGCGTTTATTATGTCCTACAACAGTAATAGCTGCCGCATCCAGCTGTGATGCCAGTGCCACTTTCTCCTCGGCTTTCTGCTTATCGACAGTAAGTTGGGCAACCACCTTGGTTTGCTCCTGATACTGCTGACGTACACGGGTATTCTCCTTGGCAAGTTGCTTGTTTACCTGATCAAGAGAGTCAATCTGCCTTACGTATGTACGCATTACCTGGCGCACGGTGGTAAGTTCCTTCTTGAGTCTGGTAATCTCGGCGGCATTAGTAGCCTTGGTCTGACGCAACTCCTCCAGCAACTGTTGGGTGCGCTGCTTCTCGCGGTCCAACTGACGTATCAGAGAGTCATTGGAGATATGCACCTTCATCTCATCGTACTGAACGGCGAATCCGGAGTACTCATTCTCCATCTCCTCCTTCTCAATCTCAAAGAGTTGGGTCATCTCCTCAATGTTCTGCTGGCTCTTCTGCCATGAGAGCATATAGAAGACGGCTATTCCGGCCAATGCAATAAATACAACTACAATGGCTATAATACCACCTACCGATATCGATCTTACCTTCTTGTTCTCTTCCATTATTTCTTAAGAGCTGCAATGCTCTCCTTTATGGTTGCAATCTTCTGAGTGGCATCGGCCTGTTTCTTGCGCTCGTTCTCAATGACGGCGGCAGGTGCGTGTGCCACAAAGTTCTCATTTGAAAGTTTGGCGTTGACACCCTTGAGGAATCCCTCCAGATGCTGCAACTCGGCCTCCATCTTCTTGATTTCAGCCTCCACATCAATCAGACCGCCCAGACGTACAGCATACTCCTGAGTTCCAACCATGAATGCGGCGGTACCCTCGCTCTTGGCGGGAACGATTACAATCTCCTCAAGTCCGGCCATCTTCAAGACCACGCTGTCAAGTGCTGAAAGCGGGTTCTGAGCAACAGCCTCAACGGTAAGCGGCTCACGCGGGCCGATGTTCTTGCTCTTGCGTACCGAACGGATCTCAGTAACTATCTGCTTGGCATCCTCAAACTGAGCAAGCAGCCCCTCATCGGCCTTACCCTTTACAAGGTTTACGATGCTCTGGTTCATGATGCTCTCACCATCCTTACGCTCGCGTACTGCGTGCCAAAGCTCCTCAGTGATGAACGGCATGAAGGGATGCAACAGCATGAGCAACTGCTCAAACATCTCGAGTGTTGCAGCGTATGTCTTTGAGTCGATAGGCTGACCGTAAACCGGCTTGATGATCTCCAGATACCAGCTTGCGAACTCGTCCCAGAACAGCTTGTAGACTGCCATCAGGGCCTCGCTGATGCGGTACTTTGACATCAGGTCATCCATCTCGGCTGCTGTGCTGTTCAGCTTGCTGCGGAACCACTCCACTGCAACCTTTGCACTCTCAGGCTGCTCTATATCGGCTACGGTCCAGGTCTGTGTAAGACGGAACGCGTTCCATATCTTGTTGTTGAAGTTACGGCCCTGCTCGCAGATGGCCTCATCAAACGGGATGTCATTACCTGCTGGAGCTGAGAGCATAAGTCCCATACGTACGCCATCGGCACCGTACTGCTCAATCAGGCCGATGGGATCAGGTGAGTTACCCAGTGACTTACTCATCTTGCGGCCCAGCTTGTCACGAACTATACCGGTAAAATAGACATTGCGGAAAGGCATATCGTGACGGTACTCATAACCCGACATGATCATACGGGCTACCCAGAAGAATATGATATCCGGACCGGTTACCAGGTCATTTGTGGGATAGTAGTACTTGATCTCCTCGTTGTCGGGGTTGTTGATGCCGTCAAACAGGCTGATAGGCCAGAGCCATGAACTGAACCATGTATCTAATACATCCTCATCCTGACGAAGATCAGCAGCAGTGAGAGTGTTGTCACCGCTCTTGGCGCGTGCCAGTTCAACTGCCTTGTCAATTGTCTCGGCCACTACAAAACCGCCCTTGGGCATAAAGTAAGCCGGGATACGGTGTCCCCACCAGAGCTGACGGCTTATGCACCAGTCCTTGATGTTCTCTAACCAGTTGCGGTATGTGTTCTTGTACTTGGGCGGATAGAACTTGAGCTCATCGTTCATTACGGGAGGCAGAGCCATATCGGCAAAGTGCTGCATCTTGAGGAACCACTGCATGGAAAGCTTGGGCTCAATCACGGTGTCCGGATTGCGCTCGCTGTAGCCCACCTTGTTGGTGTAATCCTCCATCTTCTCCAATAGACCGGCAGCATCCAGGTCAATGGCAATCTGCTTCTTTACGGCAAAGCGGTCCATGCCGATGTAAAGGCCGGCCTTCTCGCTCAGGGTACCGTTGTCGTTGAATATATCGATGGTCTCCAGGTTGTACTTTTCACCCAGCATATAGTCATTGACATCATGGGCAGGGGTTACTTTCAAGCAACCGGTACCGAACTCTATGTCAACATAATCATCCTCAATTACAGGTATAACGCGGTTTACCAGAGGTACAATCACCTTGTGGCCCTTCAACCAGCCGTTCTTGGGATCGGCCGGGTTGATGCACATTGCGGTATCACCCATGATGGTCTCGGGACGTGTGGTTGCAACCACAGCGTAGTAACCCTTGGCATCCTTGTGTACCACCTCACCCTCGGCGCCGGTAGTCTTTACGGGGTTCTCGGCGGCATCGGCCACATAGTACTTGAGATAGTACAGCTTGCTGTGCTCCTCTTTGTAAACTACTTCCTCATCACTCAGAGCGGTCTGAGCCTTGGGGTCCCAGTTTACCATACGTACGCCGCGGTAGATAAGACCCTTGTTGTACAGGTCCACGAACACCTTGATTACGCTCTCCGAGCGCAGGTCATCCATGGTGAATGCGGTGCGGTCCCAGTCACAGCTGCAGCCCAGACGGCGCAACTGCTTCAGGATAATGCCTCCGTGCTCCTCTTTCCACTCCCATGCGTGCTTAAGGAACTCCTCACGGGTTAGGTCTGTCTTCTTGATTCCCTGTGCAGCAAGCTTGCCCACAACCTTGGCCTCGGTAGCGATAGATGCATGGTCAGTTCCGGGCACCCACAGAGCGTTCTTGCCCATCATGCGTGCACGGCGCACCAGGATATCCTGGATAGTGTTGTTAAGCATATGACCCATGTGCAGCACACCGGTCACGTTTGGTGGCGGAATGACTATAGTGTAAGGCTCACGGCCATCGGGCTCAGAGTGAAAAAACTTGCCATCCTCCCAGTACTTGTACCACTTTCCCTCCACATCGGCGGGGTTGTATTTGCTTGCTAATTCCATAAAGAAGTACCTCTGTTTCTAAAAATGTCTGCAAAGGTACTCATTTTTCCTCATTATTAGGGAAAAACTAGAAGTCTTTATCCAAAACGTAGGGCATACCGGAAGCAGTGATACCAGCGCCGCTAACGTTGAACTTTGTGCTATATGAGTTGTTGTAGAATTCAACTTCAACATGGCCGTTCTCATCGGCTATCACATTGGGATTCCAGTAGAGAGTGCGGCGGTAATCCACATCACCCACAATGGCGCCGTCGGGATATGCAGGAGCATAGAACTCATGGCTACGGCTGAAACCCTGCATCGTTGTCACTCTCTTGCCCAGGTTGAAACGGTCCGGGTTATCGGTCATACGGTGATTATCCTTAAGCTTTATATCCAGCAGAACCATGCGGTCACTGAATTTGCCTGTCCTGTTTGATATCATGGTCGGTACAGCATTGTAGCTTTTAAGATAGTTCAGATAATCGGGAGCGTAATCACCAATCTCAGACATGCTGTGAAGGTCATCAAAGATGAGCAGACTCTCTATATCCTGCGTATCAATCCTCCAAGGTTGTGAGTATTTACCATTGGTGTAGAAACCCCTGTCATCATGCACATAACAGATAACAGGATTCCCGTTCAGCTGGAAATAGTTGTTGCCAGGAAGCCTGTCACTGAAATGCATATCCAGTTCCGGCATATCATAAACCTCGGGATACATATACTGGTAAATATAGTGATCATAGTCTACATGTTGCGGCAAGAAATCCTCACCTGCCAGATGAGTGTCATAATTGTAATCGAGATAGTTGATATAATGGTTATAGATATACTCATCACTATTCAGATACAGCCAGATAGCACTTACATCTATGGGATTATAGACGGAGTATCCCTTATCTATCAGATACCCTGTCAAATCAGTGGAGTGGTTACCCAGATCCAGTACAGCATCTACATCCTTCTCCACATCAAAAGACTTGAATGTGAAATAATCCACATACTTCCTGTCGCCATCAATCCTTACTGTGGGCAACACAAGACCTTCTGACTCATTTATTATAGCAGGATAATCCTTGAGCGTTGCACTTGCAGCAGATTCAGTAGCACGAGTTGTATTGACAGATGGTTTATTCACTGACCAGCCCGGCAAAAGTTCCTGCTTACTGTATGCCCTAAGCGCAGGCAGTTGGGCGCGTTCCAGACGTATCTTGGCACTTGGCTCTGTTGTATTCCTGGCTTTGGTAAGACGCATAGTCACATCAACCTTGCCATAGAAATCCCTCATGTCAAACCCAAAGTATCCGTTCTTGTCTGTAACAGCCTGACCGTATTCCACATACTCGCCGTCACGTGGCGAAACTGCCACATATACCTTGACATCATCCATAGCGCGGTCTCTGGTAATGCGGTTGGTCATAATCATTCCGTTAAGGCTCAGGCTGGTCTCCATACGGCGTGTCTCCTTAAACACCTTGTTGTCAGTCATGTATTCCCAGTCATAACGTTCCCAACCCTGTACCATGCATAGCAGGTCCAGATTCCTAAGATGCTGTTTGTCCGATGACTCAAAATAGTATGACGGATTATGAATGAATCCCTTAAGGTCAGATGACAGTAAGAAATCAGTGAGCAGATTATCGGCATACTGTGTACCATAATCACTTGCATCACGCACCGATATGCAGAAACGGTCACGGAAAGGCTTGCCGTCCCTACCCTTAAGCTGCAATGAAAGGTGCATCTTGCCGAACGCATCATAACGCCGCTTATCGGGCTTGACCTCTATCGTAGGCGGCACATACTTAAGATTGCCGTTATATACGCTTCGAGCCGCCAGCACCTCGCCCTTGTCAGTGAACAGCACTATCCTGCACACTCCTGCCGGCCATTGCTTTGTATCAAAAGAGAAATCTCCGCCATTACCTTTCATGGGCAGTTCCTCAAACATCACCAACTCACCACGACAGGTAACTGTCATTCCTATAGTCTCCTCTGAAAGAGACGCTGTACGGTTCACATCAATATGCAGGCTGTTCTTCCTGCCGGTTATATCGGCCATCATTGTATAGCCGTTGTTTTGTACCAATGGTAACGTTACAGAGTACCGTTTTCCGCCATATTCAAACGTTGCATCCGCACTCTTCTTGCCGGGCGTGAATTCAAACGACCCCATACCCTCATGTCCGCTCTCGGCCACAACCTTACTGCCGTCCTCAAGCACCACTGTCAGCTTACCGTTTATACCCACCCCGTTACCGTCAGTAGCCTTGAACGCCACGCGGCAAGGCAGGCCACGCACCATATTGCCGCCCTCAGGATAGAACGCCACATTTACCTTACGCAGTCTCTCCTGCTGCGGGCGGTTCTGGCTGTACATGGTAGAGTCCGATGTTATGACCGGATTACTGTAGTCACCCTCCTTATCGGGAGTCTGATACACCGGCAGCACACGTGAGAATATAATGTCCGGATCAAAATTCAGCATATACTGCGTATAAGCCCTTATCTCATAATACCCGCTGGGATATGGACGAACTCCCCGCAGTTCACGAGCCTGCTCCGTAGCGTAATCCACCAACTGTATGCGTCCATCGGCCTGTCCGGCTACAATCTTGAGTTTCTGTTGTTGGAGCAACACCCCATTGGGAGACAGCAAATCCACATACAGCACCCCTGATTCCGTCCGGTCCAGATTGGCCGACTTTACCACAAACGCCTTGAACCAGATATCATCGCCCTGAAAGTAAGCGGTATTGTCAAACTGCAGATATACCTTCTCCTGTGGAAACAACTCATTGAACTGATGAATGTTTCCCGCAAACCGTATCAGCGCATCATTTCCGGCCACGACCTGACCAAGCGCCGAAACAATAGCAAAAGCAAACAGACAAGCCCTTCTCATAATAATTAGTTTTACACTTTCAAATATAGGCATTAATTCCAATAACCCCATTATTAAGACTGGGACAAAAAAGGGACAAATGATTAACGGAACAAAGCAAAGAAATCGGGATTAGCCTTACCAAACCTATACTTTCTTTTCCGAATGGCTTCGGCTGTAACATTGCCGAACAGTTCTGCAATCAGTTCGTTCTTAAAACCAAGTGATGACAGAATCAGAGTCAATGACTCCTCCTTATCCATGCCCGGGTATTCCGTCTGCATATCCACAATGGTATCGCTGAATGACTGCTCCAATGCAGCCATAGCAGTGACCTTTTCTTCGGCGCTCAGAATGTTACCGGATGCAGCCGATAGCAAACTCTTATATTCATTAGTCTTACGGAAATAATCACTGCCCGTCTGTAGTCTATGGGCATACAAATTAAGCAATGCTGTCCGAGCTTGCGGATTGGTCTGCGACTGCTCCCTTACCTGCGATTCCAGGATAGCTATACTCCCCTTGCGTATCTCCTGTTCCATATTTAGTAAATCCTCTTGCTTGAGGATTATCCTTTTCTTTTCCCTATTCTTGAACATCATATAAGCAAGTAACGTCAATGCCACAAACAATAGCAATGATGAGAATCCTAATATCATAAAGCGTTTGTGCCTATACCACATCCTCTCTTCAGTTAATTCCTGAAGATGTACATTTTGCAGATCAGTTATATCCTTAGTATCCGTTTTCTCTGCAATCCTTATGGAATCACTAAGCCGGCCATAATATTCGTGCCAATACATGGCTTCATCCTGATTGTTCATCAATACAGACACCTTTGTCAAATTATCGGCAAGAATCTGTCTTCCATACAAATAGGTTGAATTTTCCAAGGCTTTCCTGTAATAGAAGTAGGCCGAATCATATATTCCTTTCATTAAATACATCTTTGCCTTGAAAGGATAATCAGCTCCCTCAGGCAATGAATAATCGCCTTTATCTCCTACTATGTAATATCTTAGTCTTGTCCCGTCAAACAATGTATCGTCCGAAAATATTTCATGGATATAATCTTGCCTTGACAAAATTGTATTGAAAAACTGATTTGAAGCATCTTCCTCTCCAAGTCGCAATGCACATTCAAGCAACATTAGGTTTGACTTATATGACGTTACTGTATCCTGCAATCTATCGGCATTGATGCTGCTATTCATGAGCTGAACCATTGCCTGATTGTACATCTTCATATTCTGATACCGGGTTCCCAACTTATATTCCGTAAGTGCATAATATTGCACCAAAGTATCGGGAAACAGGTCCTTTGCCTTTAGAAAAGCATATATTGCCGAATGATCATTTCCCAAATGCGTATACACACATCCATGAGTGTACCATGCAACCGCAGCACGGTAATTCTTATGTAGAGAGCCATAATAGTCTGTTGCCGTACGTATCAGACTGTCCGATGTGATAATCCTGTCATTCTTGCAATCAGCCAGGGACTTGAGAACAACATACCATGTGCGGTCTCTACGTGATGTAGGCTCCGTCATAGAAACTAAAATTGAATCCGCCTCCTTGGGGTCAGTCTCCATCAGCAACTCAGCCTCCCGCAATCGGCCATTATCCTGTAAACAGGAAACGACACTGATTGGGATTATCGCAATCAATACAGTATAGAATACCAACCTAACCCTATTCATATATCGCCACAGATATGGTTAGGGCAAAAGTATGCATTAACCCACTAAGAATCAAAAAAGCCGATGGGACAAAAATGGGACAAACATAGTTTGAAACCAATCCACCAATAAATGTTAAGTGCCAAATCAATAAAGGAAGCCAAATGCCCAAAGAGGTATTTTCTTTGGACTTGCTATATCAATGTTGTCTAAAGCAAGAGCTGCATTATTTATATCTTCATCATTTATCTGGGAGAAATCTTTTCCGGCGCCACCCACCTCAATTACCAGATTCTTATCAATCCTAAAATCACCCGTCTTAATACCACCATATTCCACTCTGTGACCGGCCGATGTCAACTGGTTGCAAAAGAAGGTTTCCCGTACCGTTCCTATTTCCGGTTCCTTTATGCTGTAGGCATATATCAGATTGGGGTTGTCAAGTAGAATCTTATCCGGTTTCTGAAGGTCAGTTATCTTATCCAGTTCCGTAAACAGATTCTTTAAGAGTTTTGCCTCATTCAAATATCTTAAATAGCGGATAAGCGTAACACGGTCTATGCTCACACTAGACGACAGTTTAGAGATGTCAACCTGATATGGAATCATTTCGGCTATTACCTGAAGAAGAGCTTTTATCTTACGTGTGTTTTCCGGGCTTACTCCACGGTATTTTGTAAGTTCTGAATCTATGATATAACCCGTCACATTTTCTATAAGCATCCTGAATGTTTTTTTCTTTTCGAACGAGAAAGGATAGTATCCCATACGTAGATAATCATTGAAATATTCCAATGGCCGATATAGAGAACGAATATGTGTGCAGAAAGATCCGGCATTACTGAGCAAATAGTCTAGTTTTACCGGAGCCGCTTTTTTTCCGGTCCTGAACCACAAGTATTCCCTGAATGAAAGTCCCGGCATATCATATACGTCCTCACGCCGAGACAAATCAGCCTGTCCGTCATTTAGTTGAATAAGTGATGAACCGCTCAATACCACTCTCAAGCCTTTATACAGGTCATATATCTCCTTTATCTCGCTGCTCCAGCCATCATACTTGTGTATCTCGTCAATGAACAGATGGCTACCGCCCTGTCTCACGAAAGAAGCGGCAGTATCTACCAACGTATGCGTGGCAAAATACGATGAGTCCGCCGTGCAGTAAAGCACATGACGGTCTGTAACATCATAATGATTCAGTATATACTGCTGCATCAGAGTTGACTTTCCAACGCCCTTGGGACCACGTATCAGAATGAGTCTTGAATCCCAGTCTATGGTTTGCATCAGTTCCCGCTCAAAAGATGTGGGTACATCTGTTAGATACTCTGCGTGTCGCTCAAATAAAAGTTCCATAATCCTATTTTTCTGCAATTATACAATTGTTTATCGGAATAAACAAATTTTCTTATATTTTGTTTATCGCAATAAACATATTTCATTAATACAGAATAGGTATAAAACTATTAACTTTGCAGCAAAACTACACGATATGCACACTAAAGAGGAAAAGATGCAGGCATTCGGTCGCCTGCTTGACATAATGGATGAGCTCAGGGAGAAATGCCCTTGGGACAGTGTACAGACAAATGACTCACTCCGCCAGAATACAATAGAGGAGGTTTATGAGCTTTGCGATGCCATAATGAAGGACAGCAAGGCCGATATCTGCAAGGAGTTGGGTGATGTCCTGCTGCACGTGGTGTTCTACGCCAAGATAGGCAGTGAGACCGGCGATTACGATATCAAGGACGTTTGCGACAAGCTTTGTGACAAACTCATCTACCGCCATCCGCATATTTATGGTACCACCAATGTGAACGGTGCAGAGCAGGTGCTCCAGAACTGGGAGCAGCTCAAGCTAAAGGAGAAAGGCGGTAACAAACGTGTGCTGGCCGGTGTTCCCGATGCACTGCCATCTACCATCAAGGCTTTCCGCATCCAGGAGAAAGCGGCTCACGTGGGTTTTGACTGGGATACTCCTGAGGGCGCTCTTGACAAAGTCAAGGAGGAGTATGCCGAACTCAAGCAGGAGATATCGGCCCACGACAAGGAGAAGGCTGAGAGCGAACTTGGAGACCTGCTGTTCTCAATCATAAACGTAGCCCGCCTCTACAAGATCCATCCCGATGACGCCCTGGAGCGCACCAACAAGAAGTTCATCCGCCGTTTCAACTACGTCGAGGAGGCTGCAATCAACCAGGGCCGTCAGCTCAAGGATATGACCCTTGAGGAGATGGATGCCCTCTGGAACGAAGCTAAAGCTAAAGGCCTATAACAAAAGTCGTGACTGAGTTGGGAGCTAAAACGGCTTCCAACTTTTTTTCTTTGATTTTACCCAGATCGGTTTCGGCCCAATGTTCACCGTCGGCAAACTGGCCGGCGGTTCTTATCTGACACACCTTGCCTTTGACCTTGAAGTCCAACAGGTCAAAGGTCATAGGCTTTTCCTGATTGGTGGTGTTGGTGCAGACTATGGTGAGTTGCTTTTTGTCTTTTGCGGCTAACACTTTGGTTCCAGAGCGGCGGTCTGTCGGGCAGAGTATCAAGGTGGAGCCGGGACGGATGTAGCGGCTGAACTGGCCGAAAGCGTAATATTTCTGGGTGAGCAGAATCTCACCGGTGTCGTGGTTGGCGCAGGCGGTTCCCCAATAGCCTCCCTGTGTGCGCAGGGGGCCTCCGTCGCGACGGCCATGGTAGCCTTCCTTGCTGATGTGGGTATCTATCACCTGCCAGAGTACCCAGGCCGATGGTTCCAGTGCCTCAATATCGTTGATTATCTTCTCGGCAAGCCACAGTCCGGCAGCCATCTCACCGGCGTTCTGACCGGCGGTTCCGTTGCCGTCCACCTCACTCATCCACAGGTTTATCTTCTCGTCTTTGGCCAGCTGTCCCATCTCGCGGATGCTGTTGGTTCCATAGGTGTGCACACTGATGCGGTTTATGGCCTTGCGGGCATCGGGGGTTAAGGTCTTTATCTCTTCAATCTGCTTGCCGGGATTGGTCTCATCGCTGGTGGTAAGGACTATATCATTAAGACCGTAGCGGCCCAATGCCTCCTTGGTCAGCACCAGCAGCTTGGACTGGGACTCTCCGGCATCAATATGGCAGCCCTCCTGCTTGTAGTTCATGGCAGGCCAGTAGTTGGTGTTGGGCTCGTTCATGGGCGATACGCTCTTTACCTTGAGCTTCATCTCCCGTGTCATGTAGTTGGCAACATGAGCCATATACTCGGCAAAGTCATCGTATTCATCCTCCTTGATGTTGTTCTCCTCGGCCTTGAAGTTACCGGTTGAGCAGCCGCTGTTGGTCATGAAGTAAGGGGGCGAGTTGCTGAATATTTCCAGATAGGCATCCTGTCCGGCTGCTTTCATGGCAGCCTTTACCACATTCAGTTGGCGGGCATCGGCCGTGTAGTCATACTTGCGCTCTCCGTTGGCGTCTATGTACATCCAGCCGGGCACATCGCTGTCAGTGCGTGTTATGTGGTGGTGCGTGGGGTCATCGCCTCCGCCCACGTTATAGCGCATTATGTTAAGGCCCAATCCTTTCTGGGCGTCAAAGAACAGGTCGGCCGATTTCTGCGCGAGTGTCTCATTGTAGCCCACGCGGTTGGCCCACCAGCACAGACTGGTGCCCCATCCTTCCCAATATCCTCCATTGGTCCGGATGGCATTATCCATTGACACTTTGATTACGGTACTCTGGGCATGACCGGCAACTGTTGCCAAGGCCAGCAGCAAAACAAAGGCTAATCTTCTCATAACACCGCGAAGATAAAAAAAGGGACGGAAAAACCGTCCCTTCTATCCAATCTTAATTGATTATCAGAACTTGTAAGTGATACCGGCGCGCAGTTCAGGCATCCAGTTTGAGTAACCGGTCTCGGCCATTACTGCAAAATTGTCGTTAAAGAAGAAACGGCATCCTACCATCTCGCTGTGCAGAATGAATGTCTCGTGATCCGAGAAGGTACCATCGTTATATTTGTGGTATCCGAAACCCATCTGTGCCATAGCGTGAACCTCAAACTGATCAGTGATGTTCAGGCCGTATGTAGCACGGGGTGAAACACCAAAGTTAGTCTGATACTTGTAAGGCTGGGCTACATCAATCTCACCGCCTACTGAGAAATGACCTTTCCACCAATCATCAAAGAGAACGTAATCCAGTGATACACCACCGCCGAAACCGGGAGCGACACCCAGTTCAACGTTAACCATCATTGTACCTTTTGACCACTGGGGAGCAAGCTCAGCTGATGCACTGTAAGAAACCATTGCCATAGCGGCAATCACCACTAACTTTCCAAATCTTTTCATAAATATTCAGTTTAATAATAAGGTTAATCGGGTTTACCTGTTAGCAAAGGTAAGTCTTTTTTCAATACATTATCTCCATCCGGCACTTTGAGCAGTCAAACCTCAGACGGAAGCGCCGTCCATCCTGTGATACCAGCCAGAGCGGTTCCTGTATATTTATTTCCCTTTTGCGGTTCTTTGTGCAGATTCCCAATGAGTTCTTGATGCAGTGACGGCAGAACATAACCGTTGCGCTGTCGGGCTGGGTCTTCTCAAACGCATCATCAATCTTAATCACTCCATGATCCTCATAGAACGTTTTGGCCTGGGCATTCATCACATTACCCAGATATGTGAGTTTATCAGCAGGGTACTGAGGATTGGCCGATGCCCCCACGCTGGGACGGACATAAGATTCCAGACGCAGGCTTTCAAGTTTCTCCGAGACTGAACGGCGCAGATCTGACAACAGTGACGACGGAATGAAACGCTCCCCCTCCATTTGAATCTCCACGTCCGATGCCTCAAAACGGGTACCTCCCAGTTTGGAGAGTTGAGTTCTAATGTTATCCTCCTGGGGAGTGCGGGCATCCTCTTTTTTCCATTCAGTTATGGCCGATGCCTTATAACCGTCCTCATCGGTCATAGTCACCTGATATCCGGAAGGAATCTCCTCAAAAAGTATATCCACTCCTATCTTCCTTGTGGCCGATTCCCTGGAGAGCACCTTCTCAAACTCAATGTCATAGTTCCGGTAGAGTTCCGTACCGGCGGTAATTGAAGGCATATCGGTCCCCTCCAGGAAAAGGAATACGCGGTTGCCCTCAACGCGGTTTACGCGATAACCCTCCAACTCACCATTGCGGTTAAAGAAGCAGAGTCCGTCGCCGTTGTGGAACGCCTTGAAGCCGGATACCTTAAGCCAGCCGCGGCCCACCTCCTTGACCGGACCCATCTTCTCACCTATGGACTTGGGCGTCCCGAATGAGTAGATGTCATCTGTGCGTCCGTGCAGGAAATAGTCAGTGAACCCACGGTTGAAACTGCGGCTCACATCGGGAGTAAAATGAGCAACACTATGGCCCGATGATGCCCTGACAAACTCGTGCCTGCGTATCAGGACCTTATCAATGGCCTGACTGTAGGCGGCAGTGACGTTCTTTACATACTGCACGTCCTTGAGACGGCCCTCTATCTTGAATGAGCATACACTGGCGTCCATAAGTTCCTCCAGATAGGCCATACGGTTCATATCACGGAGCGAGAGCAGGTGCTTGCCCTTGATTATCACATTGTCATCGCTGTCCACCAGGTCAAACTTGAGACGGCAGAACTGGGCGCACTCGCCGCGGTTGGCGCTACGGCCAAAACAGTACTGCGATGCATAGCACTGTCCGCTGTAACTAACGCAAAGTGCGCCGTGCACAAAGCACTCAAGTTCCACATCGGGATAGGCCTCATGTATGCTGCGTATATCGTCAAGTGACAGTTCACGGGCCAGAACCACGCGGGTAAAACCGCAGTCGGCCAGGAAACGTACCTTATCGGCACTGCGCACATCGCACTGGGTGCTGGCATGCAGGGCTATGGGAGGCAGTTTCATCCGTAAGACCGCCATATCCTGAATGAGCAGGGCATCGGCCCCGGCCTCATAGAGTTGCCATATGAGTTTCTCTGCATCGGCCAACTCGGAATCCTTGAGTATGGTGTTTACGGTCACATAGACTTTGGCACCGTAGAAATGGGCAAAGTCGGCCAACTGCGCTATATCCTCCACACTGTTTCCGGCAGCCTGACGGGCACCGAAACGTCCTGCACCTATGTACACGGCATCGGCACCATGCTTTATGGCCTCAATGCCGCACTCCAGATTCTTGGCCGGCGCCAGCAGTTCTATGGTCCTACCCTCTTTCATTTACCAAATCCTTACCCTGTTTTGGGGTGCAATATACATAGAATCCACTTCCGTTATACCAAAAGCACTGTACCACTCGTCAATATGGGGCAGAGCGCCGTTTACGCGCAGACGGCTCAGCGAGTGCTCATCGCTTTTGGTCTGCTGCAGTATCATCTCGTCCCGGCAGTTCTCGGCCCACGTGCAGGCGTATGCTATAAAGAAACGCTGCAGTGGCGTAAAGCCAAGTTTGATTTCATCATCGCAGACCTCCTTGAATGCCTCAAGGGCCACTGTCAGACCGCCATGGTCGGCAATGTTCTCACCCAGGGTAAGTTTGCCGTTTGCCTTGATGCCGGGCAGTACCTCCATGCCGCTGAACCAGTCCACCAACACCTTTACGCGGCGGTTGAAACGGCGTGTATCGGTGCTGCTCCACCAATTGCACATATTGCCCTCCTTGTCAAACTGACGGCCTTCATCATCAAATCCGTGGGTCATCTCATGTCCCATGATAGTGCCGATGGCACCGTAGTTGAAAGCGTCATCGGCCTCCATGCTGAAGAACGGATACTGCAGAATGCCTGCGGGGAAACATATCTCATTGATGGATATGTCATAGTAGGCGTTTATCTCCTGCGGATTCATATACCACTCGGTACGGTCAACCGGTTTCTTGAACTTGCGCTCCACCATGTCGTTCCAGAAGAAACGGCTAATTGAGGCACTGTTCTCAAAAAGGGTCTTGGCGGGATCAATCTCCATCTTGGAGTAGTCACGCCACTTGTCGGGGTATCCTATCTTGAAACTGAAAGCATCCAGTTTGTCCAGCGCCAGACGACGGCTCTCATCGCTCATCCATTCCTGCGCCTCGATGCGGCGGCCAAGCGCCCGTTTAAGACGATGGAACATATCAATCATACGTTCCTTGGCACCTGCGGGGAAATACTTCCCCACATACAGACGTCCCAAAGCATCACCAAGTGTTCCGTTTACGGCCGATGTAGCCCTCTTCCACATGGGTTTGGGCTCTTTCTGACCGCTCAGCGTGCGGCCGTAGAAATCAAAATCCGCATCGTCAAACCTCTTGCCCAGACGGGTACCGTTGGAGTCAAGCATCTGCCACTCCATAAGTATCTTCTGGTCCTCAAGAGGCTCCTCATTGAGCACTCGGATTGCCTCCAGGATAGCCTCGGGCTGGCCCACATCTACCCAGTCAACTCCGTCCAGACCCAACTTGCTGAAGAACGGTTTCCAATCCAATCCGGGCAACTTGGTATAGAGTTCGTCAATTGACCATTTATTGTAGTTTGAGGCTGGATCGCGCAGTTGCACATTATTGCGCGATGCACGTGCCAGACGCTTCTCTATCCTCCATATGATACGCATCCGCCGGCGGGCTTCCAACCGGCCGTAACCGGCAAGCATCAGCATACGTACCATATGTTTCTTAAACGCCTTGCGTATGTTTATGGTCTGCAGGTCACGGTCTGTGTAATACTCCTTGTCACCAAGCGTAAGACCGCCCTGGCTCAGGCCCACGATGTTTGTCTTGCTGTCCTTAAGGTCAGGTCCGATGCCCACGTCAAAGTAACCCGTCACGCCATAGGGATCCAGTTCCAACATGGCGGCAAGCAGTTCCTCACGGCTGCTTATGGCGCGAATACGCTCCACGTACGGTTGCATCGGCCCCATGCCATCGCGGTCACGGCGATCAGAGTCCATGACCAGATTGTAGAGGTCTGCAATACGGGCGGCATCACTGCCGGGAGCATTATCCCTTGCAGTGATGCCGTCTATAAGTTCCTTGAGCTGCTTACGGTTAAGTTCAGCAAGCTCGTCATATGTTCCGTAACTGGGAAATTCATCAGGCAGTGGATTGGCATCCAGCCAACCGCCGCAACTGAACCGGTAGAAATCCCGGCCGGGGCTCACGCTCCGGTCCAGGTAGTCCTCTCTTATCCCAGCTCCTTTAATCATTTACCAGATGCTAGCTCTCTTCTCAGGAGCCAGATAAAGTGCGTCACCCGGCTTGATGTCAAATGCCTCGTACCATGCATCAATGTGAGGCAGAGTACCGTTTACACGCCAGCGGCCCAGAGCATGGGGATCGCTCTTGGTCTGGTTGCGGATCTGCTCGTCACGGATATTGCCGGCCCAAACACCTGCATATGCCATGAAGAAACGCTGCTCGGGAGTATAACCGTTCACGGTCTTGAGCGGAGCATCCTTGGTGGCGTTCTTGAAAGCCTGATAAGCAACCATCAGACCGCCGTGATCGGCGATATTCTCACCCAGAGTAAGTGAACCGTTACCATTCAGGTCAGGCAGAACCTTGATGTTGTCAAAGTGGTCAACTATAACCTGTACGTGCTCCTTGAACTTGTCGGCATCACCCGGAGCCCACCAGTCGCTGAAGTTACCGTCCTTGTCAAACTGACGGCCCTGGTCATCGAATCCGTGAGTCATCTCATGGCCGATAACCACACCGATGGCACCATAGTTGAATGCATCATCGGCACTCATATCAAAGAACGGATACTGCAGGATACCTGCGGGGAAGCAGATCTCATTGGTGGTAGGATTGTAATAAGCGTTGACAGTCTGAGGAGTCATGAACCACTCGGTGTTGTCAACCGGCTTCTTATACTTACGCTCCACATTGTCCTGCCAGAAGAAATGAGACATGGTAATCTGGTTGTCAAACAGACTCTTGCTGGGATCGATTGTAAGTTTTGAATAATCCTTCCACTTATCGGGATAACCAATCTTTACATAGAAAGCATCCAGTTTTTCATGAGCGCGGGCCTTGGTCTCTGCACTCATCCAGTCCTGTGCGTCGATACGCTCACCCAGGGCAATCTGCAGGTTCTTTACCAGAGTAACCATACGCTCCTTTGACTCTGCAGGGAAATACTTCTCTACATAGAGCTGGCCGATGGCCTCACCCAGAACACCGCTTACGGTTGATGTGGCGCGCTTCCACCAGGGCTGCTGCTCCTGACGTCCGCTCAGGATCTTTCCATAGAAATCAAAGTTGGCGTCATCAAGTTCCTTGGTCAGTTTTGATGCGGAATTGTCAATAAGCTGCCACTCCATGTATGACTTGTGAGCCTCAACGGGAACCTTGGCAAGGATAGCCTCAACCTCATGAATCGGCTCGGGCTGGCCTACATCTACAAAGTCGCAGTCATAAAGACCCAGCTGGTCAAAATAGTACTGCCAGTCAATACCCTTGAAATCCTTCTTGAGCTGCTCGAACGGCATTTTATGATAGTTGGCAGCCGGGTCACGCAACTGAACGTTGCTGTAAGACTTCTCAGCGATACGGGTCTCAATCAGCATAACATCCTCCATCTTCTTCTGAGCGGTTTTCTCGTCAAAGCCGCAGAGAGTGAACATACGTACGATGTGCTTCTTGAAAGCCTCACGGATAGCGGTGGTAGCCTCATCAGTATCCAGATAATACTCCTTCTCACCGAGTGACAGACCACCCTGACCTATGCTTACAAGGTTAGCCTTGCTGTCCATCATATCGGCACCGATACCCAGGCCGAAATAGTTGCCTACCAGACCGTTCAAGTCCAGTTCGGTCATGAGCGGGAATATCTCCTTACGGTCTTTTACAGCCTCAATCTTATCGAGCCAAGGCTTCAGGGGAGTCAGACCCTCATTCTCACGGCGGGCGGTGTCAAGCACCAGTTTATAAAGGTCAGCTATCTTCTGAGCATTTGTACCCACCTCATTGTCGGCAGCCACGATCTCATCAATCAGACCCTTAAGCTGCTCACGGTTATCTTCGGCCAGCTGGTCAAAACTGCCAAAACGTGCATACTCGTCAGTAAGCGGATGGGCTGCATTCCAACCACCGTCTGCAAACTGGAAGAAATCATCACCGGGCTTGGCGTTGGTGTCAAGATTCTCCATCTTGATGCCGATACCCTGTTTGGAATTGTTACAAGAAATCATAGCCATTCCTGCAAATGCAATTGCTAATAATGTTACTCTTTTCATAATTATAAAATGTTATAAACTCTCTCCTTCAATCATAGCCTCCTCCCAACGTTTCTCAGCCTCGGCAAGGTCATTCTTCAGTTTGCCGTAAGCCTCAAACATGGCAGGGTTCTGCGCCCCCGTGGGAGTAGAAAGCCACTCTTCTATATCCTTAATCTCCTTAGAGATACGCTCCACCTCCTTCTCACAGTCATCAATCTTTTTCTGGACCTTGCGCTTGCGGCGTTCCTGCTCCTTCCTGGCCTCATAATCATCCTTTCCGGCCGATGCCTTATCCTGCGCTGCCGGAGCTGCCGGAGCACCTTTCATACGGCCTATATCGGCCAGATTGTCCAGGTTCTTCTTCTGGAGGAAGTCATAGATGCCACCCAGATGCTCGCGTACATGGCCGTCGGCAAACTCGTAGACCTTGCTTACCAGTCCGTCCAGGAACTCACGGTCGTGACTGACCACGATAACCGTTCCGTCGAATGCCTGGATAGCCTCCTTGAGCACATCCTTTGATGCCATATCAAGATGGTTGGTAGGCTCATCCAGTATAAGCAGATTATTGGGCGTAAGCAGCAGCCTGATCATTGCCAGGCGTGAGCGCTCACCGCCCGACAGCACCTTGACCTTCTTCTGCCCGGCCTCGCCGCCAAACATGAATGCGCCCAGTATATCATTTATGCGGGTACGGATAGGACCGGTAGCCACATTGTCTATCGTATCATGAACGGTAACCTCATCATCCAGCAACTGTGCCTGATTCTGGGCATAATAGCCGATCTGGATATTATGTCCAATAGTAAGCGTACCGTCGAACGGGATCTCGCCCATGATGCACTTTACAAGTGTGGTCTTACCCTCACCGTTCCGGCCAACAAAGGCAACCTTCTCACCGCGTTTGATGGTTAGGTCAACACCGCTGAATACACAGTGGTCACCGTAACTCTTGGCCACACCCTCACATATTACGGGATAGTTGCCGCTGCGGATGGCGGGCGGGAACTTAAGACGCATGGTCTTGTTGTCCACCTCATCAACCTCAATGGGCACAATCTTCTCCAGCATCTTGATGCGGCTCTGTACCTGTACGGCCTTGGTGGGTTTGTAGCGGAAACGCTCTATGAACTCCTTGGCATCGGCAATTTCCTTCTGCTGGTTCTCATAGGCACGCAACTGCTGCTCACGGCGCTCCTTGCGCAGTTCCACAAACTCGTTGTACTTGACCTTATAGTCATATATCACACCGCACGATATCTCTATGGTGCGGGTGGTCACGTTGTTTATGAAAGCGCGGTCGTGGCTGACCAGAATCACTGCGTTGCAGCGCTTGGCCAGGAACTCCTCGAGCCACTGTATGCTCTTTATGTCCAGATGGTTGGTAGGCTCGTCCAGCAGCAGCACGTCCGGATGACGCAACAGTATCTTGGCCAGCTCTATGCGCATGCGCCAACCGCCGCTGAACTCGCTTGTAGGGCGGTCAAAATCATCACGGCGGAATCCAAGACCCAGCAGGGCCTGCTCAAGTTCCGCCTGATAGTTGCCTCCGCCCATCATCTGGTAGCGCTCGCTCTCACGGGTAAAACGGTCTATGAGGGCGTGATAATCATCACTCTCATAATCGGTGCGCTCAACCATCTGGTTGTTCAGGCGCTCAACCTCAGCCTTGAGTTTGTGGATGTCCTCAAAGGCGGTCTCCGCCTCCTGTCTTACGGTGCGTGTATCGGCCAGTTTCATAACCTGAGGCAGATAACCTATGGTCATCTCCTTGGGTATTGAAACGGTGCCCGATGTGGGTTGCTGCAGTCCGGCAATGATCTTAAGCATGGTCGATTTGCCCGCACCGTTCTTGCCCACCAGGGCAATACGATCCTTGTCACCTACCACGTAGCTGACATCATGGAACAGGGGGCGGGCCCCGAACTCAACCTTAAGATTCTCTACCGAAAACACTTATGCAAACAGTTTGGCGGGATAAACGCCCTCATTTACAAGTTCTGCAATCTTGTCCACAACACCCTGACGGTCCTCGGCGTATGTTACGCCGAACCACTTTGAAGTGGTGTCAAGAACCTCGACTGTTGCGGTTCCGTTATTGATAAGCTCATTAACCATGAGCGGAATATAGTACTCTGACTTGGGGGTGTTGATATTGGCCTTGAGCCATCCCTTGAAAAAATCCTCCGAGTATTTCATATAGTCGGGGGTGAATCCCCATACGTTCATCGATACGGGAGTATTGTCCTCAATGCGAACCCAGTCATCACCGTCCTTGTAGCATACGCCGTTCTCGCGGCGCAGTATCTCTGTACGCTCCACTACGGTGGTCAGATGACGCTGAGCGTTGACCTCACATACACCGCGTGACACCTTTCCGTTCTCACTCAGGGTGTTGGCCACGCGGAAACCTACCATTGAATATACATTCTTTGAACCCTCGGGCAGTGAGCTCAGGAACTTGCCCATAACGGCAAAGCAGTCACGGCCGTAAAAGTCATCGGCATTTATTACGCAGAACGGCTCGTTGATTACATCCTTTGCCATCAGCACTGCGTGGTTGGTACCCCAAGGCTTGGTGCGGTCCTCCGGGCACTTGAAACCCTCGGGCAGGTCATTGATGCTCTGGAACACGACCTCGGTCTTTACATGACCCTCATATTTCTTGAGCACCAGGCGACGGAAATCGTCCTCAAAGTCCTTGCGGATAATGAACACCACCTTGCCGAATCCGGCGCGGATAGCATCAAACACTGAGTAATCCATAATGGTCTCTCCACTGGGGCCCAGAGCATCCAACTGCTTGAGTCCTCCGTAACGGCTGCCCATTCCGGCTGCCAGAACAACGAGTGCAGGTTTCATAAATATGCTGTTTTTGATTATTATTCCGTTTTAATTCGCAAAGGTAACACATTTCCACCTATTATTTCGCTATATTCGCACTCAAGAAAACACTTTGAGCTATGAAAAGATATCTTATAGGAATTCCTCTTGTGATGGCATTGCTGTTTGCCACCAACTGCAAGAACAACGCCCCTGCCGCTCCGGCAGAGGAGGTTGATGCCGACACCATAATACTTGATGCCGATCAGTACGTACGTTTTGAGACCACAAAGGGTAATTTCACCATAAAACTATATCGCGAGACCCCGCTTCACCGTCACAATATGGTACGTCTGGCACGCAAGGGTTTCTATGATGACCAGTTGTTCTTTGGAGTCCAGAAAGGATACAAGATTCAGGCCGGCGACGTAAGTTCCAAGAATGCCAAGCCCAATCAGGAAATCGGTATTGACGATGATGATGAAGAGTATATCATAAAATCAGAGGTAAATCCCTGGAAATTCTATCACAAACGCGGAGCAGTGGGACAGGCCAGCACCAAGCAGTTCAACTATTCCACCAGCCAGCAGTTCTATATCATAACCGGCAGAAAAGTAAAGGTCAACACATTGCCTACCCAGGAAAAAACCATAAACAAGAGATATCGTCAGGCTGTGAAGGATTCACTCACTCAACCGCATGCAGACGATATCCGCACCTGGCAGAAATACGGCGAAAAGAAAAAGATAAGTAAACTGAATGAACAGTTGAACGATCAGGCCGATGCCATTATGAAGACCCGCAAGTCATTCACATATTCAAAGGAACAGACAGACTTTTACGCCAATATAGGTGGAGCGCCCTCATTGGACGGCCTTTATACCGTATTCGGCGAGATCATTGAAGGTATGGATGTGGTAGAGGCAATATCAAACGTCCCGGCCACAGGAACCAACCGCCGTCCCAACCCTGACGTAAAGATCATCAAGGCTTATGTCCTTGAGGATTATCAGGAGCCGGCTTCCAAATAACAATCAGAGTTTATCGGCAACTTCTTTAAAACTCTGCCAGAGAGAATCATCCGGCAGAGGAGCCTTCACGTCTATCATCTCATGTGATACGGGATGCTCAAAAGTGACATGAAAAGCATGGAGCGATATGCTACCGTCGGGATTTGAACGCTCAGCTCCATACTTGAGATCCCCTTTGATGGGGCATCCCATCTTGGCCAACTGGCAACGTATCTGATGATGGCGTCCCGTGAGCAACTCAACCTCAAGCAGATTGTAATTCACGGAACTGCCCACCAACTTATAGTTAAGGACGGCCTTCTTGCTTTGGGGCACCTCCTTGTCATATGCATAAGAGCGGTTCTGTTTCTCGTTGCGCACCAGCCAGTTCTCAAGCCTGCCCTCAGGTTCCTTGGGCATATTCTTTACGATTGCAAGATAACGCTTATCCACACTCCCCACCCGGAATATCTCATTGAGGCGTGACAGAGCCTTGCTGGTCTTGGCCAACACCACCAATCCGCTTACAGGACGGTCCAGACGGTGCGGCACGCCTACAAAAACGTTGCCGGGCTTGGAGTATTTCTCCTTCAGGTACGCAGCGACTATGTCCGACAACGGAACGTCGCCGGTCTTGTCGCCCTGGACTATCTCACCAGCCCGCTTGGAGACAATAATGATATGATTATCCTCGTAAAGAACCTGCATCACATGCTCATTCCGCCGTCAACCTGCAGAACCTGACCTGTTATGTATGAACTGTCATCGGACACAAGGAAGAGGGCGGCCTTGGCAATCTCCTCTACCTGAGCACCGCGCTGCAGGGGAATTGACTTGCACCACTCAGCCAGTTTCTCCTCGGGAATCTTGCCGGTGGTCATCTCGGTCAGTACAAATCCCGGAGCGATAACGTTGGCGCGGATGCCGCGTGATGCGAATTCCTTGGCAACAGACTTGGTAAGACCTACAAGACCGGCCTTTGATGCCGAATAGTTTATCTGACCGGCATTTCCGTGCAGACCTACCACCGATGATACACAAAGGATATTACCCGAGCGCTGACGCATCATCTGTGTAGAGCAGGCCTTGATAAAGTTGAAGGCCGATTTCAGATTGGTGTCAATCACCTCATCCCACTGCTGCTCGTTCATGCGCATCATCAGGCCGTCACGTGTTATGCCTGCATTGTTTACCAATATATCTATACGGCCAAACTCCTTGACCACCTCATCTACCATCTGTACGGCACCTTCAAAACTTGACACATCCACGCGGTAACCCTTGGCCTTGATGCCGTTTGCACTGAGTTCTCCCTCCAAGGCCTGAGCCTTCTCCACACTGTTGATATACACAAATGCAATGTTTGCACCCTCGGCAGCAAAAAGCTGAGCCATGGCCAGACCGATACCACGGGTTGCTCCTGTAATGAGCACCGTCTTTCCTGAAAGTTTTCCCATATTAACTATTGATTGTTTTTTGTTTCACTGTAACCGAGTGCACCGTAGATAAGACGGCGAGCCTCAAAACGTATCTCCTCACGGGTATTACCCTGCCAGAGTTTTCCACGGATATAGGGAGCCTCGAATCCACGCATGCAGTTATGCATGATTTCGGCGGTACGCCGAACGCTTACCACATCAAATGCGCCCGATGTCTTACCCTCTGTGATGATATCCTGAAGCAACTGTTTCTGCTTCACGTCAAACCCCTTACGGAAATGCTCCAGCCCCCAACTGTTGCGGAAAAAGCCGGATCTCAATGTTCCGTTGCGGTCAACGGTCTCTTTGATAAGCCTGAAATAGCCGAACACGAATTCAACTATCTTCTGCTGGGCAGGCATGTTCTGTTTAGCTATATCAGACAGTTGTGTAAGCACTTTTTCAACCTCACTGTTGATTACCGCCTGAAACACCTCGACCTTACTTTCAAAATAGGCATAAAGTGTCCTGCGGCTCAGACCTGCCTCTTCAGCAATATCTATCATCGTAGTCTCGTCATAGCCCTTCTTTACAAAAAGGTCCTTGGCGGCATTGATGAACTGAAGTCGTGTTTTTGGATTCTCCATAATTTCAATTAGGGTTACAAAAGTACAAAAAATGTGTATCTATAAAAGAATAACCTCAAAAGATTTGTAAGGATTGCACAAAAGGAGTATCTTTGCACTCGCAAAACAGAAATCGCGGAGTGGAGCAGAGGTAGCTCGTTAGGCTCATAACCTAAAGGTCGGAGGTTCGAATCCTTCCTCCGCAACAAAAAAAAGAGGTCCCAAACGGGGCCTCTTTTTTTAGTTGTGGGAAAGGATTCTCCTATACCTTTTAAACCATGAAGCTTTCTGCAGTGAGAACCACCATAGATATTGGCTCAGCAGCGGGAGCTGGAGCCTGTTCCTTCTTGGTCTTCTCGTAATGCCAACTGGGGTTTTCATTAGTCCACTTGTATATCCAGTTCTGTGAGTAGCAGATCCAGAATACCAGGCCAAGACCTATGATCCAGTAAATGAATTTCTTCCACCACGGAGTCTTGTCGGCAAACGGATCGGGCTCTGCCTTAAGCGGGCTTCGGCCAACCTCCGTAAGGGTAGCGCCGAATGTCATGTTAACCTTGACAGAGGCGTTGATTGCCCATCCGTTGGCATTGAGCAGCGGAGACAGGTTACGCTTGCGGATCTTGAGCCAAGCCAGAATCATGGACGGGCCGGATATTACAAGCATTATGACAATAACGAGTATGAACCACTTCCACCATGCCCAGTCAGCCACAGATTCGGACATCTTTGACAGGGCCGACGCCAATCCGCTGACAGCCAAGCCGATGGCGGCAAAGATACCGGCAAATGCAGCGATATCAAACGGTTTCTTCTTCTCGGCTCCGGCGGCGCCGTCCTTACCGGCATTGTCAACCTTGGCGGTCATATCGGCCATAACCTTGCTGTCCTTCTCGGCGGCACGCTTCTCGATAGTTGTCTCAATGTAGCGGCCAATCTTGTTGTAAGGTGACCAGAATGCCTGACGTATGCTGATAGGATTGTCAATGATCTTGAACACAGTGGCATCCCACTCCACTCCGGCGCGGTCATAGAACAGACCGTTCTTACCTTCACGCAGATCGGACACATCACCGTCGGTCATGACGGCGGCTATTATCATCTTGTCACCGTTTATCTTGTTTACGCAGTTGCAGTACAGGATGTACATACCGCTCAGTGAGGTAGCGGTTGCGTGAGGTCCCATATCGGGCACCTTGATACAGAGTTCGCAGCAGCGCTCATCGATATAGAGCTCACCTGCCTGGAATATTGCCTTGCCCTGAGGATCATAGAAATCACGGAACGATACAAAGTTGCACAGGAAAGTGTAGAAGTCGCGATACAGGTGCAGCAGTTTGGCAACCTCATCGATGGAAAGTGATTCTGACTCCAATGCCTTGTCATCATCTATAAGCTTGAGCAGATCAGCCTTACGGTCAGCCTTGAGGATGGCGTTCACCTGATCCAGACCCAGACTCTCAACCTGAGCGCCGGCCTTCTCACCCAGCCATGCCTCATACGGAGCCAGTTTGGCTACGAATGCGCTCCACTGCTCCTCGGTAATCTCGGATGCACCCTCAAACTCCTTGTCAAGAGCCAGTGCCTTGAGTTTGCTTATGGTAGCCTGCCAAACCGGGTTGATTCGTCCGTCTATAGGCAATGTGTTATTGGCCGATATGCGAGCCAGCGGATAAGTGGATATCTCATCGGCACATGCTGACAGATCCTTGTCGCTGATGGTCTCGATACGTGTAACTGATACGTCAAGAGCATTTACACTGCCTGCATGGAATACAGCCAGCTTGCAACGCATAAAGTAATCGGCAACCTTGGACTTGATCTGATTTACTATATCGTATACGGCTGCAGTATTGTCACCGAAAGCAAAGATTGACTTGTCATCGGCAGCCTTTTTCTGCCATGCCGAGTAATCAGCCAGAGCGCTGTAGAATGCCTCCAGCAGATCAGCGTCCACACCCTGGAGTCCGCTGCGGTCAGCCTTTCCGCCTATTGTTGCCAGGCAGGCCTCTATAGTCTTGATAAGTTCCTCATCCTGGGTTGACTGCACGGTGATGATACCGTCACCATTCAGGCCGGTCTTGGCGAATATTGCCACGCTGTCATCGGCATCAGCCACCGATATGCTGTCCTTCTTGAGTCCCAGGTTCTTGAGAATCTGCTTGGCAGATGCATGCAGTCTCTTGCCGTCAGGGTTTTCGGTATTGAATGCATCGAGCGGAAGTGTATCCTCTTTCTTAAGAAGCATATCAGGATCCTTGATGACAGAGGTTATCCACTCGGCTGCCTTTACAACCTCATTTACATGAATACGGCCGTCATTGTTGCTGTCCAGCATCTTGAGGGTCTTGGCATCGAACTCCAGTCCCACAACCGGCGAACTCAATACTGTCCACAACTTCTGGTCAAGTTCACCCAAATGCTTAATATCCTCACCGCTCTTTATGTTAACGCGGTTCTTTCCACCTATCGTGGAAAACTTCCAATCATAGTTACTCATAAATAATATATTTGTCCTTTAAATAATATTCTCATTCCAAGCCGGAATCATTTGATCACAACCTTCTTGCCGTTTATTATGTTTATACCTTTTTGAGGAGCCTTCAGTTTTCTACCCAGAAGGTCATAAATCTCAACGTCCTTATCCGGATCGGCTACCATTACGACCGAACTTGACACTGCACCCTGCCTGATGAGCAGCGGAAGCATTATCTTTCCATAACGCTGACCCAGTTCCTTATACCCCTCGGCCGAGAAATGATATTCATCATAATTACCAAGATCCTTTGAAGAGGCCACATATGCAATGTCCTTTCCGCCGGACTGCTGTTTGAAATAATCCGGCAACATATCAACATACATCCTCGCACCCGATGCAGGCGCATTCATTCCATTGTATTTTCTCAGCGGTTCACCTGCTATGAACGGAACCGAATCAATGGATAAATTCAGATCTTCAAGCAGATTGGTATAGAGAGCATATACATCACGCAGCCAGGTAGTATCGTTGGCGCCGGATTCTCCCTGATGGAAAATTATACCCTTTATAACACCTGACTCCTGAGCCTTCTTAGCCATCTCAACCAACTTACCATAAGGATAATTGTTATAGTGAGCAGCAGCCTCCTTAACCCACGAACCTGTAGATGAATTTGTTATGTAGTTAGAAGCCACAGTGCTGTTTTTACTGAACGCCTCAATCTGGCAGCCGTCGACAGCCACAACCACAACACCAATCTTGTAACGTTCATCCAAACCCTTTACAAGATATCGGCCGAAATAGTCTGTAACTCCAATTTGTGTATCGGGACGGACAATAGGAGGTTTTGCCGTTGTCCATGTACCAACCTTAGACTGGTCGCTGTTTACAATTATCATTTTCTTGTACCGTGCCCAGTCATCATTCGTAAAGACAGCGTCAGATATAGTATCCTGAGCCCTGATAGGAGCCTTGCCCTGCATATTGGACTGTCCGATACCCAGAAATATAAAGAAGTTGGGGTCCGGTTGTTGAGCCATAGCCCCGCCTGATACCATGCCTTGAGCCGTCAGCATAATCATGACTGACAGCACAACCTTGAAATGCAGTCTTTTCATACAGGCAAATATAATCAATTAAACAACAAATGTTTTCAGTTACCGCCCAAATTGTAATATCCAAACCTTTTTGCAGAAAAAAAATATACCTTTGAGAAGCTTATAGGAACTCAATATGAAAAAACTGATAGCAATATTGGCATTGGCACTGGCCACAAATGCATTAGCCCAGAAGGAGATACGTCTTTACGACGGTGTTGCGCCCGGCAGCGAAGGAGTTAACGACAACGAGCGCGTAACGCGCGGACCCGACGGTAACATCCAGAGCATATCCGGAGTTGTAACCCCATCAATCACGGTTTATCTGCCCGATGCCGATAAAGCAACCGGTACTGCCGTCATACTATGTTCCGGAGGAGGTCTGATGTCTCACTCATGGGGATCGGACGTAATAAACATGGCCCGATGGCTCAACGAGCGCGGCATCGCGGCTATCGGCCTAAAATACCGCACACGCGTCATGGGTGGCGGTCCCGGCGGTCCCCGAATGGGAGGAGGCGGTCAGACACTCAGCGCATCGGTCACCGAGTTCTCCAAGATAAGCAAGTCAAACGCCAACCCCGATACGTCTGAAAGCGGAATCAAAAACATAGACAACGCAATAAACGATGCACTACGGGCTATGGAGATTGTGCGCGAACACGCCGCCGAGTGGCATATCAATCCAGAAAAAATCGGCTACCTTGGCTTCTCTGCCGGCGGAGGAGTAGGAATAGGAGCAACCGTCCGTGCCGATGCCGCTCATCGGCCCGCATTCATGGCGACCATCTACGGCCCCTCACTGATAGATGTTGATGTTCCGCAGAATGCACCCAAACTCTTCATCGCCACCCGAGGTGACCATCACAACGTAGCCGCCGGCCTGGTCTCGCTCTACTTTGATTGGAAACGCGCGGGAGCCAATGCCGAGATGCACCTCTACGACGACGGAACCGGCCCCTTCGGCCCCGACGATCCCGGCAACACCAGCGGAACCTGGCGCGAATCCTTCTACCGCTGGCTCCAGTTCAACAAGTTCTGATATTCCAAGCCTCTCCGCTTGACGCCCTACAACAAAAACGGGTGGAGCCAAAAGGTTCCACCCGTTTTTTATTATATCGCATATGACTCAGAATTACATTTTCGGATCCCACACCGGCCTGATGACGAAAGACATATCACGCGGGAAGGTATCACACAACTCAATGAAAGCGCTATCATTCTTCTCGTTAACACCATAGAAGGCACAGTAAGGATTTTCGCCGTTTTCACTCATTGTTCCTGTCCACATTCCGCCTCTGTATATAGTAATAGATTGGCCGTTTGAGCCTCTTATATCTGCAACCGAAGTTTGCAATGTAGCACTTGAGGTAGCTGTTGAAATATGATAACTGTACCTTCTCATAAGTCCGACACTGCAATAAGCATTCAACTCCTCAAAATCCTCCTTGGTAGGAAGTCTCCATTTTCCTCCTAATAAAACGTGGGCGATATCGTATTCGGTGCCTTCAATATTGTCGCCGATATTGATATATGTATTGTTCAAAGTATCCAGATATTCATATTCTTCATCTATCGTATACCTTGGTTTGACCGATCCCCATCTGCAATTATAAGAAGTATTATACAAGGCCTCGTACCCATCTACAAAATCCTGGCGCCCCAAAACTCCCTTAGCCCAAAGAATACCACTTGGAAGAGCTAAATCAACGCCCCAGTCATCGGCTGTTTTTGTTGAGAAATGGTTCTCGGGACCATACACAATACCACCCTTATTATCAGGAAGTGAATATTCTACATACAAACGGTACCAGTAATCAGTTGCAGGCCTAAGATAGGCGAATCTGTTCTCTATGCCCTCCGGTGCACCTTCATAACCGTAATCCTGATAAGTAACATACCTTGAGTCGTCAGTCAGCTTTCCATCCTCAACATCTGAAAGAATAAGTCCCCATGTACAATATTCCTGATCTGAATTGTTTAATGTCACAGTACCCTTAAGTAATGCAGAAAACATTCTGACTGATTCCGCACCCATATTCTTGTATACGGGTGTTAACGGGGTAGTACGGAAAGATGATACAGCACTGATCTCGCGTAAAGAATTATCACCATTCTTAAGAAAGAAACAATACTTGTACTCAGTATCAGGATAAAGGTTTTTAATTACACCATTGTACTCATCACCACCTAATCTGCCTCCTTTAAAGATAAGACAATCCGGAGCATCATTACCTTCTTTCCACGATTTGAAAACAGATTCGGTATAAACAGAATCTACGCAATAAAGGATTCCACTTGTACCTAAAGCAAGGTCTGTTTTTGAAACACCATTGATTTTGGCAGATAATGTAGCAGTAAATGCAGTTGTGCTCACATAATCTGCAACAAGAGCATCCTGTTTAGGTAATTCCGGGCCCTGAATGCCGGGAGTATCTTCTCCACAGGAATAAAAAACGAATGCAGCCACAACTGCAACAAATCCAAAATTAATCCATGATTTCTTCATAAGCCAAGCCAATAATTAAGGTTGCAAATGCAAATATATCAAAAAAAATCATTCCCTGGTACTGCTACAGCGTGACGCAAAGGGGGCGTTTCGTTTTGCGTCATTTTACCCTGCACCTTAGGGAAACACAACGCTGGTACGGCCATTTTTCTCCCTAAGGTAAGCCTGAAATACGCTTGTCCACACATACCCCCCACACCTTAGGGAA
>JAZSKR010000011.1:0-3830 GCA_045534955.1 Bacteroidaceae bacterium
GGAGCTTTTGTCTTCCTAAGACCGCTTGGCCTCCGACTTAACGGATGATGGAAGATTAAATAGGTGTTGCTCAGAGTATGTTGTTTCCGTGGAACTCATTTGGGAGAAGTCTGCGGGGCAGACTCTCCCTTATCACTCGCACCACTTCCACAAAACAACATACTTGCCTGCAGAACTTCGTAGCAGAATTAGAAGATTAAAAAACTTAAACTGTAAAATCATATATAATTCCAGTTTCTTGACTTTACATATTTTGTAAAAGTGTAAGGAAACTTTACAGTTATTTCTTTTCAAGAAATGCGTAACACGCATAGAATAAGGTTGATACACTTATTGGCACGGTTTTGTCGGGATATATGGGTATAACCTTAATTTTAATAAAAAAGTGTAAAGAAACTTTACAGACCTTATACAATCATGTTTGAATACTTGCGTTTTCTTTTTCGGAATAAATGGTATACCATTGTAGAAGTGATAGGTATTAGTGTTGCCTTGGCTTTTACCATTCCACTTTTGTCTTTCTTTTCTGACAAATGGGAAATAGACCACGGAAAGGATTTCAAGCGCGTTTATGCTGTATGTCCGATTGAGACATTTGAAACTACAATAGGTTTGGGACGGGAGTTGATTGAGGCAGTTCCAGAGGTTGACCGGTATGCACAGGTTTTTGTTATTGAGAACAGCAATGGGATATCCGTTGGTAACAATACACTAAGTGCCTTGGGTATTGCCGTCAGTCAGGATTTCTTCACATTCTTTGATATCAACTTCTCCGAAGGCTCGCCGTTGTCACTGGCAAATCGCAAATCGGTTTTTATTTCCGGGAGTCTGGCGGCAAAAATCGGCGATGATGCAATGGGAAAACCATTGACCTGTGCAGGAGAGGAATATATCGTAAATGGAATATTTGACGATTTGCATAATTCTTTACTTCCATCACCAGACATCATTTTCAGCATTGATTCCCCGATGCTGGATGCCCAATGGGCAAATCCATCAGGTTATTGGGAGAATATTGTTACGTTCATTCGGATTCAAGATGGCTTCAAGGCCAAAGACATATTGAACAAGTGTAAGGAGGCTTGTAAAAACTTTTATTCATCTTATTATGCAAAGAATCCTGATACAGTTATAAAACATATCAGATATGACAAGATATCGTCCAATATATATAATTACACTCTCACTCAGACTTTGGGATTATCGCTATGGGCAGTTGAGATTTTTGGTATAATCCTATTTATCTTCGCCTTCGTCAACTATGTCAATCTGAATGTTGCCCTTTCTACCAAGCGGGGGAAAGAATGGGCATTGAAGAAACTGCTTGGATCTTCCGAATGGGGCATCAGGATGGCTAACTTTCTGGAAACACTCCTTATTACCTCCGTATGCTTTGTTTTGGGTTATGGCCTGTCCAAATACATCTTTCCTATTTTTAACAGTTTCTTTAATGTTACACACACCTTTATAGTTCTGGACAGTTCTATAACACCCGGAAAGATTCTTTATTATGGCGTTTTTATTCTTATTCTCTCAGCCATAACCGCTTTGATTCCCTCAAGGATAGCAAAAAGGTATTCTGCTATAGATATAGTAAATGGTGGATATCGTGCACAGCTTAAAAAGGATACGAGTAGCATTCTCATTGGTATTCAATGCTTCATTTCCATCGTCCTTTTATCTGTGTCCATTCTGTTTTACGCGCAATACAAAAAGATGGCGGACCGGCCTCGCGGAGAAATGGCTGAGAACGTCTTTGTGATATCTGGGAATTATCCAAGGGAAGCGCTCGCTACAGCGGCAGATGCTCTGCGTTCTTTACCGTTTGTCCAGGCAGTGGGACTCTCCAATGATTGTCCTGGAGATGGCAGCTATTCAAGAGTCACGCTAAAGTCTGAAGATGGTGTATCAACAGACCTTTATGTAATCCATTGCGATGCAGATGCCTTTAATGCGTTTGGTTTTGTAACGGACACCGGGAAAAAGGTTTCTGACGGTTTGTGGCTCACCCATAGTGCCAGAGATATTACCTCACAGGATAAATCCGGTATTGATGATGGATATCTTGCGAGCAGGTTTGGGGCCGAAGTTAAGGGTATTGTATCAGATTTCGTTATCAATGCAGAGAATGATATACCGGCTGCTTTGAAAGTATCAAATTCAGGTGAATTCAACCGCTTGGTAATCAATACCGAGGGCCGTTATGATTCTTATCCGGAAGAGATACTGGGAACTTTCAGGAAGTCTTTTTCGGACACCAAGTATGATTATGCATTACCCAAATCAGCCGGATATATAGACAGTTATTACGAGAAATCATTATCTCCTACGAAAGCAATACTGTCAATGGTGGTGATTTATGCATTGCTTGCCCTTTTGTTGACAGTTCTTGGCTTGGTTGCAATGAGCACTTATTATATTTCATTACATAGGAAAGATTCGGCTGTCCGGAAGGTTTTTGGGGCAACGGGCGGTGAAGAAATCCGCCGACACATCTACAGATACCTCAAAATAGTGGTAGCCGCAAGTACCATTGGTATCATCCTTTCAATTATAATAAACGACGCCATTATCCTGAGCTATCCCTATCGCCTGAACTCCACATATTGGGTTTATATATTGGCTATTATTATTGTTGCCGGTATTGCTTGCCTGTCCGTTTATCTTCAAGCGAGGAGTGCTGCAATTAAAAATCCGGTTCTATATCTGCGGGATGAATAATATGTAATAATATGTATATAAGAAACTTTATAACCTTGCTTAAACGCTATACTTCATCTTCATTATTGAACATTGTGGGTATGGCTGTAGCTTTTGCTGCAATATATCTTATTGTTGTGCAAGTGAAATTTGATTTGTCTTTCAATCGTGTAATACCAAATTCTGAACGTATATACCGGTTGGAGTATCCTTCATGGTCAAATAACGGGAGTTGGTGGGCAACATGGAACAGGCAGATGCCTGATGCTATGTGTGCGGCATGTCCACAGATAGAGACAGCCGGGTCAATTGATATGCTGTATAACAGCATGTACCAGGATGAATATTCTATTGTACGCAATTCTACAGTAGAGAATCTTACTATTGGAGTGGGTAGTGCCGAGCCTGAAGCGTTGGCTGTATTTCCATTTGAGTTTACGCAAGGAGGATTGGATGGATTCACACCAGATGATGGAATGATTATTTCTGAAACGGTAGCCAACCGATTCAATCTTTCAGTGGGAGACAGACTCACTTATGGCCGAGGAGCAAAAATAAATGCACAAATATCCATCATTGGAATATATAAGGATTTTCCAAAACCATCTACAATGGCTATGAGTGAAGGTTATATATGTATGGCCGAGGCCACTGTTGATGATGAGCAGAATTGGAATACTACATATTATGTGCTTTTACGTGATGGGGCATCGGCTGAAGAGGTAGAAAAACAGATGTATGACTGGCTGGTGGATGATACACGGAAGAGGGGACTATCGGGAAAAGATGCCCAACTGCAGATTGCCCGTACAACACCCCGCCTTACTCCTATTTCAGATTTGTATTTTGCCGATGATACGATGCCTGAATCAATGCACGGCAGTAGAACCACTACTTATACTCTTATTGCAATTGCAGCGCTGATTCTGGTTATCTCTTTCATCAACTTTGTGAACTTTTTCTTTGCGTTGATTCCAAGCCGTATAAGGGCTGTAAACAATTATAAGATTTTTGGAGTTACGACTGCCCAGATGCGCTTGAATTTCCTTTTAGAGACAGTAGGGCTTATTGTGGTGGCACTTATTGTTGCTGCAGTAATAGTGGTGTTGTTCAGCGGTACATGGTTGGCC
>JAZSKR010000008.1:0-47301 GCA_045534955.1 Bacteroidaceae bacterium
CCAGCAGCCAACGCCATATCCATGGCATGAAGACGCATACGCTTGCATAACGACCTTATCTCATCTTCAGTTAGCCTTGATCTCATCATTACCTCCCTCCATCTACTTTTATGATTGCACCATTAATGTATGAAGCCAGTTCTGATGATAGGAACACCGCCACTTGAGCTATCTCTTCCGCCCTACCCAAACGCCTAAGAGCAGACTCCGAAGCCAGTTTATCAATCATCTCATCTTTGTACTGATGAATCATCTCGGTTTCAATAGGACCAGGAGCAATTGCATTAACACGAATACCCATGGGCCCAAGTTCCTTAGCCAGGCATCTGGTCATCATCAGCACAGCTGCTTTGCTGCTACCGTAAGCTATCTTACCTGGTTGAGCTTCAATACCAGCGATGGAACCCATATTAATAATTACCCCCCTGCGCTGACGTGCCATTTTCTTGGATACCCTCTGGATGATGCGTAGCATCGCAAAGTAGTTTACCTCAAATAGTTTCTCTATCTCTTCTACTTTACTCATACTTAGCAGGCCAACTGTTGAAATGCCAGCGTTGTTAACCAGCACATCAATAGGCTCGCTGTCGTCAATAATGAGTTGAACACCTGCATTTAGGGACTCTACGTCAGTCAGTTCAAAATATACCGGTCTTATCCACACGCCGTTTCTCGCAGCTGTTTCGCTCAACCAAGATTCATATGCAGGAGTGGCAATGCGAGCACAAGCCCAAATATTAAAGCCAGCCGCAGCAAACGACTCTACCATAGCACGGCCTATGCCTCGATTGCTGCCAGTGATGAGTACATTCATTTTTCTTCCTTATTATGTTTATTCCCGTTCATTCTCTCAATTAAAGGTAAAAATTTTGCCATAAACACATCCTTATTTTTCAAGTAGTTATCACGTCTATTAATATAATATCTGGTAAGTTCGGTTTCAAAAATGAGCGTGGGATTAAAATTGTCAGCATATTTGTTTACTGCCAAATTTGCTTTCTTGATATCATGAAGATTTACACAATCAGGAAAAAGCTCAAAAGCTATTTCATGGCAAATTATATCCCCTAATACTGCTGCTCCAAATGGTGCATCTTTTTTAAAGACCCAACTACCAGTCTGGAAGGTCTCTTTTTTTATCTCATATATACGTGACACGCCAAGACGATTACCTTTAGGACTCTCAAACATAAAGTAATAATCTGTTCCTTGTAGTTCGCGTTTCTTGTAATCCCGAATCCACTCTCGCTGTTTTTCTATGCTTGCATCAGTAGAACTAATGAACTGACCACGTTGGGAATCCGTTCGTAAATTCACAATGAATTCAGAGTCGCTTTCATTTACGAATCTAACAAATAGACCATAACGTTCTATACAGAAAGTTGAAGGCAAACTATTCTTCATATTACTTTTTCTTAATTAAACCTAGTGCAACATTCAATAATTCTAGAATCTCAACCCTATAAAACGCAATACTAACGAATAATACTACTATAGTTAAGGATATACGCAAAGGTATATACGAAATCCAATACGTGAGTGCGGCACCCACCAAGATAGATATTAAACAAAAAACAATATACTTATAATTCATCACTACCTTATAATATTTTTCTCCCAAAAATGTTTTAACTGCCATGGCAGTGATGGCAGCCATGCTCGTAGACATGGCTATACCAGCTACGCCAAAAGGAATCCTCAAAACAAGGCATAATGTTATATTAACCAGTATAGATGCCAAAAAAACGTATAATTTCAAATATGTTTTTTTTGAAATATCAATACCAACACCAGAAACCTCTCCTACTACATAGCAAACAGGGCCTATAATCAAGAAGGGGAAGAATGCTTTTGCGGCACGGTACTTTGGTCCCAATAACAGAAAAATCACATCTTGACCACAAATCAACAAAAGCGCAAATAATGTAAGAACACATACTAGATAACGATGAACTTTGAAAAACTGTCCTGTCTGAGTTTTATAATTTTCATAAGTATAGGGTACCCAGAAAGTATTGAATCCAGATTGAATAACCAGAATTAAACTAGCTAAAGCCATTGCTGATGAAAAAATACCCACACTATAATAATCCATCGTTTTTTGCATTATTACCTGTGGAATAGATGAGTTTGTCCATGAAATAATTGAAACTGGTATAAGCGGTAACGCAAATTTAAACATCTCATTAGAAAACGTTTTATCAAAACTTCTAATAGGTTCAAAACGTTTCCTCTGTATTATCATGAATGACAGAGCCAATGCAAAATGAGATATTGCCAAAGCCATTAAAGCAGGTTTATATGTTGGAGTCCAAAAGCCAACGCCAATATATAACACTTTAGAGACTAACGCACTTAGAATTCCTTGTATTGTATACATTTTAATATCCTGCTCCATTCGATATGTCAAACTCAAATATCGAACAGTAGCAGAACATAAGACGCTCACAAAAAGGAGCCCTAGCATTATATTATCGGTCTCATCAAACAATGTGAGTGAAAGCCAATCGCGAAAAGGTAGACAGAGAACAAATAATACAAATAGTAATGCATACGTGAAAGCAAAGCAGAATGTAAATAGATACCCTTTACTTCTATTATTAGGTCTTTCATTATAAAAACGTGCATATGCCTGGTCAAGACCTATAAGAACCAGAATTCCGATAAGATTACTATATGTATGAAAAATATTGATTTTTCCTTGCACCTCAGGATCAAATAGTCGGGTGGATATTGGAGCTGATATAAAAGACAGCCCAAATGTAACCCAAGGTACAATAGAAAAGCCTAGAAACTTCTTAATAAAGGATTTCCCAGATTCTGCCATGTCTACAACTAATTACAGTACTGCTTTTCTAACTCGCTTTCAAAAACTCCCTCACCATATTTCTTGAGCAACAACGAACGATTTAATTCTTTTTGTTCACTTGTCAGCCCCATCGAGAAAGAATCGCTATGTGCTTTTTCAATCTCAAAAATTACAAAACCTTCATTCTTTAGTGAATGGTATAAAGGGCTCTTATCAGACATATAAATCTTTATACCAAGATATAGACCCATGAATATTGTTCCTATTGATTCTTGCCTCCAACTAGCGAGTATCATTATTTTGATTTGAAGAAATATCTTATTATACTCCGAAAGAGGTATATAGTCAGTTAGGAAAGATACTCTATCCGCAAAAGCACCATTATATTGTTTAATAACTTCGTCAATATATTTTTTCTTTCCCCCATATGAAACAGGAATGATTATTTTATTACAATCTATATCATAGTCCTTAATAAGTGAAAGCACATAAAGATGATTATTTGTTAATGAAGCCGAATTACCTATTAATAGTCCATCTCCTAATGAAAATGCTGACTGCATCAATTCGCCAAGAGTCTGTTGTAGAGAATAATTAAATGCACGATATGTCTGTATTCTTCTTCCGGAATATTGTTCCAAAATATCAGCATCACCTTGGCAACAAACTGCAACACTATCAATTCTATTTGTAATATACTTAAAATACTGTTTTCGCTTAAAAGGAAATTCGGATAAGGTTTGAAACCTAATGGCGTAACATATATTAAATAACCCCACTCGCTTCAAAAAAGCAACTTTACGAGAATTATAGTCAGATGGATTCACATACTGTAACTTATACCCCAATGGTTGTAAAAACTGATTGTATAGATCAGCGCCATATATCTCCCAACAAACATGTATCCCAGCTGGGACAAATCTGATAAAATCGATTTTATCAAATGTAAGATAGTGAGCAACAACGTGGGTAATACTCGAAAAATCATAATTAGATGCTATCGTTTTTAAATTGTCACAATTAACCACTTTTCCCTGATAATCATTTTTTAATCTCTTAAACTTAGAGTCATTATTGAAAACTAGGACCTCATTCTGTCCGGGAAAAGTCTCTTCGTAAACACTCAGTGTCCTCTCTACTACTTGATGATCCGTTATAAGATGAAGAATCTTCATTGTAAAGCCTTTAAAGTATCTATCTTTATACACAAATAAATTGAATGAATAATTATTTCTTTGTTGTATAATTAAAATTTACAATAAGTTCTGCAATCTTTCTGGCATCATCTAAACTTAATTCATAGAATAAAGGCAATCTAACAAGAGTATCACCATATCTATCACAATTTGGCAACACACGTCCATCATGTTTGTCGTGGTAATATGCACTTGAATGCAGCGGAATATAGTGGAACGTAGTTTGAACTCCATTATCTTTGAGATAACTCATAAATAAAGTTCGATAATCCAAGTTAGGACACAAAAGATAATACATGTGAGCATTGTTAGTAGCATAGTCTGGTAATTGAGGAAGAACTATACCATTATTCAGATTACCCCGTAATGTCCTATCATAAGTGTTCCAAATAGCCTGTCTTTTCCCCTGAATATCTTCCATTTGTTCTAACTGAGCCCATAAAAAAGCTGCGTTAAACTCTGATGGTAAAAAGGAACTTCCCATATCACACCATCCATACTTATTAACCATACCACGATAGAACTCTGCACGATTAGTTCCTTTTTCCCAAATTATTTCAGATCTACGAATAAAGCGGTCATCGTTCACAACGAGCATTCCACCTTCTCCACTGCTGATGTTTTTAGTCTCATGAAATGAGAAGGCGCCTAAATGTCCAATTCCCCCAAGCGGCTTATCTTTATAAAATGAATCAATACTATGTGCTGCATCTTCTACCACCAACAAACCTCTTTCATTTGCGAATTGCATTATAGCATCCATGTCGCAGGCAACACCGGCATAATGCACTACGGCTATAACCTTTGTCTTTGTTGTTACAAGTGGAATTATATCTGAAAGAGTAATGTTGGGGTTGTTTTTGCCACTATCTGCAAAAATAACTTTCGCCCCTTCGCGGAGAAAAGCCAATGCCGTAGAAACAAATGTATATGAAGGTATAATAACTTCATCTCCTGGTTTCAAATCACATAGCATTGCACACATTTCCAAAGCATCTGTTCCACTCGTACAAAGCAATACCTTTTTGAATCCATACTTATTTTCAAAAAAAGTATGGCATTTCTTCGTAAAATCACCGTTTCCGGACATAGTGGTAGAGTGACAAACTTGTTCAATATATTTCAGCTCTCTACCCGAACAATATGGTTTATTAAAAGGTATCATAACTTCTCAAAAAATTTAATTAATATCTCTTTGTTCTAAAAATGCACACGATTTTGGCTCTACGTATCATTGATTAACGTACTCCAAAAACTCTTCATAGTTTCTAATGTAATCTTCTTTTTTATATACATCACTCGCTAGAACCATGCATACAGCGCCAGAAGAAAAATCATCAAGGTCACGCCATAGACCCGGCCTTACATATAAACCTTGATATGGTCTATTGAGAAAAAACTTACGTTTGCATCTACCATCGTCAAGCGTAACCGAGAAAGAACCGCTGGCTGCAATAATCAATTGTTCCAAATCTCTATGCGCATGAGAACCACGATTCTCCCCGCCGGGTACATCATAAAGATAATAAACACGCTTGACGTCAAACGGAAGTGTTTCTCCGTTCTCTACTACTGTGAGATTTCCTTTCCGATCACTATGATGCTTGTCTAATTCCACCATAGTACAATCAAAGACGCTATATTTCTTCATTTCTCTTCAATTCAAGGAATACATTGTAATCGCGAATATAGTCCCCTTTCGCATAGTGTTCTGAACCAAACTCCAAAGCAAGCGAATTGGTGGAAAAATTAACCATTTCCCGCCAAAGGCCTGCAGGCACGTACAAACCAAAGTACGAACGATTGAGTGTAAACACCTTCTTGTCTTGACCATCATCTACCACCACTTCAAAAGCGCCAGACAGCGCCACAATAAACTCTTCGTTACTCTTAAATGCATGCCCGCCACGGCTCTCTCCTCCAGGAACGTCATATATCCAATAGGTTCTCTTAATCTCAAAAGGAATGTGGTTTAACTGTTCCACAAAAGAAAGATTTCCTCTTGGGTCAGTGAACTTCGGGAGCTCTATAAGTTTTACATCTTCTATCGTCATTCCTGTCAACTTGATTTAACGACGGAAAGTGTCGGAATCGACATCTTCCTTCTTCTCTTCAATAACTCGCATCAAATACTGGCCATACTGGTTTTTGAGCATAGGCTTTGCCAGTTCCTTCATACGCTCTTCGCTAATCCAGCCTTTACGATAGGCTATACCCTCAAGGCAAGCCACCTTTAAACCTTGACGTTTCTCTATTACTTCCACAAAAGTGGAAGCCTCCGCAAGACTGTCATGTGTACCGGTATCTAACCACGCAAAACCTCGTCCAAAGACCTGAACTTTCAGTTCTTTGTCTTTTAAGAAGACCTGGTTGACTGTAGTAATTTCAAGTTCTCCACGAGCTGACGGTTTAATATGCTTTGCTACATCAACCACCTTATTCGGATAAAAGTACAAGCCTACTACAGCATAATTACTCTTAGGTTCTTTGGGCTTTTCTTCTATGCTTAAGCAATTGCCCTGCTTATCAAACTCTGCTACGCCATAACGCTCAGGGTCACTTACCCAATAACCAAATACTGTTGCCTTACTGTTCTGTTCAGCATCTCTAACTGCGCTTTTAAGTAGGTTGGTAAATCCTGCACCATAGAATATGTTATCTCCCAGAACCAGGCACACACTATCATTGCCTATAAACTTCTCACCTATTATGAAGGCTTGAGCCAGTCCATCGGGTGAAGGTTGCTCTGCATACTCAAAATGTACTCCATAGTCAGAGCCATCACCCAGCAGACGCTTGAATCCAGGAAGGTCATACGGCGTAGAAATGATTAGTATTTCCCTAATTCCTGCAAGCATCAATGCACTGATGGGATAATAAACCATCGGCTTATCATAAATTGGAAGCATTTGCTTGCTTACACCTTTTGTAATGGGATATAAGCGTGTGCCAGATCCTCCTGCTAATACAATTCCTTTCATATAATATATCTTGGATATCGTTATAATTATCTATTGCGGTACATATTGTCATAGTACTTCTGATAGTCACCAGATGTCACATTATCCAGCCATTCCTGATTGTCCAAATACCACTTAACTGTCTTTTCTATACCTTCCTCAAACTGGAGGCTTGGTTCCCAACCAAGTTCTCTCTGTAGTTTGGTGGAGTCTATGGCATATCGTAAGTCATGTCCGGCACGGTCTGTCACATATGTGATAAGATCCATGTCCTCGCCCTCCTTTCGGCCCAACAGTCGGTCAACTGTATTAATGAGTACCTTGATAATATCTATGTTCTTCCACTCGTTGAAACCGCCAATATTGTAGGTCTCGGCAATCTTTCCGTTATGGAATATTGTATCTATAGCACGGGCATGATCAACTACATAGAGCCAATCACGCACATTCTCTCCTTTTCCATACACCGGCAATGGCTTACGATGACGAATGTTATTGATGAAAAGCGGAATGAGTTTCTCGGGAAACTGATACGGGCCGTAATTGTTTGAGCAGTTGGTCACAATGGTAGGCATTCCGTATGTGTCATGGAATGCGCGCACAAAATGGTCGCTGCTGGCTTTACTTGCGCTATATGGGCTGTGCGGTTGGTACTTCAGGTCCTCAGTAAAGAACTTCTCTCCATATGCCAAGTGATGCTCTCCGCTACTTGCCTTTGTGGTGAAAGGAGGTTCAATTCCATCCGGATGTGTTATCTGGAGTGCACCATATACCTCATCGGTACTTATATGATAAAACCGCTTGCCTTCATATTTCTCCGGCAGAGACTCCCAATATAGTTTAGCAGCCTGCAGAAGACTAAGCGTACCCATCACATTGGTCTGCGCAAAGGTGAAGGGATCCTTGATACTTCGGTCTACATGGCTTTCGGCTGCCAGGTGTATTATACCACTCACCTCTTCATCTTGTATAAGCTTATAGACTCCGTCAAAGTCACAGATGTCCATCTTGACAAACTTATAGTTTGGTTTGTCCTCAATGTCCTTCAGGTTTGCAAGGTTTCCGGCGTAAGTGAGCTTATCTAAGTTGATTATCTTATACTCTGGATATTTGTTCACAAACAGCCTCACCACGTGGCTTCCTATGAATCCGGCTCCTCCGGTGACGATTATAGTGCGCATATATCGGCTTAAAATTAATTATTTACTTCGTACATCTATTTGTATTACAAGATAACTGACAATCTGCCCACTTGCAGTGCTCTCCGTACTACGATTCAATATCAAATTGGGCCATACCTCAATTTGTGGATCAACATTACTGAGATAAGCGCAGACTTCATCCATCAGCTGCCCCGCGGTGCCCATGTATGGCATTATGCAGTCAATCTGTATCAGTGGGCTCGTCCCTACGTTAGCCTGCAAAAAAGGCAACAGCGTATCAGGCTTGTTAAACTGCTTGTTATGATATATCAAAGTAAACATCGTCTCGTTTATTCTTACTTATCTCAGCTTTGCTTTGCGGCTTGACTGCCTGGGCATCAGTTTTCCTTGAGCTATCAAAGCCTACAAAGTTCTGTTTCTTTTATTGTCTACTCGGCCTGCGGCCTCGCTGCGGCTGGCGACGCTACCGTTTGCTCGCTTATCGGGACCGCTTATCGGACCTTTATAATTATTTACTCCGTAAGTTTGTCTGTATTACAAGATAACTGACAATTTGCCACTTGCAGTGCTCTCTGTGCTACGATTCAATATCACATTGGGCCACACCTCAATCTGTGAATCCGGTTTGCTGAGATAGGCGCAGACTTTAGCCATCAGCTGCCCCGCGGTGCCATTGGGGACGGTTCTTGGACTAGCCAAGCATCTCCTTCGGAGCCGAGCACCATTTGGCACCGTTTTGATTATTATATTGAATCTTTATGTTTCATTAGTTTATCAGCATATTCTTCTGCTTCCTTAACAATCCTAAGATAGTCGTCATGAGTCGGCTCGCGTTTCTCTTCATTGTAAATTCTAGCTATCTCCTTCCCGTTATAATCTGCAATAATCTCTTCACGTATGTATTTTAGATGCTTTTCAGTCGCAGCCATACTTTTTTCGTTAAACTCCTTGACGTAGGTATAGAACCTTTTCAGTTCTCGTTCTTCGGTGAATAGCGCCTTCAATTCTGCAGATAAAGAACGGCCCTGTTCAATTATATGGCAATATGTTTTCTTAGCCAAAACCTTAAAACCATTCCATGCAAGATCTTTAAGGATATTATCACAAAGCCATAAGAGTATTTCTGATACCCCAGTTAAACTATAATGGATGGAAATGTCATCTTGTTTTTCTGCTTCTATTCTATAAAGGTAACCATACCTAACAGCATTCCACACATCCGCCGAATAGTTCAATCCTTCTTTATAATAATCTATCCCCATGTTTACTATCTAGTTATACTAACTTTATCCAAACAACTCACTAAAAGTGACACTAACTGGAGTATGAATATCCAAATGCTGCACTCGTGCTCCACATTCTGAGTTTATGATAGAGATTGTATTCTTTGCCTTGACATCACTAGTTACAAAGTACTTAATAGCCGGATCCAAGTCTGCTTGTGCCAACAGTTTTGAATCATTGGGAATTAGCAACCTTTCACTTTTATCTGGTAGTCTGCCATCATTCCTTGCTGAATATAATGTGGCTGCAAACTGGCCTGTTCTTTGGGCATGGTCAAAATTGAACGGAACTATCTTCAAATTCCTGAGCGGAAGTTCTGATATGTTACCTCTAACACAATACTCTGCTATGGAAATTGTAGAAAACTTCATATCAATTCCATGCTCCATGAAGTATTTGTAATAAGCCAATGCGTTATTATGTAGCTGGTCAGACTCTGTCAAAAGCCTGATCATAAAACTTGTGTCAAGTAATACTGCGTAGTTTTCCATAGTTATGCTTCTCCTCTGATTTCATTAATCCATTTATCTACATCTATCCCGCTGAACTTGTTTCCTACCTTCGATATTAGAGTGGATAGGTATTGTTCATCAAATCTGGTATTATAATCAACAAGTTCTATCAGTTTCAGGTTTTTCTTGTCCAACTCACCGGTAGCAATGTTCTGCTTTCCCTGGACTCGGACTCCATATTCCTTATATAGTATGTTTTCATCCTGCTGTTTAAGGAATTCCTTATCAACATCTATATACAGGGTTCCGGTTTCCTTTGTAACCAGATGGATATTGGGATCATTCTTGCCTCCGGCGTTTATCAACTCGCCGTAGAAAAAGAATTCAGCATCGGCCCATAAATCCTCATTCCTAAAGAAATTGGTTTCTGGGGTAATTTTCAGTATAGCATCATCAACCTGCGATGTTGTAAACTCAAAAGAGTAATTACTCTGTTTAGCTGATTGCTGAATGGTTTCAAATGCCCTAGCTGTGGTTACATCAAGATTATCTATTGACTGTTCTGAGGCAATCAGATTCAGAACGGCGGTAAACGAAACCACAGTCTGCCAGCTGGTACGGAATATGTTTCTCACGGAGCCAGACTCTACGCTATAAGTTATTGTAGGCCTGCCCTGCTTACTGTTGGGGAACAGCATATCCTCTATTCCATCCAACAGTTTCTTTAATTCCCTGATATCAAAATTCTCAGGGGAAAGTGATTCATTTCCGTTCTTACCGGTAATATGAATCTCAATTGTTCCTGTTTTAGGTTCCATAATTGTGCTAAAATTGTATTAATTCATGGATTTCTGAAAAAAAGACCCTGTTACTTGTAAATAGGAGATAACTCTCCGTCTTCCGTGATGATTCCGGCCGACATTAAGAATGCCTTAGCCGACGAAAACGTTCTGGAAGACTTTCTGGAAGCCTCTAAAATCTTCTGCTCACGAGTCTGTGCGGTTTCATTACCGCCATTTTGTTCTTTCTTTTTCATAGTCATTAAAGTTTAAAATGGTTTAGGTTATTTGTAGTAATCTTGGTTATAGTCAAACAGATCTTTGCAGTCAGCCAGCAAAGGATGATGCTTATCCTTCTCTGATAGGATTACGTCCGATGCCGGAATCTGCCAGTCAATACCCAGGACGGGATCGTTCCAGGCGATGGCGCCCTCGCTCTCGGGGGCGTACAGGTTGTCGCATTTGTACTGGAACAGTGCCTCGTCGCTCAGAACAACGAATCCATGTGCAAAGCCGCGCGGGATAAATATCTGGCGGTGATTATCGCCTGTGAGTTCCACGCTAACATGTTTTCCAAACGTGGGTGAGCCTTTGCGGATATCCACAGCCACATCCAGTACTCGGCCGCTGATTACGCGGACCAATTTGCTCTGAGAGTATTTGCCTTTCTGGAAATGGAGGCCGCGGAGCACGCCGTAGCGGCTTTTGCTCTCGTTATCCTGGACAAAGCGCACAGGTGCTACCTGCTGGTCAAAGTCGCGCTGGGACCAGGTCTCCATAAAATATCCACGCTCATCACCGAACACCTTAGGCTCGATGATTACAACTCCCTCTATATCTGTTTTGATTACGTTTATCATAATAGGTTCTTAATGCACTTGCGCAGTGAATCGGTCCAGTAGGGTATCTGCAGTCCGAATGTCTCTTTGATTTTTGTCTTATCCAGCACTGAGAATGCCGGCCTCTTGACCGGGCTTGGGAACTCGTCGCTATGACAAGGCTGTATGTTGCATTGCGTCTGCCCGCTGTAGTCTGCTATCATCTTGGTAAAGTCAAACCACGAGCACACGCCCTCATTACTGTAATGGTAAATACCCTCAACCGGCCTCTCAATTATCCGGACTATAGCCTCAGCCAGATCATAAGCATAAGTAGGAGTGCCCACCTGATCAAACACCACCTTAAGCTCCGGGCGCGTGGCAGTCAACCCAAGCATAGTCTTGACAAAATTCTTACCAAACTCGCTATACAGCCAAGCAGTACGGATAATCACATACCTGCACCCCGATGCCAGTATATTCTGCTCACCATGAAATTTAGTCAACCCATAAACGCCAGTAGGTGTGCCAACCATATCTTCCCGGCAGGGAGTATTATACGGCTCCTTGCCAAATACATAGTCAGTAGAGATATGCACCAGCAGTCCCCCAGCCTCCTTCATGGCAACCGCCAGGTTCTGCGGGGCCTTGGCATTAAGCAACTCGGCCAACTCAGCATCAGTCTCCGCCTTGTCCACGTTGGTGTAAGCCGCGCAATTGACAATCACATCAATCGCCTCCAACTTTATCAGCTCTCGTACAGCCTCAAGGTCAGTTATGTCCAAGTGCACAGTCTCCTGCCCCTGGGCCTCAACCACATCAGTGAATACAAACTTATGGTTGGAGCCACGCGCCACAATCCTAAGCTCGTTACCCAACTGCCCGTTAGCACCAGTTACTAATATGTTCATTTTGAAATTCTTAAGCTCTGGAAAAACACAGACAAACCCGCCTCTCCCCCGCCACCAGCAAGCAAAGCCGCGGGGCGGGTGAAAGTGCAGTCTTGCTCGGCTCTGTCTGACGGTAAGCCGATACGTTCCGCTCCTATCCAAGAGGGTTGCGCAGACTGTGGTTTTTAACACGATTCTTTTAGAATCGTTTTAAATCACAAATATACCACAATGACGCGGCATCTGCAAACATTTATTAACAAAAGGCATTTTTGTTTTGCAATTACTATATTTGCACATCCTTTTTGCCAGTAAAATGAAAAAAGAAACCTGTTTGCGCTTGGATGAGATAGCCAGTGCTCTCTCCAAAGCCGATGCGGGCCGTATGAGCCCGGAGTTGTCCCCAGAGGACAGAGTGATAATGGAAAAGGCGTGCGTAACACTCCGTGAAGCGGAACGCAGCGCCATAGTAGATGTTGAGAGCGGTCTTGTACAGAAGTTCACTGACAGCACCGGCAGTATCAATCTGCAAGCCAAGGAGATACGCGCTCTCGTCACCAAGATGAACCGCATTCCCCGCTCGCTTGACATCACCGAAACAGTCATCAAAGAGTGCGTCAAGGTACTCAAGGCCATAGCCCTGTGGTGCACCATGCTGTTCATCGTGGTTTACATGTCAGGCTGCTCATCCATGACCAAGGCGCAACTAAAACGCGTCAACTCGCTGGCCGTGGTGTCCGACTCGGCCATAACCGGCCCGGGCAGCGTTCTGCGCATACTTGATCAGGTACGTCTGGACCGCGGTCTCATGTACGCCGCCTCCCTTCAGGGGGCCGATACCCGTATCCGGGAACTCAACGGACTGGCCGATGCCACCGCCCAGATGTCACGCCTGGCCGATAAGTCCGATGTCTGCATCGATATCCTAAGCAGTTATGTCCGCGCACTGCGCTCCGTAAGCAGCGAGACCCGCTGGAAACAGAACGGCACCGAACTCAGGGGCATCGGCCGCAACCTGGACTCGCTTGCCATAGCCTACAACAAACTGGACTGGGGTACGCTGTATGAGCCGGGCATTGCCAAGCAGATAGGCCGCACAAGCGGTTACCTGGCCGAGCAGTACGGCAAGCGTCACCAGCGCAAGACCGTTCAGGGCATGCTTACCCACGGCGATAAACTGGTTGATGAATGTGTCCAGACCATGGTATCGGTACTTAAGTCTGATGAATTCAAATCACTCATTGACAATGAGCGCCGTGGCCTGGAGAATAACTACCGCGCTTATCTGAACGCAGCATCTCTGAACAGCATCACGCCCAGTACAGACCTGGACCGCCTGTACATAGAGAGCCGCCTACGTGTAGAAATGGCCGAGCAGACGCGCCGCCGGTGCATAACCATGCTCCAGAGTTTTGGCCGCGCTCACTCGGCACTTGTAAAAGAGATGCAGACCCGCCGTACTTACAGCGAGTTCATGGATGAATTGTTTGAACTGAACCGTCAGATTACAGCATATTCTTCTGGTCCTCAATGACCTTGAGCAGGTACTGACCGTACTGGTTCTTGAGCATGGGCTGGGCAAGTTCACGCATACGCTCCTCGGTAATCCAACCGCGGCTGTATGCTATTCCCTCCAGGCAGCCTACCTTGAGTCCGGTACGTTTCTCTATCACCTCGACAAATGTGCTGGCCTCACTCAGTGAGTCATGCGTGCCGGTATCCAGCCAGGCAAATCCTCGGCTCAGGGTCTGAACCTTGAGTTCACCGTCCTTTAGGAACTCCTGGTTCACGGTGGTAATCTCCAACTCACCGCGGGCACTGGGCTTGATATACGCAGCCACATCCACAACCTTGTTGGGATAGAAATAGAGTCCCACCACGGCGTAGTTGCTCTTGGGCTTGGAGGGCTTCTCCTCAATGCTCAGGCAGTTGCCGTCCTTGTCAAATTCGGCCACGCCGTAGCGCTCGGGGTCACTCACCCAGTAACCGAATACGGTTGCCTTTTTATCCTCCTCTGCTGTGCGGACAGCCTCCTTGAGCAGTTTGGTCAGACCGTTGCCGTAGAATATGTTATCGCCCAGAACCAGGCAAGCGCAGTCATCGCCAATGAACTCACGGCCTATGATAAAGGCCTGTGCCAGGCCGTCGGGACTGGGCTGCTCGGCATACTCAAAGTGTACGCCGTAATCTGATCCGTCACCCAGCAGGCGCTTGAATCCCGGCAGGTCATACGGGGTGGAAATAATCAGTATGTCACGAATCCCTGCCAGCATAAGGACGCTGATGGGATAATAAACCATGGGCTTGTCATAAATGGGCAGCATCTGCTTGCTCACGCCCTTGGTTATGGGATACAATCTGGTGCCGGAGCCTCCGGCCAAAACAATTCCTTTCATAATATTTTCAGACTTTTTCCAGATAATTCAATGGGATATGGCTTATGGCCACTACCGCTACTCCCGGGATTGATACCAACAGTTTGCGGTCTTTGCGAATACGCTTTACAGTACCTATAGCGCCTTTGTAGACACCCTCGGTTACACGAACCTTCTCACCCAAAGTGTATTTGACATCAGGTTCAAGTATTTCAAGAGCAGGATGCTCGTATTGAACAGAAGTGATCAGAATAAAGTTTTCCATATCCTGGTCACGTATAGGTGCAGGTTCTTTCTTTGTGGTATCAGAGTAGATCATGAAATCACTTAAGTGACTGTGCTTAAACTCTTTGAGCCAGTCAATGGGGCATTTGATAAAGAAGATATTTGACAGACAGTCTGCATAAAAGACGCGATGGCCAGCCTCCTGAACTTCACGCATCAGGGGTTGCGTCATGTTTCGGAACGCACGCAGGGCATACCATCGGCAATCATCCATCAGCGGTTCTTGTACATGGAGTCGTAATACTTCTGATACTCGCCACTGGTTACGTTGTCCACCCAATCCTGGTGGTCCAGATACCAGCGTACGGTACGCTCTATGCCCTCCTCAAACTGAAGGCTTGGCTCCCACCCCAGTTCACGCTGTAACTTGGTTGAGTCTATGGCGTAACGCAGGTCATGACCGGCGCGGTCAGTCACGTATGTTATCAGGTCCATATCCTCACCTTCCTTGCGTCCAAGCAGGCGGTCAACGGTATTGATAAGCACCTTAACAATGTCAATATTTTTCCATTCGTTAAAACCGCCTATGTTGTAGGTTTCGGCTATCTTGCCCTGATGGAAAATCAGATCAATAGCGCGGGCGTGGTCCTCAACAAACAGCCAGTCACGCACGTTCTCGCCCTTGCCGTAAACGGGCAGCGGCTTGCGGTGACGAATATTGTTAATGAACAGTGGAATCAGTTTCTCGGGGAACTGATAAGGTCCGTAGTTGTTGCTACAGTTAGTCACAATGGTAGGCATTCCGTAGGTATCGTGGAACGCACGTACAAAGTGATCGGAACTTGCCTTGGAAGCGCTGTACGGACTATGCGGCTGGTACTTCAAATCCTCGGTAAAGAACTTGCTACCATAAGCCAGATGATGCTTACCGCTACTGGCCTTAGTGGTAAACGGAGGCTCAATACCCTCAGGATTTGTCATCTCCAGAGCACCGTAAACCTCATCGGTACTTATATGATAGAAACGCTTGCCTTCCCAATTACCATCCCAGTATATCTTGGCCGCCTGCAGAAGACTCAGAGTACCCATTACGTTTGTCTGTGCAAATGTAAACGGATCCTTGATAGAGCGGTCCACATGACTCTCGGCTGCCAGATGAATGATTCCATCTACCTTTTCATCCTGCATCAATTTGAGAACACCCTCAAAGTCACAGATATCCATCTTGACGAACTTATAGTTGGGCTTATTCTCAATATCCTTCAGGTTATCCAGATTGCCGGCATAGGTCAATTTGTCAAGATTTATTACCTTATAATCAGGGTACTTATTGACAAAAAGGCGGACCACATGGCTACCTATAAAGCCTGCTCCGCCGGTTATGATTATTGAACGTTTCATTTATCCAGAACCTCGTATTTTGAGTTGTTACTCTTAAACTCCGGCACAATCTCCTTCATTATGCGCACAATCTCCATATCATCAAATGTATAAGACTGCTTAAGCAGACGCTCCTCATTCTCAACGGCCGCCTCATAATCATACTCGCGCACCTTGGCAATCATGATCTTGGGGTGGTCCGTAGGCAGGGTGTTCTCGCTCGATGCAAGCACCTCCTCATACAGTTTCTCGCCGTCACGCAAGCCGGTAAACACAATGTCTATGTTCTTGGCGCCGCTAAGTTTAATCATACGCTTGGCCAGATTTACAATCTTGACCGGCTTACCCATATCAAATACGTAAATCTCGCCACCCTTGCCCATGGTTCCGGCCTCCAGCACCAGCTTACAGGCCTCAGGGATAAGCATAAAGAAACGCACCATCTCAGGGTCAGTTACCGTAATAGGACCGCCGTTCTTTATCTGCTCGCGGAAGATAGGAATAACGCTGCCATTTGATCCCAGCACGTTACCAAAGCGTGTGGTTACAAACTGGGTCACGCCCTCTACCTTGCCGTCCACGATGGCCTGGTTCAGTGACTGGCAGTAAATCTCGCAGATTCGCTTGGAGCAGCCCATCACGTTGGTAGGGTTCACGGCTTTATCGGTCGATATCATTACGAACTTGCCGGTCTTGTACTTAACCGCAAGGTCGGCAATCACGCGGGTACCTTCTATATTGTTCTGCACGGCCATTGCGGGGTTGTCCTCCATCATAGGCACGTGTTTGTAGGCGGCTGCATGGAGCACGTAATCGGGCCTGTGGCTGTCAAAGATTATCTCCATGAACTTGCGGTTGGTTATGCTGCCCACAATGGTAAAGCACTTGATTTTGGGGTGATGCTCGGCCATGTACAGGCGGACATCATGCATAGGAGTCTCGGCCTGGTCAATCAGGACCATCTCGGCGGGGCTGTACTTGGCAATCTGACGCACCATCTCACTGCCTATGGAGCCGGCGGCACCGGTTATAAGGATACGCTTGCGGCGGAGGTTCTGACCTATGGCACCCATATCAACCTCTATCTTGTCACGCGGCAGCAGGTCCTCAATCTCAATGTCACGCATGCGCTCGTGGCTCAGGGGCGACTTGCCGTCCCACTCCTCGGCCTGGTTCATGACCATTATCTTGATGCCGGCATCGGTCAGGGCGCTTATTATGGCCTGATTCTCGCGGAAATGGTCAGTCTGCAGAGGGCTGATCATCACGGCGTGAATCTCATCCTCGCGCATTATGTTTACCAGGTTGGCGTTTTCGGGGTACACGCGCACACCCAGCAGTCGCTGGCCCACAAAATCACCGTTGGGGCTTATGAATCCCTTCAGTGTGTATTTCTTGACATCCTGGTTGAATATACTCTTGGCCAAGCTTACTCCACCCTCAAGCACACCGTAAATGAATATGTTGGTGGTGCGGGTATCGGTTCTGGAGAGTTCAAACATGAACTTTACTATCACGCGCACAATGAACATGCACATGGTCACCGCCACCAGGATGATGAATTCGCCGTAGAAATTGGGCAGTGCCACCGCCGTCACCTCCAGTATTCGCAGCAGTTTGCTTACGCCGTACGATACTATTGCGGCCGATAAGGTGGCCGATGTGATATTAGCCAGGTCATGGAACGTTGAGTAACGCACCACGCCGTGATAGGTGTGGAATATCTTGAACGATATGGCGTATATGACTACGTTTATGAGGATTCCCCAGAAATTGGCCCAGAACATGGCGTCATTGACGAACGCCTGCGGTTTGATAAGGAAAAGCGCTATCCAGCTGTTCAGGAACACAAGGAAACAATCCAGCAACAGGATGAACCAGTAAGGAACTGCCTTTTTAGTAAAATACCAGTCGGTTATGTTCTTGAAAAAATGCTTCATTTACACCGAGTTAGAATGAAATGATTGGAAAATTTTTACAAATATAAACAAATCCTCGCGCTCAAATGCTATCCTGATGCCGATTTTTATGCGCAGGCGTACATTTAACTAAAATAGGTGGCGCTTATGCCTTAAAAGTTGTAAATTTGAGGCCGCTATGAAGAAATCATTACTGACACAATTACAAAGGCTGCTGCTGACAGCCATTACTGCAGGTGCACTCTGGGCCTGCCAGGACGAAAAGCCGCAGATTCATTTCCCAGATCCCGTGATTCCCCAAAAGGAGTTCAAACACATTGAAACCCTTACCCCCGATACACTTACATTCCGTGAAGGTGACAGCGCCGTGTTCCGTCTGCGCACCATTCCGTACAACCTGCTGTCACGTGACAGCATCACCGTACAGGTGGCGGATACTGCCGGTGCCAAGTATGAGTTTGCTGAGATAAAATCTTACAAATTAGGTAAGGACAGCATATGGGACATCGTAATGAACATGACCTACAAGGAAGGCACCCAGACCGGTGACCGCATATCAATCATGTTCGCTGACGGGGATACGGTCATCTACTCTGATGAGACGGTGCTCAACATGATACTCAAGCCCATTCCTGTCTATTACTCACTCAAGGTACTGAATGACTCTATCACAGGTTATCTGAGGACGGGCATAGCAACCATACGTCTTAAGACTGAGCCTTGGAACCTGCTGTTTGACGATACCGTAGCGGTTACTGTTACTGATACCGCAGGTGTGGCGTTGCAGAGCGGTTTCCGTCTGGACAGCATCCGTTTCCAGCCTACTGACAGCGTTTGGCTGGTAACGCTCAAGAATACTGACCGCAAGACTACCGAGGGTCTGGTGATGGTACATATCGAGCACCCCGACACCGTTATGGTTTCGGCCCCTGTTTTCCTTAAGAGAGCTACGTTCTCAATGAGTTCGGTCAAGTTGGCAAGCGGTATCAACCTTAAGTATTCATCGGACACTTATACATACTCTTACTGTCTGCCCACCACCACTGATTTTACGGGAGCGCGCCTGCTGTTTACACACACGGGCGATAAGGTGACCGTTGGTGACAGCGTGCTGGCGGAGAAGGAGTACAACCTGCTGGATCTGACCAAGCCCGTTACCGTGACACTCTGGAAATATGACCTGCATCAGGATTATACGCTCAAACTCTACAATACCGGCTTGCCTGTGGTAAGGATAACCGCCTCCGGACGAGGTATGGCTGATTTTGACCGCAGCAACTGGGTGGACGGCATTACGATGAAGATTGAGTACCCCGACGGCACTGTGGATTATGAGGGTACGCTGAGCATGAAAGGTCGCGGAAACGGCACCTGGCACGAGCCTAAGGTTAAGACCCTGAGCGGCCAGAACGTGAGCAAGCGCCCCTATGCGCTCAAACTTGATGAGAAGGCCAAGATTCTGGGTATGCACAAGCAGAAGCGTTGGATTCTGCTGGCCAACTACAAGGACCGCACCCTGCTGCGCAACGATGCAGCCTATTGGCTGTCACGCAACACTGAGATGCCGTACACCATTGACGGTCAGTTTGTTGAGTTGGTTTGGAACGGCGTTCACGTGGGTAACTACTACCTCTGTGAGCAGGCCAGGATTGACAACGACCGCATTGATATTGTGAGCCCGGATCTGTCCGAACCCTCCAAGGGCGGTTTCTTTATGGAGATTGATACCTATTATAATATATACCAGAGAGATCCTAACCAGTATTCCAAATGGCAGGACAAGGGTACTGACCTGGGATTCTGGTCCAACTGGACTGACGGATTCAACCTGCCGTACATTTTCAAGGATCCGGATGAGTCGGAAATTGACCAGAATTCGGCCGCATACCGTTACATGTACAACTACGTGAGGGATATGGAAGCCGCCATACGCAAGGCAAGCAGCACCAATCATGATTATGAGCAGTTCCTGGATGTGGACAGGGCTATAGATTTCCTTCTGATCCAGGAGATTACCCTTAACCATGACGCCTACAATACATGGCCGTCCGACGGTCCTCACAGCGCGTACCTGTACAAGGATTCACTGGGCCTGATATGCTTTGGTCCTATGTGGGACTTTGACTACCACACCTTTATGCCTACCTGTGAGGCCGATAAGCCCGGCGGTGGCGGTGGTGGCTGGAACGGCGGCTGGCAGTCATCAGGGCGTTTGGATCTGGCCAAGGAATGGGTTATCCTGACCACATCGGCCAAGACTACAACCGGAAAATACTACTTTGAGTATCTGATGAATGACCCCAAGTTCAAGAGACGTGTGGTTGAGCGCTGGGATCTGTACAAGGGCACATGGAAGAGCGGACTGCCCGCATATATTGACCAGATGGCAAGCAAGATACGCACATCGGAATCATACAACTGGAACATCTGGGGCAGCACCAACCCCAGTGACATAAACCCCAACGGTGACCAGAACCAGGATCTGAGTCTTAAGTTCCAGGATGCCGTAAACCGAATGAAACAGGGATTCAACGACCGCTGGGCATGGATGGATGCCCGCATGAACGAGTTCCGCAGTGAGGTGGGTATGAATTGATTAACCATAAACATAGATATAACCTTTATTGATTTTAATTACTTACTATGAGACAGAAGAAGTATTTGCTCCCCGAGAGTGAGATTCCAACTGCCTGGTTCAACATCCAGGCCATCATGCCTAACAAACCTCTGCCGTTCCTGCATCCCGGTACACGCCAGCCTCTTAAGCCCGAGGACCTCTACCCCATCTTTGTAGAGGAGTGCGCCAACCAGGAACTCAACCAGAAGGATGAGTGGATTGAGATCCCTGAGGATATCCGTCAGCAGTATGCATCATACCGCTGCACTCCGCTGGTTCGTGCTTACGAACTTGAGGAGGCTTTGGGTACTCCCGCACACATATACTTTAAGAACGAGAGCGTATCGCCCGCAGGTTCACACAAGCTGAACTCTGCCCTTGCCCAGGCCTATTATGCCAAGAAGCAGGGCGTTACCAACCTGACCACCGAGACCGGTGCCGGTCAGTGGGGCGGTGCTCTGTCATATGCCACCAAGAAGTTCGGCATTGACTGCGCTGTATATATGGTTAAGGCAAGTTACAACCAGAAGCCTTATCGCCGCTCTATCATGCAGACATTTGGTGCTGCTATCACTCCCTCACCCTCTATGTCAACCCGCGCAGGTAAGGACATCCTGACCGCTAACCCCAATGATCAGGGTTCACTTGGTTGCGCTATCTCTGAGGCTATCGAGTTGGCAGTTTCTACTCCTAACTGCAAGTATGCTCTGGGTTCTGTTCTGAACCACGTTTGCATGCATCAGACGGTTATCGGCCTTGAGGCTGAGAAGCAGATGGCTCTGGCCGGCGAGTATCCAGATATCGTAATTGCCTGCTTTGGCGGTGGCTCTAACTTCTGCGGTATTGCTCTGCCCTTTATGCGTCATAAGATTCGTGGTGAGAAAAACACCCGTTTCATTGCAGCCGAGCCTGCATCATGCCCCAAACTGACCCGCGGTAAGTTTGAGTATGACTTTGGTGATGAGTCAGGTATGACTCCGCTGCTGCCTATGTACACTCTGGGCCACACATTCAAGCCCGCCACCATCCACGCCGGCGGTCTGCGTTACCACGGTGCAGGAGTTGTTCTCTCCCAGTTGATGAAGGACGGCTATATGGAGGCTGTAGACATTGAACAGAACGAGTCATTCAAGGCTGGCGTTCTGTTTGCCCAGACTGAGGGTATCATCCCCGCTCCCGAGTCATGCCACGCAATCGCCGCAACCGTTCGTGAGGCCCTCAAGTGCAAGGAGACCGGCGAGCAGAAGACCATCCTCTTCAACCTCTCAGGTCACGGATTCGTTGATATGTCGGCCTACGATCAGTACATCGCCGGCGACCTGCAGGACTTCCACATCAGCGACGAGGAACTCTCCAAGTACATGGCCAGCGCCGACGCACTGAACAAATGATACAAAAGGGGTCTGTCCTAGGGTGTTAAGTTAACAATTATCTTTTTCTCTTATTTTGCTGGTATTTTCATCTAAATATTTTTTACAAAAACGATGAAATTATCGGCTTAAATATTTGTTTATATTGTTGATTATTAGTAACTTTATATAGTTATTAATCATCGGAAAATATGGCAAATATTGACAAGTCAGACGAGAACAAGGATCTAAAACGCCAGTTAAGGCAGGCGCAGTCAAAAATAGAGAAGATGTCATTGGAGATAAAAGCCTTGAAGACCAAGAACAAGGTGCTCTCCGCTGAAAGCAAAAAAAAACAGAGGAAATTAATACTCTCGTCGCTGACAGAGAAGGAAAGGGAGATAGTGGAACTGCTCTTCCCAGATACCGACACAAAGAAATAGCCATCCGCTTTGCCGTACTCCTGTATGCCTATGCCGGGATCAGTTCCCGTCAGGTGCCTAAGGTCATGGAACTCTCCAGCCTCCTATGGGGCGGTGTGGAAGATGAGATTCCGTCCCACGTGACAGTGATAGACTGGGTTGAGAAGTGCGGTCTCTCACTTGCTGAAGGCTCGTTAAGGAAGAATACAGCAGAGGAGGCCTACTCGCTGGTTATAGACAACAGCATCACTCTGTGCGGCCAGGACTTGCATCTGGAACTGAAGACCTCATCCGCGCATCCGTGCCATCCTCACAGGCAGGCCGATGTCAGCGTGGTGAGAATGGTTGCGGGCAGCCAATGGGACACGGAGAGCACCAAGCGTGAATTGGACAAGACGATAGCCAGGCTCGGGCACGCGCCTGAATACATTGTCTGCGACAACGGCAGGACTATGTGCAAAGCCAGCGAGGAGATGGGGCTGCCCACCCACAGGGATATCAGCCACTCCTTCGGCGTATTCTTGGAAAGGGTGTACTCCAACGATGATGAGTTTACGGACTTCATAAACAAGAAAGGGTATGCAAGGAAGTACTCCCATACGCCAATAGCTCCGCTCATGCCGCCCAGGAGGAGGGAATACGCCAGGTTCATGAATGCCTTCGAGACAGTGCGCTGGGCCAAGGCCGTGCTGGATGATGACCGTCTGCTCAGCAGCAGGGAGAGGTGGCTGCTGTCCTTCGTCAGGACTCACGCCTCGCTGGTGGAGGAACTCGACGAGGTGATGAAAGGGTATGAGTACATGGAGCAGCTGTGCAAGCAGGAAGGTCTTTCACACAGGACTGCGACAATATGCAGAGACTACGTGAACCGGCATTTCATGACAATGGGTGACAGAGTAAGGAGGCTCGGAGACATGATTATACGTTACTTCAACAAGGAAGAGAAGCTTCTGGCTGGAGATAAGCCGCACAACATATGCTCCGACATTATTGAATCAACCTTCGGCTATCTCAAGGACAGGATGTCGCCCAACAAGAACAACGGCTACACGCCACTGGTGCTGCTCATGCCGCTCCATATGCGGGTGAGCACAATTGAGGACTGCAGGAGTTTTAATGCAGCTAAAACCATCGGTGATACCAGACTGAATGACATAAAGAAATGGAGGGCCGACAACCTGTTGCCTAACCCCTCCATTAAAAGACTCAATCTGCTCAAAAAAGTGAGCTAAAATGAAAATGTTAACTTAACACCCTAGGTCTGTCCCCTTTTGTATCATTTTCGCCACAAGCAGGCTTGAGTTTACCACAAACTGGAATGAAATAGCCCTTTGGGATGTCCCGAAGGGCTATTTTTGTGGCTGGTTTCATGATAAAACAGTAATTTTGCGATATGGAAACAAAAAGAGTAGTAATTACCGGTATGGGTGTGATCACATCCATCGGAAAGAACATAAGCGAGTTTAAGGAGAGTCTGGAGAACGGCCGTCTGGGCATCTCCAGGATTGAGGGTCTGGACAAATACGGCGAACTTACGGTTCATGTAGCCGGTCAGGTGAAGGATTTCAAGCCTACCGAGATGGGTATGGACGCAGGAAGCGTTCGCCGCAGTGACCGTTTCAGCCAGTTTGGCATCTGCGCCGCCATCCAGGCAATGGAGCAGAGCGGTCTCAAGGCTGGCGAGAACATTGAGCCGGGCCGTCTGGGCTGCTACGTAGGCTCAGGCATAGGTGGCATGCAGACATTCATTGACCAGACTCTGGTTATGGCCAACGAGGGTGCCAAGCGCGTATCTCCCCTGTTCATCCCCATGATGATTGGTAACCTGGGCGCCGGCAACATTGCCATCAAGTTCAACGCACAGGGACCCTGCCTGCCGGTTGTATCGGCCTGCGCCACATCAACACACGCCGTAGGTGAAGCATTCCGCGCCATCAAGTACGGTATGGCCGATGCCATCATCACCGGCGGTACAGAGGCAGCCGTAAACGAACTTGCCATTGGCGGTTTTGCCAACATGAAGGCCCTGACCACGGCCGATGACCCCGCACAGGCCTGCCTGCCGTTTGATAAGCGTCGCGGCGGATTCGTAATGGCCGAGGGCGCCGGAATCCTGATTCTTGAGGAGTATGAGCACGCCGTGAAGCGCGGTGCCCACATCATAGCCGAGGTGGCCGGTTACGGTAACACCTGCGATGCCTACCACTACACCGCACCCCGTCCCGACGGCACCACCACCGCTGCCGCCCTGAGCCAGGCACTCACCGAGGCCGGTTACAAGGCCGGCGAGCAGCTCTACATCAACGCTCATGGTACCGGAACCCACATGAACGACATGTGCGAGACCAAAGCCATAAAGATTGCCCTTGGTGAGGCCGATGCCCGCAAGGCCATGATCAGTTCAACCAAGTCAATGCACGGCCATATGCTGGGCGCTACAGGTGCTGTAGAGCTCATCGCATCGGCCATTGCACTGGAGAGCGGCGTTCTGCCTCCCACCATCGGTTACCAGGAGCCCGATCCTGACTGTGATCTGGATTACATACCCAATAAGGCCCGCAAGGTTCAGGCCGAGGTTGCACTGTCAAGTTCACTCGGTTTTGGCGGACATAATGCTGCAGTAGCCCTGCGCCGTTACAAGGATTGACTATGGAGATGAATCGTGAGCAATTGGAGCAGGTGATGCCACACAGGGACCCCATGCTCCTGATAGACAAGTCCGTTACGACCCCTGACGGTGTAGAGTCATACTACACCGTTCCGGCCGACCCCTACTACACCCGTGGACATTTTCCGGGCAATCCCATTGTTCCGGGAGTGATTCTGTGTGAAATCATGGCTCAGGGAAGCGTGCTGCTGTTCCACGAGAGGCTGCACGACCACCTGGCACTATATGCAGGAATGGACAAGGTGCGCTTTAAGAAGACCGTACGTCCGGGCGACAAAATAACTGTCCGCTCCACCATTAACAAGTGTCGCGGACAGTTCATATCGGTAGATGCGACGGCTTACGTGGCCGATGAGGTCTGCGCCCAGGGTCAGCTGTCGTTCATGCTTACTCAGAAATAAGCACTTTCCTGCCGTCCTTTATTATCAGGCCGCTCGCGTTATCATTGACCGGGCGGCCTTTGATATCATATGACCTGGCATATTCGGGCTGAGCCTGGACGGGAGTAACGATACCGGTACTCAGGTCAATCTCTGCCAGATAGAATGCGTCAAAGCAGGTGTTGTTGCCGTTCTGGCTCAAGTGGCTGAACAAGGCGCGCAGACGGGTGTAGTTACCGCTGTTGAATACCACCTGGATATCGGTCCAGTTGCCGTCATATGAAGGATAAGGCAGATTATCACCGGTCTCTGAAGTTGATGTGGTGAGCAAGAGTACCAGGTTCTCATTGTTCTCTGTCTTAAGGTCAGTGGAGTTCTTAACCCTGTAGCCGAATACGTAATTCTTGTTCTTGGAAACCTTCCATTCGGTGCGTATGGAGTATACGGATGCTGCATCGCCGTCCATCTTTGACTCTATATAGAGGCTGTCGCCCGTGCCGTAAGGCTTTACATCAAATGCGGCGGTGGTGAGGTCGGCTTTCTTGCCGTTTGACCAAGCGTAGAATGTCTGACCGTACTCGAACGATCCGTTGTTGACCCTGTTCTTGTTGGTAACGGGGCACTGCACGTTGTTGTAGAGCGCATATGCGGGTACCTGAGCCTCAATCAGAGGTACATTGACTGTTACTGTTGATGATATGCCGTCGCCCGATATGGTGATGGTGGCCTCACCGCCCCTTACAGCCGTGATTTCTCCATCGGCCGATACGGTGGCGATAGCGGGATTGGATGAGCGGTAACGTACGGTGCCGCTTGCATTGGCCGGACTTACGGTTATGCTCAACTGATGCTTCTGGCCGGGTTCAAGTTCTATGGCTGTACTTCCGTTAACCTTGATGGTCTTGATGAGCACGTAATCCGTCATCTCCTTGATGAACCAGTCCAGATCCTCCTCAGATATACTGGTGCCGCTCTTGCCGGTAAGGAAGAAATTATAGATCTTGCGCTGGTATGAGCCGTTAGTGGGTGCCACGGTTTTCATCTTCTCAACCAGTTTGGCAAACTTGTACTCATCGGCATTGTCACCGCCCGACAGAGGCGAGCCCTTCTTGCCCTCGTAGTTCCTGAGTCTGGCAAAACCCTTCTCAGTGGGGTCAAACTTGGCGGCAGCGGCCTCACAGAAGGTGGTCAACTCATAATCCTTGGCCAGGTCACCCTCACTCATACCAAGCAGGGCACCGATGAGGAATCCCAGCGTTCCGGTACGGTCAGCACCGTTCTGGCAGTGATAGAACACGGGCTTGCCGGCCTTGAGTTCATCTATAATCCACTGCAACTCACGGATATTGGCATCATTCCTGTCAAAATTGAGCATACGGGCGTTCACGGACTCGGATATGTTGAGGAAATCCACATCCTGCACGCCGTTCACCTTCTTTGATATGGCCGATACGGTATTGGGAGCCTGACTGGCACTGCGCAGGTCCAGTTCGGCACGGATGCCGACGTTACGCATGGCCTCTATTCCTGACGCGGTAAGCAGTACGTTGAACGGGCTCTTGGGTGCAATGAGCTGGGCACCGCGGAAAATCTTGCCGTACTTGATGGGGTTACCGCCCAATCCGGGCCAGCCGCCCATATCACGGACGTTCCATGTACCCTCGGCGTACACCCAGCGGAGCATGCCCTCAGGTTGAATGACACTCTCTCCCACTTTTGTTTCCACATCGTCCTTGACCGATATCACCCTGCAGTAATAGGTGCGGCCGGGAATGAGGTTGTAGAGGTCATAATCTGAAGTATCCTTGTCAAGGACAAACACCAGTGAATCAGAGTATGTGCTGCTCTCGCTCACCTCCAGTCTCTGTGCAGCGGCATCGGCCTGGTGGCTCCAATTGAGATGCATAGGTACGGGGGCATCGAGCCTGTAGGTATGCGGCATATTGAAATAATCCATTACGTAAGACACATTCAGGTCCGCAATGGTGTCATAACTGAAATCGGTCAGGTATGCGTGGGTAATCTCATTTTCTACGCTGTACTGCACCGGATTCTGGGCGCCGACTGCTACAGCCAGCAAGGACAGGACTGAAACAAAGCAAATTTTTCTCATAAGTCAATAATGTAATTAGGTCTTTGAGTCTCAAAGATATAAAAAAACGGCATGACTTGTCAAAGCCACGCCGTTTTTTGTATTACGGTATCCGATCAGTCGTTCAGCACGATCTCGATGAAGATATAGTAGCTGCTGCCGAACTCAATCTCATCCTGGAAGCCCTGATCGGCCTTCTTCTCCTTTGAGTTTGCAAGCAAAGGCATCTGGTCAACGAAATCTCTCAGACGCTTGCGGCTGTTGGCGATACGGATAGCCTTAACCTTGGTCATCTCCATCTCATAAGGATTGGCGTAAACACCCAAGTGGAGCCACTCCTTTGAGTTGTGCAGATAGTAGTATATACGGTCGTTACCCCATGTACCGCCATCGGTTGTGATCTGAGCGTTTGACTTGAGCAGGTAGCCCAGAACGTCGGTGTCATAAAGGGCCATATCCTCCGATGTCCTCTCCTGAGGCAGAGCGATTGTGGTATAACCGCCCTCATTGGTCAGAGTGGCACGGTCACCCTCCTGCAGAACTATGCCCTTCTGCTTTGTGGCAGAACCGGTTGAACCGCATGATGTCAGTGTCATGGCACCCATTACGAGTGCAAGACTCAGAATAGAAGCAATTCTAAATTTTTTCATTTCAGTTGTTTTATAGGGTTAATAATTAATGTATTTCTTTCCGTTGCGGATAAGGATGCCCTTGGTATCGGCCGGAACCTTACGGCCCAGAAGGTCATAAACCTCATCCTCCTGGACTGCGGGTGCTGCCGACTGCCTGATGCCTGTGCTCAGGTCTATCTCGGCCAGGTAGAATCCGTCAAAGCAGGTGTTGTTGCCGTTCTGGCTCAGGTGGCTGAACACAGCGCGCAGACGGGTGTAGTTACCGCTGTTGAATATCACCTGGATATCGGTCCAGTTGCCGTCATAAGACGGATATGCAAGGATTTCACCGGTCTCTGAAGTTGATGTGGTGAGCATGAGTACCAGGTTCTCATTGTTCTCTGTCTTGAGGTCGGTGGAGTTCTTGACCCTGTAGCCGAATACGTAATCCTTGTTCTTGGAAACCTTCCATTCGGTGCGGATGGAGCCTGTGGATGAGGGTTCGCCGTCCACCTTTGACTCGATATAGACGCTGTCACCGGTGGCGTAAGGCTTTACATCGAATGCCGCTGCGGTCAGATCGGCCTTGGTGCCGCTGTACCAGTAGTAAAGAGGTATTGCGTACTCGAACGATCCGTTGTTGATCCTGTTCTTGTTGGTTATGGGGCACTTCACATTGTTGTAAAGTGCGTACGCGGGTACATCGGCCTCAACAACGGGAACGGTTACGGTCATTTTGGCCGATACGCCGTCACACGATACGGTGATTGTGGTTGTACCGCCTCTTACCGCTGTGACAAGTCCGGTCTGGGATACTGTGGCAACGGCGGGATTTGAAGATGTGAACTTTATTCCGCTCAGTGTATCCGCATCGGCCGGTTTGAGTTGGGGAGTAAGCTGCAACTCGTCGGCGGGTTCCATCTCAAGCTCTGCGCCCTCGAATCCGCCAAGGCCGATACCCTCAACCATCACGAAACCTGTCATCTCCTTGATGAGCCAGCGCAGATCGGCCTCAGACACCTTTGTGCCGTTGACACCGGTCTTGAGGTGATAGTAAACTTTCTGCTGCAGGGTTGCGCCGGGGTATGTCTTGATCTTGTCCACCATCTTGGCGAACTTGTAACTCTCATTGTTGTCATTGGGGTCCAGACGGCCGGTATAGTCTCTCTGGCGGATGAGGCGCTCATAATTTGGTCTATCCCTCTCATTCTCAATCTTATCGCCCGAGAAAGATGTCAGCTCGAACTCCTTGCAGAGAGCATCCTCGCTCATACCGCAAAGGGCGCCCACCAGATAGGCAACGGTTCCGGTACGGTCAGCACCTACCGAGCAGTGCAGGTAAACGGGCTTGCCCTCCTTGAGCCAGGCAATCAACTGATTGATACCCTGTATGCTCTGGGGACCGTTTGCGAATGTGGCGATACGGCTGTTGTAAGCTGCGTTCACGTTGAGTATCGGGCAGTCATCGCCAAAGAAAGCGTGTGTGGCGTTGACAGAGTTGCTGGCGTCACGCATATCCAACTCCGAGCGCACACCAACCTTGCGCAACTCATTGATACCGTTCTGGGTGATCATAAGGGTTTTGGAACTGTTCACGTTAAGCCTGGATCCGCGGACAATCTTTCCGTACTTGAGAGGCTTGCCGCCCAGACCGATCCAACCGCCCATATCGCGAACGTTGAACACATTGTCAATCTTGAGCATACGCAGATGACCGGTGGTCTTGAAAACGCCCGACTCGGCAACTGTCATCACGCCCGCATTGTCATAGACCGTCTTCCAGAGATAGGTACGGCCGGGGATGAGGTTGTAAACATCGAGTGTATCAACATCCTGGCCCAAAGCATATGTCCAGGCACCCTCATAATCCTCATACTCACTGATATACAGTGTTCTTGCGCTGCTGACAGCCTCTTTGAACTTGAAAGGCACAGGCTTGGGGAAATCCAGTCTCACTCCGTTACCCAGAACCTCCCAGTTCCAGGGGTAATCATAGCAGTAATCCCTGATTTTTGAGTAAGAGTAGTCATTGGGATCATACTGAACCTCAGTAAGATAGCGGTGAACTACATCATTCTCCAGACAATACTCCGGAATATCCTGTGACTTAGCCTGCATTCCCAGCAGACCCAAAATTGAAAAAAGTAGAATTTTTCTCATACGCATGTCCTCTGTTTTGTAAATTGACGTAAAATTAGTGCAAAGAAACTTTACAACCAAAATATCCGGCCTCTGTTTTTTCTTTTAGGGTGTTTCTCCCGCTCTCTCTTCCGGCTCTCTTTCCTTCTCCCCGGCTCTCACCACCCCGCCAAAGTGTCCCACACTCACCCCGTTCCTGAGCCTTCTGGAGGGGTTCGCTGTGTTACATACCCTCATCTCGAGGGTGTGTCCCACAACCACCCGCGTTCTAACGTATTCTTGGGCCGATGAGTGTGGGACACTTTGGCAAACATTTCATATATTTGTCCAAAACATTGTGAATTATGAAAGCCAAACTAACCATTCTGATGTCGCTCATGACAGCATTCATCATGGCCGATGCCCAAAACCGCAGGCCGCAGATAACCTACACCACCGAGCGCGACATCCCTTATCGTGAGGCCGTTGCCAACGAATACGCCCGCGAGCGCTGCAAAGTGGATTTCTACTACCCCGAGAATGTAAAGGATTTTCCCACAGTGGTCTGGTTCCACGGAGGAGCCATAGTTAGCGGCAGCAAGGAAATCCCCGCCGAACTCCAGAACAGCGGCCTAGGTATAATAGGTGTAAACTACCGCCTGCTCCCCAACGCCACAATCTACGAGGTGATCGATGACGCCGCAGCCGCCGTGGCATGGGCCTTCCGCGAGGTGGAGAAGCGTGGAGGCAGCACCAGCAAGATATTCCTGGCCGGTCACTCCGCCGGAGGTTATCTGATTGATATGATTGTACTTGACAAACATTACCTGGAAAAATACGGAATCGATGCCGACCGTATTGCAGGCGTATTCCCCTACAGCGCGCAGGTGATTACCCATTATAATGTACGCAAGGACTCCGGAGTGGGTCCGCTCCAACCCCGCATCGACGACACCGCCCCGCTCTATTTTGTAAGGAAAATACCTATGCCCATGCTGGTACTCTCCGGTGACCGCGAACTGGAACTTTACGGCCGATACGAGGAGCAGGCCTATTTCTGGCGCATGATGAAGCTGAACGGCAACGAGAACGTGTTCCTATATGAGTTTGACGGCTTTGACCACGGCTCCATGCCCGGCCCCGCCCACAGCGTAACCAAGCGCTACATCCGCGCCATCGCCAACGGCCAACCCCTCCCCACCCGCTAACTCCTCGGCAGGCGCCCATCGGCCCCTCTGCGCCCATCGGCCCCAGCGCGCTCTCCCCGCCAAAGTGTCCCACACTCACCCCGCTCACAAGCCTTGTGGATGGGTTCGTTGTGTTACATCCCCTCATCTCGGGGGTGTGTCCCACAACCACCCGCGTGCTAACGTATTCTCGAGCCGATGAGTGTGGGACACTTTGGCGGAGAGAGGAAAAAAAACGCATCAATCCTTGGAATATCCCGCTCAAACCGCCATCTTTGCAAAAGATTGAAGTACCCGGACCCTTGTTTGCCGATACCAGATCCGATATTAATGAACACACAAACCTAATTCAATATGGAAAACAAATCCAATTTCTATCACATGTTCGCCAACGGCGACGACTCGCGGAATTTCATTATTTCGACTAAAGATTTCTATGCAGCATTCAACAGAATAGGTGTATGTGCGGCCAACTCATCGGCCGAGGTGGTATCCTTCTCTATCGAGGACACCCATCCGCACGTGTTGCTATACGGCACTGAGCATGACTGCATCAAATTCAAGAACGCCTACCTGCTCTCCACGCTCAGGTACATTGCCGCCAACCGCGGAAGCCTCTATGACGTGATCCTGAACTATGAGCTATATCCCGTAAAATCAGAGGATTACCTCCGGAATGTAGCCGTTTACACAATCATCCAGGCCACAAAAGACGGCAAGAAAGTGATGCCATACGATTACATTTGGGGCAGCGGGTCACTCTACTTCCGGACCGATAATTCCCTCCCCATTTGGTGTGCCGATGAAAACGGGGTCGTCCGTGATCCAGTGCCGATAGGAACTCTGAACGCCCGACAAAAGGAGGCGATGCTCCATTCGAGAAAGAAGGTGCCGGATAACTGGCTGATTTGCAACGGATTCCTTCTGCCTCAAAATTATATTGATGTTGAGCTGTTTGAGTCTATTTACCAAACTCACAACTGTTATCGCGTTTTCCTTTCCAACAGCAAAAGGAAGGATGACGCCGTGACTACTAAAATGTCAAAGGTGCGCGGAATGATGATTGAGGATATCGAGGCCCGGAAAATCAGCGCCGCTGTGTGCTATTCACTTTTCCATAAGCACAGTTCCCGATGGCTCAACACCAACCAGCGCCTGGAACTGGCTCAGGAACTCCGCCGCCAATACTATCTCTCATTCCGTCAGTTATCTACGCTATGCAGGCTGCCCGAGACTGAGATCCGCAAGTACGTTCGCTGAGCCTCCGCGCGCATCGGTCCGTCTCCCCGCCAAAGTGTCCCACACGCACCCCGCTCACAAGCTCTGTGGATGGGTTCTTTGTGTTACACACCCTCATCTGAGGCTCGTGTCCCACACGCATCGGCCCCACAAGGCCCACAGAGCAGGTCGTTGTGAGACACTTTGGCGGGAGAGAAAACGCAGGTATGGGGTATTTTCCATACATTTGCAATATGGAAGAGCCGATTCTGAATTCTCATAATAAGGATGAATACCCTCCTGCGCATACTGCAGAGCACATCCTGAACCGCACTATGGACAATATGTTCCATTGCGGGCGTTCCAGAGTGAACCACATTGAGCGCAAAAAGAGCAAGTGCAATTATGATTTGCCGGAGCCTTTGACCGATGAGCAGGTGCGCCAGGTCGAAGCCCGCGTGAACGAGGTCATCGGCCAGGATCTGCCCGTGATTTCCAAATACGTTACGCGCGATGAGATACCCGATGGCATTGACCTGAGCCGTCTGCCCAAGGATGCCAGCGATACTCTGCGCCTGGTTTATGTGGGTGATTACGATGTGTGCCCTTGTCTGGGCTCGCACGTGGAGCACACCTCTCAGATAGGTGAGTTCCGTATTACCAGCACCAGCTTTAACGACGGCAGTTTCCGTATTGTTTTCCGGCTCACTCCCCCTGCCGAATAAGTTCGCTTTCCGGCAAAGTGTCCCACAAGCACCCCTCTCACAAGCTCTGTAGAGGGGTTCTTTGTGTTACACACCCTCATCTGAGGCTCGTGTCCCACACGCATCGGCCCCACAAGGCTCACAGAGCAGGTCGTTGTGGGACACTTTGGCGGGAAAAGCGCGCGGGGGCCGATGGGCTGGCGGGGGCCGATGAGCAGACGGGCGGCGGGCGGGATTAACGGGAGGGGAAGAGCTGGCGGTAGGCGGCGGCTTTGGATTGGAGCGACATTGGGTATGCCCGGGAGGTGGAGGGCATTCTCCACCACTCTATGGGGCGGTCATCGATCGTGATTGGGGTTTTGGCGGAGGGTGCCGGCGGGGCATCAACACCCTGGGCCGATGCGCGACCATCGGACTCCAGAGTCTTGAGGATGGAGAGAAATTCGTCGGATGACTTGCCGCCGGTGGTTACGATGGTGCGGCAGCGGGGCATGGTTTGGAGCATGTCGGCTATCGGGGCTGGCTTGATGATGAGCAGGAACTCGTCGCTGGCGTTGCCTTTGAGGCGACATACCTTTGAGGCGGTGTCAAAAAACGCCAGTCCATGGTCGGCACAGAACTGCGTAATCAATTGTCGGTCAAAACGTTTGGCTCCAACCTCCTCAAAATGATGCGGATCGTCAAAATGGATCAGGCCCTGGATGCGCCAGAAATCGTTTATCCAGTTGGGGTAAAAGAAATCCATTGACCATCGGGCCATGGGCGGCGGGAAACTGCCCAGGAACAGGATTGTGGCGCCTGCGGGCAGGAACGGGATGAGCGGATGGTCCTCAATCACTATGCCGGACTGGGCCATATCGACCCTTTCTCCGATAAACTTCACGCCCTCGGTTTTAAGTATGGAGCGCTGGAGTTCCGGGCCTCCGAATCCGTAGTTGGAGCCCATCTGTCCGCTGGATGTGACCACACGGTGGCAGGGCGTTTTCACGGAATCGGTATTGGTGTGCAGTGCGTTACCAACGGCGCGGGCGGCTCCCTCGGGATAGCCTGCCATCTGCGCCACCTGCCCGTAAGATGCCACTCTCCCCTTGGGAATCATGGCTACCGCTTTGAATACCGCTTCCTTGAATGTGTCCAATTTATGAGTGTCAGTTGGATTCGGCAGCCAGACGGAAGAGTGCTGGAGTCAGGTGACAGTAGCCCGTGGGGTTCTTGTCGAGGTAGTCCTGATGATACTCCTCGGCGCGGTAGAAGTTCTTTAGGGGCAGCAACTCGACTGCCAGTTTCTGGCCGGGTTCGAGTGCCTGCTGTTGCTCGGCAAATACTGTCTTCAAGAGTTCAACCGTAGCCGCGTCAGTATCGGGAGCATAGTAAACACCTGTGCGATAACGCGTTCCCTCATCCTCACCCTGCTTGTTCAGGCTGGTGGGGTCTATTGCCTTGAAATAGATCCGGGTCAGTTTACCGATACCAATAACCTGCGGATCATACGTCACGTGAACGCACTCGGCATAGCCGGTGGTATCGGTATAGACCTCCTTGTAAGTGGGGTCCGGAGTGTTTCCGTTGGCAAAACCCACCTCGGTGCTCATCACTCCGCGAATGAGTTTGAGGTATTTTTCGGCTCCCCAGAAACAGCCGGCTGCAAAATAAATCTCCTTACACATGTGTATCAGAACGTGAATGTCTCGGGCTCCGATGTAAATGACGATATGGTGGCGGTGGCGTTCTGCAGGTAGAGAACTATGGTGTTGTCATCGTTCTCGTTGTACATGGAACGCAGCGACTCGTTCTTGTCAAGCATATCCTTCTTGGCCGATACACGGTCATCGGGGATGAGTTCGCACTCGATGCGGATCCACTTGCCGTCCTTGTAGGCGCAGATTTCGGCCTTGGGATTGGCTTTGAGCTGCTTGTAGACGTTCTTGGACTTGCCGGTCTGGATGTAGAGCCGGCCCTCAAAGATCTCGGCGGTTCCGAACGGACGAACGTGAGGCTGGTCGCCGTCAACTGTTGCCAGGAAATAGGTCTCAGCGTTCTTGAGGAACTGCTGTGCGCGCAGAGCGTTCTGCGGGTTAGGTGTGATTGTTGTACTCATAGTGTTGTTTTGTTTGTTTCCGCATGCTGTGAGCATTAAGGAAGTCAGGGCAATGATAAACAGTTTTTTCATCTGTAGAACTCAAATTGTTTGATACTTGCAAAAATAGTCCATTTTCACGTAAATCTTACTATTTTTGTAACTGGTGTTTCACTGTGCAATAATAATTTGATCATGAAGTCAAGACTAACCTGCCTATTCCTGTTATTCTGTGGGACTGTCAGTGCCCAACTGTCATCAAAAGCCTGGACACCAGGTGAATACATAAGTTTTGACAAGGCCGGCAAGAGTGATTTTACGCTGGCTCAAGGCGGAAAAAGCGCTTCCATACTAGTATCGGACAACGATTGGAAGGGAGTAAAACGCGCTGCATCTGACCTGGCCCTGGATCTGGAGCGGGTAACTGGAACCGCAGCAGTGGTAATCACGTCCGATAAGCCATCCAAAGGCTGTGTGATAGCCGGCACCATCGGCTCCAGCAATGTAATAGACAGACTTATCAAAAAAGGAAAACTTGATGTAAAAGGAATTGCAGGCCAGCGGGAATCATTTGTGATCGAGGTCATTGACGGCAGTCTGGTAATTGCAGGCAGCGACAGGCGCGGCACCATATACGGATTATACGATGTATCCGAAAACATAGGTGTATCGCCCTGGTACTGGTGGGCCGATGTCCCCGCAACGCAGCATGATATACTTACCGTTAAGGCCGGACGATATGTCCAGCCATCGCCCAAAGTGCGTTACCGCGGTATTTTCATAAACGATGAAAGCCCCTCGTTCAGCGGATGGAGCGATGCAAAATTCAAGGAGGAAGGTACTCGTAACGGTCAGAACAGCGTGATGTACGCCCATATGTTCGAACTGATTCTCAGACTCAAGGCCAACTATCTGTGGCCTGCCATGTGGGGTAAGGCATTCAATGAGGATGATCCCCGAAGCCCTGCCCTGGCCGATGAATACGGAGTGATTATGGGTACATCGCATCATGAGCCAATGATGCGTGCCCAGCAGGAATACACCAGCCGTCAGGAACAGGTTGGAATATGGGACTATGTGACAAATGCCGACAATCTTAAAAGATTCTGGCGTGAAGGACTGGAGCGCAACAGTAAGTTTGAGAACCTTATTACAATAGGTATGCGAGGTGACGGTGACGTACCTATGGGTCAGGGTAACGACGAGCAGAATACTCAGGTGCTCTATGACGTGATCCGTGACCAGCGCAGCATCATCAGTGATGTATATGGCAAGGACGCGAGTGAGGTGCCCCAGATGTGGGCTCTGTTCACCGAGGTCCAGAGGTATTACGAATCAGGAATGACCAGCCCGGACGATGTCCTGCTGATGTTTTGTGACAACAACTGGGGTTATATACGCCGCACCGGCCCAGAAAAGGAACTTAACCGCAAGGGCGGACTAGGAATGTACTACCATATAGATATGAACGGCGGCCCATGGAATGACCGCTGGATAAATACCACAACCATACCCAAACTGCGCGAGCAGTTAAGTCTGGCATACCGCACAGGAATAGACGACCTGTGGATAATAAATGTGGGTGACCTCAAGCCCAAGGAACTGCCCATAGACTTTATCATGCACTATGCATGGGACCCTGATGCCATAGGGCCCGATGACACTTTTAATTATACACTCTCTTGGGCAGAACAGAATTTCGGAAAGGAACATGCCCAAGAGATAGCCTGGATAGTATCGAGGTATCCCAAACTCAATCTGATGCGCAAACCGGAGGTTCAGAGTACCGGCATTTTCAGTTACGAGAACTACGATGAACTTAACCGGCAGATGCGTCTGTGGGATGAAGTCCAGGAACGGGCCGAAGCACTCAAGCCGCTCATTCCGGACCGATACTCGGATGCTTTCTTTGAACTGGTCTATTATCCGGCAGTGGCATCGGCCGGTGTGGGTAAGATGTGGCTCATGGCCCAGCAGAACAACATCTATGCGCTTCAGGGCAATACTGCTGCCAATAATCTGGCCGATTATCATATCAAACAGCTGTTTGAAAGGGACAAGGAACTGTCAGACTACTACAACAACACTCTGGCTGGCGGAAAATGGAAGAACATGATGTCCGACAAGCATATAGGTTATGTCCAGTGGTCTATGCCGAATGATAACCGTCTGCCCACTCTCTACCATGTCAAGGCTCAGCAGACCGCCTCTCTGGCTGTAGAGGTTGAGGGTAGCGAACTGGCCTGGCCGTTGATTGAACCCCAGACAGAGGCTGTCGAGGGTACCGGACTCCGCAGGGAGATGCGGCGTTCCATAAGGGATCTTACTGCACAGGCACATCTGCCGGTCTTTGACGCTATGGGAAACCAGAAATACTATATCCTTCTTTTTAACCGCGGAATCGGGACGGCCGATTTTACCGTAACCGCCGATAAGGACTGGATTCTGTTTGACGGACATACAGAGGGAAGTCTTGATGATATGTTTCAATATCGGATTAAAGTCCATATTGACTGGAGCAAAGCTCCCATGGGACGCTCTGAGGCTCTGATAACCGTACGGCAGAAGGATTCGGACACAGAAATACCCATCAAGGTGGAGGCGGTAAACGGCAATCTGCCGACAGCATCAAGACCCTATTTCGGTACAATGGCAGGCGAATATGGCGTGGATGTATTAAAGCCGGCCGCCAACATTCCGGGCAAGGATGCTGCATGGAGACTATTGCCTGACCTGGGGCGTGGAGCAGGCTGTATGGGTATCTGGCCCAACAATGCTTCGTCGGCATCACTCACGGATATAAAATCGGCCCCGCATCTGGAATATGACATATATCTGCATGAGACCGGCAGCCAGATCGTTTGTCTGGGTATTCTGCCCACTCAGGATGTCAATCCGTCCAGAGGACTAAGGCTTGCAATATCGGTCGATGACGGAGATCCGATGGTGATTGACGCCCGTCAGGGTCTTCACGATGAGTTCAGCGAATATACCCAGCAGAACCTGGCACGTTCAAAGGTCCTCAAGCCCCTGCCTCAGGCGCATAACTATCCGCTGCGCAACGGCAACCGTCAGATGCGTGATGAGGTATTTGACAACCTGCGTTGGCTGGATACACAGATAACCGTTGATAATCCCGGAATCCATACTCTTAAAGTCTGGATGGTGGATCCGGAGATTGTGCTGGAAAAGATTGTGATAAATCCCGACGGCCGTATAAGTTACAGCGGCCCGGTACCCGTAATCCACGACAACACTCTCTGGAACCTACCCCAGTTCAAGCCCGAGGAAGGTCCTTACACTTCCAATTGGGACACGCTGAGCCGTTATTACAATGTTCCTGAGTGGTGGCGGGAGGCCAAGTTCGGTGCCTGGTCGCACTGGGACCCGCAGTCTCAGGCCGAGGATGGCGACTGGTATTCCAGAGGCATGTATCAGGAGGGCAGCGAGCAGTACCGATATCATCTGGAGCATTACGGACACCCATCGGTTTACGGCTACAAGGAGTTGTGCCGGGACTGGAACATCGATGCATGGGACCCCGATGACCTGATGCGGCTTTACAAGGATATGGGGGCCAGGTATTTCGTTGCCATGGGTAACCATCATGACAACTTTGACTGCTGGGACAGCAAGTATCAGCCCTGGAATTCGGTCAATGTAGGACCCAAAAAGGATGTGGTGGGAATCTGGGCTGAGACCGCACGCAAGTATGATATGCCCTTTGGAATAGGATTCCACGCCACTCCGGCACGTACTTACGGCCAGTTTATGACCGTCCGCTACCGCAGTGACCGCAACGGCCCCAATGCCGGAATCCCATACGATGCCAACCTTACTGCCGCTGACGGCATAGGCAAATGGTGGGAAGGACTGGACCCGGTTGACCTGTACGGGCCGGTGCATCGCAATGGCAGGAACTCACTGGAGACTCCGTTTGCCACCCAGTTCATGTACCGTGTGGATGATGCCATCCGCAAGTATCAGCCGGACATGATATATTTTGATGACCATGCCGGCGATTCGCAGGTAGATCTGGGCATCAATATGGGATTGGGTAAACTCACTCCGCAGATAATAGAGAATTTCTACAACATAGCCTCCAAGAGGGATGACGGCAGGAATCAGGTAGTTGCCACTTTTAAGGGAGTTGGCGGGCGTTATGACAGTTTCCAGAATTCACCCGAGCTGCTTCCGCTGGTGGACCGAAGCCTGCTTAAGAGCACTGAGTTCTTTACCGAGGACCAGATCATGGCATACCCCTTTCAGACTGAGGTAAGCCTGCAGGAATGGCATTATAAGAAAGGTGTTCCGTACCGCCCGGCCCACGAAATCATCACCCGGCTTATGCAGAATGTGTCCCGCAACGGGTCGCTGCTGCTCAATATCACCCAGCGTGCAGGCGGAAATATCGACCCTGAAGCCAGACAGATTTGTCAGGATATAGGCAGTTGGCTCAAGGTCAACGCCGATGCCGTATATGGTTCCCGCCCGTTTGAGACATGGGGCAATGACAATGTGATCTATACCCGGAACGGAGGTTTTGTTTATGCAATGCTGTACAGTTGGGACGGAACCGAGATGAATCTGGATGCTCTTTCAACAAATTCGGCTACCATCGGAAAGGTAAGCAAGGTGGAACTTATAGGGCAACCCAAGGCGCGTATCAGTTTCAGGCAGTCCGATGCGGGGCTTTCGGTATCGGCCGGAACACAACTGCAGCCTTATCAGGGAATCAGCGATGAACGGCTTGCCAACGGATTCAAGGTCTTGCGGATAACACATGACAAAGCCCTTTTCAATGACGATGACCCCGGAGTGACTACCATCGGATGGGAGCATCGGTGCAACCTGGGCCAGGGCGATTACAACAACGACCTGTATGTATCATCAAACGCAGGCGATGTGTGGCGTACCGAATTCTATGGCAAAAGCATGGATCTGATAGCCCCTACAGGTCCGGACTTTAGCGATATGACAATCAGTATAGACGGTGAAATACATACCGTATCACTCAATGATCCAAACGGTTACAAGCCCCAACAGGTTGTGTTCCGATACAAGGCAAAGAAAAAGGGCAACCATACCGTTGAGATAGTAAACCACACAGGTACGGTTGCTATTGACGCGCTTATTTTGAGCCGATCCAGGTGAGGCGGCGCCACAAGCCTTCCAGTGGGCCGCGTTCGTGCTTGCGGGACCACATTTTGAGCAGCCAGTATTGGAATACTATCATTCCGATGCCCACCAGCGCGGACCAAGTGGTGCCCAGGGTGTTGTACATGCTGAGGCCCCACTGGTAGAAGATGAAACTGCCCAGGATGGACTGCAGCAGGTAGTTGGTAAGGCTCATTCGGCCAAAGAATCCCAGTTTTCCGAATACTCTCTTGAACCCGTCAAACCTGTACCACATCAGCACTCCAACAGAAAGGATGAGTATCAGGATGGCCAGATTCCACATGGGATGAATCAGGTCGTCGTACTTGCCGAATTTGATGAAAGCACCGCAGATTACCAGTACGGCCGATACCACCAGCAGCACTCGCCATATCTTGAGATTGTTGCCCTCGTTGTAGAACAGCCTCAGGCGGCCAAACAGCAATCCCAGATAGAACAGGCCGAGCGTCTGGGTAATGCGGCCGTGGGTCCAGAACCATCCCAGCGTGGTTGTGATTCCGTACCTTAAATTAGTTACAGCCGAATGCCAGAAGGTATCGTGCCCCTGCATGAGTTTCATATAGCCCATGCCCACCCATCGGGAGTCAGGGTGCCAGTCGGTGAGATGAGAGTATATCTCCAGGGGTTGCAGCAGCAGGATTATTGTGATTGCCCACAGCCAACGGTTGCTCAGGTACCCGGCCGGGATAAGCAACAGGCCCAGGATGGCGTAAGTAATAAGGATGTCGCCATCATAGAAGCAGACGTTGAGCACGCCAAAGAGGAACAGCAGCACCATTCGCCAGGCAAAACGGAGAGAGAAATCCCTGCCCTTCTGCTCCTGATTATCGCGCATAATAAAGAAACTCAGGCCAAAAAGTATGGCAAAAATTCCGTACATCTTACCCGAAAGCAGTGCCTGCAATACATTGAAAACCGTTCCGTCGCACGGCAAGGTGTATTTTATCCCGCGTGCGAACGTATTGAAATGCTCTACCGAGTGGAACAGTATTATTCCCGCTACGGCCAGCCCGCGCAGGGCATCGGCCACCTCTATGCGGCTGTTCTTTTGTCCTGTTGTCTTGTACATATCTGGTTGTTTTTTCAAAGGTAGCGAAAAAAAGAAAACCGCGCACCAGGGACAGTCCCTAATGCGCGGTTTTTATCAATTAGTTGGTTTACTTAACCTCTTCAAAGTCAGCATCCTGGACATTGTCACCGGCGTTACTTGAGCTACTCTGACCGGCGTCCTGAGGACCGCTCTGAGCGCCTGCACCGGCACCGGGCTGTGCGCCGCTCTGCTGGTACATCTGGGCGCTGGCTGCCTGGAAGGCGGTGTTGAGTTCGGCCATTGCCTTGTCGATGGCGGCCAGATCCTGAGCCTTGTGAGCATCCTTCAGGGCGTTGAGTGCGCTCTCGATAGGAGCCTTCTTGTCGGCGGGGATCTTGTCGCCCAGATCCTGCAACTGCTGCTCGGTCTGGAATATCATTGAGTCGGCCTGGTTGAGCTTATCGACCTTCTCGCGCTCCTTCTTATCGGCATCGGCGTTGGCCTCGGCCTCGGCTTTCATGCGGTCAATCTCCTCCTTGCTCAGACCTGAGCTGGCCTCTATGCGGATAGCCTGCTCCTTACCTGTAGCCTTATCCTTGGCCGATACCTTAAGGATACCGTTGGCATCGATATCGAATGTAACCTCAATCTGAGGAACACCACGGCGTGCGGGTGCTATGCCCTCCAGGTTGAACTGGCCGATGGACTTGTTCTGGCTTGCCATAGGACGCTCACCCTGCAGCACGTGAATGGTTACTGCTGTCTGGTTATCGGCAGCTGTTGAGAAAATTTCACTCTTCTTGCACGGGATGGTTGTGTTGGCATCAATCAGTTTTGTCATCACACCACCCATGGTTTCGATACCCATTGTAAGAGGTGTTACATCCAGCAGGACGATGTCACCTACTCCACCCTCCTTGTTCAGGATGGCGCCCTGGATTGAAGCACCTACTGCTACTACCTCATCGGGGTTGACGCCCTTGCTGGGCACCTTGCCGAAGAAGTCTTCAACCAGCTTCTGCACGGCGGGGATACGGCTTGAACCACCTACCAGGATTACCTCGTCGATATCAGAGTTGCTAAGACCGGCATCACTCATAGCCTTGCGGCAGGGCTCCAGGCAAGCCTGGATAAGACCGTTGGCCAACTGCTCGAACTTGGCACGTGTCAGAGTCTTTACAAGGTGACGGGGAACACCGGCTACCGGCATGATGTACGGCAGGTTGATCTCGGTGCTGGTTGATGATGACAGCTCGATCTTGGCCTTCTCGGCAGCCTCCTTAAGGCGCTGCAGTGCCATAGGATCGGCAGTCAGATCGGCACCCTCGTCCTTCTTGAACTCCTCGACCAGCCAGTTGATGATTACCTGGTCAAAGTCATCACCGCCCAGGTGGGTATCACCGTTGGTGGCAAGCACCTCAAATACGCCGCCGCCGAACTCCAGAATGGAGATATCGAATGTACCGCCACCCAGGTCGAATACGGCAATCTTCATATCCTTGTTAGCCTTGTCAACACCGTATGCCAAAGCGGCAGCGGTAGGCTCGTTAACGATACGCTTTACATCCAGACCGGCAATCTGACCGGCCTCCTTGGTGGCCTGACGCTGTGAGTCGCTGAAGTAAGCAGGCACTGTAATGACAGCCTCTGTCACCTCCTGACCCAGATAATCCTCGGCGGTCTTCTTCATTTTCTGCAGAATCATGGCGCTGATTTCCTGAGCGGTGTACAGACGTCCGTCAATGTCCACACGCGGCATGTTGTTGTCACCCTTGACTACCTTATAAGGTACGCGGGCAACCTCTTTCTGCACCTGATCCCAGTTCTCACCCATGAAACGCTTGATTGAGAACACGGTACGCTGCGGGTTGGTGATAGCCTGACGCTTAGCCGGGTCACCAATCTTACGCTCGCCGCCGTCAACGAAAGCCACGATTGAAGGGGTTGTACGCTTGCCCTCGCTGTTAGCGATTACGACAGGCTCGTTACCCTCAAATACTGAAACGCACGAGTTAGTGGTTCCAAGATCAATTCCAATAATCTTTCCCATAGTTGTATGTTTTTATTTGTTTGTACTCAAAATTTGACACTATGGTATGTACAAATGATGTGCCACGATATTTGTAAGGCCGATGACATGACAGATGTGACGATTTGGCAGAATTTTCCGCACCCGCTCCCGCGTTACCCCCTGACCTTAGGGAACTGTAGCGCACGTAGAACCATTTCTCTCCCTAACGTGAGCCGGAAATACGCCCGTACCTGCGTTGCCCCCTGACCTTGGGGAGCCAGAACGCAGGTGCGGCCATTTCTCTCCCTAAGGTGACCGGAAAATACGCCCGTACCTGCGTTGCCCCCTGACCTTGGGGAGCCAGAACGCAGGTGCAGCCATTTCTCTCCCTAAGGTGAGCGGAAAAGACGCCCGTACCTGCGTTACCCCCTGACCTTAGGGAGTTAGAACGCAGGTGCGGCCATTTTCTTCCCTAAGGTGAGCGGAAAATACGCCCGTACCTGCGTTGCCCCCTGACCTTGGGGAGCCAGAACGCAGGTGCAGCCATTTCTCTCCCTAAGGTGAGTAGGAAAAATGCGCTTTCCTAGTATGCGCGGAACTTTCTGGGACGGTATTCGTCGGGCAGAATGGATACTGGAATCGCGACGCAGCGGGCGGCCTGGATGGCGTTGATGTGACAATCCTGTATGAGTTCCTGTGCGATCTGGCATCGGCGCTTATCACTTAACTGATAGATACTCTTGGTCTTGTATCGGCCAAGAATATCGTTGTCCACCACCGAGCAAACCTCCAGGTCATTCATATTCACCACCGACGCGCGGCCACCCATTTCATTCTTGAGCATATCGGACTCCGAATCAAACTGCACACCTTTCTCTATGATTTTCAATGTGATAGGATCGGCTGTAACATCATCCTTCTCCTGTTCCTTTATCCAATCTTCGGTGGTGCGGCGATTCATATTGTATATGTAATTGGTGGGCGTACCGTACCAAGACTCGGCCAGCCTGATCTCCTGAAATGTGCTCCTTGATATAACACCCTGATTATCAATGGCGAAATTGTCCGGAAAGTCGGCATTTTTTGGCAGATACGATTGAATTTCGGCCCGATTGTATGACAGACCCGGATCCTTGATGCCTCTGGCGCGCGAGAAAATGTAATTACAAGTGCTGAACGGGTAAGCAAAAGCGGTCTCACTCTGGCCGTGGTGCAAGCCATTCCTCAGGCAATAGTTTATGGCCATCTGAATATGCTTAGTCCCCTCCAACTTCCTGATAAACACTCTTTTATCAAAAAGTCTGCCCGTTCTTCCGTACATGTAGTTGAAATGTTTGGTCAAAGAATACCGAAGCGAAAGCGAAAATTTCTTGGGCGACTCGGACAGAATGATAAAGTGGACGTGGTTAGACATCACGGAGTCCGCAAGAATGCTGGTGTCATTTCTGAACGCAGCCAATGCCATAAGATTAGTGAAATCGCGAGCGTCGTCAAAATTTCTGATCATGACCTCTTTGTGCGCGGTCATGCAAACATGGAAAAGATCCTTCATAGTATGTATGGTTTAGGTTTAGTTGCAAACAAATGTGTTAGTCACATATCATTCGCAAAAATAAGTATTTAGTCCGATTCCCGATACGCCCGATGAAGTATTTTCCTCCCCAATGTTCGCAGAAAACACACCATCCCACAAACTTCCCCCCTCACCTTAGGGAATCAGAACGAACGTACGGCCATTTTTCTCCCTAAGGTGAGCAAAAAATACGCTCGTACCTGCGTTACCCCCTCACCTTAGGGAGCCAGAACGCAGGTGCAGCCATTTCTCTCCCTAAGGTCAGTGAGGGAGCGGAGCAACAGTAACAAAAAAAGCGACCCGGAATGGATCGCTTTTAACTAGAACTCTCTGACTAATCAATCGTTCATCATCTCAGAGTCATCATCGGGCTCGGGTTCCTGGGGGTTGCCCAGGATGGCGGCCATGATTTTCTGCTCCAGTTCCTCGGCCAGCTCGGGGTTGTCCTGCATGAGCTGCTTGGTGGCGTCGCGGCCCTGTGCCAGGCGGGTGTCGCCGTAGCTGAACCATGAGCCGCTCTTTTTGAGGATGCCATACTCAACGCCCAAATCCACAATCTCGCCGCTCTTAGAGATTCCCTCGCCGAACATAATGTCGAACTCAGCCTTGCGGAAAGGAGGTGCCACCTTGTTCTTTACAACCTTTACGCGCACCTGATTACCAACAACCTCGTCGCCGTCCTTGAGTGATGTGACGCGGCGGATATCCAGGCGGACCGATGCGTAGAACTTGAGCGCATTACCACCGGTGGTTGTCTCGGGATTACCGAACATCACGCCAATCTTTTCACGTAACTGGTTGATAAAGATACAGGTAGTATTGGTTTTGTTGATGGTAGATGTCAGTTTGCGCAGAGCCTGGCTCATAAGACGGGCCTGCAGACCAACCTTGTTGTCACCCATATCGCCCTCAATCTCAGCCTTGGGGGTAAGTGCGGCCACACTGTCAATTACGATAATGTCAATGGCCGATGAGCGGATCAGCTGCTCGGCAATCTCCAGGGCCTGCTCGCCGTTATCGGGCTGTGAAATCCACAGGTTGTCGATATCCACACCCAGCTTGGCAGCGTAGAAACGGTCAAAAGCATGCTCGGCATCGATGAACGCTGCAATACCGCCGGCTTTCTGAGCCTCGGCAATGGCATGTATGGCCAGAGTGGTCTTACCCGATGACTCCGGACCGTAAATCTCGATTATCCTGCCACGCGGATAACCGCCCACACCAAGTGCGGCGTTAAGGCCGATGGAGCCCGTAGAGATAACGTCCACATTCTCAATGCTCTCGTCACCCAGTTTCATGATGGAGCCCTTACCGAAGCTCTTCTCAATCTTGTCAGTTGCAGCCTGCAGAGCCTTCAGCTTCTCACTAAGACCCGCATTCTGAGGGCCTGACGCACCCTCAATCTCTTTCTTTGCCATAATATGACTGTAATTAAATTAGCTAATCCCGAAGCGTGTTCTCCAAGGTATCACCACTTCAGCAAAGCGCCTCTTTGACGCTCTGTAGGCAAAGTTATAAAATCACCCCACATATTATAAATTACCCGCAAAAAAATTATCAACAACCACACCCACCCACCTACCTTAGGGAAGAAATCGTTTGCACCTGCGTTCTAACTCCCTAAGGTCACGGGGTGACGCAGGTACAAGCGTATTTTTGCTTCACCTTAGGGAGAAAAATGGCTGCACCTGCGTTCTGACTCCCTAAGGTCACACAGCAGCCCGCGGAAGAGCGTAATTTCCGTTCACCTTAGGGAAAGAAATGGCTGCACCTGCGTTCTGACTCCCTAAGGTCAGGGGGTCAGGGGGGCACGGGG
>JAZSKR010000001.1:0-157440 GCA_045534955.1 Bacteroidaceae bacterium
ACTCCTTGGCTCACAGAACGACATGGCTACGATCCGACTTGGTGAGGTCGCGGGCCAGCCAGTGCGGGAATTGCAGAAAACGTGCTATATTTGCTGAAAGAATACAATCATATGAACAAGGAATACGTAAGCATAATCGTGCGCGAGACCGGCCTGCGGGAGAACCAGGTGGAGAACACGCTGAAACTGTTGGAGAACGGCGCAACGATACCATTTATAAGCCGATACCGCAAGGAATCCACGGGCGGAATGGATGAGGTCCAGGTGACCGAGGTTAGCGATGCGCTGGAGCGGCTGGAGGCGCTGGCCAAGCGCAAAGAGACTATCATCGGCACAATAGAGAGTCAGGAAAAACTGACTCCGGAGCTGAAAAACCGCATTGAGCACTGCTGGGATGCCACGGAACTTGAGGACATCTACGCCCCCTACAAGCCGCACCGCAAGACCCGTGCCGATGCCGCCCGCGAGAAGGGCCTGGAGCCGCTGGCCGAGTTCGTTATGAAGCAGAACCAGTACGTTCCGCTGGACCGCGAGGCTGCCAAGTACATCAATAAAGAGAAAGGCGTACAAAACGTAGATGAAGCCCTCCAGGGTGCCATGGACATAATAGCCGAGCAGGTATCAATGGACGAGGGCACGCGCAACCAGGTGCGCAACGCCTACCGCCGCACAGCCCGCATTTACAGCAAGGTGGTCAAGAGCAAGGAGGCCGATGCGCAGAAGTTCCGCGACTGGTTTGACTTTAACGAGCCTTTGAGCCGATGCGCATCGCACCGTCTGCTGGCTATGCGCCGCGGCGAGGCTGAGGGACTGCTGCGCGTATCGATAGAGATTGAGGATGACAAGGCGGTTGAATCACTCTCCAGACACTATGTCCGCGGCAAATCCCAGATGTCGCAACTGGTGGATGAGGCTGTTGAGGATTCGTACTACCGGTTGCTGCAGCCGTCAATCGAGAATGAGTTTGCAGCATCGTCGAAGGAATTGGCTGACACTGAGGCTATAAGGATATTCGCACGCAACCTGGAGCAACTGCTGATGGCCTCTCCACTAGGCCAGAAGGCCGTTATGGGCATCGACCCCGGATTTCGCACGGGCTGTAAGGTGGTCTGCCTGGACCAGCAGGGAAACCTCCTTCACAATGAGGCAATATTCCCCCACCCGCCCCACAATGAGGCGCGTCAGGCTGCCGCTAAAATCCAGACTCTTGTTGAACAGTATCATATCGAGGCAATCGCAATAGGCAACGGCACGGCCGGACGTGAGACCAAGGATTTCGTAGAGCATCTGCATCTGCCAAAAAACGTTCAGATTTTCAGCGTAAACGAGGACGGAGCGTCAATCTATTCGGCCTCCAAGACCGCACGCGACGAGTTCCCAGATTATGACGTAACTGTTCGCGGTGCCGTGTCCATCGGCCGCCGTCTTATGGATCCTCTGGCTGAACTTGTCAAGATTGATCCGTCATCGATCGGCGTGGGGCAGTATCAGAAGGATGTGAATCAGACTGACCTCAAGCACTCGCTGGACCAGACGGTGATTAGTTGCGTGAACCGCGTGGGTGTGAACCTGAATACCGCCAGCACGCACCTTCTTACATATATAAGCGGTCTGGGGCCGCAGTTGGCGCAGAATATTGTGGATTACCGCACGGCAAACGGCCCGTTCCACAACCGCAAGGAACTGCTCAAGGTGCCGCGTCTGGGCGCCAAGGCGTTTGAGCAGGCGGCGGGATTCCTGCGCGTTCCGGACAGCGACCAGCCGCTGGACAACAGCGCCGTGCATCCCGAGAGTTACGGCATCGTGGAGCGTATGGCCAAGGACCTTAAGTGCACCGTTCAGGAACTCATGAAGAGCCCAGAACTCCGCGCAAAGATTGACATAAACAAGTACGTGACTGACAAGGTTGGCATACCCACCCTGACAGACATAATGCAGGAACTTGAAAAACCGGGCCGTGACCCGCGCGGACCGTTAAAGAAATTCGAGTTCTCAAACGAGGTCCACACCATTGAGGATGTAAAAGCCGATATGGTGCTGCCCGGAATAATCAGTAACATAACCAATTTTGGCGCGTTCGTGGATATAGGCGTACATGTAAAAGGACTCATCCACATATCGCAGCTGGCTCCCGGCAAGTTCATCAAGGACCCCACACAGGTGGTCTCACTGCAGCAGCAAGTGATGGTAAAAGTCCTGAGCGTGGACCTGGAACGCCAGCGAATCAGTCTGGCGATGGAAAAGTGACGCAAAGGGGTCGTTTCTTTTTGCGTCACCAAAAAAAATAACTAACTTAGCACTATCAACCAATTAAATGATATTTATGAAAAAGTACTTAGCTGAAATGATCGGAACCATGGTTCTGGTTCTTATGGGTTGCGGCGCTGCCGTCAGCCTGGGTTGCACACCTGCCGGCATCGGCGTTCCCGGCGTAGTTGGAACGGCTCTTGCATTCGGTCTTGCAGTAGTTGCAATGGCTTATGCCATCGGCGGCATATCGGGCTGCCACATCAATCCCGCCATCACTCTGGGCGTTTGGATGTCTGGCCGCATGAGCGGTAAGGATGCCTGCATGTACGTGATTTTCCAGATTATCGGCGCAATCATCGGCGCTGCCATCCTGTTTGGCATCACTCCCGGCGGACTGGGTGAGAACGTATGCCAGGAGGGCATCTCAACTGGCGTAGGCTTTGTAGCCGAGTTGGTATTCACCTGCGTATTCGTACTGGTTGTTCTGGGTACTACCGATGCCAAGAAGGGTGCCGGTAACTTTGCAGGCCTTGCAATCGGTCTGACTCTGGTGCTGGTTCATCTGGTTTGCATCCGATACACAGGCACATCAGTCAATCCCGCCCGCTCAATAGGTCCCGCCATATTTGCAGGCGGTGCTGCCCTGAGCCAGCTCTGGATATTCATCGTCGCTCCTCTGTGCGGCGCTGCCGTTGCTGCCGGCCTCTGGAAGATGATAGGCTGCGACTGCGAGAAATAAATTCAGAGCAGTTTTATACAATTGATTATACGACCGCACTTTGTCCCCTCCCTGCGAGCGGAAAAGTAGCGGTCGTTATTTTTATACGTGCATATGCCCGCCACCTGAATGTTGACCGATAACACCCCGGCCTCCTCCAGCAGCCACCGGTTTGCCCGCCAAAGGTCAATGTGCAGACCGCCAGCCATAGGATCAGAGGCCGTAGGAGCCTTGGGACCACGGTCAGACAAAATCTCTGCCATAGGAAAGCCCGCATCGGCAAAAGCATCGGCCACCTCCTGCCCCACCTGGAAACTGTCAGGGCCTATACCCGGTCCTATTACTGCCCTGACATCGGCCGCAACGGTGCCATACCTGTCATGCATGAATGCAATCACCTTCTGGCTGAGACGCTGAACCGTGCCACGCCATCCGTCATGAACCGCCGCAACAGCCCTGTGCACAGGGTCATACAGCAGCACCGGGATGCAATCGGCCGTACGTACTGATATTGCCACGCCAGGCACATCGGTCACCAGGGCATCCACCCCTTCCAACTCATCACGCGTAGTAAGAGGGTCAGTAACCTCGCGGATTACACACCCATGAACCTGATGAGGCTGCACCACGTAATAAGGCAGCACGGAATTACGCTCCGTGCTGAACGCCTCCACATTTGGGGATAGTTTGTATCTATTTAGGAAATCCATGTATACATTGGTAGAATTTGGTTCCAAAAAAAAAGTTAACGGTAGCAGGTGTAAAAATATAAATTTTACATTTGCTACGATTAGTCCTAACCCTATTATTAACTTTTCAATTAATGAAAAAATCATTCTTGTTTTCACTTGCCGCACTGGCTTTTGCCGTCTCCTGCGACAAGTCATCAGAGAGTTTTAACGTTCAGTATGAGCAGAGTAAAGAACTGACAACCGATGAACTGAAGGCGTTGTCGTGGTACAAAACCAATCCCCGCATATCGGCCGATGAGGCAACCGCGAATGCGCAGTCTATCATTCAGTTTCTGGATGCAGGCAATCAGACCAAGGCCGCCGCGCCCCGTAACATATCTACGGTCAAGCCCGTTACCCGCGCCAAAAAGACCAAATCGGCCGATGATGCAAATCCCGACACTGTGGCCTACGTGTTCAACTTTGGCCAGGATGACGGTTATGCCATTCTGTCGGCCGACCGAAGGACAGACCCCATATTCGCTATTGTCCCGGAGGGGCATATAGATTTCAGCGAAGATGTAGATGAAAGCCTGCTGTCTACCGGAATCGTAGAATTCTACGGCAACCTGGAGGCTGCTTATGACCGTCAGGTAGAGTTTGCCATACGCATGCAGGATTCGCTGGTAAGCAGCGCATTGGCCAAAATCGCGGCCGGAGACGATATAGCCGGAACCAAGGCCAGAGTGCTGCCGGAACTGGAATTAATAGAAGACGAACCGAGGGTTGAGTACGGCCCGACAAGTTATGTGGTTACCGTTGCGCCGATGATCAGCGTCAGATGGGGCCAGACAAACCCCTATAACCTGTACACTCCGGTGATATCGGGCATACAAGCTCCCACAGGATGTGCTGCGACAGCGGTGGCACAACTCATGTCATACTGGAGATATCCCGCCTCATACAACTGGAGCATCATGATGCCTCCAAGCGGAAATGAGACCTTGAGTACATTCCAGACCATATCACACCTTATGTCCGATGTAGGAGCAGGACTCAATGTTCAGTATGGTAAGACACAGAGCAGCGCCTATTTCAGTGATATTCCCGGATATCTGAGCAGATTGGGATATAACCCCGGCCTGTACAAAGATTATAACAAGACCGATGTTTCACAGTCGCTTTCAAACGGCCGCCCCGTTCTCATAGCAGGAAGCGCTATCAAGAAAGATGTATATAAGAATTATCTGATTTTCTGGGAAAAATTCAGCCACACATATTATGAGGGAGGCCATGCATGGATCATTGACGGATCTATGAAGGCTATGACTCCTGTATATGTGGTCAGCGGCGGAAAGAGGGTACTGTCATCTTATGTAACCATTCCCCTTGTTCACTGTAACTGGGGTTGGCCGGAGAAAGGAATAGACGGCTACTATAATGAAGGATCATTCAATATCAACAACGGACCTGTGACAAGAGCACATACCGATACATACGGCACAGAGGGCTTTTTCCAATATAATATTGAATGTATCACCAACATATACAAATAATTATGTAACTTTGCAAACCAAAATTCAAAAAACATGAAACGTATTGTTTATTTACCGTTTCTGTTGTCGGTGTTTGCGTTCTTTTCCTGCGACAGAAACGAGGTCCTTGTGAACACATCATGCGCCGATGGCCCTGATGCTGCTTTTGAGACAATACAGTTCAATCCGGACGGTGGAAAGGACACTGTTGATATTCCGTTCGAGAACTGTTATCTGCATTATGTGAGGAACAATGATTCGGTCCTCTTCTTCTATCTGATGGAACCCGATTATGCGGTAATGGACAGCATTATTGAAGCCCGTTCCATAATTGTTGAACCCAAAGAGGTTGACCCTGCAATGGGATTCAACTACTTTGAATGGGATTGGTTCTCGATAGAACTGAAAGAGAACAAGGCATTTCTCTCTGTTAAAGAGAACTATTCCGGGTCTGAAAGGATAGCCGATATCGTTTTGCCTAACAGAAGTTTTGAAAGACTGGAGATAAAAATCAGTCAGAGCAACTAAGCAACTGATTGACACTAATAAAACAGGGCCGGAGCAAATCCGGCCCTGTTTCGTTACGAATCAAAAACATCGTATGGCTCTTCTCAGAGCTGTATTTCGTTTCCTACCTTGCGGGCACGGTTGGGATGATCCAGGTCCATACCGGTAGCGATACCTATCTCAACCAGCACGTTCCAGCCTGCGCACAGATATACGTAAGGGTTGAAATCGCCTGCGGCGGGAGTCTTGATTGTGGGGAACGGGGTGTCGTGATCGGCAATTGCAACCACCTTCACACCTGCGCCCTTGATGAGGCACTCCTGAATCTTCTCGTACTCATCGGCAATGGGATCAACCCAGAAGATGATATCGCCCTCTTTCATTACCTCCTCGATTCCGTGCAGTGCGTATGTGCCCTCCAGGAAGTCGCTCTTGCGGCGGGTAATCTCATTGGTCTTAAGGGTAAGTTCCTCGGCCACACCGTCATTGTAACCTGCAAAGTAGATGGTCTCGGCCTTCTTTACCCAGTCTACAATCTCGGCGGGAACCTGAAGTGTCAGAGCCTTCTCAATCTGTGCAGGAAGTGCAGCCAAACCGGCCTTTACATCCTTACCGGCCATGTTCCACAGAACTGACTCGTAGTAGAGAGCCTGCTCAACAACGCTCTTGGTAGCGGCAACGGCCTGCTCCCAACCGCAGTTGAGTACGTGTGTATGGGCACAGAATGTAGAAAGTATCGTATCCTGGTTTGCGGTAAGGCCAAAGCGCAGTGCGTTGCCCTCCTCCATCAGTTTCTTGGCCAGCAGGGTTACCTCCTTGGTGCGGCCTGAGTTGGAAGCCAAGAATACGGCAAATTTGCTCAGGTCATACTCGCGTGACTGCCATGAACCGTCGGTCTGGGCGTTCAGGTCCAGGCCCCAACGCTTGGTCTTGCGCAGAGCGTTCTTGGCGGGGAAGATTCGGCTTGAACCCTCACCGGTAAAGTATGCCTTTCCTGCCTTGGCAACCTTGGCGGCAATCTCCCTGGTGCAGGCGGGATCAAACTTCTTTACTGTCTCAACAGTGTCCATCATCTCCTGTACTAATGCGTACTGGGAGTACTTGTTCTCTTTAAGATTCATATCATTTGTTTTAAGGTTATTTCAATTCAGTACCATTAGGGACGGTTCCGTTTGGTATCGTTTTGGAAAAACAGTACCAAACGGAACCGTCCCTAATGGTATCATTTTTGGATTAAGCGCTTGCGGATGCTCTGAACTCGCTCGGTAAACTCCTTGAGTTCCTTGCGCTGATTCAGGATGAAACTGTTCTCATCAAGATTGCCCCATGCAGCCAGCATCTCATCCTCATTCATGAACGTAGCCCTGCGGAACGGATTCTGATAATCCTTCTTGCGGGTCTCATAAACCTGATCAAAGATATACTGCTGCAGGTCGATACCCCTGTTGAGGGCGTTGTTCCAGTCATCAACGGTAAGTGTCTCTACACCAAGCATATGCTTAAGTGACATATACGCATGACGCAGTTTGTCTATAGGATATTTCTTCCAGATCTCGTTGTAACGGTGGTGTATCTCCTTCCAGGTGTTGAGCGTGCCGTCCTTGATATCGGAACGCAACTGGTCTACATCCTCCATTGACATCAACTGACCGCCCAGATTGAACCATACGCGTGCACGGTCACCGTCAAAACGCTTGCTTATGCTCTGGAATGTCTCATCCTCATGCTCCTCCAGATATGACACGATATTCTTGACGGCATAATAGGTAAGCATATCGCCATAAGCATGATATGCCTTGTAGGGGTGCAGTATTACAACCTTGCGGTGTGATTTTTCCATATTCTCGCCCAGCACCTCCAAATCTGCAATCTTATCCGGATCACCGTTCAAAAGGTTTCGGCCGATATCCATAAGTGCGTCATCGGTCATTCCTTCAAGACTCTTACCCTCACGGCGCAACCATGCCTTGGCGGTCCACATGTCGAGCAGTTTGCGGGCCTGGATGGCCTCCTCCATGGAATCCGGTGCGTAGGCATCAAACTCGATGTTCTGAACCTTGAACACACGGGTATCGCGGGTGGCGTATTTCCAGTTGTTGCGCGCCATGGCGAACATATTGTAAAGCCATGAGAATGCGGGTATTACGTGCAACTCTCCGTGAACCTCGTCATTGCTGATGAGTGCAAACGGGAACGGGTTGATCATCTCGGCGGGATAAGCGCCCTTGGCCAGCATCGTGAATGAAGCAAATTTGCACGAGTGCTTTACGCTCACGCAAAGACCGGGCCAGAATCCGCGTCCAGCCTCAATCTCATTATCGTTGGTACGTGAATTATGGTTTGAGCCGATGGTAGCGCCGGCAGCCAGGTTTGACTGACCCTTGACCACGCTGGCAATCAGGAACGAGTTGTTGTGATGCTGCTCGTGGGCCGGGAAAATAAGGTTGTGAAGCACCTCACAGCAGGATATTGTGGAGTTATCACCCATGAACGAGTTCATGAGTCGGGCACCGTATTTAAGATTGGAATGACTGCCCAGCACAAAGCGTACGGCAATGACCGAGTAGAATATGCGGCATCCGTAACCTATGATTCCGTTAACCAGAACCACGTTCTCACCAATCTGGGTGGGATCCACCTCCGATGAGTTGATAGTTATGTTCTTGAGTTTGCTGGCACCCTTTATGTAGCAGCAGTTGCCAATCTTTACATCCTTGATGATCCAGCAGTTCTTGATCACGTTGCCGTAGCCTATGGTTCCGTAGAATCCGCGGCGGCTGTCAAAAGAACTCTGCGTGATGGCTTTGAGGCGGTCCTGCAGGCGTTTGTCATCGATAAACTTGGCCCACATGTAGGCATCGGCCGCAATCATTCCGTCAAACGGAAGCACCTTGCGGCAGCCGGTCTCGTTCATGAGTTCCAGCCAGATGCGTACATCCTCTTCCTCACCCTCCTTGATAACGCCGTTACCGAACTTGGCGTGGTCAGTGCAGGACATCTCCTGGATATTGAAGAGCATGCATCGGTCACCTATAATATAATGTGACAGGTAGTGCACGTTGTGGATTGCGCAGTCATCACCTATATCGCATGAATGGATTGAACTGTTGGTGATACCGCAAGAGAGCCTCAGGTCATGATACTGAAGTCCGTTGTCGGTTACGCGGCCGATACGCACGAATCCGTAGAACTTGTTGTTCTTGATCATCATGGGATCGAACTCATCGGTCACCAGGATGTTGTCCCAACTCATAGCCGTGTTGTCATTCTTTACGAGCGACTCAATCTCGCTGCTGGTAAGATGACGCCAGCCACCCTTGGGAGCGCAAACCTGAGTGTTGCGTAAATAATACTTATTCTGACCTGCGGGAATATACTTAGGATCCAGAAAACTGTTATACAGCTGGTCCGATGTTAATACTGTTACCTTTTCCATTAATTGTCCTTTTAGTTTACCAAGGAGTTGCGACCGCAAAGATAAACACTTTTTCACAATCCACCAAGAAAAACCACATATAAAATAATATTTTATATGACTCCCAGAAATGGTAAAAAAACGACGCATTGGGTCATTTCCCAATGCGTCGTTTTTTATTCTTCCTTAGGTTCTTCCTCAGCCTTGGGCTCGCTGAAATCGTTCTCGCCGTATTTTACCAGAAGGTCATACCAGCCGGCAATCTTCTTGATATGGCTGGGATATACGCGGTCGCGGTCAAAATCAGGAATGATCTCACCAAAGAACTTGAGGAGCTGGTCATTCGATGCCTTGCGCCAGTCAAAGGAAATCTCCTTCTTGTCATACTTGACCTCAATAGCCAGGAAAACCTCACGCAAAGGCATCTCACGCTCATCGGTAAAGATAGAGATATCGCCAAGTGATACCACCTTGTCAGTACCCTGGATAGGCAGACGTTTCTTGGTCTCGTCAATGTTCTCAACAATAAGCGCACCGCGTCCGCGGGTAAGCAGTTTATACAGGCTTGGTTTGCCTGAAATAGTCAGAATTTCGTTAAGCATAATATCATTAATAATTTAAAGTTTTCTTACATTATCAATAAGTGCCGATATCTGGGACTCCAGAGCATGCACATCATCATTCACAATCACAAAATCAGCCAGTCTGCACTTCTCCACCTGATCCATCTGACTGTTGATGCGAGCCACAACAGCCTGTTCAGTAGTATTATCGCGCTTTACGCAACGTTTTATACGCAGAGGCAGCGGAGCATCGACACAAACCGTATAATCAACCTCACCGTCAAAGCCGGACTCAAAGAGTATAGCCGATTCGAGTATGCAAAATTCCTTACTTCCCTGAGCATCGGCCCAGCGTTTGAAATCCTCACGGACCCGAGGATGGATGATAGCATTTACCCGAGCCATATTCTCCGGATTGCCGAAAATGAACTTTGCCAGGACCTCCTTCTGCATAACCCCGCAACCGCAAGGGCAGTAAAGCGTAGGCCCCACCAGTTCAGTAAGTGCCTCCTTAATGACCGGATCCGTAGCGGTAAGCAGTTTGGCGCGTGTATCGGAATCATACACCGGAATGCCCAGCAGTTGCATCTTGGCCGATACATAGCTCTTGCCGCACCCTATTCCGCCTGTCATTCCGATAATCTTCATATCAATAGACCGTACGCTCCATCAGATAGTCAACCGTACGCGTCTGCAGACGGACATTACGCACATTGGCCGGTTGTGAATAAATACGCAGACGTGCGTTTGACGCATCGCTGCCGGCAATATCGTTATAATCTACAACCACCTGAAAATCGGCAGCGGTCACTCTGTCGTACTCGGACATCTTGACCCAGAAGGTCACGACAGCCTTTGACGGGAACGACTTGAGCGCCATATGATGTGGGAAATTCACGCCTGTTACAGGCACCTCAACGCTCTTCTCGGTGTACTGTTGCGACAACACCGTCATGACCACCTCATCCTGGCTGTAAATCACACCGGGATCATGTCTGAGAGGCACAGCACGGATTATGGTGTCCGATGAGAGTTGTATCTGCCCGGATCCGGCAATGGCCCGATGCTCGGCGGTATCGGACTCCAGAACACTTATCCTGATGCTGTCCGGACTGAATTCGATGCGTTCCAGAAAGAACTGGTCCTGACTCTCGGTGGTTCCGCCGAACTCCACGGGCAGCATCATGCTCAATTGATTGGCATAATGATATACAAGCGAATCAGGAGATATTGAACGGATTTGGACCGATGCCGGGAGCATGGCCGATATGGAATCACGCAGCCGCGATGTGGAGAGCGACGCGTGACCGTGCGACATGCTGAAGACCGAATTACTGACCATCAGGATTTTGTGTTCGCCACGACGGCCGGATTTGCGGAGTGATGTACCCTTGCCGCTCAATGAAACGGTAATCTGGCGTGCAGGCTGTTCCGTAATGCGGATATTGTCGGGGACATCGGCCACAATCAGGGGAATTTTCATCTGGGTATCATAATTCTGATTCATGGTCTGTGACCACCAGAAAAAGAAAGTGATGCCCAGAAAAAGCAGAAAAACCAGGAATTCCCCTCTGATCAGTTTCAGAAGGAAATCTCCGATTTTTCCTAAAAATGCTGCAAATCGGGATTTGGGATCTCCTTGCTCCCGCATGCGTAATTTATTAAGGATTAAGCCTTTGCTTTCTCGTCCTTGCTGGAATCCTGCTTCTTGCGGCGTGAAGGTTTCTCGGGCTTAACGGGCTGAGCCGTGGGAACGGGATTGACGTAACGCTTGTCAACCTTGATCTTCATGCCCTGAGCTATCTCTAGGGTTACGGATACATCATCTATATCCTTGATCTTGCCGAAAATACCTGAGCTGGTAACTACATCCTGCTCTTTCTGCAGAGCGTTGCGGAACTTCTCGCCCTCCTTGTCCTGACGGGGACGCATGAATATCATCATCACAATGAGCAGAAGAAATATCCACAGGAATCCGCCGGCACCGCCGAACATACCGCCCTGTGCCTGACCACCCTCAGAAGCTGCTGTTGCGGGTTCTGAAAGATCTGCCTGGACAAAATTCACAGTGTGTACGCCTACTTCCTGATATGTCATCTGGAAGGGATTGAGTAAAAGCATGTTAGTCATAATTGTCTATCGTTTTTTTAGTTTATAATTCCTTATTTATACGTCCCTGACCGGACAGGTCCTTGACGATGGTGTCCAGCATTCCGTTTACGAAACTGCCGCTGGCGGGTGTGCTGAGCAGTTTGGCAAGTTCAACATACTCGTTGATGGTTACCCTGAGCGGGATCTGCGGGAAATTGAGCATTTCAGCCATGGCCACCTGAATGATTATGACATCCAGAAACGCCAGACGGCTGGGATCCCAGCGGCGGCAATTGGCAGCCACCACCTGCTCGCGCTCCTGAGCCATATCCAGGCCGTAGTGCAGCAGGTCCATTGCGAACTGACGGTCCTCATCATCCTTGAATTCCGCCTTGAGAGGCTGTTCTACGACCTTTCCGTCCTCAAAGCTCTTTATGGTCTTAAGTACGAATGAATCAATGAGTTCCTTATCTCCGTTCCAGTATATGTTCTGTTCCTCGAGCAGGTTGTCAAGTTCATCGCTCTGCTCTATGAACTCCTTGTAGAGTCTGCGCACCAGTTCCTTATCGGCCTCAAAATCAAATTTCTCCGCCTGGATGTACTCCTCCATCGCATCCGATTCAAGAATGGCGGAACATGAGTTACGGAACCAGTCCGACTCAAAAAGCCAGTCGAAATCATTGCTCTGAACGTATGCGTCCAACTGGGCGTTGGTCTGCATCTGTGCAAGCAGTCTGTTATCGGCCAGAAGTATCTCACGACGTGAAATGTGAGGCTCATTCATGCGCTGCTGACGGGCTACGGACTTAATTGTCTGACGTGCCCATGCAACCGGTATAAACAAAAGGGTTTTGTAAAGAGAATACGCGCTGTCAATGCTCTGAGCCAACTCACGGTCGGCATCGGCAGTCTTCTGCCCGCCGTTCTGGTAGTATGCGTAGATTACCTGAACTACTTTCAGTCTGATGAGAACTCTGTTTATCATTTGTGTCCTAACCGTTAATCCGGTCCGCAAAAGTACAAAATTTTTGCTCACAATTGCCAATTCCGCGCCCTATTTCTTGGATAGATAGAATCATTTCACCATATTTGTGGAAATTTAAAAACTTAACAGGTTTATGGAGGAGTTCAGGAAGAAGAATGCCGACGACATTGAGAAGGATGTGATATTCTCCCACGCCATAAAGGCCGGCAAGCGCATATACTACATGGATGTGCGCAAGACCCGCAAGGACGAGATGTATCTGTCCATCACGGAGAGCAAGAAGATAGTCAGCGGCGAGGGTGATGACGCGCAGGTGAGTTTTGAGAAGCACAAGATTTTCCTGTACCGTGAGGATTTCAGCAATTTCATTGACGGCCTGACCAAAACCATCAAATTCATACATGAGGCCGAGAAGGCCTCCGGGGCCGATGACGGGGCCGATAAGCCCGCAGCAGAGGCATCGGCCGATGACGCCGCGGAAGGTGCATCGGACTTCAAGATTGAGTTCTGAACATTTGTTTTTATAAAATAATTGCACTACCTTTGCGCCGCTTTTACGTAAAGCATGCCGTAAAAGGTAGTGTTTTGTGTGATGGTGAATTGAGTAATAACAATTTAGAGTAACACATTTTAAAATGAAATCAATTGACGTTAAGGGCACAGCCCGCAATGAGTTCGGTAAGAAAGGTGCCAAGGCACTCCGTAAGCAGAATCTTATCCCCTGCAACCTCTACGGTGTAGAGCGCGACGCCCAGGGTCTTCCCGTAGCAAAGGCTTTCAGCGTAACATTCGAGGAGGTTCGCAAGCTTGTATATTCACCCGATATTTTCTCAGTTAACCTGACCATCGACGGCAACACCGTTCTGGCAGTTATGCGTGAGATCCAGTTCCACCCCGTAAAGGACAACATCCTTCACATTGACTTCTATCAGGTTGATCCCCAGAAGCCCATCGTTATGGCAGTTCCCGTTAAGCTCAACGGTCTGGCAGCCGGTGTCAAGGCTGGTGGTAAGCTGGAGCAGATCCTGCGCCGCGTTAAGGCCAAGGCTCTCTACACTGCAATTCCTGAGAAGGTTGAGATTGACGTTACACCTCTTACCATCGGTAAGTCATTCAAGGTTGGTGACCTCAAGGTTGAAGGCATCGAGTTTGTAAGTCCTAAGGACGCTGTGATCTGCACAGTTATGTCAACTCGTTCCGCTGCTGCCGCTGAGGCTACTGAGGAGGCTGCTGCTGAGGCTCCCGCCGCTGCTGCTGAGGCTCCCGCCGCTGAGTAATAAAGTATGAAATATCTGATTGTGGGGCTGGGTAACCCGGGCGATGAATACCAAGATACCCGCCACAACATAGGATTTATGGTATTGGACGCCCTCGCAAAGGCGTCCAATACTGTTTTTGAGGACAAGCGATACGGCTTTGTGGCGCACATGCGCATCAAGAACCGTGAACTTGTGCTCCTCAAGCCCACTACATTCATGAACCTGAGCGGAAATGCCGTCCGCTACTGGATGAACCAGGAAAAGATTGACCCGCAGAACCTTCTGGTTGTGGCCGATGACCTGGCACTGCCCCTGGGCAAGATCCGTCTCAAGAGCAAGGGCAGCGGCGGCGGTCACAACGGTATAGGCAACATCATACAGGTGCTCTGCTCCGAGCAGTTCAGCCGCCTCAGGTTCGGTATCGGCAATGATTTCCCCATGGGTGCGCAGATAAAGTTCGTGCTGGATCCGTTCAGTGACGATGAGCGCAAGATTCTGGACGAGCGCATACCCGTGGCAGTAGAGGCTGTAAAGAACTTCTGTCTGGCCGGCATCGACGATACCATGTGCAAATTCAATAATAAGTAGGTATTTGTATGGCTGAGGCTCGTATTGACAAGTGGCTCTGGTCCGTGCGCATATTCAAGACACGCACCATTGCATCGGAGGCGTGTAAGAAGGGCCGCATAACTGTAAACGGAGTGCAGGTAAAGCCCTCCAAAATGGTCCATGAAGGCGATACCGTACAGGTGCGCAAGCCGCCTGTAACCTACTCTTTCAAGGTTCTGCAGTGCATAGAGAACCGCGTGGGAGCCAAACTGGTGCCCGACATGATGCAGAACATCACTCCCCAGGACCAGTATGACCTGCTGGAAATGAATCGCATAGGAGGCTTTGTAAAGCGAGCCGCCGGTCTGGGCCGTCCCACAAAAAAAGACCGCCGCGACATGGAAGACTTCCTGTCCGACAGTCCCTTTGACCTTCCCGAAGAATTCGACTTCGACGAATAGTCCTACGCCTGGTAGGGATATAATTTAGGGGTATAGGTATCTGAAACTACGCGCTTCGCGCTATCCCTCCCACTCCTACGGAGCGGGCCCCTCCCGTTCACAAGCCCACGGGCGGCCATGGTTTCTGATACCTATACCCCTAAATTATATCCCTACCAGTCGCGCTTGGCGACGAGTTCGATGATGCGGACTACCGTCATCATGGCTTTCTCCATGCTCTGAACGGGAACCCACTCGTAACGGCCGTGGAAGTTCATGCCGCCGGCAAAGAGGTTGGGACAAGGCAGGCCCTTGAATGACAGTTGGGCTCCGTCTGTGCCTCCGCGGATGGGAACCTTGACGGGATTGACGCCGGCCAGTTTCATTGCTTCGCAGGCAATGTCAACCACGAACGGAACCTTGTCAATCTGTTCCTTCATGTTGTAATATTGGTCGCTTACCTCGGCAATGACGGTACCTTCCCCGTACTTGGCGTTCATCTTATCGGCCACAGCCTTGGCGAATTCCTTGCGTGCCTCAAACTTGGCGCGGTCATGGTCACGGATAATGAATACGGCCGATGCATGATCAACCTCACCGCTCAGACCTACCAGATGATAGAAGCCCTCATAGCCCTGGGTAGTGCCGGGAGTCTCGTTAGCCGGGAACATCTGTATGAGTTCGGCAGCCAGAAGTGATGCGTTTACCATCTTGCCCTTGGCATAGCCGGGATGAACCTCCAATCCCTGTATCTTGAATACGGCCTTGGCGGCGTTGAAGTTCTCATACTCCATCTCACCTACCTCACCACCATCGACGGTGTAACCGAACTCGCAGCCAAAGCGCTCAACGTCAAAGTGTGCGGCACCCATACCGATCTCCTCATCGGGGTTGAATCCCACGCGTACCTTTCCGTGCTTGATCTCCGGATGCTGCTGCAGGTACTCCACAGCGGTGATTATCTCGGCAATTCCGGCTTTGTCATCGGCACCAAGAAGGGTTGTGCCGTCGGTCACAATCAGGTCCTCACCCTTGTGGGCAAGCAACTCGGGGAACAGGCTCGGTGAGAGAACTATGTTCTGCTCCTTGTTGAGGATTATGTCACCGCCGTCATAATTGTTTACAATGCGGGGCTTGACATCCTTGCCGCTCATGGAGGGGCTGGTATCCATATGGGATATGAAACCGATGGTGGGAACCTTCTTGTCTGTATTGGCAGGAAGCGATGCGTAAACATATCCCATTTCATCCATGAAAACCTCCTCAAGTCCCATACTTTCCAACTCAGCCTTGAGTTGGCGAGCCAGATTCATCTGCTTAGCAGTGCTGGGAACGGTCTGGGAGTTCTCATCGGACTGTGTATCAACGGCTGTATAGCCTAAAAATCTTTTAATCAGATCCATATTGTTGAGTTTTATTAGTCTTGATGCAAACTTACACAAAAAAGAACTACATTTGCAAAAATAACCTATTTACAAATTGGACAACATGAGAATTAAGCATTTGTTTTTCATGGCTGTGACTGCAGCATTTGCCTTTGCAGCTTGTGAGGACCCCATTGAGGGTGATGATCCCGGTACTGTCACCGGCGACGGCAACTTCTGGACTACCTACAAATTGGTTCCCAAAGGTATCAAGAGTATCACAGAATACGGTTTTACAGACAACTATGACAAAAACGGACGTCTGACCTCAAGCTCAAGAGAAGATGATTCAGACACATACTCTTACAACGCCGAAGGATATGTATCCAAGATAGAAAGCGAATCCCGTGATTGGGAAGGCAATCTCACAAGGACTACCAAGACCTTTGAGTTCAACAACGGCGACAAGTTCTGCCCCATTCCCATGGGCCCCGGCAACATCTTCCATATCTTTGAGAACGGTCTGGTCAAGGGTCTGTCAAAAGTCACACTTCAGGAGGATGACAGCATCTGCGTAATGGAGTACAAATTCAAGGATAACATACTGACAGTCAGCACATCGGGCGGATACTGGGATCAGGACACTGCAGGTCAGGATATTTTCGTGCGTTATGATGACATCATCATTGAGTATCAGGGCAACTATCCCTACTTACTCAAAGATGAGCACGAGTTCATCGGCCCCATCACCTATCAGGCTAACGGACAGTTCGATACATACATTGAGGGTTTTTATAGTTGGGATGAAGAATATCCTGATTTCATAACTACGCACCGCACCCGCACCGTAAACAAGAACTTCAAGGATAAGTTGCTGATAGAAAAGGAGGTTGGCAAATACTACAATACCGGTGAGGCCGATCCTTGGAATATCGAGACCATTACCTACACTTATAATGAGAAAGGTGACGTTATCAGTGAGACAACGACCAACACAGCCTCATACAGCGAGGATTACCTGTCTACTTATGAGTACGAGTATGACGCCAAGGGCAACTGGATAAAGTGCACCGTAACAACTATCGTAACCCGTCCTTCTCAGCCTGAGCAGGAGCCCAGAGTTTATACAAATGAGCGTGAGATAGTTTACTATTGAACCACTGGATCATAAATTTGTCAAAGGGGGCTATTCTGTCCCCTTTGTCATTTAAAACCAATTTGTTGCATGAATAAGAAAGTCATACTTATAACAGGCGCCAGCAGTGGCATAGGCTTTGATACAGCACTCAAACTGGCAGCACAGGGACACACTGTCTACGGTGCGGCCCGAAGGATTGAACTGATGGAACCTCTCCGGGAAAAGGGCGTCATACCGGTTCGTCTCGATGTGACCGATGAGGCATCGATCGCTGATTGCGTAAACACTGTCATTGAGGCTCAGGGACGTATCGATGTGTTGGTAAACAATGCCGGATACGGATATCTGGGAGCCATTGAGACCGTTCCGCTCGATGAGGCGCGCCGACAACTGGAAGTTAACCTGTTTGGTCTGGCCAGGCTTACACAACTGGTTTTGCCGCATATGAGGGCACAGCACAGCGGGCGGATAATCAACACCTCATCTATTGCTGGAAAGGCTGTGATTTTGTTTGGCGGCTGGTACAATATATCCAAGTTCTCGGTCGAGGCTTTCAGCGACGCGCTGCGTATGGAAGTGCGTGAATTCGGAATAAAGGTCAGTATCATTGAGCCAAGCGGCATACGTACGGCCTGGGGTACCATAGCCGCCGATAATCTGGAGCAGGCTTCAAAGGGTACCGCATATCAGGAGCGCGGATTTAAGATGGCCCGTATTTTCCGTTGGGCTTACACATCAAAGCTGCTCTCCGGGCCCGAGCGCGTATCGGCCGCAATAGTAAGGGCTGCAAACGCACGCCGGCCACGCCTGCGTTACCGTCCCGGCATGGGTGCCTTCACCATCCTGTTTTTCCGCGCTATCCTGCCAGCCCGATGGTGGGACGCCATCGTCCGCTCCATCCTTTCCTGACGCGTCACCCAATGTACTCGCGGGGAGTCAGGCCTGTCATTTTTTTGAAGAGGCGGGTAAAATGGTGGGGATAGTCAAAGCCCAGCAAGTGAGCGGTCTCGTTTATGTTGTGCCCGTTCATCAGGAGATTCTTACCCTGCTCTATCACGAATGAATGAATGTAGCCGATAGCCGTACCGCCTGTGGCCTTGCGCACAACATCGCCCAGGTATCGGGCCGAATATGCCAGCTGGCCGGCGCAGTACTGTACCGATGGCACTCCCATATCCAACTGCCGCTGCTGAAAGTAGTACTCGTGGAGCAGGTTGTTGAACCTTTTAAGCAGGTCCGACGAGCTCTTGTCCTCCTTGGAAAGCTGACGCAGGTATATACGGTTGCAGTATTCCAGAATAAGGCGGATGTATCCCAGTATTACTGTTCGCAGCGCAGGCGAATCGGCATTCTCCTGCAACTCATGCCTTAGTTGTGTAAGCAACTGGGTTATCCTTCCCCACTCCGATGTCTCCATCACCAGCGTCTCGGTTGCAAAATATGAAAAGAAACGGTAATCCTTCATCCTGGGCTCAAGGTCACTACCATTTATGAGTTCGGGTGAGAACAGCAGCACCCATCCGCTTATGTAAATATCCTGTCCGTCATCCTCCTTTCCACCTATCTGACCGGGCTCAACAGCAATGATGGAGCCGTCAGCGGCATCGAACATCTTCATGCCGTACGTGAGGTTCTTGGGGAAATTGCGCTGGATAAAGAGACCATAAACGCCGTAACGGTTCAAGCTGGAACGGATGGGCGACACCTCGTCATAATGGATTACACTCACCAACGGATGCAATACCGGCGCATTGACATGCTGCGCATATACATTAGGGTTTGATACCTGCAAGATAGTCTTCATAACGTCTGTAAAGGTAGATATTTTATCCAAAATAACCAATATTCTGCGAAATTGGTATAAATCCAACCAAAATCGGTAAGTTACTCTCTTTCATAACGGCTACCTTTGCATCGGTAAAAAACAGACAAGATGAGACAGGTCCTAATAATTATGGCCGCAATGCTTATGGCTTGCTGCTCTAAGGAAAATGAGATAACGGCCCAGGATACATTAGATTATAAGATGAATATTACAATTGACGGACAGACTAAAAGTGTTACTCTTGTAGATAATGCAGCCACTAAAGCACTGATAGAGAAACTGCAGCAGGGACCTGTAACCGTGACTCTTAACAGCAGCGGCGGTTTTGAGATATGGGGTGCGCTGGGATTCTCACTACCCACCAGCAACCAGCAGATTACAGCCCAGCCTGGCGATGTAATACTCTACAACGGCAGTAACATCTGCATATTCTACGGCTCCAACTCATGGAGCTATACTCGTCTGGGTAAGATAGACGGTCTGACAGGGAATGGGCTGAGCGCGTTCCTCAAGGCGGGCCAGAGCAATATCAGCGTTACGCTTTCGCTTACATCGGACGTAACGGCAGTTAATGAAATAAGCAATGGGACGGATAATACTGAATACTACTCTCTCAACGGACAGAAGATTGATAACCCATCCAATGGTATATATATAAGGAAAGGTAAAAAAGTAGCATTATGAAAAAGGTAATAGTAATTTCCACGAGCCTGCGTGGTGGCTCAAACAGCGATATGCTGGCCGATAAGTTTGCTGAAGGTGCAAAGGCCGCCGGAAACGATGTTGAGAAGATCTCTCTGGCAGGCAAGAACATACAGTTCTGCAAGGGTTGTTTTGGCTGCCAAAAATTGGGCCGATGCGTGATCAAGGACGATGTGAACGACATCATGGCTAAGGTACTCAAGGCAGATGTCATCTGCTGGGCCACCCCCATCTACTATTATGAGATGAGCGGCCAGATGAAAACCCTCATTGACCGTATGAACGCAATGTATCCGCTGGACTATCAGTTCCGTGACGTCTATCTGCTCACAACCGCCGCCGAGAATGAGGAGCAGACTCCCAAGCGGGCCGAATCGGGCCTGATGGGCTGGATAGAGTGCTACCCCAAGAGCCGTCTGGCCGGAACGCTGTTCTGCGGTGATGTTAACGACGCACGCGATATTGAAGGTAATCCCAAACTTGATGAGGCTTTTGAATTAGGTAAGAAGGTATGAAAAAGATTTTTTTAACAGCACTGACAGGCGTAATGCTCACGGGCTGCACTGGTAACGGACAAACAAAAACAGACAATAATATGACAACACTGCAATTGACACAGGAGTGGGACAAGACGTTCCCCAAGAGTGACAAGGTTGACCACCGTAAGGTCACGTTTAAGAACCGCTACGGCATTGAGCTTGCTGCCGATATGTACACACCCAGGAATGCCAAGGGCAAGCTGGCAGCGATTGCCGTGACCGGCCCGTTCGGTGCCGTAAAGGAGCAGTCAAGCGGACTTTACGCACAGCACATGGCCGAGCGCGGATTCCTGACTATTGCCTTTGACCCGTCGTTTACCGGTGAGAGCGGCGGCGAACCCCGCCGTATGGCATCGCCCGATATCAACACCGAGGATTTCCTGGCAGCGGTTGATTTCCTGTCCGTTCAGGATAACGTTGACCCTAACCGCATAGGCATAATAGGCATTTGCGGATTTGGAGGTATGGGCGTGAATGCGGCAGCACTTGATCCGCGCATCAAGGCTACCGTGGCATCCACCATGTACGATATGAGCAAGGTGAACGTGGAGGGTTATTTTGCCAGCGAGGATACCCCGGCTCAGCGAATGGAGAAGCGTAGGGCCATTGCGGCACAGCGCACAGAGGACTATAAGACAGGCACATACAAGCGTGCCGGTGGAGTGATAGATCCCCTGCCCGACGATGCCCCCTGGTTTGTTAAGGATTACCACGCATACTACAAGACTCCGCGCGGTTACCACAAGCGCAGCGGCAACTCCAACGACGGCTGGAACGTAATTGGCTGCCAGAGTTTCATGAACCAGCCTCTGCTGGCATGGGCTCAGGAGATTGAGAATCCGGTGCTGCTCATCCACGGTGAGAAGGCCCACTCACGCTACTTCTCGGAGTACGCCTTTGAGCGCATGACCGGCAGGCATGTGGAGGGTGTATCGGCCGTAGAGGGAAACAAGGAGCTTATGATTATTCCGGGCGCATCGCACGTGGATCTTTACGATGACGTGGCAGGCGTAATCCCCTACGACAAGATTGAATCATTCTTCAAAGCCAATCTGAAATGACGCAAAGGGAAACGACCCCTTTGCGTCGTTTTTACTTCTGGACAGCCTGAGCTATGTTTATGATATAATCTCCCATCCTCTCCAGTTCTGAGATTATGTCAAGATACAGCGTGCTCACGGCATAGTCGGTCTGACCGGATTCTATCCTTGAATACTCCTCATCGCGAAGACGGTTTCTTAATGAGTTGATATTTATCTCATTGTTTAGAGCCTGACCGGCATAATCGGCAGTATGGGGATTATCAGCATTTTTAAGATAGCTGATTACGGTGTCATACGCCTTCTGTAATTCTTCCAACATCAAATAGATACCCTGCTTCCGCTCTATGGAAAGCGTCCCCTTGCCTTTCAGCCTGTTTAATAATCTGCTTATGCATTCTCCGCTGTCTCCCAGGCTCTCAAGTTCCGATATAATCCTGAACAGTGTTTTGGCAAGGGCCTGTGTACGTTGGCTTGTCTCATTTTCCATAAGGGAGGTAAGGAATACGGCAATCTCTTTTTCTATATTGTCGGCTATGACCTCATATTTCACCAGGCGCTCCTTGGTCTTATCAAAACTATCGGCATCGATCTGATCTACAGCATCACGTATAAGCGATACCTCACGCTGTGATATCGTTGCAAAATGGATAGTTTCAAGCATGGCCTGCTGTACTCCGATTTCTGGTGTGGCAACAGGTCCGCCGCTTATATAACGGAGAGTGTATTTATCGTCCTTACTATCTGGTTTACCGGTTATGAGTCTGCATACAAGTTTCTCTATCTGAGGCGTGAACCATATCAGGATCAGGGTGTTTATGGTGTTGAACAATGTGTGGAACATGGCAAGACCAACAAGCGGACTGAATTCACCCATACTTGAGACAATGGATATGTCAAGTCTTACAAAGGGTTTGAAAAGCAATAGAGCCCAGATGACTCCAAATACATTGAATACGGTGTGGGCCAGTGCAGCACGCCGGGCATCGGTCGTACCCATGGATGCAGCTATATTGGCGGTAATGGTGGTTCCGATATTCTCACCCAGTACCATGGCGGCCCCCATCTCAAATGGTATCCACTCCTGACTGAGCATGATAAGTGTTATGGCCATGGTCGCGCTCGATGACTGCAAAACCAGCGTCAGCACGGTACCGGTTACAACAAACAGCAAAAGGCTGCCAACCCCAAATCCTGTCCAGTTCTTAAGGAACGCCAGGATTTGGGGATTGCTGCTCAGATCCGGAACAGAACTCTTGATGAGTGACAGTCCCAGAAACAGCAGCGAAAAACCTATTATGAATTCTCCTATATTCTTGCTCTTGTCTTGCCTGAACTGTTGCATTATGAAACCTATCAGGAACAGGGGGATGGAAAGAGCGGCTATATCAAACTTGAACCCGAACAAAGATATTATCCAAGCTGTTATGGTTGTTCCTATGTTGGCACCCATTATGACTCCGATGGCCTGGCTTAGGGTTAGCAACCCTGCACTTACAAAACTGACCACAAATACAGTCGTGGCACTCGACGATTGAATGATTGCAGTTATGCCCAGGCCGGTTAATACTCCCTTGAATGGATTTGATGTGATGTTCTTAAGCAGTGAACGAAGCTTGTTTCCTGTTGATTTCTGAATTCCGGAACTCATCTGGTTCATGCCGTAAAGGAACATGGCCAGTGATCCGAGTAGTTTTAAGATCTGTGATACCATATTTTTTCATGTTTAACTCGGTACAAAGAAAAGTGCATGGTGTTAAGCACCGGTTAAGAGAGTGTTAAGAGGCTGTTAAGAAGCCATTAAATTTATGTTAAGGATAGAAAGGGGCCGTTTTGACGCAAAGTGAAACGACCCCTTTGCGGCGTTTTTGTTACCTTTGCACATCGGATTTAGTTTATGAAAAGAATCTGTCAGTTTATATCCAAGTACATGGGTGTGCTGGTATTTGCGGCGGCAGTGCTGGCGTTCATATTTCCCGATGCGCTTTCAAGGATACGGCCCACGGTTATCAACTATCTGCTGGGCGTAGTGATGTTCGGTATGGGTCTTACACTCAACCTGGAGGATTTCAAGGTTGTGTTCAGCCGTCCCAAGGATATCATTATAGGCTGTCTTGCCCAGTTCACCATCATGCCTCTGCTGGCTTGGGTGCTGGCACGTGTGTTCAGGCTCGATGATGCACTGGCATTGGGTGTGGTACTGGTAGGATGCTGCCCGGGCGGTACTGCATCGAACGTAATCACCTATCTGGCCAAGGGCGATCTGGCTCTCTCCGTAGGCATGACCGGCGTATCCACCATCCTGGCCCCGCTGCTGACCCCTGTGCTCACATGGGCGCTTGCCGGCCATAGTGTCCATGTGAATGTGCTTGGCATGCTGCTGAGCATACTCTGGGTGGTGATTCTGCCTATTGTCATCGGCCTCATCATAAAGAGTCTGTGGCCAAAGTTTACCGATAAGGCCGTGGATTATCTGCCCGCATTCTCATCGGTGGCAATTGCATTCATTGTTGCGATAATCATTGCAGCCAATGCCGACAAGCTGTTGGCGGGAGGTATGATAATAGTACTTGTGGTGATGCTCCACAATGTATGCGGACTGGGTCTGGGTTACTTTATAGGACATCTGCTCAGACTGTCCGAGCCCAAGAAACGGGCCATATCGATTGAAGTGGGCATGCAGAACTCAGGTCTTGCGTCATCACTTGCCACCCTGCATTTTGCCGCCTACCCCTTGGCCACCATCCCCGGCGCCATTTTCAGTGTCTGGCATAACATCAGCGGTGCAATCGTAGCATATATTTTCAGAAAATGACGCAAAGTTAAACGACCTCTTTGCGTCACTTTCTGAAAGAGAGGATGAGCGGATAGATTTCCAGGCGGCCGGCAAGCATAAGCACGATGCTGAATAATTTGGCGGCTACGGGCATGGATGAGTAGTTGCCGAAAGAGCCCACATCACCGAATCCTGGCCCAACATTACCCATGCAGGCTATTGCGGCCGATATGCCCGAGCGGAAGTCCATTCCGGCTATAGTATTGAACTCTACGCCAATGAATATCAGTGCAAAATACATAAGTATGAACAGTCCCGCCTGATTGATCTCCACCGGATTACGGAGCCGTCCGTCAACCCTGTTGCGTCTAACCACGTAGGGATCCCTGAACTGATGGAACTGGTAATCTATTTGCTTGCCCACCAGCACCAGACGGTCAATTTTTATTCCGCCCGATGTAGATCCGGCGCATCCGCATATCAATGAGCACACAATCAGTATGCCGATGCTGAAATCGGGCCAGACATTGGTATCGGCCGTGGCGAATCCTGTGGTTGTGGCTATGGAAACGGTCTGGAACACCGCCTGCCGGAACGCCCCGACTATGGTATCGGACATCATTCTGTTCCGCAGATTCACGGTTATGAACAGCGTTGCTATTGCAAGGAGGACTATGAATACCCTGAACACCTCGGATTTAAAGATGTAGAAACGTTTGCGTCGGCCCGGTATTATGGTCGAATAGAGCAGAGTGAAATTGACCGCGCCGGACAGCATGGAGAGCACCAGGATTGTCTCTATCAACGGATTGTCATAGAATGCAATACTGCTGTTCTTGTTGCTGAATCCGCATGTGCTGCAGGCCGACATGGCATGAATCAGGGCATCGAACCACCCCATCCCGGCCAACTTGAGACAGATGAAAGAGATTAGTGTGATGGATGTGTAGGTAATGAGCATCATCCTTACAAACCCGCGTTTGCCGCCCTTGAAATACTCTCTGGCCAGGCTCGATGTCTCGGTGCTGACCAATATAACCTGGCCGTTGCGGTCATCGGGAATAGCCAGGGTAATAAGCAGAACCACTCCGATACCCCCTATCCAGGCCGATGCAATCCGCCAGAACTGAAGCCCTGCCGGCAATGCCTCAATGTCATTTAGTATGGATGCGCCTGTGGTGGTGAACCCTGACATGCTTTCAAACAGCGAATTGACAAATGTGAACTCACTGCCATAAATAAGATACGGCAAAGCGCCGAACAGCCAGGCTGTAATCCACGATGCAAGCACTATCACATATCCTTCCCTGACATAAATGTAATCTATGGGACGGGTATATCTGACAGCCGCAAAACCACAACCAAAAGCGGCCAGAAATGAGAATGTAAGCGGCCAGAAGCTGTTATCGGCGGGCTCAAAAAATGCTATAAGAGCTGACAACAGTATCAGTGCGGATATTATTAGGAGGGATATTCCGCAATGCCGTATTATCACGAACGGTCTCATTTATCAATTTAGGCAATGAACGGATGCAAATATATAGTATATTCGCAGAAAACGTAAACAGGATGAAAGCAATTAACCGAATAGCAGGCTTGATGTTTGCATTGTGCGCAGTCTTAATCTCATGTACCGGAAAGAAAGCAGAGACCAGTGCGCTAAAGCCCAGAATAGTTGTGATGACCGATATCGGCCCGTCGGAGGTGGAGCCCGATGACAATGAATCGGCCGTAAGGCTACTGGCATACGCCGACCGGTTTGAAATAGAGGGTATAATCACCACAATAGGCTGGAACTGTGACCCTTACCCCAAGGACTGGGCGGTATATCTGACACGCGTAATTGATGCATATAAGACCGATGTGCAGAACCTCATGAAACGCTCCGGCCAGAAAAGGCACAAGAGCATAGAGCAGGAGAATGGACGTCAGGAACTTGGTTACTGGCCCAGTTATGAGTACATCAGCAGCCGTGCCATGATGGGCAGCACCCGAGCCGGCATCGGTGTAATCGGTCCCGATAATGACTCACCTGGAAGCAGATTACTGATACAGCTGGCCGATGAGGACGACGACCGTCCCATCTGGATCTGCTCATGGGGAGGCGCCAACACATTTGCGCAGGCCGTCTGGCGCGTTAAACAGGAGCGCAGCCCGGAGCAGCTCCGCAAATTCCTGAGCAAGTTCCGCCTCTACACCATCACCGACCAGGATATGCAATGGAGCATGCGCATGAACCGCGCTTACAGCTCTCACCAATGGCTCCGACGTGACTACGCACAGGAGCTGATGCTGGTTTGGGATGAGAGCGCCTGGCTTAACCAAAACGAGCTGGGCAAATCCAACTGGGACAAATACGAGAGCCTGATCCAAGGCAAGGGCGCCATGGGCAAGGTCTATCCCAAGTTCCTGTGGGGCGTTGAGGGCGATACGCCCAGTTTCCTGCACGTGATGCCCAACGGCCTGAACAATCCCGATGACCCCACGCAGGCGGGTTGGGGAGGCTGCCATCAGTTCGGTATATCACCTGATCGCGAGACCTACGCCTGGACCAACTGGCAGCAGCCGCTCAAGGACATATCTGACCATTATGAGCACAAGTTCTACCCCGATGAGTTCAACGATTTTGCCGCCCGCATGCAATGGGCTGATACCGGCAGTGGCAACCTCAACCCCGTAGCCGTCATAAACGGCAGTCAGGACCTTAAGCCTATGGAGTTATCGGGCAAATCAGGACAAGACATAAAGCTGGACGCATCCCGTTCCTTTGACCCGGACCGTGACAGGCTCTCATTCAATTGGTGGTTCCAGGAATTCCCGGATGAGACCGTCTATCCCCTTATCAGCGACCCTGCATCGGCCAGGATCACCGTTACCCTACCCGATAATTCCAGCGGCAAGACCTACCATCTGGTCTGCGAGATTCACGACAACGGTCCGTTCAACCTTACCGCATACCGCCGTATAATAATTAGATGTAAATAAGATAAATATGAAGATTATTCTGACAGGAGCCACCGGATATGTAGGTGAAGGCGTGATGCTGGAGCTATTACGTTCACAGCAGGTTGAGAAAGTACTTTCAGTAAGCCGCAGACCGGTTGAGATAGACAAATACGATTGCTTATCGGCCGATGAGAAAAGCAAGCTTGAGGAGTACATAGTTAATGACATGATGACCCTGAAGGAGACCGATCCCCGATTCCAAGGGTATGATGCCGTGTTCTTTATTGCCGGCATCAGTTCCATAGGTGCCCCCGAGGACGTTTACAGGACCATCTCATACGATATCCCCACACACTTTGCCGATATCATGCCGGGCAAGGAGAATATGACATTCATCTACCTGAGCGGCGCCGGCACTAATCCCAATGGCCGTCAGTGGTGGATGAAGATTAAAGGTGCCACAGAGCAGTATATCGCCCAAGCCGGGTTCCGTTACGCATTTGCCTACAGGCCGGCATTCATGCGTTGGGCCAAAGGGCAGCGCCGCATCCAGAAGATGCAGTACTGGTTCATCCCGTTCTACCCCATCACCCGTCTGTTTGGTGGCGGCAACAGCATGACCGAGGTGGCCCTCTCAATGATTGCCTGCTCACGCAACGGCTACCCCAAATTCGCCATCGGCCCACGCGACATCACCAGACTTGCAAAACTTGCGAATTAGGGTCGTTGCCCAATGTGGCGTATTAAACCAGCGATTTGGTGGTCCAGCGGCGGGATTTCCATCGGCGGATAAAGATCAGGCCGCGGATGTTCTCATCAAGGATAAGGGCGCACCACAGGGCTATCAGACCACCGTTAAGGCCGATACCCAGTACCCAGCTGCCACCTACGGCCACAGTCCAGCATACTATCATGCCCACTGTAACAGGGTAATAGATATCGCCGGCGGCACGCAGTGAGTTCACTCCAAAGAAATTGATGGCACGCCCTACTTCTACCATGATATCAATCCAGAGCACTATGGTTCCCATGCGGATTATGTGCTCATTATCGGTAAGCATGGAGAATATGGTATGCCCTAAACATGCGGTAGTGAACGACAGCACAAACGTTACGGCCACCGATATACGCAGTACCCGTCGGCCCAACGCAAAAGCGGCAGCATACTTTTTCATGCCGGTAAGATGTCCTATCACGATTGCCCCGCCCTGCGCCGCTGCAAGCGAGAAAAGGAACACAAACGTGGTTATGGTCTGCCCGTAGGTTCGCGTGGCCAGTTCATCATTGCCCAGCATATTGATGAAATAGGTAACCACCACCATCGAAAGGCTGTACGACATCTGCTCGCCGGCCGAAGGTATGCCCACCTTGAACAGTTTACCGGTCTCGGCCCACGGGAAGGGGCGGAACAGTCCCTTTGGCAGGTGCCCGATGTACTTGCGGTAAAGCAGATACAACAGCAGGGCCGATGAAAGCGCACGACAGATGACCGTAGATATTGCCGCACCGCGGACCCCCATTGCCGGTAGCCCGAACTTACCGAATATCAGGGCGTAGTTGCCCAGAATGTTGATCACATTGACCAGGCCCGATACGAACATGGGATAATGCGCCTTGTCAACGCTCCGCAGGGCCGCTGCAGCCGACAGCGACACCGCCTGGAAGAATGCAAACGCACCCACTATACGCATATAAGGGAATCCTTCCACAAAAAGTTCATCCCTGGCGCCCATCATATTGAGCAGGCCCGATGCCTTACCGAACAGGAACGCACTGAAAGCCAGACCGATAAGGAAATTGAACAGGACCGATACGCCCATCACCTGCAGCACACGGTTACGCTGACCTGCCCCCACATACTGCGAGCAGAGTATGGATGTGGCCATCGATATGACCTGGAATATAATGAATACTATGTTGACCAGCTGGTTGACCAGACCCACCGCCGCCACGCTCTCATCGGAATAACGGCTCAGCATAAAGGTATCGGCCGCACCCAATGTCATTACAAGCAGGGTGTCAATGAAAATGGGCAATGCTAAAGTAGCCAGAAGTCTGGTAAGTTTTCCGTATCTCATATCCGGAGCGCAAAATTAGAAAATACGACTCAATTGGGGAGTTTAGTTTTGCAGTGTTTTTTTATTATATTCGCACTGATTACTAACCTTACTGATATGACAAACGAACAATTAAGAGAGAAACTTGTGTTGGCGTTGGAGGATATGAAATCCAAAGCCATTGAGATGGGAATACAGGGCGTGGCGACCGCATCAGTCCTAAACAGAGGTGAAACAATCGACTGGATTGGAGAAATGAAGGTTGTAGGTACTCCGTTCAAACTTGAAGAGGGTTGGAATCTGGTTGCTATTGCATGGTCCAAGTGCGGCGAGGCCATAGCTACACGCGCTGACAGCGGCAATCCCGATCACAAGAAGATTGTGGGTGAACTTGGATTTGTAGGCGCTGCCTACGATGAATTTGAAGAAATCAGAATGGCATTCGCATTCAGCGGCGCACTGTCAGAGGAAGACCTTGAGGTGGCCAAATATGGTATTGAGAAGATGAAGGGCTACATTTCAGAATGTCTGCATCCTGCTTCAACTATCAACAAAGACCAGTTCATACAGGTTACCATTGTGGTCGATGACATAAAACGTGCTGCCAAGGCATGGTCCAGCCTGCTTGGTATTCCCGAACCCGACATCTGGGTGAATCATCTGGAAGGCAACAGTGAATATCCATACACATACCGAGGCAAAAACAGTCTCTGTAACCTGCAGATGTGCGTGATAGAGATGAACGGCTGGGTGCTTGAACTTCATCAAGTTGACCATGCCCCCAGCACATTCCGCGAGTTTCAGGACAAGCACGCTTTTGGTGTACACCACCTTGGTTTTGAGGTTGGCGAAGCACGCGACAAGGTAATCAATGAACTAAGGCTGATGGGCTTTGACACAGACCGCACCATAGGCATCTACCCGGGCAGCAGCTGGACCATAGTTGACACCGAGGACGTTCTGGGCGTTAACCTGAATATCAAGCCGGTAAGGTAACTACATAAGGAAAAACAGAGCCACGCCGGTCATGCTTACCAGCACGCCTATAACCTCCTTGAACCTGATGCGCTGCTTGTCAAACACGGCGGCCGGGATAAGTATAAGCACGGGAGTGAGAGCCATCAGTGTAGAGGCTATACCGGCATCGGTATAACGCACTGCCATAAGTGAAAGAGACACTCCTACTACAGGGCCGAACAGACTCATTATCAGGACATAAAGCAAGGCTTTGCGGTCACGCGCTGCAACTTTGAGCTTGGGCAATTCCTTGCTGATTGTCATCAGCAGTATAAAGCCGATGCTGCCGAATATGGCGCGTATCATGGTCGATGCAAACGGCAGCATGGTCTGCATCAGCTCCGGAGTCTGAGCCGGAAGTGCAGCCGAATAGTGCTCAAGACCTATCTTGCTCAGCACAAGCCCTACGCCCTGCCCCGTGCCGGCTCCTATTCCCAGCAGGATTCCCTTGAGCGGAAGATTGAACTTGAAATGGTGCTCACGGTCTCGGCTCAGGATTGATATGGCAATACCGCTCAGAGTGACGGCCATTGCCAATGCCGTGCGCCAGGAGAGCTGCTCCCCCAGCATAGCCCAGCCTGCAAACGCGGCCATCGGAGGCGCCAAGGTCATGAACAGCTGGCCGAACCGGGCCCCTATGGAGAGATAACAGTTAAACAGGCACCAGTCGCCGAAAACGTAACCCACAACCGCCGACAGTGCAAGCCAGAACCAGGTCCTGGCATCGGCATAAACAGGATACGGATACCCAATGGTGACCCACAGTATCATAGCCAGCAGGAAAGTGGAGAGTGTCAGGCGGAAAACGTTGGCTGACATGGTGCCGATGCGGTGACTGGCTTTGTCGGAATAGATTGCAGTGACTGTCCAAAGCACCGCTACAACTAGTGAAATTATCTGGCCAATGTGGTTCATGTTTTTCTTTCGTGTCAAAAGGCGGTGCAAAAGTAGTAAAAAAGATGCGTACCTTTGCGCCCTGAATGATATGACCGATACGTACGCACTCTTTTTTGATATTGACGGGACTCTGGTGAGTTTCAACACTCATCAGATCCCTGAATCTACAGTCCGCGCGCTGACCGATGCAAAGGCCAACGGAGCGCAGGTCTATATTGCCACCGGACGTCCGCCCATGATCATCACCAATCTGGGTGCCATAGAGCATCTTATTGACGGATACATAACCATAAACGGCGCGCTCTGTTACATCGGCCGTGAAGTTGTGTGTTATCGGCCTATACCGCAGCAGGATGTGATGACGTGCGTAAAGGATGCGCAGGACAAGGGATACGGCCTGATTGTAGTAGGCCGCGACCAGGTGGCGGTGCTAGACCCTACCGGCAGCGTGGATCGCATATTCCGTCAGTACCTGAATGTAAAGGAGTTCGATAACCCGTCGCCGCTCCAGGAGTTGCTAGGCCAGGATGTCCTGCAGTTGACCGCCTTCTTTGATGCCGATTATGAAAAGCAGATGCTGCCACGCATGCCCCATTGTGTATCGGGCCGATGGCATCCGGAGTTTACCGATATAACCGCCCGTGAGGCCGATAAGGGTAAAGGCATCCAGGCAATTGCCCGATTCAAGGGCTTTGACCCCGCCCGCACCATCGCATTCGGCGACGGCGGCAATGACCTTTCTATGATCCTGCAGGCAGGAATAGGCGTAGCGATGGGCAACGCCACCCCCCAGCTCAAGCAGCACGCCGACTACATCACCACCTCGGTCGATGAAGACGGCATCCTGAACGCCCTCAAACACTTCAACCTGACAAAATGATACAATTGGGGTCAGACCCCTTTTGTATCATTTTGTATCACTATTGAGCTTTTTTGGCTACTTTTAGGTAACCTGCAATAAATCAGAAAAGATTACATTTGCCCAAATTTTTCTAAATGAAATACAGCACGACATATCAGATTACATCGGCCCAGATGGATGGCCGATACAGACTTACCGTGGACGGAATCCTTACATTCCATGAAAATACGATAGCCCGATATCTCACATCTCTGGGACTGGCGGCTTTTGACCTTCAGAAACAGGACCGCACGTGGGTAATATCGGAAATAAACCTTGAAATGCCCGCACCGCCCACAATGTGGACCGAGGACATTGAGGTCCAGGTGTGGGTAAGCGAGATGTCATCACTACGCATCTGGATGGAATTTACAATGAAGGAGGTTCATTCCGGCGTTCTGGCAGCACGCGGCAACAGCTGCTGGTCTGTCATTTCCATGTCCGAAAGGAAACTGCTGCCATGTGAAGGCCTTATTCCTGATACAGAAATCATCCCTGAACTTGCCGCCGGACCGCACAAGAAACGCGCTGTCATGAAATTTCAGAATGAGCCCATAAGCACGCTGCAGCATTCGGTAAACCTTATCGACCTGGATTTCAACGGGCACACCACCAATCGCAGATATGTCCAGCTGGCTCTGGTCTGCTTTGAGCCGTCATTCCTTGAGGCTTACAGGCCTGACTCGCTTAATATCCGCTTCATTCATGAGTCCCGTATGGGCGATGAACTGGCTTGCCAGACACATCCTGCCGATGCCCCACAAACATTCGTAGGCAGAATCATCAACGGTTGCGGGCAGGAGATTTGCAGAGTAAGCAGCCACTGGGTAAAAAGGGAGCCCCTACCCGACATAGCATCGGTCAACCTTATCCGCCATCCCCAAAAGTGACGCATTAATGACGCAAAGGGGTCGTTTTTCAACCCTTAAAGGTAAAACCGGCCTTCTCAACTGCCGCACGGACAGCGGATTCATCGGCCACGCCTGTAACGGTCAGGGTCTTGGCCGATGCGCTGGCTTTTGCCGACGTTATACCCTCTATGGATTTGACGGCGCTCTCAACAGAGGCCTCGCAGTGGCTACAGTGCATTCCTTCTACATGATAGACGGTGGCGCCGGCCGGAACAGTTTCTTTACGGAAAATCTTGCTGAACAGTTTCATAGACAGAGCAAATAGGATTATAAGAGTTAACAATACGGTGCAGATGAGCCTGAATGTTCCCGGCATGACTGAGTCCGATGTACAGCATGCATCACCCATGACAGGCTGTACATCCATACCGAATGCGTTGATAATCAGCCCGAACAGAACTGAGAATACTATGATTGTGGAGAGGTAAATCCAAGTAAAACGGCTACCCAATGCCTTGCGCACCACCAGAATGGAGGCTATGTTGACCGCAGGACCGGCCATAAGCATTACAAGCGCCGCACCCGGTGAGAGACCTTTCATTATAAGTGCCGCCGCTACCGGGATGCTGCCTGTAGAGCAGATATACATGGGGATAGCCACAATCAGGATTATTAGCATCTGCAGCAACGGCGATGAGCCCAGATTGAGGAAAAACTCATCGGGCACAACCACATCGATAAGGGCAGCCAGAATGAGTCCGATAAGCAGACGCAGACCTATATCCTGCATCATGTCATAGTAGGAATACCTGAGCACTCTCCATAACCTGTTACCGCGTTCCACCCTGCACGATGACTCAACCGCCGGGTCATGGTCATCATCTTTTACAAAACGGTTTACCAGCAGACCGCCGCATACACCGGTAATCAGTGCCGCCGCCGGGCGTATTATGGCAAAACCCAGACCCAGCACGGAGAATGTAGCCAGAATGGAGTCTATACCTGTTTGCGGGGTGGCTATCAGGAACGATGCCACAGCCCCCTTTGATGCACGCTCATTCCTGAGCCCAATGGCCGTGGGTATTACTCCGCACGAGCATAGCGGCAACGGAACGCCTATCAGGGCCGCATAGAGCACCGACAGCCTGTTGCTGCGGGAAAGGTATCGGGAGTAAAAACTGCCTGGAACAAAGACGTGCAGTATGCCTGCTATCAGGAAACCCAGCAGCAGGAACGGACTCATTTGGGCCGTCACTGTCAATAATGACCGGAAAAACTCATTCATATAACGCCAACAAAAGTACTCTACACTTCAAAGATACAAAATCACCAATAGTGAGGATTTAAAAAATGACGCAAAGTTAAACGACCCCTTTGCGTCATAACTTTGCGTCACTTTTTCACCAAGGTCTACCGCCCGGACCGCCGAGACCGCCACCGCCTGGGCCAAAGCCACCGCCATTGCCGCCTGTGTAGGATGACAATGAAACCTGGGAGCCTCCGCTGACTGATGCGTCCGTAATTATCATGCCCTCCATTATCGCCGTGCCGTCTGTAGCGGTTACACCGGTCATAAGAACGGGGGCCGATGCGCCCGATACCACCAGGGGTGTGCCGCCACTTGACGGAGTCCTGAACGCAATCACATCAGAGCCTATAGTAAGCGAATATAATGTGTTTCCGGTCCATGAAGATGACTGATAGCAATTCTGAGAAAGACTTGCGCCAGATTCCAGCCCTCCGATGGCAATCAGTGTACCGCCCATGACATAAAGCTTGTATCCGCCTTCAGTATTGGCATCTATTGCAACTTCGGGCTGTGTAGAGCCTATGGCATATACCATACCGCCTTTGATATAGAAGTTACCGTTGGCGTCAAGTCCGTCATTCCTTACCGCATATCCGCATACATATCCGCCCTGAATGGTGAATGTACCGGCAGAATTCATGGCGTCATCGGCGGCCGAATAACTGTAAACAACACCGTCAGTTACGGTAATGTTGCCCTTTGACTCAATGCCCTCATGCGCAGAGCAGTTTACAATAACCGTTCCGCCGTTAAAGAACAGGTTTCCGTCAAATTTAATGCCCTTGGCCGATACGCTGTTAGATGAACCGCTTCCGTAACGGTTTGATGAGGATTGCCCGTAATTGGAACCTTTAGTTACCACCTTCACGTAGCCACCGTTGAAACAGCCTGTCATATCCCCGCTTATTCCTTTACCTCCTGTTCCTGTGTTGGTTACGTAAAGAGAGCCTCCGTTGATCTCAAACAGACAGTCTGCCTTGATACCGGCTGTTCCTTTGTATTCGGCATCCTCAGTGTCATATGCGGCTGAACCTGACACATTTATCGTCGTCGAGCCGCCGTTTATACATACCAGCGAATCGGACGTAATACCTTTTTTCATATCGGCCGATACACTGACGCTGACAGTGCCGTCCGATATATATACCGCATCCTTGCCGCGTATGCCGTGTCCTGCACCGGAAGTCACGTTAACGACCTGTGATTCCATAAAGTGTACGTAATCATCGCTGGTTATTCCGGACTTGCCCTGCGCAGTTACTGTCAGCGTTCCGTCACCGCTGAAAATCAGTTGTCCCTCGCTGAAAAAGGCTGCCTTCTCATCTTCATCGGCCGGAGTTGAAGTGTATGACGCCGCATCTTTGAGGATATTTGTTCCTTTTACTACCACAAAACACTTTTTCTTTCCCTGGTTGTTTATGGCAGCTCCTCTGGTACTGGTCAGATCAAGGCCGTCAAGTACCAGCGCCTGTTTTTTGGTACTGTACAGTTTGACCGATCCGTCCTTAGCGGTGCCCTTCAGTTCATAAATCACCTTCTCATCAGTAGTATTATTTACCGTCACATGATTGCCGTCCACGGTTACGGTACTGTTTATATCGCCTGTAACCTGTGCACCTCCATCGGCAAATACTATCTGTATGGTCCGGTCAAAGGTGGTGCCCGATATGCTGTCTGCGGCCAGGACAGATTCATTGAACTTTGGCGCCACGGTAGTGGTGTCATTACCGCCGGTCTGTGTCTCTGTGCTCTGAGTAAAATCAAGACTGTCAACAAGGCTGCCAGGTGTGCAGCTTCCGCATCCCAGCAACAATATCATAAGTGCAAAACATCCTTTTTTCATAATGCATATGCGTTTTGAAAATCCTGCCGCTAAAGTAGAAACGGTATGCGCCATTTACAAAAAAAATAAACAAACGCCCTATTTTCCTAAACAAAACGGCTTTATCCAAAAGATAAAACCCGTAAATTTGTCACTATGGTTATGGCTCAGACAGGACTATTAAACAGCATTTGGCAGATTGTTCTACAGATTATGCCCTTTCTGCTGCTCTTACTTCTGCACCATTTTCTGCTGGCTCCCCTGTTTTTCCGCAAGAAACTGATTGCTTACATTCCGGTTACTCTGGCTCTGATTACCTCATTCGGCTTTTACTGTTTCAATGTTGGCAATCCGCCTGGTATGGGCAGGCAGCCCGGAATGTTTCAGGGCCCGCCGCCAATAATGCAGGAAGGTCCTATGCCCCCTCCTATGCCGATGGAAGGTATGGCTCCGCCACCTGAAGGGATGACTCCCCCGGCAGATGGAATGCGTCCGCCAATGATGCCCGATGACGGACATCGGCCCCTGCGTCCTGAGACCATGAAACTGCTCATGGCTCTTCTGCTGATAGGAGTTGACCTGGGTGCGATGGCCTATATCCGCAGCCTGCATACCGAGAAAAAGGTACAGCATCTTGAGGCTCAGAACCGGCAGCATCAGGACCGGCTGGAAGAACTGAGTCGCATTACAGAGAATCGGCAGAAAGCAGAAAGTGACCTCACATTCAAGACGGATTACAAACAGGTACGCGTCAAACCGGACAACATTCTTTACATTGAGGGCATGGGAGAATACCTCAAGATATACCAACAGGATGCAGCCACGCCATTGGTTGTGCTCATGAGCATGAAACGCATCCTTGAGCAATTGCCCGATGACCGTTTCGCGCGTGTCCACAAGTCATACATAGTGAACCTGAACCGTATCATCAACAACAGCCGCACACAGATTACCATGGAGAATACCACAGTCATCCCCATCGGAGAATCCTACCGTGTAGCTATCTCCAATCGGCTCAAAGCCAATTAAAGTGACGCAAATGGAAACGACCCCTTTGCGTCATTTTTGTTATTAAGATTATGTTACAATTGCCCTCCGACCTTTTGATAACTGAGAAAATCACAATATTTTTGTAGTGAAATCAAAAGATAAAGATGTTAATTGTATTGAAGCTTTTAGGGTCCATCGCCCTGCTCATTTACGGAATGAAGGTCATGAGCGAGGCATTGCAGAAGATGGCGGGCCCTCAACTGCGTCACATGTTGGGCGCAATGACCACAAACCGGTTCTCAGGAGTAGCAACAGGAGCACTTGTAACAGTAGCAGTCCAGTCCTCAGCAGCAACAACGGTTATGACCGTCTCATTCGTGAACGCCGCACTGCTCACATTAAGTCAGGCCATATCGGTCATCATGGGCGCCAACATAGGCACAACACTGAGCGCCTGGATCATGTCGGCCGGATTCTCATTCAACATAGCAAATCTTGTATGGCCGGCATTCCTGATAGGAATCATACTAATACAAATAGGTAAGCACCGTTATATAGGCGATTTCCTTTTCGGAATCAGTTTCCTGCTGTTCGCGCTTGGCATGCTTAACCAGACCGGCCGCGATATGGACCTGGCCAGCAACCCTGCAGTTGTAAACTTTTTTGCATCGTTTGACTCCGGCAGTTACGGCACAATCCTGCTGTTCCTGCTCATAGGCGCAATCCTGACGTGTATAGCGCAGTCATCGGCCGCACTTATGGCCATAACCATGGTGCTCTGCTCTACCGGCGCAATCTCCATATTCCAGGGTATCGCACTGGTTATGGGTGAGAACATCGGTACCACACTGACAGCAAACCTGGCGGCGATGTCGGCCAACACACAGGCCCGCCGCGCAGCTATGGCTCACCTTCTGTTCAACGTGTTCGGCGTGATATGGGTACTGATCCTGTTCTACCCGTTTGTCCGTATGGTATGTCGCATTGTAGGCATTGATGTTACGGCCGATACCATAGACCCGGCCCGCCTCACCTTTGCCCTGGCCACGTTCCACTCAGCATTCAACATCATAAACACATCGTTGCTGATAGGTTTCATACCTCAGTTGGAGAAACTGGTCTGCTACATAATCAAACCCGGCAAGACCGACGAAGAGGACGAGTTCCGTCTGCAGTTCATCCGCGGTGGTATCATGAAGACTCCGGAAATATCGGTTCTGCAGGCTCAGAAGGAGATTGTGATCTTTGGCGAGAAGATGCAGCACATGCTCCACATGACAAAAGAACTCTACTCCATCACCGATGATGAAGAGTTCAAGAAACTGTTTGACCGTATTGCAAAAACAGAGGATGTGAGCGACCACATGGAACAGGAGATTGGCAAGTACCTGGGTGATGTAGCTGATGCACACCTGTCAGATGACACCAAGGAGAAGATCCGCGCCATGCTGCGTCAGATTGGCGAGTTGGAATCAATAGGCGACAGTTGCTTTGGCCTGGCCCGCATAATGCGCCGCAAGAAGGAGAACAAGATTACCTTCAATGATGAGCAGGAGGCCGGAGTTGAGCAGATGTTCTCACTTGTTGACCAGGCTCTTACCCGTATGAACGAGCTTCTGGCCGGCCGTCGTGAGGATTATGACATCACTGCATCCGAGGAGCTTGAGAACAGTATCAACGGCTGCCGCAACCGCCTCAAGCAGTTGAATATAAGCAATTTGGACCAGCATATTTACAGTTATGACAGCGGCACCGTATTCTCAGACCTGATAAGTGAGTTTGAGAAGAACGGAGACTACATAATCAACGTGGTTGAGTCACGTCTGCGTGCCACCCGCAACGGAATCCGTTTCCAGGGAATTCTGATTGACACTGACAGCAAGACGGTTACGGTTGACGGACAGCCGGTGGCATTCACCAAGACCGAGTATGAACTACTCAAGATGTTCATGATGAACCGCGGCATGGTCTATTCGCGTGAAGAGCTGCTCCAGGCCATCTGGCCCGATGATGTTGTAGTGAACACCCGCACGGTAGATGTCAACATCACCCGCATCCGCAAGAAGATCGAGCCCTACGCCGATCATCTGACTACCCGGGCAGGTTACGGATATTCTTTCCAGGAATAAAATAAACGCCGCATTGGGAAACGATTCCAATGCGGCGTTTTAGCACAAAGGGCAACAACCCTAATGCGTCAGTTTTGCGATGATACCGTCCAGCATGCGGTAAAGGTCCGGAGCAGTATCAGGGGTAACCGTGTCGCACATCACGGAACTGCCCACCCGGAACGGCACATCAGCCAGTTTTTCACGGAGTCCGATACCCTTCTCCGTCAAGGAGACTATCATCTGGCGGGCATCCTTATCACCTTTGCGGCGTATCAGAATACCCTCCTTCTCCATGCGCTGAAGCAGCGGAGTAACCGTATTGGTTTCAAGATACAGCCTGTGTGCAATGTCATTGACCGGCTGTGAATCCTTCTCCCACAACACCAGCAGCACCAGGTACTGCGGGTATGTGAGTCCGTGCTCAGAGAGTAGCGGATGATAGGTTTGCGTTATTAAACGCGATGCCGTGTACAGCCTGAAACAGAGCTGATTGTCAAGTCTGAATTCCTCTTTCATCAAATCAGTGCCTTAATGTCATTCTCCATCTCCTCGGGTGTGGTGGTAGGAGCAAAACGCTTTACTACCTTTCCGTCACGGCCGATGAGGAACTTGGTGAAATTCCACTTGATGTCACTCTCCTTCTCCACGCTCTTGCTGATGTTCTTAAAGAGCTTGGATGCTGCTTTTGCCTTAAGGCCGATGTACTCCTCGGTGGGTGCCTGGGTCTTGAGATACTCAAATATCGGATGAGCATCGGCACCGTTTACATCGGTCTTTTTCATGAGTTGGAATGTAACCCCGTGGTTGAGACGGCAGAACTCCTCAATCTCTGCGTCCGATCCCGGCTCCTGATGTGCAAACTGGTCACAGGGGAATCCCACAATGGTGAATCCCTGCTCCTTGTACTTCTGATACAGAGCCTCCAGACCATCGTACTGCGGGGTGAAACCGCACTTTGAAGCGGTGTTTACAATCATGAGGACCTTGCCCTCAAACTCCTTGAAATCCAACTCGGCGCCCTTTCCTGTCAGGGCCTTGAAATCATAGATAGTGTTCATATCATTGGGTAATTTTATATCGTTCACGATGCAAATATACGACTTATGTTTATATCGCATACGATATTTGTCATAAAAAATGTTATTTATCGGAAATAAGGCACCACAGGCGCCACATCAGCCATCCCCAGGCAAAGAAAAGCACATAGAACACCCATTTGGGTACCGATGTCTGATAAGCACCATCAGGATCTATCTCCTGATACTCTTGGGCGGGGATATCTGCATAATAATAGGCGCCGGCCCCGAAATCATACTCTGCAACCAGCCCCTTATGGGCCAGGATTATGTACAAAGCCAAAACAAGGGTGATTACAACCATCACGATTGTAATCACCCTGTAAATCTTACTCTTTGATGAGATCATTTGAATGTGTCAAGTACAGGCACCTGGAACAGTACACCCGACAGCAGCAGCCAAACGGCCAGCAATGTGAGCACGATGTTGAATACCTGTCCTACAACGTAAAGCCACAGCACCTTGCCGCCCTGCATCTGCTGAGCCAACTGCTTGAAGTTGGTATCCAGGCCGATGCTGGTGAACGCCAGCACGAACGCCCAGTTCTTGTACTGATCAAGCACACTGTTGATGGCCTTGACCTGTGCTCCGCCTGCCAGAGGCTGAACTATGAACGATGCCACAAGCGATGCCACAAAGAATCCGATGATGAATTTTGGGAAACGGTTCCAGATCTCACCTGCCCCAACGCTCTTGCCGGCTGTACGGTCCACGCGGGTGGCAAAGAATATTGCCACAAAGAAAGCGATGAAACCTATCAGTATGTTCTGGATGGACTTGACCAGAACGGCAGACTGCTCGGCCTCGGCGCCAAGAGCGTTACCGGCCAGAACAACAGCACCTGTAGAGTCCACCGTACCGCCTATGAGCGCACCGCCCATAAGTTCGTTCATACCCACCGCACGTATTATCATCGGCTCAAACACCATCATAATGATTGTAAAGATGATGGAGATTGAGATGGCCAGTGAAAGATCCTCCTTCTTGGCGCGCGCGGCGGCACCGGTAGCAATGGCGGCGCTTGTACCGCAGACCGATGTGGCCGATGCCATGGTGATTACCAGCGGCTTGTTGTCAATCTTGAGCACACGGGTGCCGAACCACCACATGAATATGATAACCACCGGAGTAACTATCCATGCAATACCCAGACCGTACAGGCCGAATTTGGCTATGTTGCTGAACAACACTGAGAAACCCATTATAACCAGACCGGTCTTGATATAATACTCGGTCCTGATGGCGGGCTTGAGCCATTCGGGAGTACCCACCGTATTGGAAATGAGGAGGCCTATGAGCAGTGCCCAGAAAGCCCACTCCAGATAGCGGTTAAGTGTGAATTCTGCACTCACCAGACGTACTATGATTGCAACCACAAAGAGTGCCAGGAATGCGGGGATATACTTGCTTGCCTTCTCGCCCTGCAGTTTGATGCCTATTGTAAACAGCACCCCCAGAACCAGGACAGTCACTATAAGTTTGCGCCAGAACGCCCACTGTCCTATCTGTGTACCCAGAGCAACGGCTTTTGTTGCCTCTTCCTCGCCCCAGGACCATGTGCTGAACTTGAGAGCCGAAAAATCAAACCACCCGGTAAGTACGGCTATACTGCCTACTGCGATGATTATAAACCCAATCCATACTGCCAACCAGTCCTCCTGCTTAAGCAGGTTCTGTGACCCTTTGTTTGCCATAAATCTTCTGTTTAGTAATTAAATTGACCACAAAGATAAAAAAGTTGGAATGGACCAACCAACAAAACCCCGTATTTAGAAAACTTTTCCGTCACAGGCCCGATATCAGGAATAAAAAAAGGAGACCCGTAAAGGATCTCCCTATGAGGTGGGTAAGCTTACTATATCGCGCCGCTACGACCTAGGTACCTTTGCTGCCGTCAAGCCCTGGAGGGTTGGAAGGGAGCTGGCCGTACAGGACTTACCCAGTGCAAAGGTAGTGGTTTTCTTTTACTCTGCAAGCCACATTCAAAAGAATTCGCTAAATTTGCATTTCAGTATGGAAGAACAGGAGGGCAAAACAGTAATCAGGATAAATATTCTCCAGACATCGATGACGCTCGGAACATATCTGGGTGTCTATATCACTCTGACTTATCTCATAACCGCGCTTACAGTAAAGTACGCGGCACTCTCACTGCTTGCCCTACCTCTAATGATAGGTATTCCGGTAGTGGGATTCATCCTGATAAAGCGTTTCCGCGACTCCACAAAAGTCCCGTTCTTCCCGTTCCCCATCTCATGGATGCTCTCCATACTTACGTTTCTGTTTGCAACGGTGCTTTCATGCATGGCGGCATATCTGTACCTGCGTTTTATTGACAATGGCGCACTGGCCGCCGGCCTTACATCGCGCATGGAGATGATGATACAGTCAACGGAGGCTGTAACCGCAGCCATGACCGATCCCGTTCAGATAGAGCAGTACAACAAGACGATGGAACTCATGCAGCAGACCATCTCATGGTTCTGTTCGCTGCCTGCATCGGGCATGACCAAACAGATTACTCAGGCAGCACTTATGTGGGGCAACATAATCTCACTCCTTATAGGACTGTTAACGGCAAAAAGGATAAAATTCAAGCAATAATATGGACCTTTCTATCATAGTACCGCTTCTGAATGAGGCCGAGTCAATTCCTGAACTCTTTGACTGGATCGGCCGCGTAATGAAACAGAACAATTTCAGTTACGAGGTGATTTTTGTGGATGACGGCAGCACCGATGACTCATGGAAGATAATTGAAGGACTCAAGGCCGATAACCCCGAAATCGTAAAGGGCATAAAGTTCCGCCGCAACTACGGCAAGTCCCCCGCCCTTTTCTGCGGATTCGACATGGCACAGGGCGATATCGTGGTTACCATGGACGCCGATCTCCAGGACAGCCCCGAGGAGGTGCCCGAGATGGTACGCATGATACGCGAGGACGGCTTTGATCTGGTATCGGGCTGGAAGAAAAAGCGCTATGACGGAAAGTTCAGCAAGAACATACCCTCCAAGATATACAACTGGACCGCACGCAAGGTTACGGGCATTAAACTGCATGACATGAACTGCGGCCTCAAGGCATACCGCAAAGAGGTGGTAAAGAACATCGAGGTTTACGGTGAGATGCACCGCTACATACCGTTCCTGGCCAAGAATGCAGGATTCGGCAAGATAGGTGAGAAGGTGGTTCACCACCAGGCGCGCAAGTACGGTAAGACCAAGTTCGGTCTGGACCGCTTTGTGAACGGTTACCTGGACCTTCTGTCACTCTGGTTCCTGAACCGCTTTGGAAAGCAGCCCATGCATTTCTTTGGTCTCTGGGGATCAGTTATGTTCGTGCTCTGTTTCATTGCAATTATCGTGATCGGTGTGAACAAACTGGTTTGCCTCTCAAACGGTGTTCCCGCACGTCTTATCACTGACAACCCCTACTTCTACATCGCCCTGACCGGTATGATCATGGGTACTCTGATGTTCCTGGTGGGATTCGTGGCCGAGTTGGTAAGCCGCAGTTCACAGAACCGCAACGACTACAAGATCGAGAAGGAGATAAAATAATCCATGTCAATACTTGATCTCATACTCCTGTCCGTGGCACTTGCAATGGACTGCTTTACAGTTTCCATAACCAGCGGACTCATTCAGCGCCGTCTGGTGGTTCGCACCATGCTCATTACGGCGTTCATGTTCGGTCTGTTCCAGGCTATAATGCCCATGATAGGCTGGTTGGGAATAAGTTCATTCAGCAGTGCCCTGGAACGTTGGGACCACTGGATAGCATTCGGCCTTCTGGCATTCCTGGGCGGACGTATGATTCTGAGTGGACTCAAGTCCGATGAAGAGGAGAAGTCATTTGACCCCACCAAGTTCTCCACCACACTGACAATGGCCGTTGCCACCAGCATCGACGCTCTGGCAGTGGGTCTGTCATTCGGATGCTCGGGTTACCTTACATTTGCAAGTATCCTGCTTCCGGTGGCCATCATCGGCATCGGCTCATTCCTTTTCTCAGTGGCAGGATTCATGATCGGCGCATTCGTGGGTCGCAGGATAAAGTTCCCCGTTGAGACAGTGGCCGGCGTCATACTCATCGGAATAGGAGTAAAAATACTGATTGAACATCTTACAGCGTGATATGAAAAAGTGGCACTACCCTTTCCTGGCGTTTCTGATAATAGGCACCATCATCATCCTGACTCAGAGCAAACCCGCCAAACCCGAGTACCGCACCGCCCAGGGTCTGGTGTTCGGCACACGCTATAACATCACCTATTTTTATAACGAAGATCTCAAACCCGAGATTGAGCACACCATGGCGCTTGTGGACAGCGCACTGTCCATGTTCAACGAGCAGTCAACCATATCGGCCGTAAACCGCAGCGCAAGCATTCAGGTAACCGACACCATGTTCCTCAAGGTATACCGCCGCGCCATGGAAATATCGGACCTTACCCACGGTGCCTTTGATATTACAGTGGCTCCTGCCGTAAATGCCTGGGGATTCGGGTTCAAGCACGCCGAGAACATTCGCCAGGCCACTATTGACAGCCTGCTCCAGATTACCGGATACGGCAAGATTCATGAAACCGACGGCCTCATTACCAAGGACGATCCGCGCATAATGCTTGACTGCAGCGCCATAGCCAAGGGATTCGGTAGCGATATGGTTGCCCAGACGCTGCGCTCCAAGGGCATCAGCGACTATATGGTTGAGATTGGCGGTGAGATTGTGGTCAGCGGCCATAATCCCAAGGGCAACAAATGGAACATAGGCATAAGCAAGCCGGTCGATGACTCGCTGTCGGTGAACAACGAACTGCAGACAGTCATCTCTGTTACAGACATCGCAATGGCCACATCGGGCAACTACCGCAATTTCTACGTAAAGGACGGCCGCAAATACGCCCACACAATTGACCCGCACACCTGCCAGCCCGTAAGCCACAGTCTGCTGTCGGCCACAGTCTTAGCCCCCGACTGCGCCACCGCTGACGCCCTGGCCACCTCCATGATGGTAATGGGTCTTGACAGCGCCAAAGCCCTCCTCTCCCGCCATCCCGAATTCCAAGCCTACCTCATCTACCAGACCCCCGACGGCACAATCACCACCCAAAATATGTTAATAAACCAGGCTATGGAGGGCCTTCCAAAATGAGAAAACATTGGATTGACAATCTGCGTTGGAGCACAGTCCTGTTGGTATTACTGTACCACGTTATCTACTTTTACAACAACAAGGGAGTGTTTGGCGGCATAGGCGGATTCGGTGAATTCCCCGACGCCCAGCAATATCAGGATGTACTTATGTATATGGTATATCCCTGGTTTATGCCGATAATGTTCCTGCTGGCAGGTATAAGCGCCCGATACTCACTACAGAGCCGATCCCGTAAGGAATGGTTCCGATCCCGCACCCGCAAACTGCTTGTGCCCGGCACCATCGGCCTCTTTGTATTCCATTGGATGGTTGGTTACTTCAATACCGCCACAGCACAGGAGATACTTTTTGACGGTATTCCATTACCTGTCCGATACGGAATCTATGCCGTAAGCGGAACCGGACCGCTCTGGTTCATCCAGGATCTGTGGCTGTTCTCGCTCATCCTGCTGCTGGTTTGCAGGCTGGACCGCAAAGACAAGTTCTGGGAATGGTGCGGCAAGGCCAACACCGTAGTAATCATACTGCTTGGACTGCTCTTCTGGGCAGCCGAGCAGACACTCATCAAGAACCCGCGCCCCGAATCGGCCGACGGACTTCTAAACCTCTACAAACCGCTGTTCTATCTGACTGTTTTCCTGATGGGCTACTTTGTATTCTCACATGATGAGGTACAGCAGAAAGTGCGCAGGATGTGGGTGCCGATGATGGCATGTGCAGTGGTATCGGGCGTGATACTCATTATCACCACTTGGGGACAGAACAACACCTCACCCGAGTACCTTTGCAGCCCACTTAATTGTCTTTACGGATGGCTGATGTGTCTGGCAATGATGGGATGGTTCAATGCACGGTTTGACTGCACCAACGGATTCTCGCAGTATATGACCCGCTCAAGTTACGGTCTTTACATTGTCCACTATCTGGTTATCGGTGCTCTGGGATATCAGATGAAGGTTTACACCTCCCTTCCTCCGGTTGCTATGTATCTGATCCTGGGTGTGGCAGTATTCAGCCTCTCTCCCCTGATTTACGAGCTGTTGCGCCGCATACCGTTTGTGCGTTGGTGCGTTTTGGGTGAATCGTTTCGCCAACAATAGCGTACATTTGGCCACAAACACGGCTTTATTTGCTTGGTTTGGGTATTATTTCCCTTAAATTCGCAACAGTTTTTAATCCAAACCAATAATTAAATGTTGAAGATTGACAATTTCATAAAGCTCTTTGAGGGCGCAACAAGAGAGTGCTGGGACCGCCCCGCACTGAGTGATTTCCGTAAATCGACCATCACCTATCGTGAACTCGCAGAGCGCGTATTTACATTAGACCTTATTTGGAAAAAGGCAGGAGTTAAGCCCGGCGACAAGATAGCCATCAACACCAAGAGTTGCTCTCTGGGCGCATCGGTCTTTATGGCAGCCGTAAGCAACGGTTACGTTGCAGTACATCTTTATAATGCATTCACCCCGGCCGATACACAGCGCCTGGTAAACCACTCCGACAGCAAGATACTCTATACTGAAAAACGCACCTTCGATGAGATGAACTTTGACGAGATGCCGCAGGTGCTCTGCGTTATCGATGCCGGCACAGGCAAGGTTCTGGCAAGCCGTAACGGCGTTGATGAACTCTACGCCCAGGCCGATGCGCAGCTCGCCGCCCAGTTCCCCGCTGGCATGCAGCCCACCGATTTCCAGGTTTGCAATCCTGACATTGACGATGTTTGCGCCATCCTGTACACATCGGGCTCAACAGGAAACCCCAAGGGCGTAATGCTCACCTATCGCAACTTTACAGCCAATGTGCAGGTTATCCGTCCGGGATTCCCATTCCACCCGCGCGAGAACTACCTGAGCCTGCTGCCCCATGCACACAGTTTTGGTCTGGCCTGCGATGTTGTAATTCCTATGACAATGGGTATGCACGTGACTGTGCTGGGTCTTCCGCCCATCCCGTCAAACGTGCAGGCAGCCCTGCAGGAGGTTAAGCCCCGCATATTCTACGGCGTACCCCTTATCTTTGTGAAATTTGCCGAGTATGTGCTGGGCGAAGAGATAAAGAGCCCCGAGGGCAAGGCAAAACTGGCCGATTACAAGCACAACCCCGAATTCTGCAAGATGCTGCATGACAAGCTCATCAACGCCATGGGCGGCAATATCGAGGTGTTCGCCACAGGCGGCGCCGCAATCCCGTCCGAGGTTGAGTCACTGCTGGTTTACAAGTTGCAACTCCCCTTCATAACCGGTTACGGTCTGACCGAGCTGGCTCCTATCGTATCATACGGAAAGCTTGGCAAGTACATACCCAAATCATGCGGTGAGTACCTGCCGGAGATAATGGAGGTCAAGATTGACTCACCCGATCCCGAGCACATTGCCGGTGAACTCTCCATTAAGGGCGACCAGGTGTTCAAGGGTTACTACAAGAACCAGGAGGCAACCGATCAGGTACTCAAGGACGGCTGGTTCCGCACCGGCGATATGGGTACCATCGATAAGGACCGCAACGTATTCCTGCTGGGCCGCTCCAAGAATATGATCCTGGCCGGTAACGGACAGAACATATACCCGGAGGAGATTGAGGTGATCCTGAACGAACTCCCCTACGTGGCCGAGTCAATCGTGCTGCAGCGCGACACCAAAATTATAGCACTGATAGTTCCCAACATGGACGCCCTTGACAAGGCCGGCCTCAACGCCGACGCCCTGGAGGCCATCATGAAACAGAACATAGCACTGCTCAACTCCAAGCTCCCCGCCTACTCAACCGTAAACGGATTCGAGCTCCGCTTTGAGCCCTTCGCCAAAACTCCCAAGGGCAGCATCCGCCGCTTCATGTACAAATAACCGCGAATCGGCCCCTCGCTCTCGCCAAAGTGTCCCACAACGCCCCCGCTCACAACGCTTGCAGCGGGGTTCGTTGTGTTACATACCCTCATGTAGAGCCTGTGTCCCACACCCACCCGCCTCAGAATACTCTCTTGGGCCGATGAGCGTGGGACACTTTGGCGGATCAGATCATCAGAAGAAAAGGGGAATTGGGATAAACACCATTGCTGCGTCGTTGTAGCTCTTTACGTCAAGATGAAAAGCCATGCCTACATTTACAGACCATGCGTTTTTACCGCCCAATTGGTCATAGGCACCGAATAATTTGAATCTCAGGCTGTTCTCCACCACTTCGTCCGGACGGACCGTAAGCCTGAAAATCCAGTCTGCATTCAAACCGGCCATCACCGAAAGGCCACCGAAATCGCTTGCATAATAAGAATTCCCTTTTTCGTTGTATGTATTGGATTGTTGTACCAGTTGAGAATAACCGATACCGGCATACGGAATCAGCCTGAAATACTGATTGGATTTGAGTGTATGGCCCATATTCACAAAGAAACGGGTCAGATTGGTGTTCTTACCGGTCTCCCAGTTATAACTGTAGGTGGGGTCAAAATAAAAGTCTTGAGTCTTGACCGATGTAAAATCACCGGAAAAACCAAAATCTAAATACCAGCCCTTCATTCCCAGATGATCAAAGCCGATGCTTATGCCGTTTGCATTCGCCAAGTCAGAAGAGGTCTTTCCTAAAAATGTACATCTGTTGTATGCAAAGTAAAAGCCCCACATATCCGGAACTCGTCCGCCCATACTCAAATCCGGCTCTTTCCTTGGAGTCCGTTCCAGATCAGTTCTGACGGATTCCTCATATTTCCTTACAACCGATGTGTCTTTACCTTGGTTGCTCTCTTTCAGGAACTTATCTATCTCTTTTTGGGCCCTCTCCCAATAATCGTCCTTTGTTTTATAAAAAACCTGAGAAGTGTTGCCTAATCCCCGGTTCTGAATATATCGGGAGTAAAGTTCTGCTATATCAAAGACAACCTGATCCGTTCTGAGATCCCACTCTGTAGCCTTTAGAGAGTTGTAATATGACTCATTGCTTATCTGGTTACAGATTACAGTATAGTACACGAACTTATGGTTCTCTATCTTGACTTTTTTCTGGCCCGATATTAATGCATATTTAAATTTTGTAGAATAGTTCACATTATCCCCAAACACGGTTTTCTGATAATCGGTCCATGTAAGAGGTCCGTCACTCCAGGGTCTCAGCCTGATATCATCTTTTTTTGCAGAAAGCGATAATTTACTTGATGCAAACAGAAGCAGACACATCATCAACAGTGTCCTGCGATAAATTATTGGAATCATATATTGAATAAAAAACAATTGGGGATACTCTCCCCAATTGCAAACAGTTAATAATTCTCCTTGTGAACCTCAAAGTAAGCCTGCGGATGCTGGCAAACCGGGCAAATCTGCGGAGCCTTGGTGCCCACTACGATATGACCACAGTTGCGGCATTCCCAAACCTTAACCTCCGATTTCTCAAATACCTTGGCAGTCTCAACGTTCTTGAGCAGGGCGCGGTAACGCTCCTCGTGCTGTTTCTCAATAGCGGCAACCATACGGAAACGTGCGGCCAGTACGGGGAATCCCTCCTGCTCGGCAGTCTTGGCAAAGCCCTCGTACATATCGGTCCACTCATAGTTCTCGCCGTCGGCTGCTGCACCCAGGTTCTGAGCGGTATCGCCTATGCCCTCCAGCTCCTTGAACCAGAGTTTGGCGTGCTCCTTCTCATTATTGGCTGTCTCTTCAAAAATGGCTGCTATCTGCTCAAAGCCCTCTTTCTTGGCCTTTGATGCAAAATAGGTGTACTTGTTACGTGCCTGTGACTCACCGGCAAATGCTGCCTCCAGATTCTTCTCTGTCTGGGTTCCTGCATACTTGTTACTCATATTCGTATCTTTTATAAGGTTAATAATCTTCTTCTCGCAAATATAGTGCATTTTCGCCAAAGTGTAACACACCCACCCGCGTCAGAGCGTATTCTCGTCCCGGTCGTTGTGGGACACAGCCCTCAGATGAGGGTGTGTAACACAGTGAACGGGCTCAGGGGGCTCAGGAAAGAGTTAAGTGTGGGACACTTTGGCAGAAATAACGAGGGACCGAGGTTGGCGCTGTCAACCTTTTTTAGGGAAACACAACGCTTTCGATATGTGGGATTTGTTATGATTGCAACTACAAATGCAGCAGAAGAGCGGCGTTGATAGCTTTTGTTATATCATCCGGAATTCCGTATTCCTTTGCAAGACCGGGCCAATGACTTACTGATTCTACCACTTGGCCTATTATCTGATCTGCATGTTTGATGTTTACGTTCTGCGCTACAGCCAGGAGATCCTCTCTTGTTATTTCATCAAACTTGTTGTTGATGGACATCTGGTGATTTGATGTCCACATACCTTTAGGATTGTACGCCCATGACATATCGTATGCCGGTGACAGTGACCACTTGCCTTTACGATCCATAAGGAACGATATATTCTTGGTATGGTCATCCTGGTTTCGAGCCACCACATTAAAGACCATTCTACGAAACATTTGCTCAGCATCACTGTATGAGAGCCGCAAGCGGCGCATCACTTGGAATACCTGCTCATAACTATAGGCATGAATCATCTTATAGTCATAATGAGCCATTCCACATAATGTCTGCATATGAAGTTTCTCATTTCCATTGACACGGTCAAAGCGTTTGGTCATAAAATGCGCTCTGCCATTCTCCTCAATCAGACGGCATTCAGACATGTCAATACCTGCATCACGTGCCATTAGATAATATACATATTCTATCCGGCCATAATGCTTTGGATCACCCAGTTCATTATTTGTAACGCCATCCAGTTTTATAAGCCAATGACTGAAACCATCCGGAGCTTCTATCTGGCCACTACGGATATCACCGGTAGTTTCATTATATGCTATGACAGCCTTTGCCCTTTGGCCTCCTGCCGATGTCCCTACTCTTATGATATTTGCCACAGCCTCCTTAGTGTCAACATTCAGATTAACATCAAGCTTCTTTTTCTCATCAAGAACCTCTCGGGCGGTTTCAATGAGAGTCTTGATTTCCAAACCAGTACTCAATTCCAGATAGTTGTCCTGTGCTGGAACAAACTCCAAAGCGCCCATACTGCGCTTACCCTGATAGCAGAGCCTTTCAATGGGATTGGCAAAAGTTCTTCCCGATAGTGCGAGCCATTTGTCCAACAACGCCTTACCGAACGCATCAGGCAGGGCATCGGCCAAAAGGCCAGGCAGTCCAATGAATGTATCATGTGATAATTCCGGAAACTGATAGACACGATGAGGCATGAGCGGCATCATCAAAGGAGAGAGTTCTATACCCGATTCGGCAAACTCCGGGGTATATTCAAATCTGGATGAGAGGCGTCTCTCATCCCAAGCAACTGTGGCAACATGGTTTTGCCATAAATAAATGTCAGCGTAGTTAATCATAGCTTATTGGTTTAGGTTATTGATATATTAATCCCAATTAAAATCTTCCGCAACTTTCCTGTCCGGATTATCAATCGTATATGAACGATAAGCACGTTTCCTCTCTTTCATCTGCATCTTCTTCATTGCCTCAGAATATGCAACGGGGCTCAATTCTTTTTCAGCAAACAGGTCATTCAGTATATCAAGACGCTCCAGTGCCCGCAATATCATTATCAGGCTTAAAAGCGATGTGTTGTGGCCATTCTCTATCTGGCTTATGGAAAACATGGATAGCCCACAGGACTTGGCAAGTTCCTTCTGTGATACGTTCCTTGCCACCCGTTCCTCTTTAAGCTTCAGGCCTATCCGGGCCATAATCGCATTGTCTGTCAATTCATAAATATCAACCATATTCTATTAGTTATATCTAATATTTTGCAGCAAAAATAGCATTTTTATTTGATATACCCAATATAAAACACTTCTTTTTACAGAATTATTATCGGAAGAAATATTGGTATATTCCAAAGTGTGGAAGCCTATCAGTGCGGAAAAATCAGAGTGCGGGAGTGAGGATGGCACGCAGGATGCCTATGGCGCTGTCAATATCCTTCACGTCCGATACCTGGAGGCTGCGTTTGGTGCCTTCCTCGCGCAGACGGCACAACATGGGGTTCTGGGCGGCGTAGGCCAGTATGGCGCCGAATGCCTCGCTCTCGTAGTAGGGACTGTCGGGGTTGGCCACAAAGAACAGGCTCATGCGGCCGGCCTTGAGGTAGATTTTCTCTATGCCCAGCTCGCGGCCCATACGGCGCAGGGTGACCAAACGGATAAGCTCGTCGGCCTGCTTGGGAATCTGGCCGAAACGGTCCTGCAGGCGGTCGCGGAAACGCTGTATGTCCTGCTCACGCTCCATGCTGTCAAGCTCGCGGTACAGGAGGATACGCTCGCTGCCGTCGGGCACAAATGAATCCGGGAAACAGAGGTCAAGATCTGTCTCAACGGTGCACTCATCAACGTAACGCGATGCATCCATCGGGGTGCTTCCTGCTGCAACGCCGGCACCACTACCCTTCTCCTTGGCCTCCTGCTCACGGAACAGATCCTGGAACTCATCATTCTTAAGCTCGCGGACAGCCTCCTTAAGTATCTTCTGGTAGGTTTCGTAGCCCAGGTCGGCAATGAATCCGCTCTGCTCGGCACCCAGCAGGTTACCGGCGCCACGAATATCAAGGTCCTGCAGAGCCAGCTGTATGCCGCTGCCCAGATCGCTGAAACTCTCAATGGCCTGCAAGCGGCGGCGTGACTCATCGGACAGTGATGCCAATGGCGGCGCCAGCAGATAGCAGAACGCTTTCCTGTTGGAACGCCCTACTCGGCCACGCATTTGGTGCAAATCACTCAGACCAAAGTTCTGGGCTGAGTTGACGATGATTGTATTGGCGTTGGGAATATCTATTCCGTTCTCAATGATAGATGTGGCAATGAGCACATCGTAGTCATAGTTTATGAATCCGGTAAGGATCTTTTCAAGTTCATCGGGATCCATCTGTCCATGGCCGATAGCCACGCGGGCATCAGGGACCTCACGCTCCACTATGGCTGCCAGATCGGGCAGTGACGATATGCGGTTGCTCACGATAAAGAGCTGGCCGTTGCGGCTCATCTCAAAATTGACGGCCTCGCGGATGATATCGGGACTGAACACATGGAGTTCGGTCTGGATGGGATAACGGTTGGGCGGCGGAGTCTGGATTACAGAGAGGTCACGGGCGCCCATGAGTGAGAACTGAAGGGTGCGCGGTATGGGTGTGGCGGTCATAGTGAGCACATCCACATTGGCACGCAACTGCTTGAGTTTTTCCTTGACCGATACGCCGAATTTCTGCTCCTCATCAATAATGAGCAGGCCCAGGTCCTTGAACTTGACCTGCTTGCCAATGAGTTTATGTGTACCTATTACTATATCTATCTTGCCGTTCTTAAGGTCCTCCAGTATTGCGGTGGTCTGGGCGGCGCTGCGGGCGCGTGACAGATACTCCACACGGCACGGGAACTCTTTCAATCTGTCCCGGAAGGTCTGATAGTGCTGGAATGCCAGTATGGTGGTAGGTACCAGGACAGCCACCTGCTTGTTATCGGCCACGGCCTTGAAGGCGGCACGGATGGCAACCTCGGTCTTGCCAAAGCCCACATCTCCGCATATGAGGCGGTCCATGGGGCGGCTGCTCTCCATATCCTGCTTTACGTCCTGGGTTGCCTTGAGCTGATCTGGGGTATCCTCATACATGAAACTGGCCTCCAACTCATTCTGCAGATAACTGTCGGGGCTGTAGGCAAAGCCCTTCTCCTCCAATCGCTTGGCATAGAGTTTTATAAGGTCACGCGCAATGTCCTTGATCTTACCCTTGGTGCGCTCCTTTAGGTTCTCCCACGCGCCGGTGCCCAGCTTGTTTATGTGCGGCTCCTCACCCTCCTTGCCCTTGTACTTGGATACCTTGTGCAGAGCGTGGATGGAGACGAACACCACATCATCGTTCTTGTAGATGATCTTTATCTTCTCCTGATAACCGTCTCCCTGAGGCACGCGCACCAGTCCGCCGAACTTGCCCACACCGTGGTCCATATGAACCACGTAATCACCAATCTGAAACTCCTGCAACTCCTTGAGCGTAAGCGCAACCTTTCCGTTGCGGGCGCGCTCGCTGCGCAGGTTATACTTGTGGTAGCGGTCAAATATCTGATGATCAGTAAAGAAGCAGCATTTAAGGATGCCGTCGGCAAATCCCTCATGCAATGTCTTGCCTATAGTCTCAAACTGTATGTTCTCGCCGCGCTCGGTAAATATGTCGTGCAGGCGCTCGCCCTGCTTGGGGTTATCGGTCAGGATATAAATCCTGTAACCCTTTACTATATAATCGGTCAGGCTCTGTGACACCAGGTCAAAGTTCTTGTGGAACAGAGGCTGTGGCGTTGTATCAAATGTGATTGTGGCCGATGCCACACCGGTGGGTTTGTTGCCGAACTCCACCACGCGGAAATCGGTTGTCTTGCGCAAGAAATCCTCGGCCGTCAATAATGACGGCAACTGTTGGCTGTTGGCTGTTGGCTGTTGGCTGCCATCCGGTGCGATTTTGGCGGCGGCGTTAGCTATGCGCATTCGGGCGGCCAGACTCTCCTGGTCGGCCACTTCACGGCTTACGGTAGTCATGCGGTCTGCTGTGAGCAGCAAATCCTTGACAGCCAGTACGGTTTCGGCCGGCAGAAAATCCATGAGCGATACCTGTGCGCCCTCCATCTTGTCCATATCGGGCACAATCACCACACTGTCTTTCTTGTCTGTAGACAGCTGCGTATCGACCGAGAACTGGCGGATGCTGTCTATGTCATCGCCAAAGAAATCCAGGCGGAACGGATATTCCGATGAGAACGAGAACACATCCAGTATGCTGCCGCGCAGGGCAAACTGTCCCGGCTCATAGACGTAATCCACGCGGTTGAACCCCAGTTCCTGCAGCAGGCTCTGCAGTTCCTCGCGGTCCAGCGTCTCGCCCACATTCAGGCGTATTGACTTGTCCTCAAGGCTGGACTTGGAGACCACCTTCTCGGCCAGCGCATCGGGCGATGTCACAATTACCAGCGTATCGGCCCCAGGCTCAACGGTGGTAAGGCGGCTCAGCACCTCGGTGCGCAGTATCTCGCTGGCATCGTCCTTCTGTCCGTACTTGGCGGCTCGGCGGAATGCCGACGGGAAATAGAGCACATTCTGGTCACCCATGGTCTGCACCATATCGTGATAGAAATATGCAGCCTCCTCCTGATCATTAAGTATTATAAGGATACAAGGCTTACCCCCGTTCTGAGCCACTCCACAGAACAAAAGCGGAGCCGAAGACGCACGGAGACCCTGCAGAAAAACGTTTCCTCCGCGTTTTCCCGCAAGTTCCTTAAGCAGCGCCTTGGTCTGCGCCAACCCGCCGTAAAGGCCACTAAGATCCGCCAATGTCATAGCAACTGCAAATTTACTCTTTTTTCTCTTGGCTGTCAAAAGTATCAGAAAAACAAATTTATCGTTTTTCAATAAATCTTTTACGTTTTTCTTTGGTGGATTAAAAATCGCCCTTATCTTTGCACCGAAAATATTTATCGTTTAACAATAAATTCTCTTTCCAATTATGAACAAAAAACTAAAAATTTACACCACATTGTTTTTGGTTGTATTAATTGTATTGTTGGTATTTCCAGTCAATCTTCATCACTACTCATCCACTTATATTCCTGGTTCTGAGGGAAAACTGGAATACGGGAACATTCCTGAGCAGTTTTATGAGCGAAATACCATCATTGAAGCAGATGGTATCTCAACATCAAGTAAAATGAGTACCAGGACTTATACTGTTAATGTATTACCTAAGAAACCATATGCAAATACCGCTATAATATCGACTGTAGGGGATCAGGCATACAAGGTAACTATGAAACAGGTAACATTGGCACTTCCAACTGCAAAAGCAAAAAAGACACCTACTGTCATTTTTATTACATCAATCATCATTTCTCTAGCAATGCTTATATGGGTTCTTTGTTTGGTTATTAAACTCATACGAAGTATACGCCGTGGAGAGATATTTGTTTCAAATGTTTCAAAATATCTGGAAACTACCGGAATACTTCTTTCTGTTATTTACATTATTCAGTTTATCAGTTCCTATGCAGAAGCACTTTTCTTTATGAGGAATATTAAACTGGCTGAATATGATGTTGTATTCCAGAACAATACAAACAGCATGCTGATTATTACAGGTTTGGCGCTGATGATTATATCCCAGATCATACTTATGGGTAAGGACCTTAAGGACGAACAGGAATTGACAATCTAAAACATCGGTACAATGAGCATAATAGTAAACGTTGACGTAATGATGGCCAAGCGCAAGATGTCATCGGGCGAACTGGCCGATAAGATTGGAATAACGCAGGCCAACCTCTCCATACTCAAGACCGGAAAGGCCAAGGCAATACGATTCTCCACGCTCGATGCCATCTGCAAGGCGCTGGACTGCCAGCCGGGCGATATACTTGAGTACAGATAAGAAAAAAGGTGCCAAACGGAACCGTCCCCTTTGGCACCTTTTTATTATATTTGCGCATTATATCAGAGCAAACTATGAAAACTAACCAGAGCATAGTAATTATCCCCACCTATAACGAGAAGGAGAACATAGAGAACATTATCCGCGCAGTAATGGCGCTGGAGGATAATTTCAACATACTGATTATCGATGACGGATCTCCCGACGGCACCGCATCCATTGTGAAGGGCCTGATGGAGACCGATTTCAAGGACCGCCTCTTTATTGTGGAGCGCAGCGGCAAACTGGGTCTGGGCACCGCATACATCACTGGTTTCAAGTGGTGCATAGAGCGCGGTTACGACTTCATTTTTGAGATGGATGCCGATTTCTCACACGCTCCGGCCGATCTACCCCGCCTGCTTAGCGCCTGCCGCGACGAGGGTTATGATGTTGCCATCGGCTCACGTTATGTAAGCGGTGTGAATGTGGTCAACTGGCCCATGGGACGCGTGCTGATGTCATACTTTGCATCCAAGTACGTTCATTTTGTAACCGGCCTGCCCGTACACGACACCACCGCCGGATTCAAATGCTACCGCCGTCAGGTTCTGGAGACCATAGAACTGGACAAGATACACTTTAAGGGTTACGCCTTCCAGATTGAGATGAAGTTTACCGCCTACAAGTGCGGATTCAAGATCAAGGAGGTGCCCGTGATATTCGTGAACCGCGAACTTGGCACATCCAAGATGAGCGGAGGCATATTCAGCGAGGCCCTGTTCGGCGTCATCCGCCTCAAGATCTCCAGCTGGTTCCGTAAATATCCCAAAAAGCCCGCCGCACAGCAAGCATAATGAGCAGGACGCTGATAAAAGACGCTATGGTAGTCAACGAAGGGCAGGTGCAGCGCGCATCGGTCCTTATTGAGAACGACACCATAGCCGGTATCTTTACGTCCGATGCTCCCAAAGCAGACACAGTTATCGATGCCGCAGGAAAGTGGCTCCTGCCCGGCGTAATCGATGATCACGTACATTTCCGTGATCCCGGTCTTACCCATAAGGCAGATATGTCCACAGAGAGCCTTGCAGCCGCAATGGGAGGCGTGACAACCATATTCGATATGCCCAACTGCGTGCCCCAGACGGTTACTCTCCAGGCACTCCAGGATAAGTTTGACCACGCCGCCGAGACCTGTCTTGTAAACCACAGTTTCTACCTGGGCGCCACACACACCAACCTGGACCAGATTGAAAAGATTGACCCCAAGAAGGTCTGCGGAGTAAAACTCTTTATGGGCTCCAGTACAGGCGGAATGCTGCTGGATGATGCCGCATCACTCAAGGCTCTGTTCCAGGCCGCCACAGTCCCCGTTGCAGTACACTGCGAGGAGACATCAATCATCAACGCAAACATGGAGCGCTACGTAAGCCAACTGGGCAGCGAGCCTCCCGCAAAATATCACCCGCTCATACGCAGTGAGGAGGCGTGCTATGCATCTACCTCCAAGGCGCTTGAGGTTGCTGCAGGAACCAACGTTCACCTGCACATCCTGCACCTTACCACCGCTCATGAACTGAACCTGTTCAATAACCATCCGTTGCAGAGCAAGCAGTTCACAGCCGAGGCCTGCCCCGCCCACCTGTGGTTCACCGATGCCGATTACGACCACAAGGGCACAATGATAAAGTGCAATCCCGCCATCAAGACCGCCGCAGACCGTCAGGCACTTCGTCTTGCGCTCACCGACGGCCGCATAGACGTGATTGGCACCGATCATGCCCCGCATCTGCTCTCCGAGAAACAGGGAGGATGCAAGAGCGCCGCATCGGGCATGCCCGTTCTGCCCTACTCACTCATCTCTATGCTTGAGTTGGCATCGGCCGGCATAATGCAGATGACGGATGTGGTTAGACTCATGTGCCACAACCCCGCACAGATATTCAGCATCAGGGAGCGCGGATACATACGCCAGGGTTACAAGGCTGACCTCACTCTGGTGTCACGCAGCGAGCAGGGCTACAAGGTATCAAATGCCGATGTGCCCAACAAATGCGGCTGGACGCCGTTTGAAGGTGAGCAGTTCCACTGGAAGGTATGCACCACCTGGGTGAACGGACACACCGTTTACAGCAACGGACACACCGACACATCAATTAAGGGACAACCCGTAGAATTCAACAGATTATGATAAGAGCACTTTACCTTTTATATCAGCTTTTCATTGCGCTGCCCATCATGATAGTGATAACCATCATCGTAGCACTTGCCACTATGATAGGTTCCATATTCAACGACCGTTTCTGGGGGTACTGGCCCGGAATGATCTGGGGGCGCCTGTTCTACCGTCTGTTCTTTATCCCCATTCACGTTGAGGGCCGCGAGAACATTCAGAAAGGCCAGTCATACGTGATTGCCGCCAACCACCAGAGTTACTGGGACGCATTCCTGATGTACGGATTCCTGGGCGTAAAGTTCAAATGGGTCATGAAAAAGGAACTGGGCAAGATACCGTTCGTAGGTTGGGCATGCTATATGGCCGGACACATATTCATAGAGCGCAGTTCAAGGGTAAAGTCCATGGAGAGCATCCGCAAGGCGGAATCCAAACTCAAGAACGGAATGTCAGTAGTCATATTCCCCGAAGGCACACGCACCCCCGACGGCAAGATGGGCCGATTCAAACGCGGTGCATTCATGATATCCCAGGAGTTGCAACTCCCCATCCTGCCCGTTACCATCGACGGAAACTACGATGTAATGTCACGCCATGCAAAATCAGTCACCTGGCATCCGGTACGCATGACCATTCATGCGCCGATAATGCCCCGTACCGATGTGGGCCCAACAGAACAGGAGCAGACTCAAGCTATGAATGAGACTGCACAGAAAGTAAGCGAAATAATTCAGGAAACCCTTGACAAAAGGAATTAATCAACAGAACCCTAACGGTTGTAACCCATGCGACGGGTATATCCTTCCACATAAGACTGGTTAAGGAAATACTCCGGGGCAGCGTCCAGAATTCTCTTTATAAGTGCCGGAACATCATTTGAAGGACCTGCACTGAGCATCATGAATACGCCCACCGCAGCCGGCTCATTGTAATACAGGGCCATAAAGTCACATATCATCTCCTCACACTCATCCACAATTATGCGGAGAGAATCCTGAATGATTTCCATACGACGCGGATCCAAGCCCTGACGGGACATCGAGATACGTCTCTGAGACATATCCTCATAACTGTTGTCGTATGCTATCTTCTGTTTGAGGAAACTGTAGAAGAGGTCATTCTGTCGTGTACCGGATACCGTCATCTCTGTGGGAAGCAGAGTAATCTTGGCATTTCCCTTCTCAATGTAAACCGGAATAATCGGACGGTTATCCTTGCAAAGGAATACAAGGCGTGTGGTATCGGCCTTACCTGTCATCTGGAAACGTCCGTGACGGACAATGCATGAATCAACCTTTGTGGTGCGGTAAGGAAGGAATTCAATAAGTGACAGCTCACGGCCCTCGTAACCCAAGGTCTCCACTACACCGTCAATCTTATAATGACCGGTGCACGACATCATGGCCAGCATCAAGCCTGCCATAGTCAAGACCAAATTAGTGCGGTGTCTGAGCATGTGAAATCCTTTTTTCGACACGCAAAATTACAACACAGCAAAAAACAAAATCCGGTTTTATTATTCTTTAATGTAAAGCCACCCCTCAACCGGCTAAAAGTTGTTAAATGTATTAGTATCTATTTAGATTTATGACTCTCTTTTGGATATACGGTCCATTCTGAATGCCGGATAGAGTTCAAATACGGCGCCGATGGAGAGTGTCAGTATCCAGTTGTTCTTACGGGTCAGGGCAAGCAGGAAAGTGCGCATCTTTCCGCCCTCTCCCATATCGGCCAGAAGACGGTCATGCAATGGGCCCGAGAACATCAGGGCGGCGGTAAGGAGCAGGAATAAGGCGCCAAGCAACTGCTGGAAACGCAAACGCTTTACTACAGGATCATCACCCTCATACCGGTCGGCAAACTGGCCGCTTGCAAACAGAAGCGATCCTACCAGATAAAAATAAGGTGAATAGGTCCATCCGGTTATGAATGAGGCGGCACCTATAAGAAGCATCAAGCCTCCTGTCACCATGAATGCCTCTATCAGCCTGTTCTCTTTCTTATCCATATTGTCAGCGCTGCTCTTCTATGAAAAGATCCTCATCCTCACGGTGCATTTTGTATCTTTCACGTGCAATCCGGTCCAATACAAGACTGTCATTGTTAAGGTCATTGAGCATCAGTTCGTTCTGGCGTTTCTGCTCGGCACTCTCACGCAACTGTTCCTGGAGTGAGCGTATCTCACGTTTCTGGACAATACGCTTTACCATGCTGTTGTCGCTTGCAACCAGCATCACCAACAGGAACAGCACAAACACTATCAGGTATTTGTGCTTACCCAGAAAGGCTTTGAGTTGAGGCAGGAATCCGTTGTCCATAATACGTATTTGGCAATACAAAAGTAGTTCAAAAAATCGGAGTTTCTATTTAGGTCAGGCCCGAAAAAATGAGTATCTTTGAAAACAATTGGATTCGATTATGGAAGATTACATCGTATCGGCCCGAAAATACCGTCCTGTGACATTTGACAGCGTTGTAGGCCAGAAGGCTCTTACCACCACGCTCAAGAATGCCATCAGCAGCGGCAAGTTGGCCAACACCTATCTGTTCTGCGGTCCGCGCGGCGTGGGCAAGACCACTTGCGCCCGTATTTTCGCCAAGACCATAAACTGCACCAACCGGGGTGCCGACGGCGAGGCATGCGGCGAGTGCGAGTCTTGCAGGAGTTTCAATGAGGAGTTGCGTTCATACAACGTGTTCGAGCTCGATGCCGCCAGCAACAATTCTGTCGACGATATCCGTAACCTGACCGAGCAGGTGCGCATCCCGCCCATGAACGGCAAGTACAAAGTCTATATAATCGATGAGGTCCACATGCTCTCGACCCAAGCCTTCAACGCCTTCCTCAAGACACTGGAGGAGCCGCCCAAGTATGCCATCTTCATACTGGCCACTACCGAGAAGCATAAGATCATACCCACCATACTGTCACGTTGCCAGATCTACGATTTCAGCCGCATAAGCAACAAGGACATCATAGAGCACCTTGCGTCAGTGGCACAGAAAGAGGGTGTCACAGCCGATAAGGAAGCGCTTGCAGTCATTGCAGAGAAATCGGACGGCGGCATGCGTGACGCTCTCTCCATATTCGACCAGGTGGTGAGTTTCACCGGCGGACAGGTAACGTATCAGAAAACCATCGAGAATCTGAACGTCATAGACTATGACTACTACTTCCGCCTCACCGATATGTTCCTTGAGAAACGTATCCCGGACACCATGGTACTGCTCAACGACATCCTGGCCAAGGGATTTGACGGCAGCCACCTTATAAGCGGACTCATGCTGCACCTACGCAACCTGCTGGTAAGCCGTGACGCCTGCACCCTGCCCCTGCTCGAGATGAGCGACGAGATGCGTGAACGCTACAAGACACAGGCCGCCAAATGCTCACAGAAGTTCCTTTACAGGGCTCTCAAGATATGCAACGACTGTGACCTGAACTACCGCATCAGCAAGAACAAGCGACTGTTGGTGGAACTCACGCTCATTCAGGCTGCACAGGCCGATGAAGACGATGACAGTAGTGGGCGCAAGCCCAAGAGACTACACCCCATTTTCAAAACGATAACTGCCACAGCACAGGCAGTTCCGGCAGCGGCAGCGCCCAAGGCCACCGCCAAGCCGGTCACCGCACAGACCGTTCAGCAACCCACGCCACAGCCTGCGCGTAAGAGCAGCATACCTACCATTAAAGACGGCAACATATTCACATCCATATACGGGAAAAAGCCCGCAGGCCGTCCCGACCAGCCACACGGCCGTCAGACGGTTCAGGTTATAGACCAGGAGCAGCATCCCGCCAAACCCCTATCGGCCGATGCCCTGCAGAACTTATGGAATGAATTTGCAGCCACGCTGCCCAAGCAGGACACTCCTCTTAAGAACCGCATGATCAACTGCCATCCTACCGTCAAGTCCGATACTCTGTTTACCGTAACGGCAGGTAATCCCATGATGGCTCAGGAAATCAGTCAGGCCCAGGACCGCATCCTCAGGTTCATACGTGAAAAGTTAAGCAACCCCGCCATAGATGTGGAGATCATTGTTGACCAGTCACGTAACGTTGAGCATCTCCTTACCCGCGAGGAGCGTTACGCAAAAATGAAAGCCTCCAATCCTGCACTAGCAGAACTGGAGACTGTATTCGGACTCGAACTTCGCTAATCAGCGAATCTTCTTCACAAATTCAATGCACTCACGGATCTTGGTTTCGATGAAACCGAAATCTCCGTTGGCAATCACATCCTTGGGAGTGAGCTGAGAACCAAGTCCGACACATGCTACGCCGGCCTTGAACCAGGCCTCAAGACTTGCAGGCTCGGGTGAAACACCGCCCGAAGGCATAATCTCTGTCCAGGGGCACGGACCCTTGATGGCCTTCACGAATGAAGGACCGCCAACCTCGGTGCCCGGGAATATCTTTACAATCTCACAGCCCAGTTCCTCGGCGGTATTGATCTCGGTCAGAGTACCGCAGCCGGGAATCCATGCAATCTTGCGGCGGTTGCAGATCTTAGCCATATCGGGATTCAGACTGGGTGAAACTATAAAGCCTGCACCCAACTGGATATAGAGTGCTGCAGTTGCGGGATCGCTTACCGAGCCCACGCCCATAATCATCTCAGGGCACTCCTTTGCGCACCATTTGTTGACCTCGGCAAACACCTCATGGGCATAATCACCGCGGTTGGTGAACTCAAACACACGGGCACCGCCGTCATAGCATGCCTTAACCACATTCTTTACCAACTCTGCATCCTTGTTATAGAACAGAGGGACAATTCCGGTGCCTACAAATGTATTGAGCACCTGTAATCTCTTGAATCGGCTCATATCTGTATATTTTTAGCGGGCTACGCGGCCTGATGCGTCGCCACCCATAAGTTTCTCCACTTCCGGTACACTCACGCGGTTGTAATCACCGTAGATGGTATGCTTGAGGCATGATGCTGCAACGGCAAAATCCAGAGCCTTCTGATCATTCTCATAAACGCGCAGTCCGTAAATCAGACCGCCCATGAATGAGTCACCGCCACCTACACGGTCAACTATATGTGTGATATCATACTCTCTTGATTTGTAAAGGGTCTTGCCGTCATAAAGCACGCCCTTCCACATGTTGTGATTGGCATTGATTGATCCGCGCAGTGTGGTGATAACCTTCTTGCAGCGCGGGAATCGGGCCATAATCTGCTTTGAAACAGACAGGTATGCATCGGCATCAACCTTTCCGGCCGATACATCCACGCCCTCGGGCTTGATACCCAGAGCCATCTGTGCGTCCTCCTCGTTACCCAGAACGATATCGGTGCAGGCTACGAGATCCGGCATAACTTCCGATGCCTTCTTGCCCCACTTCCACAGGTTCTTGCGGTAGTTGAGGTCACATGATACGGTGATGCCCTTCTCGTTGCACTTCTTCACTGCCTCCAGGCAAACCTTTGCAGCGCCCTCGGAGATGGCGGGAGTGATACCGGTCCAGTGGAACCAGCCGGCGCCCTCAAGTACCTTGTCCCAGTCAATCATGCCCGGTTCAATCTGGGCAATGGCCGATCCGGCTCGGTCATAGATAACCTTACTGCCGCGGCTTACGGCACCTGTCTCAAGGAAATATATTCCCAGACGGTTTCCGCCCCTGATCACATCATTAACATCGACACCGAATCCGCGCAGTTCACGCAGACAGGCATCGGCTATATCATTATCGGGAACTCTTGTTACAAATGATACGGGGAGACCGTAGTTTGCAAGTGAAACGGCCACATTGGCCTCACCTCCACCGTATGTCGCACTCAGCATGTTGCCCTGTCCGAAGCGCTCATAGCCCGGAGTGGCAAGACGAAGCATAACCTCGCCGAAAGTAACTGTCTTATTCATCTCAAAACATTAAGTTTTCAGACTGCGAAGTTACGTAATTTAATTCACATAGAAGAGGATGCCCGCACGGAAACCTATACCGGTTTTATCATACAGGACAGTGGTGGAGAATGCGTATTGTTCGGTAATGCCGCACTTAAAGTTCAGAGCGCCACGCATATAACCCCTCCAACCGCTTACAGCCGTATCCACATGGTCATACCACACGCCGGTATACCCTATCTGCGGAGTAAGACGGAAACGTTTTAACCGGCCGAAAATGAAACTGTATCCGGCAACGCCCTCAAAAGTAATGGTATTGCTTATGCCGATGTGCACTATAGTGCTCTGTTCAAGGTTGAAATTCTTGAAATATGCACCCCAGGAATTACCCACGCCCCACCCTTCGGCATTCACACGGCTATTCTCATAGACCAGGGTGGTATAGAGTTCACTTCGGTCAAAAAAGTAATGCGGACGTGGTTGGAGTCCCGCAGTAACATGTGACCTCAGTGTGGCTGCCACATCAAATGACATATAATGATTAAGGTAGCCTTCCATCTCAAAACGGGCGCTGTATGTACCGTCGGGAACATTATCTATAAGCAATGGGGTCAAACCCTGATAGACGTCATCAATAAAAACCTTAGCCCCCGTAGGATTGGTCTCAAACAACACTGATCCTATACCGGCAGGTCTTGCTCCGAACACCAGCGGGGAGCCTTCCGGCACGGCGTACTCAACATGCTGATAGTTGTCATCTATTATGACCGGTTCATCCCACTGCGCACGGATTGAACCGCACATAATCAAGGCAAGCGCGGTTAATGAGAATCTGATTATTGAACGTACGTCCATACATTATTATGATTCCATTTGTCTCAAATGGTTTAATCAAAAGCAAAGATGAGGAAACCCTCACGGCCTCCCCATCTTTCCGCGATTTCCACATTACCGGAAATCACTGCGCTTCAGTCCTATTACGGGCTGACATCAAACAAGTATTAATTAGTTGTCAAACATATGCATAACTTATGCCCATCGTTTGGCACAAACGATAAACATCACATTTATTTTTATTCTTTTCCGTCATTTTGTCGTACCCGCCCTATCCTCGGGGCTAAAGCAAAACTTAGAAATCTTGGGCAGGTCTTCTGACTTATCTCACGCTCCAGGAACCTTCCCGACCCCTAACGGTCAGTGGCGTTTGTTGCAGCCATGGGAGCGGCTGCTCATCCTGAAACGGTATCTGAGAAATACAGCAGCGGGACTGTCCGGGAATCTCACCCGTGTTCCCTATTAAATCTGACTCAACAGATACCCAGATTCTGATTGCAAAAATACTAATTTTTTGAATCTACAACCTTTTAGAAAGGTAAAATGTGTGTTACACACCACAAAAAAAAGCCGCTATTGGCGGCTTTCTTTTGCGGTGTGTATGGGACTCGAACCCATGACCTCCGCCGTGACAGGGCGGCATTCTAACCAGCTGAACTAACACACCTCGCTGTTTTGCGGTGACAAAGGTACGTACATTTTTGATACCTACAAGCGTCAGAGCACATTTTTTTCAAAAAATTTTCTGCAAAAGCAGGACATCTGTATGACCTTCGTCTTTCACGAGCCAGTCTTTGAGACGGCCAGTCTTAGCAAACCCATTACTGGTGAACAATTTAATGCTCGGTTTGTTGTCGGCCGACACATGACAGAACAGTTGGCGCAGACGCAAAACTTTTTTTGCGTACTCCGACATAAGTTTGATTGCGGCCGATGCAATTCCCTGCCCCCGGTGCTCCGAAAGCAGAGCGATACCAATCTCGGCGCGTCCGTTGTAGGGGTCGATATCGGTCAGATCGATGCTGCCCACAACCACATTGTCGCTCACACGCTCAATCATGAACCGTATCTGGCGGTCCGTATAGAAATCATGTGACGACATGAGAATATACTTCTTGATCTGATAGCGCGAATATGGCACGGCATTGCCCGACGCCATCCACAGCGACGTGTCGTTTTCCATACCGAAAATCACATCCAGATCCTCGGGCTCCGGTGCACGCAGACGGTATTTTCCGTCCGATAAGATATCATTCTCCGTCATATCACTTCGTCCTCGGTTATAAGATGGCCCGTTTTGGCCGAATAAAGTCCCATTGTATATCGCCTGCCCTCCTGAGCCCTGCTGTACATCCAGTACAGAATGGCATCATAAGAGAAAGCGTCAGTGTCAAAGATAACGGCTTTTACATCATTATCAATACGTCCCTCAAGCGCAGAGCCGGCATCATCGGCCCCCTCCACAAACTGCGGATTGCGCAGATAGGTGCTACCCGATATCATACGCTCCACATCGGCGAAAGTCTCCTTTCGGCCCACATAAAGGCAGTTCTCCGTGTAATCGGCCAGCCTGCGGCTGTGTGCATGAATGTTCTGTCCTATAAAAGTACCTATTTTCCTGAAACCTACCACGACTCTTACCAGCAAAGCAAAAAGACGGCTGTAACGCTTAAAGTGCTTGTTGAAGAAAATAAGCATGGCGTCATAGAACACCTTGGCATAACGGTATGACGTCTTGTTGGTGCTCTCACCTTTATAATGTACTATTGGCAGCGGCAGATAACGGTTCTGATATCCGGCCTGCAGTATGCGGTAAGAGAGGTCTATGTCCTCGCCGTACATAAAGAACGCCTCATCAAATCCGCCCACCTTGTCAAGCGCCTCCTTGCGCACAAACATATATGCGCCCGATACCACATCAATGGGACACTCCTGGTCCTTATTAAGATAGGTGCAGTGGTACTTTCCGAACACCTTTGACTTTGGGAACAGCTTGCCCAGACCGGTCATATGCCAGAACGATACCGACGGAGTTGGCAGCGAGCGACGTGACTCGGGCGCAAAACGGCCGTTACCGTGCTGCATACGGACTCCAACTGCACCAACTTCAGGGTGTTCGTCCATATAGCCGATGCAACCGGGAATGGTACGTTCGGCAACTACAGTATCGGGATTAAGGAACAGCACATACCGGCCCCTAGCCTTGGCTAATGCCATATTGTTTGCCTTGCCGAACCCGGCATTGAAATCATTGGCAATAACCTCAGCCTGCGGGAAACGCTCCCTGAGATATTCCACCGATCCGTCATCGGACTTGTTGTCAACCACAAGTATCTGTGCATCGGGAACCGACCGCAAAACTGAGTTGAGGCACTGCTCGATGTAGTACCTCACCTTATAGCTGACTATGATGACGCTTACTGCCGGCATTATCAATCAAAGTAACCTGTTTCGTGTTCAATCCCGGCCTTGGTGGGGATTGCAAACATGGAACATATTGCACCGATAGCTGCAATGTACAGTCCTATTGTATCATTCAGCAGATAATAGAGCACCACTCCGAACTCTATGACCAGCAAAAATGCGGCAAGACGCAGCACAGAGCAGGTCATATATATCTTTCCTATCTTCTCCTCAGGGTACTCCTTCTCATCCAGACGGTCAACCATCTTCTTGAATCCGCGCAGAGCCAGCGGAATGAGCGCAAGAGCGGCAAGCACTCCTATCACCTGCAGAACGTAAATCACCTTGGGGGCCGTTACAGCCATACCCTTCATGGGGCCGAATTCAAACAACAGTGCAATAATTCCTGCTATCAGATACATGCTGATCCACATTGCCATCAGCTTGACAGACATTTTCTTAGTATTCATCCTATCTGCAATTATTTAAAAGGAGTGCGGTCCTGAATGGAGCGCCCCAGTGAGACTTCATCGGCATATTCAAGGTTGTTGCCCACAGCCACACCGCGCGCAATCACGCTCAACTTTACGCCAAACGGCTGCAACTTGCGGGAAATGAAAAAGTTGGTGGTATCGCCCTCCATTGTGGGACTCAGCGCCAGGATAACCTCCTCTATGCCTCCCGCCTGCACACGCTCCACAAGGCTGTTTATCTGCAGGTCCTGAGGGCCCACACCGTCCATGGGCGAAATCACTCCGCCCAGCACATGATACAGCCCGTTAAACTGCATGGTGCTCTCAATGGCCAGCACATCCTGCACGTTCTCTACCACGCAGAGCGTCGATGCATCGCGCTTGGGATTGGCACAGATGGCACATGTATCGGTGTCAGATATGTTATGGCACACCTTGCAGTAACGGATATCCTGCTTGAGAGTGGAGAACACACGCCCAAAGGTGCTCACCTCCTCGTCCGGTTTGGAAAGCATATGCAGTACCAGACGCAGGGCGGTCTTACGGCCTATGCCGGGGAGTTTTGCGAACTCACCCACTGCCCTCTCCAATGCAGCTGACGGATACTCCTTATTCATAACACTGCAAAATTAACGGATTCGGCCAAAAATTCGTACTTTTGTGCTCATAAAACCAGTATAGGATGGAAATAAAGAGCGCCGAATTCGTAATAAGCAACACGGACGTAAGCAAATGCCCACAGCACAGCATGCCTGAGTACGCATTCATAGGCCGCTCAAACGTGGGCAAGTCCAGCCTCATCAACATGCTGACTAACCGTAAAGGCTTGGCCATGACATCGGCCACCCCCGGTAAGACACTCCTTATCAACCATTTCCTTATCAACAAGAACTGGTATCTTGTTGACCTTCCGGGCTACGGATACGCCAAACGCGGCAAGAGCCAGCAGGAGCAGCTTACCCGCATCATCAACGACTACATCCTGGAGCGCCCGCAACTCACATCGCTCTTTGTGCTCATAGACAGCCGCCACGAGCCCCAGAAGATAGATCTGGAATTCATTGAATGGCTGGGTGAGAACGCTGTTCCCTTTGGTATCATCTTCACCAAGGCCGATAAGCTGGGCCGAGGCCGCCTGACAGAGAACGTAACCCGTTTCCTGGACACCCTCCGGGAGCAGTGGGAGGAACTCCCGCCCCACTTCATCACGTCATCGCTGGATAAATCCGGCCGTGACGATGTCCTGGATTATATCTCCAGCATCAACAAATCACTTTAGGCACCCTCCCCGCTTTCCCGGGCCGCCGCTCCCGTCGCCGCCCCGCCGCCAAAGTGTCCCACACTCACCCCACCCAGAATACGCTCTCACGCGGGTAACTGTGGGACATCCCCTCATACAAGGGCTGTGTCCCACGCTCATCGGCCCCACAAGCGCTGTGAGCCGCTTCGCTGTGGGACACTTTGGCAAAAAAACTTATGCAAAGATGTACCCCAAACGGACCAGGTCATCGCGGGAGTGAATCTGGTAGGTGAATCCGTCACTGAGCAGGAACAGGTCATCGGCCACCTTGAGTATCTCCTCGTAGACGTGGTCTGTTACAATGATTCCCTTATTTGCTTTCTGCTCCTGGATCATGGCGCGTATCTTCTCATCATAAATGGGAGCGATATTTGAGAAAGGCTCATCCAGGACGCAGAACTCGGCATCGGAATTAAGTATCATATAGAGTTCCGCTATGCGCCTCTCTCCGCCTGACAGCTCCTTGACTTTCTGGTCTCTCAGACAGTCAAATTTATCATCAAACCTTACAAGCCCCTCAAAATCAACGCCGTATAATTCATAGGCCTGCAGCAGAGTCATGCCTGGCGGGATGAAATGAACCTGCGGGAGATACTTGACACGCAGTCCGATATGCCCGTAGTCAGTGCGCGGCTCGTCATTAAGGCGGATATACTTGTTCTGCGGACGGATGCCGCCCATGATGCATTTGAACAGGCAGGATTTACCCGTTCCGTTACGTCCCAGCACACCTGTCACCCTACCCTTGTATGAAGTCACGTACGCGCTCTGAAGGACAACATTCTCTCCAAAGCGCAACTGGACGCTGTCAATAAGCAGTTTTCCGTTCTCGTTCTCCTCCATATCAATTCAGATGCAACAGGGTAAACAATGGTGGTGCCAGATATATCAGGATCCGGAATATGATATACTCAATTACTATCGGAATCACATAGTATTCGGTCCTGCTTATACCAAGATTGAGCCAGAAGTAGAGAGCACCACTGCGGTCAAATTTGCGGAACACATACAGGATGATGGGAATTGTCAGCAACTTTAATATCTTACACAGGAACAACCCTTCAGACATCCCTTCAGGATCACCGGAATGAGCGCCTACAATAAAGGCAAAGCACAATGATGCAATACCTGCTACTATCAGATATCCGCTCCCGTATCGGAATGAAAGAGTTATTTTCCGGAAAACGTTCATCGGCACTTTATTGAGAATATTCAAAGATATGTAAATCATCCTGTATGTATTAACAAATACACTATCTTTACGTCATCTATACAAATATTTAAGTCCTTTTATGAATAAAGTAACTATTATAAAGAGCCTGAGCAGAGCGTTTTGTCTCATTGCTCTTATTTGCATTTCAATCACAGCCGAAGCAAAGAAAACAGTCAACAATGATTACTCACAATATGCAGATACAGTCAACTCAAACTTCAGGCTCAATAATCCCAAAATAGGCCAGATTCTGGAATCCCTACAGCAGTTTGCCGATGACCTGCAGCAGAAATACCCCGACGGCTTTCAGGAGCCCGTTGACCTGAATCTTAAGTTTGATTTCAATCTTGATCTCACTACCTCACAGCCATTCCTGATCATTCAGGTAATCTACAACACTCTGGCAGGTGAAGACGGAATGGTTAACCAACTCAAAGACAAGAAGATTGAGAAGTTTGACCAAAAGACTCTCAACAAACTCAAAAAGCAGTTCCGCAAAAGGTCAAACAAGGAGATAAAGAAACTCTGCAAGGGAAACCGTCAAACCCAAAAGGAACTTAAGCACAAGATTCAGAAACTCCTGGACGGCATCCAGATTAAGGAATAAAAAAAAGTCTGTCCTTTTCCAACCTTTTGAAACCCGCTTACGTCTAACGTATGAAACCGCCCGGAAAAGCGGTGTAAACGTTAAACAATAAAAACTTAAGCATTATGATGAATTACATTTTTTTGATCGGTGTTTGCGTAATCATGCCTATCATCGTTGTCTGGATGAACAACCGCACAAGTCAGAACGAGACCAACAGGAAGACAGAGATCCTTCTCAAATCAATCGAGTCCGGTGCATCAATCGATCCCGATTTCCTTAAATCCCAGCATAAGGAAAAAACCCTGAAAGAGAAACTCCTGGGCAAGCTGACCGGAGCATGCATAGTATCAGCAGTAGGCATATCATTGTGCATAGCAATTCTGGTGCTCTCCCTGGTAGGTTATACCGACTCCTTCATCATCACCAACTTTACGATCTTTGGCTGCGTCGCCATCGCAGTAGGCATAGGCTTGTTCATCAGTTACTTTGTAGGCAAGCGTATGCTGGCAAAAGAGCTCAAGGCAGAGGAAGAATCACTCAATAACGGGAAATAAATGACCCGGGAACGGTTCATAGAACTTATCAGAACTGAGCAGGAGCCTTTACGCAGGTTTCTGCTTGGACTGTGCAGCGGCAACCAGTCTTTGGCCGATGACATTGCCCAGGATGCCCTGGTCCGTGCGTATGTAGCATCGGGCTCATTCCTGGGACTGTCCAAGTTCAGCACCTGGCTGTTCAGGATTGCATACAACTGCTTCATTGACAACTGCAGGAGAGCAACCCTTGACACAGTATCCAGTGATTCATTCGAGGCGCAAAGCGTCCTGTCCGATGATTCCACCGATGACGCATTCCGTTATCAGCAACTCTATCAAGCACTTGACAGGATACCGGACAAGGAACGCGCCGCAATAGTGCTCCACTACTTTGAGGATCACGACATAAAAGAGATTTCATCCATAATGCAAATACCCTCCGGCACGGTAAAGTACCTGCTCTCTATCGGCCGTAATCACTTAAAAGAATACCTTAGCATATGAACGGAAAGGACAACATAGAAGAGTTTCTGCGCAGCAACAAACCGCAACTTAAGGATGACCCCACATTCCTGCTGGAGACTAACCGCCGTCTCAAACAGGTGGAGGGCATCAAGGCCGAAGTTGACCGCCAGCGCACCCACGGACGTATGGCGCTTATAGTTACACTAATTATAGGTATAGTTATAGGCGCTGCCGCCGTAATCATCGGCTACATCTGTCCTTTTGACCTGACCCGACTCAATCAGGGTACATTGGCAAGCGTAATCATTTTCCTTTCTACCTGGAAAGAATACTTCCTTATCCTGGCCGGTGCCCTATCGGTCTCATTGAGTTACATACTGTCACGCACCCGCAAAGCGGCATTCTGATCACTTTTTTTCGCCAAAGTGTCCCACACGCACCCCGCTCAGAATACGTTCTCTCGCGGGTGGTTGTGGGACACATGCTCATACAGGGGGTGTGTCCCACACTCATCGGCCCCACAGCACCCAGAAAGCCATTCCTTGTGGGACACTTTGGCAAAAAGCAAAAAAACTCACATCTTTGCCGAACCTTTTCCCTATTTGAGTGTATGCACACATGAAGCGCTTCAAAAACAACAAGTGTATCACGTTAAAGAATAAAAGATGAAAAAGATATTGCTTCCTTTAGTCCTTGCAGCAGCCCTGGTTACTGCAATAGCATCGGCCCAGACCCGCACGGATAAGCCAGAAAAGATAGAGTCATTCATCAAGAACCAATACGACACGGAGTGGTATGCCCACCAAGCCGCTCTTTGGGAGAAAGAGGTAAATAAGCATCCCGATAATGACGATGCCTGGTACTACTGGTTTACAGCCACACGTTACTATCAGATGTTCAATGATGCCGAGCAGGATGTTTATGACAAAGCTCTGACCGACATAGCATACAGGCTTCATAAAGAGCGCCCCGAGAGTTACGCGCGCTATGTCATCGATTATGAGTGCAATCATTTCATCAGCCGTAAGAATATGCCCGATGACCTTCAGGACAACATGCTCAAGGCGATGCAAATGCGACCCGACTTTGAGCCGTTATTTCCCCAATATGTGATATACCTGACTCAGATTGGCAGGACCGACCTTATGCCCGGAGTCCTTAAAAAATGGTATGAATCAGGCGATTACTCATACGCCACCCTTGCATTCTTCTATAACGCACTGGCAGGCATGGAGGAAAACGGTATCCTCTTTGTGGGGGGCGACATCGACACATTCAGTCCTCTTATGATACAGTATGGCAAAGGACTTTTCCAGGACCGTATTGTCATAAACGAGAGCATGCTGTGGAAACCAGAATATCGTAAGACATTATTCCGCCAGTTAGGCTTAGAGCCATATGAGGAGCCTGAAACATTCAGCGATCAGAAGGAGATGGACCAGTGGCTTGACAACCTTATTTTCTATATCGCCCAGAACTCCGGACGTACCGTCTATTTCTCCTGCACACTGCGTAATCAGAATTTCAGAGAGCATCTGTACTCAGAAGGTCTTATAAACAGATACAGCACCCGCCGGTATGACAATCTCGCAGCCAAGCGCAGGAACTTTGAATCGGTCTATCTCACAGACTATCTGCTTGAATCATTCTCGGCCGATACGTTTGACAGGATTGCTTACAAGCTCAGTCTCAATTACATTGCCAACTTCAAGTCTTTGCTGGATTATTACAAGGCTCAAGGGCTCAAGTCCGAGTATGACAAACTGCGCAGGATAATGATTCACATTGTGGATATGTACAAGGAGCACGTCTGTGACCTGGACAGCAAGGAGGATCAATTCACATTGAAGCATTACTACGATGAGATTGACCGCTGATACGTTCCGAACCCTCTACCTTGAGCACGGCCCCCGTGCCCAAGGTTTCTTCCTGAGGATGACCGGCTATGACCGAGAACTGGCCCGAGACCTTACGCAGGACCTGTTTACCCGTATGTGGTCTGCCAGAGAGAGCTATGATGCCGGACGGCCTTTCAGCACCTGGATGTTCTCCATAGCATACAACATGCTCAAGAACGAGTATAGACGCCGTATGACTGTCATGGAGTATGTTGAGAATGCCGATAAGAACGAGCCTGTAACCGAGACCGATCATCTGGAACAGGAGCAGCGCGACCAGATGCTGCGCAATGCCATCGGCCGTCTTCCAGAACCGCAAAAGGTGGTGTTCCTCTTAAGATATGAGGAGGAACTGCCCCTATCCGAGATTGCCCGGGTATGCAACATTCCTGAGGGCACAGTGAAATCACGTCTGTTTACAGCACTGACAGCCGTACGTGAGTATTGTAAGAACAATGAAAATCAATAATATGGACAAACTGAAAGAACTTGAGAATGAGAGTCGGGAACTGCTCTCCTCAATCAAATCAATGGCCGACAAGGAGAATCTGGAGATGCCCCTGCCCTCACTGGACATCACTGACAGCGAGCCTAAACTACTGCGTCGCCGCATACCCTCCTGGGTCGCAGTGGCAGCCATGCTCGCAGGCATTGTCATCGGCTTTGCTATGCCCAAACTGGACAGCGCTGACAATGGCGCAACAACAGCCTTCAACTACGCCGACACCTGCCGCAGCATCGCGCAGGACGACGTCAACCTTTCATTACTTGTAACTTCATCATCACTCTTTTAAAACCTATAAATATGAGAAAGAACAGTCTTATAAGCTTCAAAGCTTTGTTTGCAGTAACCCTGATCATGCTTCTTACGGGCAGTCTAAATGCATATGCACAGGAAGAGCCAGAAATAGACAAGATAGCCGAATTTCCCGGCGGTACCATGGAAATGCTGAATTTCATAAGCAAGAACATCAAATATCCTGAGGAAGCCAAGGAACAGAACATCCAGGGACGCGTATTGGTTCTCTTTACGATCCAGCCCGACGGTAAGGTTACCGATGTTCAAGTAAATAATCCAGTCCACCCTCTCCTTGACGCCGAAGCCATTCGCGTTGTATCCATGATGCCCGACTTTAAACCCGCCCTGACGGCTGACGGTACACCTGTAACCTCAAAATCTTACATACCTATTAATTTCCGTAAACCCGAGCCTGTCAAAGACGTCATCCTGGTCAAGTATAAAAAGGCCGAAAACGGAAGCAAAAACGTAACCTGCACGATAACCTACAAGGAAAAACTGACCCCTCAGGAGCAGCAGTCAGTCATCGGGATGGAGGATCTGGATTCAAAACTCAAAGAACTGGGCAAGAAAGGTACTGAAGGATCATTCGTACTGCCCAACACCCCCAGAACCATGCAGGAATTCAACACCCTCCAGGACGCATTGAACAAAATAGAGGGAATCAACGTCACCTACAAGCAGGAGTAACACCATAAGCAAATACCTTTCCTGCCAAAGTGTCCCACACCCACCCCGCTCAGAGTACGTTCTCTCGCGGGTGGCTGTGGGACACATGCTCATACAGGGGGCGTGTAACACGCTCATCGGCCCCACAGCGCCCAGGAAGCGGTTCGCTGTGGGACACTTTGGCGGAAAGCAAAAAAATCGCCCCCGAGAGCGCACCAAATCGGATTTTTGCAGTATCTTTGTGCCCGTAAGCCGCGATACAGTCCTTCCAAGGGATTTCCAAAAGCGGCAATCAATCCGAATTTTCATTAAAACTTACCTTACGTAATGTCAGTGTGCCCATAGTGCATCACGGATATTGCAAAGGTCTAATAAAACAATGTTTGACATACTGCAATTAAAGAGCAAGAATCTGGAAGAGCTCCAGGCCATTGCAAAAGAGATGGGCATCAAAGCCAAGGATGACAAAAACCAACTGGTGTATGACATTCTGGATGAGCAGGCCATATCAGCCGCCAAGAACAAGCCCGAAAAGGAGCGCCGCGACCGCAAGAAGGTAACCCGCAAGAGCGACTCCGAGAAAGTCTATACCGCCGATGAGAACGGCCAGGCCAAATCCGTAGAAAAGAAGCAGAACGCGCCCAAGCCCCAAGCAAAAGAGGTAAAGGAGGCCGATAAGCCTCAGGCCGCCGCCGATGAGAAACCCCAGCAGGAAGCTGCACAGCAGCCAGTTGCTCAGGGAAAGAAAAAACGCGGCCGCCCGAACAACAACAATAATAATAAGGATAAAGCACCCGAGCAGGAGGCAGCACAGCAGCAGCCTGCACAGGAGCCCGTTCAGGAGCAGCCTGCAACAGCAGTAGGTGAGCCCGCCAGAAAGGATGAACTCCCCCAGCCCGCACCGCAGGCAGGCCAGCAGAAGCGCCGCGGTCGTCCCCGCAAGCAGCAGGTTGAGGTACCTCTGCCCGAGATTGATGACGAGAACGTAACCCAGCCTGTCACTGATGCTTACGAGCAGGAGGAAGAGCCTGTACGTCAGGTTGCCGAGCCCGCAGCAAGCATTCAGGAACCCGTTCAGGAACCTGTTCAGGAACCTCAGCAGGAGCAGCCCCGTCAGGAGCAGTTCCAGCAGCGCCAGCAGAACAACCAGAACGGCCAGCGCCAACAGAACAACCAGCCGAACCAGCAGAATCAGAACCGCCGCCAGATGCAGGAGGAGCGCATGTATGACTTTGGTGATGTGCTTAAAGGTGAGGGCGTCCTTGAGATAATGCCCGACAACTACGGATTCCTGCGTTCATCGGACTACAACTATCTGGCATCGCCCGATGACATTTACGTATCACAGTCACAGATCAAGCTTTTCGGCCTTAAGACCGGCGATGTCGTGGAAGGTGTTATCCGTCCGCCTCGTGAGGGTGAGAAATATTTCCCGCTGGTAAAGGTCTTCCGTATTAACGGTCTGGAGCCCTCTGTGGCACGTGACCGTGTTCCGTTCGAGCATCTGACCCCGCTGTTCCCCGATGAGAAATTCACCCTGTGCAATGGCCATAACGATAACCTGTCGGCCCGCGTAGTCGATATGTTCGCACCCATAGGTAAGGGACAGCGTGCCCTCATAGTTGCCCAGCCCAAGACCGGTAAGACCATACTGCTCAAGGATATAGCAAACTCAATTGCAGCCAACCATCCTGAGGCATACATGATAATGCTGCTCATCGATGAGCGCCCCGAGGAGGTTACCGATATGGCCCGCAGCGTAAAGGCCGAGGTCATTGCATCAACCTTTGATGAGCCCGCCGAGCATCACGTAAAGATTGCCAGCATCGTAATTGAGAAAGCCAAGCGCATGGTTGAGTGCGGACATGATGTAGTGATATTCCTTGATTCTATAACCCGTCTGGCACGCGCCTACAACACCGTTGCTCCTGCATCAGGTAAGGTACTTTCAGGTGGTGTCGATGCCAACGCACTGCACAAGCCCAAGCGTTTCTTTGGTGCCGCACGTAACATCGAGAACGGCGGATCACTCACAATCGTGGCAACCGCCCTTATCGATACCGGCTCCAAGATGGATGAGGTTATCTTTGAGGAGTTCAAGGGTACAGGTAACATGGAGCTCCAGCTGGACCGCAACCTGAGCAACAAGCGTATATTCCCGGCAGTGAACATCGTGGCATCAAGCACCCGTCGCGACGACCTGCTGCTTGACCAGACCACTCTGGACCGTATGTGGATACTGCGCAAGTATCTCAGCGACATGAATCCCATCGAGGCTATGGAGTTTGTCAAGGACCGTCTTGAGAACACCCAGGACAACGCCGAGTTCCTGGCCAGCATGAATTCGTAACCTTATTAGGGTCCTCATAATACAGAAAAGCCGCATCGTCTGCGGCTTTTCGTGTTTTCATAAATAAGGTTAACGGATTTGGAAACCATGCACTTTAGTCCTATGTTTGGAATCCAATCATCAATAGTTTGCAATATGAGACTTTATCCTTATTTGTTTTTTGCAGCAGTGTCCCTACTCTCGGCCTGCAAGAGCAAGACCGGCAATGATGTAATCCGTCTGGACGGTACATTCGATGACAATTTCCTTGAAAGTTGGGAGTATATCATTCTTGAGGACGATAATCTGGATGCCGAACTTGGCATAATCAACCAGGGTATTCAGTACGATGACGGACTGTTCTTTGTACACAGTTCTTCTTATGACAACTACAAGAACACCACAATCAAGGTGTTTGACCGATCAGGCCACTATCTCAACAACATCGGCCGCATAGGGCGTGGCAGAAATGAGGTGCTGACCTTGGAAAAATGGATTCTTGACAGAGATAACAATGAGGTGCTGATAGCTCAAAGCTTCGGACACCCAAGTACTGTTACAATTAAAAGGTATGACTATGCCGGCAATTATCTTGGGCAGACCGTTACCGATACTCTTGACGAAAATTGCGTACTGATGGATATTGCTAAGATGACATCGGACGGCACACTGATAATTCAGGATAACATCATTCACAACATACCCTCGCACGATTATTTCAACATCAATAAAGATGGTAGCATAAGCACTCCACTTGACCTGCAGGAATATCATCTTAACCAAAGCTTCTTCTTTGACATAAGCGAATTCTCGATGTCAGGTGAAATTACAAATGATAATTCAGGAGGCAAACAAACCGCTATCGGAATATTCAACCAGTATTCTGACACCACATATGTAATCCGCAAGATGGACAACCACATCTACCGCATGAACGGCGGCAAGTCTGAGTGCATAGCCAAAATGTCCTTTATTCCCGATGCACCCGAAAAGATGAAAAAAGGTATTGAAATGAATGATGACGAGTTCTATTCATACTGTCTGGGTAATTTCATGGATATGAAGGACTATATGTATATCGGCAATTATGAGGATATATTCATTTTCGATAAAGAGACTTCAAAGATATTCCGCATAGACCCCGACACCGTACACGCCAGATTCCCGTATCACAGAGTGTCTTCGGTTTACGGCAATGATATCATTGCGTTTGTGGATGTTGAGATGATACAGGAAACTTTGGAACGCATAAACAGCAAGGATTACGACCACCGATACAGTCCTGAGGTGGAGGCGTTCTACCGCAAAGTAAAAGACTGCAGCAATCCCCCAATCATTATCGGTCACTACAAGAATCACAGATAAACGACCATAAAAGGGACGGTTCTTACTGTGCCCTTTTTGAATATATTCCAAGGTGTACAGAACTTTTGGGGTATCGGTATCAGAAACCATGGCCGCCCGTGGGCTTGTGAACGGGAGGGGCCCGTGCATAAGAAGATGCTCTGGAAGGTAGGAGTTTACTCATGCCTTTCAGAGCGTCTTATTATGGATGGGAGGGATAGCGCGAAGCGCGTAGTTTCAGATACTGATACCCCAAAAGTTCTCTTGGATTAAGGGCACAGTAAGAACCGTCCCTTTTGTGCCCTCAGAATGGTAAATCGTCTTTTTCGTTACTTGGTGCGAAGGGATCCGGAGCGGATGCGGCGGGAGCGGCATCTACATAGGGCTGGGCTGCGGGGGCGGCGCCGTTTACGTCGTGGCTTACGCGCCAGGCACGGATGTCGTTGTACCAGCGGCCGTTGAACTCGCGGGCGTTGATATCGAAACTCACCACTACCTCATCACCTATATTTATAGCGGCCTGCTGTATCTTGTCCTCACCAAAGATGCTGAACATCATCTTCTTGGGATACTGCTCGCCGATAGTCTCCAATACGTACTCCTGAATTTTCCACGGATTGCCTGATGCCTTGGCCACGCCTGAACGGGGCTCAAGGACTGCGATAATTTTACCTGTAATGTCCATTATTCCTGATGTGTTTAAATGTTTTGCGCGAATTTAAGACATTTCCCTTTTGAGTCCCATATTTTTCCACTCTATTTTTTCCACATTACCATTACTTTTCCCTATCTTTGTGAGACGCACAAACCGCATAAAAACAAAAAGGAATATATATGAATTTCACAGTATCAAGCCAGGCCCTTTCAAGCCGTCTGCAGGCTATCAGCCGCGTTATTAACCCTAAGGCTATCTACCCTATTCTTGAGGATTTCCTGTTCCGCATTGAAGGCGGAAAACTGACCGTAACCGCTGCCGACAACGACACCACACTGGAGACAGTCGTAGATATAGTAGAGTCCGATAAGGACGGCCAGATTGCCCTTCCCGCCAAGACTCTTCTGGACGCACTCAAGGAGATTCCCGAGCAGCCCCTCAAGTTTATCGTAAATGACAACAGTTATGAGGTTACTGTGAAATATCAGAACGGTGAGTATCAACTGGTTGGCCAGAACGCCGATGAATACCCCACCCCCGCAGTCCTTCAGGAGGGCTCTGTAAGTCTGGAGATATCGGCCCAGATCCTCTCAGACGGTCTGGCACGCACCATTTTCGCTACGGCCGATGACGAACTCCGTCCCGTGATGAACGGTATCTACTTTGACATCAACGAGGAGGGCGCCACATTCGTTGCTTCCGACGGCCACAAGCTGGTATGCAGCCGCAACAGCAACGTCAAGGCCGACGGCAAGTCATCATTCATATTGCCCAAGAAGCCGGCATCACTCTTCCGCTCACTCATAGGCAAGGAGGCAGAGACTATCACCATAGAGTTTGACAGCCGTATAGCACGTTTCTCACTGCCTGAGTTCCGTATGGTATGCCGCCTCATTGACGGCCGATACCCCAACTACGCATCAGTTATCCCACAGAACAACCCGCATCACCTGATCATAGACCGTCAGACACTGGTTACCGCTCTGCGTCGCGTATCAGTATTCTCACCTGCCAGCAGCGGTCTTATCAAACTGCGCATTGAGAAGGATAAGGTTGACATATCGGCCCAGGATATAGATTTCTCAACATCAGCCAAGGAGAGCCTGGCATGCCAGTATGAGGGCACCAACATGAGCATCGGTTTCAAGGCCGGTTTCCTGATTGACATCCTCAACAATATTCCCAGCCAGGAGATTACACTCCAGTTGGCCGATCCCTCACGCGCAGGTGTGATTGTTCCCACAGAGCAGGCTGAGGGCGAGAATCTGCTTATGTTGCTCATGCCAATGGTTCTTAACGACTGATGAAACTCAATCTTGACAAACCGGTAGTGTTCTTTGACCTGGAGACCACAGGCACCAACACTGTTCAGGACCGCATAGTAGAGATTTCTTACCTCAAAGTCTCACCCAACGGTAATGAGGACATGCATACCCGCCGTATCAACCCTGAGATGCATATCCCCGAGCAGGCATCGGCCGTACACGGCATCTATGATGATGACGTAAAGGACTGCCCCACCTTCAAGGAAGTTGCCAAGGAGATAGCACGTGACTTTGAGGGCAGCGATATAGCCGGATTCAACTCCAACCGTTTTGACGTGCCCCTGCTGGCCGAGGAGTTCCTGCGCGCAGGCGTTGACATTGACCTGAGCCGTCACCGTTTTATTGATGTGCAGGTTATATTCCACAAGATGGAGCAGCGCACCCTTACAGCCGCCTACAAGTTCTACTGCGGCAAGGACCTGACCGATGCCCACAGCGCCGACGGTGACACCCGTGCCACATATGAGGTTCTGATGGCCCAGTTGGACCGCTATCCCGATGAACTCAAGAACGATATGGGATTCCTCTCAGAGTTCTCATCGTTTACACGCAACGTGGATTTTGCCGGCCGTATCGTTCTCAATGACAAGGGTCAGGAGGTATTCAATTTTGGAAAATACAAGGATATGCCTGTCATAGAGGTGTTCCGCCGCGATCCCGGATACTACTCCTGGATTCTGCAGGGTGATTTTGCACTCAACACCAAACAGGTACTTACAAGAATAAAATTGCAATCCAGATAATGGAAGTTCTGAACAGTAAACATATTGTTCTGGGAGTGACCGGAAGCATAGCAGCCTACAAAGCCGCTTTCCTGGTACGTCTGCTCATCAAGAAGGGAGCCGAGGTCCAGGTGGTCATGACACCTTCCGCAAAGGAGTTCATCACTCCGCTCACCCTCTCCACCCTTACACGCAAGCCAGTGGTAAGCGAGTTCTTTGACCGTCGCGACGGCTCATGGAACAGCCACGTGGATCTGGGTCAGTGGGCCGATGCCATGCTGATTGCCCCCTGCACCGCCTCAACCATAGGCAAAATGGCCAGCGGAGTTGCAGACAATATGCTCATTACCACATACTTCTCAATGAAGGCTCCGGTATTCGTTGCCCCCGCGATGGATCTGGATATGTACAGTCATCCCGTTACACAGCGTAACATAGAGACTCTTACATCCATCGGCAATATTTTCATAGAGCCCGCCAGCGGAGAACTGGCCAGCCAACTGGTCGGCAAGGGCCGTATGCAGGAGCCGGAGGTTATCGTTGCCGCACTTGAGGAGTATTTCTCCGGCAAGGAACAGCTTTCAAAAAAAAAAATCCTGATAACAGCGGGTCCCACCTATGAGGCCATAGACCCCGTACGTTTTATAGGCAACTACTCCACCGGCAAGATGGGATTCGCGCTGGCCGAGGAGTGTGCCGCACGCGGTGCCGATGTAACCCTGATTGCAGGCCCGGTTAATCTCAAGACCGAAAATCCAGGAATAAACAGGATTGACGTAACATCGGCACAGCAGATGTACGAGGCCGCCATGGAGCATTTCCCCAAGTCCGATGCCGCTATCCTGTGCGCCGCAGTGGCTGATTTTACACCCGTGGAGACATCGGACACCAAGATAAAGCGCAAGGGCGAGATTACACTCACGCTTAAGCCTAATCCGGATATTGCCGCATCGCTTGGAGTAATCAAACGCCCCGATCAGCGTATGGTGGGTTTTGCGCTTGAGACAAATGATGAGTTCAGCAACGCGCAGGACAAACTGGAGCGCAAGAACCTGGATTTCATTGTTCTCAACTCTCTGCGTGACGAAGGCGCCGGGTTCGGTTATGACACCAACAAGGTTACCCTGATAGACCGCAACGGAAGTGATGAACTGCCCCTGCAGTCCAAAAAGGATGTAGCCAAGGCCATCATCAGCAAACTTGCAGGATTGCTGTTCTGCCTTGCATTCCTGCTCATGCCTTTCAGGTCACAGGCTCAGGAACTTAACCCCACCCTTGCCGTCAACACATCAAAGATCCAGGGTACAGACAAGGATGTGTTCACCTCCTTGGAAGGCGCTATCAGGGAGTTTCTCACCCATCAGGTCTGGACCGATTATCATTTTACCGACAAGGAGCGCATCCAGTGCAATTTCAATCTCACTGTAAACAAATATGAGAAAGAGAGCGGTAAGATGACCTGTGACCTCACCGTACAGAGCAGCCGTCCAGTATTCGGCTCTACATACAACACCACCGTATTTAATTACCGCGATACCGAGGTTGAGTTCAACTACACCGAGCAGGACCGCATTGAATATTCTCCCGGCATCACACCGGACAATAACCTGACAGCCATACTGGCCTACTACAGCCTGCTTATCATCGGCTTGGATTTTGACACTATGTCACCCAACGGAGGTACCGATATCCTGCGTCAGGTAGAGAATATAGCCGCCAATGCACAGTCTCTGGGCAGCGGATGGCGTTCTTTCGATACCCAGGCCAACCGTTATTCAATCATCAACGATTACATGAACGGCTCAATGGCCTCATTCCGCCAGTTGCAGTACAAGTATCACCGCGAAGGACTGGACGATATGTCGGCCAACGCAGACCGCGGGCGCGCAACTATAACCGAGAGCCTGGAACTGCTCAGGCAAGCCAAACAGGCCAAGAGCACATCGGCCCTGCCCACTCTGTTTACCGAAATAAAGAAAAACGAGTTGATAAACATTTACAGCGCGGGTATAAGCAAGGAGAAACAGCAGGTAAAGAATCTGCTGAGCCAAGTGAACCCCTCGCTTTCAAATGATTGGAATACCATAAAAACAGACTGATGCTAAAAGAAGTACACATTAGAAACTACGTGCTGATAGACCGTCTTGATATTGAATTCAGGGACGGTTTCTCTGTCATGACCGGTGAGACAGGTGCCGGTAAATCAATAATCCTGGGTGCCATGAACCTTCTGCTGGGCGGACGTGCAGACTCCAAAACCATCCGTCAGGGAGCAGACAAATGCATGATTGAAGGTATATTCTCCATAACAGGATACGCGCTGGAGGAGTTTTTCCGCGACAACGAACTGGATTTTGACCCCGATGAGACAATAATGCGCCGTGAACTCTCCGCATCGGGCAAGAGCCGCGCATTCATAAACGACACCCCCGTTACGCTCACCCAGTTGCGTGACCTGGGATGCCGCCTCATAGACATTCACTCACAGCATCAGAACCTGGCTCTGGGCACGCAGTCCTTCCAGCTTGACGTTGTGGATACCATAGCTTCAAACGGCACTGCCAAAACCGCATACGAGCAGAGTTATGACCGTTGGTCAGAACTCAAGACCAGGTTGGCACGTCTCAAGGCCGAATTTGAGTCCGATAACACCGACCGTGAGTATCTGGAATTCCAGCTTGAAGGTCTGGATAGCGCCAAACTCGTTAACGGTGAGCAGGAGGAACTGGAACGCGAATCCGATATCCTTGACCATGCCGAGGAGATAAAGCAGGAACTTTTCAGCGCCTCACAGATATTGTCGGGCGATGAGGAGGGTTGCATTCAGAAACTCCGCATGGCACTGCAGTCATTGCGTTCGGCACAGAAAAACTACCCTCAGGCGCTGGAACTAGCCGAGCGTCTGGAGAGTTGCCTTATTGAACTCAAGGATATAGCAGTAACTGTCGATGATGCCCAGGAGAGCGTAAACTTTGACCCCGCCCGCCTGGAGCAGGTCAACGAGCGCCTGGACCTTATATATTCATTGCTCAAGAAACACAGGAAAGAGAATATCGCCCAACTTCTGGAACTGGCAGCCAGTATCCGCACCCGCCTGGACCGCACCGGCTCATACGAGTTTGACATAGAGCAACTTACCAAGCAGACAGAAAGCGCCCGTTTGGAGATGGAGAAAAAGGCCGCCCTACTTACCAAGACCAGAAAGGATGCCTCCGACACCATTATAAAGGATATAAAGGAGTTGCTTGTTCCGCTGGGCATCCCGAATGTTCAGTTCGGTATTGACATACAGCCGTCTGACGGATATGACCGTACAGGACACGATGACCTCAGATTCATGTTCTCTGCCAACAAGGCGGTTGCCATGCAGGATATATCGCAGGTGGCATCGGGCGGTGAAATAGCACGTGTAATGCTCTGCATCAAGTCACTGATGGCCGGAGCACGCGCCCTGCCTACCATCATATTCGATGAGATAGACACCGGAGTATCGGGCGCCGTTGCAGAGCGTATGGCCCTGCTAATGAAACAGATGTCTGCCGGAAACCGTCAGGTTCTGGCCATCACCCACCTGCCTCAGATAGCCGCCTTAGGCCAGACACACTACAAAGTATTCAAGACCGATGAACAGGACGCCACGCATACACGCATAGCCGTACTGGATGGCGATGACCGTATACATGAGATAGCCGGAATGATGAGCGGTTCAACCCTCACCCAGGCAGCTCTTGACAACGCTAAAGCACTTATAGACAACAATGGAAGATGAGATGATATTCGGCATCCGTGCCGTGATAGAAGCCGTAGAGGCCGGTAAGGAGATTGACCGCCTGCTGGTCAAGAAGGATATGCAGGGAGATCTCTCAAGGGAACTATTCGCAGCCATCAAGGGAATGGACATTCCGGTACAGCGCGTTCCCTTGGAAAAACTGAACCGCATAACCCGCAAGAACCATCAGGGTGTTATAGCATTCACCACACAAATATCATATCAGCACGTTGAAGACCTTATCCCCACTCTTTTCGAGCAGGGCAAAGACCCGTTCTTCATACTGTTGGACGGTATAACGGATGTACGTAATTTCGGTGCCATTGCCCGTACAGCCGAGTGCGCAGGCGTGGATGCCATAATCATACCTTCCCGCAACAGTGTTAGCGTGAATGCCGATGCCATCAAGACATCTGCAGGAGCTCTCCATACCATGCCCGTATGCCGTGAGAACAACATCAGCCAAACCATCAAGTTTCTAAAGAACAGTGGAATCCGTATTGTAGGAGCCACCGAGAAGGGCGACAAGGATTATACCAAAGGCGATTACCGGGGTCCCGTATGCCTTATTATGGGAGCCGAGGACAAGGGTATCCCACAGGAGCATCTGGCATTGTGCGATGAATGGGCACGCATCCCCATCCTTGGTAAGATAGAGTCACTCAACGTCTCCGTCGCAGCAGGAGTCCTTATGTACGAGATAGTTAAGCAGAGAGCATAACCAACTGATCGTCAATCTGTCAGCCTTCCAGGCTTTTCTACGACATTTTGTCGCAGAATGGCTTGTGGCCTACTTGTTGCGCACAATTCCATAGAAATAAAAAACAAGACTCTATGGAATACAATCAGAACAAACCGCAAAACCTTGAGCAGTTCGCCATCAACCTGAACGAGCGGGCGCGTCAGGGCAAACTCGATCCGGTGATAGGCCGAGACGACGAGATAAGACGGGTACTTCAGATTCTGAGCCGCCGAACCAAGAACAATCCTATCCTGATAGGTGAACCTGGAACCGGTAAGACCGCTATAATAGAGGGTCTGGCACAGCGTATAGTACGCGGTGACGTACCCGAAAACCTAAAATCCAAGACCGTATATTCGCTTGATATGGGTGCGCTCGTTGCAGGCGCCAAATATAAAGGTGAATTCGAGGAGCGTCTCAAAGGCGTAATAAATGAGGTAATCCAGTCAGACGGCAGTTTCATCCTCTTTATAGATGAGATTCACACCTTGGTGGGTGCCGGAGCCGGTGAGGGCGCAATGGATGCCGCAAACATCCTCAAACCCGCCCTTGCCCGTGGAGACCTGCGCGCCATAGGCGCCACCACCCTGAACGAGTATCAGAAATACTTTGAGAAGGACAAGGCTCTGGAACGCCGTTTCCAGACCGTCATGGTCGATGAGCCCGATGTGCAGAGTTCAATCTCGATACTGCGTGGACTTAAGGAGCGCTATGAGAACCACCACAAGGTGCGTATCATGGATGAGGCCGTAATAGCCGCCGTTGAACTCTCAAACCGTTACATAACAGAGCGTTTCCTGCCCGATAAGGCCATCGACCTTATGGATGAGGCTGCAGCCAAACTACGTATGGAGCGTAACTCCGTCCCCGAGGAACTTGACGAGATTACACGCCGACTCAAGCAACTTGAGATTGAGCGTGCCGCCATAAAACGCGAGAACGATACCGTAAAACTCAAGCAACTCAACGCCGAGATAGACGACCTTCAGGCTCAGGAGAAGCAGATCCGCCAGAAATGGGAATCTGAGAAAGCCCTGGTAAGCAAGATACAGCAGGACAAGCAGCATATAGAGCAACTCAAGATTGAGGCCGATAACGCCGAGCGTGACGGCAACTACGGCCGTGTGGCAGAGATCCGTTACGGTAAACTCAAGGAACTTGAGGCAGATATTGCCAAGATACAGAATGAACTCCACTCCGAGCAGGGTGACAGTGCCCTTGTAAAGGAAGAGGTTACCGCCGATGACATAGCCGAGGTGGTATCCCGCTGGACAGGTATTCCCGTAAACCGTATGCTGGAGAGCGAACGCGAGAAACTGCTTCATCTTGAGGAAGAACTGCACAAACGCGTTATAGGCCAGGAAGAGGCCATCAGCGCTGTAGCCAACGCAGTACGCCGCAGCCGTGCCGGACTGCAGGATCCCAAGCGCCCCATAGGCAGTTTCATATTCCTGGGCACAACAGGTGTAGGTAAGACCGAACTTGCCAAGGCACTCGCCGAGTATCTGTTCAATGATGAGAAATTGATGACCCGTATAGATATGAGCGAGTATCAGGAGAAGTTCTCAGTGACACGTCTTATCGGAGCGCCTCCCGGATACGTAGGATATGACGAGGGAGGTCAGTTGACCGAGGCTGTAAGGCGCAAGCCCTACTCCGTGGTGCTGTTTGATGAGATAGAGAAGGCTCACCCGGACGTATTCAATATCCTGCTGCAGGTACTTGATGACGGACGTCTGACTGATAACAAGGGACGAACCGTAAACTTCAAGAACACGATTATCATTATGACCAGTAATCTGGGAAGTGATTATATACGTGAAAAATCAACACAGATAGGTTCATCCGATACACAACGTCAGGAATGGCTCGACGAGACAAGAAAACATCTGCTTGAGATGCTTAAACAAACCATCCGCCCCGAGTTCCTGAACCGTATAGACGAAACCGTGGTATTCATGCCGTTACGCGAGTCCGAAATCAGGCAGATTGTCAAACTGCAAACCCAGAGCGTCTGCAGGATACTCGCCGAAAACGGAATCACCCTCACCGTTGATGAGTCTGCAATAGACCTTATCGCAAGTGCAGGATATGATCCCGAATTCGGAGCCCGTCCCGTAAAACGCGCATTACAGGCACTGCTGCTAAACAACCTTTCAACCATGATCCTGTCGGGCCAGGTAGACCGCAACAAACCCGTTTCCGCTACAGCCCAAGGTGGAAAACTGGTATTCAGTTGATAATAAAAAACGTCCCCGTGTGACTACAATCAAATCACACGGGGATCGTTTTCTATCAATTATTGGAAAAGGTATAGGATTTAATTATTTCCTTTTTTTATTCTGTGACAAAATTACTTAAGGAACTATTCACGATTTTATTTTTTGTTCCCAAATTGATTAATGATTGTTCCATCACCATGTCCAAAAAGACAAATTCACAATTTTTAAATAATCCCTTTTACCCGATGGCATTTTTTTATAAATAAAACGCGCCTCTATAAGGGTGGTATCAAAAAATCCATTACCTTTGCAACCGCAAATGCAAATGGTACCTTGACCGAGCGGCTAGGTATCGGTCTGCAAAACCGAGTACGGCGGTTCGAGTCCGCCAGGTACCTCCAGGCAAGAAACCGGTCCTTCAGGCCGGTTTTCTTGTTTGGAGGTACCGGAAACAACACCTATTAAAATGACAACAAAGGCAGTTATACGATCTATGCGGTTGCGCACCCTTCCGCTTTCTACGGCGGGGATTGTTCTGGGTATTATGTTGGCTTGCGCCGGGCATAGCGTACCTTGGTATGTTATTCTGTTGACTGTACTGACAACAATTTCACTTCAGATCCTTTCCAATATGTCGAATGAACTGGGTGACTGGCTCAGCGGTGTGGACGGTCAAGGTCGTGAAGGCCCCAAGTACGGAATAGAGGGCGGAGGCCTTACCGAGGATGAGATGAGGTCGTGCATCAGGATAATGGTTCTGGTATGCTGCATATTGGGATTGGGAATGATCCGTGCATCATTCAAGACAATATTATGCATTGAATCAGAGAGCCTTGTAGTTCTGGGAGCCGCAGCCATTTGGGCGGCAATGCACTACACTCTGGGAAAAAAGCCTTATGGTTACCGCGGTCTGGGCGATATATTCGTATTCATATTCTTCGGACTTGTTCCAGTGGCAGGCGGATACTTTGTATGCTCGCACAGAATTGAGCCCACCACCCTTATTCCCGGTGCGGCCATAGGTCTCTTCAGCGTAGGTGTGCTGAACGTGAACAATATCCGCGACATGAAATCGGACGCAGCCAACCGTGTTACAATTCCCCTGAAACTGGGAGAACACAGGGCCAGGATATATCACACGATACTCATAACTGGCGGATGGGTGCTTATGCTCCTTTACACCATTCTGTTTACCGCCGGCTGGACACCATATCTATATTTAATCACTCTCCCGCTCTATGCAAAGCATCTTGCCGGAGTCTGGAAACGTTCCGGACGTGAACTTGACCCGATGCTGCCCATGCTGGTTATTTCAACATTCATATTTGCCCTGCTTGCAGGCATCGGCTATATTCTCAACTGATTATGCCAAAAAAAGAAGGAATACGCGAACTTTTTGATGACATTGCGGTCAAATATGACCGTTTCAACCACATCTCGTCATTCGGAGCAGACCGTTCGTGGCGCCGCAAGGCCGTTCGCGCCATTGCGGATACCGACCAGCCCATTGAGGTTCTGGATGTGGCAACCGGCACCGCCGATTTCGCCATAGCGGTATCAAAAAAAGCCGCTCCCGGTTCACACATCACTGGAATTGACCTCTCTGAAGGCATGCTTGAGGTCGGAAAGGCCAAATGCCAGGGATTGCCCATCGGCCTTGAAGCAGGAGATGCCGAGAACCTGCGTTTTGCCGACGCAACGTTTGACCGCGTCTGCGTGGCTTTCGGAGTAAGGAATTTTGAAAACCTCATGAAGGGCCTAAAGGAGATGCTCAGGGTTCTCAAGCCCGGAGGAAAACTCGTTATCCTGGAACTCTCCTACCCCAAGAACAGGTTGATTTTCAGTTTCTACAAATTTTACTCGCTCAGGATACTTCCCAAGATAGGAGCATCAATGACCGGCAATACGGGAGCATTCACATACCTGCCGGATTCCATACTCAAATTCCCGTTACCCGAAAAGTTCATACCGATGCTTCGTGAGGCAGGATTCAGTACCGTCCGTGCACGGCAATTCATGTTCGGCGTTTGCCGTATGTATTGTGCGGTAAAATAAATATTAGTATATTCGCATCCACAACCAATATAATGCATTAAAAAATGAAGAAGTCATATCAGATCCTTTCCGTCGCTTTAGTATCGTTTGCAGCAATCCTCGTTTCCGGATGTGAAAAAGAAGATCCGGATGCAATCAGCACGGACATAGTAAACAAAGGCATCCAGGTTGTTGAGGGTGCCGATGGCAAGCAATATGAGGTGGTTGATCTGGGACTTACATCGGGCAACCTTTGGGCTGTCTGCAATATCGGTGCCACGAGCCCCGAGCAGACAGGTACATTCTATGCGTGGGGTGAACTGGAACCCAAAGACAGTTATGAATGGAGCAACTACAGTTGGAATGACGGCGATGCCGTTGCAACAGAAGGTTCCATTACCAAATACTCTTCAACCGACGGACTCACCACTCTTCAGAAAACGGATGATGTACCCAATGTCAAATTGGGAGACGGTTGGTTTGTCCCTTCCGAATCAGACTTCAAGGAACTGCTCACAACAAGAAACTGCACTGTAAAATGGTGCAAGTTAAACGGTGTGGGCGGATACCTGTTCACCAGCGTCAGGAAGGGTTATGAGGGCAACAGCCTGTTCCTTCCCCTTTCGGGCATGAAGGACCACAACTCCGTCAAATGGGACGGTCAGTACGGATGGTATTGGTGCAACTCCATCTATTACGATGCAGAGAAGCAGAAGACATTCACCACCGAGGCCAGTGTAATGATGTTGGGACACACTGATCTGGACAACCATTACATCAGTTCCAGAACCCGCAATATGGGCCTTCCCATACGCCCCGTATTCAGCGAGAATAATTATTAACGAAAAATAATACCGGTTTTATTCATTCCGTGCGTATCTTTGCACGGTTTTAAAACTGTATGTCAATGGCAATAAGCATTAAGGAGATAGCCGGAGCTTTTGTTGTTCTGTTCGCTATTCTTGATATCACCGGGTCTATTCCGATTATTATAGATCTTCAGCACAAGACCGGAAAGGTTCCGGCCCTGAAAGTGACGCTTATTTCATGGGTCATGCTTACCATCATCTATTTCCTTGGTGACGGTGTATTGTCATTGTTCGGTGTGGATATCGAGTCTTTCGCCGTAGCCGGCTCAATCATCATCCTGGCAATCGGATTCGAGATGACATTTGATATAACCATTTTCAAATATGACGCAGGCCCCAAGGAGGTATCGTCATTCGTACCTCTGGTTTTCCCTCTGATAGTAGGCGCAGGTTCATTTACCACCCTCCTCTCACTTAAGGCAGAGTATCAGGCATTAAACATCATGATAGCCCTGGCGCTCAACATGATTTTCATATTTGTGGTGCTCAGGTCGATAGACCGCATAGAGAAGATTCTGGGCCCCGGTCTGATATATGTGCTGCGCAAGTTTTTCGGCATAATCCTGCTTGCAATCGCGGTCAAACTCTTTACCTCAAATATTGGTCATCTTATAGGATAATTTGGTAACTTTGCGGAACCTTTAAGCAGTCCGCATGATAGAGAAACATCTTGTCCTTAACGAGGCTGATCCTGCAGTGTTTTACGGGGTCAACAACACCAATCTGCAACTTATCAAAGCCCTGTTTCCCAAGCTGCGCATAGTAGCCCGGGGCAATGTGATGCGCATTATGGGTGATGAGGATGAGACCTCCCGTTTTGAGCAGGCCGTCCGCCAACTGGAGATGTATTGCGCCAAGTACAACTCGCTCAAGGAGGAGGTTATAGTGGATATCGTAAACGGCCAGGATCCCGGCGGAGAGAAAAGCTCGGACGTGATACTGTTCGGAGTGACCGGACGTCCTATCCTGCCCCGGAGCGTAAACCAGAAGAAACTGGTTACAGATTATGAGACACACGATATGCTCTTTGCCATCGGACCTGCCGGATCAGGTAAGACATATACGGCCATCGCACTGGCTGTACGTGCTCTCAAAAACAAGGAGGTCAAACGTATAGTTCTGTGCCGTCCCGCAGTGGAGGCCGGTGAGAAACTGGGATTCCTGCCCGGTGATATGCGTGAAAAGATAGATCCGTTCCTGCAGCCTCTTTACGATGCCCTGCAGGATATGATTCCCACAGCCAAACTCAAGGAGTATATGGACTTCAACGTCATTCAGATTGCACCGCTGGCTTTCATGCGTGGCCGTACGCTCAATGACGCTGTGGTGATACTTGACGAGGCTCAGAACACTACTCCCCAGCAGATCAAGATGTTCCTTACCCGCATGGGCTGGAACACAAAGATGATTGTAACGGGTGACCTCACACAGATTGACCTGCCGCCCACACAGATATCAGGCCTTGTTCAGGCTCTGGACGTACTGGAGGGTATTGAGGGACTCAGCATAATACGCATGACCAAGAAGGATATAGTCCGTCACAAGCTGGTTACCCGCGTTGTGGATGCTTATGACCGCTATGAGCAGGCACACAAGACCGATAAAAGAATTTCTAAAAAAGATAACAATGAGCAAAGCGTTGACAAGAACTGATTTCCAGTTCAAAGGACAGAAGAGTGTTTATCACGGCAAGGTTCGTGACGTATACAACATCGATGATGACCTGATGGTCATGGTTGCCACAGACCGCATATCGGCCTTTGACGTCATACTGCCAAAGGGTATTCCTTTCAAGGGTCAGGTTCTGAACCAGATTGCAGCAAAGTTCCTGGATGCCACAGCCGACATCTGCCCCAACTGGAAACTGGCCACCCCCGATCCTATGGTTACCGTAGGCCTTAAGTGCGAGGGTTTCCGCGTTGAGATGATCATTCGCGGTTATCTGACAGGCTCAGCATGGCGTGACTACAAGAACGGCTGCCGTAACCTTTGCGGAAATATCCTGCCCGAGGGTATGAAGGAGAACCAGAAGTTCCCGGAGCCCCTTATCACCCCCACCACCAAGGCCGAGGAGGGTCACGATGAGAACATCTCCAAGGAGGAGATCATCAGGCAGGGTCTGGTAAGCAAGGAGGATTATGAGGTTATGGAGCAGTACACACGCGCCCTATTTAAGCGCGGTACCGAGATTGCAGCCCAGAAAGGCCTCATCCTGGTTGATACCAAGTATGAGTTCGGCAAGCGCGACGGTAAGGTATATCTGATCGACGAGATCCATACCCCCGACAGTTCACGTTACTTCTACGCCGACGGCTATCAGGAGAAGTTTGAAAAGGGCGAGCCTCAGAAGCAGCTCTCCAAGGAGTTTGTACGCCAGTGGCTCATTGAGCACAACTTCATGAACCAGCCCGGTCAGGTTATGCCCGAGATTACCGATGCATATGCCGACAGCGTATCGGACCGTTACATCGAGTTGTACGAGCACATTGTAGGCGAGAAGTTCGTAAAAGAGAGCGGCACAGACCTGGCTGCACGCATTGAGAAAAACGTAACCGATTGGTTAGCAAAAAGATAATATATTATGGCATTCCCTTTCCTTGTAGTTCTTTTCTTTATTTTCCTGGCTCTCGTCAAGAGAGTCAACAGTAAGCTCAATGACCCCGATGACTCATCACTGGGGAGTGATACTTCTGCGTCTCAGAATACCGGGACGGTTAAAGACGATGATTTCCCGCCAGTTGACGAGGAATTCAAGGATAACAGGGAACCACAGACAGAACCGGAAACGGTTTACGCTCAGACTGTTGAGCCTGAGCCCGAGCCCGAACCAGAGTCTCAGCCTGAGTCCGAACCCGAGTCAGTTATACCCCAAAGGTCCTACGACAGGCTTTTCGGACTTATAGGTAAGCCTCTTGCCCACTCCACATCCATGGTCCGATTCAACAAGTTCTTCCGTGAGCAGCATATTGACGCCCACTACAACAATTATGAACTTGAAAGCATTGAGGATGTAACCAAACTTGTAGAGAAATATCCCAACCTGTGCGGTTTCAACGTAACGATACCCTACAAGCAGGATATTATCCCGTATCTGAACCGTCTGGACGAAACCGCCAAGGCTATAGGCGCTGTAAACACAGTAAAGGTGCTGCACCGTGACGGAGGCGTTGAACTGGTCGGTTACAACACTGACTGGACCGGATTCACCAAGTCATTCGGCGAACTGCTTGAAGGCCACAGCAAGGCACTCATACTGGGAACAGGAGGTGTCTCAAAGGCTGTCAAGTACGCTCTTGACAGGATGGGAATAGAGAACAGATTCGTATCCCGCAGTTCCAATTTTGATATTATGGGTTACTATGAACTCTCCCCTTCCGTAATGGAAGAGTATGATGTGATAGTAAACTGCACTCCCATGGGAATGTGGCCGGAGACAGGCCAGTGCCCCGATATACCATACGGATTCCTGTCCGATAAGCACCTTCTGCTGGATGTGATTGCAAACCCCGACGAGACCCTATTCATGAAAAAGGGCCGCGAGCACGGAGCCACAGCCAAGGGCGGAAAGGATATGCTTGAGCAACAGGCCGTTGCTGCATGGGAAATTTGGGACAGAATAGGAGAATAACTGAATGATGAGAAGGTTGGTATTCGTACTGTTTCTGATACTGGGCGGCCTGACGGCCACAGCCAAGGTATACAAACCGTCCGATATCAGGCCTGTCCATCTTGAAGATAGGAACCGTTACGTATGCAATCCGGACGGCATACTGTCCCAATCGGCAGTAGACCGTATTGACGCTGCCTTCCGTACTATCGAGGACAGCACCGGCATCCAGTCATTGATAGCCGTTCTCACGGACATCGACCCGGATGACTGCTTTGAGTTTGCCCACCAACTGGGTGAGACCGTAGGTGTAGGCAGGTCAGGTTCTGACAACGGTCTTGTTATTCTGCTCAGCACCGGTGAACGCTGCGTACAGTTTGCAACCGGTTATGGCATAGAAGGAATACTTCCTGACGCTTTATGCAAGCGCGTTCAGGTAAGATATATGAATCCCCATTTTGCAGATGATGAATGGGATGAAGGTATGGTTGCAGGTGCCGAGGCTCTGAAAGAGATTCTGCTGAACGGTGAGTATGAGGACGATGACGAGACGGATAAAATGGCTGTAATTGCAGGCCTAATTTCCGCAGCAGGCGTTTTCATTGTCTTGGTAGTATTGATTATAATGTTTGACCGCAGGAGCCGTAAGTGTCCCAGATGCGGACATATTGCGCTCAAGCAGGTTGGCATATCGACAATATCAAAGCACAATGGTGTAAAGAAGGAACTCATCACCTTCAAGTGCACTCACTGCGGATATATAATGTCCCGTAACCGCACATCATACTACTCTACCGGAGGTCACGGAGGCGGAGGAGGATCACATATGGGAGGAGGATTCGGAGGAGGCCGCAGTTTCGGTGGCGGAAGTTTCGGCGGAAGTTACGGAGGCGGACATTTTGGCGGCGGAGGTGCCGGATCACGTTTTTAGACAGAAAGTAAACTGATAAAACTATAGAAAAATGAAAAAGAAAACTACGTGGATTATCATTGGTGTAATCATCCTGATTGTTATCTGGGCTATCAGAATCAACAATAAGATGGTGACAATGGACGAGAACGTAAGCAAAGCATGGGGCAATGTAGAGAATGTCTACCAGCGTCGTGCCGACCTTATCCCCAACCTTGTAAACACGGTAAAGGGCTATGCTGCACATGAGACATCAACATTTGAGGCCGTAGTCAATGCACGCGCCAAGGCAACATCAATCTCTGTCAACCCGGAGGATATGACAGCCGATCAGCTTAAGGAATTCCAGAAGGCTCAGAACGAGGTAGGCGGTGCACTTGGCCGTCTGATTGCCATCAGCGAGTCATATCCCGAACTCAAGGCCAATGAGAACTTCAAGGAACTGCAGGCACAACTCGAGGGCACTGAGAACCGCATAGCTGTTGAGCGCCGTAACTTCAACGAGTCGGCCAATAGTTATAACACTTATATCCGCAAATTCCCGCAGAGCATCATAGCAGGCATGCGCGGTTTTGAGAAAAAGCCTTATTTCGAGGCTGAAGAAGGTGCAAACAAGGCTCCCAAAGTTGAATTCTGATGGAAACAAACGAACGTTATATGCTGCGCGGCGTATCGGCATCCAAGGAAGATGTCCATAACGCCATAAAGAACATTGACAAAGGTCTTTATCCCAAGGCTTTCTGTAAGATTATCCCCGATATCCTGGGCGGTGCCCCCGAGTACTGCAACATAATGCACGCCGACGGTGCAGGTACAAAGTCTTCACTGGCATATGCCTACTGGAAAGAGACCGGTGATCTCTCCGTATGGAAAGGTATCGCACAGGATGCGCTGATCATGAATATCGACGACCTGCTCTGTGTAGGTGCAGTAGATAACATCCTGGTAAGTTCCACCATCGGCCGTAACAAGAATCTGGTTCCCGGCAGCGTGATCAGCGCCATTATAAACGGTACCGATGAACTTCTGGCCGAACTCCGCGAAATGGGTGTAGGCGCATATGCCACAGGCGGTGAGACAGCCGATGTAGGTGACCTGGTACGCACCATAATCGTGGACAGCACCGTTACCTGCCGCATGAAGCGCAGCGATGTGATCAACAATGCCAACATCCGTCCGGGTGACGTGATTGTAGGTCTGGCATCGTTCGGCAAGGCCACATATGAGAAGGAGTACAATGGCGGTATGGGCAGTAACGGTCTTACCAGCGCCCGTCACGATGTATTCGGCAAGGATATAGCCAAGAAATACCCCGAGACATATGACCATGCGGTACCCGAGGAACTTGTCTATTCAGGCGGTCTGAACCTTACTGACACCGTAAAGGACTCACCCCTGGATGCAGGCAAACTGGTACTCTCTCCCACCCGCACATACGCTCCCGTAGTTAAGAAACTGCTCGATGCACTGCGCCCGCAGATTCACGGAATGGTTCACTGCTCAGGCGGTGCACAGACCAAGATACTGCACTTTGTTGAGGGTGTACACGTAATCAAGGATAACCTCTTCCCCATCCCGCCGCTCTTCCGCACCATTCAGGAGCAGAGCAAGACAGAGTGGAAGGAGATGTACAAGGTATTCAACTGCGGTCACCGTTTTGAGGTCTATCTGCCTAAGGAATATGCACAGCAGGTTATAGACATAAGCAAATCATTCGGCATAGACGCTCAGATCATAGGACGCATAGAACAGTCCGATCACACACATCTGACAATCCACAGCGAATACGGAGTATTTGAATATTAAACAATGAAAACGGCTGACGCATCCCCGTCAGCCGTTTTTGTTTATTGTCAAACTATTACCAATCTATATCACCGCTACCGGAACGGGATTTGGTGATATTGTCATATTTGAGGCGGCCCGAGATATCGCCCGATCCGCCAACTCTGGCTATCACATTGCTTGCATAGCCGCTGACATCTATGTCGCCGCTACCTTTCACGCTTGCATTAAGAGTACCGTCAATATCCACTTTTGTTATCTCAACATCCCCGGATCCGGACACTACTATATTCAGGTCTTCTGATTCAATCCGGGATGCATCCCAGTCTCCGCTTCCTGCAACACTGACATTCACCTTATCGGCCTCTACATATGACACCTTTATCACACCTGAACCTGACACCGAAGATTCAAGAATGTCGCAACTGATGTTATCGGCAAATATATCACCGCTACCCGAAACCTTAATAGTCAGTTCTCCATCAGCCTCAATATCCGTCTTGCAGAAAATGCTACCGCTGCCGGACATACTGATATGACTGATCTCCGGCGATCCGACCTTTACTCTAAGACGAACATTGCGGTAACGCGCCGGATCAATCGAAATCTCAAGGATTCCTTTACTTACATCCGTATGCAGACGGCCGAAATACTCCTCGTCACCTTCCACAATAACGTACTGTTCATCGGACTGCTCATAAATCACATCAAACGGACATGTATTCCTGATACCGGCAAATTCCTTCACCTGCCGCTCCTCACGGTCACAGTCAGTAAAATCCATATTTCTGGTAGAGAGCCAGACAACCTGAGCATCAGAAAAAACACAAGAATTGAACAAAGCACAAACAGCAAAAATCAAATAAGATCCTGTTTTCATATTGAATAAGTATTAAGTTTCATCAGATACACCCTAAAGACGAAACCCAAAGAAAAATGTTACAAAAATCAGAGCAAATAGGATAGCGCGAAGCGCGTAGTTTTGACGCTAATACCCTAAAATTTCCTCCTCCAAAATGTACTGAACTACTGGATCTCCTGGAGATTATAAGGAGTCTCCTGATAAACGTAATAGTTGAGCCAGTTGGCGTATAAAAGGTTTGCATGAGCGCGCCAACGGTCCAAAGGCTTCTGTGCCGGATCATCATTGCGGTAATAATGCTTAGGCATGGCAATGGGCAACCCCTTATCCAAGTCACGCCTGTACTCCTTGTCCAGAGTATCGGGAGAGTACTCCATATGCCCGGTAATGAAAATCTCGCGTCCGCCGCGTGCCGATACCATGAACACTCCCGCCTCATCGGACTCAGACAGAATCTTGAGCTCCGGATGCTTAAGTATATCCTCCCTGCGAACCTCTGAGTGACGGCTGTGAGGAGCATAGAACTCATCATCAAAGCCACGGAAAATAGGCAGAGGCTCATCAATGGTATTATGCTTGAAAATGCCGAACATCTTTTCCGGCAGCGGATACTTGGGAACCCCGTAGAAATGATACATAGCTGCCTGTGCGGCCCAGCATATATATAAGGTAGATGTCACATGAGTACGGGCCCAGTCAAAAATCTCCTTAAGTTCATCCCAGTAAGAAACCTCCTCAAACTCCATCTGCTCAAGCGGAGCTCCGGTAACGATGAATCCGTCAAACTTCTGGTCCTTCATGCTCTCAAAAGTCTCATAGAACACCTTCATATGTTCCACAGGGGTATTCTTGGAGGTATGACTGCGCAGTTTCATCAGCTTGAGCTCAATCTGCAGGGGCGTGTTGGAGAGCAGACGTATCAGGTCCGTCTCAGTGGTTATCTTGATGGGCATAAGGTTGAGCACCACGATACGCAGCGGACGGATGTCCTGGCTGGTGGCACGGCTTGTGTCCATCACAAATATATTCTCCCCCTTGAGAATCTCTATTGCAGGCAGTTTATCTGGTAGTTTAAGAGGCATAATGGAACCTGTTATTATAAAACCGAAATATCCACAGCCCCCGGAAAGGGACTGTGAATACACCGGCAAAATTAGCTAAAACTTAAAACAACTTGTTTTTATTATCATATTTTGGCAAAAGCCTGATCAAGATCAGCAATAATGTCGTCAACATGCTCAACACCGATTGAAAGACGTACCGTTGTGGGGGTTATGTGCTGCTCGGCCAGTTCCTTGGAGGTCATCTGTGAGTGTGTGGTGGTGTAAGGATGTATAACAAGGCTCTTTACATCGGCCACGTTGGCAAGCAGTGAGAAAATCTGCAGTGAATCGATGAACTTCCATGTATCCTCCTGAGTGCCGTTGATCTCAAATGTGAAGATTGAACCGCCACCGTTGGGGAAATACTTCTTGTAGAGTTCGTGATCGGGATGGTTGGGCAGTGAAGGATGGTTAACCTTGGCAACCTTGGGGTTCTTAGCCAGGTAATCCACAACCTTGAGTGCGTTCTCCACGTGACGCTCTATGCGCAGAGGCAGTGACTCTACACCCTGCAGCAGGATCCATGCGTTGAAGGGGCTGATGGCAGCACCGGTGTCACGCAGGATGACGGCGCGGATACGGGTAACGAATGCGGCTGCACCGGCTACATCGGCAAATACTGCACCGTGGTAAGAGGGATCGGGCTTGGCCAGTGTGGGATACTTGTCGGGGTTGGCTTTCCAGTTGAAAGTACCGCCGTCAACGATAACGCCACCCAGTGAACTACCATGACCGCCGATGAACTTGGTTGCTGAATGAACCACGATATCTGCTCCGTGCTCCAACGGACGGATAAGTATGGGAGCGAATGTGTTATCCACGATGAATACGATGCCGTGCTTGTGAGCGATGGCTGCTACAGCCTCCAGATTGGTAACGTCGCTGTTGGGGTTACCGAATGTCTCGGCATAGATAGCCTTGGTGTTGGGGCGGATAGCTGCCTCAAGAGCCTCCAGGTCATTCACCTTAACAATGGTGTTGCTGATACCCTGGGTTGAAAGTGTGTGTGTTATCAGGTTGAATGAACCGCCATACAGGTTGTCGGCTGCCACGATGTGGTCACCAGCCTGAGCAATGTTCTGCAGGGCGTATGTTACTGCGGCTGCACCCGATGCAACTGCCAGACCGGCTACACCACCCTCGAGAGCGGCAACGCGCTTCTCAAGCACATCCTGTGTAGAGTTGGTCAGACGGCCGTAGATGTTACCGGCATCACGCAGACCAAAACGGTCGGCAGCATGCTGTGAGTTACGGAACACATATGATGTGGTCTGATAAATAGGTACTGCGCGTGCATCTGACGCGGGATCGGGCTGCTCCTGGCCTACATGAAGTGCCAGAGTCTCAAGATGAAGTTTGTTGTTTGCCATAGTTGTATATTTTTTTGTTTGTTATTCCGTTTTTGTTCTTTTGACGATGCAAAGTTACGACCGATAGAAAATTCCACCAAACACATTACATTATTAAGGAAAAACTTCCTACCTTTGCACAAATTCAAAGAAAATAAACCAACAATTTCAACAATAAACTATGGAAAAGGAGAATATTTCAACTCTGATTGAGCCCAAAGCCGGTGAGTTGGATGCCACCGACATCAAAATCCTGACCTGCCTGCAGGATAATTCACGCCTCACAACCAAGGAATTAGCCGCCAAGGTGCACCTGTCCACCACCCCGGTATTCGAGCGTCAGAAACGTCTGGAGCGCGAGGGATATATAAAGAAGTATATAGCAGTGCTGGATCCCGAGAAACTGAATCTGGGATTCGTGGTGTTCTGCTGCGTCAGACTGCGTGAGATGACACGCGATACCGCCCACAGCTTTGAGGAGGCTGCACGTAATATGAAAGAGGTAGCCGAATGCTACAACATCTCCGGAGAATTCGATTACCTGCTAAAAGTCTACTGCCCCGATATGCGCTCCTACAAAGAGTTCATCATGAACGTACTGGGCACCACCGATACCGTCGGCTCCATCCAGTCCATGTTCGTAATGAGTCCCATCAAAAAGACATTTGGATTATCAATCTGATAAAGCACGCTATCTGCACTAGGAAATTTAAGGGTATTGGCAGGCAAAACCATGGCCGCCCGTGGGCTTGTGAACGGGAGGGGCCCGTGCTCAAGAAGATGCTCTGGAAGGTAGGAGTTTACTCATGCCTTCCAGAGCGTCTTATTGGGGATGGGAGGGATAGCGCGAAGCGCGTAGTTTTGACGTCAATACCCTTAAATTTCCGGTTTTCCCAATGTCACCTTTTCGGTATCGCAGCGAGAACTGCTTTGAGGTAGTCCCAGACTTTCTGGACTGAGGGGATGTAGCAGCGCTCGTCGGGTGAATGGGGGCTCATGAGTGTGGGGCCGAACGATACCATATCCCAGTTGGGATAGGCTCCGCTCAGGATACCGCACTCCAGACCTGCATGGATAGCCATAACCTTGGGCTCGGTGCCGAACATCTTCTGATACTCCTGCTTCATAACGTGCAGAATGGGTGATGCGGCATTGGGTGCCCAACCTGAATAGCCTCCGGTAAGCTCAATCCTGCAACCGGCCAGTTCCGCTACGCTGCGAACGCGCAGTGCCAGAAGTTCCTTGGCCGAGTCTACCGAGCTGCGCAGCAGGTTACCGATAAAGAACTCGCCCTTGTATATCTTGACCATAGCCATGTTGTTGGATGTTTCCACAAGGCCCGGCATCTGGTCGCTCATACGCTCAACACCGTCCGGGCAAGCCAGGATAGCCTGGATATAACGCAGGGCTGTCCCCTCCTCCACATACAGGCACTCATCGGGATCACATGTCTCACCCGGAGCGCACTGGTAAGGCTCGAATACATAGTTGCAGCCGGGATCAGTAGCAGCATACTCGGCCTTGACTTCTGCGAATACATCGGCCACAACCTTCTTGGCAACATCAAGCTTGGCGGGATCAACGTAAACTGTGGCAAAGCACTCACGCGGGATGGCGTTGCGCAGTGTGCCGCCCTCCATATCTATCAGCTTGACATCGGCCTTGGTGAGCAGAGCGTACATTACGCGCGCGCCTACCTTGTTTGCATTGGCGCGGCACAGTATGATATCCATACCCGAGTGACCGCCCTGGAATCCCTTAACGGCCAGGCTGTAGCAGAGCCAGCCCTTAGGCTCGGGCTTGCGCTCATAAGTGCCCTTGATTGATGCGTCCAGACCACCGGCGCAACCTACGTAGATCTCACCCTCGGTCTCCGAGTCAAGGTTGAGCAGGATCTCACCCTTAAGTACACCCGGCTTGAGAGCCTGTGCACCGGTCATACCTGTCTCCTCATCATAGGTAACCAGCAGTTCCAGCGGACCGTGCTTGATATCGTCTGATTCCAATACAGACAGTGCCAGAGCCACGCCAAGACCGTTGTCGGCACCCAGAGTGGTACCCTTAGCCTTGAGCCACTCGCCGTCCACCCAGGTCTCGATGGGGTCCTTCTCAAAGTCATGCTTGACATCGGCATTCTTCTGGGGAACCATATCCATATGGCCCTGCATGATGACACCCTTGAGGTTCTCCATACCGGGAGTTGCGGGCTTGCGCATGATAACATTACCTGTCTCATCGGCAAAAGCCTCAATATTATGCTGCTTGGCCCAGTCCAGAAGCCATGCACGGATCTTCTCCTCATGCTTTGAAGGACGCGGCTGACGCGTAATACCGTAAAAGTTATCCCAAACTATCTTGGGCTGCAAATCCTTGATTGTCATATTCTCATTTTTTAAATTGATCAGTACGCCAAAGATAAATAATTATGCAGTTATCACCAAAAAAGAAGCGTCCCTATGTGTTAATAACTATTATTTAAGAATTATAACAATTGGAACAAATAATTATTAATTTTGCAAGTCAATTGTATACAGTCCTTTATCCATTTAGACAATGACGGGAATTATTTATAGGAGGTGTTTTATCCATTATCATTTCCACAAACCGTCACCTCACGTTTGAGGCGTTTCCTAAACGCGTCCCATAATTATCCGATAGTTCACAATTTTTATCCAATAATCAATTTCATTTATGAATCAGAACAGGCTATCTGTTTTAAAGCGATGGTGGCAAGTGTCACTGTTGTTTTTTGCGTTTCTGATTGGAGGCAGCAGCCCCACCTGGGCAGGAGCCCATTTCGGTCAGTGGTCCTCCATTCAGCATCATCCTACTGTCGATGAGCCTTTCATCGTCTTGAAAATCATGTTTTATGACACCAATGGTTATGATGCATTCTTTATGCATGACAAGACCGATGGCGGCAAAAACGGTCCTGCTATTTATGTAGATGGCCATTACATTGACTCTCCGGACTGGGAGTTGGCCTGGCCGGGAAGCGGTGACGGTGGCGACAGTTATCTTGAAAAAGAAAGAGGTGTCCAGGAATGGTGGGGAAACACATACTCCAGGACAGTCAACGGAGTAACATACACCATAAAGTTCTGGGATCCCGGCAAATCACCATCCGGAAATTATTTCACAACTTATGCCTATATATTCATAAGTAAACTGCATGTAGGCGAGACACACACCGTAAAGATCAAGGGAACATGGCGCATAAACAGCACTTCAACCAAGGTTGAGGAGGCATCATGGACAACCAACAAACTGACATCGCCCTACTCGTCAGGCCCTTCGGCCACTATGTCAGATTACACCAACATGACAGTGAGCGGTGTTCTCAATCCTAATCACGGAACAACGTGGGTCGGTACCACCAACAACGTACAATGGGGAGTCAACACTAATCCTACAGACCCCGGTTCATTGAATAACAAGAAAGATTTCGGTAGATCAACGTCATCATATAGCGCACTTCTGCTTCCTTTTGCCCGTAACGACTATTACAATCCTCAGAGCAAACCGGTGGAGTATGTAATTACCGAGAAAGTCGGTCTCAACACCCTCCCTGCAAACAGCCGGCCTGACGTAAACATCTATCAGTGGTATAACGTATCAGTTCCCGGATTCGTCCGCGCCAGTGAAGTAACGGCCGATGGTACAGGGCAGAATCTCTGGGATAAGAAGATCGTTGTGTCTTGGAAGCCCGATGAGTCCGGCAACCGCAGCAAGAACGGCACATGGAGCGTATATCGTGACGGTACGTTGCTGGCAAGCGGCATAGACTATGGTAAAAGGAGTTACGAAGACACATCTGTCCCCGAATATGACAAGGATTACAAGTACAAAGTAGTATTTGTACCCTCAGGGTCACCCAGCGGCGCTACCCGCAGTGAACTGTCACTTGAAGCAACAGGTAAATTGGAGCGCCCCCTCTCTTTCTTCTCCAATGAGTATGCCACTGACACCATAGATGACAAGATAGTATTCTCCTGGTCACACCCGTCAATTATGAGTGCCAGCGGATCAAACGTAGTAAACATGACTCTTGAACGTTCATCCGACAAGAGAAACTGGAGCACACTTCAGACCTTAGCTATCAGCAGTCCCGATACCACATCAGGATCATACGAGGACGTAAACGGTCTGCAGACATTTACCACCTATTATTATCGTCTGCGTGTAAATGTGCTCGGCAAGAACTACGAATCCACTCCTGCCACCGGACAGCTTGAGGGTATGTCCAAGGTTACGGATTTTTCAGCCACACGCGGTACATACAGCAACATGGTAAAACTAAGATGGATGGCCAAGCAGATTGGCACCAACACCACCTACTTTACCGTATATCGCCGTCCGTTGGGAAGTGCCGATGAAAATGACTGGGCCGAGATCTATTCGACATCGGGTACTGCCGCAAGTTACAGTTACGATGACGTAACCGCCCTGCCCGGCAGTTTCAACGAGTACAAGGTCTCCACATGGATGATGAACGGTGAAACACCTGTTCCAGGTAACGATAAGAGAGTTGACGGCTTCAACATAGCAACCGGCGTTGTAAGCGGACGTATCACCTATGGTACGGGAACTGCAGTCAGTGACGCCAAAGTCATACTCAAGCAGCAGACAAATGACGGCAGCCTGGCTACCGGCATGCACTCATTGTTACTTGACGGTATCAACTCCGGTCTCACATACCAGACATCGGACAAAGCCAACATGACCAAACTCTTTGCGGGTGATTTCACTGTCCAGATGTATCTCTGGCCGGACAGCGCAAAGATGTCGGCAACAGGTAACAAAGACTACTATCACCTGTTCAACGAATGGAACCTGATTGCTTTCCGTATGCAATATGACGGCTCCAAATACTCGATTGTAGTCAACACGCACAACAAGGAGAGCAAGACCGGCTATATCATACCTGCCAACCAATGGAGTCAAATCTCATTCATATACAAGAAGGATACCCAGAAGTTGACCATACTTGTAAGAAGCAACAGTCAGGTACAGAAGATTGAGACGACCGGACATATTGTAAACGGCGCCAATGCCGGTACCGTTCTCGGTATCATGAGAGACGGAAAGAGAGGCGAGGCATCTACGGACGGTAAGGCATTCGGTGGTTTTCTGGATGAATTCCGTTTCTTCAGCAAGGCTCTGACAGAGAAGGATATTGAGCACAACTATAATCATACCCTGGCTGGCAATGAAGACGGACTGGCTATCTATTACCCGCTTGATGAAGGTATTCCGTCTCAGTCTCTGGCATATGACTTCTCCAAGACCAATGGTGTAGCCAACGGTCATCATGCAATAATGGAGGTACCGGCCAAAAGTTCTACCTATACCCCCAGCGAGGAACAGCTGAGTCTGATGGCTTATACCGACATAGACGGAAACTACACCATTCGCGGAGTACCGTTCGCAGGTGAAGGCACATCCTATACCGTTACACCTGTCCTGAATATCCACAAGTTTGCGCCCTCGGCACAGTCACGCTTCATCAGCATGTCATCACTCAACCACTCAGGTGTTGACTTTGAGGATATATCATCATTCCCCGTAAGCGGAAAGGTTGTCTACAGCGGCACCGACTATCCTGTTGGCGGTGTAAACTTTGCCGTTGACGGTGTTATGTGCACCAAGGACGGACAAATGATAGCTTCCGATGAGGAAAGCGGAGAATTCACCATCAGCGTACCCATAGGCGCCCATTACATCACCCTTTCCAAGAACGGTCACGTATTTGCCAACGGACGCTACCCTGCCGACCCGTTAAACGTAGGAACCAGAGATACCTTTAAGGCCGAAATAAGCGGTCTGGAGTTCCGCGATACCACACTGGTTAATTTCACCGGTCGTGTAGTTGGTGGTGATATTGAGATTGCCAAGAACGTTGGATTCGGATTGAGCGAAAACAATATCGGTGTAACACAGATAGTACTGACTCCCACATACACCAACCCCCGCATGAATGTAGTAAAGGAGGTTAATGGAGCAGTTATCAGCTATCAGGCAAATAAAGACAGCGTACCTATCCCATCAGCTACAGATGCCATAAACAGTACATCATGGCGTGGTAAAGGTGCCGAGGACTGCCGCAAGCTGATTATCAATACTGATCCCAAGACCGGTGAGTTCTCTGCTCTGGTTCCGCCGTTGATGTATCAGATGGCCGATGTCAAGACCGTTGTAAAGAAAGAGAAAATAGTCAACTCCATGACCATTGACCTCACCAATCCTATGCACGAGTTGTCCGATACACTACACACTGATACAGGCGATCTGCTTTACACTTATCATTACAAGCTGGCAGAGCCGTTCCACAGCGAGCCTGTATTCAATGTACGTCAGAACAATCTCCCCGAGGGACTGTTCGGTATCAGCAGCAAGAAGTACAAGGATGCCATAGGTGAAGCCGTAATTCCTGTCATAGATAACAACACATATAAATTCGGTCATCCTCTGTTTGTACAGGGTGATCCATATATATTCCTGCTTGAAGGATATGAGCAGTACAACAACTACGATCAGAATAAAAACAACCCCGTAGTATCTAAAGTACCGCTCAAGAACACGGTAGTAACCATAGGCAATGCACTGTCCGATGACCAGACCGTATTCCTGGTTACAGCCGATGAGGTTATCCTGCCCGACGGAACCGTAACTTCGGCTCAGGCCGGTGAGACTTACGGTCTTAAGAGCAATCAGATAAAACTTGACAGCCTTGGCTGTGCCGCATATAAGTGGAAAGCCGGTCTGCCGAATGTGGCTGCGCCCTACACCAGAACCATCTCAATGACATATGACATTGAAGGATGCACATATCAGTGGAGTGGCAACGGCATGACAGGTATTATCCTGGGTGACCTGCCTACAGGCAACAACTTTGTTACAAGCGGTCCCGACAAACTAAACATGATCCTGCGTGACCCCCCCGGGACAGGTTCATCGGCCGAGTGGAGCACCGGTAGAGTTACAACCATAGCAACGACCAATAACGATACCTGGTCAGACAGTTTTGACGGAGGCGTAACATTCAAGTTCGGTGTAAGCACCGAGACCATTGCCGGAGCTGTTGTAGGTGTAGGAGCTGCTGCTGTAACCGCCTCCACCATCAAGATTGACTCCAAGGATGACCTGACCACACATGCCACCATGGAGAATGAGGGTGAAAACGGCGAAACCATTGAGACCAGTGTCTCAGTAACGCGTGCTTTTGCCACCTCCGAGGAGCCCGATTACGTGGGTGCTTACGGAGACCTGTTCATAGGTCAGGCTACCAATATCATATTCGGCAATGCCCGTAACGTGGGATTCTCCAGAAAAGGCAACGGCTTTGACCTTGGCCTTAAGGACGTAATCTCTACAGGCATGAGTTTCGGTACCACATTTGCCTATACTCAGGGTTATATTGAAGATTACCTCCTGCCCAATCTTATCAAGATCAGGAACAGCCTGCTGCAGACCACAACACAGGATTCCATAAACTCTTTCGGTCCCAAGGACGGTGTCGGTATGCATGACTTCGGCAAAAATAAGGGTAACCTGTATTTCACCACATTGACACCCGATGATGATGATTTCGGCAAGAAGGGCACTTACACAGTCATCATGCCACGTCCCACAAAGAAGATTCCCGACAAGGTCAAGGGCGACAACATAAAACTGTTCCAATGGTGTGTAGAGGAGAAAGAGGTATCGACCGACAGCATCGAGTGGGTAAATAACCAGATTAAAGTTTGGGAAGATAACCTGGCTTTCAACGAGAAGGAGAAAATCCGTGCCTATGAACTGCGCAACAACAAGGACAGCGTCACATATGAGAACTTCTCATTCAATGGAGGTGCCAGTTTCAACTACACCATGGAGAAGGACTCTTCCAACACATCAAGTTGGGACTGGAGCGTTTCTGCAGGTGTGCTCATTGGAAATCATGCCGGATTTGACTTTAACGGCTGGGGCCTGGATACAGATATCGAGATAACCGCCGCAGGCGGTCGTCACGAGGCCAAGGATTCCACCGAGAGTTATTCAACATCTTTCAGTTACACACTTGCCGAGGAGGGTAACGATGCCATTACCGTAGATGTTTACAAGTACGGCGCATTCAGCCCCATATTCCGTACACGCGGCGGACAGACCAGCAATCCTTATGAGGGCAAGGTGGAGTCACAGTACTATAAGAAAGGTGCCACTCTCATGGAAGCTACAATGCAGATTGAGGTTCCGCAGATTGACGTAGACGTATTTGACGTGAGCGACATACCTACCGGAAGTGCTGCAAACTACACTCTCAGGTTGAGCAATGCATCCGAGATTGGTGAAGATGTCACCTATCTGCTCTTTATGCTTGATGAGACCAATCATAACGGAGCACAACTGATGATGGATGGCAAGACTCTGACTGCCGAAGGACGCCTTATCAAAGTTCCCGGCAACCAGACACTGACCAAGATGCTGCAACTCAGACAGACAGACCTGAGTATCCTGGAATATGACAGCATAGGTATAGTATTTGCCTCCGAGTCACAGCCCGAGGATATTGCAGATACCATCTTCATCAATGCAAGTTATGTTCCGTCATCATCAAATGTAGCACTGCAACTGTCAAGCGCTCTGATGAATACCCAGACAGGTACCAACCTTACTCTCACGTTCTCGGACTTTGACCGTTACTATCACAACCTCAAGGCATTCCGCCTGCAGTACAAGCCTCAGGGCGATTACACCTGGACACAGCTCAAGGAGTATGTAATCAACAAGGACGAAAACAGCAATTCTGAGGAACTGCCCAAGACCGGTTCAAGCGTCAATTACATACTGCCTATGAATACGTTCAGTGACGGCAAGTATGAGTTCCGTGTAGTATCGGCCAGCACTTACGGCACAAGTGAGGTTTACCGTTACAGCGATGAGATTACACTTATCAAGGATATGTCACGTCCGCGTCCGCTCGGTATGCCCGAGCCTGCAACCGGTATTCTTGGCATAGGTGACGAACTCAGCCTGGAATTCAATGAAAATATCCTGCGCGGTAAACTTACCAAGGATCAGAACTTCCTGGTAAGCGGTGTACTAAACGGAGCCGAGATAGATCACAACATTGCCCTGAGTATGCAGAATACCACCAAGGCAGCCCAGACAGAAGCCAGCATTGCACTTGCCGGAAAGGATTTCTCGTTCGATGTCTGGATGAACCTGAGCGGAGAGGGAACAATACTCTCACACGGTACTCCCGGCAACATGTTTACAGTCGGTACCGATAATAACGGAAAACTGGTTGTACGCATCGGTTCAAAGACATATACATCAACTGGTATTGTGCCTAAGAACATCTGGGATTTCCTCTCACTGAATTACCGTAATGTAGGTCAAGGCGGTGAGTTGAGCGCTACCGTAGCCAATGCTGATACTACTATAGTTCTGTTCAGTGGCCTGAGTACGGTAAAATATCAGGGAAATGGTACTCTTACCGTAGGTCAGAACATACGAGGCTCAATCCACGAACTCCTTTTGTGGGACGAGGCTCATGACATGGCTACTGCCCTGCTTAACCGCACCAAGACCAAGAACCCGGCAACCCGTCATCTCATAGGATACTGGAAGATGAACGAGGGCGAAGGCACTACCATCCGCGACTACAGCCGTAACCGCCACATGGTTATGCCCAGCGAGACCTGGTTCATGAACAATGAAAACCTGGCCGTCAATCTGGATGGTTCGCATTATATCACATATGCAACCGCCGATCTGCCACTTTTCAGCGATGATGACTACGCTCTGGAGTTCTGGATGCGCGGCGGCAGGCAGGCCGGCGAGGCTCAGCTGTTGCAGATGGGTGAAGTTGCCCTCTGGATATCGGCCGACGGCAAGCTGCAACTTACCGGTAAGCAGGCTTACAACGAGTCAGCGGCCACAGTTCTGAGCACAAACGCCATAATCAATGACAATGCATGGCACCACATAGCACTGAGTATGCTCCGTCAGGGTGCCGCATCTGTATATGTTGACGGTGAGCGTGTGCTTACCACAAGCGGACATAACGTAGGTTCAATAAGTACCGACCGTCTGTTTATGGGTATACGCCGCACTACATTCAATGCCGGTTCGGATTATGATTATGACCGTGTATTCAAGGGTCAGATTGATGAGTTGCGCGTATGGGGTGCGACCATTAATTCAGACCAGTTGACCGGCAACCGCAGGGTACGTCTCACAGGTAAGGAGTCGGGACTTATAGCCTACTTCCCGTTTGAGATACAGACTCCGGACCAGTTCAACCAGATCAGAACCATAGGATTTAACAGGGAACTTATCAAGAACGACAGTTTACATGTAGCACAGCTCCTGGGTCTCAACGCCCAGCCGGCTTCCATCAGTTATGTGAATGAGGCTCCCGCTCTGCGTGTAAAGCCGGTTGAGACCAACGTAAGGTTCAGTTTCACCGCATCTGACAACAAGATCGTGATCAACATTGATGAGGATGCAGCTGCCATTGAGGGTACTACACTGAACTTTACAGTCCGTGACGTACTCGATGAGAACGGTAACTACTCACTGCCTGTAACCTGGTCTGCTTTTGTAAGCCGTAACGAGTTGGCATGGCAGGAGGAGGAACTCAGCGCCCAGACAACTGTCACCAATGAGGCCACTATGGCTGCAACCATTGTGAACAAGAGCGGTTCACAGCAGATGTGGACTCTCTCCGGCCTTCCCGAATGGCTCATTGCAAATGCCGATTACGGTACTGTCAACCCCGCTGCTCAAAGCAGGATTTACTTTACCGTAAGTCCCGCCACACCTATCGGCAAGTATCAGGAGACTGTTTACCTTAAGGGTAACAACGGTATCGAGACACCTCTGACCGTCAACGTAGTGGTAACAGGCAATGTTCCTGACTGGACAGTCAACCCGCACGATTACGAGACATCAATGAACGTAATAGGCGTACTCAAGAATGAGGATAAGTTCATGACCGATACCGATGATATTCTTGCCGCATTCATTGGTGAGGAGTGTCGCGGTCTGGCTCATCCCGAGTACAACCAGCGTTATGACAGTTACTTCATAACCATGGATATCTACGGTGACAGCAAGGATTCAGGCAAGGAGGTTACATTCCGTGCATACGACGCCACAACCGGAACCGTATATCCCGAGGTTATACTGGAGGGAGGACAGAAGGTCAGCTTTACTGACGGTGCACTCCAAGGTACATTCTCCAACCCCAGCGTATTGGCAGTTCAGGACAAGATAGAACAGATAATTGAACTCAAGACCGGTTGGAACTGGATATCATTCAACGTACAGGCCCAGAACATGTCTATCGATGAACTCTTCAAGAACATCAGTGAAGACGTGATAACAGTCAAGGGCCACAACGGTTACCTGTCATACACCAACGGTGAGTGGAAGGGTGATATGTCAAAGACACTGTCAAATACCGTCATGTACGCTGTAAAGATGAAGGCCGACAGGAAACTCCGTCTGGTAGGTTCAAGCGTCAAGTCCTCTATTACAGCATACAAGGGCTGGAACTGGATTGGATACTACGGACGTCAGGTTGCATCTCTGAGCAACGCTCTGGCCGATATGTCCAAGAACAACGGCGATATGCTTAAGGCACAGCGCGGTGTGGCTTATTGGGACAGCTACGAATGGGGCGGCTCACTTATGATGCTGCAGCCAGGTATGGGTTACAAGCTGATGATTGGCGCTGACCAGATGTCATTCACCTACCCCGGAACCATTGTCAGCGGCGGAGCAACTCCCGCACCCATGCGTGTACAGCCGGCTCCTACCAACCAAGCATTCAGTCCCGTAAACTACCACAACTATCCTGACAACGCCATCATGGCAGTCAAGATAACAGGATTCGGACAGCCGTTCGGCAACGCCCAGCTGGGTGTATTCGCCGGTGACGAATGCCGTGCAGCGGCCACTACCCATGCGGACGGTATGGCCTACCTCACCATCCCCGGTGACGAAGCCTGCACCCTGACCCTGAAGGTAGCCGTAGGAGACCAGATAATAGAGGTTCCGCAGACTATCATCTACGAGACCAACTCCATCTACGGAACACCCGATAATCCTATGGTAATAGAACTGGGAATCACCGGAATCCGTGATATCCTGGATTCAGAAGATGCAGAATCCGTATACGACCTGCAGGGACGCAAGCTGGACAACAGCACCCGCAAGTTGAACAAGGGAATCCACATCATCAACGGAAAGAAGTCTGTCGAGTAAAAACCCGACAGACTCCTTGAAAGAAAAACACTCCCCAAGGCGGGGAGTGTTTTTTTTATTTATCCTAAGAACTTGCCGCGGTTCTGCAAACCAAGCAGACCGGACATAAGGAATATGATAGCCGCAACAGCCATCACTATGCGGTTCTTGAGAAGAGTAAGGCTCCAGATAGCCGCATTTATGTTCTCGGGCTCCTCATACGGATTGATGGTCACATCCCAGACTTTGTTCTCAACCAACTGAATATTGCCCAGAATCATAGCCAGTATCACCGTAAGCACGGAGAGCACGGCGGCAGCGTTTCCGTTGCGGATCAGGGTTGAGTAAAGGAATGCAAGGTTACCGAACAGTGTGACCGGAAGCATAAGTTGTCCCGCCATGGAGAAAGGCTCCACAGGGAACAGCAGGATCCTGGCCAGGAAGGCGTAAACCACAAGTATGAGATATACCTCGACGTATATCATCACCAGGCGGAACAGCCATACCTTGTACATATAGTTGGGAATACCGAAAAGCAGTTCCAGGATACGGTGATCGGCATCGTTCTGAATGCCGAAACATGCCGGATAGAACACCAGCAGCATTCCCGGTATGAGCAGTTGGTTGTAAACCATGCCGTGAGAGAGTGTTGTACCTCTTGCCGCTGCGGTGTACATAAGGAAGAAGAACAGGACCAGGCCTACCAGCAGGAACCATATGAACTTGCCGGCAAAAATGATCCTCATGTTGTACATACACAACTTGCCGAATGATTTTGTAGTCTGCAATACTGACATAGCTCAACTGTTTTATAGGTTCTTCAATAGGCACAGGTATGCATCCTCCAGGTTGGGCTCAGCCTGCTCGGCGCCCGGCCACGGACATGTGGGCGAAATGTAGCGTACCTTAATCATGCTGCCGTCCTGGATATGGTTGGCAATGAGTTTCTCGTCAAGTTCACCCAGACGGGAAGCCTCAATGTCAAACAGCCATACCTTGTCCTTGGCAAGTTTGACCATATCGTTAGGCTCTCCAAAGTACTTGAGCGAGCCCTTCTCAATAACCACAACCTGGTTACATGAACTTGCTATATCCTCAATGATATGAGTTGAGAATATCACTATCCTGTCACGGCTCAATTCAACCAGCAGGTTACGGAACCTGATACGCTCACGGGGGTCAAGACCTGCGGTAGGCTCATCGACCACAAGTATGCGCGGCAGGTTAAGCAGTATGAGCGCAATACCTATACGCTGTTTCATACCGCCCGAGAACGATCCGATAGCCGAATTCCTCTGCTCATACATATGTACCGATGTAAGTACATACTCCAGTCTCTCATTACGCACCTTCTCATCGGTTATACCCTTGAGAATGGCCTGATAGTTGAGGAAGTCCCATGCGCTCATGGATTCGTACATGCCGAACTCCTGAGGCAGGAAGCCTATCAGACTCTGCAGCTCCTCCCTGTACTTGAGGGTATCCATACCGTTTATGAACACCGTTCCGTAACTCTGACGCAGGATACCGGTCACGATACGCATGAACGTGGACTTACCGGCACCGTTAGGTCCAAGAAGTCCGAACATACCGCTGTGAATCTCAAACGTCACACCACGCAGGGCCTTGAACGGCTTCTTACGCTTGCCGATGATAGGAATACTCTTTACGAACACGAACCATGCACGACGGATACCGGCAGTCTCACCCTTGAGTCGCTCTACATTGATGTTGTTCTCGTACAGATAGTCGGCCGTCTTGCTGATGCAGAGTCCCAAGATCCATACTACAGCGATGAATACCATGAATCCCTTGCTCTCAATGCGTGAATTGAGGAATATCATGGCGCATACCGGCAGTGCCCAATAAAGAATCTTGCGGATTACAGACACCGCTCCGGCACCCTTCTTGAACTTGTATGCTATATACTCAAGTACAGCCTTGAGGATATTGTTGACACCAGCCAGAGTGATGATGGTCATGAGCAGAATCCAGCCCTGCTTCTCAAAATACCATCCGGCCAGATAGCATGTATACCCGAACACAACCACCTGCCACAGAAGGCTTACAAAGTCCTTTGCGTGATGGAAACTGCGGGACAGTCCCAGACGGCGGCGTATGTTCAGGCCGCTGCGCCACTGACGCAGGAACAGGCTGTACCAGTCATAGACCTTTACCAGGTTACGCACCTCAATTACAATCGGCTCGTCCGGTTTGACGATATCCTTACGGGCAAACCTTACAGAACTCTTTATGAAATACGTAATTCCCGGAACGGCAATTGCCAGCACAATTATGTAGATAAGTATGCGGAATATTCCGTGTGCTGTGGTAAAGATCACTATAAGGCCCACGCTGAACAGAACTGCGTGAAGGATATGGGTGTATCGGCCCAGTTTCCTGTACCATGCCCTCATGTTCTCAAACGATATGTAGAGCGTAGGTATAAGCAGCAGCGTAAGTACGGCCGAGAATGTAAGACCGCCTATTACAGTCAGTGCGAACGGAGCACCTATGGCACCGGCGTACTCATTGTCACCCATTGCCATCGGGATAAGCGTGACAATGGTGGTGATGGTAGTGATGCAGATAGGTCTCAGACGCGAATAACCGCTGTTCATGATTGACCTCATACGGTTGTAGCCACGGCGGCGCAATGTCGTTGAGTAGTCAATCAGAATGATACCGTTGTTCACCACTATACCCAGCAGGATAAGGAATCCTGTCAGCGTATTGGCGTTCATAAGGCTGTTGCCCGACAACAGCAGTGCCAGCAGCGAGCCGATGGCAGCCAGCGGAATTGAGAACAGCAATACTATAGGCGTGGTCAGTGACTCGAACGCCGATGCCAATATCATGAATATGAGTATGATAGAGGCCAGTATCAGGAACTTGAACTCACTGGTGGAGTCATCACCGCGCTGAACCTCGAGAGCCAGTCCCGATGGCAGGTTGTAGTTGGCAATCAGGTCATCAATCTGGTCATGATAGCCGTCAAGCACATCCTTTGGCAGTTCCTCACTCTGTGAGATTGTATAGGTCACGTTCACGCGACGGTCACGGTTGACACGACGTACCTCCGACGGTCCGCGGCTCAGACGGATGTTGGCCAACTGCTGGAGTTCATGGGTGCCGCCGTTTGCATCGGTCACGATTACGCGGCGCAGATCATCCATGGTCTTCTCCCAGCGGCCCATCTCCTCCTCTTCCTCGGTCAGGTCATCCATTATGACGATGTCATACTCATCGGTACCAACCTTGAAACTGGCACCGGTGCTGGTTGTACGGTTCAGGGAGTTCAGGGCCTGTGTTATGGCCGATGTAGATATGTTGTACGATGCCAGCGTGACGGGATCAAAGGTAAGCTGAACCTCACGGCGGCCGCCCGGGTTGTCAACCCTGACGTTACGTACAAACTCCAACTGCTCCAGATAGTATCTGAGGTTGTTGGATACCACACGCATGGTCTCTGTATCGGAACCCTTGACAACTATTCTCTCTGTATTGTCACCCATGCCCAACACGCTCATGAAACGGGTCAGTGAACTCAGGCCCGATGAACTCTGGTTGCCGCGGGCGTAACCGGGGGTTACACGTACGTCAATCTCATTCTCAAGGGCCAGGCTCTCAGAGAGTTCCTCAACGAGCTGGCTGATGGTAGGACCACCCTTCTTGTTGTATCCCTCCTGCAGAGTAACGGTAATAGATGCCTGATCCTCCTGGATACGGCTTATCACATCCTTCTTCTGAGGCAGACTGTCCAGACGCTCCTCCAACTTGGCGGTAGCCTCATCGGTATTCTCAATCGTGCTGCCGCTAGGCATGGTTATGTTCACGTTGATACGGTCACTGTCAACCTGACGGTTCTGGCCGGTATCGCGCGACAGAGCGAATATAAAGGCTATAACCAGAACGGCTACGGCTATGCCGATAGTCGGTCCGGGCTTTCTCAGACACGTCTTGAGCAGGGTTGAATACATCTGCAGAGGACGGTCATGTATGGACATCTTCTTGAAGAAGACACTGTTGCTGCCGCCTCCGCGCTCCATCATGGCTGCAGTAGCCATAGGAATGAAGGTTACGGCCACCAGGAGCGAGAATATCAGGGTCGATATGATCGAGAAACCGATGTTCTTTCCCAGCAACTTGATCATGGGCTCATCCGAGAATACAAACGGCAGGAACACCGTTATCGTGGTGAGCGTAGATGATATAAGGGCTTTACGCACCTCCTTGACACCCTGGAGTGCTGCCAGACGCGGCGGCATTCCCATTGATGCCAGGCGGTAGATATTCTCCAACACAACGATACTGCTGTCCAGCAACATACCCACAGCCAGCGCCATACCTATAAGGGTAAGGGTGTTTATGGATATACCGGCTGCGTAGAACACGTTGAAGGCCGATAATATGGACACAGGTATTGACAACGCGATAAAGAACACAAGGCTCAGGTTGCGCAGGAAGAACCACAGCACCAGAACAGCCAGCAGGCCACCAATCAGCGCCAGTCTGACAATCTGTGATATGTTGTTGCTTATCTGGTCGGCCGAATTTGACTGAACCACCAGTTGCAGGTCCTGTGCGGCTACCTCCTTGTTTATCTCATCAATGCGCTTCAGTGTACGGTTGGAGAGGTTCAGAAGGTTCTCTCCTGCTCCGTTCACCAGTGACACGGAGATGGCGTCCATACCGTTCACACGGCTGATGGTTGTCTCCTCCCTGTAGTCAAAGAACACAGTGGCTACATTCTTAAGATATACAGGGCCTTGTGCCACCACCAGGTTCTCCACCTGCGACACGTCGTCATAGTTGGCGTCCAACTGGACATAATACTTGCGGTCAGGCTCGCTTATGAATCCCAGGAACGTACGCTCCTGGTTATACTGGTTCAGCGCCTGGCTTATCTGCGCATTGGATATGTTCAGTGCCTGCATGGCCTCGGGGTTGGAACGTATCTCGATAGACTTGACACGTCCGCCGTACACCGTCACGCCTGCTATTCCGTCTATACTCTCCAGACGCGGTACCACATCCTTGTCCACGATGGCTCTCAGTCGGTCAACACCACCCGATCCGCGCACCTGAAGTGACATGAACTGGTTGCTTATACCTGTAAGGTTGGCCTGTTGGACATTGACTGTGACATCGCTCGGGAAATCACCCCTTATGGAGCTGATCTTCTCCTGCAACTTGACAGTGGTCATCTTCAGGTTTGTGCCTCTCTTGAAGTCAACCCTTATGGAACCCTGTCGGCCCGATACAGTCGACTCCATATTCTCTACACCGCCTACAGCGCTTATGGCGCCCTCAAGAGGGATCACCACCTGCTGCTCCATGTAAGCCGGAGTGAGATCACTACGGGAGTTGGCGGTTATATAGAGTTGGGGCAGTTCCGTATTGGGCAGCAGCTCAACAGGCAACTGCTTATACGAGAAATAGCCCAGCAGCGTCATCGCCACCAGAAGCATGCAGATAGTTACTCTACGGTCAATAAATGACTTCATTACTTTCCAGTGATTCTGATTTTGGCGCTTTCAAATACATAATAAACACAAGGTATCACCACAAGACTCAGAAGAGTCGAGGTAACCAGACCGCCTATCACGGCAATGGCCATGGGCGAACTCAGGGATGCCCCCTCGCCTATTCCCAATGCCATAGGCACAAGTGCCAGGATTGTGGTAAGACTGGTCATAAGAATGGGTCGGATACGCTGCTGTCCAGCCTCTGCAATGGCATCGGTCAGACTCAGACCGCTCTCCTTGAGTTGTCCTATGCGGTCCACAAGGATAATGGAGTTGTTGACCGCGATACCGGCCAGCATGACCATACCTATGATACCCATTATATTCACGGTTATACCTGTAATCAGGAACATCAGTACCGCACCCACCAAAGCCAGAGGAATGGTGAGCAGGATGGTGAACGGATGAAGCAGTGACTCGAACTGCGATGCCATCACCATATAAACCAGTACGATAGACAGCACAAGTGCCAGAAGCAGACTGCTCATTGACTCAGCACGGCGCTCCTCCTCACCGGTAACGGTTATGGAGTAGTTCTGCGGCAGTTCAATGCCCGATACCGCATCTCTGACACGCTGAGCGGCCTTATCCAGGGATACCGACTCGTCTATTTCGGCAGTGACGCGTGTCACACGGTTCTGGTTCAGGCGCGATATCTCCTTAGGTGCGGTGCTCTCACTTATCTGGGCAATCTCCACAAGACGGAAATCCTTCTGGCCCGATGTTATGACCATATTGTTCAGATCGGCCAGAGAAACGCCGGGAACCTTGATGCTGATATCTCTCATGTCACCCTTGTAATCCATCTGACCGGCTTCACGTCCGGCAAGATGCTGCTGTATCTGGGTGATTATTGTTGACACGTTGATGTTGTTCATACCGGCCAGTGCACGGTCAACCGTGATGATGATCTCGGGAGCGCCGCCTGCCAGTGAACTCTCAACGTTATAAAGGCAGTCAATCGAGTCAACCGCAGCCTTTACCTGCGTTGTAAGTGCAGACAGAAGATCCAGTTCCTCACCCTTTATTTCCACTACCAGAGGAGCATCCTCGGTACCCATCATCGAACTCAGGGAGTTGTCATCCTGAGTGAACGAGATTTCCATACCCTCTACGCCCTCAATATAGGCTGCAAGAACCTCAGTGAGGTAATCGGGAGTAACGGCCGATGCCTTTGAAAGCTGTATCTTCATAGAAGCGGTGTTCTCACCCTCAAAGTCCATATTCTGGGCCGATGCGCCCGGTCCCACATGTGTGTAGATGACAATGTCGGGATCTTCGGTCAGGTCAAAAACCAGATTTTCAAGACTCTCAAGTGTGGACGATGTACGCTCCAGGCTGGTGCCCTCGGCCATACGCACCTTCACGTTGATGGTGCCCTCATCGGTCTTGGGCATGAACTCGGTACCTACATACGGAAGCAGAAACACTGTTCCGGCAACCAGGATAACCGATGCGCAGATAACCCACCAGCGTTTCTCTACAAGACGTTTCAGGAATGAGCTGTAACCCTTGATGTTCACTGAACTGAAACTCTTAAGGGGAACGGCTTTCTTACGTCCGAATATCTTGTCATAGAGTGTAGGTATCACAAGGATAGCCACCAGAAGTGAAGAAACCAGCGAGAACGTTACCGTCCATGCCTCATCCTTGAACAGTTCACCGGTAGCACCGTGCAGATATACTATAGGCAGGAACACCACGATGGTGGTAAGGGTCGATGCCGATACCGCACCGGCCACCTCGGATGTACCGGTCACAGCGGCGTCTCGCACCGAAAGGCCGCGTTCCTGGTTTCGGAATATGCTCTCAATGACCACGATGGCGTTATCCACCAACATACCGGCACCCAGCGCAAGACCTCCCAGCGTCAGGATGTTTATGGTCAGTCCGCTGAAGAACATCAGGTTGAAGGTTGCGATAATGGAAACCGGTATTGAAACGGCCACGATCAGAGTGGTACCCACCCTGCGCAGGAACACGAACAATACTATGACAGCCAGCAGCACACCCAGCAGGGCACTGTTCTTTACTTCACCGATCGAGTTGTTGATGAAGGTAGCCTGGTCGCTGATGATCTTGACCTCATAACCGGGCAGTGACTTCTGTATCTTGGCAAGGCTTGTCTTGACTCCCTCAACCGCCTTGACGGTATTGTAGTCCATCTCCTTGAATACCGAAATGCCGATGCTTCGCTTGCCGTTCACCCTTACGATATTCTCGGGCTCACGGTTCTCAAAGTGAATGTCGGCCACGTCACGAAGGTAGATGGGTGCCATACTGGCCGATTCAAACTCGCCAATCTGACCCTGATTACTCTCGGTATTGCGGTAACCCACGATGATATTGCCGAACGCAGACTCATCGACCAGGGTATTGGAACCTGTTACCAGATACTGGAATCCCTGTTCCGATATTCTGCCGCCCGATACCCTTTGGTTGCTCTCCTGAATACGTGACGAGATGTTGTCGACCGTAACATTGAAAGCCTGGAGTTTGTAGGGATCAGCCTCTATGACCAGGTTGGTGAACTCGTCACCCGCCAGGGATACATCGGCTACACCCTCAACACGCATAAGTTCGTTGCTCACATATGAGTCGGCCACCTTACGCAACTCGGCCATATCGGTTATGTCCGGGTTGGAGAAACCTATAATCATAATAGGAGCGGTGGTGGGGTCCTTCTGTGAGATACGCAGGTCGGTAACACGGCTGTCCTGGCTGAAACTGCTCATGGCCTTCTCCAAATCCAGGAACGCCTCGTCCATATTCTTACGCCATGCGTACTCCACCGTGATACGGGCAGTACCCACCTTTACGACCGATGAAACCGAGCGCACGTCACTCTGACGGGCGATCTGAGACTCCATGCTGCGCACGAACTGCTTCTCAATCTCTTCGGGCGGACGCTCGCCGGCATCGATCTCGACAAACAGGCGGGGGCTGTTCATGCTTGGAAGCAGTTCCACGCTCAGCCTGTCATATGCTATTTTTCCGAGCAGCAGGATAGCCAGCACCCCCATGGTGACGGTGACCGGATTCCTGACCGCCCAACTTACAAGTTTTTTCATCCTTTACGCTCTGTTTATCTTTGGATCTTCACCTTTGAACCGTCTCTCAGGGTCTCAAAACCGCGGACAACCAACTGATCGTCTCTTTCAAGACCGCCCAGCACCTCCACCATGTTCTTCTCCTCGAGACCGAGTCTTACCTGCTTTGCTCTGGCAATACCCTGGTCAACCACAAATACGATGCGTCTGTTACGCTCGGGGCGGACAATGTTCTTGGGAATGATGATAGTGGAACTGTGGCTCTCGGTAACGATATCGGCCTTTACGAACATACCCGGTCTGATGAGCAGGTCCTTATTGTTTATCATAAGTTTGCCCTTGAATGTACGGGTCTCGGCACTGATAGCCGGAGAAAGTTCGGTAATCTCGCCCATGATGGTGTCCTTGGGGAGAGTATAATGGGTAATGTATGCCTTCTGGCCTACCTTGACCTCAGTGATGGCGCTCTCCGGAAGGTTGATTTCAAGCAGCATCTGGCTGTAATCCATTATGGTTACCACCGATGTTCCGCTGTTGACCCTGGCCTCCTCCGAGAAGTGAGGAAGGTTTACAATCACACCGTCAAAGGGAGCACGGATGTTCATCTTCTCCAGATTCATCTCGGCGTTCTCATAGTCCAGACGTGAGTTCATGATCTTGACCTCAGAGTTCTTGACCTCGGTCAGAGTGGCACCACCCTTGTCATAAAGGGACTTTGTCTTTACCTGCTCCTGCTCGGCAAGTTCCAGATTCAGACGTTTGGTTTCGATGGATATGCCGTTCTCATAAGACTTATCCTCAATACGTACTATAAGGGCGCCTTTCTTTACCTTGTCACCCAGTTTGTAAGGCTTGCCTGTTGCAGGATTCTTCTGCAGATGGTACTTGCCGGCCAACTCTGTTGACAGTTCAGCCTCGGCACTTGAAATAGCAGTGCTGTTGGTGGTGAAAACCCTGCTTATAGAGCCATAGGTAATGTCCGATACCGATACCGGTGTAGGTATCTCGGCACGGTTCATTGTGTTCTCTTGTCTGCACCCTGCCATAAGAACTGTCAGGGCAGCCAGTGTAAGTACGCTGATTCCTTTTTTCATATGCTGTTTGATTTTTATTATTTCTTTTTCTTGTCTTTAGTCTCCTGGTACGTGATGGGAACCACAGGCTCGTCCTTTTCAAAATCATAAAGGGTCAGGATCTTGATGTTCAGAAGCTGAACCTTATAGTTGATGATGGCCTGGGTATATGACATCTTGCTGTTTGAAAGCTGTGTCTGGAACTGGTTCATCTGCATACCGGTCAGCTCACCGTTACGGTAACGCTCCTCATTGAGGTCATAGGTCATCTGAGCGTTCTGCTGGCTCTGCTCTGCAATGGATATCTGCTGAAGCAGGTTGTCAAGACTGCGGCAAGTACTGCGCAGGTTCATCTCTATGCTCTTGAGTTCCTCCTCGGCGCTCAGTTCAAACATCTGGCGCTCTATCTCGGCGGCGCGGATACGTGCCTTACGGGCACCCCAGTCAAAGATAGGAACACTGAACGATACGGCCACACGCGGGTTGTTGGTAGGATTGTCGTAAATGTGGGGGAAATTGGGATCATCTCCCATGATACCTACGGAAAGTGATACGTTGCCGCTGAAACTATCATTGTCCTTGACCTGGATCATCGACATTTCCTGCTGCTCACGCGATATCTCACGCTGACGGAGTTCCAATCTGGATGACATGGCGCTTTCCAGAGCCTTGTCAAAGTCCACCAGTACCGGCTCGGCCTCAATGTCACATACCACCCTGATATCCTCCTCCAGAGGTATGCCCAGGGCCTGCTTGAAGTTGTCCTTGGAGTTCTCAAGGCTCACCCTCTGGTTCTCCAGGCTTGAACGGGACTGTGACAGGTTAAGCTGTGCCTGGTAGAACTCGTCTTTTGTAACCAGGTCGGCCTCTACCTTATCCTTTATTATATTAAAGTTCTTCTCGGCATTCTCAAGTTCCTTCTCACTGATCTCAAGGTTCTGCTGGGCTGTGAACAGGCTGTAGAACTGGCTTGTTATGTTACGCTCCACGTTAAGCATCTGCAGAGCATAACTGATGCGGGCGTTCTCATAGTTCATCTCTATCTGACGCATATTCATCTTGGTCCTGTTGTAAGTGAACAGGGGCTGGGTCAGACTCAGGTAAAGACTGTTACTGAATGCACGGTTGCTGTTGGTGGTACCGCCAATAGTCGACTGGTTGTTCTGCCATGACAGACTGTTGTTGAGAGACAGCGTGGCATCGGTCCAGATGATGGGCTGCGAAATGCTGAATGTACCGGACGATGACAGCGAACGGTTGGTGTACCAATCAGAGAAACGGCTGTCAAACTGACGTGACTGAGAGTATGAGACAGGAGTCAGATTAAGTGAGAACCTTGACTTGAGCGATGCCCTCTGGGCAATCAGGTTCTGCTCGTAACGTTCCATACTCATGCGGGAGTTAATCAGATCAGGATTATGCTCTGCACTATACTGCAGGGCCTGTTCCATGGTCATGACAATCTGCGCCTGGGCATCGGTTGCAAAAACCCATGTCACTGCAAGCGCAAGTACTGCCCCAATTACTGTTTTTCTTTTCTTCATATTATGTTGTTTTATCTTTTTCTCAATCCCTTACTCTCTTTACCAGTCTCACAGCATCTGCAACGATAACACTCACGCCGGATCGGTTGTTAAGTGACACCTTCACGGTATCAGCCTCAAAACGGAATGTTCCAAGAAGGTTCCATCCCTCCTCGGCACGCCGCATGTTAAGTGACACGCGGTCCTGCATGTTGAACTGCTCAATCTCAAAATTGTAGTCATTGGTCACCCTGCGGCCGTTGTTATTGTTGTTGTTATTGTTGTTGTTCCACCTGCGGTTACGGTTGTTGTTATTGTACATGTCAGGTGATGTGTAGAAATAGACGTCATATACTCCTGCATCGGTCAACGGAATACTCCAGCGTGCATACTGCGAACCGTCTCCCGGTGATATGATATATGCCGACCGTATATAATCGCCGAACATGCTCTGATCGGTCACCAAAGTCCACAGGGTATATGTACGCCAATCGGAGAAGCCTTCATACATGAATTCGTTCTTGTTCTCACGTGACTTGTCTATCCATTTGGAGAGATATCCTGTACGGACAGGTCTGGACAGGGTGAACAGTTCCTTATCCTCGTTATCCACTATGATCTCACCCGGAAGCGTGTTGTCCACACCCGTACGCAGCGAATAGACTCCCTCTGGAGTCAGGTCAGTACCTGTATATGTGCTCCAGTTGGAATTATCCAGCCTTACCAGGTGCGGCAGGTTTGAAGACAGCATCGTATTGACGTCAATACGGCTCGGCGTATTGAACCAATGGGTCACGATTCTGCGTGTCTCATGCGGAGCGACACTTATCAGCATTTTCTTGGGCTTATCCTCGTCGCCGGCATTCTCAGTTTCAAAGAATACGTATTCCAACGTCACATATCCCGGATAGTCCGATATGTTCTCAACCGCGATCTCAGCCTGATAGATATCGGCCGTATCGGTGGTAACGGTAGTCATCTGGGGATTACCTATCTTGTAGCAGGCCAGACGGACAGACTCGTTCCATGAATCGATCTTTTCCTTCAGGCTGACTCCCGAGTATGTCTGCAGCCAATCCAGGATGGAATCAAACGAAACATTAGAGAACTCCTTCTCCCTGGTCTTGGCGGTTATGGAATCTATCATAGCCTCATATCCCATGGCGGCCGATACGGGAGCAAAGAAATCCTGTGTCTTGAGTGCCAGGGCATTATCGGCCAGGTCTTCCCATTCCGGATCTGACATGATACGGTTAAAGTCATATTTGCCCATCAGGATAAGAGCCTTCTCATCCTCCGAAAGACCGTTCATCCTCCTGAGCCACTCACCTCCGTTATTATTGCTATTGGTATTGGTTATCGACTCTACCATACGTTTAGCCATAGGCCAGTCGGACGAATAGATGTTGTATCTGAAATTGTAGAACAGAGGCCTGTAATAGTATGGATTATCAACCTGGGTCATGGTAAACTGGCCGCCACGGTTGGTTCCCGAGTAACTGCCCTGCTGCATCATGAAATTGATTGCCGACGAGAATACACTTATGAGTATTTCCTTCTCGGACATGTTGTTGTTTCCCCTGCGACGGTTACGGTTGTTGCCATACATCCGCTTCTGGTTCTCGAACTGGAACACACGTATGTCAAATCCTCTCTCGTGCACCAGTGCCATCTCCGGCTGCAACTGTTCGTAGGCCGATGTCCACACCCGTTTATATGATGTGAAATTGACCGGGACCTCTATAATCGAGAAACGCCTGAAAGGATATTTCATTTCAGTCTGGTACTCCATGGTCCTGAGTGTGCTGCGCACAAAGTTGGGAAGGGTGTCGCGTATGGAATCGAATACAGCGAACTGGTCGTTCCACTCACCAATCTCCCATACGGTGTACATGATGGAATCAACCATCATGGACTTGGGATTGTAATCACCTATTATAAGTGATACTGAAGGTAATGACGATTCAGGTGTAAAGGTGTACTGTGTAGAGTCGGCGTTAACCGAACACAAGCCCTGCGATATAGGCGTCAAACCTGGATTCGGAGTGACACTGACATTGAAATCTGTAAAGTATGACCTCTCCCACTCCGGACTTTCGTTGCTGAAAGCCACACCGGGGCGCGGGTACCAGTAACTCTCAGGAGTAAGCATGGTATAATCCCTGCTCTGGAACAGGTAGCGCTTGGGGACATTGAGCATGGAGAGAACTTTGGAATTCTCAACCATCTTCTCATCAGTTATATCCAGATAACAGATACGTTCATCGGCCATACCTCCGTACTCCATGGTAATCCTTACAGGCTCGTCGGCCTTAAGTGTACCGGCAAATGTGAGTACAAGCAAATGTTGCAGGCGTTCACTCTTTACATCATGGCCCGGAACACTGATGCTGTTGATACTGAATCCGGGATTAAGGGTGAATACCAGTGTCTGCTGATCCTCCCTGGGTCTTACCGTCATGTCGGCCGTAACGCTGATGGAGTCACCCTGCTGGGTAACTGTCAGATTGCACACGTCGGCTACAGCACCGCCCTGATTGACATACCTGTTGTCAAGTTCAATCATATCGGCCCTGTATTTCTCATCTACCTTATACATATGCACGTGCCTGTATCCGGTAAACAGGCCGGCAGCCAGGAACAGTCCTGCGGCGATACGCCAGGGCAGAAGGCTGTATCTGGAATTCGCCAGACGGTGGAACAGTGATATATCCGTGAGTATAAGGCCTATACCGAGCAACAGATAGCACAGACGGTGGTTAATCAGTCTGGACAATCCGCTGAAACCGGTCACCGCCGATTTGAGCATGGGCAGGTTGAAACCTATATAATCAAACAGGTAATAATACAGGTCATCAATATAGAAAAGCGTAACGCCGATATAAGCCAGCAGAATCACCATCGTGATGGCCTGGTTGTTGAGTATCAGCATCAGGGTGGTAGAAAGACCTACTATGAAGACCAGTGTAGGAACCGACAGCAGCAGGAAATACCAGATATAACTCAGGTAATCCAGGTCGACACCGTATTTTATAAGGCTCATGATAAGCGCGATGGCAGCAACCACCAGGTCAAGCATGAAGAACACCTTGAGAGTGGCCCACATCTTGCCCAGCAGATACTCCGCATTACTCAGCGGGCGGGTATAGAACACCTCCGATGTATCAAGCTGCTTGTCACGCTTAAGATACTCCGATGCAAGGAATACCGATACTACGGCCTGTCCCACATTCATTACCAGCATGAAAAGATATGGGATGACAGACCTGTTGGACATCTCAGGCTGCTGGAAGGGCTGGAGGATATATATAGATCCCAGAATCAGCGTGGCCAATATAGCCAGAACCGCGAAAACCTTGAAGAACCAGCCTCGTACAAGCAGTTTAGTCTCGTACTTTGAAACTATGCGTATGTTAGTTATTCCCAGCATCAATCCTTATCCTTAATCTCAGTAAAATAAACATATGCATGCTCCAGGTTTGGAGGATAGTTCACAGCACCGTATCCCGGATTCTCCTTTGACACTACCTGAAGGTCCCACCCCAGGCCATGAGGAATTGTAGATATCACAGCATACTTCTGATTGATCTCAGCATACTGCTCATTGGTAACCTGGAGACGCCATACCTTGCCCTCTGTCTCGCTGAGCATACCTGCGGGCGAACCGCGGAACATGACCTGACCCTGATTGAGCATGGCCATCTCGGTACATGAACTTGATATATCGCCTACTATATGGGTCGACAGGATGATTGTGGTATCCTTAGAACTGGCCTCACTCAACAGGTTACGGAACCTGATACGCTCCTCGGGGTCAAGACCGGTGGTAGGTTCATCCACCACCAGGACCTTGGGCTTGTGGATAAGAGCCTGGGCAATACCCAGACGTCTCTTCATACCACCCGACAGATTCTGCGCGTAGCGGTCACGGGCCTCATAAAGACCCACCTGCTCCAGCATCTCGTCAACAGCCTTGCCTCGCTGAGAGGAATTTGTCATACCCGTAAGCGCAGCGGCATACTCCAGGAACTCACGAACCTTGTACTTGGCAAAAAACCTGAAATCCTGAGGCAGATAACCCAGTATGCGGCGTACCTCCTTACGCTGCGTGCGTATATCGTAACCGCATACGTCAATCTGTCCTTCGGTAGGTTCCATCAGTGTTACCAGGATACGCATCAGTGTGGACTTTCCGGCGCCGTTAGGCCCCAGAAGTCCAAACATCCCTGATGGTATCTCAAGGTTGATATCGGTCAGCGCTCTCTTCCCGTTGGGATAGTAGTGGCTTAACCCTTTAATACTTATCGACATTTCTTGTCAAACAGGACTCTATTACAAACAATCAATCACTTGTTAATCGCTGCGGCAATCTCCTCGGCACCGATTGAAAGCGTCACGTATGACGGAACGGTACGGGTGCAGCATTCGTTCTCACCCCACAGGAACGGATAGTCGTCCTTGTGCTCAAGCAGGTCGGGCTGCAGCAGAACCAGTCCGGGAGCGATACCGCCCGGTATGAAGGTATAGTCTGCACGGTTGTTTCCGTATGCCACCTTCTTGGTGTTCACGCCCACAGCTGTAACGAATGATACATTTGAGTACGGATGGTTGCCGTATATGAAATTAAGGCCGGACAGAACCAACTCGGGATCAATCAGATCCGGATAGTAACGCCAAACCATATAGTTGTTCTGAGCCCAGCTTATCACGCGCTCGCTTCCGCCCCATGTGCCGCCTGCTACCGGAACACCGTAAGGGGTGGACTCGGCTGTACGCTTGGCATCCTCTACGAATACCGGAATAACCTCACGCAACTTAGCCTTGAAATCATCGTCCATGTAAGGCAGCAGTGAGAGTGCTGTGGTTATGTTGACACGCGGTGCACGCATTGCGCTTCCGCCGCCGGTACGGTTATCCTCGGCTCCCTGGGGAGCAGTTCTGGCTGCCTCAATCTGACGCATCACGCCGGGCAGGAACATATCCTTGTATTTCTGCTCACCTGTAAGGAGCCACAACTGGATGGCGGCACTTGAACGGTCGCCGCCCATACCGCGGTTTCCACGCTGGCCGTTGAACTGTTGCTGCTGTTGCGGACGGTTGGCCATCTGAGCCTGATAATCATCCATATCCTTCCAGAGTTTGAGGGCATTTCTCTTGCAACGCTCAGCAGTCTCGGGAATATAGGGAGCAAGTACACGTGCAGCATGTGCCAATGCAGCGCATACGTTAACGTTACTCATAGGATTACCGCTGTTGTTGGTGAATGCGAATCGGTCATCAAGTGTACCCGAGCGGTTGCCGCGTACCTCATAAGGTTTGAGACTGGGATCATAGATGTAACCGTCTGTAATGGTTACTGCATCACCCAGATGGTGATATTGGTGCATATTACCCTGTACAATACCGCCTGCTATGAAACCTATGTTCTCAATCTGGGCGCAAAGGTTCAGGGCACCGTGCTCAACCTGCTGTATGACATCGGGCAGACCGTCCGGACGGTGTATGTCCACAAACTGGGTCTTCTGGTCAATGAATGTCTGGTCACGCTCGGGACGCAGTACATCCCATACCTCGGCCAGCTGGTTTGTAAGGCCGATAACCGTACCTGACTGAATGTCAAAGTCACCCGCATCATACCATGCGCCTACGGCAAGTCCGGGGATATGCTCATACGGCTTGTACTTGGTATTGGTCGAGTTGCCCATGCGGTAACCGTCATGCTGCTGATAATTGGTGGGCGCCTGGATGGCGTCATCCATATGAGAGCGGCCGTGCCATACACGGTAAGCCTCATTCACCAGCATATGATCCATCTGGACAGGCAGCCACACATCCATCGTATTGTGCCACTTGCCGTCATATACGTTCACGTTGATGGGGAACGGATTGGTCTTTACGCCTTTATACTCTATATAATAAGTACCGGGCTCACGAACTGCGCTGAAATCACACTGGGCATAGTTGTAACGGTCATAGAACACGCCCCACTCCTTGACTGCGGGTTCAAGTACCAGAGTATTGCTGCCGTCGGCGTTCACGCGCCATATCTTTGCCTTTGAAGCAACCTTGTCCTTGCGGTCCAACTCGATTACAGCCACCTTCTTCTGGGCAGGAGTGTAACCGATCTGTGAGAATCCCACATTGGGCTCACGTATCCAACCTGCATTTGGCGTAGGCTCCACATACCACTCCAGAACCGTTCCGGTCTTACCGCCGGGGAGATATGAACGAACCACGAATGTGCCGTTCTGGGAGAGGTTACGGCCGTCAAACAGATTCAGTTCAGCATCCGAACTGAACAGGACACGCAGAGACTCGTCCTCAGGGGCAACGACTATGGTGTGACCCTTTGATATGGGTTTGGGCACGATGAACTCGTCACGGCCGCGGTCATCGAATGTGGAGAGACCCCAGAACTGAGGTATTTTCTCGTTGTTGGGACGCATCTCGGTATCACTTGACGGATAACGTGGGAATATCTCCGACTGGCCGTCTACCAGATATGTCTTTCCGTAATAGGTGGCAGGGAAGAACTCCATGTTAAGACCGGCCTTGCCTACCAGATTCTCCGGAACAGGATTATCCAGTACTACCGATACACGGAATCCCACGCCCTCTTCCTTTACCTTGAGGTCATACTCGAATTCATAATCCTGATACTTGAAATGGCAGTTGATAACGCCGCCCAGAGTATCGATGGTTCGCTCGGTAAGAGTGGAATAGATATCCCACTGCTCGGGTGTGTTCATTAGACGCACTCCGCCGCCGGTCGCTATACGTACTCCACGCTGGACGATCTCAATTCCTGCGGTCTTCTCATCACAGAATACACCCTGGTACCTGTTTGAATAGACAAGCACATTTACACCTTGGGTTTCAAAATAGCCCCTTTCATTGATCTCAAGCCTACCTGGGTTAGTCTCCGTACAGGAAACCATAACGCACAATGCGGCAATAATTGGCAGTAATCTTTTCATTTCGTGTAAGTTTATTCAGCTAGATGCAAATATAGTGAAAGGTATGCAGAATCAGTCATCAGAGGCGCATTCTTAAGTATCTTTAAGCTTTGCTTTAAGATAACTGTAACGGTGGATAAAAAATAAGTTAACTCCTTTTAAGTCCCCCGCAGTTGCAGTATCTTTGCCAAATTCAAAAAAACTGTATGAAAAAACGCGTCTTAGTGACATACAACATGTTCCGCACCGGTTATGCGGAACTCATGGAAAAATATGACGTAACCTTCCCGCCCGAAGGTCGCGAAACCTTCACTTACGATGAGGTCTACGAGATGCTCCCCGAGTATGACGTACTCCAGTCCATGTTCAATTTCCCCGTTGACCGCAAACTCATGGAGCGCGGTCTTCCACGCCTGGAACTGGTAAGCAACTACGCCGTAGGATTTGACAACATCGACATACCCACAGCCACGGAACTGGGAATAGCCGTGACCAACACCCCGGGTCCCGTAACTGAGCCCACAGCCGATCTGGCATTCGGCCTTATGCTTGCCGTAGCACGCCGCATAACCGATGTCGACCGCCGTCTGCGCATTCCGGGAGCACTGGAATGGACACTTCTGGCCAACCTGGGCTACTCACTGGGAGGCAAGACCCTAGGAATCCTGGGCATGGGACGCATCGGCCAGGCACTTGCACGCCGCGCCAAGGCCAGCTGCATGAACGTGATCTACCACAACCGTCACCGTGTAAGCCCGGAGATTGAGCAGCAGTATGATGCCAGATACGTTGAGTTTGAGGAACTCCTCAAGACATCCGATTTCATATCGGTCAACGTCCCCTACTCCAAGGATACATGGCATCTGATAGGCAAGGAGCAGATTGAACTCATGAAGCCCACCGCCATCCTGGTCAATACCGCACGCGGACCCATTGTGGATGAACTTGCACTGGCCGATGCCCTCAAGAACAAGCGTATCTGGGGCGCAGGTCTGGACGTGTTCGAGTTCGGTGACAAGGTAAGCCCCGAGATACTGGCATGTGAGAACGCAGTAATCACCCCGCATGTAGGCACCCAGACCTACGATGTACGCAACGAGATGGCGGAGTTCGTTTCACGCAACATCATCAACTTCTATGAAGGCGGTCCTGTTGCATTCGTCAACAAGGTAGAAAAGAGAAAATAATGGCTACGGAGAGTCTGCTACAGAAACTTGATGACCTTGAGGCCCGTTTCCACGAGGTCAGTCTGCTCATAACAGACCCTGCCGTCATAGCCGATATGAAACGGTTCGTCAAACTGAACCGTGAATACCGCGACCTGGAGCGCATATCGCAGGCCCGCGCTGAGTACGTCAGCCTGCTCTCAAACATCAGCCAGGCCAGGGAACTCCTGGGTGAAAGCGACCCTGAGATGCGCCAGATGGCCCGCGAGGAACTGGACAGCGCCACAGCACGCCTTGAGACCCTTGAGGAGGAGATCAAGCAACTGCTCATACCTGCCGATCCGCAGGATGAGAAGGATGTGGTAATGGAGATTCGCGGCGGCACAGGCGGTGACGAAGCCGCCCTGTTTGCCGGTGACCTTTTCCGCATGTACTGTAAATATTTTGAGACAAAAGGCTGGAAGTACGCAGTTTCTTCATGCTCAGAGGGTACATCGGGCGGATTCAAGGAGATCATATTCACCGTAACGGGTGAAAAAGTATACGGTACGCTCAAGTATGAATCAGGCGTACACCGTGTGCAGCGCGTTCCCGTAACCGAGACACAGGGCCGCATACACACATCGGCAGCCACTGTTGCCGTACTGCCCGAGGCCGATGCCTTTGAGGTTGAGATAAACGAGGGCGAGATAAAGTGGGATACATTCCGCAGCGGCGGCGCCGGCGGTCAGAACGTGAACAAGGTAGAGTCAGGTGTAAGGCTCCGATATAATTGGAAAAATCCCAACACCGGAGTTGTCGAGGAGATACTCATTGAGTGCACCGAGACCCGTGACCAGCCCAAGAACAAGGAGCGTGCGCTGTCACGTCTGCGTACCATGATCTATGATCGCGAGCATCAGAAATACATGGATGACATCGCAGCCCGCCGCAAGACGATGGTATCCACCGGTGACAGGTCGGCCAAGATACGCACCTACAACTTCCCGCAGGGACGAATCACCGATCACCGCATCAACTGGACCTCTTACAATCTGCCGGCATTCATGGACGGCGACATACAGGAGTGCATCGACCAACTGACGATAGCCGAGAACGCAGAGCGTATGAAGGAGGCTGAAATGTAAGGAAATTTCAAAACAATTCAAGATATGACAAGAGAAGAGTTGTACGGGAACATAAAGCGCAAGAAGTCATTTCTGTGCGTAGGTCTTGACACGGACATAAAGAAGATACCTCAGCACCTGCTCGCTGAGGAGGATCCCATATTCGCCTTCAACAAGGCTATAATCGACGCCACCGCAGAGTACTGCATCGCATACAAGCCGAATCTGGCATTCTACGAGAGCAACGGCCTTAAGGGCATGCAGGCACTCTACAAGACAATAGACTATATCCGCACCAACTATCCCGACCAGTTCATCATAGCCGATGCCAAACGCGGCGACATAGGCAACACATCTAAGATGTACGCCGAGAGTTTCTTCGGTGAGATGAATGTGGACTCGGTTACCGTAGCCCCGTACATGGGACAGGACAGCGTAACCCCGTTCCTGGGACATGACGGCAAGTGGGTCATACTGCTGGCACTGACCAGCAACAAGGGCGCCGATGATTTCCAGTACATCCAGGACCCTGACGGCACTCCTCTGTATCAGAACGTGCTCCGCAAGTCACTTGAGTGGGGCGGAAACGCTGACAACATGATGTACGTGGTAGGCGCCACACGTGCCGAGATGCTCACCGACATACGCAAGACAGTACCCGACAGTTTCCTGCTGGTTCCCGGCATAGGAGCTCAGGGCGGATCACTTGCAGATGTCTGCAAATACGGCATGAACAGCAAGTGCGGACTGATTGTAAACAGCAGTCGCGCAATAATTTACGCCGACAGCACAGAACAGTTTGCACAGGTTGCCGGCCAGAAAGCCAGGGAGGTACAGCAGGAAATGGCCGCCTATATTAAATAATATTGCTATATTTGCAATCTTATATAACGCCGAAGACTTTCATAATGGAATTTACAGCAAAACAGATAGCCGAGTTTCTGAACGGCACCGTTGACGGCAATGAAAATGCCGCCGTTCATACTTTCGCCAAGATTGAGGAGGGTGCAGAGGGTGCACTCTCTTTTCTTTCTAACGTAAAATACACACAGCACATATACACCACCAAGTCTAGCATCGTCTTGGTAAACAAGGATTTCAAGCCCGAACAGCCCGTCAGCGCCACTCTGGTAAGGGTTGACAACGCATATGAGGCTCTGGCCAAACTGATGTCGCTCTACGCATCCATGAAACCCGCCAAGACCGGAATCAGTTCACTGGCATCGGTCTCTGAGAAGGCTAAGATCGGCAAGAACGTCTACATCGGCCCGTTCGCTGTGGTTGAGGACGGCGCCTCCATAGGTGACAACACACAGATATATCCTCTGGTTACCATCGGCGAAGGCGCATCGGTAGGTTCCGACTGCATCCTTTATCCGCATGTAACCGTGTATTACGCATGTAAGATAGGCAACCGATGCATTCTCCATGCCGGCAGCGTGGTAGGTGCCGACGGATTCGGATTCGCACCTACACCGAATGGTTACGACAAGATACCTCAGATAGGCATAGCAGAACTTGAGGATGACGTAGAGATAGGTGCAAACACCTGCATTGACCGCTCCACAATGGGACGTACCCTGGTTCACAAGGGAGTCAAACTGGACAATTTCGTTCAGGTGGCCCACAACGTAGAGGTTGGTGAGAATACGGTAATATCGGCCCAGTCCGGTATAGCAGGTTCAAGCAAGGTGGGCGCATGGTGCATGATAGGCGGCCAGAGCGGTGTAGCGGGTCATATTACTGTTGGCGACAAGGTGAATTTCTGCGCCAAGACCGGTGCTATCAGCAATACCGAGGGCGACCAGACCATCATGGGCTATCCCGCCATCAGTCACCGCAACTACCTGCGCTCGTCAATCCTGTTCAAGCAGTTGCCCGAGATGGACGCCACCATAAGGCAACTCAAGAAAGAGATTGAAGAACTGAAAGCAAAACTTGAAAGCAAATAATGCTTTAGGACAAATAGCATAACATGTACAAACAGAAGACATTAAAGAGTAGTTTTTCACTTAGCGGCAAGGGCCTTCACACAGGTCTTGACCTGACCGTGACATTCAATCCGGCCCCCGCAGACTACGGTTACAAGATACAGAGAACGGATCTTGATACCCAGCCCATAATTGAAGCGTTTGCAGAAAATGTACGTGAGACACAGCGCGGAACCGTGCTGTTCAAGGGAAATGTAAAGGTCAGCACCGTTGAGCACGGTCTGGCAGCCCTCTACGCTGCAGGAATAGACAACTGCCACATTGAGGTTAACGGCCCTGAGTTCCCGATTCTGGACGGTAGCGCCATAGAGTATGTAGAGAATATACAACGTGTCGGTATAAAGGAACTTGACGCGCTTAAGGACTTCTACGTAGTCAAAAACAAGATAGAGGTAAAGGATGAGAAGACCGGATCTTCAATAATCCTGCTCCCCGACAACGAATTCAGCGTAAACGTACTCATATCATATGATTCCAAGATACTGTACAACCAGTACGCATCACTGGATGACATGAATGATTTCCCCACTGAGATTGCCCGCAGCCGCACATTCGTATTCGTACGTGAGATAGAGTCACTTCTGGATGCCGGACTCATCAAGGGAGGCGACCTGGATAACGCAATAGTGATATACGAGCGTGAGATGCCCCAGGAGCGTTACGACAAGATCTGCGAGGTAATGGGAGTACCCAAGATGGATGCCACCCGCCGCGGATATATAATGCACAAGCCCCTGCAGTGGGACAACGAGCCTGCACGCCACAAGCTGCTTGACATCATCGGTGACCTGGCATTGGTAGGAAAACCCATCAAGGGCCGTATAATCGCCACACGTCCGGGACACACCATCAACAATAAATTCGCCCGCATACTGCGCAAGAACATTATCATGAACGACGTCCAGGCACCCGCCTATGACCCGTCTGTTCCGCCGGTAATGAACCTGCAGCAGATCCAGTCCATCATGCCGCACCGCTACCCGATGCAGTTGCTGGACAAGGTCATCTCACTGACAGACCTCTACGCCGAGGGCGTCAAGAACGTGACCAACAATGAATTCTTTTTCTCCGGACATTTCCCGGAGCACCCCATCATGCCGGGCGTACTCATCATTGAGGCCATGGCTCAGTTGGGAGGAACCCTTGCTCTCCAGATCACCGGTGAGCCCAAGGATTATGAGGCCATGTTCATTAAGATTGACAACACCCGTTTCCGCCAGGCTGTAGTACCCGGCGACACCCTTCTGATGCGTGTTGTAAGGACTGCGCCCATACGCCATAACATTCTGTCAATCAAAGGATACGCCTTCGTAGCCGACAAACTTGTGGCAGAGTCCGAGTTCATGATTCAAATAATGAAAAAAGATAATAACTGATGATAAGTCCGTTAGCATACGTTGACCCTTCGGCCCAGATAGGCCAGAACGTCGAGATTGGCCCGTTCTGTTTCATTGACAAGAACGTGGTGATTGGTGACAACAACATTATCATGCCCCACGTGAACATCATGTACGGTTCACGCATAGGTAACGGCAACCAGATACATCCGGGAGCCGTGATAGGCGGTATACCTCAGGACCTGAAGTTCCGCGGTGAGGACACCACAGCCGAGATTGGCGACAACAACCGCATCCGTGAGAACGTGACCATCAACCGCGGTACCGCTTCAAAGGGCAAGACAGTAGTGGGCAGCAACAACCTGCTTATGGAAAACATGCACGTGGCCCACGACTGCATTATAGGCAACAACTGCATCCTTGGCAACAGCACCAAGATAGCCGGTGAGGTTGTCATAGATGATTTCGCCATCCTGAGCGCCTGCGTTCTGGTACACCAGTTCTGCCATATAGGCGGCCACGTGATGATACAGGGCGGTTCGGGCTGCAGCAAGGATATCCCTCCCTACGTAATCGGAGGCCGTCATCCGGTAATCTACGCCGGCCTTAACATTGTAGGTCTGCGCCGCCGCGGTTTCACAAACGAGACAATAGAGGCCATCCACAACGCCTACCGCATAATCTATCAGAACGGTCTCAACGTGAGCCAGGCTTTGACTGCCCTCAAGGAGGACCCCATCTCACAGGCACCCGAGGTTCAGTACATAATAAACTTCGTAGAGAGTTCCGAGAGAGGTATTATTACGACTAAATAACAGATAACGATATGATTTACAGATTCATTTTCATTTCCGATGAGGTCGATGACTTCTATCGTGAGATCCAGATCAATTCTTCAGCGTCATTCCTGGATTTCAGCAATGCAATCCTGAAATCTGTAGGATATCCCGATGACCAGATGACATCATTCTTCATCTGCGAGGACAATTGGGAAAAGCGTGAGGAGATTACCCGCGAGGAGATGAACACCAGTTCCGAAGTTGACAATTTTGTAATGGCCAGCACCCCTCTCGATGAGCTTATTGAGGATGAGAAACAGCGTCTCATATACATCTTCGACCCTTTAACAGAACGTTGCTTTTTCATTGAATTAAAGGAGATTATCACTGGTAAGACTCTTAAGGAAGCCGTCTGCACCGCAAGCCAGGGCAACCCGCCCAAACAGACCATTGACTTTGACGAAATGGCCAAGGCCAATCCCACCATCGACGTCGATGAGAACTTCTACGGTGATGAAGGATTCGAGTCCGATGAACTTGATGAGGAAGGATTCGGCATGGAAGGCGGCAGTGAAGGAGGTACTGTAAGCCTGGATTCCATAGACGACCTTTATTGAGTGAAAACTTTAGTCATCATACTTGGACCTACCGGCGTGGGGAAGACTGAATTGTGCCTGACCCTCGCCGATTTGTTTCATACCCCCATCATTTCGGCCGATTCACGTCAGATGTATGCCGACATTCCCATATGTACGGCAGCCCCTACTCCGGCCGAAAGGGAGCGTGCGGAGCATTTTCTGGTGGGTAACCTCTCACTTGATGACTATTACAGTGCCGCCAGATACGAAGAGAATGTGCTAGCACTCGCGGATAGGTTATTCGCAAAACATGACATCCTATTGGTCACAGGAGGCTCAATGATGTATATAGATGCCCTCTGCTATGGTATAGACCAGATTCCAACCATTCCGGACGATATCCGTCTGCCCCTTTTGGAGCGTTATGAGAAGGAGGGATTGGACAATCTGGTACAGGAACTCAAAATTCTGGATCCGGAGTACTATAAACAGGTGGACAGAAAGAATCCCAAGCGTGTATTGCACGCTCTTGAGGTCTGCTACATGACCGGTCATCCCTACTCCGACCTGCGCAAAGGACAAAAGGCCGAGCGTCCGTTCAAGATCGTGCGCATCGGACTGACCCGTCCCCGCGAGGAACTGTATGAACGCATCAACCGGCGTGTGGACAAGATGGTTGAGAGCGGTCTTATTGATGAGGCCCGCCGTATGTATCCGCACCGCGGGCTCAACTCACTCAATACGGTGGGTTTGAAAGAGCTTTTCTGTTGGATGGACGGTGCCCTTACCCCCGACGGCAAACCCTGGACGCTGGAGTTTGCCATAGAGAAGATAAAGCAGAACACCCGCATCTACTCCCGTAAGCAGATGACGTGGTTCAAGCGCGATGAGAACACCCGTTGGTTTAACCCCGACGATGTAGATGCTATAATAGATTATATAAAGCTTAAGGCATGCTGATAAGACTTTATGACAAGAATCCCAGCCAGCGCGACATAGATCGCGTCCTGGACATTCTGAATGGTGGAGGCGTTATTGTGTTCCCCACGGATACGGCGTATGCACTGGGATGCCACGCACTCAAGGAGCGTCCCATAGAGCGTATCTGCAAAATCAAAGGCTTGGACCCGCGCAAACACCGTTTCTCCATAGTCTGCTATGACCTGAGCGACATAAGCCAGTACGTGCAGATAGACAACTCCACGTTCAAGACTATGAAACGCAACCTGCCGGGACCGTTTACCTTTGTACTTCGTGCCGGAAGCCGTCTGCCCAAGATATTCAGCAACCGCAAGGAGGTTGGCATACGAGTCCCTGACAACGACATAACACGTGAGATATGCCGCCAGTTGGGTGCTCCCCTGCTCTCCACCACCGTTCCATATGATGAGTCCGATGACATAGGCTATCTTACAGACCCGGAACTTATTGACGAGCGTCTGGGCGATGATGTGGATCTGGTAATTAACGGCGGCGCAGGCGGATTCGAGTACTCCACCGTAGTCTATTGCGTGGACGGCGATCAGGAGGTGATACGTCAGGGAAAAGGAGTTCTTGACGAGTAATAAAATATTGTTGAACAATTAATTAAGCATAATTATATGAAGCGATTGATAATATTTGTTGCAGCAGTGACAGCAGTTTTTTCACTGGGAGCCCAGAACAAAAAACTCACTCTTGACAATGTCATTTCCGGCTCCTTTTACGGCAGCAGCGTAGGCAACATCACCCCTATGGCAGACGGTGAACATTATCTCCAGGCACAGGGCAACTGCATACTCAAGTATTCATTCAAGACAGGAGCCGTAACGGACACCGTACTTAACCTGAGCACTGCCCGCGGCGAAAGACTCCGTTCCCTGGGCAATTTCATTCTCTCGCCTACCGAGGATATCATCCTTCTGGAGCAGTACGTGCAGAAGATATTCCGCCGCTCATATACTGCCAACTATTTCATCTATACCATACGCAACAACAAGATCGACCCGCTAACCACAGGTGGTCCCGTACAGGTGCCTTCATTCTCGCCCGACGGCCATAACATTGCATTCGTTCGCGACAATAACATATTCTTAGTCAAGTTGTTATTCAATAATGCTGAAGTACAGGTCACTAAGGACGGAGAGCTTGGAAAGATACGTAACGGTATCCCCGACTGGGCCTACGAGGAGGAGTTCGGAGTAACCCGCGCCTATGAGTTCAGCGCCGACAGCCGTATGCTGGCATGGATCCGCTTTGACGAGTCAAACGTGGGCGGTTACAACCTCCCCTTCTTCCTGACCGTCCCTGACCGCGATTCTTACTCACAGGAACTGGTAAGTTACCGTCCGCAGCAGTACCCCACTGCCGGAGCAGCCAATTCAAAGGTATCGGTCCACTCATTTGACATAAAGAGTTCGGTCATCCGTGACATGGACCTCAAACTGGACAGCACTACATATATTCCGCGCATCAAATTCATTGAGAATGAGGATAACACCCTGTTTATATTCACTCTCAACCGCCCCCAGAACAAGTTGGAGATATATTCCGGCAATCCCCGCTCAACGGTATGCAAACTGATTCTGCGTGAGCAGGATGACCGTTACATTGACGAGTTCGGATACATGCAGACACAGTTCTACGGCACCCAGTTCATCATGCAGAGCGAACGTGACGGGCATCGGCACCTCTATCTTTATGACCTGAACGGCCAACTCAAGCGCCAGATTACCCAGGGCGATTTTGATGTTCTGGCACTCCACGGCTACGATCCCAAATCGGGCACCGTATATTATGAGAGCAATGAATCAGGCATCTACGACTGCGCAGTATGGAAGATTGACGGCAAGGGCAAGAAAAAGATACTCACCCCAGAGCAGGGTACCAGCCACGCACGTTTCAGCACCGGCTGCAAGTACTTTATCAACTCCTGGTCCGATATGTCCACACCTTATCTGGTTACACGCCACGATGCCAACGGCAAGCAACTGGGAGTGATTAAGGATAATGCCGACGTCAAGCAGAGCACTCTTGAATATGGTTTTCCCGCCAAGGAGCATTTCTCATTCGAGACTGTCGATGGCACTACGCTCTACGGCTGGATGGTCAAGCCCGCTGGTGCCGATGAGTCCCACCCCTGCCCCGTTATCCTTTACCAGTACAGCGGTCCCGGATCAAACGAGGTGCTCAATGAATGGGGTGCAGGATTCTATCCCGGCGCATCATTTGAGGCACTTCTTACACAGAAAGGCTACGCCGTTGCAGTTGTTGACGGTCGCGGTACCGGCCGTCGCGGAGCAGATTTCAAGAAGCAGACCTACAAGCACCTGGGCGTAATGGAAAGCCAGGATCAGGTTGCAGCAGCCCAGTATCTGGGCTCCCTGCCCTACATCGATGCTGACCGTATTGCCATCTGGGGCTGGAGTTACGGTGGCTACAACACCCTGATGTCCATGAGTGAGGGTACTCCTGTATTCAAATGCGGCGTTGCAGTAGCCCCTGTAACTGATTGGCGCTACTATGACGCCCCCTACACCGAGCGTTTCATGCAGGAGCCCAAACAGAATGCCGACGGCTACCACGATGCATCGGCCATTGACCGCATCAACCGCCTGCACGGCCGCCTGCTCATAGTTCACGGCCTTGACGATGACAACGTATTCTTCAGCAACACCGCCTCATACATAGAGGCTCTGATAAACGCAGGAGTGGATTTTGATATGCAGGTCTATCCCGGCAAGGAGCACAGCATCACCGGCTACTCTCACCGCAAGCACCTCTTTACCCGCATCCTCCGCTTCTTTGACGACAATCTCAAGTAAGCGCTCCGCTCCTCCGCCGCGCTATCGCCGCCAAAGTGTCCCACATCGAACCCCGCCACAACCCTTGTAGCGGGGTTCGTTGTGTTACATCCCCTCATCCAGGCCCCGTGTCCCACACGAACCGACCTCCCAGCCTACTCTGGGGCCGATGAGCGTGTTACACTTTGGCGAGATTCTATAGGAGAACTTTTGGGGGTATCAGCATCTGAAACTACGCGCTTCGCGCTATCCCTCCCATCCCCAATAAGACGCTGTGGAAGACGTGAACAAGAACATATCTCCTACAGGATCTTCCTGAGCACGGGCCCCTCCCGTTCAGAACTACGTTCTAGACCTCCTCCTCGTTCGGTAGAGTAAGCTAGCTTCCTCTACTCTCTCTTCGTTCGTCGGTTCACAAGCCCACGGGCGGCCATGGTTTCCGATACTGATACCCCCAAAAGTTCTGCTCACCCAGGAAGTTTTCAGCTAAAGGTAATCTTCTATAATTATTTGTAAATTAGGAAGATACAGGGTATCTTTTCAAGTTGGGGAAGGTGGCCGTTCCACTCCTTAACGGTGCGGGTGCGGATGTATTCGTCCTGGGTGGTGAGGCCGGCTGCGATGCAGAGGTGGGTTTGGGGACGGCAGGCTTTCAGGATGTCGGCCATCATCTTGGCGTTTCGGTACGGAGTTTCGATGAAGAGCTGTGTCTGATTCTCGGTGTAGGCTCGCTGCTCCAGTTTCTTTAGCACCTTTATTCTTTCATCGGGCTCTATGGGGAGGTAGCCGCTGAAGGCGAAGCTCTGGCCGTTGAATCCGGAGCCCATTACTGCAAGGATTATGCTTGAGGGACCTACCAGGGGGATTACCTGCAGGCCTTTGCGCTGGGCAATGGCAACTACATCGGCCCCGGGATCGGCTACGGCAGGACAACCGGCCTCGGATATTACTCCCATGGGACTACCCTCCTCCAAGGGTTTAAGCATGCTTGCAACTTCCTCTGGATTGGTGTGCTTGTTCAGCGTGTAAAATGTTAGCTGATCTATGTCGATTGAGCGGTCCACCAGCTTGAGGAAACGGCGGGCGGTGCGGACATCCTCCACTATGAAATGGCGTATGCCCATTATTATTTCGTGATTGTACGGGGGCAGCACCTGCTCAACCGGAGTATCACCCAAAAGGTTCGGAATAAGATATAAAGCGGGAATCATGGCACGAAGGTAGTGCATTTTACACTAACTTTGCAGTGATAAAAGCAATAAAGTGGAAAGAGGTGATTTTACCATAAGAATTGAGAACGGTCTGGCCTGCGATGCACGTTACAGAATGGCCGCACCCATCAATCTGTGCATCCGTGACGGCTGGCAGACAGCCATTGTAGGCCCAAACGGTGCCGGTAAGACATTGCTGGTTAACACCTTATTGCGACAGTATCCGCTTCTGAACCACTGTGAGGTTGAGTACGGTAGTGGTATAAGCGGGGCCGATATCCGCAACATAACCTTCCGCGACAGCTACGGCAGCGCCGACAGCACCTATTTCTACCAGCAGCGCTGGAACATGACCGAGATGGGTGAATCGGCAATAGTCCATGACGCTTTCCCTGAGGTTAAGGATCCGGTATGGAAGGAGCGCCTTTTTACCCTTTTTGACCTGCCGTTCATCTGGGACAAGCAGCTTGTGACACTCTCCAGCGGCGAAATGCGCAAGTACCAGCTGGCCCGTTCGCTGGCCGTGCGCCCCCGCATGGTCATCATAGACAGCCCGTTCATAGGGCTCGATGCACAGACTCGCGATATGCTCTGCCGTCTGCTTGAGAACCTGGTTACTGAATGGAAGATGCAGATAATCCTTGTGGTATCGCGCCGCGAGGACATTCCATCATTCATAACGCATGTAATAGAGGTTCATTACCGCCGCTGCAGCACCGTAATGCCCGTCCAGGACTATATGGCCGAGCCCGAAGAATCGCTTCCAGAGCCACTCCTACCCCAGAATCTGGTCGATCTCATGCATAACCTGCCCGAGAACGGCATGGACTCTGATGAGATAGTACGCTGCAATAAAGTTATACTCCAGTATGAGAGCCGCCGCATCCTGAATGAACTGGACTGGACTGTGCGCAAAGGTGAGCATTGGGCGCTCCTGGGTCCCAACGGAAGCGGCAAATCGGCCCTTCTGAGTATGGTCTATGCCGATAACCCTCAGTCATACGCATGTGACATCGCTCTGTTCGGCCGTCCGCGCGGTACAGGCGAGAGCATCTGGGAAATCAAGAAGCACATAGGTTACGTATCGCCCGAGATGCACCGCTCCTACTGTCGCCGCTACCCCGCCATAGACATAGTGGCATCGGGCCTGCACGACACCATCGGTTTGTATAAAAAAATTACTGCCGATGAACGTGACCGCTGCCGCATCTGGATGAACATTTTCCAGATATCGGATCTGGAGGAGCGTGACTTCCTGGAACTCTCCAGCGGAGAGCAGCGCATGATACTGCTGGCCCGCGCTTTCGTAAAGAACCCTTCCCTACTCATCCTTGACGAACCCCTTCACGGACTGGACCGCCGGCGCCGCACCCTTGTAATGGAAATAATAAAGGCCTTCTGCCTTAATCCGCAAAAGACCCTCATCATAGTAACCCATTACCCCGAGGAACTCCCCTCCACCATCGACCACACTCTCACGCTCAAACGCAACTCTCAATAAAAATATTCTTACATTATTAGGGAGAACTTTTTGGGGTATCAGTATCTGAAACTACGGACCTTTCAGGTCCTATCCCTCCCACGCCCTTTGGGCGCGGGCCCCTCCCGTTCACAGCGACACGGGCGTCGATGGTTTCCGATACTGATACCCCAAAAAGTTCTGCGCACCTTGGAGCCTCACCGAAAATGGAAAGGTTTTTAATCCAGCTGGAAAAGATCGTTCACACTCTTGCCGAAATAGGCCGAGAGCCTGAGCGCCAATTCCGTAGAAGGGATAAACTTGCCGTTCTCAATAGCGAATATCGTCTGGCGTGACACACCAATGGCGTTTGCCAGATCCTGCTGTGAAATCCTGAGGATTGCCCTCTCCACACGTATATTATTCTTCATTGCCACTCTCCTTTAAGTTGTTTGACAATACTCTCTTTAACACAAGCGAATAAACAAGCGCCACCAACGGCACCCATGTCAACCGATAAAAGATGGTTCCAATCACTCCTATTATGAAATATGAGACATCCGGATGCCAAGTACCACCGTGTTTGGCAAACATCAGCGACGTTGAGAACTCACACTGTTTGCTTATGAACGTTGCTATCAGATAGTAAATGACAAAATAGGCCAACATTCTCACTCTGATATGACGGATAAACTCATCTTCCTGCTCCTCTTTTGAAAGGCAGACCATCAACAATCCTATATATGGCAGCAAAACAATAAGTCTGCTTACAGTGATGTAAATCTTAATAAATTTCTGTCTGTCAGGAGTGCGGCCTATCACATCCATATTGTTTACCAGGACATGGCCCAGATAATAAACCACCAAAGGAATCAGTATAGCCGATGCAATCAGTATGAACCAACCGGCCTTCTTATAACGGTACGGCATAAGCATTGACTTGAACCCGCTACCGTTACCCAATCTTACCATCAATTTCAAAAGAACGATATACAGCAGTGCCAACACATGATTATTGGACAGCCACCACGATAATTTATATACAAATCTGACGAACATAGATTTGTCAACTAATGAAAGCCTGCTTTCATTCACCATTTGCCCTATAGCGTTATAGACAGTATCGGACAGCAGATAACCGCCCGATATCATCTCTGCCGTTGCTCTTGAAACAAAGAGTAAAACAACCACAATGGTTAATGCCCTGTATCTTGCCGAATCGATATACTCGTCTTCGACACTCTCCCTGGAGAAACAAACAAGCAGCAAGCAGACACTCAGAAGCAGACTACAGGCCACAAACAAACGTCCAAATACAATCTGGCTTTCAAAACGGCCATGCAAACAGATAAGAAGCAAAAAGCAAACAGCAACAATGGCCAACGCCACAAAACCCACATTCTGCCATTTGTGCGGCAAAAGCGTAAGATGTTTCTTATAATCTCTCATAATTGTAAAGTTTAACGCAACAAAAGTAAAGCGCGCTTTACAATTATCCAAGCAAAATTTACACTTTAACAAAAATTATGACGCAAAGGGGTCGTTTCTCAATGCGCTCTATACACTCTCAAATAATTCAAACGTTTGATGATTCTATGGCGCAGCAACGCTTGCGGTACAGCCTTATAAAGCAGAAGCATAATGCAAGGGCTGCAATTATCACCAATGCTGTACAGATTAAGGCTGTGGTGTCATCGCCGCCTCCTGTTCCATTTATAAATGATGCTGAAGCCTTTATGGTGTCAACCACTCCTTCCTGATTAGAGATAGAATCTGCAACACCATTATTAAGTATAGAATCTACCGATGCGGAATCCTTGACAGATTGAATAGAAACCGTATCCGGATTTGTTATCTGTGAAAAACTCTCTGTAAACTGCTTCTCGAGAAGTTTCCACTCCTCCAAGGTCTCTTTAGTAATGATTATATCCAGAAAATGTAGCATAATGAATTATAATTATTCAATTAATAATCTATGTCAACAAATACGTACATACCGTCTGCCCCAGCAATCCTATAAGGAAACTCACGGCATTGCAAAGCAGACTGTATATGAGCGCCTTGCGTATATCTCTAATAAAGATGAGATACCACAGAGCCTCTACAATGAACACAAATAGCTCACCTATCAGTACCGTCATTGTGCTGTATCCCACGTGCATGACAACAAGATTCAGCGGGACATTGGTAAGCACATTTATCACTACCGACAGGGCAAGCACCTTACCCCTGCGCTCCATAAGCAGCCACAGCACGCCCAGTTCAATCAGAACCGTAAGTGTTAGAGCTATAAGCAACTGTCCTGTCATAACCTTATCAATTAAGTAATGTTGCTATCAGGTAACCGGGTATAAGTGATGCCGCCAGCAGCCCGAAAGCAAGTCCCTCACGCCCCTTAAGCATCACATTTGCCCAGTAGAGAGTGATAGGCATCGTACAGTTCACCATAAAAAGACCCGCAAGGGCAATGCCTATGTGGTTACCTCTGGCCACAAGGCAGACTATAACACCCGCAACCAGAAGAATGACAGACGTAACCATCCCCATCCATTTTACCAGCCATCCGCCGGCCATCTTACCCATCATGGTCAATGCTCCAACCAGGAGAACAACCACTGGAGTCTTGTCAATCACTCCTGTAAAGGATTCGCCCAGGAATGAACGTCCGGCCACAATAAGCATAATCAGGATCAGGATCGCCCATACCAAAATTTTGGGGTACGCTTTACTTTCACTGTCAGTCTCTGTTGTATCAATAGGACTTGCGGTATCAATCAGCAGATAAGCCAGAGCCAGAATGCAAATACCAATCAGCAGGCAGAGCATCAGCGCCCGTGACAGGAACACAGACCCAACGGCAAGCCCGAACGCTCCGGTAGATACAAACACACCAAGAGCCCTTATGTCATTACCGGTCCTGACGGCAGTCTCTTTCCCACCCCACACGTGAAACAGGGAGTTGCCTATGCCCAACAGCACCGATAGCACAACAAGCAGAAACACAGATGCCTCAGAATTGCAGGAAACAACACCTATGGTTTCCAGAACCGCCAGAATCAACATTACAATTGAGGCCAGCAATATCCAGTGACGCCGCTTGGCTCTATCGGCCAGCATACCAGTAAGCGGTTGGGTTAGAAAAGCCAGCACGTTATAGACAACAAAGTATCTGAGCAGTTCCGATACTCCTGCAGTTGCCAGATACAGGCAGCAAAGACACAACCCGTCAACACAGAAATGAAGTGCCGCCGCCAATCCCGTACGGGCAACCGTATTACCGGACTGAGTCTTTATCACCATATATACTTTTATTCGAGAAGCAAAGGGGCGTTTCTTTCAGTCGCTTCGCTTGGTGAAAGCGTCCCTAAGGGCCGAGCGAATAATGCGCACTTTTCTCTTTGATTATTCTAATCTTTGCTGGATTTCATCCAGGAACTGGGCTTGACTGCCGCTAAGCGTGAATAGTTCAAACGTGAGAGGCTCGTGGCAAATAGTGCCTTTGATTGTGTGGGTACCCTGAGCATCCCAGTCCTCCTTGCTGATGGCAGGAAATACCATCTGGAAATAGGTCACTACGTGGTCTCCGTGACGGTCAAAATCCTCATCAAGCGGAACACCATCTACGCGGATGGGCTTCAGCACCTGACCACCGGGGAGCGTGAGAGTGAAGTCACTGCCCACATGACCCAGGAATGAGTGCGGCTCCATGATGGACATCTCAAAATAGAACGTAGTCTCCTTATCGGTAAAATCGGCGCGGGTCACGCTTATAATATCCGGCATATCATCATGGATATGGACAGTCTTGAGCCTATCGGCGCCGATGATACGTACGCTGCGTACATCATTCATATCCGAAATCTCATTAGATACCTGAAGGCCCTTGATTACAGGCTGGTTATCTTCAAGGCTTATCAGGTCAACGGTCTTGACATCATCAGGGATGGCAGGGAAATGCTCCGTCATGGTGTAGTAGCCGTTGGCGGGGCTCCAGTAATACAGTTCCTCAAAACCTTCAAGACCTTCGGCATAGGTGTAACGATACTCCTTGCCATCGGCCACAATCTTATCATTATAGATACGCGTGAGCCAAAGGTCTGCATACTGATGCGAACGGAACACCAGTATGAGTTCATCAGAGGTGCGGATAACATCAGTCACATAAAAGAAGCTGGAGTTGCGATTATAGAAATTCTGGGGATTATGGATATGCAGCCCTTTGTCAAAATAGTCCGATGATATGGCGGCAATCATCTTTTCTGTTGCAGTCTTGGCATCAAGGCCTGGATATTTGGCCGTAAGACGTGTATTATCCGGTATTGGCACTATATTGTTTTCAACTATAAGCGCTATCTGGTTGATACCGCGTTTGCGGGCTGTCTGGGCCATCTGGTCAACATCACCTACAGACATTGTTTCTGGGTGGATGGCAATACCGTGACCGTCAAACACGGTAATCCAGCGTTTCATCAGGTCCAGATTACCTGTGGCGGACAGGTTCTTGTAACGGAGTTCATATTCACTTATCAGGGAAGCCATAAGGTTGTCATCCTGAGGATTGCAGTTAAGTTCAAAACGGTACTGGCCGTTACCCTCATCATAGATATGGGCTCGGCGGTACTCCGGCATGGTCATGGTCTTGAGCATCTCATCATTGGTGGCAATCTCTGTCTTAATGCCTACAGCATCAAGCTTTTCGGCAAACGGCAGGACATCATCAAGGGTGATGGGATACATGTAACGAACCGACATACGGGTGGTCTTGAAGTTCTTGTACTTTTTGAGATAGCCGGGAACATCGGCAGCCTTCATGCTGGCCTCCACGCCGTCAAATGTCTTGACCTTGGCCTGTCCGTCCTCAAAGATCCAGGTCATGCCGTCCTCAAACTCAGGATAACCGTTTACTGAGCTGGCCTCCATCTTGTTCTGTGCCTTCGTGCTTGATCCACACTGCGTGAGGCAGAACAATGCCATTACACCAGCAGACAGAATAATCAGTCTGTTCAGATAGTTCCTTCTAATAATACCTTTCATAATCATATCATTTTTTATCATTCCTTCAACAGGGGTGTCTGGACTCCATACATAAGACGGATATCTGGTGACGCAAAGGGGCCATTTCTTTTAGTCGCTTCGCTTGGTAAAAGCGTCCCTTCGGGCCGAGCGCACTTTGCGTCATTTTTTCTCATTATTCAAATTTGATGCGGTCACCGAAACGGCGCTTCAGCTGTTTCTTTTGGTCAGCCGATACCTTGCCGTTAATTATCAAATGGTCTATTTCAAGGCTGTCCATCCAATCCGGTATCTCAACCTTATCGGTAAAACGCAGTTCCAGCATATCATAGTGCTTGACTGAACGGAGTTCCTCGGGAACCTTATCCACACGCAGGGTTAACCAACTTGCCATCTGTTTGATCTTTCTCACATTCTCTTCGGCTTCCGACTCGTCAACAGCCCAACCCAACTGGAATGACACGCAGTCGTTCTCATCGGCCATATATCCTACTATGCCGCCGCTGAGTTCCAACGGGATAGTTCTTAGCGGTTTTCCGGTTGAGGTATCCACTTCAATGTACTTGACCGGGACCGATGCCATCTGTTTGGGGAATTTATTATAATTATGAGGAACCTTCTTAGGTGTAGGCTTGCCGTCCTTGTCATAAGGCATGAACTTGAGGAACCAGCCGTCAAGTTCAGTGGGAACCTCCATTGAACAGGCCCCTCCACGCAGTCTGTCCGGGGTATCCTTCATTACTATATCCTGCCAGAAAGCCCTATCCGGATTACCCTGGGCCGCCTGTACAAACTGTTTGAGTATGGGTTGGAGGTCCGATGCCCAACTGCCGGCGCCCAGTTCCTGCAAACGTGCGGTCTTATCTGCAATAGCCTGCCAGTCATCTACAGTTCCGGTAAGGGTTATTGACGGAAATCCGCAACCTGCATACATTATTATGAATTCAAAGAAAGACTTGGTGGTCTCCATCAGCACAATCTCCGATGCCATACGCTCAACAGTTCCGGTGGTTGAGAAATCGGCCGTAATGAGTCTGGCAACATCGTTTTTGGTATTGGCATCAATCTGCCGGGCAAATCCGTCAACGATTGAAGTCCAGTCAAAATCAGGATGATAGAGCGGATATTCAGCCTGTACAATCAGGTCCATCTTTCCGTCAAAATCCACAAACTTGTCACGGAACTTTTCCGGGTTGGCATTTACGTCATGTGAGAAAGCCTGGCTTATAAGCATCCATATTACATCGGGCGATAGTGTTATGGGCCGATGATCGGCAAATGCCTGAACCATTCCGGTAAAGAACGGAGCATCGTCAGGCATCAAGGGAGTATCCCAGAAACTGGCAGCGATATAACTGTTATCCAAGCCATAATAAGTTTCACGGCCTATACTTTTAAGCCTTTCTGCCTGCGATATCCAATTGAAATGTTCATTCTTTGGCTTGGGAAGATTTTCATCAACCACAAACGTTATACTACCCTGTTTCTGTTCAAGAATGCGTGCATTTTCGGCAGTAGCGGTTGTGGCTGCACATAACAGCAGCATTACCATCATGTATGCTTTTATTCGTCTCATATAAAAACCTTTCATATAAATAATACCGTCTTGCCCCGATAGTTAAAAACGACGCAAAGGGGTCGTTTAAGACGCAAAGGGGTCGTTTAATAATGCGTCACTTTTCTATTCATTCCTTTAAAACAGGTGGCTGGACTCCGTACATAAGACGGATATCCGGTGTTTCTATACCCAAACCTTGGAAATCCTCCATATTGATTACTGACACACCGGCTTTTGTGGAGTCTGCAGGCTCCTTGTCTTTTGATTCCTCCACCTCATTACTGCCTTCAGCCTTTCCCTTTGATACGGCTTTTGATGAAGAACAGGAGCAAAGCAATGACAGCACCAGAAATGATACGCCATAAACTACGCGGTACCACCCGCGTGACATACAAATCCTAATCCTTCTTATTACCATAACTCAAACTACTAGTTTGCCAGCAAAAATAGTTCTCATTTTTACAATTGTCAAGGATTACGCGTTGCAATCCCGTTGCAATCTCGCCAAAGTGTCCCACAATCACCCCGCCCAGAGTACGTTCTGACGCGGATGAGTGTGGGACACGAACCTCAGAAGGGGGTATGTAACACAGTGAGAGCCGCTACGAGGCTTGTGGCGGGGAGTGTTGTGGGACACTTTGGCGGCGATGGGCCGATGGGCGACGGGGGCCGATGAGCGGGAGGGTGACGGCGAATTACCTGATAAGTGCCGAGTAGGTTTTCTGACGTTTGATGTAGTAGCGCCAGAGCAGGCTGAAGTATACGCGCTCGGGGATGGCATCGGTCGATGACTCCTCCAGGTTCTCGCGGCGGCTGTCCAGGAACTCGGGCTTTAGGCGGCGGAACTCACGGCGGGCACGCAGTACGGCCTTGAAATCACCCCAGTGGAACTTGGCAAGGAACATCAGTGCAGCCAGACCGTCCAGCCAGAATCGAACGCGCATTACCTTACTTAGCTCACTCTCCGGAAGATTCTTGTAGAGCATGAGCAGGTTGTTGCGGAAATTGAGGAATGTCTTGTAAGGATTTGATTTGTTGAGTGTAGCGCCACCCACGTGATAGACCACGCTCTCAGGTATGCACACGATACCGCGGTTACGGCTGCGCATACGCCAGCACAGGTCTATCTCCTCCTGATGTGCAAAGAAACGGTCATCCAGTCCGCCTGCTGCCCAATAATCGGCACTGCGTACCATCAGGCAGGCTCCGGTTGCCCAGAAAACGGGTGCAATTGTATCGTACTGGCCGTTGTCCTTCTCAATGCAATCAAATACGCGGCCGCGGCAGAACATATAACCCCAGCGGTCCATGTAACCGCCTGCGCCACCGGCATACTCAAACTCATCCGGGTTATTAAGTGCACGCAGCTTAGGCTGGCAGGCTGCAACCTCTGGATGCACATCCATATAGCTTACCAGCGGCAGCAACCAATCCTCGGTCACCTCCACATCCGAGTTGAGCAGTATGTAATATTCAGCCTCTACCTGACGGAGTGCCATATTGTAACCCTTGGCAAACCCCCAATTCTTTTCCAGGCGAATAAGCGGTACCTCAGGGAACTCACGCTGCATCATCTCCATGGAGTCATCCTTGGAGTCATTATCGGCCACAATCACCTGCACGCCCTCCATGCGTGAGCACCTGAGCAGCGTAGGCATGAAGCGCTTAAGCATCCCGCTGCCGTTCCAGTTCAATATGACTATCGCAATCTTCATACTACTCCATTATTGTAGCGGTCAATGCATCACCAGCGGCATTCAGTCCGCCCAGAAGAACCCGAACCAGACTGTTCTCCTGAACCTTGGCCGAATCCATCTCCACCCTTATATAATTGTCCGTAAATCCGTGGGCAGGCATTCCTCGACGCGGACGCTCCACCAGTACCGTTGCTTCACGGCCGATATGCGCCTCATAAAACGCACGGGTCTTGCGGTCCGATAACTCCAGCAGACGCTGGCTACGCTCATGCTTGACCTGAGGTGATACCTTGTACGGAATCCTGAGAGCAGCCGTACCCGGACGCTCCGAGTAACTGAATACATGCAATTGTGTAACATCCAGGCTCTCAATAAATTGGCATGCATCCTCAAACAGTTCATCGGTCTCACCACGCATACCCACTATCACATCAACGCCGATGAACGCATCGGGCATAACGCTCTTGATACGTGCCACCTTCCCGGCAAAAAGTTCACGCTCATAACGCCGGTGCATAAGCTTAAGCACCTCATTTGATCCGCTCTGCAGCGGAATATGGAAATGCGGCATGAACGCACGTGACTGCGCCACAAAGTCAATCACCTCATCGGTAAGCAGGTTGGGCTCTATGGACGATATGCGGTAACGCGCAATACCCTCCACCTTATCCAGTTCACGTATCAGGTCAATGAAACTGTCACCTGTACTCTTGCCAAAATCACCTATGTTGACACCTGTAATGACAATCTCTCGGCCACCCTCCGCGGCAGCCTGACGGGCCTGCTCCACAAGGCTTCCGATAGACGGGTTGCGGCTGTGTCCGCGTGCGTATGCCACGGTGCAATAGGTGCAATAATAGTCACAACCGTCCTGAACCTTTAGGAAAAACCTGGTGCGGTCACCGCGAGAGCATGACGGCACAAAGTTCTTTATATCATTGGTTCCCACGGTCTTGTAGATTCCGCTGTCACGTTTTTGGAGTCCGTTCAGATTCTCCAGGATGTTGCCTTTCTGATCCTGCCCCAGCACTATGTCCACTCCGGGAATGCTGGCAACAGTATCAGGCTGAAGTTGCCCGTAGCAGCCGGTCACTACGATATATGCATCGGGATTCTCACGCACAATCTTGTGGATGGCCTGACGGCATTTCTTATCGGCCACCTCGGTCACCGAGCAGGTGTTGATTACGCAGATATCGGCCTTCTCGCCACGCACGGCCTTATGCGCACCGGCCTCGATAAGCTGACGCATAATGGTCGATGTCTCCGAGAAGTTGAGTTTGCATCCCAGAGTGTAGAACGAGGCGCTGCGGCCTACAAGTGTGAGTTGGTTCCCCATTGCAGTGCGAAATTAGCAAAAAAAGAGGATGTCCTAAAAAAGAACATCCTCTTCTTATCTGTGTGTTACAGAATTCAATTATTCTGCAGCCTCGGCAACTACCTCAAAGGCAACCTCTGCCTTAACCTCCTTGTGGAGATTGATGGTAGCGGTGTACTCACCTACAGCCTTAACGGTCTCGGCAACGATAGCCTTGCGGTCTACCTCAAAGCCCTTAGCGGCCAGAGCCTCAGCAACCTGAGCTGCACCTACGCCACCAAAGATTGTGCCGTCCTCGTTAACCTTAGCGCTGATGGTAACCTTAACGCCGTTCAGCTTAGCAGCCTGTGCCTCAGCATCGGCCTTAATCTTAGCCAGCTTGTGAGCACGCTGACGCTCGTTCTCTGCCAGAACCTTCTTGGCTGACTCTGTAGCGATGACAGCCTTGCCCTGGGGAATCAGATAGTTACGGCCATAGCCGTCCTTTACCTTTACTATATCGTTCTTGTATCCAAGACCTGCAATATCTTCTTTCAGTATAATCTCCATAGTCTTTCTGTTCTTTAAAGATTATTACTTCATCATATCGGTTACGTAAGGCAGAAGAGCCAAGTGACGTGCTCTCTTTACGGCCTGAGCCACGCGACGCTGGAACTTGAGTGAAGTACCGGTGATGCGGCGGGGCAGAAGCTTACCCTGCTCGTTAAGGAAACGCTTAAGGAATTCGGGATCCTTATAATCGATATACTTGATACCTGCCTTCTTGAAACGGCAATATTTCTTCTTCTTGATATCCTGAGTCTGAGGTGCAAGATATCTGATCTCTGATGTCTGCTCTGCCATAATTATGCCTCCTCTGATTTAGATTGTCTAAGACTTCTTCTCTTTGCTGCGTATTCAGCTGCATACTTGTCCTGCTTGATGGTCAGGAAACGGATAACGCGCTCGTCACGACGGAAGTTAACTTCCAGTTTGGCAACTACTGAAGGCTCAGCGTTGAACTCGATAAACTCATAGAAGCCGGTTGACTTCTTCTCAATGGGATAGGCCAGCTTGCGCATGCCCCAGTTCTCTTCATTGACAATCTCAGCGCCCTCGGCAGTAAGAATGCCCTTGAATTTCTCTACCGCTTCCTTCATCTGAACATCAGATAAAACGGGAGTCAAAATGAAAACGGTTTCGTACTGATTCATTTGTTTTTAATTAATTAATAAGTAGTGTTTGCAAAATGCGGATGCAAAGGTACAAAATATTTTCACCCCTACAACCTTTTTGGCCGATAAAGCCATAAAAAAGGTAATATTGTTTCATATTTCGGATAAAAACCATTTAATTTGCAGTCAAAGAAAAAACGATAAAACAACATAACAATGAACAGCTTTAAAAAGTATTTGGGAGCTATCGTAGTAATTCTGGGTGCCATCCTGCTCATCTGCAGTTTCTTCCTTGGCTGGAACAACTACAACGGAGTTCAGATAGGAGCACTTGTCCTGATGATAATTGGTCTCTTCCTGCACATCTTCCTGGGCAAGAAAGACTAACGATTCCCAACAAACAAACAACCATACGAGGTGAGACCCAAAGTCCCACCTCGTATTTTTTACCCCTAGCGGCGTTTTTGGTGACGCAAAACGAAACGACCCTTTTGCGTCACGACCCTTTTGCGTCACTTTAGGCAAAAAAGAAAGCGCTCCAAGTATTGCTACCTGAAGCGCTTTTAAAGACGGCGGCTACCTACTCTCCCACTTGCGCAGTACCATCGGCGTGAACGGGCTTAACTTCTCTGTTCGGAATGGGAAGAGGTGGAACCCCGCTGCTATAGCCACCTGAATAAGGTTGACAAACAGCACAAAACGATTTGCTATTTCTACCACTTAGTTGCTTCTACTCTCTCGCGTTACTTTCACAAGTCTTCTGACTTAAGGAAAAATTCGGGCAATTAGTACTGCTCGGCTTTGACGTCACCGCCTTTACACCTGCAGCCTATCAACGTCGTAGTCTACAACGACCCTCAAAGGAAATCTAATCTTGCGGCCGGCTTCGCACTTAGATGCATTCAGCGCTTATCCGATCCAGACGCGGATACCCGGCGGTGCCCCTGGCGGGACAACCGGTAAACCGGAGGTCTGTCCAACACGGTCCTCTCGTACTAATGTCAGATCCACGCAAATTTCCAACGCCCACGATAGATAGAGACCGAACTGTCTCACGACGTTCTGAACCCAGCTCGCGTGCCACTTTAATGGGCGAACAGCCCAACCCTTGGGACCTTCTCCAGCCCCAGGATGTGACGAGCCGACATCGAGGTGCCAAACCA
>JAZSKR010000005.1:0-3210 GCA_045534955.1 Bacteroidaceae bacterium
TGTACGCCCAGCATGGGCATGTTCTAACGGGTGAAAGTCCCCAATGCGCCCTAATGACGGGAAGCATATAGCAAAAGGCAATGGTGTCTATCGTGAGGTAGAATCTGAAGGAAGCCGGCGGCAAAGGTCTGGCCTGACGGACAGAAACCGCATATAAGGCCTACATGTAGGGTAAGATTGCACGTGAAATCAAAGCCCGATAGTCATTCGGAATACATGTGGGTAAATGTGGCAGGCATAAGGCGGAAAGAGCATTTTCTTATTTATACTGGTCACACAGACGAGCCAATAGGCAAGTAGTAACAACGAACTGCGAGAAGTCAGCCGAAGCCATAGTACCCGAAAAAAAATCGGCACGTTCGGGGAAGGGCAGAACCTTATATAAACAAGTGCCGTGAATGAAAACCCTATGACGGAAGAAATGCAGAAAACGCAAGGCTGCCTGCAGATTGATAGGACGGAATCCGAAGAGTATGCAGGAGTGCAGACCGTGATAGGCATATCACATGAGTCACTTGTGGAAGTGGACTTGAGTAGTGAGATGCTGTTGGAAACGATAATGTCCCGAGGCAACATGAACACGGCATATAAGCGCGTCATGTCCAACAAGGGCAGTGGCGGTGTCGACAATATGGGATTGGAAGACCTCCTCCCGTATCTTAAAAGCCACGTAGAAGAACTGACGGCATCAATCCTAAAAGGGCGTTACAAGCCGAACCCCGTCCGCAGGGTAGAGATACCCAAGGACAACGGCAAGACACGCCAGCTCGGCATCCCGACCTTGGTTGACCGAGTAATCCAGCAGTCCCTGTCCCAGGTACTGTCTTCAATCTATGAACCGAAGTTCAGTGCGAGCAGTTATGGCTTCCGTCCGAACCGTTCGGCACATGATGCGTTGCATCGCTCAAAGGAACTGGTCAATCAAGGTTATACCTACTGCGTAGACCTTGACTTGGAGAAGTTCTTTGATACCGTGAACCATAGCTTCCTGCTCCGCCTGCTATCCTTTACAATCAAGGACGGCAGAGTAATATCCTTGATACATAAGTATCTGAAAGCAGGTGTTATGGTCAACGGTATCGTGCAGGAGAGCACTGTTGGCACACCGCAGGGCGGCCCTCTCAGCCCACTCCTCAGCAATATAGTTCTTAATGAACTTGACAAGGAGTTGGAAAAACGCGGACATCCATTTGTGCGATATGCCGATGACTGCGTAATCTTCTGCAAGACCCCGAGAGGGGCCGAACGCGTCAAGGAGAGCATCACGAACTTCATAGAGAAGAAACTCCACTTGAAAGTCAACCGTGAAAAGACGGTTGCGTGCAGTGTGAGGGATATAAAGTTCCTCGGTCACTCATTCTATGCGGCCCGTGGCGGTGTTTGAAGGCTTCGTATCCATGCGAAATCGCTTGCCAAGTTCAAATCCAAACTGAAACTGCTTACGTCAAGGAGTAACGGTATGGGTTATGAGCGACGCAAGGAGGTATTGCATAAAGCAATACGTGGATGGGTCAACTACTTCAAATATGCAGATGCAAAAGAAAACCTGCGTGCCATAGATGAGTGGCTTCGCAGGCGTATCCGTATGTGCATATGGAAATGTTGGAAACTCCCGCGAACACGTGTACGCAACCTCATCAAATGCGGAATACCGCAATGGCGCGCATATCAATGGGGCAATGCGAGCAAGGGCTACTGGGCGGTGGCAGGTAGCGCAATAATGCAAGTCGCAGCGAGCAGTAGAAACCTCGCGCGAGCAGGCTATCCGTCATTGATGGGATACTACGAAAAGTATCATCGGATGTAAGGAACCGCCGTATGCGGACCCGCATGTACGGTGGTGTGAGAGGTAGGTAAACGAAAGTAGGAGATAAACTCCATTACTTTCGTTTACCTCCTACTCGATTATTTCAGGCGAGTCTTGAGGAGAGCCAGGAAGCATCCACGAGCTCGAAGCCTTCGGCTGGTTGCATCTGAGGGTTGCGCTCCAGGATTCTGATGCAGTCCTGATAGTAATTCCATCCGACATTCACTCCCATCATCTGTCCGTCCATTCCGTACATGAAAGTCAGCAGACTTCCTTCTCCTGTTTTCTGATCTGAACCTGCATCATCGGAAGAGCATCTGTAGAAATGGAAGACCGAGGCCATGAAGGCATCCTTCTGTTCCTGTTCTGCCATTTTCTGGACCATCTCCAGTTTAGTGACATATTTGCACATCTCCACAGCCACATCGTTCAGTCCGGCATCATTCACCAGCACCTTCTCCATAAGTGAACCCATATCCTTCACTCTGCGCAGGGTATATCCTCCCATCGCCTTTGTATGCATGGTTATGGCCTTCATCTGGGTTTCGGAAATATCACCTTCAGGCATGAGCCAGACCATCAGCTTCGCAGCCGGATCATGGTATAGCGTCTCGTATTTCGCAAGGTTCATCTGACCGCAGTGAGGACATTCCCATAGGAAGAGCGATCCGTCGCGTACCTTGTCCTTGAGTTCGGGATTATCCGCTGTATTTATGCTTTTATATACTGTAACTGTATGTTGCTGACCGCATTTGCTACATGGGGCAATAGCCTGGTTTATTATTGACATATTATTGAATATTAAAAAGTTACACTGAAAACAGGGCCCACGAACCATCTGTCAAGATTATATTCCATATCCCGCAGCATGAATGATTTTCCTCCATTGTATGATGCGGTGACACCTGCCGAGCAAGGCCACGAAATGAACACCACGCTTTCAAGATTGAAGGTAAGGCTGCATCCTGCCGACCAGAGTCCTCCCTTTACGGATGAAGAAACGAAAGGATCTATGAAGGTGTAGTCGAAATGAGGGGTAAGGACCATTCTTTTGATATACAGGAAGTTACCGAGGACAGAAAGGTCGCCGATATAGACAGGGACAGCATAATCTGCCGTCAGTCTGACCATTGATCCGGTTCTTGTGGCGAGGCCTGAGGACATTGAAGCGTTCTTGAAGCCTCTAGGAAGCACATTGACTACGTTTTGGCCGAATATGCTGTCGTTCATCCTTCCCTGATATGTTGCCGTCAGCTTGATACCATGCGACCGGATCACACCCGGCACATAGCCGTATGCATAGGCATATGCCATAGGGGAGAAATACTCCGGAGCATTGAGATTTGCCCAGCCTCCGACTTCCAGACCGGCTCCCCAGCGCGGATATACGCACGAGTTGCTTG
>JAZSKR010000002.1:0-12841 GCA_045534955.1 Bacteroidaceae bacterium
AACCCATTACCTTTGCAACCAGCTCTGGTTGCATACGAATCAAGTCAACCACAAGTCAACCTATAGCAGTAATAAGAATAACCAGAGTCAACTTCTATCAGGAATAAGACAATCCGAGTCAACCTTTTTTAGGGAAACGCAGATTGCAACATTTTTGCAACACTTTTTTCTTGCATTACGCTTGTTCTGCGGCGTAATTTTGCTGCGAAACCCCTTTCAAAGGGTAATCAGGATAGAAAAAATGTTAAGAAAGCTCATTCTGATTTAACCTAAGGGGTATTTAGCTATCAAATTAACGAAAAATAAAAGACACGATGCGTAAAATTGCCTTTACACTAGTCCTCATGTTGGTATTTGGCTCAGCTTTCGCTCAGTCAAACAAAGACTCTGTCAAAACTTCAACACAAAACACGGAGGTTGTCATAACTCAGCCTGAGTTCAAAGGCGGGATTGAGAAAATGTATGAATACATAAAGATCAATTTCCAATACCCCGATGAGGCGGAGAGACGTTCGGTAAGAGGAAAAATGGAGGTTGAGTTTACAGTTGAGAAATCAGGAGACATAACATATGTGGGAATTCTTAAAGGACTCGATGAATCTATAGATGAGGAGGTTCTCAGACTCCTTAAAGCCATGCCCCGCTGGACTCCCGCTACCAAGAACGGGGTGCCTGTCAGATACAAGGTTTCGATGCCCATCACTATTCGTGCATCCCGAAAGGGGCAGAGGTCAAACGAGAGTCTGTCCACATATAATGAGGATTGAATACAAATGCTTGGATTAACAAATCAGTATTTCAATCGTCAATAATACAGAACACAAAAAGATACTGTTATGAAGAAATTGTTTATTCCTGTATTGGCAATTACATCACTGCTCTTTAGCGGATGTATTCATGAAACCAATGAGACGTATGAGATTGTAAAGCAGGGCACCGATATGTCTGTTTATTATATTGATGCACTTGGTGATGATTGGCTCCTGTCCGGAACAGAAGGTCAACCGGGTTGCTATGTTTATCAGGAGTTTGAGTTCAAAGAGATTACAAGTACCGTTCTTGATAAGGGTGCAGTTCTGGTTTATATGGTTGATGATGCAGGACGTGACAATATCCTTCCTTACGTATATCCTGTAGACAATGGAAAAGAACTGATCATGCAGAATATCAGGTATGAAGTTGAGAATGGAATTCTGACCTTGGTAATTGAATGGCAGGACTTCCGCCGATACATTCAGGGAGACTACCAGTTCAAGGTTTGCATTCTTCAGCCGGGAAAGAAATGATTTGATCATATAAAACAAACAGCCGTATCGTACTGATGCGGCTGTTTGTTTTATTGTTCAGGCTCTTGAAGTATTATTGTGGTGGCACCTAACGTGATAATTGCTCCGTCTTCAATCCTTGCTCTCTCCCGGTCACCCAGAATGCGGTTTTCCAGAAAAGTACCGGTCAGGCTGGGGAAATCCCTCAGTGTGTAACTGATTTCTCCTGTCGGCTCTTTTTTTACGTTTATCACGCAGTGACGACGGTCCATGCTGCGGTCGTTGGTGTCTATAGGAATGGTGATATTGTCGCCGGGATTGTATCGGCCGATAATATTGTCACCTTCCTTGAGGGCATAGTTCTGACGGAATCCGAATATGTTCTCCACAACTGTTATGGAGCCGAATCCAATGTCGTTGACCTCTTTCCTGCGGTCTGCGTCCCGTTGGGTGGCTGCCAGTTTGCTGGTGCCTATGCGTATCCTGAACTGTTTCCGGCAGTTCTCGCACTCAAACACAAGTGACTGGCCCTCTTTGTAGAGTGTTTCGTCAAAAGTGTTGTAATGGTCACATTTTGGACAGCGTACCCGTTTCATATAGAGTTGTTTATAATGATCAAACAAAAGCTGACCTGTAAGCCGGGTTCTGTAGGTTCGGTACTCGTACCTTACCTGTCTGCCATTAATCTTGACCTGCCGTCACCGGCAAGGCTCCGTGACCTTGCGGTCACGCGCGTTCTACCCTCCGGCTCGGGCGAGCAGCCCTCTGACGCCGGTATACATGAACTTGCAACTTCCAAGGCGCACAGCACCTGTGTCACCACAGACCTGGTGGGCTCTTACCCCGCCTTCTCACCCTTACCTTGCGGCGGTTGTTTTCTTCTGCGCTTATCAGCCGTTTCTGACTGCTTCCCGTTAGGAAGTGGAATGCTCTGTGTCGCCCGGACTTTCCTCAGCCCACAAGGGACAGCGGCAGACCGGTCAGCTTTCGGACCGCAAAATTACGCATATTTTCCAACACCATAATTGTATATGTTCTATATTTGCAATCTAATTAATATACACATAATATGAGAAAGTCGATTTTGATGTTGTTTGCATTATGCTCGCTTCCTCTTTTCGCCCAGAAGAGCGGAGGAATAACCGAAGGAATGCTTGAACAGATCCGCAAAGGATACAACGACACACCTGCAGAAAGAGCAATACGTAATGCGCTTGCCGGTCAGTCTATTGCTACACTGGCTGTCAATGCCGATAACCTGGCGATGATTGACACCCATTTTTCCGACAAGGTCACCACAAAAGGTATTACAAACCAGAAATCATCCGGACGCTGCTGGCTGTTTACCGGTCTTAATGTCTTGCGGGCCAAGATGATAACAACCCATGATCTGGGCGAGTTCGAGTTCTCCCAGAACTACTGCTCATTCTATGATTTGCTCGAAAAATCAAACCTGTTTCTTCAGGCTATAATAGATACCCGCTCCAAACCGGTCGATGACCGTGAGGTTGACTGGCTGTTTGAGAATCCTATAGGTGACGGCGGTCAGTTTACAGGCGTTTCCAATCTCATCATGAAGTACGGCGTGGTGCCAAAGGATATCATGCCTGAGACATACCAAAGCAATAATACGGCCGATATGCGCTCCATACTGTCACAGAAACTGCGTCAGTTCGGTCTGGAACTTCGTGAACTCAAACCCGCCGATGCCTCCAAACGCAAGGTTGAGATGCTGACCGAGATTTACGGTATTCTTGTAAAGTGTCTCGGCGTACCTCCCACAGAGTTCGAGTGGGCCAGATATGATTCCAAAGGTAAGTTCGTAAGCCGCAAGACCTATACTCCCAAGAGTTTCTACGACGAGTTCATCGGCCAGGATCTTGAGAACAATTATGTAATGCTCATGAACGATCCGGTCCGTGAATATTACAAGACTTATGAGATAGAATATGACCGCCATGTATATGATGGTGACAACTGGATTTATATAAACCTTCCCATTGAGCGTATCAAGGAGATGGCTATCGCATCAATCAAGGACAATACCGCCCTCTATTTCTCATGCGATGTGAGAAAGTATCTGGATTCAGACAAAGGAACACTTGACCTTGCCAATATGGATTATGCATCCCTGTTTGACACTCAGTTTCCCATGGACAAGAAACAGCGCGTTCAGACACATGCCAGCGGCTCTTCGCACGCCATGACTCTGATGGCGGTCGATCTGGATGATAACGGAGCCTCCCGTAAGTGGATGGTTGAGAACAGTTGGGGAAACACTTCAGGTTACAAGGGCTTTCTCATAATGACCGATGAATGGTTCAATGAGTATATGTTCCGCCTTGTAGTGGAGAAGAAATACGTTCCGGCCGATATTCTTGAGTTGCTGGACAAGAAACCGCAGAAACTGCCGGCATGGGATCCCATGTTCCTTCCCGAAGAGTAATCAATTTAATTTACATATTCAAAAATGAAAAAACTGTCATTGTTTGCTGTAGCGGCGCTTATGCTGCTCGGTGTTTTATCATGTTCCAAGTATGAGACAGTCAAGGGTGACCCGATGAAGGTCAAGATATATACCCTTGACAACGGACTTAAGGTTTATATGTCCGTAAATAAGGAACAACCCAGACTTCAGACTTACATCGCAGTCCGTAATGGAGGTAAGAACGATCCTTCTGACAATACCGGTCTCGCTCACTATCTGGAGCATATCATGTTCAAGGGCACGGAGAGTTTCGGTACATCAGATTACGCTGCCGAGAAACCTCTGCTTGACCAGATAGAAGAGCAGTTTAATGTTTATAGGACCAAGACCGATCCTCAGGAGCGTCTGGCTATTTATCATATAATTGACAGCCTGAGTTATGCCGCATCCGAAATCGCCATTCCGAATGAGTATGACAAACTGATGTCAATGATAGGCTCACAGGGTACCAACGCCTTTACATCCGAGGATCTCACCTGTTATCAGGAGAATATTCCGTCAAACCAGATAGATAACTGGGCACGTATACAGGCTGACCGTTTCCGCAATCTCGTGATCCGCGGATTCCATACGGAACTTGAAGCAGTCTATGAAGAGTATAACATGTATCTGAATGAGGATGCTGAGAATGCTATTTATGCCATGGACTCCGTTCTTTATAAGAATCACCCCTACGGACTCCAGCAGGTCATCGGTACTCAGGATCATCTTAAGAATCCGTCTATCAGCGCCATCAAGAAACAGAAATCGACCATGTATGTGCCTAACAACATCGCAATTTGCGTTTCCGGTGATTTTGATCCTGATGAGTTCGTCGCTGTCATAGAGAAATATTTCGGAACATGGGAGCCCAATCCGTCAATTCCGGAATTCAAATATGAGCCCGAGGAAAAACTGACATCGGCCGTAGAGAGACATGTTTACGGCAATGAATCAGATTTCCTGTTGTTCGGATGGCGTTGCCCCGGACAGAAAGACAAGGAATCTGAAATAGCCGGTATTGTCGGTTCTATATTAACCAATGGTAAGGCCGGCCTGATAGACCTTGACCTTAACCAGTCTCAGAAAGTGCTTTATGCCGGTTCTCAGATTTATGACCGCATGGATTATTCCGATTTCCTGATTCAGGGTTATCCCAAGGATGGTCAGTCAATGGATGAGGTCAGATCTCTTATACTTGCCGAGGTTGCCAAACTCCGTGCCGGTGAATTTGACGAGTCTCTCATAGAAGCAGCCATATCAAATATCAAACTGCGTCAGATGCGTCAGCTTGAATCCAACAGCAGTCGTGCAATGATGATGGTCAATTCATTCATCAAGCGTTCCGATTGGGCTGATGAGGTTCATGAACTTGACCGTCTGGAGAAGGTTACCAAGGCCGATGTAGTGGAGTGGGCTAACGAGTATCTCTCGGATAACTCTTATGTTGTGGTATACAAGCATCAGGGCGTAAATCCCAAAAACAATAAGATCATCGCTCCTGCCATTACTCCGATTGCCACCAACCGTGATAAGCAGAGCGCTTTCCTTGCTGAGATTGCACAGACCCAGGTGGCGCCCATCGAGCCGGTATTCGTGGATTATGAGAAGGATCTCTCAAAATCCGAGTTCAAGAAAGGCATTGAGATGCTTTACAAGAAAAATGAGAATAATGATATAGTTAACGCAACATTCCGCTTTGACATCGGTAACAGCACTGATCCTGCATTGGGATTCGCCTTTGATTATCTGTCTTATCTTGGTACTCCTACACGCAGTGCCGAGGAGTTGGCTCTTGAGGAGTATATCATCGCAGGCAATCACAGTTTCATTGTCAATGACAATAACATGACTGTTTCTGTCAGCGGCTTGTCGGAGAATCTCGGTCAGATGTTGGATTTGGTTGAGGATCTTATGCTCAATGCAGTTCCCGATGAGGAAATACTCCAAAACCTCAAGCAGGATGAAATCATGGCCCGTCAGATGGCAAAGGCAAATCAGAACAGTTGCTCATCTGCACTTAACCGCTATGTCATCTACGGCCCTGAATATGTCAAATCAGTCACGTTGTCTGATGATCAGGTAATGTCTCTTACGTCAGATCAGCTTTTGGGACTGGTCAAGGGCGTTCTAGGAAAAGAGCATAAACTCCTTTATTATGGTCCTCAGACCGAATCAGAGGCCAAAAGCGTAATGGCCGAACATCACAAGTGTTCTGATAACCTGGAGAAACTTGAAAAGAAATACACCAGAAAACAGATTGTTGATCAGCCCAAGGTATTCATTGCTCCATATGATTCCCGCCAGTTCAACTATATCCAGTATTCTGACCGTGGTGAGACCTTCTCAATGGATGATGTTCCAGCCATTGAACTCTTCAACGAATACTTCGGGGGAGGTATGAATACAATAGTTTTCCAGGAGATGCGTGAGGCAAGAGCCCTTGCTTACAGTGCGGGAGCATATCTGTCATCGCCTTCATATCTGGATGATACATACTGCTTCTATGCCCGAATCGGTTCCCAGAATGATAAACTGAAAGCTGCTGTTGAAGCATTTGATCTGATAATCAATGATATGCCGCAATCGGATAAGTCGTTCCAGATTGCTAAGGCGGGTTTGGAATCCGTACTCAGAACCAACCGGACAACAGGAATGTCTGTGCTGAGCAGTTACCTGAATGCCAAGGAACTCGGTATTACTGAGCCGCTTGCCAAGAAGGTTTATGACAATCTGTCAGATATGACAATGGATGATATTGTAGCATGTCAACAGAAGTGGATAAAGGGACGTACTTATATCTACGGTATTCTGGGCGATGCCAATGACTTGGATATGAAATACCTCAAGTCTCTTGGAACAGTTCAGCAGATATCTCTTGACGAGTTGTTTGGTTACAAGTAATAGTACAGACAACATAATGAACGGACAGGGCACAGCGTGCTCTGTCCGTTTATTATTGACCTCTGTATGTTAAAATCGAACTTTTATGGTTAATTATTGGGAAATCTTTACCTAAAGCTGTAACATTGGCCCGGAAGTTGTATATATTTGAAAGCGACAAGTGTTAATGTAAACCAATTAATTAACCAAAATAGGAGATTAAGCTATGAAAAAAGCAATTAGGATTATCACTTCTTTTATAGTTCTCGTATGCTGCTGTGTAGGAGCATCAGTGATAACTACAAACTATGTGAATAAGAAAAACGGTAGGGTCGTTTACGTATCAGAGCAGGGCGCACCTTATACTACGCTTTCTCAAGCATACATGCCATCCGGTAAAATGCAACCTGTAGATCTGACGGAGGCTGCCGAGAAGACCGTACATGGTGTAGTCCATATCAAATCAACGATCAAGGGTCGCACTCAGACATATCAGGAGTATCCTGACATATTTGAATATTTCTTCGGCGGACGTCCACGTCAGCGCCAGTATCAGTCTCAACCCCAGGTCGGATACGGATCAGGAGTTATTCTAACCAAGGATGGTTATATCGTCACCAACAATCACGTTGTAGAGAATGCCGATGAGATTCAGGTCACACTGAATGACAACAGGGTATTCACCGCTACTCTTGTAGGTGCTGATGCCAATACGGACCTGGCATTGATTAAGATTGAGGGTGATGAATTCCCGATCGTTCCCATGGGCGATTCCGATGAACTCAAGTTGGGAGAGTGGGTACTTGCAGTAGGAAATCCCTTCAACCTCACATCCAGTGTAACAGCCGGTGTGGTTAGCGCCAAATCACGTAAGATAGGTATCTATGAGGGAGCTGAAAGCATAGAGTCATTCATTCAGACTGATGCGGCAATCAATATGGGTAACAGTGGCGGTGCTCTGGTTAACGTTCGCGGTGAACTGATAGGTATAAATGCGGCATTGGAGTCACCTACAGGTACCTATGCCGGCTATGGATTCGCTATACCGACCACAATCGTCAAGAAAGTGGTTGCCGATCTCAAGGAATATGGTACCGTACAGCGTGCTATGCTTGGCATAGAAGGCGGTGATGTACTGAACATGCGTCAGGATGACAGGAACAAAAATGTCGATTTCGGTGATGCCATTGACGGCGTTTACGTTTCAGGTGTTGTTGACGGAGGAGGCGCTCTCGCTGCAGGAATACAGGAAGGCGATATAATCACTGCCATCAACGGAAAGAAAGTAAAGACGATGAACGAACTTCAGGAGATAATTGTCCAATACCGTCCCGGTGATAAGGTTACAGTTACTCTGCTTCGCAACAAAAAGGAAAAGAAGATGGAAGTCGAGCTTAAGAATGCCCGTGGCAATACGGATATAGTCAAGGCTGCCGATATGGAGGTACTTGGAGCATCATTCCAGGACGTTCCTGAACAGACCCGTCGTCAGTTGAATATCGGTTATGGTGTCCAGGTCAGCTCCGTCAACAGCGGACTTATGAAAGATGCCGGTATACAGCGCGGATATATTATTCTCCGAATTAACGAGCAACAGATCAAATCGGTTGATGATGTCGAGAGGATCTATAAGGATGCCGTATCATCTCCCAATCAGGTGCTGTTCATCCAAGGCATATATCCTAGCGGACGTAGAGCAATGTATGCAATCGACCTGGCCAATGAGTAAAGGTTAGGTCTGCATCAGAAATGAAAAATTGGAGTGGCCGTATAAACCACTTCAATTTTTTCGTGTCAAATATCAAGTATTATATTTTTATTTTAAGTAAATTTGCACCCAATTCGCTTATTTCAGAATAATAGGCGTTTTTAATTTGTATAGAACTATAAAGCTACATACTGAAAATGAGGCAACTTAAGATTACAAAGAGTATAACCAACCGTGAAAGCGCATCCCTGGACAAATATCTGCAGGAAATAGGTCGTGAGGAACTGATTACGGTAGAAGAGGAGGTTGAACTTGCGCAGCGTATTCGCAAGGGTGACCGTGCGGCTCTTGAGAAACTCACACGCGCCAATCTGCGTTTTGTAGTATCAGTCTCTAAGCAGTATCAGAATCAGGGACTCAGTCTTCCGGATCTCATAAATGAGGGAAATCTTGGACTTATCAAGGCTGCCGAGAAGTTTGATGAGACCCGTGGCTTCAAATTCATAAGTTACGCTGTATGGTGGATCCGCCAGTCAATACTTCAGGCATTGGCAGAGCAGGCACGTATCGTACGTCTGCCCCTCAATCAGGTGGGATCACTCAATAAGATAAGCAAGGCTCTTTCCAAGTTCGAGCAGGACAATGAGCGCCGTCCTTCACCCGAGGAATTGGCCGAGGTTCTGGATATACCTGTAGATAAGATCGCAGATACCCTCAAGGTTTCAGGTCGTCATATCTCTGTGGATGCTCCGTTTGTTGACGGTGAGGATAACAGTCTTCTTGATGTTCTGGTAAACGATGATTCACCTATGGCCGATAAGACTCTGGTCAACGAATCACTCTCTAAGGAGATTGACCGTGCTCTTTCCACTCTTACCGATCGTGAGAAGGATATTATCCGTATGTTCTTCGGAATCGGCTGCCGTGAGATGACTCTCGAGGAGATAGGCGATAAATTCGGTCTTACCCGTGAACGTGTACGTCAGATAAAAGAAAAGGCAATCCGTCGTCTTCGTCAGAATTCCCGTAGCAAACTGCTCAAATCATACCTTGGTTGATATGAGAACGGTATTGAAACCGGTTATTGCGACAGCGTTTCTCCTTTTCTCGTTGTCCCTTTCTGCGCAAAGATCTGGTAGGTCACAGGATCCCACTCTCAATAAGGGAGAGGGACTTGAGATGAACCGTAAGGACCTTGCCAAGATGCGTAATCAGAATCAGGAAAAGAATTCCCGTCAGGTTGATGTGTATATGTACGTGGCCTCTTTTTCACTGCTTGATTCAGCCCTTTTCGTGTCTGACATCCAGTTCGTCAGAGATGTGACCGTAAACAACAAATGGTTCGTAAAGGATCGTCTGGCGTTTGAAAAGCAGTTTTCGGATTATGTAGTCGGATCTGATGAAAATGAATCTTATATGTCATCTCTCGTCTTTTCAGATAAGGAAAAGAAACTCATCAGAAAAAGAGAAAAACTAATCAAAAGAAACAGAAAGAAAAACGGCTTCAGGTTGTATGAGGTTACGGATTTCAAATTCGTAAAACCTGATCCTGAGCCGGTTGTAGATTAATGATAACCATTAATCAGTACTGCAGGTGAACTGCAATTCTCAAGCCCCATTGGTCAACATCGGGGCTGTTTTTATATGTCATTCTTTTAAAGAAATTGATAGATGCTATCTTGAAAATATTTTCAACTCCGGCGCCTATTTCCACAAAAGGCTCTTTCATTACGGTTCCGGTAGCCTTGCTCTTGTCTGTGGGATAAGAGAAGATGTTTCCGCTCATGTCAATTGCCGGATTGTTGCGGTTGCTTAGCGAACCCCAAGTGCCACGACAATACAAAACCTCTCTTAACTTGAGATTCTTTATAAGGGGGGTGCGGTTGAAAATGAGGCCATTCATATAATATACCACATCCCACGTCAGATGTTGATCCAATATGAACTCCATCGGCGTCATAGTCTCGAAAGTCTCTTTTCTGTAAGTGTATGACAGGTTGGCATTGGGTATAATCAGCAGAGGGTAGGGAGCCTGTCCCCAAACCTTTCCAGCTTTCAGCATAACGTCAAAATATCCAATAGGGGCAGTCATCAGGCGTTGACGGTATGAAAACTCAGTATGCTGTATGGAGTAGTCGCTTCCCAGTACACCTGCTTTGGAAATAGAGTGGTTGAGCGTAAATACAGGCAATTCAGGGGTCTTGCTCTTCCTGTTCCATTTGTGCTGTACAAATTTCTCACCAGGTGCATATCTAAGGCCAATCTCCAACTCCGTCTGCATGATTTCATCCACGGATCCGCTCCCGTCGCTTTTTTCCATGGTAATGAACTTGGTTGCCTCGTTAACCCTGTTTCGCAGGATTCCGGTAAACGACAAACCGCTATGACGTTCTAGGGTATATGTCAATTCTGCGTTTCTGACATATCCTATCATGTTGTCCGGCAGACGTTTTAGAGAAAGTAGAAAGTTGTCCTTGTTTGTATATATGTACTGTTGGCCATATTGATATATATCATTGTCATATTGGAGTCTCAGGGAGTGAATCGGAAATTCGTTCCATTGTTCCTTCTTGGGCTTGAATGAATACTCAAGTCTTCCTGAATACTTTAATCTCTTATCGTCAATTCCGTATATCAGATGAGCTGTGCCGAACAGGTGGGGGTTAAGGTAGGCAGTTGTCATTCCACCAAACTTGAGCCTGATCTTTTCCATTCCATTGTAACTGATCATGGTATTCACGGGGCCGATATAGAAAGGTGTATTTTCCTCTTTTACAGGAATGTATCCCGAAAACAGGAGGTTGACGAACTGCTCAGTCCAATAGTAAATGGGGATTGTGCGTAGTTTTGCAATCATCTCCTTTACATCCTTGGTCTTGCCTCCGTCAGTACCATTGTCATTGGTTCGGTATTGAGCCCAGAATTCTTCGTCTTTATGCAGGGCGTCTTCATTTTCTATTATATGTTCCTGGTGGCCAAACGGCTCTTTGTCCACTTCGTCGTTGAATCTGTATCCCGAATAGAATACTTCTCTTCGGCCGTATATGCCATCAATGAAATCATATAGTTTAAACTCTGCAGTGATGCACTCATATACAAGAAGTCTTGGGTGTTCGCTGTCGCGAGCAAATCTTTGTTCAACATTCATGTATTCCACAAAGTTCAGATTGATATCGTACGGGACATTCATCTGAATCCATTTCACGAAATGGGTGGAATCAACTGTGACATATAGGTGACCTGTAAATCCGAATGATTGCAGGTTTCTGGGTACAAAAGCCAGATCTACACATCGTTCATCTTCTACAACTATAGTGTCTTGCAAATAGAATTTGTAGTATGAAGTTGCATAGTCTGCAAAAGGACTCACAAACTCATTGCGTAATATCAGTACCTTTTCGTTAAACAGGTCAATGTCCCTGAGAGTGGCTTCTACTGCAGCTCTTACTTCCTCGTCTGGCAGGAAGTCTTCTATTCCTATCCATTCTCTGCCGATAACCTTCTGCTTCTGTCTCAACGGCCTTCTCTGATAGTAGTCCGTAGCTGCCAATTCGCGGGACGAAACATTCAAAATGGGCTTTCCTGAAACTTTGGATGTATCTACATAATCACTCAAGAACGGAAACTTGCGGAACATGGCCTGTTGCTGCTTTTCTTCTGTGAAGTTGTCCAGGGCAACTATGTATGTTTCGTATCTGTCCCTCGAGACATAGTCGTTGTTGAAAGGGTTGTCATTATTTTTACGGTCGATTATTTCGCTCACCAGTTCAACGGCGGGGTTTCCTTTCTTTGTGTATTTTTCCTTTTCGGGCTTGATGACAACTTCGTCAATCTGGTACGAAACCTCCTTCAGTGTTATGTTTAGGGGGAAAGCGGTTCTGCCTGACAGTTGTATCTCACAACTCTGATATCCCAGGCATGAAGCAATCAAAGTTTTGCCTTCTACAGAACCATTGAATGAAAAATTACCTTTGGAATCCGTAATACAGCCTGTTGACGTGTCTTTTATTCTGATGGTTGCATATGGAAGTATGTCACCTTTTTCATCCTTTACGTTTCCGCTTATTCTGACAATATTCCCTTGAGCGTACAACACAACAGTTCCCGCCATAAGCAGGAACAGTAAGCAGAGCGTTTTTCTCAGTAGTTCAATCACACCTTATAAATATATACAGCTACCGGTTGTGCTGTAAAATCTTTTTCGATGCAAAGATAATCATTCTTTGTCAATACTGTGAGGCGATAATTGCAGGTCTTTCCTTTGCATGTTGTAAAAGGGCTTATTATGTCTGTAGAAATGAACCACTTCCGGAAGAAGGATTATTTTTTTGGAAAAAAGTCGCCAAATTATTTGGTCAGAATCTAAACTCGCTCTATCTTTGCATCCGCTTTCCGAAAGGAACAGCGCAAACAGAACGATCTTTGATACGATTTCATACAGACAAGTAGTACGACGGGCGTACTCATTGCGAGTATGTCCAAGGGTAATACGAACCGTCAATCAAACAGAAAACTTTG
>JAZSKR010000013.1:0-24950 GCA_045534955.1 Bacteroidaceae bacterium
CTTTGCAACCAGCTCTGGTTGCATACGAATCAAGTCAACCACAAGTCAACCTATAGCAGTAATAAGAATAACCAGAGTCAACTTCTATCAGGAATAAGACAATCCGAGTCAACCTTTTTTAGGGAAACGCAAATTGCAACGGGATTGCAACGGTTTTTGCTTGGTGGAGGGTTGGGGCGCGGGGTATATTTGCAGCAAAAACTTATGGATATGAGAAAGTTTGTTTTTGCTTTTGCGGTGATTGTTCTGGTGGGGAGCTCGTTTGCATCGGCCAGGGAGAAGAGTGATATAGTACAGGCTTCGGGCTCTGTTACATTTAAGGTGGAGGATGTGAAGGTTGCGGAGAAGATTCTGCCGGTTACCAATGGTTTTGAGCTGGGTCGGAAATTGGCGGGCGGTACTTATCTGGATTGCAGTTTTAAGAACAAATCATTGGTGGACGGCGGTGATAATCCGTTTTTCTCGATGGTTTGCCTGGCATATGCAGAGCACAGGCCGATTGTGCTTTCGCCCGATATCATGTGGATTCTGATCTGCAACGGGTTCTCGCAGCATGTGAACCGCGAACCGGACAGATTCAGGGATTATCTGGTGAGTCATGAGGGCAAGATGAGACTGGAAATTACGACTTACCCTGAGACCACAACGGCCCGTAAGGTTGAAATGTTTGCAGGTCTGATTGGGGAGAACACAAAAGGTGATCTGGATGAGCTGCTCACGTGCAATTTCTCAACTACGGGTATGGTGGAGCGGATGACGTCGCAAATCACGCTGATGGACGCAGTCAAACCCTATTTTGAGTATGTTGAGCATCTGAGCGGGTGCGGTATTCCCAGCGTTACCCTGGAGGGTACTCCCGATGATTGGAAACTGCTGCGTGAAAAGACTCGTAAGCTAGGCAATTATGGGGTAAAGGAGTGGACCGACAGGCTGGACCCGATACTGAAAGAGTTCGTGGCGGCATCGGAGGGCAAACCCAATGTTGAGTTCTGGTGGGATATGGCGATCAAGGGTCGGCCAAAGGATTTTCATCTCAAGGATGATGGTTGTTTACCTCTGTTTGAGGCAACAAGGTTTGACGGCTGGTTCCTGGAGTTCATTCCGTTTGATTTAAGTGTAAAACGGCCTTCTGAAGATATTTACGAAAGTTTAGGACCAACAGAGTTTATACTAGGTAAACGTCCGTATAGTATAGTATTCGGGCATAAACTGCCGCCTGTTATTACAAGCGTTACCGTAACACAGCACATTTATGATGGTCTGGGTAATATCATCCAGACCAATTATCTGGAGGTGCGGGCCGGCATAGTGGGGCTGACGCAGGATGTGGAGACTATGGCGCTGCGCCCTGAGATTGGCTGGCTGGTTAAAGATCAATATAGCGGAATGATGATACCTCTGCGTGACCCCTCATATGTTAATACAGGCAGTGCAGATAAGCCCGATGAGACAAAGGTGGTGATATCTGGTAACAAACCATCGGCCGGTGATATAATAACTGGTATTGTCCGTGATAAGGAGGGGCCGATGATGATAGTGAATGTATGTGAGCGTGACCCATCGGACCGTATTGTAGCACATTGTGCCACTGATATGGAGGGGAACTTTTCGCTTAAACTGGTCAATCCGGACCACTATCTGGAGATATCGTACGTGGGTTATAAAACTGTCAAGACTCCTATTATCGGTACCCATTTTGAGATTACCATGTCTGAGCGTGATGACCTCCCAAAGGTGGAAATAATGTCAGACAAAGTGAGTAATATTAATCCGGATGGTGGGAAATATAATATTTTCGCTCCGGATTTGCGTGTGATGCAATCCCTGGATTCCCGCCAAAGTGTCCCACACTCATCGGTCCCGTGATCTTTGTGAGCGGGATTGGTGTGGGACACGAGCCTTGGGAAGGGGGATGTCCCACGCTCATCGGCCCGAGAATACGCTCTCACGCGGGTGGTTGTGGGACACTTTGGCGGAGTGGGGAGGTTTGCAGAATTCGTATCATTTGCTAATTTTGCAGTCGTTTTAGAATACTTTGAGATGAGTAAGAGTTACGAGGAGATTAATGAGAAGATCCGGAAGGGTAAGGCGGTGGTGTTGACGGCCGAGGAGGTGTCGGAGATGGCCAGGACGATGTCGCCCAAGGAGATTCTTGATAAGGTTGATGTGGTTACTACCGCTACGTTCGGCGCTATGTGTTCAAGCGGCGCTATCCTGAACTTTGGTCACGCAAATCCACCTATCCGCATGGAGAGGATTGAACTGAACGGCGTGCCGGTTAGCGGCGGTCTGGCTGCTGTGGATACGTATGTGGGTGCTACGGACTGCAATCCGCAGAACCCGGGATACGGCGGCGCACACATAATACAGGACCTGATTGACGGCAAGAACGTGACGCTTGAGGCGTGGGGTAAGGGTACCGATTGCTACCCGCGCAAGCACATCAAGACGGAGATAAGCCTCAAGACCATCAACGAGGCCATTCTGATGAATCCGCGTAACGCATATCAGAACTACAACGTGGCTGTGAACTCCACTGACCGCACCTTATATACATATATGGGCACGCTGCTGCCCCGCATGAAGAATGCGTCCTACAGTTCGGCCGGTGAACTGTCACCGCTGCTGAACGATCCCGAATGCCGTACCATCGGCCTTGGAACCCGCATATTCCTTTGTGGCACACAGGGTTACGTGGTCTGGAACGGCACTCAGTTCAACTGTAGCAAACCTCTTAACGAGTATGGTGTGCCGATGGGCAATGCGCGTACATTGGCCCTGATGGGTGAGATGAGGGAGATGTCGAGCGAGTTCCTGCGCGGCGCATATTTTGAGAAGTACGGTGTTACGATGTACGTTGGAGTGGGTGTGCCCATCCCGCTGCTGGATGAGGATCTGGCGCACCGCGTGAGCATACGTAACAGCCAGATTGATACATTTATAGAGGATTACGGCGGCCGTGGCGAACTTATAGGCAAGGTCAACTATGAGCAGTTGCGATCCGGCGAGATAGAGTTTATGGGCAAGAAGATCCATACGGCTCCGCTTTCAAGCCTCAACAAGGCACGTAAGATTGCCGCCATCCTGAAGGATTGGATTGAGAAGGGACAGTTTGAACTGACCGCTCCGGTAAGGCCCATGCCTACGGGAAGGTCACTTCAGGGACTTAAAGATTTGAACTTGTAAATCAGCTGATTATGACAAAGAAAGTAGTTATATCATTCCCCGATGGCGAGGCCAGCCGCCCGCTTATCTATGAGCTGATTAAGAAGTACGATATCATGGTCAGCATCATCAAGGCCGATATAGACGGCGGCCGCAGCGGAAAGCTGGTGCTGGAGTTGGATTCAGACTCCGACCATATTGCACAGGCTATCGGTTTCATGCAGAAAAGCGGTGTGGATGTAAGCCCGCTGGAGAAGAAGATCACGTTTGATGATGCCAAGTGCGTGAGTTGCGGCGCATGTACATCGGCCTGTCCATCGGGCGCCCTGTCAATTGGCGCTCCCGACTGGAAACTGCGCTTCCAGCCCGACAAGTGCGTGGTCTGCAAGATGTGCATAACCGCTTGCCCGCTCAAGTTGTTCCATATTGAATTTGCAGACTGATGGAATACAAGGAGCGCAGTTACCGAAGCCGTTTCTCAAATGACGGGAGACGCTGGTTCTGCGTAAAGTTCCTTGAATCAGACCTTTGGATAGGAGTCGACAGCGGCTCCTATCATGCTTCTATGGAGGATAAGGTATACGCATTCCTGGTAGATCTGCGCCGCCAGATGGATGCCTATCTGCTAATGGATCCGCAATACAAAACCGCTCTGACACCATACGACGCCGGCCTGGAGGCTCCCACAATACTGAAAGAGATGTCCCGAGTAAGCCACAAGACCGGAATAGGCCCCATGAGCGCCGTAGCCGGAGCCGTAGCCAAGCACGTGGCCGATTTCCTGGGTACCAAAGAGGTGATAGTGGAGAATGGGGGAGACATATACGCTTCAGTTGCTGAGGACATGGATATATCAGTGTTTGCCGGTCAGTCCCCGCTATCCGAAAAAGTAGGCCTCCACATACCTGCAGCCGCATTCCCGTGCGGTATCTGCACCTCCAGCGGCACAGTAGGTCCCTCGCTGAGTCTGGGCCGTGCCGACGCCATGATGATAGTCTGCCGGGACGTTCTGCTGGCCGACAGTTACGCCACTGCCATGGCCAACCGCATTAAGACGGTAAACGACCTGCAACCCGTAATAGAACAAATCCAAAACATTCCCGAAATCCTGGGAGCACTAGCCGTAAAAGACGATCGTCTTGCAGTAACCGGCCTCTACGAGCTAAGACTTTTCCATTAAAAATCCGGGTATACCCTGGAAAAAGTCTCGCACCCACGCGTGACCAGTGGGAGGGCCGGCCGCAGGCCGCTTTTGTAAGGGTATACCCGGATTTTTAATGGGAAAGTCGTTCTCTCCATCCAGCAGAATCTCGCCAAGATGTCCCACGCTCATCGGCCCCAGAGTAGCTCCTGATGCAGATGAGTGTGGGACACAGCTCCTGTATGAGGGTATGTAACACAGTGAGCGGCGCCACAGGGCACAGGAGAGGGGTGCGTGTGGGACACTTTGGCGAAATTTTGATAGTGTGCAAAATGTGATTAACTTTGCGAGTAAGACAAAACAATTAACCAAATATAGTTATGAGAAAGATCTTAATGGTTCTTGGCGTGTTTGCGCTGACGTGTGCATCGGCCATTGCTGCCGATAACAAAGGCATTTCATTCAACGAGTTATCAAGTGACAGGTTTACGCTGATTGAGAATGGCAATCCTGTGACTATTCTGGCCGATGAGGCCGATAAGAGCGGCGTTCAGATTGCACTGAAGGCTTTGCAGAAGGATTTTATGGCCGTATCTGGCAAGTTGGCTCCGGTTGTGTATGAGCCGGGGGTGGGCAAGCCGGTTATTGTGGGTACAATGGACAGTAAGTACATTGCACAGATAATCAAGGCTAAGAAGATTGACAAGAAAGAGTTGCAGGGCAAGCGCGAGAAGTATATCATGAGCGTGATTGCCAACCCCATAAAGGGCATTGACGAGGCTCTGGTAATAGCCGGTAGCGATATGCGCGGTGCCATTTACGGTATCTATGAGTTGTCCGAGCAGATAGGCGTATCGCCCTGGTACTACTGGGCCGACGTGCCAATTGAGCATCAGGATAACGTATCGCTGGCCAAGGGCACATACACCGCAGGTGAGCCCGCAGTGACCTACCGCGGCATATTCCTGAACGATGAGGCACCGTGTCTGACCACATGGGTGCAGAACACATTCGGCACACAGCGCGGCGGCCATGAGTTCTATGCCAAGTGCTTTGAACTGATTCTGCGTCTGCGCGGTAACTTTATGTGGCCCGCCATGTGGGACTGGGCATTCTATGCCGATGACCCCGAGAACTCAAAGACAGCCAATGACATGGGCGTAATCATGGGTACAAGCCACCACGAGCCGATGGCCCGCAACCACCAGGAATGGGCCCGTAACCCCAAGGCATACGGCGGTCAGTGGGACTACACAGCCAACAAGGAGGAGTTGCAGCGTTTCTTCCGCGAGGGCGTAGAGCGTGCCAAGAATACCGAGGATTTGATAACCATCGGTATGCGCGGTGACGGTGACGCCGAGTTGAGAGGAAGCGACGAGGATAACATGAAGATGCTGGAGGGATTGTTCGCCGACCAGCGCCAGATAATCAAGGAAGTTACCGGCAAGCCCGCCGAGCAGCGTCCACAGGTATGGGCACTCTACAAGGAGGTTCAGACCTATTACAACAAGGGCCTGCGCGTGCCTGATGACGTAATCATCCTTTTGTCCGATGACAACTGGGGTGACATCCGCCGTCTGCCCAATGCCGAGGAGCGTAAGCGCAAGGGAGGCTGGGGTATGTACTACCACGTGGACTATGTGGGTGCACCGCGTAACTCCAAGTGGCTCAATATCACTCCGATACAGCACCTCTGGGAGCAGATGCAACTGACCTATGACTACGGTGTAGACAAGATCTGGGTGCTCAACGTAGGTGACCTCAAGCCTATGGAATATCCCATCACACTGTTCCTGGATATGGCCTGGAACCCCACATCATTCACCGTTGAGACCCTTCTGGACCACACATATGAGTTCTGCAAGGAGTTCTTTGGCGAGGAGGAGGCTCAGGAGGCAGCCCGCATACTGAACCTTTGCTGCAAGTACAACGGCCGCATAAGCGCCGAGATGCTCGATGCCCGTCAGTACTACACTCTTGAGACCGGTGAGTTTGAGCAGGTTTGCGATGATTACGCTCGTCTGGAGGCTGAGGCCCTGCGTCAGTATCTGAGACTCAAGCCCGAGTACCGTGATGCATATCAGCAGATTATCCTGTTCCCCGTGCAGGCCATGGGCAATATCTACGATATGTATTACTCTCAGGCCATGAACCAGAAACTGGTACGCAACAACGATCCCGCAGCAAACTACTGGGCCGAGCGTTGCGAGCGTGACTTTAAGCGTGACGCTGAGTTGTGCGCCTATTATAATAAGGAGATGGCCGGCGGCAAGTGGGACGGCATGATGATCCAGAAGCACATAGGCTATACCTCTTGGAACGATAATTTCCGTGCCGATACACAGCCCAGGGTTTCACGCGTTGAAGTAGGGGACAAGGTTGGCGGATACGTATTTACCCAGAAAAACGGAGTGGTTGCAATGGAGGCAGAGCATTTCTACGCTCAGACCGGCGTTACATCCGGATCGGCCAAGTGGACCACAATCCCGTTTATGGGCCGCACGCTATCAGGCGTAGCTCTGATGCCTTACAGCCAGCCAACCGACGGCGCAACAATGACTTACAAGTTCAATCTGACCGAGGATGTGGATAACTTATCGGCCGTAATAGCAGTAAACGCAACCCTCACATTCTATCGTCTGGAGGGTCACCGCTATATGGTAAGTCTGGATGGCGGCGATGAGATTGAGGTTGTGTTCAACGAGCGTCTGAACGAGGATCAGCGCAATATCTACTCGGTTTATTATCCCACAGTTGCAACCCGCGTAAAGGATGATCGCGTGCAGTTGGGCAAGGCAGCCAAGGGTGAGCACACCATCACGTTCCGACCTATCGAGCCGGGTACGGTGTTTGAGAAGGTGGTGATTGATGCAGGTGGATATATAAAGAGTTACCTGTTCATGCCGGAGTCACCGTATGTGAGAGAGCAGTAAAAAAGAAAGGCGGGGTTTCCCGCCTTTCTTTTTTTGTCAGAAGCTCAGGTTTATCGTAGCTCCTAACGATGAGTTGTTTTGCCAGTCTATAAATACCGTTGGTTCAAATTCAAATTGAAGCATTTTGGCAGCCTTCTTGAACGGCAGGTCTTTGTTGTACTCATCGGCCAGTTTCTCAAGAGACCTTTTGGCCTTGCCTTTCTGTAAGCGTCCCCAGGTATAGAATGTGAGGGTGGGGACGGCCAATGCGCCGGATATTATATACAGTTTTTTGGATAGTCCGGGATCATTTGAATTGTAATGGGTCGCGGCGATAAGTGTGAGTATAGCAGTAGGAATACCGCATATAACGCCGATGCTCTCCTTGTTGTCGCCCTTTATGAATTTGCGGTTGGCAATCTCATATCTCTGGAACTGGAGTGAGTCCAGAAGTTGCTTGAGATCATCCTCGCGGATGGCGTTTCCTGCACCTCGGCCTTCTACAAATGTGAGGCTGCCGCTGAATCTCTCAATCTCAGTACTGTCATTAAGAGTTGCATAACCTCCCCAGCCGCCGAATCCGCCACGGCCTCCACCGCCTTGGAAGTTTCCACCTCCGCCGCCACGGCCACCGCCGCCGCCGAAACCGCCTCCCATACCGCCGCCAAAGCCGCCGCCTCCGCCGCCTCCGCGTTGAGCATAGCACGTTGCTGCCACCAGGACAGCGAATAAAATGGTGAGGATTCTCTTAATTCTCATATAGGGTAGCACTTTCAAAGATTATACATCTTTGATGTCGGACCGGCCAAAAGGTTTAATGTAGATTCCTATTTATTTCCAGTTGCTGTCCAGAAATGCTATGCGGTCTGCAAAGAATTTCTTTAAGACCGATATCTCCTCATCGTAGCTGGATACGCGGTATGCTGCGAACATTCCTACGGCGTCACCACCTCCAAAGCCACCCATGCCACCGCCGAAACCGCCCATGCCGGGGCCGAATCCACCTCCGAACCCGCCGTTACGGCCGCCCTGGTTCTGATTCCTTGATTCAGGTACAAGCAGGTTTTTGTATTGTGCATACTGGCGGTCCTTGGCTTCGGCCAATTGGGCTGCATGATTATCGATGTATTTGTTGATGTTATCGATGCTCAGGACACCTTTACGGAGTTCTTTCCAACGGGCTTTTACCTTTGCCACGAATACGGGATCCTCCATGAGGCGTTTGAACATAGCAGGGGTGGGGTTTGTCTCACCACCGTTATAAACCCAGGCTTCAATGTTGTTACCGTTGGCAAAATTGCAGTTTCCGTATGCCAGGTTATAGTCCCAGACAGTGCCTGCGTGCAGTTTGCCGCCCGTGCCGTCCTCATTCTGCTTGGTCTTGTAGAAGTAGGTGCTGCGCTTGAGTCCGTCGGCATTCAGGCTGAGTTCTGTATGGATTATATAGTCCACGAATGACTCCACATCAATGTATTTGGCGTAGCCCTCCTTGGGATCGGCAAAATTATCGCTCTGGATTACCTTCTCGGTAGTCTTGATGTAGTTGCTGATGTACTCTTCCTGCTCGGGTGTTAACTTATCGGACTTGGGGTAGAAATAACTCCAGGTTACTGTAGCACGGCCTCCAAAGCCGCCCATGCCGCCTCCAAAGCCACCGAATCCGCCCATACCGCCAGTCGTCATGATGCCGGGAACCTCAGACTGGAAGGATTTTTCACCCTCATCGGGCGGGTCTATGCGTACTATGTAACCGCCTGTGAGTTCCAGACCGCTGGTATCGGTCTTTTTGAGTTTGGCTATGCTCAGTCGGTTATCGGCACGTTTTATCTTCTCGCAGAGTATGTAGACGCCAATGTAATGGCCGTTCATGACTACCTCGCAGTAGCGGTTGCGCGGTGCCCAGTGGCCCATCTCGTTCCAGAGGTCAAACGCAAAGGGGTCACGCATCATGGATATGTCGTTGAAGGGAGCCAGCAGCACCCAGTCGTTATCGGCCGGCATGCCAAGGAGTTCAACGTTGTTGGCTTTGCCCTCAGGGGTGACGGTCTCAAGCGTAAAACGCTTCTGGTCAAAGAATAACGATGAGTTTCCGCGAAGTTTTATCTTGATGTTGCCGTCGTATCCGTTGGCCTTATCAGTTACCTTGTTGCGCTTGGTGCCATTGTCAATGATTTTCATTGTGCCACCGGACTTCTCACGGTTGGTAAGGGTGGTATTATCGGTCTGGATTATCACGATAGGCAGATTGGACGATGTGAACTCTACATTGTCGGTTAAAGTTGAGGTGTTGTAACTGGCGTTCATGCCGAATCCGCCACCGAATCCGCCTCCGCCGCCGGGGAAACCGGGCATCTGGCCGTCCTGCTCCTGAGGATCAAACGGGAATCTTCCACCAAAACCACCCGGAAAACCTCCGCCAGGGAATCCGCCACCAAATCCACCACCGCCAGGGAATCCTCCGCCTCCCGGAAACTGTGCAAAAGCAGCCGCTGAGAACAAGGCTGCAGATACTAGAGAGCACAAAAATTTTGCCTTCATATCGTCATTCAAGTTTTTAACTTAAATATCGATACGAAGGCAAAAAGTTAAACTTTTTCCTTCTTATTTTTCGAAGAGTTTCAGGTCTATGCAGTTGCCCATCTGGACGTAACCGTCGGCGTTGGGGTGCAGGTAGTCATTCTCAAAGAGATATTTGGGATTGAGCTGTGCGGGATCGTCGGGGTTGCCCATTGCAGCATCAAAATCTATTACACCGTCAAAGTAGCCGCTGTTGCGGATCCACTGGTTGAGTTGCTGACGGCCGGCCTCGTGGTTCTCGCTGTAGTAGTTGTTACCCTTGAACTGCATCACGGGAGCACCGTAAACCTTGATTCCGCGCTCGTGAGCCTCGTTGATTATCTGTTTGTAAACTTCCTGAATCTGGTTGGCCTTAGAGATGGCATCACCGCGTCCGCCAAGGTCGTTAACGCCCTCAAACAGAATGATGTACTTGACGCCCTCCTGCTGGAAGAGGTCACGCGGATAACGGCTCTTTCCGGTCGGTCCAAGGCCGCCCTGAAGTATGCAGTTGCCGCCAAGACCCATATTGAGGACCGATACACGGCGGGTTTTCTTGTTGGCAAGCAGACGGCGTGACAGGTTATCGGTCCAGCGGTTCTGCTCGTTGGTGGTAGATCCGCGTCCGTCGGTGATGGAGTTGCCAAGAACAACTATTGCACGGGCTTTCTTCTCAGCCTTGATCTCAATGGCGTTGATGATGTACCAGTGAGCGGTCTTTACTGCATTGCTAAAGTCAGAGCCCTGACCTTCAATGAGATATGAATCGGTACGTGAGCCGGGGTGACCGGTGACGCTAGTTGACGAAGCCTCGCCAAGGTGCATCGTGATGGCTACATTCTGACGCTCTGACATGGGGAACTTGACGGGATCTGATGTTACAAGTTCACCCGGCTTAATGGTAACTGATTTGCTGCCGCCGAATGTAAGGCTTACCTCTGTGCCGGCTACGATTTCACTGCTGGCACCTGCGGTGGCTGCATGGGCGATCTCTGCTGCGTTGATGGTAACAGGACCCTGGCTGAATTCATTTGAGAACTTAACTCTGACTTCCTTGCCGCTGATGGACGTTTGGACTATCTGACGGATGGAATTGTTGGCCAGACCCGGGGCGGGGGGACAGTTGTGCGGTTCTACAACCTGCTCGGCGGTTGCCCAGGTTGCCACCCAATGTTTACCGGCATTGGCCGTACTGAAAACAAGCAGTGAAAGGACTGCGGTTAGTAATACGCTTTTGATTCTCATAGTCATATGTTTTGTTTAGTTTGTTTTCTTATGCGTATCAAAGGTACACAAAATTGTTTTCTCAATTCAATCAACAGCCTTAAATAGTATACCAAATGCATAATGACGTTTATTATTCAGATTTGTGCCGTCTGTTCCGAGTATTAAGATTTGTTCCAATTACAGCCTTTTAACATGGAACAAATTGAAATATTGGAGTATCTTTGCCTATGTAACATATCATAACTATGCGCAAACCGATTATTGCTCTGATTGCAGGATTGTTTCTGATCCCGGCAAATGCCCAGCGTACATACCGATACTCAATAGGACAGTTGTCCGATGACCGTTTCCATGCCATTTGTGAGGACAAGACAGGTTTTATATGGATTGGAACCGAGAACGGTCTGAACCGTTATGACGGATACAATTTCTATCATTTCTATCACGATGACGCTGATTCACTGTCTCTTATGAGCAACTACGTGAGGAGTCTGTATACTGATAAGGACGGAACGCTCTGGATAGGTACCAATCGCGGTTTGCAGTGTCTCAAGCCCAGTGAGAGGCGATTTTATACAATCCCGTTTCCGGGCGGCAGGAACGCCTATGTCCGGAAGATTGTCCAGTTGAGCGACGGCAGAATATGGATAGTGGGACAGGGAAACGGCATTTACTGGCTGGATCCGGAGAATCCTGAGCAACTTAACACCGTGTTGAAGGTTAATACAAACCAGTCAACAGGCGGAGTGTTCAAGACAATAGCCGAAGACGGGGAGGGAACCATATGGGTAGGAACCCTGAATGGAGTACTCCTGTATGATCCCAAGACGGATAATGTGACTGAATTCCGCAGGGATGTGATTGATGCTGATATAACCGGTCTGAACTGTGACGAACGCGGTAATATGTACATAACCACAAACAGTCATGTATTTGTCTGGAATTCAGCAAGACACAGGCTGGACCGTATTACTCCAGAAGAGGGTATATGGGAGATTACCCACTCATTCCTTGATAATGACGGCCTTAAGATATCCATCCGCGGGAAGGGTATGCTGGTTCTGACCGAAGACCGCAAACTGGTGCAGATGGAGATGACCCCATCGGACCACAGTCTGGAGAAGTTAGACGTTAGTGCCTATTACAGGGACAAGGCCGGTAACAGTTGGATAGGTTGCTTCCTGTCCGATATGATTCTGGTGACCAGAGCCCGTAACGATTTTGAATACTGGAAATTCTCCAATTACAGGGAGGATGTATCGGGTACGGTTACAGCAATGGTGACCGATACTCAGGGCCGTTTGTGGGTAGGATACAACAACAACGGTCTGACCTGCCTGTCGAGCGACGGACGTGTGCTCAGGGACGGCCGCGGATCACCTTATATAAGTTGTCTGTTCCGGGACCGTCAGGACAGGATATGGGCCGGATATCCCAACGGAGGACTGGCATTGCTGAATACCGGAACGGGTGCTTTGAGGACTATTCCCATAAACATCTACTCAAATGTGACATCTATTGCCCAGGATAATCAGGGGCGCATATATTACTCTGAATTGGGAAGCGGATTCTCCAGGTTCAACCCGCAGGACATGAAGGCTGAAACCTACCGCAGTTTTGCAGGTAACAGCAAGAACGGCAAATCACTGACCAATGACTGGATTCATATTCTGGTTATTGACAGTTGGAACAGGATGTGGATAGGCCACGACAACGGCGCCGACTGCTTTGACATTGACCACAGCGCATTTGTGGATAACAACAGGCTCTCTTCTGTAATGGGTAACTCAAGTTGTACCTGCATTCTTGAGGAGCGTGAGGGCGTAATATGGTTCGGAACTACAAAAGGTGTGATAGTTTACAACACCACCAATGGCGTAACTACACTCCTGAATACCTCCAGAGGCCTTTCCAGCGACGATATCCGCGGTATGGTCAAGGACAGTGACGGTTTTATCTGGATTGCAACTCCCGGAGGCGTAAACCGCATAAACCCTGACGGTTATGAGGTGAGCCGATTCTTTACCGAGGAGAAGGCGTTCAACCGCGTATCGGCCTTCTCGGATATAGATGACAGGGCTTATTTTGCCAGCAATACGGGTGTTACGGCGTTCTGGCCGTTCAGGATTACCACCGAATCAATGGTCAACAAGGTGGTTATGACCGGATTCTATGTGAACGGCGAACCGATTACATCATGGTCCACATCGGGCGGAAAAAAGATATCCCAAGAGCCGTTGAACATATCGGAACAGTTCAGGCTTGCATACAGGGATAACTCTTTTACGCTGGAATTCAGCACGTTGAATTACGGTGATGAGACCAGCATCATTTACGAGTACAAACTGAGCCCCGTAGGAACGGAGTGGGTGAGCAACCCGGCAGGTGTAAACCGCTTTACTTTCTCCAAGCTGGGATTTGGCCGATACGTACTGTCAGTAAGGGCAAGGCTGAACGATATTGTCTCAGTACCAAGAAGTTACGTTATCAAGATTGAAGCACCGTGGTATGCTTCAACTCCGGCGGTCTTTATATATGTGGTGATGATCCTGATTGTGGTCGTTGTAATATTCAGGCTTCGCCGCCGTACCCGCCAGAGGGAGATGGATGAGGCTAAGTTCCAGTCATTCATCAACGTGGCACATGAGATCTGCGCACCTATGACTATGGTGATTTCGCCCCTGGAGGATATGCTGCAGGACAGTTCAATCCCGGCCGATATACAGTCAAACCTGCGACAGATGCACAAGAGTTCCACACGTATCCTGTCGCTGATAAACCAGTTGCTGGACCTGCGTAAGTTCGATGAGGGTCAGATGCAACTTCATTTTGCCGAGACTGACCTGATAAACTTCCTGATGGGACCGTTTGAACTATTCACGCAGACGGCCGAAAAACGCGGTATAGAGTTCACTTTCAGCCATTCACTTGCCGAACAGCATGTCTGGATTGACCGTGACAGCATAGACAAGGTTATGATGAACCTGCTCTCAAACGCCTTCAAGTATACTCCAGATGAGGGTAAGATTGAGATGAGCGTTGAGGTAGGGACCGATGACAATGATAAGGGACCGCTCCATAATTATGTGGAGATACGGGTATCGGACACGGGAATAGGTCTTAACAAGGATGATGTGAACAAGGTGTTCCAGCGCTTTTACAGGGCTGACAACGAGATGACATCGATCACCATGGGAATGGGTATCGGACTGAATTACAGCCAGATGCTAATAGGTATGCACCACGGTACCATTAAGGCCGAAAACCGGACCGACGGGCAGAGCGGAAGCGTGTTCTCGTTCCGTCTTCCGCTGGGTAACAGCCATATCAATCCGGATGATATAATTGATTCCGAGCAGGTGACTCGTCTGCAGCTGGAGCGTAACCGTGTGAGTCTGGATTATGACGAACCCGAGGATAAGAACCATATTAAGAGCAATATAAAGGTGCTTCTGGTGGATGATGATGACTCTATGCTGGATTACCTGTCTGACAGCCTGAAACACAGTTACAGGATTATCACGGCCCGAAACGGAAAGGAGGGTCTCAAGTATGCGGTTTCACAGTTGCCGGATCTTATCATTACGGATGTGGTGATGCCCGAAATGGATGGCATTCAACTGGTTAAGGCGCTTAAGGGCAACTCTCTGGTAAGTCACATTCCGGTTATTATGCTGTCCGGTAAGAATAAACTGCAGGACCGTATGCTGGGTATTGATACGGGTGCCGACAGTTACCTGCCCAAGCCTTTCTATATGAGTGAACTTAAGGCTCTTATGTCCAACCTTATCAGTAACCGACTGATTGTTAAGGGTAAGTTCTCGGGGCAGCAGGAGCAGGCTGAGAATGTGGCTGAGGTTCAGTTTGAATCCAGCGACGAGCAGTTTATGAAGCGTGTCATGGAGATTGTGAACGCCAACATCTCAAACAGTGACTTCAATATCACCCAGATGGTTGATGAGGTGGGTATGAGCCGCACGCAACTGCACCGCAAACTCAAGGAACTGACCGGCTTCTCTGCCGCCCGCTTCATGCAGAACATCCGCATGCAGCAGGCCATGAAACTGCTCAAGGAGAAGCGCGTAAACGTATCGCAGATAGCCTACAGCGTAGGTTTCGCCTCCCAAACACACTTCTCAACCACCTTCAAGCAGTACTACGGAGTCAGCCCAACGGAATACATCCGCCAACTGGAGGCCGACGAGAAAAAATAGTACAAAAGGGGACAGACCCCTTTTGTATCATTTTTGTTCCAGTGAGTGGAGGAGGGTAATTTCCTGAGGCCAGAGGGATTCGTCGGGGGTTTCCAGGATGAAGGGGATGTGGTCCAGGTTGGGGTCTTGCATTATCTTTTTGAAGAAGTCCAGACCCAGAAAGCCTTGGCCGATGGAGTCGTGGCGGTCTACGCGGGAGCCCAGTTCCTTCTTGCTGTCGTTCAGATGGATGGCTCGGAGGTATTCCATGCCGATTTCATTATCGAATTCTTCCCAGACGCTCTCGTATGCGTTCTTGAGGTCGTAGCCTGCTGTGTAGGTGTGGCAGGTGTCGATGCAGACTCCTACGCGGGACTTATCGGCCACACCGTCTATTATGCGCTTGATCTGCCAGAAGGCGAATCCCATGTTGGAGCCTTGTCCGGCTGTGTTTTCGATGACTGCGGTTACGCCGCTGGTCTTTTCAAGGGTTATGTTGATGCTCTCGGCAATGCGCTCCAGGCATTCCTCGGGGGTAATCTGCTTAAGGTGGCTGCCGGGGTGGAAGTTGAGCATGGTCAGGCCCAACTGCTCGCAGCGCTGCATTTCATCCAGGAACGATGCGCGTGACTTCTCCAGTCCCTCAGGGTCGGGGCTGCCCAGATTGATCAGATAACTGTCATGCGGAAGTATGTATCGGGCCTCAATTCCCGACTTTAATACCTCGGCCTTAAACCGTTCAATTTCAGTAGATTGCAGAGGTGTGCTGAACCACTGACGCTGGTTCTTTGTAAACAAAGCAAAGGCCGAAGCCCCAACAGAAACTGCGTTGATGGGAGCGTTGAAAACGCCCCCCGAAGCCGATACGTGTGGACCAATTTTCTTCATATCTAATTATATGATAAACCCGGCTAAGTGAGCCGAGGAAAAAAGGGTTATTGGCAGGAAAAACCATGGCCGCCCGTGGGCTTGTGAACGGGAGGGGCCCGCCGCGTAGCGGTGGGAGGGATAGCGCGAAGCGCGTAGTTTTTACGTCAATAACCCTTTTTCCGGTGTTAAACAAATATATCTTACCCAAGGTCTACTACTGTTATTCCGTGACCGCCAAACTGGATGTGCTCGTCGTGGTAATCACGGACGGCAGGAACGGTGTGCAGATACTGGCGGATAAGGTTGCGCAGGATGCCATTGCCGGTTCCGTGCAGTATGCGGACACGACTCATGCCGATGAGCGTGGCATCGTCAATAAAGTGCATAACGGTCTGGATAGCCTCATCGCCACGCATGCCACGCACATCGATATCGGGCTTGAAAGCCAGTTTGCGGTTGTAGATGTCGTCGTGGGTCTGCTTGCTCACATATGTGGCGGTGCGTATCTCCTGAACCTTAACGGGCTGTGCGGGCTCCAGGCGGTTGGCCTTGACCGATGTGGTTATCTGGCCGAATGCAACGGTAACATCGCTCTTGTTGACCGATATCACCTCACCAACCTGTGTCTGACCGGCCAGGCGGACGGTGTCACCCACCTTGAACTGGCGCTTGACGTTAGACTGTTGGCTGTTGGCTGTTGGCTGTTGGCTGCCATCCGGTGTGTTATTTGCCTGAACAACAGGTTGCTGGGGTCGGAGAGCCTTGTCGCGTTTGCGCTGCTCGCGGCGCTCCTGGCTCTGACGGATGCGCTCCATCTTGCGCTGTATGCGCAGTTCGTCCTCGGAGTTGGCCTGGCGGTCATCGATAGTCTCCTTGAAATCAGTGAGTTCCTGACGTGCCAGACGGGTCAGTTCCTTATCGGCCTGAGCCTCACGTATGGTGCGTATGGTGTTCTCAATCATGGCGTTGGAGTCCTGGATAAGCTGATCTGCCTTTTCCTTGGCCTCACGGATGATTGATTTGCGCTCTTTCTGCAGCGATTCAAGTTCCTGACGGTGCTGCTCAATCTGCTGGTCCAGCTGTTTCTCCAGCTGATGTACGTTCTGGCGCTTGTTCTCCCAGTATCGCTTGTCACGGACAATGTCCTGCAGGTACTTGTCGGCATTGACGTAATCGCGGCCTACAATCTGTGTGGCATCTTCGATTACATCCTCGGGCAGACCTATCTTGCGTGCAATCTCCACGGCAAACGAGCTGCCGGGGTTACCAATTTGCAGTATATAAAGCGGTTGCATCAGGTGACGGTCATAGAGCATGGCACCGTTGCGGATGCCCTCATTGCCATCGGCATAATGCTTAAGGTTCTGATAGTGTGTGGTTATGATGCCGAATACGCGGTTGCGGTTAAAACGCATCAGCACCGACTCGGCAATGGCACCGCCTATGTTGGGCTCCGTACCGCTTCCGAACTCATCAATCAAAATGAGTGAGCGGTTATCGGCATACTTAATCATGTTCTTCATGTTGAGCAGATGGCTGGAGTAGGTACTCAGATCATCGTCTATGCTCTGTTCGTCGCCGATGTCAATGAATATGCTCTTGAATATGCCAGCGTGGCTGTTGGGGCGCATGGGTACGGGAATTCCGCACTGCAGCATGTACTGCAGCAGGCCTACGGTCTTGAGGCAGACTGACTTACCGCCGGCATTGGGGCCCGATATAAGCAGTATGCTGTTCTTGGAATCCAAGTCAATGTCCAGCGGAACCACCGTCTTGTCATGCTTGGCAAGCGAGAGTTTGAGCAGCGGATGCACGGCCTGTACCCAATCAACCACTGTCTTGCGCTCCATTATGGGCTTGCAGGCGTCAAAATCCAGCGTCAGACGGGCCTTGGCGCGGATAAAGTCTATCTGTGCCATGAAGCCGTATGATTCCAGGATTGACGGAATCTGGGGGCGTATGGAGTCTGTAAATGCAATCAGGATGCGGGTGACCTCACGTTTCTCATCGGCCTCAAGTTCACGGATGCGGTTATTGGCCTCAACAACCTCCTCGGGCTCAATGAATACGGTCTTGCCCGATGCGGACTCATCATGTACAATACCGCGTATCTTGCGCTTGAGTCCTGGTGCAACAGGTAGTACCAACCGGCCGTCACGCATGGTGGGAGCGGCATCCTTATCGACCAGACCGTCGGACTGGGCCTGCTTGAGAATGCTGCCCAGTATGCGTGATATGCTGAATGACGTATTAGTAAGGTCCATGCGGATGCGGTAGAGCTCGGGGCTGGCATTGTCCTTGAGCTTGCCGAATTTGGTCAGTATCTTGGCTATTCCCTGCGTTATTGAGGGGAATACGGCTACGCTCCGGGCAAGTTCGGTGAGGTTGGGGTAGAGTCCCTGATTCTCCTCCTTGTTAAGGAACTCCACAATGCCGCTGATGGTCTCCAAGGAGCGCCACAGACCCAGCAGTTCGGCCTCATCGAGCCATGTGCCTACCACCTTGATGCGGGCCAGGGCCTCACGCAAGTCATGATAATTCTGATCGGGGAATGATTTGCCCTCGGTGAGTATCCTGACAAATTCCATGGTCTGGTCCAGGGCCTTCTCAATTGGCTGGAAATCAGTCATGAACTGCATATCGTCAACCAACTGGACTCCCAGAGGGCATATGCAGCGGTCGGCGAGCATCTGTCTGATCTCGTCAAAACCGGTCTTATGTTCAAAATTGTCAGGATATATCATCTTACTTGACAAGAATGTTTATGTTGGTGGCTCCGGTACGTTTGGTTAGCCAGTCCTTTATCAGATCGACCTTGGGCTGTATATCGGTCTCATCCCGGAATGAGATGATGCAGATATATGCGGTATCGGTGGCCGCACCGTCAGTATTGTATGAAATATGGCGCTGCAGCGACATGTCGTTTATCTCGGGTACGAATATGCCAAGCTCACGGGTCATGCTGCTCACGGCAAGCGTATCGGCCGTACGTATGGATGAGAGCTGCTCCTGCAGATGTGATATCTGGCGGTTCTTCTCGTTGAGCATCTCGGTGTAGTTGCTCTGCAGGGCCGTGATGGCTATTCCGCCGTCCTCCTGGTTGGACTGGCGCACAACCAGGTCAACCTTGGGCAGATGGTAAACGCTTGACATCTGACCGCGTATGTTGTTGATTACGTTGTCCGATAACGGCTCACCGAACAGGCGCACCTCAATCACAGACTGCTTGCGCGGGTTGGCGTTGTACTCATATTTAGATTCAACTACGAAAGTGTTGTCATATTTGAAAGCCTCGTCCACAAAGTTGCGGTAATTGGCCTCGAATGCAGACCTCTGTATGATTGAGATGGCTATCAGTACGCTGGGCAGGGTGACAATGATAATGACCGCAACCATGGCGCGCTTAAGTTTTTTGAGCTTGTCGGGCTCCAGTTCACCTATCATCTTGAATTTCATTACGCGGGTTACGATGAATGATGCCAGCGCAATGAAAATGGAGTTGATGGTAAACAGATACAGCGCCCCCAGCATAAAGCGGAACTGCAGCGTGGCCAGTCCGTAACCTACCGTGCAGAGTGGGGGCATGAGTGCGGTTGCAATGGCCACACCCGGAATTACGGTACCTGTGCGGTCCTTACGTGTTTGGGCAACCATTCCGGCCAGACCGCCAAATAGTGCAATCAGAATATCATATGTGGTAGGTTGCGTACGTGCCAGCAACTCGCTCTGGGTGGATGTGATAAGCGGAAGCGTAAAGAATACAGCCGATGTGATAAGGCTTACCACAATCATAAATAGGAAGTTACGCAGTGATTCCTTAAGCAGGTTGAAATCATAAACTCCCATTGAATATCCCATGCCGATGATAGGTCCCATAAGAGGGGATATAAGCATGGCGCCGATGATAACGGCCGTTGAGTTGGTGTTAAGACCCAGCGATGCGATGAATATGGCGAATATCAGGACCCAAAGGTTTGTGCCCCGAATCGTTATTCCCTTATGGATATTGGAATTAACCTCCTCCTGCGATGCCGCATCGGCCCCCAAGGCAAATCTCTCCAGCACCCTGTGTTTAAGGAACTCCGTAACCTTATTCTTGTCCATATTATAATATCAAAAATAACCACACAAAGATAGAAAAAAAGCATAAAAATAAACAGGCTCCCTATTGGAAACCTGTTTGCGGAAGAAGAGGGATTCGAACCCCCGGACCCGTGAAGGTCAACGGTTTTCAAGACCGCCGCATTCGACCACTCTGCCATCCTTCCTTAAAGCGGTGCAAAGGTGGCTATTTTTTTTGGAACCAGCAAATCTAAGGCGAGTTTTTTAATAAAAAAGAGGCGACCGTTTGGCCGCCTCTTTTTTGATTTCCTATATTTTACTTGGAGATGTTGATTTTGTAGACCTTGGTCTGTTTGCTGGTGGTACCGGGGAAGAGGTACTCGGCTGTGATGACGGCGGTGCCTTCATCGCCCTTGATCTGCTCTACCCAGAACTGCATTGTTGACCAGAGGCACTCAACTGCAACCTTTGACTTCTGACCGGGCTCCAGTTTGTAGTCCATCTCATAATGAGTGTTGTCGGTGTAACCGTTGTTGTCATTTGAGTGAACGGGCTCGGCGGGAAGCTCAATTGCCTTGCCACCTATTGTTACGTTAAGAGTGGGAGGCACGGGGCGCTTGAGTGATGTAGTCTTGGTGCTGAAGCCGCAACCATAGAATACGCCGATTGCTCCATCGGTAGCAGCGTCAAATACCAGATAGATGGCGTGCTTACCCTCTACGTCGTCAACGAACTCAGAAACATCAATTGTATACTTCTCAATCTTGTCAACGGGTGAAGAAGCCGGAATCTTGATCTTACCGATTTCCTTACCGTTCCATACGTCATTCTTCCAGGGACCGTCCATCATGACCTTGATGTTGATGCCACCCTCACCGGCTGTACGCTTGAACCATACGTTGAATGATGAGTGCTGCTTTGAAGTTGTACCGTCAAAAGCCTCAACACCCTTGCTGTCCTTCTTGAGACCGCCCAGACCGAAGTACTTGTAACCGATGATATCGCCGGCGTCAACGTTGCAGACCTGCTCGTTGTTCCAGATATCCCAGTTATCCTGCAGTGAGTTGCGGTTCTGGCCACCGTTCTTGTTGGTGAATACGCAAGCGTAACCTGCTGAATAGTACGCGTAAGGGGGCAGACCGTAGATGTTGAATCCCTCAGATGTAACCTCAGCGCCGGTGTACTCGTCACCGTTTGAAGCCTTGGCAGTCCAAACCTCATCGGGAGCATAAGGATCATAACCTGTAATGACTACCTTACCGCCCTCTGATACGGGTTTCTCATCCCATGTGATCTTAACGGGGGCAACCATAGCCTGACGGGCGTTACCGTTGCCGCGCGGAGGACGATGATAGAATATGTACCACTGGCCGTTTATCTGCTCGATACTGCCGTGGGTGTTGTGTGCAAAGTTAGCAGTGATCAGCTTGGTGCCGTCCTCGTTGAGGATGGGGCCGCGTGAATCAACAGCTACACCGCCGCTCTTCCAGGGACCCAGAGGAGAATCGCCGTAGCAGTAACGCAGGGCTGAGTTGGTTGAACCCAGACCGTAGTCGGGACCTGAGTAACCTGAGAATATCATGACATACTTGTTACCCACCTGACGGATTGAAGATGCCTCAAAGAAGTTGAAGTCACCGGGATTCTGCCCCTCGGCAAGAGCAGTGTAGACTGTTCCCTGACGGTCACGAACCACACCGTAGCGTGAGCTGGCGGGCAGCAGAGGATCAACCGGAGTTGTGCCGGGACGTACTGAGTACATGGTCTCCTGGTCGAGTTGGGCACCTGTTGAGTGCTGGAATCCCCAGAATCCGTATGCGCGGAAGCCCTTTGCGTAGTCGGGATCGTTCTTATCGGTTATCTTCTCAATGAATACTGACGGGTCAAAGCCGATGCAGCTGCCTGCGATTGCAGCCTCATTCTCGTCAAGGTTCAGGGGAGTGAAGGGGCCGTCGGGACGGTCACCCTTGCAGACCATTGCCTCTCTGCGGGGACCACGGCTGTGGGGATAGAGATAGTAGACTTTCTTGTCCTTGCCTTTGGCATCCTTCTCGATAACCTCAACCAGATCAGGAGCGTACATGACGTCCCAACGGCCGTTGGCAGCCTGATATGTAAATACAGGACCGTCATCACGCCACTCGTTAAGGTTCTCAACTGGAGCAGACCAGATACGGATATCGGGACCGCAGTAACGGTTGGCGCTTACATCGTGTGAGCCGATGATATATGCACGGTAATGTCCGGGACGGTCAGGGTCCTCAAATACTTTGGGCTCACCGTCAGGTACATGTTCCCAAAGGGGCAGGTAGGGGTTACCGCGGCCACCGTAATTGTGGACAAAGCGCTGTGAGGCTTTGACCTGGCCACCATCCTTGTCTTTTTTCGCAGCGAATGAGTTCTGTGTGGACAGAACCAGAGCGCAAGCCAGAAGAAGCATTACGCTTTTGAAAAGTCTATTGGCTGTCATTTTGATATAATTGGTTATTTGGTTATAGTTTCACTCTCTATTAGATTACAAAAATAGCAAAAAGTTAAATCAGATAAGGTCCAAAAGAAGGGGAATATCCTGCTCTGATATACCTTTTTCAATCAATAGCTGACGGTCTTTACCGAATTCTGTGTCAAACTGTCCGTCTCCCATGGCTTTGCGGCTGCGCCGGTACAATGAAACGGCCATCTGGATGTTTCCGTCAACAAAATAGGCGTGACCTGCGTTAAGGCAGTCATTGGCAGTAGGCTTTCCTTTAAGAAGCTTATCGTAATACTCTATGGATCTGTCAGTTCTGCCGGCCAAAAAGGCGCACCAGGCTATTGCCCTCCATGCCTTGGGGTAATCAGGTTTAAGGTAATCAACCTTGAAGAAACGCGTCAGGGCATCGTCATAACGCTTAAGGTCAACCAGGCAGTCACCTATCTGAATCTGCAGCGAGAGATTATCCGGACTGTTCTTCTCAGCCTGCAACAGCAGTTCAAGAGCCTCATCGGCCTGTCCGAGTATCCTGAGGCACTGGGCCGAATGGCGCAGTGTCCAGTTGTTGCCGCCCTGAAGTATGTCCGACCGGCGATATGATTCGAGCGCCTCATTATAAGACTGGGTACGCTGCAGGGCATATCCCAGTTGCTGATAGAAACGGTAATCGGTAGAATAGGGGTGCGCGGTGGACTCCATCAGGCGGAATGCCTGTACGGCCTCATCATAATAGTTCTTTCCAAGCAGCCAGACTGCTATTGCCTGCTCTGACTCTACGGTTTGGAGAAGAGGTGATACCGGACTGCCTGTCAATAGGTTAAGGTTGCTGTCAAACGGGTTCCGGAATTCATGCCTGCGGCTGAACAGATTGAAGAACCGATACAGGTCATGAGCATACTGACGGGCCGAGAAGGTCTCTGTGGCATTCCGGGGCGATGCGCTTGTGGCTTTTTCATCCATTGCCTCAAGGGCCTCTTCATTGATCTGTCCCGTAAGCAGGTCACGCTGCTCACGCGGTATCTGTGAGAAAGTCAGGGCAATTGAGTATTTGTCCGAATTGCAGAATATGCCGCTGGAGAGCATTGATTTGCCTATGGTTGAGGCCAAAGCATCGTCTCCAAGGGCTTTGCGTACATCGGGCTGGTCTATGCTGAAGAGGCGGAACCAGTTGTGTATCTCGCGGAAGAAGGGGTAGTTCTTGAGGTTGGAGAAGGTGCTCATATAGACATCGGCACCCTCCATCTGGAGTTCGGACATCTGCATGAGTTTGTCCTTTATCTCGGGTTTCTCAATCCACTCGTTCCAGTCAGGGCTGACGTCGTCACGCTCCAACTCCTCACGCATAAGGTCGCCCAGTTTGGGATTGCGCAGCATCGTGGGGATGAATTCCTCACGCATGCGGCGGTCTATCTCCTTGGTCTCACGGCACAGAAGCAGTGACATCTGCACTTTGAGCATACGCTCGCATATGTCCGGCTCGTCCTGCAGAAGCCTGATGCTGTCAGTAACCTCGGGGAAGTAGGGCATAATGTCATTGTAACCGCCCAATGCCACTGCCAGTCCCGTGAGTGCACGGACCGATACTATGGTACTCAGATTGCGGGCAGCCTGGCACAGGAATATGCATTTGAGCGGATCAAAACGCTCCATCAGGGAGAGCGTCACGGCGCTTATGGCAAGGGCTGAATCATCCTCTATAACAAGCGGAGAATCAATGAGTTCAAGCAGTGATGCTGAATCACCTGAATTCCACTCTCCGTTGGTCCAGATAAGGTCAAACAGAAGGCCCAGGTTACGCTCGTGGGTGTCGGTATCGCCAAGTTCGGCAAATGATTCCAGCGCCAGGCGGAGTCCTTCTATATTCTCTGTACGTGACTGGGTGGAGCGCAGGTGCTGGTAGTAGAGAAGCATGGACGTAGGCTGCAGGCGTGCCTGGAGTACGTCATCGTTCAGAAGCAGGGCACGGCGCACCAGCTGGCGGTAGACCTCGTTGCGGTGCTCATCGGGCGAACCCTGGCTGTAATACTGCAGCATGTACCTGTAGGAGCGGTCAATATCCTCAAAACGGGACGATGCGCTCCAGTCCGATATGCCCGACATCTGAGCCTGTATCTGCTCCAATGCCTCCTTGAGATGTGCGCTGAGCAACAGTTCCCTGATGTGCTGCGCACGCTTCTTTATATCTTCCTCGACACCCATAATAAAGAAACCGCAGGAGTATTGCTCCCGCGGTTTCAAATATACTAAAAATATTCGGATTAACCCTTGATAGCAGCGATACCGGGCAGAACTTTACCCTCGATAGCCTCAAGAAGAGCACCGCCACCGGTTGATACGTATGATACCTTATC